>NZ_JASGFN010000064.1:0-2516 GCF_047605525.1 Paraburkholderia sp. | reverse complement strand
CGCGCTTCGTGCCGGTGATGATGGGCTCGGGCGTGTTCGCCGGCGCGTTCACGCTCGAGCATGCGCTTGTGCAATGCGATCGCGACGACGTGTCGGTGCGTGACGCGCTCGCGGCGATCGGCTATGCCGGCGACAGCGGGGCGCCGCATGCCGTCGGCGCCTATTTCGAGGCGCATATCGAACAGGGGCCGGTGCTGGAGGCGCACGACAAGGTCATCGGCATCGTGCAGGGCGCGCTCGGCCAGCGCTGGTACGACGTGACCGTGCACGGCATGGAAGCGCACGCGGGGCCTACGCCAATGGCACTGCGCCGCGATGCGTTACTCGTCGCCGCGGACCTGATTCACGCGGTCAACCGTATCGCGCTCGATCACGCGCCGCACGGCCGCGGCACGGTGGGCTGGCTCGACGTGCATCCGAACTCGCGCAACGTCATCCCGGGCCGCGTGACGTTCACCGTCGACCTGCGCGCCGCCGACGACACCTCGCTCTCGGCGATGGACCACGCATTGCGCGCCGCATGCGCTCAAGCAGTCAACCAGTCAGGCAACAGCGGGGGCAACAGCACAGGAGATCCTGCCGCCGTCACCATCGACATCGAACAGGTCGTGTACTTCCCGCCGCAGCCATTCGCCACCGCACTGGTCGCCGATGTGAAACGAAGCGCGGACCGGCTCGGCCTGGCGTCGATGGACGTGATCAGCGGCGCGGGTCACGACGCGGTTTATCTCGCGCGCGTCGCGCCCACCGCGATGATCTTCGTGCCGTGCAAGGACGGCATCAGCCACAACGAAATCGAGGATGCGCGCGCGGATCATCTCGAGGCCGGCTGCAACGTGCTGCTGCAGGTGATGCTGAACGCCGCGTCGAAGACAGGGAGCGCACGCACATGAAAATCCTGATCGCGCGGATGAACCACGAGACCAACACGTTCTCGCCGGTCGAGACCCCGCTCGCCGCATTCGGCCGCAACGGTCCGAGCTATGGACGTGATGCGTTCAACGAAAACAAGGGCATGCAGACGGCGATGTCCGCGTTCATCGACGCCGCCGAACGCGTGCATGCCGAAATCGTGACGCCGGTGTCGGCGTCGGCGAATCCGAGCGGGCCGGTCGAGGCCGCCGCCTACGATGCGATCTGCGACGCGATCGTTTCGGCTGCAACGGGCTGCGACGCGGTGATGCTCGATCTGCACGGCGCGATGGTCGCCAGGAATTCGAACGACGGCGAAGGGGATCTGCTCGCGCGCGTGCGTGCGCGGCTGCCCAACGCGCCGATTGCGGTCGCGCTCGATCTGCACGGCAACGTCACGCAGAAGATGATCGACAACGCGGATGTGATCGTGAGCTTCAAGACCTATCCGCACGTCGATATGTACGAGACTGGCGCGCACGCGGCGCGGCTGCTGTTCGACATGATCGATGGCCGCGCGAAGCCGGTGCTCGCATGGTGTCAGCCGCCGCTGCTCACGCACACGCTGCGCAGCGCGACCGCCGGGGGCGCAATGAAGCGCGCGGTCGAGGCCGCGCGCGCCGCCGAGGCCGACGGTATGCTCGCGGTGTCGGTGCTGGCCGGCTTCTCGCTCGCCGATATCGTCGCGCCGTGCATCAGTGTCGTCGTGGTGGGCAATGGCGAGCGCGCCGATGCCGAAGCGGTCGCCGCGCGCATCGCGCGGCAGATCTGGGACGAGCGCGACGATTTCGTTTATCGCAGCGCGCCGCTGGCCGAATCGGTTGCGCGGGCGGCAGCGCTCGCGCGCGGCGTCGACAAGCCCGTCCTGCTGCTCGATCACGGCGATAACTGCATGTCGGGCGGCACGTGCGACACGATGGACCTGCTCGAGGAAGCGCTGAAGCAGGGCCTCGAAGGCATCGTCAGCGGACCGTTGTGCGATCCGCAGGCTGTCGCGGCATTGGCGTCGGCAGGCGTCGGCAGCACGCTCACGCTGACGATCGGCAACAAGCTCACGAGCGACGCACTGCCGGCGCGCGCGCCGCTTGCCGTGACCGGTGTCGTGCGCGCGCTGACCGACGGCGAATACGTGATCAGCGGTCCGACCTACACGGGCCAGCGCGCATTCATGGGACGCGCCGCCGTGCTCGATACCGGCACCGTAAAGCTCGTCGTTACCGAGCGCACGCATGAGCCGTGGGATCTCGGCGTGTTCGAAAGCGTCGGTATCGATCCGCGGCGCGCGCGTTTTCTATTGCTCAAATCGCGCATGTACTGCCGGCCGGTTTTCGTGCCGATTGCCGCGGGACTCGTCGAATGCGACAGCCGCGGCGTCACGAGTTCGGACTACGGTCTCTTCAATTTCGAGCATGTGAAGCGCCCGGTTTATCCATTGGATCAACACACCGAATGGGCCGTGGCGAACTGATCACACGCGTGCGTGACGGCAACGCGCGTCGAGGGCTTGTACTGTTCGCGACGAGTCTCTATAATTCGCGCCTCTGAAGGCTCGTAGCTCAGTTGGTTAGAGCACCACCTTGACATGGTGGGGGTCGTTGGTTCGA
>NZ_JASGFN010000063.1:0-3554 GCF_047605525.1 Paraburkholderia sp. | reverse complement strand
GCGGACCGCCTGGGCCGCCGGTGGCCGCGCCGCTCGCGGCGGTGCCGAAGCCGGCCGCGGCGCCTAACCCGGCAGCCGTGCCGAAGCGCGGCTCGTTATCGGGCATGCCATACAGACTCGCCGGATCGCGCAGTGCGGGCTCATCCAGCATGGGCTCATCCAGCGTGGACGATTCCGCGCGTTCGGTCTTGTGCCAGACGCGCGGCGCGTCGTCGGCGCGCGGTTGCGCGGCAGTAACTGCAGCCGCCGCGGCGGGAATATTCGCGGAAGATGTTGCCGGCGAAACGGCGACGGCAGGCAGTTCGTCGGCCGGATAGGCGAACGGTTCGAGCGGCGCGTCGGCCAGCGTCGGTTCCTGATCCGCGGGCAGCGGCGCGGTGAAGCCGCCGGCGGGCAATTCCGGCTCGGTCGCGGTGCGCGATGCGGCCGGCGCAGGCGGCGCCTTGTCGCTGTCGCCCAGAGGCAGCGGCGCAAGCGGCATGCTGACGGCATTGTCATGCAGACGGTCGTCGAGCGTGCTGCTCGATGCGCCGCCCGCAGCAGGCGCCCACGGATCCCGCGCCTCGGCGCTGAAATCGGCGCTCTGCTGCCGCACGCCCGACAGCGCCTCGATCGCGGCTGCCGCGGCGACCGGTTTGGCTTGCGAGAAATCGCCGCCCTCGGTGACGTCGAACAGGCTGCTCGACGCATCGAAGACTTCCTGGCAGTGCCCGCAACGCACGAGACCACGGCGCTGCGCAAGCTGCGCCGGTTGCAGGCTGAAAACAGTTTCGCAGAAGGGGCAACGCGTCGCCAGGAGCATATTGAGCCGTTAAGCCGGGGGCCGTTGGTTTGACGATACGCGTTATTCTAATGGCTTTCGCGGCGGCTTCCCGCGTGTTCCCGTGAGGCACACCCAGCCTTCGTGTTCGCGCCATACGTCGATATCGATCCAGCGCGCGTAGACCTGCGCGACTTCGTCGGCCTGACGCGCGAGAATGCCCGACAGCGCGATGCGCCCACCCGGCTTTACCTTCGACGACAGCATCGACGCCATCAGTTTCAGCGGATTGGACAGGATGTTCGCGACCACGACGTCGAATTCGACGGCCGGACAGGCGTCGGGCAGACCGTAGGTGACATCGGCATGATTGCGCTCGCTGTTGTGGCGCGCCGACTCGACCGCTTGCGGATCGATGTCGATGCCGATCACCGGATCCGCGCCGCACTTCTTCGCGAGAATCGCGAGGATGCCCGAGCCGCAGCCGTAATCGAGCACGGACTGGCCGGCCTTCACAGACTGCTCGATCCACTCCATGCACAGGCGCGTGGTCGGATGGCTGCCGGTGCCGAACGCGAGTCCCGGATCCAGCTCGAGCACCAGCGCGCCGGGGTCCGGCGCGGCGTGCCACGACGGCACGACCCAGATGCGTTCGCCGATCTGGATCGGATCGAACTGCGACTGCGTGAGCCGTACCCAGTCCTGCTCCTCGACTTCACGCAGGCTGAAGGCCGGCGCGGCGTCGAGTCCGATTTCGTTCGCCGCGGCGGTCAGCAGCACCGCCGGGTCGTGTTCCGGCGCGAGCAGCGCGATCACGCGCGAACGCTGCCACGCGGTGCGATCCGGCGTGAGACCGGGTTCGCCGAAGAGCGGCTGCTCATCGGGCGTGTCGGCATCGGCGTCTTCGACCGACACGGACAGCGCGCCCAGCTCGAGTAGCGCGTCGGACAACTCCTCCGCGTGCTCGCGCGCCAGTTCGGCGACCAGTTCCCGATAGCTCATGACTTACGCTTCTTCCGCGACCTGCTGACGCGCGGCCAGCCGGTTTTCGAGGTAATGGATGCTGGTGCCGCCTTCGACGAACTTGGCATCGAGCATCAGCTCGCGGTGCAGCGGGATGTTGGTCTGAATGCCTTCGACCACCATTTCCGACAGCGCGATGCGCATGCGCTTGATCGCCTGTTCGCGCGTCGCGCCATAAGCGATCAGCTTGCCGATCATCGAATCGTAGTTCGGCGGCACGAAGTAGCCGTTGTACGCGTGCGAATCGACGCGGATGCCGGGGCCGCCCGGCATGTGCCACGACGTCAGGCGTCCCGGCGACGGCGTGAACTTGAACGGATCTTCGGCATTGATCCGGCATTCGATCGCATGGCCGCGGAACTGGATGTCGCGCTGACGGAACGCGAGCTTCTCGCCGGCCGCGATGCGGATCTGTTCCTGCACGATGTCGACACCGGTGATCAGCTCGGTCACCGGATGCTCGACCTGCACGCGCGTGTTCATCTCGATGAAGTAGAACTCGCCGTTTTCGTACAGGAATTCGAACGTGCCCGCGCCGAGGTAGCCCATTTTCTTGCAGGCATCCGCGCAACGGTCGCCGATCCGGTCGATCAGACGGCGCGCGATACCGGGTGCCGGCGCTTCCTCGATCACCTTCTGGTGACGGCGTTGCATCGAGCAGTCACGCTCGCCGAGCCACACCGCGTTGCGGAACGAATCGGACAGCACCTGGATTTCGATGTGCCGCGGGTTCTCGAGGAATTTTTCCATGTAGACCTGCGGGTTGCCGAACGCGCGGCCGGCTTCCTCGCGGGTCATGTTGACCGCGTTGACGAGCGCCGCTTCCGTGTGCACCACCCGCATGCCGCGGCCGCCGCCGCCACCCGCCGCCTTGATGATGACCGGGTAGCCGATCTGACGGGCAATCTTCACGATCTCTTTCGGATCGTCGGACAACGCGCCTTCCGAACCCGGCACGCAGGGCACGCCGGTCTTGATCATGGTCTGCTTGGCCGTGACCTTGTCGCCCATCATGCGGATCGTTTCCGGACGCGGGCCGATGAAGGTGAAGCCGGACTGCTCGACGCGCTCGGCGAAATCGGCGTTCTCCGACAGGAAGCCGTAGCCGGGGTGCATCGCTTCGGCGTCGGTGACTTCCGCCGCGCTGATCAGCGCCGGCATGTTCAGATAGCTCAGATTCGACGGCGCCGGGCCGATGCAGACCGCCTCGTCGGCGAGCTTCACGTACTTGGCTTCCTTGTCGGCTTCCGAATAGACGACGACCGTCTTGACGCCGAGTTCGCGGCAGGCGCGCTGGATACGAAGCGCGATCTCGCCACGATTGGCAATGAGGATTTTTTCAAACATAGCGGGTTTTCGACTCATCAATGGGCGCCGGGTCGGTCACGACGCCGGCTGCCGCAGAGGATCGGTCGCGCGCCTCGGGATGAACGGCGCGCGGGCGGCGAACACTGGGTGCCGCGTTAGCCGACCACGAACAGCGGTTGGCCGTACTCGACCGCCTGGCCGTTTTCGACGAGGATTTCCTTGACCACGCCGGACTTGTCCGACTCGATTTCATTGAGCAGCTTCATCGCTTCGATGATGCAGATGGTCTGGCCTTCCTTGACCGTGTCGCCGACCTGCACGAACGGATCGGCGCCCGGCGACGGCGCGCGATAGAACGTGCCCACCATCGGCGAGGTCACGACGTGACCCTGCGGCGCGGCGGCGGCCGGCGCCGCCGGAGCGCTGGCCGCGCCGGCAGGCGCGTCGACCGCGGCGGCCGGCG
>NZ_JASGFN010000062.1:0-3794 GCF_047605525.1 Paraburkholderia sp. | reverse complement strand
GCCGCGGCTCGATCGCGCGGCGCTGCGCGACGCGGCGCTCGCCAACGAGGTGTGTCCGTACTATCTGGCGCAGGAACTGGCGCGCTGGGCCGACGTGGTGGTCGGCGACTACAACTACTACTACGACGGCAGCGCGATGCTGTACGCGCTCACGCAGATCAATCAGTGGCGCGTCGGCGTGCTCGTCGACGAGGCACACAATCTGCTCGAACGCGCGCGGCGCATGTATACCGCGCCGCTCGATCAGGCGGCGTTCAGGCTCGCGCGCAAGACCGCGCCGGCGACGCTGCGCAAGCCGCTCGAACGCTTGCAGCGCGAATGGAATGCGCTCAAACGCGCGCAGACGGACGGCTATCGGGTCTACGCGGAGGTGCCGGGCAAGCTGCTGTCGGCCGCGCAGAATCTGATCGGCGCGGTGACGGATCAGCTTGCCGATGCGCCGCTGTCGATCGACGAAAACGCGCTGCGTTTCTTCTTCGACGCGATGCATTTCGTCGCGCTCGCCGAGCAGTTCGGCGAACACTCGATTTTCGACGTCACGCTACAGGCCGACCGTTACGCGCCGCGCGATAAAACCAGCGCGACGCTTTGCGTGCGCAACGTTATCCCGGCGCCGTTTCTGGCGCCGCGTTATGCGGCCGCGCGCGCCACGGTGATGTTCTCCGGCACGCTGCATCCACGGCATTTCTATCGCGATACGCTCGGATTGCCCGGCGACACGCGCTGGCTCGACGTCGAAGGACCGTTTCGCGCGGAGCAGTTGCAGGTGCACGTGGCCGGCTATGTATCGACACGCTGGCGCGATCGCGAACATTCGCTCGCGCCGATCGTCGCGTTGATCGCGAAACAGTATGAAGCGAAGCCGGGCAATTACCTCGGCTTTCTGAGCAGCTTCGAGTACTTGCAACGCGTGGTCACGCTGATGCGCGAGCGGCACCCCGGCTTGCCGGTGTGGGCACAGGAGCCCGCCATGGACGAAGCCGCGCGCGACGCGTTTCTCGCGCGTTTCAGAACGATGAATCGGGGGATCGGTTTCGCGGTGCTCGGCGGCGCGTTTTCGGAAGGCATCGATCTGACCGGCTCGCAATTGATCGGCGCATTCATCGCGACGCTCGGCCTGCCGCAGATGAACGACGTCAACGAGCAGATGCGGCGCACGCTCGACGCGCGATTCGGCAACGGCTACGACTACACGTACCTGTACCCCGGTTTGCAGAAGGTGGTGCAGGCGGCCGGGCGCGTGATCCGCACCGAGGAGGATCGTGGCGTCGTGCATCTGATCGACGACCGGTATCGGCGGCCCGAGGTGCGGCGGCTGTTGCCGCGCTGGTGGCAGGTGCGGTAGGGAGCCGCCGCGCTGAACCGGCACACCGCGCCGCGTCACGCGTCACGCATGCGGCGACGCCGAGCCCGGATTCGATGGTGTGCCGGGGCCGCCGGCCGGATTCGGATCGACGGGTATCTGGTCTTCCACCGGCGCATCGCCTCGATGGTCCGGGTCCGAGTCCGGGTTCGCCGCGGCGCCGCCGGGCGGCTGCCCGTCGTCGCGCTCACGCGCCGCGCCCGAATCGGTTTTCACCGGGTTGCTTTGCGGGTCCCACGTCAGCAGATGACGCTGCGGATTCGCGATCTCGATGCCGCGCTCGCTGAAGCGCTCGACGATGCGCCGGTTGAATTCACGCTGCACGCCCCAGCGCGCGGTATCGCGGCACTGGATCTGGCCGGCGAGCGTGATGGCCGAACCGTCGACCGCGTCGACGCCCCAGAACGCGAAGTCCGACAGGATGCCGTCCTTGAACTTCTCGTCCTCGCGCAGCGACGCGCCGATTTCCTTCAGCGTATCGATGGCACGCTCGACGTCCTGGCCGAACACGATATTCACGCGCACCGCCGCGTTGCCGAGCCCGCGATTGGTGTTGTTGACGGTCGACACCGAACTGAACGGCACCGTAAACAGCGAGCCGTCGCTGCCGCGCAGCCGCACCGTGCGGATCGACAGATATTCGACGGTGCCCGAGACGCCCGCGAGCGTGACCCAGTCGCCGACCTGCATCGCGTTTTCCATCAGCAGGAAGATGCCGGTGATGAAGTCCTGCACGAGCTTCTGCGAGCCGAAGCCGA
Source organism: Paraburkholderia sp. (assembly GCF_047605525.1). Classification (GTDB taxonomy): domain Bacteria; phylum Pseudomonadota; class Gammaproteobacteria; order Burkholderiales; family Burkholderiaceae; genus Paraburkholderia. The sequence continues at coordinate 1,673 of NZ_JASGFN010000062.1, read as the reverse complement.
GCGCGACGCCGAAGATGCTCGCGCCCGCGAGCAGCGGCCCGATGTTCACGCCGAGTTCGCTCAGGCCGGTCAGCACGACGACGAGCGCGATCACGCAGAAGAGCGCGCTGCGCATCATCGGCAGCAGCGTGCGCAGCCGCGCGGCGCGCACCAGATCGCCGCGGCTCGTCCAGTTGTCGAGGCGCCGTTCGGCCGCGACGTTGACGGCCTCCCACACGACCAGCGCGATCACCGCCGCTACGCCGATCGTCGCGAGCGCGGACGCGAGCCGGCCGCCGATCGTGCCGGTGCGGAACAGGTCGATGACGTCGACGCCCCACGCCTGCAGCAGCGCGAGCGCGGTGACGATGCCGATGATCCAGCTGACCACGCGCCGCAGCAGCGGATAGTAGCGATACGCGTGCTGATGCACGAGCGAGCGCGATTCCTCGCCCTGCACATGGAAGATGCGCGCGAGCGCGCCGAAGATCACGATCGACACGAGCCGCGCGCCGATCAGGATCGCGAGCGTCATGCCGCCGATATTCACGAGCGCGTGATAGCCGTTCTGCACGTCGAACGCCCATACGAACCACAACGCCATCACGATGGCGGCCGTGACCCAGGCCCACGCATCCGCGAGCGCGTTGCCGAACATCTGGAGCGATTCGTGCGCGGTGAAGCGTTTGCGGATCCGGTTGCCGACCGGTTTCGCGCAGCGCAGGATCAGGATCGAGATCATCACGTGGCCGACGAGCGCGACCACTTTCAGCAGCGCGAGACGCGCGGCGTCGTTCATGCCGAGCGCCCGCGCGACCTCGGCGAGCGCGACGCCGGCGCCGACCACGCCGACGATGCGCTCGATCCAGCCGAGCAGGTACACCGCCCACGCGTCGCCCATGCGCAGCAGCCGCAGACGCGGCGCGCCCGGTTGCAGGAAGAACGCGCCGACGATCACGATCACGCGGCACAGCACGTAGATGTCGACCAGCGAATCGAGCGCGCGGTCCTGCGGCGTGCCGTTGTCGGTGAGGACCGACATCAGCGCGCCCGCCACGCCGACGAACACCACGAGCGGCAGCAGCCGCGCCACGGTAATCAGCAGCGCGCGCGGCAGGCGCTGCAGCAGTGTCCAGTGGTGGGTCGCGTTGCGCTTGCCTTCGGCCTCGATCGCGCGGCCTTTCTCGGACGGCGTCGCGTATTGCGTCATATCAGGGACGGCCGGGCCGGTGGCGACGGCCTGCGCCTCCGCTTCGAGCACCGGCGGCGTGCCGGTCGGCAGATGGTCCGCCCGTGGCGCGCCCGGAGGGCCGTCCGCCTGCGCATCGGCGGGTTCGTCCGGCAGCGCCAGTTCGCGGCGCGCGGCGATCGCCCTGTATGCGCGCCGCAGCAGCCGCCGCGTCAGCCACTCGAGCAGCAGCGCGGGAATCAGCGCGGCGAGCAGCGACCAGACCACCTCGAACAGTACCGCGTGCGCTTGCGGATTGGCGATTTGCCCGTGCCACCATGCGCGCACCGATGCGACGTCGAGCAGCGCGGCGATCGAGCCGCGCAGCGATCTGCCGAGATAGCCGGCCCAATGCGCGCCCTGGCGGGCGATCTGCGACGCGAGCCCATTCGAGTTGAATGCGGCGGGCACGAGGGCGGCGGCTCCGCTTGCCGCCGGCGGCGCCGACGCGGCCGCCGGCGCGGAG
>NZ_JASGFN010000061.1:0-5168 GCF_047605525.1 Paraburkholderia sp. | reverse complement strand
CTCCTGAACATAGCTTCGGTCGTCATGACGGGGCGCTTTTCAACAACCTGCTAGGCGACTTCCTTCGACACTGCGTGCACTACCCTCTGGACGCAACGGCAGACAGCCTGATCCGAGCGCTAAAACGCGCGATAGACAACCACGATGTGTTCGCGGTAGCCGAGGAGCGCCGAGCCTCGCCAAGAAGCAACAGGAGCAATGACGAGCTGCGTGCCACCGTGATTTTTTATGACGAGAAAACGCGGCAAATCCAGTTGTGTACCGTGTACCGGAACGAAATCAAGGGAGCCATAGATCGACAGATAGCGCGCGGATCGGCAATGAATTTGCCGCTTGGCTCCGACGACCCGACCGCTCCGTTGACTGATGAGACTTTGCGGCAGATTGGCGGCATGGCCGTTCTCAACCAGGCATCGGTGCATCCCGAATTGCGCGACCGCTTGCAGATCTCACTCCAATACCCGGTCAACTGGACATCCCCGAAGCCGGCTGCCGAGTGATGACGGGAACGAACGCATTGAAGCCGGCGCGCCGCGTCGGCCAGACCGGTACGACGATTGAGCGTGCGTCAGTGCGCGGCGTCAGTTCGCGACGAACGCGTTATCGTAGGCGGTGACTCGCGGCCTGGCTTCAGGCGCGTCGTCCCTGCTCGGCAAGGGCTTGGAGGAGACGCGAGCATTCGATTAACATGGACCGCCTTTTACGGACGAGTGAGGGTGTGAGCAAAGCGATGAAATCGGCGGCAAGCGCAGGCAGCGGCGCGGCGGCGGAAAACGGCAAACCGCAGCGCGGCATTCAAAGCGTCGAGGTCAGCGGCCGGGTGCTGCTCGCGCTCGCCGGCGCGCGCGCGCCGCTCGCGCTGTCCGATCTCGCGAGCGCCGCGCAGATCGCGCCGGGGCAGGCGCATGCGTATCTGGTGAGCCTGAGCCGCCTCGGCCTCATCAAGCGCGACGAACTGGCGGGCCGCTATGAGCCGGGGCCGCTCGCGCTGCGGCTCGGTTTGCTGCGCCTCGAAAACCAGCCGGCGTTTCGCGCCGCCGTGCCGCGCGTCGCGGCGCTCGCCGAGGCGATCGGCTTTAGCGTCGCGATCTGCATTGCCGGGCCGCAAGGGCCGACCATCGTGCGCTATGAACACGCGGGCTTTCCGCTGCACGTGAATCTGCATGTGGGCACGGTGATGTCGCTGCCGGCGACCTCGACCGGGCGTGTGTTCTGCGCGTATCTGCCGCGCGACGTGCTCGACGCGACGTGGGCGAATCAATCGGGTGCGGCGGGCAGCGCGATGACGGCGCCCGCCGAACGCGCGGCATTCGACGCGACGCTCGCGCGCATCCGCGCGCGCGGGCTCGAAAGCAGCGTCGATGCGCCGAGTCCGGGCATCAGCAGCCTGAGCGCGCCGGTGCTCGATAGCGAAGGCCGCGTCGCGCTCGCGCTGACGGTGATCGGTTCGACGGGCGTGCTCGACGTCGCCGCCGACGGGCCGGTTGCGCGTGCGTTGCTAGACGCGGTGCGTGACATCGGCGCCGACCTCGCGGCGGCCCCCGCTTCTTTGACGTCATCGCTTGCATCGTCCCTGTAGCGTGTTTCTGATCGTGACCGATTCCGCCCATCTCTCCCCCGCTTCCACCGACGCGAAACCGCAGCGCGGCATTCAATCGCTCGACAACACCGGCGAACTGCTGACGGCGCTCGTCGCCGCCGCGCGTCCGCTGAACCTGCGCGATCTCGCGGCCGCGGCCGGCATGCCGCCCGCGAAGGCGTTTCCGCATCTCGTGAGTCTGCTGAAAATCGGCCTGCTGAGCCGCGACGCATCCGGTTGCTTCGAAGCCGGTCCGCTCGCGCTCGAGTTGGGCCTGATCGGTTTGCAGCGTCTGTCGCCGACGCGCGAGGCCGAGCCCGAAGTGATCGATCTCGCGGCATCGACTGGAATGAGCGTCGCGATGGCGGTGCTCGGACCGCTCGGACCGACCGTCGTGCGTCTCGAGGAATCGGCGCGGCCCTTGCATGTGAGCCTGCGCGTCGGCACCGTGATGTCGCTCGTGAATACGGCGATTGGCCGTATGTTCGCCGCATATGTCGCCGACGACGTGCGCGCGGGTCTGCTGGCACAGGATCATCTGCGGCTCGCGGGAGCCGGTGCCGCCGATATCGCCGCGCAAAAGGCCGCTTACGCGCGGCGGCTCGCGCGGATTCGCGCGGACGGAATTGATACGGCGTTGAGCAAACCGATCCCCGGCATCAATACGCTCGCCGCGCCCGTGCTCGATCACACCGGCAGCATCTGCGTCGTGCTCGCGTTGATGGGACCGGGCGGCGGCTTCGATTGCGAACCGTCAGGCCAGCCCGCGCGGACATTGCGTGCGGCGACATCGAGATTGTCGCGGCGATTCGGATGGATGGCGGCAGTGAGCGGCGCGGAAAACGCCGATACGTAAGGGCTTTTTCGAAGTTCTGAGGTTTCGAAAAGCACCGCCTACCCGCCCGCCCCCTGCGGCTCGTGTGACGCCAGCCGCGCCTTCGCATGCCGCATCTTCTCCAGCGTCGCCGGCCCGGCTTTCAACGCAACGCCGATCGCGAGCGCGTCCATGATGCACAGATGCACGAGCCGCGACACGCCCGGCGTATTCGGATCGATCGGGCTCGGCACGCGCAACAGCAACGGAATATCGACGAGCCACGCAAGCCGCGAACCGACGTTGGTCAGCGCGATCGTCGTCGCGCCACGCTCCTTCGCGATCTGGATGCTCTCGTTCACTTCGACGCTGCGCCCCGAATGCGAAATCGCGAACGCTACGTCGCCGGGCTCCATCAGGCCCGCGTAAAGCCGCTGCAAATGACCATCGGTGAACGCCGCCGCCGCGATATCGATGCGCAGAAAACGCAGCGCCGCATCCTGCGCGACGAGTCCCGAACCCGAACCCACGCCGAAGAAAAACACCCGCCGCGCGCTCGCGAGTGCCGCAATCGCGCTTTCGACCACAGCCGGATCGAGCGCGCCGCGCGCATGCGTAATGCCGTCGATGGCCGCCTCGCCGACCTTGTCCATCAGGGTCTGCATGTCGTCGTCGCGCGCGACCGCGGTCGACGCATACGGCAGTCCGCCCGCGACGCTCTGCGCGAGCTGCATCTTGAAGTCGCGCAGACCATGCGCGCCGATCGCGCGGCAAAACCGCGTGACGGAAGGCTCGGACACGTCGGCGCGCTGCGCGAGTTCGGTGATGCTGGCGCGCATCGCGAAGTCGACGTCGGCCAGCACCATGTCGGCGACCTTGCGCTCGGCGGGCCGCAAACTGGCGAGTGCGCTGCGGATATGGGGAATCAAGTTCGGTGCGGACACCCGGTGTTCCTTAGGGTCTGTTTACATAGGGAACGCACGTGCGTTGCCGCGAAAAGAGCCGCTCGCAGCCTGTTCGGCTTCAATCGGCTCGAGTGCGCGTCGAGCGGCAACACGCGGTTCAGACCAGCCTGCGTCCGCTCTCCGTATCGAACAGATGAATGTGCCCGACCGGCAAACGCAGCGCGACACGCTGACCGGGCTCGATCCGCGAGCGCTCGCGCGTCGTCACGCACCACGTGGTGCCGCCTATTTTCCCGTACAAATGCGTCTCGGCGCCAGTCGGCTCGATCACTTCGACGTCGAGCGCGGCATCCGGTATCTGCGTCGTGAGCTCGATGTGTTCGGGTCGCACGCCCAGCGTGACCTGCGCGCCGGGCGCCACCGACGCGGGCGCGCGTTCGAGCGCGACCTCGCTGCCGTCCGCGAGCTTCAACGCGAGGCCGTGGCCCTGCGCGCGATTGACGATCACGCCTTCGGCGAAATTCATCGACGGCGAACCGAGGAAGCTCGCGACGAACAGATTCGCCGGACGATCGTAGAGCTCCAGCGGCCGGCCGATCTGCTCGATGCGCCCCGCGTTCATCACGACGATGCGATCGGCCATCGTCATCGCCTCGATCTGATCGTGCGTGACGTAGATCACCGTATTCTTCAGACGCTGATGCAGCGCCTTGATTTCGGTGCGCATCTGCACGCGCAGTTTCGCGTCGAGATTCGACAGCGGTTCGTCGAACAGGAACAGCGACGGCTCGCGCACCACCGCGCGGCCCATCGCGACGCGTTGCCGCTGGCCGCCCGACAGCGCGCGCGGCAGCCGGTCCAGATAGCCGCCGAGGTTCAGCATCTTCGCGGCGGCGTCGATGCGCGGCCTGAAGCTCGACGGCGCTTCCTTGCGAATGCGCGGGCCGAACGCGATATTCTCGTAGACCGACAGATGCGGATAGAGCGCGTAGCTCTGAAACACCATCGAGATATTGCGCTGCTGCGGCGCGAGCGTATTCGCGCGCGTGCCGCCGATCAGCAGATCGCCGCCGCTGATTTCCTCGAGCCCGGCCACCATCCGCATCAGCGTGCTCTTGCCGCAGCCCGACGGGCCGACCAGCACGACGAACTCGCCGTCGTCGATGTCGAGATCGATGCCGTGCACGACCTGCGTGTCGCCATAGCGTTTGAAGATGCCGCTCAGTTGCACTGCTGCCATGCTGTCCTCGTTGTCTTGCCGCGTGTCGTGGCGCGTCGTGTTGCGCTTCCTGTTACGGGTGTTCCGGCTCAGAACGACTCGAGCGTGAGCTCCTGCGCCATCAACCGGTTGCCGGCCATCAGCCCGCCGTCGACCGGCAGCGCGACGCCGGTAATCACGCGCGCCATCGGCGACGCGAGAAACAGCACCGCGTCGGCGATGTCGTCGGGCGTCGCGAAGTCGCGCAACGGGTACCACTTCTTCAGATCCTCGAACACCTGCGGATTCCTGTCGACGCGCGCCTGCCACGCCTGGGTCTTCACCGTGCCCGGACACACGATGTTCGCGCGAATGCCGTGGCGGCCCAGTTCGACCGCGAGCGCCTTCGTGTAGCTGATCAGGCCGGCCTTCGCCGCGCTATACGCGGGATGACCGAGCGCGGCGAGACCGTTCACCGAGCCGATCAGCACGAGTGCGCCGCGCTGCCGCTCGATCATCGACGCACGCACCGCTTCCACCGTGTGATACGTACCGTTCAGATTCAGATGGATGTCGCGCTGCCAACTGGCGGCGTCGGTGGTCGCGAGCGTCGCGCCGGATGCCGCGCCCGCGTTCGCGACCAGCACGTCGACCGGCCCGCGCGCCGCGACC
>NZ_JASGFN010000060.1:0-6772 GCF_047605525.1 Paraburkholderia sp. | reverse complement strand
GCGAGATTATGGAGAGCGGCCGACAGCGCGTCAACCCCTTGCCGCGAATTTTCTTCGGAGACAGCGCGCAAAGATGCGCGCCCATTTATATGGAACTCAAACGAGGGCACCTTCATCTTCATGAGAACGTCGGCGTGCCTCGAAAACCAACAGACACGTAAGCGATACCAACAAGCATGACGAATTGATGCGCACCCGTGAGCGCGAACACGCAAGCTCGTATATAATGCGAGCCGCGCAAAATTTCTCATATCCATCGGCCCGCTTCAAGCGGGCTCATCTTTTTTGCTCTCCAGAGCACAGCCCAACAACCGCGTTGAGTCACATCAGGTGATGCTGAGCCATGCTCGAAACGCCTGACGGTAGCGTCTTGCGTCTCATAGCGAAGCCTCTAGAGGAAATTACGTGAACCCTTTCGATCGCGAAGATTCGCAACACGAAACCGCCGCCTTCACCGCCAAAGTTCCCTCCGGCCGCTCGGCCAAAGGCAAGGGCGCCAACAAAGCGATCCCCACGGCAACCGAACTGCCGCCGCAGCAAGCCGAAGAACGCCAGCGCCTGATGCGCGCGCTGATCCAGTTGGGTAAGGAGCAAGGCTACCTGACCCACGCGCAGATCAACGACCACTTGCCCGACAACTTCACGCAAACGGCGGCGATCGACAGCATCGTCAGCGCGTTCAGCGACATGGGCGTGCAGGTCTACGAGCAGGCCCCGGACTCGGAAACCCTGCTGCTCAACTCCAACACCCCCAGCGTGGTCTCGGACGACCAGGCGGACGAAGAGACCGAAGTCGCGCTGTCGACCGTCGACTCCGAATTCGGCCGCACCACCGACCCCGTGCGCATGTACATGCGCGAAATGGGCGCGACCGAGCTGCTGACGCGCGCGGGCGAAATTGCGATCGCGAAACGCATCGAAGACGGCCTGCACGAAATGGTGCAGGCGATCGCCGCATGCCCGCTCGCGATCTCCGCGATTCTCGCGAGCGCGCAGCAGGTCGCCGACGGCGAGCTGCGCATCGACGAACTGGTCGACGGCCTGAATGAAGAAGAGACGGTCGCCGCGGAAGACGAAGCAGGCGCCGATGCGGACAGCGACGAAGACACCAGCGCCGAGGACAGCGACGAAGAAGAGGAAGACGACGACGTTGGCCAGACCGATTCGGCGGCGGCGGACGAAGCGCGTCTGAGGCAGCTCACGAGCGACTGCCTCGAAATCTTCGCCCAGGTCGGCATTCTGTATGACAAGATGAACGCCGCGCATACGCGCGGAGACGTCAGTTCGAAAGGCTATCTGCGCGCACGCGAGGAAATCCAGCAGCACCTCGCGAAAATCCGCTTCACCGCGCGCACGATCGACCGCCTGTGCGGCGACGTGCAGCAGCAGGTCGCGCAGGTGCGCGCGATCGAGCGCAACATCCTGCAGATCGCCGTTTCGAAGGCCGGCATGCCGCGTGAAAAGTTCATCGAGACGTTCGCCGGCACCGAAACCGACCTCGGCTGGACCGCGCGCGCCGCCCGCACCGGTGCGTCGACCTACGGCGCGGCGCTCGAGCGTCACCTGCCGGCGATCCAGTCCGAACAGCAGAAGCTGATCGACATCGAAGCGACCGTTTCGCTGCCGCTCAAGCATCTGAAAGAGATCAACCGCCAGATGGTCGCGGCCGAATCGAAGATGCGCAAGGCCAAAAGCGAGATGATCGAGGCAAACCTGCGTCTCGTGATATCGATCGCAAAGAAATACGTGAACCGCGGCATGCTGTTCCTCGACCTGATCCAGGAAGGCAACATCGGTCTGATGAAGGCCGTGGACAAGTTCGAATACCGCCGCGGCTGGAAGTTTTCGACGTACGCGACGTGGTGGGTCCGTCAGGCCGTCACGCGTTCGCTCGCCGACCAGGCGCGCACGATTCGCGTGCCGGTGCACATGATCGAAACAATCAACAAGCTCAACCGCATTTCGCGCGAAATCCTGCAGCAGACCGGCCAGGAAGCGCATCCGGCAGTGCTCGCGGAGCGCATGGAACTGTCGGAAGAGAAGGTGCGCGGCATTCTGAAGATCGCCAAGCAGCCGGTGTCGCTGGAAACGCCGGTCGGCGACGACGGCGATGCGACGCTCGGCGACATGATCGAAGATGCCGGCGTATCGTCGCCGGCCGATGCCGCGATGCAGGCCGACCTGCGCGCCGCGATCGACGATGCGCTCGACTCGCTGTCGCCGCGCGAAGCGAAGGTGCTGCGCATGCGCTACGGCATCAACACGAAGTCGGATCACACGCTCGAGGAAGTCGGCAAGCAGTTCGACGTCACGCGTGAGCGGATCCGTCAGATCGAAAGCAAGGCGATGCGCAAGCTGATGCATCCGAGCCGCGCGGACCGTCTAAAGTCGTTCCTCGACCGTTAAGTTCTTCCCCTTGCGCTTGCCGTGTGCGTCGCACGGCAAGCCGCAAAGCGTCTCTCCTCAGACGTTGGCAGCGGAATGAGAATGTGCGCCGTCCACAATCACTGCGCCAATCCAATGCCCGATGCCGCCGTGTGTGCTTTAGGCACGTCGCTTTACGCGTAATGCACTTCGGATGTTGTCCACAGAAACTGGGAACAAGCTTGTGGACAACCTGCGCATGACTGCGCTAACTCATTGAGCGTATTGAACTTCATGCCCGCGCACGCAATGAGTCGCAGGCGTCACGGCTTGTCGCACATCGCGCGAATCGCCGCCCATTGCCGCGCCGTCAACGCACTTTCGCCCAGTGGCGAGCCCCGGCTGCGTTTCTCGCGATCGTCCGTGCGTGGATGGTCGGAAAAAAACCCGAGCAGGCCGCTCGTATTGCCGCTGCTCCTGTCCGCCTGCTTCTCCATCGACGCGAAGAACGCGGCAAGCCCGTCGCTGCGCAGGCCGCTCGCCTGCAGGTAGGCAACGCCGTTCGCATCGGCCGCGCGCTCCATCTCGCGGCTATACGACAGGCCCACGAGCCGCCCGGCCAGCGAGGACGCGTCCGCGAAGCCGACATTGAAGCCGAGCAGCGCGCCGACCGCATGAATGCCGGCGCTACGGAACAGCGTTACCAGCGGATCGCGCCGCGCGATATGCCCGGTCTCGTGCGCCATCACGCCGGCGAGTTGATCCGCGTTGTCGACGTGATCGAGCAGCCCTCGCATGATGACCACGCGCGCGCCCGGCAACGTCACCGCATTGATCCTTCCACTATCGATGACTACCAACCGCACCGGCCCGGTGATCTTCGCCGCATGCGCGAGCCGCGTCTCGAGTTGCTCGAGCGCGCGTTGTCCGTCTGCGCCGCCGCACACGCGATACTTGCCGACGACGAGCGTCTCCACCCTATCGCCAAGCCGGGCTTCCGCGCTGCGCGGCACGAGCGCCGCGCCCACCGGCGGCAGGCCAACGACAAGCGCCACCCCTGTCACCATTGCCGCCACGCCAACCATCGTCCAGCCGAGATAATGGCGCCAGCGCGTGCGGCGCGCCGCCATTCGCGCTGGCACCGCGCGGGCGTCGGTCATCACGCGCCCCGGCTCGCCCTTGCAGGACACGACGACCCGGCCATCGGGGTCTGGGTCACTGACCGCCAGCCGCTCACGCGGCCAGACCGCCAGTTCGCCCGCCTCGCCGCCTATCGCCAGAATCGCCAGGAACGCGTCGCTCCAGCGCAGCGTCGCCGCATGAGCGACAGCGTTGCAGCCATCGTAGTAGCGCGTACCGGCCGGCGCCGCGCCGGCCTCAGAATGCGCCACCATGATCGAGCAGGTTCAGCATGCCCTCGCCGGTCAGCGGCGGCGCCTGATCGCTTTGGCCCAGCGTTTGCGGATCGAGATGGCCGGCCACCTGCAGCGTGTCCGCGGCAAACCGCATCAGGCGATGCCGCACGATCGGCGCGCCGAAACCCAGTGTGAACACGATGATCGCGAGATTGCCGAACTGCAAACCGAGCAGACGCCCCGCGGTCACGCTGCTGCCGAACCGCAATTGCGAGCCGAGCGTGGTATTGCCCATGATGTGGCGAGCCAGCGCCGCCGCATAGAAGCAACGGATCAGCGTCACGCCGATGAAAAACAGCAGGTAGAACAGGAGCAGCGAACCGAGCGTGGCCAGCGACTCGCCGGTGCCCGGCCTCGGCACATGGCCGACATGCATCGCCGCGAGCGCGCCCTTCAGGAACGCCATGAACAGCACGACGAGCAGCACGGCCACGCCGATGAACGTCGCGAGGAACAGGCCATACACGGCCCTTGCGCGGCCTTCGAAATGAAACGGCAGGCTGCCGAAGCTGCTGGCATTGAGGCGGCGCTCCGTGAGACGCATCGACGTCCACGGTGTCATCTGCCCAAGCGTGACGATGCACAACAGCCCGTACAGCAACACGCGCACGCCGTAGCCGAGCGCCGAACCGGTCATGCCGCCGCGAATCCCGCACCACTGCGTGCGGCTCAGGCGGTAGCGCTGCGCGCTGAAAATCGCGCCCCCGGCAAGCACGGCGACCAGCAGATAAAGTGCGATGACCGGCAAAGCGCCGAGCGCCGCGCTTTTCGTCGCCGCGCGCACGACCGCGCTCAGCACCCCAGCGGCGAAAGCCGCGCCGAAGATGACTCCGATCGCGAGCAGAAAACCCTTGAACAACTCGCCGCCCGTGCCCGTATATTCGAAACGCTCGTCCTGAAACCGCATATGCGACCAGATATAGCGGCGATTATTCGTGGTCGCCCAGAAACGGTAAATGCCGATCGTCAGGATTTGCAGCAGCAGATTTTTAAAAAAGATCCCGTAGAGTTCTCCGAGTGTGCCGTCATAAATAAGCAGCGGCCGCTTCTGGTCGAGTTGATTCATTGTTTCGCCCCCTTCTTCGCATTTAAAGTTCTTGTGGTCCGCAAAAACGCGCGCATTATCCGCGCCTCGCGTCAAGGCATTACGAACGTCTTCACGAGCGTCAACTCGCCCGGCTTGCGCATCGGCACGCGGATCGTTTCGCTCTTTTCGTCGGGCGTGTTTTCGTTCGTGATGATCGTGACCTGCGCGACCGTCATGTCGCTGCCGCTGTTGCCGCTGCCGTAGTAGTTGACGAACACGAGATACGTGCCCTTGAGCGGCGCCGCCGACGAGTAGATCTCCGGCCCGTAGCCGGTCGTCACGTCGACATCGAGCGCGCCGCCGTTGGGCGTCACGCGATCGCCGTACCACGCATGCGCGCCGTCGGGCGAGACGACGTGAAGGTCGAGGTCGGTGCCGTCGGTGTCCCATGCGAGCAGCACGCGCAGCTTCGGCTGCGTCTTGCCGCTGTACGCGTCGTAGAACTGCACGCGCTTGCGGCTGCCGTCCGGCGTGCGCAATTCGACGCTGTTGCTGCCGGACGGAAACGCGTACGGCCGCGAGAACCGGCCGTCTTCCTCGACGCGCTGTGGCATCGGCGTGCCGTTCACGACCAGCGTGCCCACCGTCGTGCCCTTCTTCTTCGGCGTGTTGCGGATCTGCCCTTCGATCAGCGCGAACTTCGACTGCCCCTCGGGCGTCGACACCGCCACCGCCGGGTAGTGCACATCCTGCGTATAGCGCTCGCTATCGCCGCTCGTGTTGCGCCAGCCGTTGAGCGGCGCGGCGAAGTCGATATCGGCCGCCCAGGCCGCGGGCGCCGTCTGCATCAAGACGACCAGCCAGCCGGCCGCCTTCAGCCAACCTGTCGTGCTGCTTTTCATCGTTACCGCTCCTGTCCCACGGTCAACCCGGAAAAAATCTGCCCCATCGCATCGCTCATTGAACAGGATCCCCGGTACGGATCAGCGTGCGCGCGGTGCGCTCGACGAACGCTTCGTCAAGCCCGCGCGGATGATGCTGGAACGCGAGGTGAACATACTCGTGCGCGAGCGCGATGCGATCCTCCTCGGTCACCAGCCGGTACACGTACACACGATTACGCTGCGCGTCGGCATACGGCCGCCCTTCGCGCACCGCGCACACGGCCGGCAGATCGGGCGTCTCGTAGCCGGCCGCGCCTTCCATACGGCGCGCCCACAGCGGCGCGTTGCGTTGCAGCCAGGCCTCGGCGCCGGCCACCGCGATGCAGTCGCCGGCAAGCGGACTCTCGAACGACGTCAGCGTGGCCTGCGGCCACGTGCGCGCGAGAATCGCATCGAACGCGCGACCCTCCCGCGCCGACGCCTTCGCGGCCAGCCAGCTCATCTGCCCCGGCGCGGCCTTGTCGTGGTGATACTGGACCGGCACGCCGGTCAGCACCAGCGCGTCGGTCAGATCGGCTGCGCGGCGCGCGGCGGCATCCGGTGCGCGCGGCAGTACGCGCTGGGTGCTGCTGCTGTCGTCGATACGGAAGCAGCCGTGGTCGTGGCGGCCATGCTGCACGACATAGGTCCGCGCCGCGACCGCGAGCGCCTTCGCGGCTTCGGGCTCGCTCGTGTCGCCTTCGCGCTCGACCACCCGCGCGACGTAGTCGTTCATCCCGAAACGGCCGACCAGGTGCGGCGAGCCTCCCGCATTGCCCGCATTCCCGGCATCCCGCTCGAACAGCAGTTCGCCGCGGCTCGTCACGCGCGCCCAGTTGCCGTTGACGAAGCCGACCCGAAACTCGCCGCGCAGCGGATCGTCCGCGTCCGGCCCGCGCGTGCCGGGCGCGCCGCCGAGCACTTCGCGAATCGGATAGCGGCTGAAGAAGTCGACGAGCACGCACGCGCCGTCGTCGGGCACCGCGATCGACGTGAGCAGCGGCGCGATGCGCGGCGCCGCCGCGGCGAGCACGCGCGCGCTG
>NZ_JASGFN010000059.1:0-7547 GCF_047605525.1 Paraburkholderia sp. | reverse complement strand
GACCGCCGTCGCCGTGGCCACCATCGCCATGACCGTGACCGCCGTCGCCATGGCCGCCATCTCCATGACCATGACCGCCGTCGCCGTGACCACCGTCGCCATGACCGTGACCGCCGTCGCCATGGCCACCGTCGCCATGACCATGACCGCCGTCGCCGTGACCATGACCGCCGTCGCCATGACCATGACCGCCGTCGCCGTGACCACCGTCGCCATGGCCATGACCGCCATCGCCATGATGACCATGATGCCCATGCCCATGGCCGTGACCATGCCCATGACCACCATCACCACCATCCCCGCCGTTATCCCCGCTGCCGTCGCCACCCGTGCCGCTGTTTCCCGACCCGTCGTCGCCGCCGCCGCTGCCATTGCTGGCGCCGCCGTTGCCGTTGTTATTCCCGGTGTTCCCCGAGCCCAGCCCGCCCGAGCCGGAATTCGCCGAGCTGCTTCCGCCGCTGTTGCCCGAGCCCGTCGACGACGGCCCGCTGCCCGACTGCGAGCCCCCCGACGAGGTCGAGCCGAGCCCCGTCGCCGCAACGCTCAACCCGCGCCCAACCTGGTCGGCGCCCTGGGACGTGCAGCCGGGTCCAGCGCCTCCCGCGCATCCGCCGTACGCCTGCGCGAGCACCATCACTCCGGAATTTGTCGCCTGTGCGGTGGATCCCGCGGGATTCGTCTGCGCACCCGCCATCGCCGCATAAAGACTCACAGCAGCCGCCAATGCCGCCCGCCGCGTACCCAATATCCACGTGTCCCCGTTTTGCTTTTTCATTTCAAACTCCTGATTATTTAATTCAGAACGACCGGTCCAATAACAATTGAATCTCCGCTCAATTAGGAAACGAAAACTCAAAGCCTGGCCGGCTTCGCCCGGCGCGAAGTAAAAATCCAATCGCACTGGACTCATCTCTCGCGGAAAATCCCCGGTCCGATTTGGCGTATTTCGAGAGAATCGGCTGGCTGTGCGGGGACATTCACTGTTAGAACCACACAGCAAGGCTTGATGGACGTTGAAGTTATTCGCAGCGCAAACGCGTGACCGTGCGCTAGACCACGCAATGCGATATCACTAATCCCCGGCAAGCGCGTTCCATAAACGGACCGTTAACGATCGTTAATCGCCTTGACACCGGAAATTTCACGACTTGCGATCTTTAATCAGGGTTTTCTCTGAGCAAAAGACAAGCATTTACACGTCGGCCGTTTTATTCATGTGTTTATCCGCACATAAATCGGAAAATGCTAAAAGGCGAATGAGCGCAATCCCACAGACAACCCACCGGAAAACCGTCGCGTCGCACCTGAAACGACATTTCGACAACCCAATACCGCGCACCGCGAAAATGCCCTCGCGCGGTGTGCGCTACCTCACACACATCGTCGAAAGCGCGCGCGACACACGAGAGGTAACGCGCCGCACTCACGACCCCGATGCAAAGTGTCGCTACCCGACCACCAGCACAGCGTCCATCCAACACTTCGTCGCCCGATCTTTTCCGGAAGCATTTCCACCATCCGCGGCCGGGTGCCGGTCAACGTTACTGTCGCAACCCGCGAAGGCCTGTCGCACGCGCCGTTGCGCGCAATCGCTCGCGGGCGCGGGTTTACCTTGTTTGACTTCAGCGCGCTGCCCCGTTTACTGGACGCACACCAACCTCTCAATCCGCTTTTGCTCACTTCGCTCCCGTTGCTCTGGTCTACAGAATGGTGTGCTGGGTGCGTCTTTCTTTGTTCGATGAGGTACGCCATGGTTACTGTGTCCAGCAGCGCTATCGACGAATTGAAATCCGGCCTGCGGGGTCCGCTCCTGCTGCCCGACTCCCCCGGTTTCGACGAAGCGCGCAGCATCTGGAATGCGATGATCGACCGCTATCCCGCGATGATTCTGCGTTGCGCCGGCGTCGCCGACGTGCGCCGCGGCGTCGGGTTCGCGCGCGACAACGGCCTGCCGCTCGCGATTCGCGGCGGCGGCCACAACATCGGCGGCAGCGCGCTGTGCGACGACGGTGTCGTGCTCGATCTGTCGGCGATGAAGTCCGTGCGCATCGATCCGGTCGCGCGGCGCGCTTACATCGAGCCGGGCGCGACGCTGCACGATTTCGATCACGAAGCGCAGGCATTCGGACTCGCGACGCCGCTCGGCATCAACTCGACGACCGGCGTCGCGGGCCTCACGCTCGGCGGCGGCTTCGGCTGGCTCAGCCGCCGCTACGGGATGACGATCGACAACCTCGTCGCCGCCGACATCGTCACCGCGGACGGCGAATTGCGCCGCGCGAGCGCCACGTCGAACGAAGATCTGTTCTGGGCGATTCGCGGCGGCGGCGGCAATTTCGGTGTCGTCACGCTATTCGAATACGCGCTGCACGAGGTCGGGCCGCTCGTGTACGGCGGCCTCGTCGTGCTGCCGCTCGCCGAGGCGAAGGACGCGCTCGTCAAATACCGCGCGGCGGCGCCCGCGATGCCGGAAGAACTGGCCGTATGGGCGGTCGCGCGGCTCGCGCCGCCGCTACCGTTCCTGCCGCCCGACGTGCACGGCAAGCCGGTGCTGGTGTTCGCGATGTGCTACAACGGGCCGCTCGAAAACGGTCCGGCGGCGGTGGAAAGCGTGCGCGGCTTCGGCACGCCGCTCGGCGAACATCTTGGGCCGATGCCGTACGAGATGTGGCAACAGGCATTCGATCCGCTGCTCACGCCGGGCGCGCGCAATTACTGGAAATCGCACAATCTCGCCGGCATCGACGACGGTCTGATCGACGCGTTGATTCAGGCGGTCGATACGCTGCCGTCGCCGCAATGCGAGATTTTCTTCGGGCTGATCGGCGGACAGACGCAGCGCGTGGCGGTCGACGCGGCCGCCTACCCGAGCCGCGACACGCAATACGCGATGAACGTGCACGGCCGCTGGGACGACGCACGCGATGACGATCGCTGCATCGCCTGGTCACGCGCGTTCTTCGACGCGGCGAAGCCCTTCGCGCTCGGCAGCGTGTACGTAAACTTCATGACGCAGGAAGAAGGCGGCCGCATCGTGGAAGCGTACGGGCCGAACTACGAGCGGCTCGTCGACATCAAGAATCGCTACGACCCGGCCAATCTGTTCCGTCACAATCAGAACATTCGTCCGACGGTCTAGCCGCGCGGGCCGATACCTCGAATTGCGGCCCGACAACCCGGATAACCCACGGATAACAATCCCGGCGCGCCGCCCTCATGCAGGGCGGCGCATCCTTTAGGCACGCTATCTGCTGACTCCCTCTGCGCCCGGTCACCGGCAAAACGCCCCGGCATGCCGGCGCCGCGGCATGGCTCTTCCGACGCAACCGCGGCACACTCGCGGAACCTCCCGCGCGCGAAAGCGCACAAATGGAAGCGGGCGGCACCGCCGCACTCTCCGATAACGTACAACATGCGTAAGAAACGCAAAGGAAAACAGTCATGCGCAGACGACAGTTCATCATGACCGGCAGCGCCGCACTGGCCGTCGCGGGCCTGAGCCTCACCGGTTGCACGACGACTTCGCTGTCCTCGAGCACCTCGTCTTCGGCCAACGCCAGCAAGCGCGACACGATCAACGCGGGGGTCGACTCGACGCTCGCACGCCTCTATGAAAACGTCGACGGTTCGCGCGAACTGGTCGAAAAAGCGCGCGGCGTGCTCGTGTTTCCGTCGGTCATCGCGGCCGGCTTCTGGGTCGGCGGACAATATGGAGAAGGCGCGCTGCGCGTCGGCGGTCGCACGGTCGGCTACTACAGCACCGTCGCCGGCTCGTTCGGTTTGCAGATCGGCGCGCAGTCGAAGGCGCTCATATTCCTGTTCATGACGCAGGAAGCACTCGACAAATTCCTGCGCAGCCAGGGATGGGCAGTCGGCGCCGATGCGACCGTCGCCGTGCTGAAGGTCGGCGCGAACGGCGCGGTCGACACATCGACCGCAACGAGCCCGGTGGAAGCTTTCGTGCTGACCAACGGCGGCCTGATGGCGGGTATTTCGCTCGAAGGCACGAAGGTTTCGCGGCTGATTATCTGAGCGGACCGTTCATCGTATAACCGGGCCGGAGCAACGCAGGTCATCCGGTTCATCTTGCGGCCTGTCGTGCAAACGCCCGCTGTTTGCATGACAGATCCGCGCCTGGCCGCGCCGCCAGCGCCATTCATCCCACTACGGTAGAATCCACGCCTTTCGCCAACGTCCCGCGTTCAGCGGACGCCTCCTTCGCGGCGCCTCGTGCATCGCCGGCAAGCCTACGCAAGCCGCCGACACCGCGCACCCACCTCGTAGAACATGAACACCGCCATTCACGGTTGGCCCGCGCGGCTTTCCGACATCCGCAGCAATGTGCTCGCCGGCCTGACCTCGTCGTTCGCCCTGGTGCCCGAGTGCATCGCCTTCGCGCTCGTCGCTCATCTGAATCCGTTGATGGGCCTGTACGGCGCATTCTTCATCTGCACCGTCACGGCGCTGTTCGGCGGACGCCCCGGCATGATTTCCGGCGCGGCCGGCTCGATGGCCGTGGTGATCGTCGCGCTCGTCGTCGGGTACGGCGCGCAGTATCTGCTCGCGACCGTGATACTGAGCGGCCTGCTGATGGTGCTGTTCGGCGCGTTGCGGCTCGGCAAGCTGATCCGCATGGTTCCGCATCCGGTGATGCTCGGCTTCGTCAACGGTCTTGCGATCGTCATCGCGACCGCGCAGCTCGCGCACTTCAGGGAGTCCGCGCCGCACGGCGAGCAATGGCTGCACGGCGGCGCGCTCGCGACGATGTGCGCGCTCGTCGCGCTGACGATGGCGATCGTCTACCTGCTGCCGCGGCTCACGCGCGCCGCGCCGCCCGCGCTCGTCGCGATCGTCGGCGTCGGACTGCTTACGCAACTGCTGCATCTGCCGACGCGCACGCTCGGCGACATGGCGCACATCGCCGGTAATCTGCCGTTGCCGCATCTGCCGGACGTGCCGCTGAATCTCGCGACACTGCGCATCATCCTGCCGTACGCGGTGCTGATCGCGATCGTCGGCCTGCTCGAAACGCTGCTCACGTTCAATCTGACCGACGAGATCACTGAAACGCACGGTCAGCCGAATCGCGAATGCGTCGCGCTCGGCGCGGCGAATATCGCGTCGGGACTGTTCGGCGGGATGGGCGGTTGCGCGATGATCGGCCAGACCATGATCAACCTGAATTCGGGGGGACGTTCGCGGCTGTCGGGCATCGTCAGCGGCGTGATGATTCTGCTGTACATCCTGTTCCTGGCGCCGCTGATCGAGCGGATTCCGCTCGCCGCGCTGGTCGGCGTGATGTTCGTGGTCGCGCAGCAGACCTTCGCATGGGGGTCGCTGCGCGTGCTCGGCAAGGTGCCGCGCAACGATGCCCTGGTGATCGTCGCGGTCACCGTGATCACCGTGTTTGCCGATCTCGCGATTGCCGTAATGTGCGGCATCGTGATCGCCGCGCTCAATTTCGCGTGGCAGCATGCGCGCGAAATTCACGCGCATGCCGAGGATCGCGACGATCACAAAACCTATGTGCCGCGCGGCACGCTGTTTTTCGCGTCGACCACGCGCTTTCACGAACTGTTCGATCCGGCTCGGGATCCGGCGAGCGTGACCGTCGATTGCAGCCATCTGCTGCTCGCCGATCATTCCGCGCTCGCCGCGTTGCAGGGGTTGGCCGAGCGTTATCGCAAGGCCGGCAAGCAGTTGCGCATGAAGAACCTGTCGGAGCGCAACCGGCAGTTGCTGAGCCGCGCGGGGATCGGCTTCGCGTGATGCCGCGCGGGCATTGCCGGCGCGCGCTACTCCGCCGGCAGTGTCAGCGCCGCGACCTCGCAGCGCGGCCAGTGCCGCAGCACGTCCGGCGACAGCAGCAGCTTGGCCGCGCGCACGCCCGCGCCCATCACGACCTGCGCGCGCTCCATCACCGCGGCATCGACGAGGATGCGCCAGTCGGACGGCAGGCCGAACGCGGTAATGCCGCCGAACTCCATCCGACTATGCTCGACCGCCGCCTCGCGCTTCGCGAACGACAGCCGTTGCGCGCCGAGCGCGGCCTTGACCGCGCCGTTGATGTCGAGCCGCCGCGAACCGAGCGACACGAGCGCCGCGTAGTGCTCGCCGCCGTCCTTCCGGTAGCGGATCACGATCGTGTTCGCGCAGTCTTCGAGACCGAACCCATAGCGCTCGCTGAATGCGGCGGTGTCGGACGCGTCGTCGGTCACGCTGAACACCGTGACCCCCTGCGCCGGCAATTGTTCGATGACGTGCGCGGGCAGATGCGCGCTCCATTGTTCGGTCGCGATGACGTCCAGTTGCCGTATGAGTTCGTGCGAATGCATGGTGAGCGGGAATGTGAGAGGAACCCGCTGCATTCTAACGGTACGCGCGGCACGAGCAGCGCCGGTTAGCTTGTATAGTGACAGGCACACGGTTTGCGTAGGGCACGAAGACGAAAGCCCAGCGCAAGCGTAGCGGCGCCGGCACCCTTGCGAACGACGATCATGGACATCGACTCCCTTTCCACCGAGAACCTTCAGCAGGCGGCCCGTCAGCAGGCCAACTGGGCAATCGGCGCGCTCCGGCAGTTCTCGGAGAACCGCTGCCCGGCGCTGGCGGCAGGCATCGCGTTCTATGCGGCGTTCTCGCTCGCGCCGACGCTCGTCATGGTGATCGCCGTGGCCGGCTGGTTCTTCGGCCCGGCGGCCGCGCGCGGCGAACTGTACGGCCACATCAACGGACTGATCGGCGACCAGGCGGCCGCGGGCGTCCAGACGATCGTCGAGAACGCGCATCACGCGGGCAGCAAAGGCGGCATCGCGGCGATCATCTCGTTCTCGCTGCTCGTGGTCGGCGCCTCGGCCACGTTCTCGTCGCTCAACAGCGCACTCAATATCGTGTGGCCGTACACCGGGAAGCGCGCCTCGAGCGTGCTCGCGCTCGTGCGCGTGCGGCTGATCTCGTTCGGGCTCGTGCTCGGCGTCGCGTTCCTGCTGATCGTGTCGCTCGTGCTCGATACCGTCATCGTCTTCATCGGCAACTGGCTGTGGGGCGACTCGCCCTATGTCGTGATCGGCAATCTGCTGCAGCTCGGCGTCGGCCTGCTCGTGCTGGCGTTCGCGTTCGCCGGGCTGCTCAAGTTCCTGCCCGACGCGCGAGTGCTGTGGCGCGATGCGCTGGTGGGCGGCATCGCCGCGGCCGTGCTGTTTACGGCCGGCAAGAAGCTGTTCGCGCTCTATCTCGCGCATGCCGGCATGGCCAGCTCGTTCGGGGCAGCCGGCTCGCTCGCGGTGCTGCTGATGTGGCTGTATTTCTCGGCAATAGTGCTGCTGCTCGGCGCGGAGTTCGCCGCCGCGCGCGGCCGGCTGCACGATCCGCGCGGTGGCTGGGGCATGCAGGGCGCCGCGCCGCCGGGCAGCCGCGCGATGCTCGCCTCGGTGCTGGCGGCATCGACGGTCGGCGCGGATACGGCGTCGCGTGCCGCGGTGCGTGCCGGAAAGCCGGCGAATCGCGGTGCCGCGCCGCCCGCACCCGCCGCTCGCGCGGCAGTGGAC
>NZ_JASGFN010000058.1:0-8032 GCF_047605525.1 Paraburkholderia sp. | reverse complement strand
CGAATGGCGGCCCGCGCCCCGGCGCAGGCGGCCCGCCGCCGGCACAGCCGCAGGCCGGCAACGGCGGCGGTCGGGGGGGCGCCTGGGTAAGAAACGCACCCGCGCGCCAGCCGGGGCAGATGACCGAACACTGAGGACAAAACCCGAGCGACGTCGGACTACTGCGCCACGCCCGACGGCCGCCCGCTCAGCCGATATGGCTGCGTTGCGCGGCGTACAGTTCCCTGAACGTCCGCCCGACCGGCGCGGGCATATCGCGCGTATTGGTCCATCCCGCCCCGCCGAGCGGCAGTTTCGCAATCGAGTGATTGCGCCCACCCATCCGCTCCAACACGCGTACGGCCAGTTTGGTGACGAGCGCATACGCGTCGGGATGCAGCGCCAGCCAGCCCCACAGCGCCAGCCCCGCGCGCTCCTTCCACGGCCGCAGACGCCGCTCCATCTGCTTCTCGCGCAGCTTGCGCAACAGGTCGGAGAGTGGAATGCCGACCGGGCACACGCTGTTGCACTCGCCGCATAGCGTCGCGGCCTGCGGCAGATCGAGCGCCTTGTCGATACCAACATAGCTTGGCGTCAGTACCGATCCCATCGGCCCCGGATAAACCCATCCATACGCATGGCCGCCGACCTTCTGATAAACCGGGCAATGATTCATGCACGCGCCGCAGCGGATACAGCGCAGCATCTCCTGGAAATCGCCGCCGATCAGCCCCGTGCGCCCGCCGTCGACGAGCACCACGTACATATGCTCGGGGCCGTCCTGATCGCCCGCGCCACGCGGGCCCGTCAGCATCGAAAAGTAATTCGAGGTGGCCTGCCCGGTCGCCGAGCGCGGCAACAGACGCATCGCGGTCGCGAGATCTTCCAGTGTCGGCAGCACCTTTTCGATACCGGTGACGGCCACATGCACGCGCGGCATCACCGTACACATGCCTTCGTTGCCCTCGTTCGTGACGACCACGACCGAACCCGTTTCCGCGACGATGAAATTGCCGCCCGTCACGCCCATGTCCGCGCTCATAAAATGCGGGCGCAACATCTCGCGTGCCTCGCGCGTCATCTCGGGGATTTCGGTCAGGCGCGGCCGACCATGTGTCTTCGCGAACAGGTCGGCGATTTCGTCCTTATCCTTGTGCACGACCGGCGCGATGATGTGGCTCGGCGGCTCGTTATCGTTGATCTGCAGGATGTATTCGCCGAGATCGGTTTCGATCGACTGCACGCCCATCTGGCCGAGCACTTCGTTCAGGCGCATCTCCTCGGTGACCATCGACTTGGTCTTGATCACCTTCTTCACGTCATGCTCGCGCGCGATATCGCCGACGAGCCGCGCCGCCTCCTGCGTGGTCTCGGCGAACAGCACGGTCACGCCGCGCCGGGTCGCCTCGCGCTCGAAGGTTTCCAGCCACACGTCGAGATTCGCGAGCGCGCGATTACGGCGCTCCTTGAGCGCGGCACGGGTCGCCGGAAAGTCGATCGCGGTCATCGCGCTCGCACGTGCCGAAACGAACTTCGTGGACAGCTTGGTCAGGTTCTGCTGCAGACGCTGGTCGGCGAGTTTCTGACCAGCGCGAGCCTTGAACTGCATCGATTGAACTTGCATGGCGGCCTTGGTGGAATCGGATCGAAACGCGCGTCGCTAACTCGCGCGCGATGCAATGCAAAAAGAGTTAAGCGACGAGGACTAACGAGCGGACGGCCCAGAAAACGCACGCGGCACGGCGGCGACGCGTCGCACAGACAGGGCTACACGTCGCCGGCCAGCACCTGCGCGATATGCAGCACGCGCGTAGTCGAATCCCCATTGCGCCGCAGCCGGCCTTCGATATTGAGCATGCAGCCGAGGTCGCCGAGCACTACCGTGCCCGCGCCGCTCGCGGCGATATTCGCGCATTTTTCGTCGACGATTGCCGTGGAAATATCGCCGTACTTGACCGCGAACGTGCCGCCGAAGCCGCAGCAGTGCTCACAGCCCTTCATCTCCGTCACCGCGATGCCCGCCTGCGCGAGCAACTCGCGCGGCTGCGTCTTGACGCCGAGTTCGCGCAAGCCCGAACAGGAGTCGTGATAGGTCACCTGCCCCGCGAACTCGCGCGGCTGCAATTGCACTTTCGCCACGTTGACGAGGAAATCGGTCAGCTCGAACACCTTGGCCCGCAGACGGCCGAAGCGGTTCATCAGGTCGGGATCGTCGGCGAACAGGTCGCCGTAGTGCGCGCGGATCATGCCGCCGCAGGAGCCCGACGGCACCACCACGTAGTCGAACTGTTCGAATTCGCGCAGGGTTTTCTCGGCGAGGTCGCGTGCAAGGCGGCGATCTCCCGAGTTGTACGCGGGTTGCCCGCAACAGGTTTGCGCGGGAGGCACCACCACCTCGAAACCGGCGCCTTCGATCAGCTTGATGACCGAAAAACCGATTTCGGGACGCATCAGGTCGATCAGACAGGTGACGAACAATCCGACTCGCATGAGCCCTCCTTCCGGGAAACGTCCCTGATTATCCGCTGTTTGCCATGCCAATACCAACGGCCGGAAGGCATAGGACGCGCGTCGCGCCGGATTGGAAGCGCGCTTCGAAGCGCGTTCGCTTTTTTCACCATACGAGATACAATCAGTTTCCGCTGTTTGACGCATCTACCGATTCTCATATGAGCGATACGAACCCGGATCCCAAAACTTCGATCCAGGTGATCGAGCGCATGATGCGCCTGCTCGACGCACTGGCAGCGCATAGCGACCCCGTCAGCCTGAAAGAACTTGCTCTGCGCACGGAATTGCACCCCTCCACCGCGCACCGCATCCTGAACGACATGGTGATGTGCCGGCTGGTCGACCGTTCGGACCCCGGCACCTACCGTCTCGGCATGCGCCTGCTCGAACTCGGCAACCTCGTGAAGGCGCGGCTGTCGGTGCGCGACGCGGCGCTCACGCCGATGCGCGAGCTGCACCGTCAGACCGGGCAGACCGTGAACCTGTCGGTGCGCCAGGGCGACGAGATCGTCTATATCGAACGCGCGTATTCGGAGCGCTCCGGCATGCAGGTGGTGCGGGCGATCGGCGGACGCGCGCCGCTGCATCTGACCTCGGTCGGCAAGCTGTTTCTCGCCGCCGACGAAGCGACCCGCGTGCGCGCCTACGCGACACGCACCGGTCTGTCGGGCCACACGCAGAACAGCATCACCGATCTCGCGAAACTCGAGCGCGAGTTGTCGCACGTGCGTCAGCAAGCCTGCGCGCGCGACAACGAGGAACTGGAGCTTGGCGTGCGCTGCATCGCCGCCGGCATCTACGACGATACCGGCAAGCTGGTCGCGGGTCTGTCGTTATCGGCGCCGGCGGACCGCCTGCAGGATTCGTGGCTTGGACAACTGAGCCAGACGGCGCTGATGATTTCGGAATCGCTCGGCTATCGGCCGCAGGCACAGCAGGATCACTCGCGCCACAACCAGCATACTTGACGCGGCGAGCTCTCGGTCCCTGTCAGCCCCATGAAAAAAGCCTCGCATTCGCGAGGCTTTTTCTTTGCGCGGCAATCATAGCCGGCCTGCACAGACCGGCTGCGGGTTCACTCAGGCTTCAAGTCCCCGCACCACCCGCATCGGCGCTCGTGATGCGCGGCTGGTCGCCGCCGTTATCGAGCCACGTGCGCAGACGCGACGCGTCCGCGAAGCGCGAGTACTTGCCCGACGAATCGAGCAACACCATGATCATCGGACGGCCATGGATGGTCGCCTGCATCACGAGGCACTCGCCCGCTTCGTTGATGAAGCCGGTCTTCTGCAGACCGATGTCCCACGTCGGATTGCGCACCAGCGCGTTCGTGCTGTTGTACGCGAGCGTGCGCTTGCCGGTGTACACCTCATAGCTGTGATCGGTCGAGAACCGGCGGATCATCGGATACTGATACGCAGCGTTGACCATCTTCACGAGATCACGCGCGCTCGACACGTTCTGGCTCGTCAGACCCGTTGGGTTCTCAAAGTGCGTGTCATTCATGCCGAGCTGCTTCGCCTTCGCGTTCATCGCCGCGAGGAACGCCGGACGGCCACCCGGGTAGTAACGCGACAGCGCCGCCGCCGCGCGGTTTTCCGACGCCATCAGCGCGATGTGCAGCATGTCCTCGCGCGAGAGCACCGAGCCCACCGACAGCCGCGAGCCCGTGTTCTTCTCGTAATCGCGGTCTTCGTCGGTGACTTCGATCTGGTCGGTCATCGGCTCTTTCGAATCCAGCACGACCATCGCGGTCATCAGCTTCGTGATCGACGCGATCGGTACCACGGCGCGCGAGTTCTTGTCGAAGAGCGCCTCGCCGTTGTTCTGGTCGACCACATAGGCAACGCTCGAGCGCAGCATCAACGCATCCGGCGTTTCATGCAGGCCGAATGCCTGGCCGACCGACGGCGGCCGCGGTTCGTACGCAACACGCCGCACGACCGAATGGTGACGGCCATTTGCCGCGAACGTCACGCGTTTGCGCCTGACGCCGGCGCGCGGCGCTTCCTCCTCCGCGGCGGCGGCTTTTACAGCCGCGCCTTTGCCGGCTTTCGCCGCCCGGCTCGACACCTTCGCGGTGGCGGCTGCCGGGGCCGGCTTTTTAGCAGTTTTGGCGTGTTTGGAGGTTTTTGCGTTTGCAGCAGAAGTTGCTGCAAAGGTACTGACAGGCGTAGCAAGCGTCGCCGCAACGGCCAACGAGACGGCCACCGACAGAGCGGTGGCGCGCGCCGCGCCGTGGATCATTTTTAGCGACGAAAACATGTCGGTTTTCATGGATGTTCGATAGGGAGCGGCGAGAGATTTCCGCAAGTGTAGTAAAGCAACGAAAAATTAGCAATTTGAAGCACTTATACGCGCTCCTTAAACCGGCTTGTAAGCTCGGATCGTGAAAACGCAAATAAGTGCCGCGCCTCGATCGAAAAAAACGATCGTCGCCAGTCGCGCCTCGCCATTGCCGCCGCTCACAGGAATCGAGCAGATTCTTGCAGCTTAACGGCAATTTCGAGACAACCTTGATTCGGGGAAATACGGTCAGAACATCGGCGAGTACCACCGCCGTGCAATGAAGGCGTTGCGCTCTCGCGACGGTGCTGTTAAGCGCCCGCCGAAGATCGCTGACGCGCATTTGACTGCCGTGGATCCTTAACGTTCCGTGGCAGTTTGTGGTTTACATCGAATGCACGATCGCCGGTTTTCCGGGGAGGGTCGATTGTACCCGGCCCATTCTGGTGTCTGCGTAAACTGTCTCGCAGGAAAAAAATGTTTCCCAAAACGGCATCCTACTAGCGCTTTATATCGCACCAACTCGGTGCAACGGATAAATCGTCCCGCGTCATATGAATGACATGCCTACTGCATAACGTATTGTTTTATCGATATTTTCTGATGATTGTGCGACGCACAAAAAACGCTTGACTTTCTTTCTGGGCATCCTAAAATGGGAACCATTGCTGCGATGCACAATACATCGCGGTCCAGGCAGACGATCAACCTGCGTCTCGCCACTAACCCAATGCGGTCGCACAGACCGGCCGCAATCCAGGAGCGTAAACCATGACTCTGCTGACCCCTGAGCAATTCGCCGCAGCCCAGAAAGCCAACTTCGAAACCCTGTTCGGCCTGACGACCAAAGCATTTGAAGGCGTCGAAAAGCTGGTCGAGCTGAACCTGCAAGTTGTGAAGTCGACGCTCGCCGAAAGCCAGGAAAACACCCAACGCGCTCTCTCCGTGAAGGACGCGCAGGAACTGCTGGCACTGCAGGCGAGCCTCGCGCAGCCGGTGGCTGAAAAGGCGCTGTCGTACGGCCGCCACGTGTATGAAATCGTTTCGGCAACGCAAGGTGAATTCACCCGCGTCGCGGAAGCGCAATTCGAAGAGCAGAACCGCAAGGTCCAGGCGCTCGTCGAAAACGTCGCGAAGAACGCGCCGGCTGGTTCGGAAACCGCTGTCGCCGTGATGAAGTCGGCTATCACCGCCGCCAACACGACGTACGAAACGGTCCACAAGGCAACCCGCCAGGCAGTCGAAATCGCCGAAAGCAACTTCAATGCAGCCGCAACGGCCGCGTCGAAGGCAGCTTCGCAAGCCGCCGCGCAAGCATCGCGCGCCGCCAAGAAGACGGTCTAAGCTTCACGTCCGTCTACGCCCCGCATCGTCGGGGCATCGCTTTCACGCCGGCCCAGCGTTCCCGCTGCGCCGGCGTTATTGCAAGCAACAGCGTCGTGCCGTTGCCGCTTACACGGTTTGATTGGCCGAACGCTCCGATACGTTGAAATAGCGTATCGTTTTGCCCGGTCGCCAGGCCGGGATTTTTTTGTCCGTCTTTTTTGCCGCTTGTTGCGGAGTGCCGCACGGGAACGTATCCGATGTCGCGCCCTGCTCGCCACTGGACTGCCACTGCCGTGCCGCCAGTCCGCACAAACAGAAACGGCGCACTCCGCGAGGAGCGCGCCGTTTTTTATTGGCCACGCTTAGTGGCCGTATCTATTCGCCACCGCAGCCGCTTCGCTCCGCCCGCATGTCGCCATGCAGGCGAACCGATGAACCTCACTTCTTCTTGACGGGCGGCAGGTCGGTACAGACACCTTCATACAGCTCGGCAGCCATGCCGACCGATTCGCCGAGCGTCGGATGCGGATGGATCGTCTTGCCGATATCCGTCGCGTCCGCGCCCATTTCGATCGCGAGGCACACTTCGCTGATCAGATCGCCCGCATTCAGACCGACGATCCCGCCGCCGATCACGCGATGCGTCTCTTCATCGAACAGCAGCTTCGTAAAGCCTTCGTCGCGACCGTTGGCGATCGCGCGGCCCGACGCGGCCCACGGGAATACCGCCTTGCCGAACTTGACGCCTTCGGCCTTCAACTGGTCTTCCGTCTTGCCGGCCCAGGCCACTTCCGGATCGGTATATGCCACCGACGGAATCTGCATCGCGTCGAAGTACGCCTTCTCGCCATGCGCGGCTTCCGCTGCCACGTGGCCTTCGTGCACGGCCTTGTGCGCGAGCATCGGCTGACCGACGATATCGCCGATCGCGAAGATGTGCGGCACATTCGTGCGCTGCTGCTTGTCGACTTCGATGAAGCCGCGGTCGGTCACGGCAACCCCTGCCTTCTCCGCGCCGATCCGCTTGCCGTTCGGTGAACGGCCGACCGCCACCAGCACGAGGTCGTAGCGTTGCTTCCCAGCCGGCGCCTTCTCGCCTTCGAACGACACATAGATGCCGTCGTCCTTCGCTTCGGCCGCCGTGGTCTTCGTCTTCAGCATCACGTTCGCAAAACGCTTGCTGTTGTACTTCTCCCAGACCTTGACGAGATCGCGATCGGCGCCGGCCATCAGGCCGTCGAGCATTTCGACCACGTCGATCTGCGCGCCGAGCGTCGAGTACACGGTCGCCATTTCCAGACCGATGATGCCGCCGCCGATCACGAGCATGCGCTGCGGAATCTGGCGCAGTTCGAGCGCGCCGGTCGAATCGACCACCCGCGGATCTTCCGGAATGAACGGCAGCTTCACCGCTTCCGAACCCGCTGCGATGATCGCCTGCCTGAACTTGACGACCTTCTTGCCGCCTTCGGTCTGCACTTCCATGTGGTTCGGATCGACGAACGCGCCGGTGCCGACCACCACTTCGACCTTGCGCGCCTTCGCCATGCCGGCGAGACCGCCCGTGAGCTTCCTGACCACGCCGGATTTGAAATCGCGCAGCTTGTCGAGATCGATCTGCGGCTTGCCGAACGTGATGCCGTGCGAGGCGAGATCAGCCGCCTCGTCGATCACGAGCGCGGTATGCAGCAGCGCCTTCGACGGGATACAGCCGACGTTCAGACACACGCCGCCGAGCGTCGGATAACGTTCGACCAGCACGGTCTTCATGCCGAGGTCGGCGGAGCGGAAGGCGGCCGAATAGCCACCCGGGCCCGAACCGAGCACGAGCATGTCGCACTCGATATCGGCGCCGCCCGCATAGCTGCCGGCCTGCGGAGCGGGTGCCGCCGCCTTCGGCGCCGTGGCGGCGGGAGCCGGCGCGGCAGCC
>NZ_JASGFN010000057.1:0-8633 GCF_047605525.1 Paraburkholderia sp. | reverse complement strand
CGCCGATCCCGTTGCCGCTGCCCGCGCCGCCGCCGGCACCGCCCGCTCCGCCACCGGCGGCCTGCGCGTACACGCCGCCCGACAGCGCCATCACGAGCGCCGAAGCAAAAATAGTCCTGGTTATGCGTTTCATGATTCGTCTCCACGAAAAGGGGTTGATGTCATGCAAGCGCGCTGCCGCTCACATGCATCACTGCCGCAAGCGCTATGCCTTGCATGCCGCCGACGCACGCGGCGCGGCGAGCATCGGCCGTTCCCGAGCGGAGACCGAAAAGCCCGAATAACACCGGGCGCGCCGTTCCCGCGTGCTGCACGCTTTCGCACTTTCCATTACATTGCGGATGCGGCGCGCGCGGGCGCGTCTTTTCCCCTCATTCAACAACGGTGTCTGCCATCGTCGAATCCATGCAGCCAATCGTCTCGGTCAAGAATCTGTCGAAAACCTATGCCAGCGGTTTTCAGGCACTGAAGAACATCACTCTGGCAATCAATCGTGGAGAAATCTTCGCGTTGCTCGGCCCGAACGGCGCGGGCAAGACCACCCTCATCAGCATCATCTGCGGCATCGTCAACCCGAGCGAAGGCAGCGTGACGGTGGATGGCCACGACATCGCGGCCGACTACCGCGCCGCCCGCTCGCTGATCGGCCTCGTGCCGCAGGAGCTGACCACCGACGCGTTCGAAACCGTCTGGGCCACCGTATCGTTCAGCCGCGGCCTGTTCGGCAAGCCGAAGAACCCCGCCTACATCGAGCAGGTGCTGCGCGACCTGTCGCTATGGGAGAAGCGCAACAACAAGATCATGACGCTGTCGGGCGGCATGAAGCGCCGCGTGCTGATCGCGAAGGCGCTGTCGCACGAGCCGCGCGTGCTGTTTCTCGACGAACCGACCGCGGGTGTCGACGTCGAGTTGCGGCGCGACATGTGGAAGCTCGTGCGCTCGCTCACGGGCAGCGGCGTGACGATCATCCTCACCACGCACTACATCGAGGAGGCCGAGGAGATGGCCGACCGCATCGGCGTGATCAATGCCGGCGAGATCATGCTGGTCGAGGAGAAGACCGAACTGATGCGCAAGCTCGGCAAGAAGCAGTTGGCCTTGCAACTGGAGAGCCCGCTCGACGCGGTGCCGGCTTCGCTCGCCGGTTACGCGCTCGCGCTCGCGAAGGGCGGCAACGAGCTGATCCACACCTATGAAGGCGACGGCGGGCGCACCGACATCATCGCGCTGCTCGAGGCGCTCGACGCCGCCGGCATCCGTTTCAAGGACCTGCACACGACGCAGAGTTCGCTCGAGGATATTTTCGTCAGCCTGCTCCGGGGGGACCAATGAACATCTACGCAATGCGCGCGATCTACAAGTTCGAAATGGCGCGCACGTGGCGCACGCTGACGCAGAGCATCATCGCGCCGGTGATTTCCACGTCGCTTTACTTCGTCGTGTTCGGCTCGGCGATCGGCTCGCGCATCAAGGAAGTGGAGGGCATCAGCTACGGCGCGTTCATCGTGCCGGGGCTCATCATGCTGTCGCTGCTCTCGCAAAGTATTGCGAACGCGTCGTTCGGGATTTACTTTCCGCGCTTTACCGGCACGATCTACGAACTGCTGTCGGCACCGGTGTCGTACCTCGAGATCGTCATCAGCTACGTCGGCGCGGCGGCCACGAAGTCGATTCTGCTCGGGCTCATCATTCTCGCGACGGCGGGACTGTTCGTGCCGTTGCAGATCATGCATCCGTTCTGGATGGTGCTGTTTCTCGTGCTGACGGCGCTTACGTTCAGTCTGCTCGGTTTCATCATCGGTATCTGGGCGGACGGTTTCGAGAAGCTGCAACTGGTGCCGCTGCTGATCGTTACGCCGCTGACGTTTCTCGGCGGCAGCTTCTATTCGGTAAACATGCTGCCGCCGTTCTGGCGCGGCGTGACGCTGTTCAATCCGATCGTGTATCTGGTCAGCGGCTTTCGCTGGAGCTTCTTCGAGCTCGGCGACGTGGACGTGGCGCTCAGCCTCGGCATGACGCTGCTGTTTCTCGCGGTGTTTCTCGCGATCGTCGGCTGGATCTTCAGGACCGGCTACCGGCTCAAGAGCTGACGGTGGTTGCGCGGGCTGCGCCGCCGCACGCGGCATGCGACACTGACGCTCATCCTCGCCACTGGAGCCATCATGTCCATTGATTTGAGTCTGATCGGGCGAAGCGCATGCGATATCGTCGACCTGCTGCGCGAGCAGCAGGTGAGTCCGCATGATCTGCTGGATACGCTCGCCGCGCAGGTCGAGCGCGTCGAGCCGCGGGTCAACGCGCTGCCCACGCTGTGTTTCGAGCGCGCGCATGCGCATGCCGACGCGCTGCTGAAGAAGCCGGTCGCCGCGCGCGGCCTGTTGTGCGGCTTGCCGGTGCCGATCAAGGACCTGACCGACGTGGCCGGCGTGCGCACGACGCGCGGCTCGCTCGTCTATCGCGACCGGATTCCCGACACGTCCGATGCCGGCGTCACGCATCTCGAAGCGCGCGGCGGGGTGGTCTACGCGAAGTCGAACACGCCCGAATTCGGTTCGGGCGGTCATACGTACAACAGCGTGTTCGGCATCACGCGCAATCCGTGGGACCTGGCGCGCTCGGCGGGCGGTTCGTCGGGCGGCGCGGCGGCCGCGCTCGCGTCCGGCACCGCATGGGTCGCGCAAGGCTCCGATCTCGCCGGGTCGCTGCGCACGCCGTCGGCGTTCTGCGGCGTGGTCGGCATGCGTCCGACGCCGGGGCGCGTGTCGTACGCACCGGCCGCCGATCCGTACGGCACGCTCAGCATCCACGGGCCGATGGCGCGCAACGTGACCGATACCGCGCTGCTGCTCGACGCGATGTGCGGCGAAGTCGACGGCGCGCCGCTGTCGCTCGCCGAACCGGCGACGCCGTTTCTCGCGCATGCGCGCAGCCCGCGCCCGCCGGCACGTGTCGCGTTCAGCGCGGGGCTCGGCATCGCCACCGCCGAGCCGGAAATTCTCGCGATCTGCCGAAAGACGATGGACCGGTTCGCCGCGCACGGCATCGGCGTCGACGAAAGCGACATCGACCTGGGCGCGGCCACGCAGGCATTTCATACGTTGCGCGGCATTGCCTATGCGACGAACTACGAGGACGTGCTCGCGCGGCATCGCGACGTGCTAAACCCCAACGTGATCTGGAACATCGAGTTCGGTCTGCAACTCGACAACCGCGCGATGCGTTCCGCGCATCGCACGCGCGCCGAGCTGTTCTACCGGATGAACGCGCTGCTGCAACGCTACGACGTGCTGATTTGCCCGGCGTCGATCGTGCTGCCGTTTCCGGTCGAAGCGCGCGACGTGCGCGAGGCCGCGGGCCGGCACTTCGACACCTATATCGACTGGCTCGCGATCACCTATGCGCTGACGCTGACCGGCATGCCGGTCATCGTGATTCCGTGCGGAATGAGCGCGAGCGGCCTGCCGGTGGGCATCCAGATCGTCGGCCGCGCGCGTGGCGAGGCGGCGTTGCTGTCGGCGGCGCGTGCGTTCGAGGAGATCATCGGCGAATGGGCGACCGGCAAGCCGCAGGCGTTCTGAGCATCCGCCGAACGTGCGCTGAACATGCGCCGGGCAAAAAGAAAGGGCGTGACGGCCGCGCCGTCACGCCCTTTTTACGCTCACGCTGCGCGGTGCCGACTACGACACGTACGCCTGCGCGACGTTGATCAACTGCACACGGTTGCGCACGTTGAACAGTTGCCGCAGGCGGCGCAGGTGATAGTCGACGTTATGCGGCGACAGGCCGAGGAAATACGCGATTTCCTTGTCCCGCTGCCCCTGCACGACCGCTTTCAGCACCGCATGCTGCAGCTTGCTGAGCGCCACGCGCTGCTGCTGCGCGGGCGCGATGCCGATCACGCTTTTCGCGTGCGTCCAGATGAACTCGTGGATCGCGTGCGCGAACATCAGCGTTTCGGCGACGATCGATTCGGTCATCCAGCGCGGGTTGCCGATCTCCGAGTTGAAGCACAGGCTCGCGGAGAGTTCCGGCTCTGGCAGCGGCATCTGCGTGAGGATCCCGCTCTTGCGGCCGGTGGCTTCCAGCATGTCGATCAGGCCGCCGAGCCGCTCGCTGCGCAATTGCGCGCGCGGCAGCTCGGCGCGCATGTCGGCGGTATTCCACAGAAACGGCAGGCCGGTCGGCGACGCGAGCGCGACGCGCGGATCGAGCTCGAAATAGCGCTCGCGGAAATAGCGCGTGAGCCACGCCTGCGACTCGTAGCTCGTCAGCACGAACATCGTCTTGTGATGCGACGACGTGCGCGTGGCCGTGTAGCTGAACGAGTCGAAGCCCAGTTGCCTGATGCGCTGACGCACGAATTCCATGCGGTCCTGCGCGCTGCCGAAACGTCCGAGCGGACTGATGAGCGGCGCGGCCCGGCGCGCGGCGGGCGACGGCGTGCCGATCTCCTCCTCGGTGAACAGGGTCAGAAAGCCACTGCGTGCCGCGCCGGACGTGGCGCGCACGGACGTCTTCGATGCTTCAGCCGCGTGGGCTGACTTCACGGCGTGCCGCATGGCGGCCGGGTAGGCCGGGTGTGCGGATGCCGCTGGTGGGTATGCTGCCGACGCGTGCCCGGCTTCGCCTTGCGGCGAGCCGGTCAGCCACTGCGGCAGCGTATCGCATTCATGTTCCATGAAACGGTAGCTCCGGCGTTCTAAACGCGTGAAAGACGACAACCTCAATGATTAGCGATTTTCTGAAATGACGGTAGCCGGTTCCTTGCTATCATTTTTGCGATCTTGCGCTGATAGTGGACCGGCAACGCTGGTACGGCGGAGTTTCTTCTTTCATCAGACACCTCCTTCGAAGGGACGGGATGGCACGGATTCCAAAGCTCACGACGACGCTCGCATACGACCGCTACATGGCCGGCCAGCGACTCGTGTCGAGCGTGGATCGCGAGTGGCGGCACCTCGTGCTGCGCTCGTATCTCGAGCCGGCGAGGCAGGAACTGCTCGAAGCCCCCGGCTTGCGGGACTTCACGCTGATGACGCTGGCGAGCGGCGCCGAGCATCTCGAACGCAATCTGAACGGCCGCTGGGAAAGCGCCGACATGCGCGTGAACGACCTGTGGTTCGTGCCGTCCGCGCCGATTTCATGGCGCTGGCATTCGATCGGCGATGAGCCGCTGTCGACCGTTCACGTGCACATCGAGCGCGCGTTGATCGACAGCGTCGCGCAGCAGATGGGGCTGGATGCGTCGCGCGGACTGTCGCCCGGCGACGCGATGCGCTTCCACGATCCGCTGGTCGCCGCGATGCTTGCCGCGCTGCATCGCGCCGCCCGCGATCCGGCCGATTCGCGTCTGTATGTCGATACGCTGGTTCACGCGCTCGCCGCGCATCTGCTGCAGCATTATTCGCGCGGCAACGCCACGCCGCACGCGGAGTCCACGCGGCCCGAACGGCTGGTGCCGCGGCGGATTCGCCGGGTGACCGACTACATCCGCGCCAATCTCGCCGAAGATCTGGCGATTGCCGAACTGGCCACGCAGGCCGGGCTAAGCAGTTTTCATTTTGCGCGGGTGTTTCGCCGCGAGACTGGCGAAACGCCGCATCAGTTCGTGACGCGCCTGCGGCTCGAGGAAGCGGCGAGGCTGCTGCGCGCCACGGATCAAACGGTGCTGCAAATTGCGCTGGGGGTTGGGTTCGAGAATGCCAGTCATTTCTCCGTGCAGTTCAAGCGTGGCTATGGCGTGACGCCGCTCGCCTACCGGTTGCGCGGCTAGTACGCGCGGTTATACGAATACCGCAGCCGCTCCGCCGCGCGCGATCATGCGGGGGGTGGCCGGCACGAGCCGTTGAATGCGCGTCGAAGCCGTCGCGCCAACCGCCCCGCGGCGGGAATCGCGCACTTGCGCAGTGTGCTGTGCATTGCGCGGCTTGCAAACTACGAACTTTCGTGGCGGCGCGTGGCGCAAGCTGGCATGGCCGGCTGCGCAAGGCCTTGCGGCCGGGCCGGCGACGCGCGCGGCATGAGGTCTAACTGGCCTGACCGGAGCGCGGTCAACTGTATCTGTCGAAGCCTTGCACCGGACGACAGAATGGCACTCGCAACGCTTCGCCCAAGCCGCGTCCGACCGACCATCCTGAGCAAACCCGCCTTTTAACCCGATACCGGATATCCAGCGATGACCCGACTCAAAATGACCGCCTGCGGCCACACCTTTATCGCCGAAACCCATCCCGATGCGCCGCGGACGGTGGCCGCTTTCCTGAAGCTGCTGCCGTACCGCCAGAAGCTGATTCACGTGCGCTGGAGCGGCGAGGGCTGCTGGGTGCCGCTCGGCGATTTCAGGCTCGAGAACGACGGCGTCGCGGTCGGCTTCGAGAATCACACGAGCCACCCGTCGGTCGGCGACATCCTGTTCTATCCGGGCGGCTATAGCGAGACCGAAATCATCCTCGCGTACGGTTCGTGCTGTTTCGCGAGCAAGATGGGGCAACTCGCGGGCAATCATTTCCTGACGATCGTCGAAGGCAGGGAGAAGCTGCGCGAGCTCGGCGTGAAGGTGCTGTGGGAAGGCGCGCAGGACGTGGTGTTCGAGAAGGTCTGAGTGGCAGGAGCGGGCTCTTTTCAAAGCACTGTTCGCACCGCACCGCCCGAACGGACGGTGCGCGTTATTTCATTTGAACAGCTTCATCGCCTGCGACAGCGTATTGAACACGCCCCACGCGAGCGGAATCATCACGTAGAGCCAGAACACGACGAGCTTCGCCTTGTTGGTCGGATGAGCGGTTTGAACGGTCGACATAGGGATCTCCTCAAGCGCCTCGGGCGACTTGTGCGTCGGTCATGTGGTGTTTCTCGTCCACGCGCTTGACCAGCAGGTTGCAGATAAAGCCGATCACGAGCAGCACGGCCATGATGTGCACGGTCATCGTGTACGCATCCGCTTTCGCGACGCCATTCGCGACTTCATACGCGCGGATGTAATTGACGAGCACCGGACCCGCGACGCCGGCCGCGGCCCACGCGGTCAGCAGACGTCCATGAATGCCGCCGACGAACGCCGTGCCGAACATGTCGGCGAGATAGGCCGGCACCGTCGCGAAGCCGCCGCCGTACATCGACAGAATGACGCAATACGTCAGCACGAACAGCGCGATCTGGCCGTTCGCGGCAAAGCCCGGCACGAGGTAGTACAGCACCGCGCCGAGCACGAAGAACACGAAGTAGGTGTTCTTGCGGCCGATCCAGTCCGATGCCGACGCCCACACGAAACGCCCGCCCATGTTGAACAGCGACAGCAGGCCGACGAAGCCGGCCGCCGCGGCCGCCGTCACCGTGTTCCTGAAGCTTTCCTGGATCATCACCGACGCCTGGCCGAGAATGCCGATGCCGGCCGTCACGTTCAGGAACAGCACGAGCCAGATCAGGTAGAACTGCGGCGTCTTCAGCGCCTGGTCGATATGCACGTGGTTGCGCGAGATCAGGCGGTTCTGCGTTGCCGCGGGCGGCGTCCAGCCGGCCGGCTTCCAGTCCGTCGGCGGCACGCGGATCGCGAGCGCGCCGATCGTCATCGAGATGAAATAGACGATGCCTAGCACGATGAAAGTCTCGGCGACGCCGACGCTCGTCGCGCTGTGGAAATGGTTCATCAGCGCGACGGAAAGCGGCGCGGCGATCATCGCGCCGCCGCCGAAGCCCATGATCGCCATGCCGGTCGCCATGCCGCGGCGGTCCGGGAACCAGCGGATCAGCGTCGACACCGGCGACACGTAGCCGAGGCCGAGCCCGATGCCGCCGATCACGCCGTAGCCGAGATAGAGCAGTACGAGCTGATGCAGATATACGCCGAGCGCCGACACGAGGAAGCCGCCGCCGAAGCAGCACGCGGCGGTGAACATCGTGCGGCGCGGGCCGACGTGTTCGAGCCATTTGCCGGCGAATGCCGCCGACAAACCGAGGAACACGATCGCGAGCGAGAAGATCCAGCCGAGCGCGGTCAGCGACCAGTCATCGGGCGCGGACTGCGTGATGCCGATCACTTTCGTGAGCGGTCCATTGAACACCGAGAATGCGTATGCCTGGCCGATGCACAGATGCACGGCGAGCGCGGCGGGCGGCACCATCCAGCGTGAAAAACCCGATTGCGCGACTGTGGCCTGTTTGGAAAAGAACGGGGCGGAACCTCGCTGGCCGTCCGGCTCGCTGATACTGCTCATGGTCAGTCTCCTTGAGGAATTGTTCTGTTGTTCTGTTATCGGCGCCCGATACGTGCGGGGCGTGGTGCCGTTTCTATATGTATTTTTATTTCATATGACCTGGGCCCATTTACCGAAAATCGCGCCTCGCTCGACAATAGGACGTGGACGGCGGCTTCGCAATATGAGGTACGAAGACATAAGGTGTGATCCCGATGAAACCTCGCTGTCAGGTCGGCGCATTGCGCAAATCGTGGGAAATGCAGCTTTCTCGTCGCGATAAATGAGAGGTCGGCCGCCGGTTGCGGCAAGCCGTGGGCCGGAACGAACGGATCAACGAAGCCGTAAAAAAGAACGGCCAGAAACGAACGGGCCGGCGCGGCGATGTTCGCCGCGCCGGCCCGGCATGCCGCGGACGGATGGGTCAGTGAGTCTCAGTCG
>NZ_JASGFN010000056.1:0-8725 GCF_047605525.1 Paraburkholderia sp. | reverse complement strand
CATCGGCGCGGCGATCGCGGGCGTGCTGGCGGCCGACGGCGCGCACGTGATCGGCCTCGACGTCCCCGCCGCGCGCGACGCGCTCGATGCCACGATGCGTCAGTTGAACGGCACCGCGCTGGCGTTCGACATCGCCGCGCCCGAGGCGCCCGCGCAGATCGCCGCCGCGCTCGACGAACTCGGCGTCGACATCGTCGTGCACAACGCCGGCATCACGAAGGACAAGACCATCGCGAAGATGACCGACGCCGCCTGGCAAAGCGTGATCGACATCAACCTGAGCGCGCAGGAGCGCATCGACGACGCGCTGCTCGCCGGCGGCATCCTGCGCGACGGCGGCCGCATCGTCGCGGTATCGTCGATCAGTGGTATCGCGGGCAATCCGGGGCAGACCAATTACGCGACCTCGAAAGCGGGCGTGATCGGCCGCGTGGAGAGCATGGCGCCGCGGTTAAGCGCGCGCGGCATCACGATCAACGCAGTCGCGCCGGGCTTTATCGAAACGCAGATGACCGCGAAGATTCCGCTCGCGATCCGCGAGGCCGGCCGCCGCATGAACTCGATGAGCCAGGGCGGCCAGCCGGCCGACGTCGCGCAGACGATCGCATGGCTCGCGCAGCCGGGCTCGGCGGGCGTGACCGGCCAGGTCGTGCGCGTGTGCGGTCAAAGCCTGATTGGAGCGTGAGCATGGGCATCGACGAGCCGGGTGATCCGTTCGGAAGCCGTCATGGCGCGCCCATGCCGGGCGGCAACGGCGCGCGGCCGAAGACCGTCGTCGTCGAAACGCTGCCTGCGCCGGCGAAGCTCTATGCGCGCGCGCTGTCGGGCATCGTCAAGCGTAGACGCGACACGCATCTGCCGGCGCTGCGACTCGTGCGCCCCGCCGTCGCGCTCGACCCCGGTCCGGTATGGCGTTACGCACGCGTGTGCGGCTTCATCCCCGAGCATGGCGTGCCGCTCACCTATCCGCATCTGCTCGCGTTTCCGCTGCATCTGCTGATGCTGACCGATCCGGCGTTTCCGTGGCCGGCGCTCGGGCTCGTGCATCTCGCCAACCACGTGCGCCTGCGCCGGCCGCTCGCGTACAAGGATCTGCTGCGCGTCGAGGTCGAATTCGGCGCGCTGCTGCGTCACGACAAAGGCCAGGCGTTCGTCGTGCATACGCGCATCTACCGGCGCGGCGAGGCGGTGTGGGACGGCGACAGCGTCTATCTGAAACGCGCGGTGCCCGCGCTCGGCTACCCACTCGAATCGCTCACGCCCGGCCCCGGCGCGCTGCAACGCATCGCGCGCTGGCAGCTCGCGCCGCAACTGGGCCGCGACTACGCCAGCGTGTCCGGCGACTACAACCCGATCCACCTGTCTGCGCTGTCGGCGAAGGCGTTCGGCTTTCCGCGCGCGATCGCGCATGGCATGTGGACGCTCGCGCGCGCCGCGTCGTCGCTGCAGCCGCCGAAGCCGCTCGCCGAGGCGACGCTGGCCGCCGAATTCAAGGTGCCGATGCTGCTGCCGGGCGAGGCGTCGCTGTGGAGCGCGGCGCCGTCGCTGATCGAGCGCGATCTGGAAGTGCGCGATATCAACGGTGAAAAGCCGCATTTGCGCGGACGCATGCAGTGGAGGCTGCAATGAAACCGGCGCTCGGTATTCGTAGCACCGCCCCCACCCGCGTCACCCGCGCCACCCTCGCATCCAATAACCCGGCCACGACCCGAAGGAGCCCCGCATGTCCCACCCGCAACCCGCCGTGCGCCGCGTCGCCATCGTCGGGGGCAACCGGATTCCGTTTGCCCGCTCGAACACCGCGTACGCGAGCGCATCGAATCAGGACATGCTGACGTTCACGCTGCAAGGCCTGATCGATCGTTACGACCTGCACGGCGTGCGGCTCGGCGAAGTCGCGGCGGGCGCGGTCATCAAGCATTCGCGCGATTTCAACCTGACGCGCGAGGCGCTGCTGTCGACGACGCTCGCGAAGGAAACGCCCGCCTACGACGTGCAGCAGGCCTGCGGCACCGGCCTCGAAGCGGCGATCCTCGTCGCCAACAAGATCGCGCTCGGGCAGATCGACGCGGGCATCGCGGGCGGCGTCGATACCACGTCCGACGCGCCGATCGGCGTCAACGAGCGCATGCGCAAGATCCTGCTCGAAGCGAATCGCGGCAAAAGCACCGGCCAGCGCCTCGGCGCGCTCAGCAAACTGCGGCCCGGCATGTTCTTCAAGCCGCTGCTGCCGCGCAACAGCGAGCCGCGCACCGGCCTGTCGATGGGCGAGCATTGCGAGCTGATGGCCAAGCGCTGGAACATCTCGCGCGAGGCGCAGGACGTACTCGCGTACGAGAGCCATCGCAAGCTCGCCGATG
The DNA here is from genome assembly GCF_047605525.1 of Paraburkholderia sp. Taxonomy (GTDB): domain Bacteria; phylum Pseudomonadota; class Gammaproteobacteria; order Burkholderiales; family Burkholderiaceae; genus Paraburkholderia. The sequence continues at coordinate 6,365 of NZ_JASGFN010000056.1, read as the reverse complement.
CGTACGCGCGCGGCTTCGTCAACGATCTGATGACGCCGTATCGCGGCCTCGCGCGCGACAACAATCTGCGCGCCGATCTGACGCTCGAACAGCTCGCGAGCCTCAAACCGGTGTTCGACCGCGACGCCGGCACGCTGACCGCCGGCAATTCGACGCCGCTCACCGACGGCGCGTCCGCGGTGCTGCTCGCGAGCGAAGCGTGGGCGGCCGAACGCGGGCTCCCGGTGCTCGCGTATCTGAGCGGGTCGGAGACGGCCGCCGTCGACTTCGTCGACGGCAAGGAAGGCCTGCTGATGGCGCCCGCGTACGCAGTGCCGCGCATGCTCGCGCGCGCCGGGCTCACGTTGCAGGACTTCGATCTGTACGAAATCCACGAAGCGTTCGCGGCCCAGGTGTTGTGCACGCTTGCGGCATGGCAGGATGACGAATATTGCCGCACGCAGCTCGGGCTGGCCGGCGCGCCCGGCGCGATCGACCGTGCGAAACTGAACGTGAACGGCGGCTCGCTCGCGACCGGCCATCCGTTCGCCGCGACCGGCGGGCGCATCGTCGCGGGCCTCGCGAAGCTGCTCGCGCAGCTCGACAAGCCGGCCGGCACCGCGCGCGGGCTGATTTCGATCTGCGCGGCGGGCGGCCAGGGGGTGATCGCGATTCTCGAACGGTAGCGCGGTGCGCCCGGATTCGCGGCGCCGCATGCCCGCACGTCGGATAGCAACAGAGCAAGCCACGGCTTTAGCCACAGGAGACGACCGATGACCGAGCCTACCCGAGCCCCGCTCCCGGCCGCCGCCGGGTCCGCCGACGCGCCAAACACCGACGGCATCTGGTACGCGTCCTACCCCAGCGACGTGCCGCATGAAATCGACGTCACGCAATACGAGTCGATCGGCCAGTTCTTCGACGAGTGCGTCGCGCAGTTCCGCGAGCGCGTCGCGTATGTCAGCGTCGGCGCGAATCTGACGTACGGCGAGCTGGGCCGCAAGGCGACCGCGTTCGCCGCGTACCTGCAAAGCATCGGCGTGGAGCCGGGCGAACGTGTCGCGATCATGCTGCCGAATACGTTCCAGTATCCGGTCGCGCTGTTCGGCACGATCAAGGCGGGCGGCGTGGTCGTCAACGTGAATCCGCTCTACACGGTGCGCGAGCTCGCGCATCAGTTGAAGGACAGCGGCGCGCAGACGATCGTCGTGTTCGAGAACTTCGCGAAGACGCTCGAGGACGCGCTGCCGGGCACCAGAGTGCGCAACGTCATCGTGACCGGTCTCGGCGACCTGCTCGCCGACGGGCTGAATCTGAAGGGACGTCTGCTCAATTTCGTGCTGCGTCACGTGAAGAAGATGGTGCCCGCGTACCGGCTGCCGCACGCGGTACCGCTGTTGAGAGCACTTGCGACCGGCTACTCGCGGCCATTGAGGCCGGTGCACGCGACCCACGACGACATCGCGTTCCTGCAATACACGGGCGGCACCACCGGCGTCGCGAAAGGCGCGATGCTCACGCATCGCAACATCATCGCCAATCTGCTGCAGGCGAAGGCGTGGGCCGCCGGGCAGCTCTCCGGCGACGTCGAAACGGTGCTCACGCCGCTGCCGCTTTATCACATCTACTCGCTGACCGTGAACGCGCTGATTTTCATGGGGCTCGGCGGGCGCAACATCCTGATCGCGAATCCGCGCGACATGAAGCGCGTGATGATGATCATCCGTCACGAAAAATTCACCGGCATGACCGCCGTGAACACGCTGTACAACGCGTTCCTCGAGAACGAGGAATTCTGCCGGCGCGACTTCTCGGACCTGAAGCTCGCGATGGCCGGCGGCATGGCGACGCAGAAAGCGGTCGCCGATCGCTTCAAGGCGGTGACCGGCAAGCCGATCGTCGAAGGCTACGGGCTCACCGAGTGCTCACCGATCGTGTCGATGAATCCGGTCGACCTGACCCATCTGCGCGACTTCGAAGGCTCGATCGGCCTGCCCGCGCCGTCCACCCAGGTGCGCTTCAGGAAGGACGACGGCAGTTGGGCCAACATCGGCGAGGCGGGCGAGCTGTGCGTGAAGGGCCCGCAGGTGATGAAGGGCTACTGGAACCGCCCCGACGAAACCGCGAAGGTGCTCAGCGACGACGGCTGGCTCGCGACCGGCGATATCGGCGTGATGGATTCGCGCGGCTTTATCCGGCTGATCGACCGCAAGAAGGACATGATTCTCGTGTCGGGCTTCAACGTCTATCCGAACGAGATCGAGGACGTGATCGCCGCGCATCCGGACGTGCGCGAAGTCGCGGCGATCGGCGTGCCCGATCCGGTGCAGGGCGAGCGCGTGAAGGTGTTCATCGTGCGGCGCGCGCCGACCCTCACCGCCGAGCAGGTGATCGCGTACTGCCGCAAGAATCTGACCGGCTACAAGGTGCCGAAGCTCGTCGAGTTTCGCGACGAGCTGCCGCAAACCAACGTCGGCAAGATCCTGCGGCGGGCGTTGCGCGACGAGGAACTCGCGAAGCAGAAGTCGGCCTGACGGGAATACGGCTTGCGCCATTGCGTTACATCATCATTGGCTACGCCGTTTTCCGGAGAAAGGCTTATGACGCATTGCATGTCGGCCGGTTCACGCCGTCCGCGGGTTTCGACGGACGAGCCCGGCGCTGTGCCGCGCGAGTGGCTCGCGCGCGCGTTCAGGCGTTCGTCGTTCAGGCGTTCGTTAACGGCCACGCTGTTCGCCGGCGCGGCCCTCTTCCTGCCGATGTCCGCCGCCTTCGCGCAAAACGACGACCGCCCGCCGCCGCTCGACACCGCGAGCGCCGTGCAGCCGCCCACCACGCCCGCGTCGCAAGTCGGCAAGCTCACGCTGGACAGGCAGGTCAAATGGCTGCGCGCCGCGCAGCAAAGCGGCGCGCTGGAACAGCTCGACGACGCGCAACTGATCGCGCTGTTCCAGTCGCTCGATCCGCTCGCGTTGCCGCGCTACATCAAGGAAGGCCCGAACGGCTACCCGTCGTACGAGTTCACGATGTCGCGCTCGGAACGCATTCACGGCCAGTGGCCCGACAAGCCCGATCACATGCTCGTGCGGATCGCGCACGACCCGCTGCGGATCTACGCGAAGTGGCTGCCCGACGGCGCGCACGCGGGCCAGGAAATCATCTACGACGAATCGAAGCGCAGCGACGAAATGTACGGCCACCTCGGCGGCATCATGCACGTGATGCCGTTGTGGACCTCGCTGACGGGCGCGCTCGCGCGCTCGCAATCGAATCACGACGTGCGCGATCTCGGCACCGAGTACATCGCCGGCCAGTACCTCAGCGAGGGCAGGAAATACGCCGAGAGCGGCCTGCCGCGCTCGACCCGCATCGAAGTGAAAACGATCGACGGCGTGCGCGTGGTCGCGTTCACGTTTCACGTTCGAGACGCCGGCCGGGCAGCCACGGTTCTACGCGAAGAAGGAAACGCTCGGGCTGGATTTACGGCGGCCGTTCTTCCGCACTGTCGAGTCTTACGATAACGACGGCAAGCCGTTCGAGCGGATCGTGTTCGAGAACGTCACGCCGAAGACCTTCGACGATTCGACGTTCGATCCGAACAACAAGGCGTATAAGTTCTAGCGGTGTTCCGGCGGCGCGGCGGGCGCGGCGGTGCGCGTTACGCGCGATGCGTGACGCGCGGCGTGAGCGCGAAGGCCACGTACGCCGGCTGCGCGTGCGGGCCGGCGCGCTGTTCGTGGTGGTGGTCGACGAAGCGTCCGGTGCGGATCGCGAGATGGCGCAGGACGAAGTAGTCGGCCGGGCGCGTGAAGCCGATCAGTGACGGCACGTTGCGCGCGACGGCGCGGTCGTCGAGCCGCGGCGCGAGTGTCGTGAACCAGAGTGCGCCGATGTCGTCGCCGGTTTCGAAAGTGGCCAGTTTCAGGTGCGCGGCATAGCGCGCGAATGACGCGCCGCAGGCAAGCGTGGCGTCGACGATCGCCAACGCGCGGGCATCGTTGCCGCACGCGGCGGCCCGCGCGAGCCACGGCCATGCGCCGCCCGCCGCCGTCGATAGCCACGCGCCCGTGAGCATGAAAGTGCGCCGGTCCATGTTGTGTGTGCTTTCAGTCCGTTTGGCTCAGATTCCAGGCGCGCTCGCTTCACGTGTATCCCCGCCGGTCGCGCCACGCCGCCGGCCAGATGCCCTGCTTGCCCGGCGCGAGAATGCCGTTCGGGTCAAGCGCGTCCTTGATCGTTTCCGACAACCGCAGCAGCGCGCCGTCGTTGAAGCCGTACTGCGCGGCGGCAAAGTCCATATACGCGAGATGCGCGCGATATTCGCCGTAACCGGCCGCGCGCGCGTCGCTCATCAGCGAGCGCAGCAACTGGCCGGCCTGCTCGACCTGATGCGCGTCGTCGCGATCGAAAATCGCCGCGAAGACGTGATGCAGATGACGCGCGCCCGCCGTAAAGCCGCCGTAGTAATCGAAGCCGTATTCCGCCGCGCGCGTCTTCACCATCGTGTACTGACGCATCGCGTCACGCCCTGTCGCCGGACAGATCGGCGCGAAGTCGACGTGCGCGCCCGCGCCGCCGCGCCAGTCGAGCATGCGGAACGCGGTCATCGCGGGAATGCCGGCCATGTTGCGGTCGCCGCCGCCGGTGGGCTGAGCATCGCCCGCGTAACGCGCCGCCGACAGCCGCGCCTGCGGCACCCGCCCGAACGCGCGCTCTATTCGTGCATAACGCGCGTCGATGATCTCAGGCGCGCCGTACAGCGCGAAGTGCAGGTTCCAGCGCCCGACGCCGAGCGCGTCGAGCATCGCGGCCACCGCGCGCTCCGGCATCGCGCCCTCGCCGTCGTACCACTGGCGGCGTGCCGACAGGCCCGCCGCGCGGCGTAAGCCACCCTCGATCACCGCATGGTTGCGGATCGTTTCGTCGAGCCGCAGCGGCCGCAGGATATCGACGATCGCTTCGAGATCGGCTTCATGCCGGAACTGGATTTCGCCGAGCAGATACGCGGGCGGCGCGGACATCAGCCAGACGCCCAGTTTCGTGACGATGCCGTAGTTCGACTGCATGAACATCGCATCGAACGACGGGCCGTAACCCGGCCGATACACCTGCCACGCGGTGCCGATTTCGACGCCGCCCATGCCGGTGCGCAGCACGTCGCCGTTGGCGAGCACCACTTCCATCCCGCATTGCGCCGCCGCGTGATCGCCGTAGTCGGTATAGCCGAAGCCGCGCTCGAGCGTGTTGCCGACCACGCTGCCCCAGCCGGCCGCGGGCGGATCGATCCAGAGTCTGTAACCTTTGTCGTGCAGATGCGCGTACAGATCGAAATAGCTGACGCCCGGCTCGACGAGTGCGTACGCGAGCGTTTCGTCGATTTCGAGGATGCGGTTCAGCCGCTGCAGATCGAGCACGACCGAGCCGCTCAGGCGCGGCGCCGCGCCGCCGTACGCGAAATTGCGTCCGGTCGACACGGTCCACAATGGAATGCGGTATTGATTGGCAATGCGCAGCAGCGCGCGGATTTCGTCGACCGACGCGGGCAGCAGCGCGGCGCTCGCGGCAAACGCGCCGGGTTCGCCGGGCGCGAACGGATCGAGATACGCGGCGAGGCCGGCGCCGGACGTCACCACGTGCGCGTCGCCGACCACCGCGCGCCAGCCGGCGAGCGCGCGCTCGAACTGCGCGGCGGAAACGTTGGGAGGCAGGGTCTGGGGCAACGCGTCTCCTTTTCCGATACGGGCGGACCCACGCAGCTCGGCGCGCCGCTACCGGCCGCTACTGCTCGTCGTCGTGCCACATCTGCGGCTTGCCGCCGAGCGCGCTGCACACGTCGATCGCGATGGTGCGCAGCTTGCCCTCGGCGATCGCGCCGGACAGCGCGTAGCCCATGCCGTCGCTGACCCAGTAGAAAGTGCGGCGGTCGCCGTCGCGGAAAAGCCGGAACGCGGTTTCGTTGCGCGAGATACCGGTCACGTAGAGCGTGAGGCGTGCGCCCGCCTGGTTCTCGTACATGAACTGCGCGGCCGGCCCCGCCTCGCCGGGCAGCAACCGGCCGCCCACCAGCGAATAACCATACTCCTGCAACGACGGCACCGACAGCGGCCGGTTCAACCGCTTCGACAGCCAGGCGATCAGATGCTCCTCCTCGCTCGCGGCGACTTCCACCGGATGACGCCGCTCCGGCGAGTACACCGCGTACGCGATATCGGCGCGCTGCGCGAAGCCCGCCGGCTGGCCGCCGGGGTTGCCCCATGCACCGCCCCACGCGCCGCCCGTCAGACGCGGCGCGAGCGGGCCGAGCGCCAGCGCGAGCCCCGCGCCGACGGCGAGAGCTAACCGGCCACAAATTTGATGACAAGACAGGCGCAGTCACAAGAAAAGAC
>NZ_JASGFN010000055.1:0-9634 GCF_047605525.1 Paraburkholderia sp. | reverse complement strand
GCAACCGCAACCGCAACCGCAACCGCAACCGCAACCGCAACCGCAACCGCAACCGAGCATGCGTCCACCTTATTCCATCGTCACCTCCGAGCCGACCGTATTCCCGTGACCCGAACCCCGATTCCCTTCGACGCCGTGCCCATGCCGCGCGGCACGCTGATGATCCAGGGCACCACGTCCGATGCGGGCAAGAGCACGCTGGTCGCGGGCCTGTGCCGCCTCGCGCGGCGCGCGGGCGCGAGAGTCGCGCCGTTCAAGCCGCAGAACATGGCGCTGAACAGCGCGGTGAGCGTCGACGGCGGCGAGATCGGCCGCGCGCAGGCATTGCAGGCGGTGGCCGCGGGCATCGCCGCGCACACCGATCTGAACCCGGTGCTGCTGAAGCCGACCAGCGATCGCGGCGCGCAGGTGATCATCCACGGCAAGGCGCGCATGAATCTCGATGCGCGCGCGTATCACGACTACAAGCCCGTCGCGTTCGAGGCGGTGCTGGAGTCGTACGCGCGGCTGCGCGCGTCGTACGACGCGATTTTTGTCGAGGGCGCCGGCAGTCCGGCCGAGATCAATCTGCGCGAGCGCGATATCGCCAACATGGGTTTCGCCGAGGTGGTCGATTGCCCGGTCGTGCTGGTGGCCGACATCGATCGCGGCGGTGTGTTCGCGCATCTGACCGGCACGCTCGCGTGCCTGTCGCAAAGCGAGCAGGCGCGTGTGCGCGGTTTCGTCATCAACCGGTTTCGCGGCGACCTCAGCCTGCTCGAGCCGGGCCTCGACTGGCTCGAAGCGCAGACCGGCAAGCCGGTGCTCGGCGTCGTGCCGTATCTGCACGGGCTGACACTCGACGCCGAAGACATGCTGCCGCCCGAGTTGCGCGCGGCGGCCAGCGGCGACGCGGGCCGCCTGCTGCGCGTGGTCGTGCCGGTGCTGCCGCACATCAGCAATCACACCGATTTCGACGCGCTGCGCGCGCATCCGCAGGTCGATTTCCACTACGTGCGCAGCGGCACTGCGCCGCCGCCGGCCGATCTGATCATCCTGCCTGGCTCGAAGAACGTGCCGGGCGACCTCGCGTTTTTGCGCGCGCAGGGTTGGGACGACGTGCTCGCGCGGCATCTGCGCTACGGCGGGCGCGTGATCGGCATTTGCGGCGGCATGCAGATGCTGGGCCGCGAGATCGCCGATCCGCATGGCGTCGAGGGGGCGCCGGGCACGTTCGCGGGCTTCGGCTGGCTCGATTATGCGACGGTGCTCACGCGCGAGAAGACGCTGCGGAATGTGACGGGGCGCCTTGCGTTGCCGGGCGCGCCGGACGTTGCCGGTTATGAGATCCATATGGGCGAGACGCGCGGGCCGGCGCTGGAGGCGCCTGCGTTGTGGCTGGGTGGCGGGCCGAGTGCGGGGAGCGTCGGGGATGAGCGGCCCGATGGCGCCCGGTCCGCCGACGGCCAGATTCTCGCCACCTACGTGCATGGGTTGTTCGACACGCCGGCCGCCTGCGCGGCGCTGCTGTCGTGGGCGGGACTGAGCGATGCCGAAAAGGTCGACTATCCGGCGTTGCGGGAAGCGTCGCTGGAGCGGCTGGCCGATACGCTGGCGGAACATCTCGATCTGCGGCGGCTGTTTGCGGCGGTGGGCTGAGGGGGAGACGCGCGCTCAAAAGACGATTGTTTTCCGGGTCGTCGCGTGTCCAAAGCTCAATACAGCACCATCTGCGTACACCGGAACAGCGCAATCGTCTTGCCGTCCGGATCGGTGACAGTCGCATCCCAGACCTGCGTGCTACGCCCCAGATGCACGCCTTTCGCGACCGCGCGGATCGTCCCCTGCGTCGCCGTGCCGAGGAAATTGCTCTTCAGCTCGATGGTCGTGAAATTGCGCGCGGTCTGCGGCAGGTGCGCGAGACATGCGTAGCCGCAGGCGGTGTCGGCGAGGCCGATCACGGTGGCCGCGTGCAGGAAGCCGTTCGGCGCGAGCAGTTCGTCGCGCACGGTCAGTTCCGCGACCAGCATCCCCTGGTCGACGGACAGCGCGCGCAGCCCGAGCAGGTCCGGCAGCCGGCCTTTCTGACGCTCGTGCAGGCGTTCGACGGTGTATTCCGGGCGCAGTTTGCTCATGAGATTCAGGTCCTTTGTCAAAAAAACGGCGCGATGAAGCGGCCGATTCGCCGTTCGGGGCTTCGGCCGCGCTGGATTTGTCGATATTATCAACGGCTGGACAGGCGGGCGAATCTGCACACCGCGCCTGAAACGGCCGGGATCAGAACCCGCCGGTGCGGGTCTGAGCAGGTCGGAAGCAATACAGGAGCAATAACGCGGCAAACCGGCTGGCGGCGCCAGCCTTCTTTCCGGGAGATTTCATGTCGGTGATCGTGGTGGCGAATCCGAAGGGCGGCGTGGGCAAGAGCACGCTATCGACCAATCTGGCCGGCTATTTCGCCGCTGCGGGCGAATGGGTCGCGCTGGCCGACCTCGACAAGCAGCATTCGTCGCACGCGTGGCTCGAATTGCGGCCCGCCACGCTGCCGGCCATCGAAACCTGGGAGGTCAATGCCGAGACGCCGGCCAAACCGCCGAAAGGGCTCGAGCATGCGGTCATCGATACGCCGGCGGGTCTCCACGGCAATCGCCTGAACATCGCCCTCGATCTCGCCGACAAGGTGATCGTGCCGCTGCAGCCGTCACTGTTCGATATTCTCGCGACCCAGGAATTTCTCGAGCGGCTCGCGAAGGAAAAGGCGGTCAGGAAGGGCGCGATCGAGGTCGGCGTGGTCGGCATGCGCGTCGATGCGCGCACGCGCTCGGCCGAGCAGTTGCACCGCTTCGTCGAGGGGCTGAAGCTGCCGGTGCTGGGTTTTCTGCGCGACACGCAGAACTACGTGCAGCTCGCGGCGCACGGCCTGACGCTGTGGGACGTCGCGAAAAGCCGCGTGGAGAAGGATCTCGAACAGTGGCAGCCGATCGTCGAGTGGACGAACGGGACGGGCAAGAAGGGTTGAGTGGGAGCGGGGGCGGCCAGCGCGGAAATACCAGCGGCCGCAAACATCAAGAGTTCACAACGGCAAACCGGGGACCCCTTGGCCGCGCTCAGCTCCAGCTTTGCGTCGGCACGTGATCGCGGCTGCCCTTGATCCTGTTGTTTTCATCGACGAAGACGAGGTCCGGTTTCCAGCCCGCCTTCAGCTCCGCTTCGTCGACCACCGCGAACGCCGCGATGATGACCAGATCGCCCAGTTGCGCGCGCCGCGCGGCCGAGCCGTTCAGCGAAATCATCCCGCTGCCGCGCTCGCCCTTGATCGCGTAGGTCGAAAAACGCTCGCCATTGTTGATGTTCCAGATATCGATGCGCTCGTTTTCGACGATGTTCGCCGCTTCGAGCAGATCTTCGTCGATCGCGCACGAGCCTTCGTAGTGCAGCTCGCAGTGCGTGACCGCGACACGGTGAATCTTCGACTTCAGCATGTTGCGTTGCATGATCAATCCTGGTTGGCTTCGCTGTGTGACTTCGCTGGCGCCGGCGGTTGCGGCGTCAGATTTCGAGGTTGTCGATGAGCCGTGTCGCGCCGAGCTTCGCGGCGGCCAGTACGACGAGCGGCGCGTCGGCGTCCCGCGCGCCGGGTGCGAGCAGGTTCGAGCGCTTGCGGATCGCGATGTAGTCGGGCTGCCAGCCGCGCGCGGCGAGCGACGCCATCGCCGCCTGTTCGAGCTTTGCGAAATCGCGCTCGCCCGCGAGCACCGCGTCGCGGACGCGATTGAGCCCGGCGGCCAGCATCGGCGCCTCGGCGCGCTCGGCGGCCGACAGATAGCGGTTGCGCGAGCTGAGCGCGAGGCCGTCGGTGTCGCGCACGGTTTCGGCGGCGACGATGTCGGTCGGCAGCGCGAACTGGTGGCACATCTGGCGCACGATCATCAACTGCTGGTAATCCTTTTTGCCGAACACCGCGACGCGCGGCTGCACGCACGACATCAGCTTCATCACCACGGTGCACACGCCGTGGAAGAAACCCGGCCGGAACTCGCCCTCGAGGATGTCGCCGAGATCGTGCGGCGGATGCACGCGATACTCCTGCGGCTCCGGATACATGTCCCTCTCGGTTGGCGCGAACAGCACGTAGACGTTTTCCTTCTGCAGCTTCTCGATGTCGGCTTCGAGCGTGCGCGGATATTTGTCGAAGTCTTCGTTCGGGCCGAACTGCAGCCGGTTGACGAAAATGCTCGCCACGACCGGATCGCCGTGCTGCCGCGCGAGGCGCATCAGCGACAGATGGCCCTCGTGCAGGTTGCCCATGGTCGGCACAAAGGCCGTGCGATTCTGGCCGCGCAACTGGTCGCGCAATTCATGGATCGAGCTGATGACTTTCATGATCGGACAGGGATTGGCTCGCGCGGCGCGCGATCCGGTTGGCGCAACACCTGGCGGAATCGCGCGGGTCGCCGTCTCACCGGCGATGACGGGTTCGGAGCGCGGATTGTAGTGGATTTGTTGGCCGGACGCACCGAAACGGGGGGGGCGGGGGGCGCGGGCCGCGGCGCGCTCGTCGCACACTTGCCGCCGAGGCCCGCCAGGTCGCGCGTCGGCGGGGGGCTGCGGTTTTCCCTGGGCGTTGCGCCGAACCATCGCCGGGGCATCCGTTGCACCGCGCATCGTCCGGGCGCGCTCCGGCCTGCTTTTCCGCCCGGATCAGTTAGGGATCAGGCCGGCAGATACGCGAGGCGCACGTAGATCGGCGCGAACGGCTCCGCCTGGGTGATCTCGATCAGCGATTCGCGGCACAGCTCGAGCACGGCAATGAAATTGACCACGACGACCGGCACCCCGCGGCTGGTGTCGAACAGGTCGGAGAACTCGATGAAGCGTGTGTTCTGCAACTGCCGCAGGATCAGGCTCATGTGCTCGCGCACCGACAGCTCTTCGCGCGAAATCTTGTGATGCTGGACGAGCTTCGCGCGCTTGATCACGTCGGCCCACGCGGCGCGCAGATCCTCGCTGCTGACGTCCGGAAAGCGCGGCGTGATGCTCTGCTCGATATAGACCTCGGCGCGCAGGAAGTCGCGCCCGAGCTGCGGCAGCTGGTCGATGCGCTGCGCGGCAAGCTTGATCTGCTCGTATTCGAGCAGGCGGCGCACCAGTTCGGCGCGCGGATCCTCGGCTTCCTCGCCGGTGTCGGCCTTCTTGACCGGCAGCAGCATGCGCGACTTGATCTCGATCAGCATCGCGGCCATCAGCAGATACTCGGACGCGAGTTCGAGATTGGTCTTGCGCAACTGCTCGACGTAGCCGAGGTATTGCTCGGTGACATCCGCCATCGGGATGTCGAGCACGTTGAAGTTCTGCTTGCGGATCAGGTACAGCAGCAGATCCAGCGGCCCTTCGAAGGTCTCGAGGAACACCTCGAGCGCGTCCGGCGGGATGTACAGGTCGTTCGGCAGCTTGAAGAGCGGTTCGCCGTACAGACGCGCGAAGGCGACGCCGTCGACGGTGTCGGGCGTCGAATCGGTGGCGGGCGTGGAGAGCGCGGTGTCGGCCGCGGGGGGCGGCGCGCCGTGTGCCTCGTCAGCGTGACTCATCGTGGAGATTCAGCCTCGGCGTGACGGGGAGCGCTCAGAAGTTCTGGTAATACGAGTAAGGCGTCTGTTCCACACGCGAGGCTTTCTGCTCGGCGCGTTCTTCGAGATCGATCGGCTGTTTGTCCCACAGCAGCGCGCGGCCTTTGCGTTGCTCGGCTTCCAGATAGGGCTTCTGCTGCTTGAGCTGGTTCAGGAACTGGGTGATGTCCGATTGATACATGGCTCGACGTCCGTGGTGGGTAGGGTGGCGGCTCTCGGGGTGGCCGCTGTGGCGCGCCGCGAGGGCGGCGCCGTTGACGCGGAATTTTACCGCATGCGCCGCGCGCGGTCGAAAAACGCTGCGCGCGGCGCACTTTTGGGAGTTCGCGGGCGGCTGCGATGTGGTCAAATAGCATGCCTTGACCGCCAGCCGGGTAGCCGGGGCGAGGTCAGCAACTGGGCACCAACTGTGGCGGAGGTCGTGTTTGGCGGGAGGTACGTTTGACAAGCCGCGTTCGCGGCGCGGCGCAGCCGGCGAGAAGCGCGGACGGGCACGTCCATCCGCCGCCCCCGCGCGGCGCTGGCTGCGCGCGCGGCTCACGCTCTACCTTTCGATGCTGACGATGTTGACCATGCTGACGCTGGCCGCCGGCGCGGCCCACGCCGCGCGCAAGCCGCCCAGCTACAAGGTCGACGTGATCGCCGAGCCGCGCTCGTTGCGCCGGCTGCTCGAAGCGCACCTCGACGTCGCCCGTTTCGCGAAGCGCCCCGACATCAGCGACGACCAGTTCTCGTTCCTGATCACCGCCACGCCGCAGCAGGTACGCGATCTCGCCGCGACCGAGGGTTATTTCACGCCGGTCGTCAGCACCGACGTGCGCACCGTCGACAACGTGCGGCACGTCACCGTAAGAGTCGAGTCGGGCCCGCAGACCATCGTCACCTCGGTCGATCTGTCGTTTCGCGGCGCGGTGCTGACCGAAGACCCGGCGCAGGAAAACGCGACCCGCTTCGCGTTCTCGCTGCGCGAGGGCCAGCCGTTCTCGCAGGGCGACTGGGACGACGCGAAGAACGCGTCGCTGCGCCAACTGCAGTCGCGCCGCTACCTGGCCGCGAAGATCTACCACTCCGAGGCGCTGATCGATCCGCGCGCGCACACCGCGAAGCTGTCGGTGACCTACGACAGCGGGCCGACCTTCACGATGGGCGCAATCGACGTATCGGGCACGCGCCGCTATCCGGAATACATCGTCCACAACGTCAATCCGATTTCGCCGGGCGACATCTACGACACGCGCACCGTCGCCGAGCTGCAGCGCCAGTTGCAGAACACGCCGTACTTCGCGAGCGTCGCGATCGATCTCGACAACGATCCGGCCAAGCCGCTCAACACGCCGGTTCACGTCAAGGTGTCGGAGTTTCCGTATCACAGCTTCCGCGGCGGCGTCGGCTATTCGACCGACAACGGCCCGCTCGTGCAGGGCGCGTACTCGTACCTGAACACGTTCGGCAAGGCGTGGCCGTTCACCGTCGAAGGGCGCGCCGACCAGACCCAGCAGTACGGGCAGATCCAGCTGTCGATGCCGCCGGGCCCGCGCGCATGGACCAACAGCGTGCTCGCGTCCTACACGACCACCGACGTCTCCGACACGCGCATCTACAGCATCCGCGGCGGCGTGCAGCGCTCGCGCACGTCGCAGTTCCTCGACTACAGCTACTCGCTGCTGTTCTACGACGACCGGCTCGATCAGAACGCGGCGGCGCCCACGACGGCTCATGCGCTCGTGCCGGCGTGGTCGTGGACCCGGCGCGATACCGACGACCCGCTGTTCCCGCGCCGCGGCAACCTGATCCACGTGGAGGCCGGCTTCGCGGTGAAGGGGTTGCTCGCCGACCAGTCGTTCATCCGCGGCTACGCGCGCGGCCAGCAGTATCTGCCGATCGGCGCGAACGACATCGTGCTGATTCGCGCCGAACTCGGCGGCGTGTTCACGAGCGGCAGCTCGAGCGGCATTCCGGCCTCGCTGCTGTTTCGCGCGGGCGGCTCGAACTCGGTGCGCGGCTACGGCTTCCAGAGCATCGGTAACGACGTCGCCGGTTCGATCCTGCCGACCAAGTACCTCGTGACGACGGCGGCCGAATACCAGCACTGGTTCTCGCACAACTGGGGCGCGGCCGCGTTCTTCGACATCGGCACCGCCACCGATACCTGGGGCGAAAAAGTCTTTTATCCGGGCGTCGGCGTCGGCGCGCGCTGGCGCAGCCCGGTCGGCCCGGTCAATGTCGATATCGCGTACGGAATCCGCAACCGCAGCGTGCGGCCGTACCTGACGCTCGGCATTGCCTTCTGAGGCTTCGATGACAGCCCGCCACCTCATTCGCCACCTTATGCACGCATGACCACGGACGTCACCGACCCGCCCCCCGCGCAGCCGCCCGGCGATACGCCGCCCCGGCAGCCCGGGCAACAGCCGCCCGACACGCCGCCGCCGAAGCGGCGCTGGGGGCGCCTGCTGCTGAAAACCGTCACGGGCACGGTGGCCATGCTGGTGCTGCTGGCCGCGCTCGCGGCCGGCCTGCTGTACGGCGCGCTCACGACCGAGCGCGGCACCGCGTACGCGTGGCACGCGGCGGTGAGGCTGCTGGGCGGCCGGCTCGCCGGCACGCTCGACGGCGGCACGCTGGCCAACGGCGTGCAACTGCGCGACGTGCGCTGGCGCAGCCTCGACGGCAGCGGCACCGAGATCCAGGTCGACCGCGTCGCGGGCCGCTGGGCGCTGGCGCGCGAACCGTGGCGCTTCACGATCGAATACCTGCACGTCGGCACGATCGACGCGCGGGTCGGCCAGTCGTCGTCGAGCAGCAGCGAGCCGTTCAAGCTGCCGAAGGATCTGCGTCTGCCGATGCAGCTCGAGATCCGCGATGTGCAGGTCGAGCGGCTGTTGCTGCACCAGGGGGCGTCGACCACCGAGCTATCGCACTTCGCGTTTCATGGACGCAGCGACGGGCGCCATCACGAAGCCGCGATCGACCGGCTCGATACGCCGTTCGGCGGGCTGACGGCGTCGGCGAAGCTCGATGGCGTGCAGCCGTTCCCGCTGACCGGCGAGGTCGGCTATTCGGGTAAGGTCAACGACGAGGCGGTGCAGGTGGCCGGCCACCTGAGCGGTACGCTCGAGCAGTTGGTCGCCGAACTCGACGCGAGCGGCATGAAGCTCGCCGGCCACGCGCGGATCGAGGCGACGCCGTTTGCCGCCGTGCCGCTGCAACGGGCGACGCTGACATTCGATCACGTGAATCCGCAGGCTTTCTCAGCCGGCGCGCCGCTGGCGGATCTGGCCGTGCGGGCGGAGCTGCAGCCGGTGGAACCGGCGGGAGCGAGCGGTGCGGGTGCTAGTGCTGGCGGTGCCGCGGCGAGCGGCGCGGCGGCCAGCGCCGCTCAAGCTTCTACGCTCGAGGCCAGCCATGGCCACCACCCTCACGCGGCAAAACCCGCCACGGGCTTCGCCGTCGCCGGTCACATATCGATCGTCAACGCAAAGCCCGGCGCAATCGACCAGCACCTGCTGCCGCTGATCGACGCGAACGCGGACGTGCGGCTCGACGCGCAGGCGCAAAGCATCTCGAACCTGAACGTGCGGATCGTGCGCAACGCGACGATCACCGGCGGCGGCACGCTGAGCGGCCGGCGCGGCCAGTTCGATCTGCGCGTCGCGCGGCTCGACCTGAACGCGTTGCAGGCGACGGTGCGGCCCACGCAGCTATCCGGCCCGATCGGCATTCACCTGGACGACGACTTCCAGAGCGTCACGCTCGATCTCGCCGACCCCGCCGCCGCGCTGCGTGCCCAGGGCAAGATCATGTTCGACCCGGCGCGCATCAGCTTCAACGACGTGCGCATCACCTCGGGCCGCGGCCGTATCGATCTCTCCGGCGCGCTGAAGCACGACGCGAATGCGACCTACAACCTGAAGGCGCAACTGACCGATTTCGATCCGCTGTCGCTGACTTCGCAGATGCCGTCGCGCGCGCCGGTCACGACACCAGCGGCCCCCGCCGCCAGCGGCGCGCAGCGCGCGCGGCACGCGCAG
>NZ_JASGFN010000054.1:0-15499 GCF_047605525.1 Paraburkholderia sp. | reverse complement strand
ATCCGGTGGTCGAGGGATCGTGCCGTGCACGAGCACCGGCAGCACCTGCGAGCCGTCGACGTCGCCGCGCCGGTCGAGCCGCGCCCGGCACGATCCCTCGACCACCGGATTGACGATCTCGAGGTGCGACGGGTTGAACGCCAGCGACAGGTGCAGCGGGCCGCCGGGCGTCGATACGTCGCTGGAGAAGCCGTTGTGGTACTTGACGTCGCCGGACGGCAGATCGTCGGCGTGCTTGCCCTCGAACTCGGCGAACAGCTCCTTCGGCGTCTTGCGCAGCACGTTGACCAGCACGTTCAGGCGGCCGCGGTGCGCCATGCCGATGACGATCTCCTGCATGCCCTGCGTGCCGGCGCGCTGGATCAGCTCGTCCATCGCCGCGATGAAGCTCTCGCCGCCTTCGAGCGAGAAGCGCTTCTGGCCGACGTAGCGCGTATGCAGGAAGCGCTCGAGCCCTTCGGCCGCCGTCAGCTTGTCGAGGATGCGCAGCCGCTTCTCGCGCGAGAAATTGGGCTTGGCGCGCGTCGACTCCAGGCGCTCCTCGAGCCAGCGCTTCTGCGCCGGATCGCCGATGTACATGAACTCGGCGCCGATCGAGCCGCAGTAGGTCTCGCGCAGCGCCTGGATGATGTCGCGCAGCGGCGCCGTGTCGAAGCCGAAATAGGTATTGGCGGCCGAATAGATGTGCGCGCGGTCGCCTTCGGTGAAATCGTAGAACGCCGGCTCGAGCTCGGGAATCGACGGGCGCTCGACGCGCTTGAGCGGATCCAGGTCGGCCCAGCGGTTGCCGAGGAACCGGTATGCGGACACCAACTGCTGGACGAAGACCTGCTTGTGCGCGGCGGCTTCGTCGCCGCCCATCATCCGCGGCTGCAGATTGCCTTCGCGCGCCCGTTCGGCGAACGATTCGACGATCGGCGCATGCGGGACGTCGCGCGTCTGCGGGTCGCCGTCGGACGCGGGCACCGCCTGCAGCGCATCGAAGTAGCTTCGCCACTGGTCCGGTACCGAGCCGGGGTTCTGCAGGTAGCTCTCGTACAACTCCTCGACGTACGGCGCGTTGCCGCCGAACAGGTACGAATTGCCCTGGAATTCTTTCATCATGATGGCGTTTCACCTTTTCGAAACGAGTTTCTCGTTGGCAAGGGCGGACGTGCTTAGGATCCGCAAACGGTCGCCGGGCTTCCCTTCGCCGTCTGAAAATTGCAGCGTGCCCGGACGAGCCGGGCACGCTGGAAGATTCTGCGTCGAGCATACCACGCGGCCCGCCCCGCGACGCGCGCGAACGCCGGGCGGCCCCGCCACCCGGCCCCCCGCCGACCGACACGCGTGTCGGTTTCTGCGATATCGGCCGGACGAAGACGATCCGGCGCGACTTTGCGCCATCCGATCCATCGAGCCCGCAAAACCCCTTCAGTCAGCAGGGACGGCGCCGAGGCCCGACGGCCGAGCGGCGAGACCGTCGCGCACCAGCCTTCCAACGCGCGCCGGCGCGCGTGCAGTCGAGCAACGATTGCGATACCCTCGGACGTTGTGCGCCTGCGTCAGACATGGCGCGACTTGGCTCGGCGATCGCTCTCGGGCGACGCGGCATAGTGCGAAAAACGAGACGAGGAGACACGCGTGGAAGCGACCGACATCCGCGATCCCGACTATTTCCACAAGGTCGTCGATTGCCAGTGGGCCTGCCCGGCCCATACCCCGGTTCCCGAATACATCCGGTTGATCGCGGCGGGCCGCTACGACGACGCGTACCTGGTCAACTGGCGGTCGAACGTCTTCCCGGGCATCCTCGGACGCACCTGCGACCGCCCGTGCGAACCGGCGTGCCGGCGCGGCCGGGTCGAGCAGTCGCAGTGCGAGACGCCCGAGCCGGTCGCGATCTGCCGCCTCAAGCGCGTCACCGCCGACCTGAAGGACGACATCCGCGACCGGCTGCCGCGGATCCCGGCCGAGCGCAACGGCAAGCGCATCGCCTGCATCGGCGCCGGGCCGGCCTCGCTGACCGTCGCCCGCGACCTGGCGCCGCTCGGCTACGACATCACGATCTTCGACCAGGACGCCAAGGCCGGCGGCATGATCCGCTCGCAGATCCCGCGCTTCCGGCTGCCCGAGGCCGTCATCGAGGAAGAGACCGGCTACATCCTGGACCGCGGCGGCGTCGCGTTCCACGGCCGCCGGCGCATCGACTCGATGCGCGCGCTGCTCGACCAGGGCTTCGACGCGGTCTTCGTCGGCAGCGGCGCGCCGCGCGGCCGCGACCTGGACCTGCCGGGCCGCCGCGAGGCCGCCGCGCACATCCACATCGGCATCGACTGGCTGTCGTCGGTCTCGTTCGGGCACGTCACGTCGATCGCCCGGCGCGTGATCGTGCTCGGCGGCGGCAACACCGCGATGGACTGCTGCCGCACGTCGCGCCGCCTCGGCGGCGTGGACGTCAAGGTCATCGTCCGCTCGGGCTTCGACGAGATGAAGGCCTCTCCCTGGGAGAAGGAGGACGCCCAGCACGAGGGCATCCCGATCATGAACTACCTGGTGCCGCTGAGCTTCGTCCACGAGAACGGCAGGCTCACCGGCATGACCTTCGACAAGGTCGCCTCGCGCCACGACGCCGACGGCCGGCGCGAGCTGGTGTCGACCGGCCAAGCCCCGGTGCGCGTCGATTGCGACGCCGTGCTGATCGCGATCGGCCAGGAGAACGCTTTTCCGTGGATCGAGGCCGACGTGGGCATCGAATTCGATCGTCGGGGTCTGCCGGTGCTCGACGACAGGACGTTCCGGTCGACGCACCCGAAGGTCTTCTTCGGCGGCGATGCGGCGTTCGGCCCGAAGAACATCATCTGGGCCGTCGCGCACGGCCACGAGGCCGCGGTCTCGATCGATCGCCTGCTGCAGGGCGAGGATCCGGCCGAGCGCCCGGCGCCGGCGGTCGAGATCGCCGCGCAGAAGATGGGCATCCATGAATGGCGCTACGACAACGAGGTCGCGCCCGAGCTGCGGCACAAGGTGCCGTGGCACGACATCAACGAGGCGCTGCGCAGCATCAAGGTCGAGGTCGAGCTCGGCTTCGACGCCGCCACCGCGTGGAAGGAGGCGCAGCGCTGCCTCAATTGCGACGTCCAGACCGTGTTCAGCGAGCCGCAGTGCATCGAATGCGATGCCTGCGTCGACATCTGCCCGACCGACTGCATCACGTTCACGCCCGCCGCGACGCGGGAGACCGAGGCCGAGCTGCGCCGGCACCTGCGCGCGCCCGCGCTGAACCTCGCGCAATCGCTGTACGTGTCGCACGCGCTAAAGACCGGCAACGCGATGGTCAAGGACGAGGACTGCTGCCTGCACTGCGGGCTGTGCGCCGAGCGCTGCCCGACCGGCGCCTGGGACATGCAGCGCGTCACGGTCAACGTCGCCCACGCCGGCTGTTCACGGCAGCGGACGGCCGCTTCCCCGAAGGCCTACGCATGAAGACGCCACGCATCGAATCGGTCAACGACTTCGTCGTCAAGTTCGCGAACATCAACGGCTCGGGCTCGGCATCGGCCAACGAGCTGTTCGCCAAGAGCGTGCTGCGGATGGGCGTGCCGGTCAGCCCGCGCAACATCTTCCCGTCGAACATCCAGGGGCTGCCGACCTGGTACGAGGTGCGGGTGACCGAGAAAGGCTATCTCGGCCGGCGCGGCGGCGTCGACATGATGGTGGCGATGAATCCGCAGACCTGGGACGCCGACCTGCGCGAGCTCGAGAGCGGCGGCTACCTGCTGTACGACAGCAGCAAGCCGGTGCCCGCGCACCGGATGCGCGAGGACATCCACGCGATCGGCGTGCCGCTGACCGAGATCTGCAGCGCCGCGTACGGCGATCCGCGCGAACGCCAGTTGCTGAAAAACATCATGTACGTCGGCGTGCTGGCGGGCCTGTTCGGCATCGACCCCGAAACGATCGCCGCGCTGATCGGCGAGCAGTACAAGGGCAAGGAAAAGCTGCTGCGCCCGAATCTCGACGCCTTCCGCAAGGGCCTGCGCTACGCGCAGCAGCACCTCGACGATGCGACCGGCCTGCGCGTGAAGCCGGCGCGCAACGTCGGCGACCGGATCTTCATCGAAGGCAACGCGGCGACCGCGCTCGGCTGCGTCTACGGCGGCGCCAGCGTCTGCGCGTGGTATCCGATCACGCCGTCGTCGTCGGTCGCCGAGGCCTTCCAGAAATACTGCGCGAAGTTCCGCTCGGAACCCGACACCGGCCGCGCCCGCTACGCGATCGTCCAGGCCGAGGACGAGCTGGCGTCGATCGGCATGGTCGTGGGCGCCGGCTGGAACGGCGCGCGCGCGTTCACCGCCACCTCGGGTCCCGGCATCTCGCTGATGACCGAGTTCATCGGCCTCGCGTATTTCGCCGAGATCCCGGTGACGATCATCGACGTCCAGCGCGGCGGCCCGTCGACGGGCATGCCGACCCGCACGCAGCAGGCGGACCTGATCGCCTGCGCGTACGCGTCGCACGGCGACACCAAGCACGTGCTGCTGATCCCCGAGGATCCGTACGAGTGCTTCACGTTCAGCGCGCAGGCGCTGGACCTGGCGGACCGCCTGCAGACGCCGGTGTTCGTGATGACCGACCTGGACATCGGCATGAACCACCGGCTGTGCGCGCCGCTCGACTGGGACGACTCGCGCCGCTACGACCGCGGCAAGGTGATGGATCGGGACATGCTCGAGGCCGGCGCCAATTTCGGCCGCTACCTGGACGTCGACGGCGACGGCATTCCTTATCGCACTTACCCCGGCACGCACCCGGCCAAGGGCGCCTTCTTCACCCGCGGCACGACCAAGGACCGCTACGCGCGCTACTCGGAGGCGGGTCCGGACTACGTCGACAACGTCCAGCGGCTGCTGCGCAAGTTCGACACCGCGCGCGGCCTCGTGCCGCAGCCCGTCGTGCGCGCGGCCGTCGAACCGACGCGCTTCGGCGCGCTGTATTTCGGCTCGACCAGCCCGGCGATGCGGGAAGCCTTCGACGCGCTGGAGGCCGACGGCGTCGCGATCGACCTGATGCGGCTGCGCGGCTTCCCGTTCCCGGAAAGCGTCGAACAGTTCATCGCGTCGCACGATCAGGTGTTCGTCGTCGAGCAGAACCGCGACGGGCAGATGCGCACGATGCTGATCAACGAATTGCAGATCGATCCGGCCCGGCTGCCGTCGATCCTGCACTACGACGGCACGCCGATCACCGCCCGCTTCATCCATCGCGAGATCGCCGATCGCATCAACGCGCTGACCCGCGCCAGCGCGACCAAGGTCAAGCCATGACGTACCTCGCCAAGCCCCGGCTCCACCACCCGACCTTGCCGACCAACACGCTGGGCCTGACCCGACGCGACTACGAAGGCAAGATCTCCACGCTATGCGCCGGCTGCGGCCACGATTCGATCTCGGCGGCGATCGTGCAGGCCTGCTGGGAGCTGGACATCGAGCCGCACCGCGTCGCCAAGCTGTCCGGGATCGGCTGCTCGTCGAAGACGCCCGACTATTTCCTGGGCAACTCGCACGGCTTCAACACCGTGCACGGCCGCATGCCGTCGGTGCTGACCGGCGCCAACCTCGCCAACCGCGAGCTGCTGTACCTGGGCGTGTCCGGCGACGGCGACTCGGCGTCGATCGGCCTGGGCCAGTTCGCGCACCTGATGCGGCGCGGCGTCAACATGACGTACATCGTCGAGAACAACGGCGTCTACGGCCTGACCAAGGGCCAGTTCTCGGCCACCGCCGACAAGGGATCGAAGTCCAAGAAAGGCGTGATCAACAGCGATTCGCCGATCGACATGGCCTCGCTGGCGCTGCAGCTCGGCGCCACCTTCGTCGCGCGCAGCTTTTCGGGCGACAAGGCCCAGCTCGTGCCGCTGGTCAAGGCCGCGCTGCGGCACCGCGGCGCGGCGCTGATCGACGTGATCAGCCCGTGCGTGGCGTTCAACAACCACCCGGGCAGCACGCGCAGCTACGACTACGTGCGCGAGCACAACGAAGCGGTCAACCGGCTGGACTTCATGCCGAAGCGGCAGACGATCACCACCGACTACGCGCCCGGCGAGCTGCTGACGATCGCGCAGCTCGACGGCTCGGTCCTGCGCCTGCGCAAGCTGCGCGACGACTACGATCCGACCGATGCGATCGGCGCGATGAACACGATCCAGCAGCGGCGGGCGCGGGGCGAGATCGTGACCGGCCTGCTGTACGTCGACCCCGACGCCGAGGATCTGCACGGCCACATGAATACCGTTCACGTGCCGCTGAACCGGCTCGGCGAGGCCGAGCTGTGCCCGGGCTCGGCGGCGCTCGACAAGCTCAACATGTCGCTGCGCTGAGCCGGCGCGAGCCCGGCGGCGGGTCGCTTGGCCCGGGTCGTCCGGCCCGGGCCGCCGCGGCGGATCCGCGACGGGTCGCGGGTGGTGGTGGTGCCTCGGTCACCGTCGCGATCGACGGCGCCCGTCGGCGGCCAATCGTCAGCGCTTGGACGGCGGGACGAAATCGCGGGACTTCGCGCCGGTGAACAACTGGCGGGGGCGGCCGATCTTCTGGTCCGGCTCGGAGATCATCTCGTTCCACTGCGCGATCCAGCCGACGGTCCGCGCCATCGCGAAGATGCAGGTGAACATCTCGGTCGGGATGCCGAGCGCCTTCTGCACGATGCCCGAGTAGAAGTCGACGTTCGGATACAGCTTGCGGTCGACGAAGTACGGATCCTCGAGCGCGATCTGCTCGAGCTTCATCGACAGCGCGAACAGCGGATCCTGCTCCAGGCCCAGCTCGCCGAGCACCTCGTAGCAGGTCTCGCGCATCAGCTTGGCGCGCGGATCGTAGTTCTTGTAGACGCGATGGCCGAAGCCCATCAGCTTGACGCCGGAGTTCTTGTCCTTGACCTTCTTGATGAACTCGCCGATCTTGGCGACGCCGCCGTCGCGCTGGATCTCGTTGAGCATCACCAGGCAGGCCTCGTTGGCCCCGCCGTGCGCCGGCCCCCACAGCGTCGCGATCCCCGCCGCGATGCACGCGAACGGGTTCGCGCCCGACGAGCCGGCCAGGCGGACCGTCGACGTCGACGCGTTCTGCTCGTGATCGGCGTGCAGGATCAGGATGCGGTCGAGCGCGCGGACCAGCACGTCGTTCGGCTGGTATTCGGCGCAGGGCGTGCCGAACATCATCCGCATGAAATTGGCCGTGTACGACAGGTCGTTCTGCGGGTAGATGAACGGCTGGCCGATCGTGTACTTGTACGCCATCGCGACCAGCGTCGGCATCTTGGCGATCAGGCGGATCGCCGAGATGTGGCGCAACTCGGGATCCTGGATGTCGAGCGAGTCGTGATAGAAGGCCGCCAGCGCGCCGACCACGCCGACCAGCACGGCCATCGGGTGCGCGTCGCGCCGGAAGCCCTGGTAGAAGCGCGGCATCTGCTCGTGCACCATCGTGTGATGGGTCACGTTGTACTCGAAATCGGCCTTTTGCTTGGGATCGGGCAACTCGCCATTGAGCAGCAGGTAACAGGTCTCGAGGAAGTCGCAGTTCTCGGCGAGTTGCTCGATCGGATAGCCGCGATACAGCAGTTCGCCCTTGTCACCGTCGATGAACGTGATCTTCGATTCGCAAGCCGCGGTCGACATGAAGCCGGGATCGAAGGTGAACTTGCCGGTGCCCGCGTACAACTTGCGGATGTCGATGACGTCCGGGCCCAAAGTCCCTTCGTAGATCGGGAAATCGATCGACGGGCTGCCGTCGGAGAACGATAGGGTGGCCTTCTTCTGGCTACTCATGGTTACTTTCCTTGTCATCGGGAATGGGCACGTGAACGACCGAGAGCCGGCGTGCATCGGGCGTGACGGCCACCCCCGTTGTCTCGCACCCCGGCCTCAAACGTCACGCAATCTTCGCACCAGCTCGAGGACCGGCCCGGTCGCCAGCTCGCCCTCGGGCTCGCTGCGGCCGAGGATCAGGTCCATCAGCTCGTTGTCGTTACAGTCTAGCAGGCGATCGAGAGCCCCCACGTCGTCGTCGGTCAGTTCTTGCTCGTAGCGATCGAGGAAGCGGGTCAGGATCAGATCATTCTCGAGCAGCCCGCGGCGCGACCGCCAGCGCAGGCGCCGGCGCCGGGCCGCATCGGCCTGGTGCGAAGCGGATGTCGGCACACCGCCGGCCGCGCGATCGTCGCTCATGCGTGCGGTCCGTTTTCCTGGCCGCCGTGCGTCAAACCGCCCGGCGAACCATCAGTTCCTTGATCTTGCCGATCGCCTTCGTCGGGTTCAGCCCCTTCGGACAGACGTCGACGCAGTTCATGATCGTATGGCAACGGAACAGGCGGTACGGATCCTCGAGATTGTCGAGGCGGGCGCTGGTCGACAGGTCGCGGCTGTCGGCGATGAAGCGGTACGCCTGCAGCAGGCCGGCCGGGCCGACGAACTTGTCGGGGTTCCACCAGAACGACGGGCACGAGGTCGAGCAGCACGCGCACAGGATGCACTCGTACAGGCCGTCGAGCTCCTCACGCTCCTCGGGCGACTGCAGCCGCTCCTTCTCGGGCGGCGGCGTGTCGTTGATCAGGTACGGCTGGACCGAGTGGTACTGGTTGAAGAAGTGCGTCATGTCCACGATCAGGTCGCGGATCACCGGCAGGCCGGGCAACGGCTTCAGGACGATCGGCTCCTTGAGCTCGCGCAGGCTCGTGATGCAGGCCAGGCCGTTCTTGCCGTTGATGTTCATCGCGTCCGACCCGCACACGCCCTCTCGGCACGAACGGCGGAACGACAGCGACTCGTCGGCGTCCAGCTTGATGCGCACCAGCGCGTCCAGCAGCATCTTGTCGGTCGGCAGCAGCTCGACCTCGAGCTGCTGCATGTAGGGCTTGGCGTCCTTGTCCGGATCGTAGCGATAGATCGAGAACTTGACCGTCCGCTTGCCGGCGCCGGGAGCGGCCACCGTCTGCGTGGTGGCCGGACGGGAGATTTCTGCAGTCGTCATGGTTGAGGCTCCGCGATGCTCAGAAGGTACGCGCCTTGGGCTTGAACGTTTCGACGGTCAGCGGCTTGAGCTGGACCGGCTTGTAGTCGAGGCGATTGCCTTCGGAGTACCACAAGGTGTGACGCATCCAGTCGACGTCGTTGCGATCGGGGAAGTCGCTGTGCGCATGCGCGCCGCGGCTTTCCTTGCGGGCCTCGGCCGACACGATCGTCGCGTTGGCGACCTCGGTCAGGTTGGCCAGCTCGAGCGCCTCGACCAAGGCCATATTGAACACCTTGGACTTGTCGCGAAGCTGAACATGCTGCGCGCGCTTGGTCAGCTCGGCGATCCGGGACACCCCCTCGGACAGCAGCTTCGACGTACGGAACACCCCGCAGTGCCCCTGCATCGCCGCGCGGATGCCGCCGGCCACGTCCTGCACGCGCTCGCCACCGGTCGAGGCCATCATCTTGTTGACGCGCTCGAGCGCGTTGTCGCCGGCGTTCCGCGGCAGCGGCTGGTGCGAGTGATTCTTGAAGCCGGCCTGGATGATGTGGCGGCCCGCCGCGCGGCCGAACACGACCAGGTCGAGCAGCGAGTTGGTGCCCAGGCGATTGGCGCCATGCACCGACACGCACGAGCATTCGCCGATCGCGTACAGGCCGTTGACGACCGCGTTCGGGTCGCCGTCGCGGGGCGCGACGACCTGGCCGTGGTAGTTGGTGGGGATGCCGCCCATCTGGTAGTGGATCGTCGGCACGACCGGGATCGGGTCCTTGATCGGATCGACGTGCGCGAACTTGATCGCGATCTCGCGGATCGACGGCAGGCGCTTCTTGATCGTGTCCGAGCCGAGGTGGTCGAGCTTGAGCAGCACGTAGTCGCCGGCCGGCCCGGCGCCCCGCCCTTCCTTGATCTCCTGGTCCATCGAGCGCGACACGAAGTCGCGCGGCGCCAGGTCCTTGAGCGTCGGCGCGTAGCGCTCCATGAAACGCTCGCCGTCCTTGTTCAGCAGGATGCCGCCTTCGCCGCGCACGCCTTCGGTGATCAGCACGCCCGCGCCGGCCACGCCGGTCGGGTGGAATTGCCAGAATTCCATGTCCTGCAGCGCGATGCCCGCACGGGCCGCCATGCCGAGGCCGTCACCGGTGTTGATGAACGCGTTCGTGGATGCCGCGAAGATCCGGCCCGCGCCGCCCGTGGCGAACAGCGTGGTCTTGCCTTCGAGGATGTAGACGTCGCCGGTTTCCATTTCCAGCGCGGTCACGCCGAGCACGTCGCCGTCGGCGTCGCGGATCAGGTCCAGCGCCATCCATTCGACGAAGAATTGCGTCCTGGCAGCAACGTTCTGCTGATACAGCGTGTGCAGCAGCGCGTGACCGGTACGGTCGGCCGCCGCGCAGGCGCGCTGCACCGGCTTTTCGCCGTAGTTCGCGGTGTGGCCGCCGAACGGGCGCTGATAGATCGTGCCGTCCGCGTTACGGTCGAACGGCATGCCGAAGTGTTCGAGTTCGTAGACGGCGTTCGGTGCTTCGCGGCACATGAATTCGATCGCGTCCTGGTCGCCGAGCCAGTCGGAACCCTTGATCGTGTCGTAGAAATGGTAATGCCAGTTGTCTTCACTCATGTTGCCGAGCGAAGCGCCGATGCCGCCCTGGGCAGCAACCGTGTGCGAACGCGTCGGGAACACCTTGGACAGCACGCAGACCGACAGACCGGCGCGCGCGAGTTGCAGCGAAGCGCGCATCCCCGAGCCGCCCGCACCGACGATTACCACGTCGAAGCGGCGACGCGGCAGAGAATTCTTGATTGCAGCCATTCTTTTACACTCTCCAGAGAATCTGCGCAGCGTAGCCCGCACATGCGAGCAGCCAGACGATCGTCAGCGCCTGAAGGACGAGGCGGGTGCCAACGGGCTTCACGTAGTCCATCCAGATGTCGCGAATGCCGACCCAGGCGTGGTAGAACAGCGAGAGAAGCGTGACGAACGTGGCGAGCTTCATCCACTGTGTCGCGAAGATCGATGCCCAGCCGTCGTACGAGAAATTGCGCCCGGCGAAGAACCACACGAGCAGGATCACCGTGTAGATTGCCATGATGCAGGCGGTGATGCGCTGGGCGAGCCAGTCGCGCAGACCGTAATGTGCGCCGACGACGAGACGCTTCGAACCGATTCGGTTATTGGCTGACATTTTTTAGAATGCTCCGAACAGTTTTGCCGCGAATGCGATGGTGAGCAGCGACGACACGACGAACACGACGATGGAGGTCGACTTGCCCTTCTCCTTCGACACCGCATCGTGGTTGGTGTCCATCACGAGGTGACGGATGCCGGCGCAGAAGTGGAACAGGAAGGCCCATGCGAGAACGAGCGTGATGAGCTTGACGATGATATTGGAGAGGAAGCCCTTGAAGACGTCGAAGCTGAGTTCGGAAGTCAGGCTCTGATCGAAAAGGTACAGCAGGAACGGAAGAAAGAGAAACAACAGGGCACCGCTCACGCGGTGGAGAATCGACACCCGCCCCGCTAGCGGGAGACGATATGCCGTCAATATTTGCCCTAGACCGATGTTCCGAAATTCCGGCCTCGGTTTTTTTACGGCTTCTGCCATGCTAGACCCCTACTATGTAGTCACACTAATCCGCAAGTTTAGCGCCTTTTTATATCGCGCTGCAGCGAAAACCACCACCGGTTCGTTGCGGCATGCGCAATGAAGGCGCCTTCCGACAGGCGCGCGTTGTGGGACGCCGCGCCTCGCTCCAGCCCGATTCAGCTCAGATCGTTCTGATAGTAATACCCGGTTGTGACATACCAACCTCGCCGGACTTCGACCGGCCGATCCCCATAGGTATAGGACACGCGCTCGACCGAGAGCAACGGAAAACCCGCCGGCACCTGCAGCAGGTCCGCCACGGAAGGCTCCGCCGCGACCGCGCGGATCTTTTCCGTCGCGCGAATCATGCGGGTGCCGAATTCCGTCTCGAACATCGCGTAAAGAGGACCTTTGTACTCCGACAGCCGCTCGAGCGTGAGCCCGCGAAACACGGCGCCGGGCAGCCAGATTTCGTCGAGCACGGTGACTTCGCCGTCGAATTGCAGTAAGCGCTTGATCAGCACGACCGGATCGGCCGGCTTCAGATCGAGCTGCCGGGCGATCTCCGCCGATGCGCGCAACCGCCGGCATTCGAGCAGTCGGCTCACGTGCGGATGCTCGGCGCCGTCGTCGGCGAGCAATCTCAGAAAGCGGAACTGCGCGCGATCTTCATTGTGCGTTGCAACGAAGGTGCCCTTGCCCTGACGCCGTACGAGCAGGTTGTCGGCGGCAAGTTCGTCGATCGCCTTGCGCACCGTGCCCTGACTCACCTTGTAGCGCGCGGCCAGTTCGACTTCACTGGGAATGATCTCCCCGGGCTTCCACTCGCCGCTTTCGAGGCTCTGCGTAATCAGCCCTTTGATCTGCTGATACAAGGGGCTGAAAGTAGGCGACGCAGCAGGAGCGGCGACGGATACGCCCTCGCCCGCGGCCCCCTGGCTATTCGGATTCACAGGATTCGCCGGGTTCGAATTCATCCGCGCATTTCATCATAAAGGGCTGGGGCGCGTCTAGGCTTTTCCCGGCAATATATATGTCTTATATAAGACATAAGATAATGTTGACTTTGTGTGTGCCGACTCCTACACTCCTTGTCGAGCAAGGGTTTGCGGGTTTTCCGGCCACTCTTTGTTGCAGTGCCGCAACGCTCCGGCAGCACTCCGCGCCATGACGTTTCCTACGCAGTTCACGCGCAGTTCTGGTTTCGATTCGCCGCCATCCGTTGCATCCGTGCTGCTTCTCGTGCTGCACCCGCTGGCCGGACACTTGCCGAAACGCGCTGTTTGCAGGAGTCCGCGCCGTGCGGCAGCGGCCCCGGCGTGGCGCCCTATCCCGCTCGGCAGTACAGGTTTCCGGCATGGCGGTCTTGCCGCAGCGCGCCGCCCGGTTCCGGCATAAGCAGGAACCGCACGCGACCACAGTGAATTCCGCCGTGTTTCATAACGCTTCGCTGAACGCGCATATAGAATGGCGTTTTCCCTAGCGTCTAACGCATCGTCCTGGAGATTTCTCAATGGCTAAGCCCGCAAAGCGCGTTGCCGTCACCGGCGCCGCAGGTCAAATCGCTTACTCCCTGCTGTTCCGCATCGCCAATGGCGACCTGCTCGGCAAGGACCAGCCGGTGATCCTGCAACTGCTCGATCTGCCGCAAGCGCAAGCCGCCGTCAAAGGCGTCGTGATGGAACTGGATGATTGCGCATTCCCGCTGCTGTCGGGCGTCGTGATCACGGACGACCCGAAGGTCGCGTTCAAGGACGCCGACATCGCCCTGCTCGTCGGCGCGCGTCCGCGTTCGAAGGGCATGGAGCGCAAGGATCTGCTGTCGGCCAACGCCGAAATCTTCACGGTTCAGGGCAAGGCGCTGAACGAAGTCGCAAGCCGCGACGTAAAGGTGCTGGTGGTCGGCAACCCGGCCAACACGAATGCCTACATCGCCATGAAGTCGGCGCCGGACCTGCCGAAGAAGAACTTCACCGCGATGCTGCGTCTGGACCACAACCGCGCGCTGTCGCAACTGGCCGCCAAATCGGGCAAGCCGGTCGCGTCGATCGAAAAGCTCGCCGTGTGGGGCAACCACTCGCCGACCATGTACCCGGACTTCCGTTTCGCGACCGCGGAAGGTCAGGACCTGACCAAGCTGATCAACGACGACGAATGGAACCGCAACACGTTCATCCCGACCGTCGGCAAGCGCGGCGCGGCGATCATCGAAGCGCGCGGCCTGTCGTCGGCGGCATCGGCGGCCAACGCCGCGATCGACCACGTGCGCGACTGGGTGCTCGGCACGAACGGCAAGTGGGTCACGATGGGCATTCCGTCGGACGGCTCGTACGGCATCCCCGAAGACATCATCTACGGTGTGCCGGTGACTTGCGAAAACGGCGAGTACAAGCGCGTCGAAGGTCTGGCAATCGACGCGTTCTCGCGTGAAAAGATGGACGGCACGCTGCAGGAACTGCTCGAAGAGCGCGAAGGCGTTCAGCACCTGCTCGGCTAAGCCTCTGATGCGGAAAAACCGGAACTCCGAAGCGTCATCGCGGCGGGTTCCGGTTTTTTTCGTGCGAATTGCTGGGCGAATTGCCGTTAAAAGGCGGTAATTCGCATCTGATCCGAACGTGTTTTGCCGCCGCTCGACGGCGCTTGCGCAGAGCACGCCCGAATCCGATTTTCTCTAATCCTCACCACGCCCCACACGCCGAAGATGCGCGTTCTCACACCCGCCGAAGTGCTGTTTGACGGCGAAGTGCCGCCCGCTGTGCTGCCTGCCTGCGATCACTACGCCGGCAGCGAAAAGCTGATGCTGAAGTCGCTCGCGTTGCAGCAGCAACTCGGCCCGGTGTTCGATATCACACTCGATTGCGAAGACGGCGCGCAGGTCGGCCGCGAGGCCGAACACGCGGAACTGGTCGCGTCGCTCGTCGGCGGCGAGCACGACCGCTTCGGCCGCGTCGGCGTGCGGATCCACGACTTCGCGCACGCGCACTGGCGCGACGACGTACGCCTGATTCTGCGCGCCGCGAAGCGAGCACCCGCTTACATCACCCTGCCGAAAATCCGCAGCGTTCCCGATGCCGCCGAAATGATCGCGTTCATCGAGGCGACGCGGCGCGAGCTCGGTATCGCGCAACCGGTGCCGGTACAACTGCTGGTCGAAACCCACGGCGCGCTCACGCGTGTATTCGAGCTCGCCGCGCTGCCGGGCGTCGAGGCGCTGAGCTTCGGCCTGATGGATTTCGTTTCCGCGCACGACGGCGCGATTCCCGACACCGCGATGCGCTCGCCGGGCCAGTTCGATCATCCGCTGGTGCGGCGCGCGAAGCTGGAAATCTCGGCGGCCTGCCATGCGTACGGCAAGGTGCCGTCGCATAACGTCAGCACCGAAGTGCGCGACATGAGCGTGGTCGCGAACGACGCGCTGCGCGCCCGCAACGAATTCGGCTACACGCGCATGTGGAGCATCCACCCGGCGCAGATCGAGGCGATCGTCGCCGCGTTCGCGCCGCGCGACGAAGAAATCGCGATGGCCACCGAAATCCTGCTGGCCGCGCAGTCCGCGCAATGGGGACCGACGCGTCATCGCGATACGCTGCATGACCGCGCGAGCTATCGCTATTACTGGTCGGTGCTGCGTCGCGCGCAAACCACGGGCCGCGCCGTGCCGCGGGAAGCGGCGCCGCTCTTTGCGAAAGTGGGTACTAACGGACCATCCGTGGCATGAACAGCGTGGGTCAAACGGCGGCAATGAGCCCGCGGATGAACCGGCACACAGGAGAAGGCGGAAGATGAGCGAGACGACGCAAGCCGCTGGCGCACCGGGCGGCAATGAAACGCAAGGCGGCTTCAAGCCGAAGAAATCCGTCGCGCTATCCGGCGTGACCGCGGGCAACACCGCGCTGTGCACGGTCGGCAAGACCGGCAACG
>NZ_JASGFN010000053.1:0-16865 GCF_047605525.1 Paraburkholderia sp. | reverse complement strand
GCGGCAACGGGATCGGCGCGGGCGGCGGCACCACCGGCGGCGCGGGCGGAACCGCGACGCCGGGCGTGGGTCCCAGCACGATCAATCCGCCGAGGGATTCCGGCTACGGCTCGCCGGGTGTGACCGGCACGGGCGGCGGGATGGGCACCGGCACGGGCGCGACGCCCGATAGCCCGTCGATGAATCCGTCGACCGGCGGCGCCGGCAACGGGATGAACAACGGAACGATGCGCAACGGCCAGTAGGAGTCGCCGCTCGTGGTCCGGCAACGCGGCGGCGCTATCGAAGGCCGCCGTTGCCGCCATTCTTCATTAGATGCACCTCACGGTTCCGCGCAAACGAAACTGCTCGCCAGATTGAGATTGCCTTTACCCACATAGCGCGGAAATCCTGGATAGCGGCACAGCGGCCGCGAGCGTCCATTGGTCTCCCCCGCGATATCGGTGGCTGTCAACGTTTCGGGTGCGATGCCGCGCGTCACCCAGTTATCGAGCGCGCCGAGCAGATCCACCGATGGAATGAACGCCCCGTTGCCGTGCTGAAAACCCGGCACCATGTAAAGACGCATGAAGCTATCGACCGTCTGCGCGCCGAAGCGCTCGACCAGCGCGTCGTGATACGCGATCGTCTGATTCGGGCTGATCACTTCGTCGGCAAGGCCTTGCACGGTAATCAGCTTGCCCCCGCGCGCGATGTAGCGCGACAGGTCGGGGTTCATCGAGCCGATCGTGCGCGATAGCGCGATCAGCGGCGCGCGATATTTGCCGGGCCGCTGCGGATCGAACGCCATCGAATCGAAGTTCGCGTCGTGCGCGACGAAGTAGCGGACATAGCCGTCGCCCTGCGCGAACAGATAGCCGTTCGCATAGAACGTCGGCGACGGCAGACGTTGCGGCTGATGCGCGAGACCGAGCACGCCGGTCAGATGCGTGCCCTGAAACACGTTGTAGCCGCGATAGCCGCTCACGTTCCATGCGAGCCGATACGGCAACGACAGACCGTCGCGCATCACGAGCAGCGTCGCGAGCTGCGCGTCGGTCAGGCATTCGTCGTGCGGCGAAACCCGTGCCGCGCAACGCAGCGAAGCGATGATTTCCGCCTCGTGCGCGCGGCACGCCGCGACGTCGCTGACGATGCCGTCCGCCGCGCCGTCGAGCCGGTCGCAAACGGCGAGCGTGCGCTGATAGACGCGCTCGAGCAGCACCGGCGGCACGAAGCCGCCCGGCTTGCCGTACTCCGCCTGGCCGATCTCCACGCCGATCAGCCGCACGCCGGAAAAATTGAGCGCCGGCGAATTGGCGATCACGCCGTCGTAGTCGTCGGGAAAGCGCTGCATCACCGTGTAGCCTTCCCGGCCGCCCGTCGAGCCGCCGGCGAAATACATGCGCTGCGGCGGCCGGCCGTAGGCGCGCGTAATCAGCGCGAGCGCCACGTCGTGCGTTTTCTTCAGATGCGCGTAGCCGAAGTTCGTCACCGCTTCGTCGACCAGACCGAACACCGCGAGCGACGAATCGCCGACATGCCCGGAATCGTCGCCGAACGTCGCATAGCCCTGCGCGAGCGGCGCGCGGTCCGGCGAAAACGGCATCACGCCGATGCCGCTGACGACGACGCCGTTGTAACCGCCGCCGCCGACCTGCAACGCGCGGCCATTCCAGTGACGCGGTAAATTCAGATCGAAGCGGATATCGGGCGTCGTCGGGTTGAGCGCCTTGATGCGGCCCGTGATGCGGCAGTACTCGCCGCCTTGCTGATTGCCGGGCGCGGTCGCGCCGATCATCGCCGCGCTTTCGATCTGCGCGCCGGCCGTCGGCAACGCGATCAGCTCGGGTTCCAGCACCGCGCCCGCGAATTCCGCGCAGTGCATCGCGAGCGGCGCCTCCCTGGCCACGGCGGACGTGCGATGCATCGCGAGCCACGCGAGCACGCCGACGCTCATGATCGTTGCGAAACCCACGAACCCGCGCGTCATCTGCATCGTGCGTGGCGCACTTACCTGCCGGGCGCGGCGAACCCGCCGCGTCATCCGTAACCCGCGCCGTTGGCATGCGCACCCGGACCCGGACGCTGGCCTTTCCAGCCGCTCCAGCCGCGCGCGATCATCAGCAGCGCGCCGATCGCGGCGAGATCGCCGCCGAGTCCGACCAGCACGCCGCGAAAACCGTGGAACGTATGCGGCGTCGCCGTATCGACGATCAACGACACGAGCGTGCCCATCACGAAGCACACGAGCCCGGTACGCCCGACCGTCACGACGGCCGGCAGCCGCCGCGCGAGCCACGCGATGCTGCCCATCCGCACGAACTGGGCGGCGAGCCACGCGATGACGATGAAGTTGATCACACGTTCCACGGAAAGATTCTGTTTGTGCGTGCCCGGCACCGGCTCCGACAGCACGAAAAGTTTGACGATGGCAAACGCGAGCACCGCGAGCACCGCGCCGCGGGTGAACCACCGCGCGGTATGGCTCGCATGAAAGCGTTCGCTGATCGGCTGGACCCGGCACACGATGCCGAGTACGAACATCAGTTGCCATGCAAACGGATTAAAAGCCCAGTTGGCGACATCGTCAATGCTGAATAACGCGGCGAGCGGCACCGCGCCTGCCCAGATCGCGAGGCTGACAGCGAGCGCGAGCGACGCCGAGCGGCGCGCGAGCGGCACCGCGAACGGCACGAACAGCGCGAAGATCACGTACATCGGCAGCACGCTCGATAGATAGGGTTGCCGGCGCAACAGCGCGATATCGAACGCTTCGCGCCAGGGCTGAAGCGCGAACGGCGGCCAGCCGCTCAGCTCGACCATCGGACGGTTCAGATTCAGCAGCGCGAGCGTCGCGCCGGACACGAGCGTCAGCACGGCCGTCAGCAGATACGCGCGATAGATTTCCCAGCAGCGTTTGATAAAGCGCAGCTTCGCCGCGTTCTCGCCGCGATGCGCGAGCACCGCCGTATAGGCCGCCGCCGACGCATAGCCGCCGAGAAACACGAACACTTCGGCGGAATCGCACAACGCGTACGCATGCAACATCAGGTGCGACAGCATGCTGCCGGGAATGTGATCCAGCACGATGACGATCAGCACGACACCGCGGAAGAAATCGACTTCGATCGAGCGTCCACGACGGATTTCCATTCGCTTCTCGAGGAATGCGCGCCGGCAGCGCGCCGTAACAGGAACGGCCATGCACGAGCGGCCGTATGCTCTGCGAACCTGAGAAGAATAATTCGTTCCCGCCCATACCGTGCGTCGCCTCTAAATGCGCTGACAGGCAGCCTCTACTGCCTGACTTTGCAATGGCGATCTGAAATGCGGATGTCGGCGAGTGGTAATACAGGAGTCGCGCGTGCTGGAAACGCGGAAAGTTTTGCGGCTTTTCGCGCGTAAAAATGCGCGGCGGGCGGTAAAGAACGGCGCAAGGACACGAAAATAATCCGCCAGACGCGGCGTGCGATTTTTTTCGCTTTTTTTCACCGTACGATGTTTTCATGCTTTTTCGCTGCTTTGCGCCACTCTTCGCCGCATCGTCGCCGGTATGCGGCGACCCCGCCCTTCCCGCCGCAAGCGATGGCACCTGCCATGCCGCTCGCGCCGCCCGTGCGTCCGAACCACGGAAGAGCGCCCCATGAACCGACGGATTGCCGGCTTCGACGGCTTGCGCGCGATCGCGGTGCTGATGGTCTTTCTGCAACACCGGCTCTTTGGTGACGTCGGCGAGATCGGTCATCTCGGCGTATGGATATTCTTCGCGTTGAGCGGCTTTCTGATCATCGGCATCCTGTCGTCGCAGCGCGCGCGCATCGAAACGGGCAGCAGCCGTTTCGGCGCCGAACTCAGGCGCTTTCTGTTTCGCCGCACCGTGCGCATCTTTCCGATCTATTACCTGATGCTCGTCGTGATGGGCGTGCTGATGGCGTTCGGCTTCGCGAGCCCCGAACTGGCGGGCGGCATGCCATTTCATTTCGCGTATCTGTCGAACTTCTGGATCGGCTCGGTACTGCGCTACTGGCCGGGACGCTACTCACATTTGTGGAGTCTCGCGATCGAAGAGCAGTTTTACCTCGTGGTCGCACCGCTATTGCTGCTGCTCGCGGTGCGCTGGCATCGCGCCGCGTGCTGGACGATCGTCGTGCTCGGACTCGCCGCATTGCTCGCGATGCGCGCCGCGCATTGGGACGAGATCACGATTTACACGCATCCGTTGAGCAATTTCTGGCTGCTCGCGCTCGGCGGCGTGGGCGGCCTGATGACCGCGAAGGATCGAGGCCGCCTGCGCGGGTGGCTCGGTCACGGCGCGACGCTGTTTTCGTTGAGTGTCGGCGTGACCGGTTTGTGCGCGGCCGAGCCGATGTGGAGCGCGCTCGACAGTCCGCTGCTGTTTACCACGATTAGTGCGTTATATGGCATCGGCATTGCGGCGCTCGTGTGTTCGATTGCCTGCTGCCGCAACGTGGTCGTCATCGGTGTATTGCAAACCGGCTGGCTCGCGGGTTTTGGGCGCATCAGTTATGGCTTTTATCTCTATCACAACCTGATTCCCGATCTGACGCGCAGTCGTCACGCCGAGGCATTGTTCGGCGGCACGGTTCCGGTGTGGGCGCATGCGCTCGGTATCGTGGCTTCGTTTGCGATTTCGCTCGGCATCGCGCTGCTGTCGTGGCGATTTATCGAGGCGCCGATTTTGCGGTTGAAGACACGCGGGGAGCCGGTGATGGCATTGGAAGCGGCCGGGTGTTCTCGTGCTTCGCAAACGGCTGCTTCGTTGCCGTCGCGCGATGAACGGGTGGCGCGCGAGAAGAGCGCTGCTTCCGATGTCGTGTGAGTAGCCCGCGTTAGCTGTTGGTTGTCTTCTATCTCGTTCGGAAATTTCCGAAGTTACGAAGGTTCTGGTCAGTTCTTCGATATTCCGGTCTATGCTGAGTCGCCTGCACAACAGCGACTTTCGGCGTTGGGCGCTTTGTTCCCGTCGTTCCGGATATCAAGATATACCTATGAAATACACGTTCAGACACACCGCGTCAATCGCGGTGACTGTCGGCATGATTTATCTCTTCGCTTTTAACCACACCCCACATGGCACCGAATGCCAGAGTTCAAAGTCTCCTGACGGCTTGTATATGGCGGAACGCTGTTTGCTGGACCGGGTGCCAGGCGGAAATTCGAAATACGTTGGGCGCTTATTCAACGCACAGAGTGGAGCGCTACTCGCGCAGCACACGTTTGCCACGCCCGTCCCGATCATTTTGTGGAGCAGCTATGAGGGCAAGACGGTGCTGTTCTCCGTTGGAGACGGCGGCGGCGACTCCACCTACATACCGATACCGCCTTCCAGGTGGGACAGATTCCTCGCAGCACGCCCTCGCCTCTAACCCTCTCCTCTCCCCCGCCCAGGCGCGGTATCATGCGGCCTCACCCTGACCGGCCGCTTCCATTCCCGCGCCACCCCGCGAGACCAGAACCAGCCAAACGATAAAAACAGACCACGCGCGGCATCCCGCTTCGATCCGCGCACCTCATTCGCGGATTTCCACGATGTCTCATTTCACTTTCGCGAGCGGCGTGCTGGG
This sequence comes from Paraburkholderia sp., assembly GCF_047605525.1. Classification (GTDB taxonomy): domain Bacteria; phylum Pseudomonadota; class Gammaproteobacteria; order Burkholderiales; family Burkholderiaceae; genus Paraburkholderia. Next base: position 11,298 of record NZ_JASGFN010000053.1, on the reverse strand, counting down.
CATCAGCCTGCAGGCGCTCGATCTCTACGCGCTTATCGGCATCGTTGTCGCGCTGTTGCTCGGCGGCATGGTCAAGGGCGTGGTCAGCATCGGCGTGCCGCTCGTCGCGATGCCGATTCTGAGCCACTTCCTGCCGATCAAGGCGGCCGTCCTGCTGCTGTCGATGCCGATCATCCTCGGCAATATTCCGCAGGCGCTCGAAGGCGGCGATCTGCTGCCGACGATGAAGCGCATCGCGGCGCCACTCATCGGCACCGTGATCGGCAATATCGTCGGCGTGATGGTGCTGGTCTCGCTGGCGCCGCATCGCGCGCTGGCCGCCGCCGGCACGCTGCTGATGATCGCGGCTCTGTTGCTGCTCGCCGCGCCGCGGCTCACGCTGTCGCCCGCAGGGGCGAAGCCCGCGGGCCTCGCGCTCGGATTCGGCGCCGCGCTGATGGAAAGCATCGCGTCGGTGCCCGGCCCGCTGCTCGCGATGTATCTGATCGCGACGGGCGCAACCGGCAAGGCGTTCACGAAGCAGATCGCGATCATTCTCGTCGTGTCGATCATCACGCTGGTCGCCGCGTTCAGCGGCGGCGCGCACGCGAGCTGGACCGACCTGGCGATTTCGGCGGGCGCGAGCCTGCCCGTGATCGCCGGCATCGTGCTCGTGCGGCCGCTGCGCGATCGCCTGCCGCCCACGGTGTTTCGCGCGGTGGTACTGCTGTTCGTGCTGGCCGCCGCCGCGCAGATGATCTGGAAATCGGGCGTGTTGCAGACGCTGTTTGCCGCGCCTCCGCTCTGATCGACGCCATGCGTCGAACGCCCGCCGTGGCACCGTGGCACATGCATTGCTTCTCTCCGGTTTATCTTCATCAACCGGAGAGCATCGTGTCGAACACGGCGAATTCCCCGAACGAGCATGATCGCCAGGCCGATGAGGACCCCGGCAGCCCGCCCGCCGAGGTCTCGAAGCCTATTGGCGATGCAATCCCCACTCCTGTCGAACCGGGCCTCGATCAGCCACTGCCGAAGAAAGGCGAAGACCTGCCGCCCGACCAAAATAAACCCGGTCCGGGTGGCAATGACACCAAGGCGGGCAGCAAGTCGGGCCACGACTGAACGGACGAACGGACGTTCAGCCGGACTTCGAGCCGGCCATCAGGCCGCGGCAGGTTGGTGAACGATCTTCAGCGTGCTTCTGTGCTCGAGCAATTGGTTCGCGATCGCGCGCAACCCCAGCTCGTACGCATGCAGCAGCCTATAGCAGAGTTCGTTGAGCTCCTTGAGCAAGACGTTCGCGTGCTCGATCGCATTCTTCATTTGCAGACCCGCATACTGCGACGGCAATGCAGCGAGGCTGAACAGACTGCCGTCGCGCATCAGCGCAAAAAGCGTCTGTATACTTTGAATGGCTATATTTAAGCGCACCCATTTAAAACCAGTCAGAATTACTGCAATGGTGTGATTTAAATACAAGCCGCAATTATGTGAAAAATAGCCACGATCAGGCTTGGCTATTCGACGTCGCCGCATAAATCCGCTGGAGCAAAGCGAGCGTCGCCTCGCGCAGCCTGCGCGCGCGTTCGAGCGGCGGCGCGGTTTTCGCCCACTGCTGCATCGGCACTTCGAGGCTGAGCGGTAGATGATCCGGCAGCGCGCGCAGAATGCCGGCGAGATCGAGGCCGCCCTCGCCCGGAATCATGCGTTCGCAACGCGCCTGATAGAGCAGCGTGTCGAGGTCGCCGGGACGCTCGGCCGGCGCGTCGCAGAACTGCACGTAGCCGAAGTACTCGCGCGGCAATGCGCGCAACGTTTGCGGCTGCGTTCCCGCGCGATCGAAATGAATCGGATCGACGATCAGCCCGCTATTGCGCCGCGCCGCCGCCTTGACGATGCGCGCGCCCTGCGTGACGTCCTTCACGTCGGTCCACGGCATCGATTCGAGCGACGGCGTGAGGCCGCGCGGCTCGGCGAGTTCGCACAGTTGCGCGAGACGTTCGGCGCAGCGCGCTTCATCGGGATCGTTGCCCGCGACCAGCACGTAGCGCGCGCCGAATCCGGCGGCGGCATCGAGCATCGGCAGCCACGCGCTGACGTCGGTGTCGGGCTTGAGCCGCAGAATCTCGACGTCGAGCACCCCGATGCCGGTGTCGCGCAAACAGGCGAGCGTTTCGCGCTTCAATGCCGTCGGGCCGATGATGTCGTGCCGCACTTCGTTATCGGTGGCGGGCACGAGGCGCAGCCCGACGTAGTCGTAGCCGGCTTGCGCGGCACACTCGACCATCCGTGGCGGGCTCAGTTCGAGCACGGTCAATGCCGATAGCGACAATGCTCGCGGGTTGGGCCGGGTCATGTCACCTCCAGGGCTTCAGTGTTTCAGTGTCTATCTACGCTGCATCCGCGCTTCGAGCAGCATACGCTTGCGCCCGGCGGCGCGGTGCGCGCTGCTACACTGGCGCGTATCACCGTGTTGAAAATCCCGCATGGCATGCGACGCCACCCCGGCGACGCCACCCCGGCGACCCAGCCACGTGCCGCATCGATATCGCCATTTCCGCGCCAACTCATGCTTCGATTCGAAAACCTCAGCAAGCGCTACAGCGACCGCGTCCTCTTCGAGGGGTTGCGTCTGGACGCGACATCAGGATGCATCGCATTAAACGACGAGTCCGGCAGCGGCAAATCGACGTTGCTCGGCATTCTCGCCGGGGCGATCGAGCCCGACACCGGCGACGTGTGGCTCGGCGGCCATTCGTTGCGCGCCGCGCCGCAGGCCGCGCAAGCGGTCCTCACCTATGTGCCGGAAGACTGCATGAGCTGGCCGGATCAGACCGGCCGTGATTATCTGCAACAGCTTGCGTCGGCGCGACACACCGTGCTCACCGGCGACGCGCTCGCACTCGCCGAGCGCTTCGGCCTTGCGCCGCACCTCGATAAACGCTTCGAGCAGATGTCGTATGGCAGCCGCAAAAAGGTCTTTCTGACTGCCGCCGTGCTCGGCGAAACCCGCGTGCTGCTCGCCGACGAACCCGCCGGCGGACTCGACGCGTCCGCGCGCGCGGTGCTCGCCGAGCTGTTTCGAACGCTCGGCACGACCCGCACGGTGTTTTTCACGAGCTACGACGACGGGTTCACGCAAGCCTGCGAGGCGGCGCGCATCAGCTTCGCGGACCTCGCGAAGTCTGTTTGAGCGCAAGCTCGAACCCGAGCCGCGACGCAGGCGGCTCGTAGCTCGCGTAACGGCAAACCCACACTCAGATCGCCACGCAGATCTTGCCGAAATGCGTACCCGACGCTTCGTGCCGGAACGCATCGGCGAGTTTGTCCAGTGCGAACGTGCTGTCGATCACGGGCTTGATGCCCGTCGTTTCGAGCGCGCGCACCATTTCGATCTGTGCCTGCCGGCTGCCGACGATGAGCCCTTGCAGACGCTGCTGCCGCGCCATCAGATGCGCGGTCGGCACCGGGCCCTCGCGGCCGGTCAGCACGCCGATCAGCGCGATATGGCCGCCGATTCGGCAAGCCGTGATCGATTGCGGCAGCGTGCCGGCGCCGCCCACCTCGATCACGTGATCGACGCCGCGCCCCCCCGTCAGTTGACGGACCTGCTTGCCCCAACCGGGATTCTCGCGATAGTTGATCGTATGGTCGGCGCCGAGTTCGCGCAGCTTCGCGAGCTTCTCATTCGACGACGACGTCGCGATCACCGACGCCCCCGTCGCCTTCGCCATCTGCAAGCCGAAGATCGACACACCGCCGGTGCCGAGCACGAGTACCGTGCTGCCCGCCTTCAGTTGACCGTCGACCACGAGCGCGCGCCACGCGGTCAGCCCGGCCGTGGTCAGCGTCGCCGCTTCGGCGTGGCTGTAGCCGGCCGGCGCGTGCGTGAAATAGTGGGCCGGCAGCACGACGGCTTCGCGCGCATAACCGTCGACACCGTCGCCGGGCGTGGTCGAGAAATCGGCAATGGCCGGCGGACCGTTTTCCCAGAACGGGAAGAAGCACGACACGACGTGATCGCCGGCCTTGAATTCGCGCACGCCTTCGCCGACCGCTTCGACGATGCCCGCGCCATCGGCCATCGGAATGCGGCCCGCTTCGCCGGGCAGCCGGCCGCTTACGACGCCATAGTCGTGAAAGTTCAGCGAGCTTGCGCGAATCCGCACGCGAATCTGCCCTGCCGCGGGTTGACCGGGATCGGCGAGATCGACGACTTGCAGGTTATCGACGGTGGCGGGCGAACCGATTCTGACGGCTTTCATGTCAGTTCCTTTGAGAGTGGTGTGGACGCGCCGGCAACGCTGAGCCGCACGCATGCGCACGGCCGCGCCCACGTGGCACGCTTGCGGTTGCCGCATGCGCACGAAGAACTACTTCACGGTCTGAATCACCTCGAAGCCCTCGAATTCCGGATGTCCGAGATAAAGCACGCGGTTTTCGTTGCCGGCGCTGCGATGCGCGGCGCGAAACGCGTCGGACTTCGTCCATGCCTCGAACGATGCGTGGTCGCGCCAGATCGTATGGCTCGAATAGAGCACGTGATCGTCCTTGCGCGGCCCCCTCAGCAAATGGAATTCCACGAAACCCGGCACCTCTTTCAGATGGGTGTCGCGCGTGGTCCAAAGATGTTCGAAAGCAGCCTCGGATCCGGGCACTACTTTGAAGCGGTTCATCGCGATGTACATGCTGTCAGCCTCGTTGCGTTGGTCATGCGGTTGACGACAGGCGAGTCGGGGAGACTTCGGCGAACGAGTTCCCGGGGCGCCTGCGTACGAATTTCAATGCGGGTTTCATTATAGGCGCGGCCTCGCGACGGATTTTTCAGCGCGAACCGCAAAGATATCGGCGCATCCGCTTGACCTTACCACTGGGGGAAGGTCCACGATTGGCGAATGATTTCTCACTGGAGGCAACACATGGAATTCGTCATTCCCGATATGACCTGCGGCGGCTGCGCAAAAGCCGTTGCGAATGCACTCAGCCGCGTCGACCCCGCGGCCGAGATCGACATCGACGTGCCCGTTAAAATCGCGAGGATCACGTCGGCGTTGCCCGAAGAGCGGCTGATCGAAGCCATCGAGGCGGCGGGGTTTCATCCTTCGCGCGCAACCTGATCAACGTTTTCATCGCAGTATCGGCGTCACCGAAGACCTTCCCTTATCAACGGACATCCACTATGAAAAACCTTCGCGCTTTTCGCGCTCTCTGTTTGTTCAGCGGTCTCGCATTCGCGGTGGCGGCCATGCCGGCCCACGCACAGCATCAAGGCATGGCCGGCATGGACATGTCGGGTTCCGCGCAGGCCGGCGCGGGCGAATCGACGCAGGCATTCAAGGCCGCCGACGATCGGATGATGCACGACATGGGCGCTCCCGAATACACGGGCGACGCCGACCGGGATTTCGTCGCGCATATGATTCCGCATCATCAGGGCGCCATCGACATGGCGCAGGCGGAGTTGAAATACGGCAAGGACCCGGAGATAAAGCGGCTGGCGCGCAATATCATCAAGGCGCAGCACGATGAAATCGCGTTCATGAAGCGCTGGCAGGAGAAGCACGCCGGCAAGTAAACGAATAAACCCGATACGGCGGCGAAACGTGGGTTTCGCCGCCGTATCGCTTTCATCTACCGGGAATTTCCGGCCGCGCTTTCATCCACGCCTCGGACGTCTCGATCACCAGCGCGGCCGCTTGCGCAGCAGCGGCAGCATTGCGATCAGACCGATGATCGGACCGGGCAGCAGCAGCCACGCGACGCGCACGTCGAGCGCGTGATAGACGCTCGTCGACCACAGGATCGAGCACGCCGACAGGAAAAACCCGAAGCTGTTCTGCAGCGTCAACGCACCGCCGATCTTGTCGGCCGGACAGGCCTTGACGGACAACGCCGAGAATTGCGGCGAATCGGCGACCACACTGATGCCCCACACGAGCAGCAGCGCAAGCTGCGCCGCGGTGCCGAGCGACGCGCTCAGCGGATAAACGGCGCACAGCGTGCCCGAGATAGTCAAGGCGAGCGCGGCGGTTCGCGCGCTGCCCACCGCCTTGCTGAGCATGCCGCCGGCAAGACACCCGAGTGCGCCGATCGCGATGATCAGGAACGACCACGACGCGACGGTGCTCGCCGATGCCGCCGCACCGTTCGCGAACGCGCGCTGCACGAGCAGCGGCGTGAGCGTCCAGAATGCGTACAGCTCCCACATGTGCCCGAAATAGCCGAGCGCCGCCGCGCGAAATTCGCTGATTCGCATCACCTGCCCGACGCCCGCCGACAATCCGAAGCGACGGTTGCCGGAGCGGCGCGCGTGCGGACCTTCGCCGAGCGAGAAGACCAGCAGCGCGCCGAGCACCGCGAGCACCGACGACGTGAGCACCACCGTTTGCCACGGCACCGTCGACAGCAACGCGCGAATCGCATGCACCGACGCCGTGCCGAGCGTCAGCATCGCGACGAGCAGCGCGAGCGTCTGCGCGGCGCGCTTCGGGTCCCACGTGACGAGCAGTTTCATTCCAAGCGGATAGATGCCCGCGAGCGCGACGCCCACGCCGAAGCGGAACACGAGTGCGGACGCGAGCCCGCTGCTGCACAGCGCGAACAGCGCATTGAGCGCGGCACCGAGCACGCCGCAGACGGCGAATACCTTGCTCGCGGGCAGGCGATCCGCGAGACCGGTCGTGGCCGACAGCAATGTTCCGACGATAAAGCCGGCCTGCACCGCATTCGTCAGCCAGCCGATTCCGGACGCGCTTAGCTGCCACGCAATCTGCAGATCGCGCATCGCGCCATTTGCACTGAACCACAACGACGTGCCGAGCAATTGCGCGATTGCGATCACGAGCACCGCGCGCTTCGCGCGCGCGACGTCCCCAACGCTCGTTACGTGCGCATCCAGCCTGTCCTGCATCCCGCCTCCTCTGCCGCGATCTTCGTTCGGCCGCTGACAGAAATTATCGGGAGCGGCCGGTTTCGAGCGGCCATTGTAGACGACGCGTCGGTTCGCGACGGCACGCGGCGCGGCCTGCTCCGCATCGCTTCGCGTGCCGCCTATGTGGACGGGTTGACGGATACCGGATGCGCGTCACCCCTGCGGCGGCACCCGCACCCATCCCTCCATCAACACCCGCGCACTGCGGCTCATCATCGCCTTCGTGACGACCCACTCGCCGTCCTCGAGACTCGCCTGCGCGCCGACGCGCAGCGTGCCCGACGGATGCCCGAAGCGCACCGACTCGCGCTCGCCACCGCCCGCGGCCAGATTCACGAGCGTGCCCGGAATCGCCGCCGCCGTGCCGATCGCGACCGCCGCCGTGCCCATCATCGCGTGATGCAGCTTGCCCATCGACATCGCGCGCACCAGCAGATCGACGTCGCCCGCGCGCACCGCCTTGCCGCTCGACGCGACATAGTCGGCCGGCTTCGCGACGAACGCGACCTTCGGCGTGTGCTGGCGCGTCGCGATCTCGTCGAGATGCCCGATCAGGCCCATGCGCAGCGCACCGTGCGCGCGAATCGTCTCGAACATCGCGAGCGCCTTGTCGTCGCTGTTGATCGCGTCCTGCAGCTCGGTGCCGGTGTAGCCGACCGCGTGCGCGTCGATGAAGATCGTCGGAATGCCCGCGTTGATCATCGTTGCCTGCAACGTGCCGACGCCGGGCACCTCGAGGTCGTCGACGAGATTGCCGGTCGGGAACATCGCGCCGCCCGCGCCCTCTTCGTCGGCAGCCGGGTCCATGAATTCGAGCGGCACTTCGGCGGCCGGGAACGTCACGCCGTCGAGTTCGAAGTCGCCGGTTTCCTGCACCGCGCCATCGGTCATCGGCACGTGCGCGATGATCGTCTTGCCGATATTGGCCTGCCAGATGCGCACGGTCGCCACCCCGTCGCGCGGAATGCGGCTCGCGTCGACGAGGCCCGCGCCGATCGCGAACGGGCCGACCGCGGCGGACAGATTGCCGCAATTGCCGCTCCAGTCGACGAACGCCTTGTCGATCGACACCTGGCCGAACAGATAGTCGACGTCGTGATCGGGCCGGCTGCTGCGCGCAATGATCACCGTCTTGCTCGTGCTCGACGTCGCGCCGCCCATGCCGTCGATCTGCTTGCCGTACGGATCGGGGCTGCCGATCACGCGCATCAGCAGCGCGTCGCGCGCGGCGCCCGGCTGTTGCGCGGCCTCGGGCAGGTCCTGCAGGCGGAAGAACACACCCTTGCTGGTGCCGCCGCGCATATAGGTGGCCGGAATCTTGATCTGGGGGAGGTGGGCCATGAAAGTGTCCTGAGGTGAAGTCGTCATAAAAATGGGCGATGCGGCTCAAGAAACCGCACCGCCCTGTTCTGTTTCAGGTTCGCGGCGAAAGCATGGCTTCAGCCATCACGCCGCCGCTTTCGCCGACTCGAGAAAATCCTGCGCAAAACGCTGCAGCACGCCGCCGGCTTCGTAAATCGACACCTCTTCGGCCGTATCGAGCCGGCACGTTACGGGCACCTCGACGCGCTCGCCGTTGCGGCGATGAATCACCAGCGTGAGATCCGCGCGCGGCTTGCGCTCGCCGGTCACGTCGAAGGTTTCGGTTCCGTCGATGCCGAGCGTCAGGCGATTCACACCGGGCTTGAACTCGAGCGGCAACACGCCCATGCCGACGAGATTCGTGCGATGGATCCGCTCGAATCCTTCGGCGACGATCGCTTCAGTGCCGGCAAGCCGCACGCCCTTCGCGGCCCAGTCGCGCGACGACCCCTGGCCGTAGTCGGCGCCGGCAATCACGATCAGCGGCTGTTTGCGCTCCATGTAGGTTTCGATCGCCTCCCACATCCGCGTGACGTTGCCTTCGGGCTCGATACGCGCGAGCGACCCGGCCTTCACGTTGCCGTCCTCGCGCACCATCTCGTTCTTCAGCGTCGGGTTCGCGAAGGTCGCGCGCTGCGCGGTCAGATGATCGCCGCGATGCGTCGCGTACGAATTGAAGTCCTCTTCGGGCAGGCCCATTTTCGTCAGGTATTCGCCGGCCGCGCTGTCCGGCAGAATCGCATTCGACGGCGACAGGTGATCGGTCGTGATGTTGTCGCCGAGCACGGCAAGGGGACGCATGCCCTTCAGCGTGCGTTCGCCGGCCAGCGCGCCTTCCCAATACGGCGGACGGCGAATGTAGGTGCTCTGCTCGCGCCAGTCGTACAACGGCGTCGCCTTTTCGCCGCTATCGGCGGCCAGCGCGAACATCGGTTCGTACACTTTGCGGAACTGCTCCGGCTTCACGCTCGCGGCGACGATCGCATCGATCTCCGCATCCGACGGCCAGATGTCTTTCAGTATCACTGCGTGACCGTCGGCATCGACGCCCAGCACGTCCTTCTCGATGTCGAAACGGATCGTGCCCGCAATCGCATACGCGACGACGAGCGGCGGCGACGCGAGAAACGCCTGCTTCGCGTACGGGTGAATACGCCCGTCGAAATTGCGATTGCCCGACAGCACCGCGGTCGCATACAGATCGCGCTCGATCACTTCCTTCTGGATCGCCGGGTCCAACGCGCCGGACATGCCGTTGCACGACGTGCACGCATACGCGACCACGCCGAAGCCGAGCTTTTCCAGCTCCGGCAGGAGCCCCGCCGCTTCCAGATACAGCGTGACCGCCTTCGAGCCGGGCGCCAGCGAAGTCTTCGCCCACGGCTTGCGCGTGAGGCCGCGCCGGTTCGCATTGCGCGCGAGCAGACCCGCGGCGATCATGTTGCGCGGATTGTTCGTGTTCGTGCAGCTGGTGATCGCGGCGATGATGACCGCGCCGTCCGGCATCAGGCCCGGCTCGTTCTCGACTTTGCCGCTGATGCCGCGCGCGGCCAGCTCGGACACCGGCAGGCGGCGATGCGGATTCGACGGCCCGGCGAGCGTGCGCACGACGGTGGAGAGATCGAACTTCAGCACACGCTCGTATTCCGCATGCTTCAGCGCATCGGCCCACAAGCCGGTTTCCTTCGCATACGTCTCGACCAGTTCGACGAGTTCGTCGTCGCGGCCGGTGAGCTTCAGATAGCGGATCGTCTGTTCGTCGATATAGAACATCGCGGCCGTCGCGCCGAACTCGGGCGCCATGTTGGCGATCGTCGCGCGGTCGCCCAGCGTCAGATTCTTCGCGCCTTCGCCGTAAAACTCGAGGTACGCGCCGACCACCTTTTCCTTGCGCAGAAATTCGGTGAGCGACAACACCACGTCGGTCGCCGTCATGCCCTCGCCCGGTTTGCCGCTCAACTCCACGCCGACGATATCGGGCAGCCGCATATACGACGCGCGGCCCAGCATCACGCTTTCCGCTTCGAGACCGCCCACGCCGATCGCGATCACGCCGAGCGCGTCGACCATCGGCGTATGCGAATCGGTGCCGACGAGCGTATCGGGAAACGCGACGCCGTCCTTCACCTGCACGACCGGGCTCATGCGTTCGAGGTTGATCTGATGCAGGATGCCGTTGCCCGGCGGAATCACGTCGACGTTCCTGAACGCACGCCTGGTCCAGTTGATGAAATCGAAGCGGTCTTCGTTGCGGCGATCCTCGATCGCGCGATTCTTCGCGAACGCATCCGGATCGAAACCGCCGCACTCGACCGCGAGCGAGTGATCGACCACGAGCTGCGTCGGCACGACCGGATTGACGAGCGCCGGGTCGCCGCCTTGCGCGGCGATCGCATCGCGCAGGCCGGCGAGATCGACGAGCGCGGTCTGGCCGAGAATGTCGTGGCACACGACGCGCGCCGGAAACCACGGAAAATCCAGCTCGCGCTTGCGCTCGATGATCTGCTTCAGCGACGCGGTGAGCGTCGCCGGATCACAGCGGCGCACCAGATTCTCGGCGAGCACGCGCGACGTGTACGGCAGCTTGTCGTAGGCGCCCGGCTCGATCGCGTCGACCGCGGCACGCGTATCGAAGAAGTCGAGTTCGGTGCCCGGAAGGCGTTTGCGATTGGCAGTATTCATGGCGTAGGGACAGGACGGTTATCGGCCGCCGGACGGGATGCCGGCGAACGGTGGTCACGCAGGGCGCGCCTTTTAAGTGGTGCTTTACCGGCGGACCGGTCGGACAGTGGGTGTAGTGTAGCTCGCTGGTTCGCGGGCGCCGGGTCAGGCGGCATCAGAACTGGCCGGGCGGCTTGAGCGGGCTGAATACAGGACGCAAGCGGCGCATCGTGCCGCCGCTCACGCCCCGCGGTTCAATCGCGCTCAGCCGCGCTTCGCCAGCGGCACGAACGGCAGATCGTCCGGCCCGGTGTAATTCGCGCTCGGGCGGATGATCTTGTTGTCGATACGCTGCTCGATGA
>NZ_JASGFN010000052.1:0-18807 GCF_047605525.1 Paraburkholderia sp. | reverse complement strand
ATCAACAAGGACGAAGAAGCGCCGATTTTCAGCGTGGCGGATTACGGTCTCGTCGGTGATCTGTTCACCATCGTGCCGGAACTCGTGAGCGAACTCGGCTAGGCGCCGCGGCGCCGGCAAGCCAGAGCAAGCTGGAAAACCGGCCGCTGAACAGCAAGCGAAGGGCGCAGGACCGACCAAGTCCCGCGCCCTTTTTTCATATCAAGGGAGGAGAACCGAAATGAGCTATACGGCGCCCGTCAAGGACATGCTGTTCGTGATGAAAGAACTGGCCGGACTCGAAGAAATCGCGAAGCTGCCCGGCTTCGAAGATGCGAACCTGGACACGGCGCAAGCCGTGCTCGAAGAGTCGGCGAAGCTGTGCGACGAAGTGCTCGCGCCGCTGAATGTCGAAGGCGATCGCAATCCGAGCAGTTGGAAGGACGGCGTCGTCACCGCGACGCCGGGTTTTCGCGACGCGTTCCGCCAGTTCGCGGAGGGTGGCTGGCAAGGCGTGCAGCATCCGCTCGACTACGAAGGACAGGGGCTGCCGAAGCTGATTGCGACGCCGTGCGTCGAAATGCTGAATGCGTCGAACCTGTCGTTCGCGCTGTGTCCGTTGCTGACCGACGGCGCGATCGAAGCGCTGCTGACCGCCGGCAGCGAAGCGCAGAAACAGACCTTCGTGCCGAAGCTGATCTCAGGCGAATGGACCGGCACGATGAACCTGACCGAGCCGCAGGCCGGCTCCGATCTCGCGCTGGTGCGCACGCGAGCCGAGCCGCAGGCCGATGGTTCGTTCAAGCTGTTCGGCACGAAGATTTTCATCACGTGGGGCGAGCATGACATGGCGAAGAACATCGTCCATCTGGTGCTCGCGCGCACGCCTAACGCGCCCGAGGGCGTGAAGGGCATCTCGCTATTTCTCGTGCCGAAGTTTCTCGTCAACGAGGACGGCTCGCCCGGCGAGCGCAACGACGTGTATTGCGTGTCGATCGAGCACAAGCTCGGCATCAAGGCAAGCCCGACCGCGGTGCTGCAGTTCGGCGATCACGGCGGCGCGATCGGTCAACTGATCGGCGAAGAGAATCGCGGCCTCGAATACATGTTCATCATGATGAATGCCGCGCGTTTCGCGGTGGGCATGCAGGGCGTCGCCGTGTCGGATCGCGCGTACCAGAAAGCGGTCGCGTATGCGAAGGAGCGGGTGCAGAGCCGTCCCGTCGATGGCTCCGCGAAGCAGCCGGTCGCGATCATCCAGCACCCGGACGTGCGCCGCATGCTGTCGACGATGCGCAGTCTCACCGAGGCCTCGCGCGCGCTCGCGTATGTCGCGGCTTCTCACTGCGATCTCGCGCATCGTCATCCGGACGACGCGGCGCGTGCCGCGCATCAGGCAATTTACGAATACCTGGTGCCGATCGTGAAGGGCTGGAGCACCGAACTGTCGATCGACGTCGCGAGCCTCGGCGTGCAGGTGCACGGCGGCATGGGCTTCATCGAGGAGACCGGCGCCGCGCAGTACTATCGCGACGCGCGCATTCTGCCGATCTACGAAGGCACGACCGCGATTCAGGCCAACGATCTGATCGGCCGCAAGACGCTGCGCGACGGCGGCAAGGTCGCGAAGGACCTGCTCGCCGGCATCGCGCAGACGCTCGATGCGCTTGGTGCGCAGCAGGGCGCGGCGTTCGTGTCGATGAAGACGCAGCTCGCGCAGGGTCATCGCGCGCTGGGCGCCGTGGTCGATTTCGTCGTCACGCATGCGAAGGGTGACCCGAATGCGGTGTTCGCCGGCAGCGTGCCGTATCTGAAGCTCGCGGGCATCGTGCTTGGCGGCTGGCAGATGGCGCGCGCGTTGCTCGCCGCCACGGCGAGGCGCGACGAAGACCCCGCGTTCTACGGTGCGAAGATCGCGACCGCGCAGTTCTACGCGGAGCACGTGCTGCCGCAGGCGGTGGCGCTCGAGGTGGCAATCGTCAGCGCGAAGGGGGCAGAGGGCGTGCTGGCCTTGTCGGAAGATCAGTTCTGACATCGCGTTCGAGGCGGATGTCCTGAGCCTGAAATGAAAACGGCGCCTCGCGAGGCGCCGTTTGTTTTTGCCGCTGCGTTTCACCGCATGCGCGGGTACTGGTCGCTAGCCGTCACTCACGCATAAGCCGGCCGATGCTCGCCGGTCGTCTCGCCGAGATAGCGATGCACCGACAGGTCGTCCGCGCGGATCGCCGGCTGCTTGCCCGACATCACATCGGCGAGCAACTGGCCCGAGCCGCACGACATCGTCCAGCCGAGCGTGCCGTGGCCGGTGTTCAGGAACAGGTTCGCCACCGGCGTGCGGCCGACGATCGGCGTGCCGTCCGGTGTCATCGGCCGCAGGCCGGTCCAGAACGTCGCCTTCGACGTGTCGCCGCCGCCCGGGAACAGGTCGTTGACACACAGCTCGAGCGTTGCGCGGCGCGCGTTGCGCAGCGATTTGTCGAACCCGACGATCTCGGCCATGCCGCCGACGCGAATCCGGTCGTCGAAGCGCGTGATCGCGATCTTGTAGGTTTCGTCGAGCACCGTCGATACCGGCGCGGCTGCCGCGTCGACGATCGGCGCGGTGATCGAATAGCCCTTCAGCGGGTAGACCGGAATCTTCACGATACCGTCGAGGAAGCGCGTCGAGTACGAACCGAGCGCGATGACGAACGAGTCCGCGCGCACGAGTTCATTGCCGCAATGCACGCCGGCGATGCGATCGCCGGCCATCGCCAGCGCGTCGATCGGCGTGTTGTAGCGGAACTTGACGCCGAGCTCCCCGGCGAGCGCGGCGAGCCGCGTCGTGAACATCTGGCAGTCGCCGGTTTCGTCTCCGGGCAGGCGCAGGCCGCCGGTCAGTTTGTGCGATACCGCGGCGAGCGCCGGCTCGGCTTTCGCGAGCTCAGCCGCCGACAGCAGTTCGTATGGCACGTTCGCTTCCTGCAGCACGGCGATGTCTTTCGCGGCGCCGTCGAACTGCTGCTGCGTGCGGAATACCTGTAGCGTGCCGCCGGTGCGTCCTTCGTACTGGATGCCGGTGTCGGCGCGCAGCGCCTGCAGGCAATCGCGGCTGTATTCGGCGAGCCGCACCATGCGACCCTTGTTCACCGCATAGCGCGGCGCCGTGCAGTTCTGCAGCATCTGCCACATCCATTGCAACTGAAAGGTCGTGCCGTCGAGACGGATCGCGAGCGGCGCATGCTTCTGGAACATCCACTTGACGGCCTTCAGCGGCACGCCCGGCGCGGCCCACGGCGACGCATAGCCCGGCGAGATCTGGCCCGCGTTGGCGAAGCTGGTTTCGAGCGCCGGGCCGGCCTCGCGATCGATGACGGTCACTTCGTGACCGGCGCGCGCGAGGTAATACGCGCTTGTCACGCCAACGACGCCACTGCCCAAAACGACGACTCGCATAGCTGCTCCAGGTATTCAGAAAGGGGGTGAGGGCAGGACGCTCGCCGTCGGATTCGACTGGATTCGACTCGACAAGCTGTAACACGCGGTGATATGCGGTTTGCCCAGTGTTAGCCGCTATACTATTAACAATCAGGCAGGTTTTGTTATTGTATTTTCATAATTTTCAGCAAAAACACCATGCGTACACAGCGCCAGCCCATGCGGGCCCTCGACAAGCTGGATCACAAGATTCTGCGGCTGTTGCAGCAGGACGGCCGGATGGCGATGAAGGACCTCGCGGAGCAGGTCGGGCTGTCGGTGACGCCTTGCATCGAGCGGGTCAAGCGGATGGAGCGCGACGGCGTGATCACCGGCTACTACGCGCGCGTGAATCCGGCCGAGCTTGGCGCGGCGCTGCTGGTGTTCGTCGAGATCACGCTCGACCACAAGAGCGGCAACATGTTCGACCAGTTCCGGCGGGAAGTGCAGAAGATTCCTGAAGTGCTCGAATGCCACCTCGTGTCGGGCGATTTCGACTATCTGATCAAGGCGCGCATCGGCGAAATGGCCGACTACCGCAAACTGCTCGGCGACATCCTGCTGCAACTGCCGGGAGCGGTGCAGTCGAAGAGCTATGTCGTGATGGAGGAGATCAAGGAGACGTTGACGATCCCGGTAGGGGAATAACGGGGAGCTAATAGCAGGTGTGGCAGCGGCTGTGACCGATGAGGTTCGGCGGCAGGCACGGGCTCGACAAACGGCGTAAACACTGTATATTTATACAGGTATTTTGCGCCTTTTTGTTTGTTGTCCCTGTGCGTGCGTGCTCTCGCCGTGAATGATCCCGATACCTCCTCCGTTCCAGAATTTCCGATCTCGCCACCCGTGCCTCGTAAGGGGCGCGGGGCGGTGACGAACCTGCAAGGCCGCTACGAAGTCGACCAGCGCGAAGCCGTCGACGACGGCTGGCGCATGGCCGATGAAAATGGCGAGCCGAAGGTCTTGCGCACGCAGGTGTTCGAGGAACGCGCGAAGACGATCCTCGCGCGCAATGCGTCGCCTGATATCCCGTTCAGCGTGTCGCTGAATCCTTATCGAGGCTGCGAGCATGGCTGTATCTATTGCTTCGCGCGGCCCACGCACAGCTATCTGGGTCTGTCACCGGGGCTCGATTTCGAAAGCCGTATCTACGCGAAGATCAATGCGCCGGAGCTGCTCGAGAAGGAGCTGTCGAAGAAGTCGTACATGCCGGAGCCCATCGCGCTCGGCGTCGCCACCGATGCGTGGCAACCAGCCGAGCGCGATCTGCGCCTCACGCGTCGCGTGATCGAAGTGCTCAGCGAACGCAATCAGCCGTTTGCGGCCATCACCAAATCGTCGCTGATCGAGCGCGACATCGACCTGCTTGCGCCGATGGCCGCGCGCGGGCAGTTCATGGCGGCCATCACGATCACCACGCTCGACGCCGACATCGCGCGTACGCTCGAACCGCGCGCGGCTACGCCGTCGCGCCGGCTGCGTGCTATCCGTACGCTTAGCGAGGCGGGCATTCCGGTCGGGGTCAGCATCGCGCCGGTCATCCCGTTCGTCACTGAACCGGACATGGAGCGCGTGCTCGAAGCCTGCGCGGAGGCCGGCGCGAGCAACGCCAGCTATATCGTGCTGCGGCTGCCGTGGGAAGTCGCGCCGCTATTCAAGGACTGGCTCACTGCGCATTTTCCGGATCGGGCCGATCGCGTCATGAGCCGCGTGCGCGATATGCGAGGCGGCAAGGACTACGACTCGTCGTTTTCGACTCGCATGAAGGGGGAGGGCCTATGGGCGGACCTGCTCAGGCAGCGTTTTCACAACGCCGTGCGCCGTCTGGGATTGAACGAGCGCGACCGCGGGATCCTCGATATGTCGCACTTTCGGCGGATCGAGCCGTCACGAGGGGCGGACCCGGCTTCGGCGCGCGACGATCCGCAACTGAGGCTTTTTTAGCGCTGCTCATGCCGCCGGCATTTCGCGCAGCGCGTTACTGCGAAATTGCCTTGGCTGCTTCCACCTGACTTTCGAAGTAGGTCTGGAAAGCGAGCGCGAGCCCCGTCATCAGCAGGAACGCGCCGAACAGCAGCGAAAAGATGACGACGAAGACGACCGTCCAGCCAGAGCGGCTTTTGCGCTGTGTGTGCGCGTTGAACTGCGCGTCCCACTTCTGATCGGGACGCAGTCCGTAGACGAGCGCGGCGAGGAACGCGGCGAACAGTGAAACGGCGCCGATGGAGGCGAGCACCCAGCCCAGTATCGACGCGCGTTCGGTGGCCACGAGCAGCATCACGCCGGGAATGCCGATCAGCGTGCCAATCAGATGAGCCCAGCCGTAGATGTCCCGTGTGCCGTACAGATAGAAGCGGTGGGCACCGAGGCTGCCGAAGAGGAACGCTAGCGCGGCGGTAATCGTCTTGGATCTGAAGCGCGGGGAAGTCGGGGTAACGGTGGACATAAACGCGTGGACAGGTGACAGGCGGTCGAAAAGAGCGGTGCGCGGCGTAGCGTGGGCCGACGCGCATTCTACGCCCGCCGCGCGTTGGTGGTCATGTTGCGGGTAAGCGCAGTCAGTGAAGGCGGGTGCGGCGGGGTTGGGCGTTCGCGGCGGCCACACCCGTGGCGTCCAGGCGCGCTAGGGCGCCGAATACGTGACGCGATAGATCGCGCCGGCGTAATCGTCGCTGATCAGCAGCGATCCGTCGGGCAGCGGCAGCACGTCGGCCGGGCGGCCCCATACCGCCTCGCCGGGTTGCAGCCAGCCTTCCGCGAAGACTTCCTGGCGTACGTGGCTGCCGTCCGGATCGGCGATCACGCGCACGACCCGGTAGCCGACTTTCTTGCTGCGGTTCCACGAGCCATGCTCGGCGATGAAGACGTTATTACGGTAATCGGCGGGGAACATCGGCCCGTCGTAAAAGCGCATGCCGAGCGCCGCCACGTGCGCGCCGAGTTTGACGACCGGCGGCGTGAACCCGCTGCATGGATGGTCCTTGCCGAATTCGGGGTCGGGTATATCGCCGCCGTGGCAGTAAGGAAAACCGAAATCCATTCCAGCATGTGGCGCGCGGTTGAGCTTGTCGCTCGGGATGTCGTCGCCGAGCAGGTCGCGGCCATTGTCGGTGAACCACAGTTCGTGCGTGACCGGATGCCACGCGAAACCGACCGAATTGCGGATGCCGCGCGCGACGACCTCATAGTGGCTGCCGTCCGGGTTCATGCGGCCGATCAGCGCAAACCGGTCCCGGTCCCTTTCGCAGACATTGCACGGCGCGCCCTGCGGCACATAGAGCTTGCCATCAGGTCCAAACGCGATGAATTTCCAGCCGTGATGCGTTTCGGTGGGCAACTGGTCGGTGATGGTGACCGGCTTCGGCGGATCGCCAAGATGGGAGTCGATCGCATCGAAGCGCACAATTTTCGACACGGCGGACACATACAGCGCGCCGTCGTGCCACGCCACGCCCACTGGCATCTGCAGTCCGGAGGCGATCACGTGGCGGCCCGCCACGCGGCCGTTTTGCAATTCGAGTGCGTAGACGTGCCCGTCGAGACTGCCTGTATAAAGAATGCCCTTCGGCGAAAGCGTCATCGCGCGTGCACTCGGCACTTCTTCCGACAGCACTTCGAGATGAAAGCCGGGCGGCAGTTTGATTTTCTCGACGGGCAGCGCGGCGGTTGCTGTTAGCGCATGCGTGGCCATCAATATGACGGCCGTCACACGTAGAATCCGGCTTCGCGCCGTTCGGGCAAATCCGGCAAAGCGCACGAAAAAGTCAAAAAAAGCGGGCAGAAACGGAGTGGGCGGCAGGCGTTTCACGGACGCTCCTTCAGATAATTCGGGCGTTGGGCGAGTGCTTGGGCGGGTTCGCGAGCCTTTGCGGGCGACCGACGCAGCAACGTCGCCCAGTTTATCCCGGTAAGTGTTTGTTATGGCGTCAGTTTCCCGCTATAATCGCGTGTTTCAGTCGTTCCGAACCCCGGTTTTCAAGGATTCTAGTATGGTCATCATCCGCTTGGCTCGTGGCGGCTCCAAGAAGCGCCCGTTCTACAACATCGTCGCCACCGACTCGCGCAGCCGTCGTGACGGCCGCTTCATCGAGCGCGTCGGCTTCTACAACCCGGTCGCTACGAAGGGCGAATCCCTGCGTATCGCTCAGGACCGCCTGACGTACTGGCAAGGCGTTGGCGCGCAACTGTCGCCGACCGTCGAGCGTCTCGTGAAGGAAGCGCAAAAGGCGCAACCGGCTGCTTGATAATGGCGGCTCGCATGCGTATCGCCGGCGGCTTGCGCAGCTTGCGTGAGCAGTCCGATCCGCACATTGTTTTACTGAAGCAGACGCCAACGCTGGCTGCGAAGCTGTCTTCGAGGTTATCTCATGGCTGAGCGTGATTCCGGCAGTTCTGGTCGCGCCAGAGCAGTTTCGCGCACAAAGGCGTCTGGTCAGGCATCGTTCGGCGCATTCGTCCGCAAGCCGGTCGAACGAACCGACGACAAGGCGAAAGCCACGGTGTCGAATGTCGCTTCCGAAGCCGCGGAAATGCGCACGGAAACGGCGGCAGGCTGGCCGGCCGATGCAATCGAGGTCGGCGCAATCGTCGACGCTTACGGTCTCAAAGGCTGGGTCAAGGTGTCCGCCCACTCGGATGCCGGGCAGGGCGGCGACGCCCTGCTGAGCGCGAAGCGCTGGTGGCTGCTGAAAGGCCAGGAGCGCAGTTCGGCGCCGTCCTTGCAGGCCAAAACGCATAGCGACAGTGTGGTTGCCCATCTGGGTGGCGTTGCTGACCGCGATGCGGCGCTGGCCTTGCGCGGTTCTCGCGTGTATATCAGTCGCAGCGAATTTCCGGCTCTCGAGGCCGACGAATTCTACTGGGTCGATCTGATCGGCCTCGATGTGGTGAATCTGGCCGGGCTCAACCTCGGCAAGGTCGTGGGCATGATCGATAACGGTGTGCAATCGGTGCTGCGTGTCGAATATCCGGCTACCGACAAAAATGGCAAGCCGATCGCAGGCGAGCGCTTGATCCCGTTCGTCGGCGTCTATGTCAAAACGGTGGACCAGGCGGCAAAGCGGATCGTCGTCGACTGGGACGCTGATTATTGAAATCTTTCGTTGAATGGAGAGAGCGATGCAGTTCGATGTCGTGACGCTCTTTCCAGACATGTTCCGCGCGCTGACCGACTGGGGTATCACCAGCCGGGCTGTGAAGCAGGAGCGCTACGGGTTGCGCACGTGGAATCCCCGCGATTTCACAACCGACAACTACCGTACGATCGACGATCGCCCTTACGGCGGCGGCCCCGGCATGGTGATGCTGGCCAGACCGCTCGAAGAAGCGATCGGCGCCGCGAAAGCGGCGCAGGCGGAGCAGGGCATCGCCGCGCCGCGCGTCGTGATGATGTCGCCGCAAGGCGCCACGCTGAATCACGAGCGCGTCATGAAGTTCGCGGCCGAACCCGGTTTGATCCTGTTGTGCGGGCGCTATGAAGCGATCGACCAGCGTCTGCTCGACCGGGTCGTCGACGAGGAAGTCAGTCTTGGCGACTTCGTGCTGTCGGGCGGCGAGCTGCCCGCGATGGCACTGATGGACGCCGTCGTACGGCAGTTGCCCGGCGTGCTGAACGATTCGCAGTCGGCGGTGCAGGATAGTTTCGTCGATGTGCTGCTCGATTGTCCGCACTACACGCGTCCCGAGGAATACGAGGGCGTGCGGGTGCCCGATGTGCTGCTCGGCGGCCATCATGCGGAAATCGAAGCGTGGCGCCGGCGCGAAGCGTTGCGCAACACGCTGAACAAACGGCCCGATCTGATCGTGAAGGCCAGAAAGAACAGAATGCTGAGCCGTGCCGACGAGGCATGGCTCGCAAGTCTCGCGAAGGAAGAGCCGAAGGCCTGAGGCCCCGGTCTTTCGAGCGGACACGAGGCGGCGTCGTACATGCGTGTGCGGCGCCAGATGTGAACCCATCCTCTATCGGGGCCGTAGCCGAGCGCAGCGGGGCAACTCGCGGGAAACCAGCGTAAGGCAGGTACGAACGCCGACAAGATGGATCCAGGAGTCAGTGATGAATCTGATTGCAAAACTTGAGCAGGAAGAAATCGCGCGCGTTCTCGGCGAAAAGACCATTCCCGATTTCGGTCCGGGCGACACGGTCGTCGTTAGCGTGAACGTGGTTGAAGGTACGCGCAAGCGTGTGCAGGCTTACGAAGGCGTCGTGATCGCCAAGCGTAACCGTGGTCTGAATTCGTCGTTCATCGTCCGCAAGATTTCGTCGGGCGAAGGCGTCGAGCGTACGTTCCAGACGTATTCGCCGCTGCTGGCAAGCATCGTCGTCAAGCGTCGTGGCGATGTGCGCCGTGCGAAGCTGTACTATCTGCGCGAGCGTTCGGGCAAGTCGGCTCGAATCAAGGAAAAGCTGGTCTCGAAAGGCCGCGCTGCTTCCGAAGCGTAAATGCTGTAAGAAAAAGCACCCCTCGCGGGTGCTTTTTTGTTGGCCAGGTCAAAATAGCGGTATGTCCCTGCTCATCTGAGAGATCCGTTGATCCGCCCCGTTTTTGAGCCCGAAACCCTGCCCGTCATCGCGACGGGTGCCGATTTGCCGCCGGTGGCCGGCGAGCGTCTTACGCCCGATGCATTGCGGGCGCGTTTCGAACGGCGGCTTGCCTGGACGCCCGAGAAAATCGCCGACGCGCCGTGGCGCAATACCGAACTCGATCCACGCGTGGCCGCGGTGCTCGTGCCGCTCGTGGTGCGCGAGCACGGCGTGACCGTGCTGCTCACGCAGCGCGCGGACCATCTGAACGATCATGCCGGCCAGGTGAGTTTCCCCGGCGGCCGTCAGGAACCGTTCGATGCGGATGCGAGCGCAACGGCGCTGCGTGAAGCGCGCGAGGAAGTCGGTCTCGATGCGTCGCGCGTGGAAATTCTCGGCGCGTTGCCCGACTATCTGACGGGCACCGGTTTTTGCGTGTCGCCGGTGATCGGCCTTGTACACCCACCGTTCTCGCTGAAGATCGATACGCTCGAAGTGGCCGAGGTCTTCGAGGTGCCGCTCGCGTTCCTGATGAACCCGGCCAATCACGAGGAGCGTCTGTTCAGCTACGAGGGCGGCGAGCGACGCTTCTTCGCGATGCCGTATCCGCGCGGCGAAGCGCTGGAAGCCGGAGAAGGCGCGCAGCATCGCGGCAGCGCGCACGACACGCAGACAAGCGCGGAGACAGATGCTTCAACAGCCGTTCAAGGCGGCCATCATTTCATTTGGGGTGCGACGGCTGCGATGCTGCGCAACCTCTATCGTTTCCTCGCCGCATGAGTCGACTGGGCGCGTCGAGCCGGCGAAGTTGCGCGGACGACGCAGTCGCCGCCGGTTTGTCAGCGTCCGCGCTCAGTCGCATCCGACCCTGTGCTATCGTTATAAAACAATCGTAAAAACTCAAAAAGCACGGCGCATCGCATGACTTTTTTCTCCGTATTGCTGGCTCTGATCATTGAACAGGTACGCGCACTGTCACCGACCAATCCGGTGTCCGCGTTGCTTCAATACCATGCGGAGTCGGCAGCGCACGGATTCGATGCCGGCAAGCAACGACACGGTCTGCTTGCATGGCTCGTGGTCGTGGTGCCCTGGACGCTCGCGGTCGCGCTCGTCTACTACGTGCTGTATCACATTCACTTTCTGCTCGCGTTCCTGTGGAACGTCGTGGTGCTGTACTTCACGCTCGGCTTCAGGCAGTTCAGCCATTACTTCACCGACATCCATCTCGCGTTGAACAACGACGACGTGCCGCGCGCACGCGAAATTCTCAACGAGTGGACCGGACTCGATACCGTCGACATGCCGGTCAGCGAGATCGTGCGTCATACGCTGATTCACGCGGTGGTCGCCTCGCACCGCCATGTGTTCGGCGTGTTCTTCTGGTTCCTGATTCCGGTCGGCCCCGCGGGCGCCGTGCTGTACCGGTGCGCCGAATATCTCGCGCGCGCGTGGGCCCGGCCGGCCGACGATCGTACCGTCGCGTTTTCGAGCTTCGCGCAGCGCGCGTTCTTCGTGATCGACTGGGCGCCCGCGCGGTTGACGTCGCTGGGTTTTGCGATCGTCGGCAATTTCGAGGATGCGATTTACGCGTGGCGCAATCACGCGCGGCAGTGGCCCGATGCGAACGACGGCGTGCTGCTCGCCGCGGGCAGCGGGGCGCTTGGCGCGCGCCTCGCCGGACCGCTCGCGGAGCCGTCGAGTCTCGACGCGCTCGCGACCGGCGACGGCGGCCCGATGCAGGTCGGTGACGACTGCACGCCGCGTACGCTGCAATCGGCGGTGGGTCTCGTGTGGCGCGCGGTCATCCTGTGGATGATCCTGTTGCTGATGCTGACCATCGCGGTGTGGCTCGCTTGATGTGACGTGCCGCGTCACCCCTTCAGCGGATCTCTCGCGGTCCCGCACTGCCAGCACACGGTGAACTGCGCTTCGAGCATCTCGCCGCACTGCTGACACCGCCAGCCCGGCTCGCCTGGCGCCGGTCCTCGCGATGCCGCTTCGATCAAACGCCGCGCGATCGCCTCATCGCGTTCGTCGACGAGCCACAATTCCGGTGCGCACTGATCGGCCGGAATCTCGCCGAGCGCGCCGTTCAGATAGCGGTTATGCAACTCGCACGCGATGCCCGCGGTCGCGAGCACGTTGACCCAATGCTGTCCGATGATCAGATTCGGCGCGCGCATCAGCTTCATATCAGCGGACGATCTGGCTTGCTTCGTGCACGAGCTGTGCGTACAGCGCATGCCGTTCGCGGCGGATGCGGCCGTCGGCGACCGCTTCGAGAATCGCGCAGCCGGGTTCGTGCAGATGATGGCAATTGTAAAAGCGGCAGTTCGGCAGCAATGGCCGGAACTCGGGGAACGCGCGTTCGAGCTTGCCTTCGGTCAGGTGGTGCAGGCCGAACTCCTGGAAGCCCGGCGAATCGATCAACGCACCGGCCGCGCCATTCACGCTGGCCGTGCCGTCCGGCCCCGGCAGCGGATAAAGACGCGTGAACGTCGTGGTATGACGCCCGCTGTTCAACGCGGTCGAGATCTCGCGGGTCGCGATGTCGGCATCCGGAATCAGCAGGTTCACGAGCGTCGACTTGCCCATGCCGGACTGGCCGAGCAGCAGCGTCGCGTGAGCGCGCAGAGGTTCGCTCAGCGCGGCGCGCGCCGCGTCGGGCTGCATCCGGATCGACACTTCCAGCACCGGATAGCCAAGCGCGCGATACGGTTCGAGCCGTTTGCGCGCGCCGTCCAGAGCGTCGGTCACGTCGATCTTGTTCAATACGATCAGGGGCTTCAGCTCGTTCGCCTCGGCGGCGACGAGCGCGCGGCCGAGCAGATCCTCGCTGAAATGCGGCTCGGTCGCGAGCACGATCAGCAACTGGTCGAGATTGGCGGCGAACAGCTTCGACTTGTACTGATCCGAGCGATACAGCAGGTTGCGCCGCTCGCCGATCTCGACGATCACACCCTGATCCGCCGAAGTCGGCTCATAGAGCACGCGATCGCCGACCGCCACCTCGCTACGCTTGCCGCGCGGAAAGCATTGCAGCAGCGCACCGCCGTCCTCGGGCGCGACCAGATAATGGCGGCCATGCGCGGCCACTACGAGACCGCCCGTGCGCGCGCCGTGCGCGCCGGACGTGGCGGCTTGTGCGCGCGGCGTTTTCTTCGGGGTGCGGCCGCTCATGCGTGCCGCAACAGTCGGTCGATCCGCTGCGAGGCCGGCGGATGCGAGTAGTAGAACGCGGTATAGAGCGGATCGGGCGTCAGCGTCGACGCATTGTCCTCGTACAGCTTGACGAGCGCGTTGACGAGATCCTGTGCGTCGGTCTGCGTCGCCGCGAACGCGTCGGCTTCGAATTCATGTTTGCGCGAGCTCAGGCTGCCGAGCGGCGTGACGAAGAACATGAACACCGGCAGCGCGAGGAAGAACAGCACGAGCGCGAGCCCGCTATTGCCGCCGATGAGCGACGGCCGCACGCCCAGCCCCTCGTAAAACCATACGCACTGCGACAGCCAGCCGAGCAGCGCGAGCATCGCGAGGCTGATCGTGAACGTGACGAGCATGCGCTTCAGCACATGGCGGCGCTTGAAGTGGCCGAGCTCGTGCGCGAGCACCGCTTCGATCTCGCGGCCCGACAGGCGCGCGAGCAGCGTGTCGAAGAACACGATGCGCTTGCTTGCGCCGAAGCCGGTGAAGTACGCGTTGCCGTGCGCCGAGCGGCGGCTGCCGTCCATCACGAACAGGCCCTTCGCGGCGAAGCCGCAGCGCTTCATCAGCGCCTCGATGCGGCCGACGAGCGCTTCGTCCTTCAGCGGCTCGAACTTGTTGAAGAGCGGCGCGATGAAGGTCGGGAAAATCAACAGGCCGAACATCTGGAACGCGACCCACACGACCCACGCCCACAGCCACCACAGGTCGCCGGCGCGGTTCATCAGCCACAGCACGACGAACAGGAGCGGCAGACCGAAGGCGACGCCGAGCAGCACGCCCTTCAGGCGGTCGAGGAAGAACAGGCGCCTGCTCATGCGGTTGAAGCCGAAGCGTTGCTCGACGACGAATTGCCGGTAGTAGTCGAACGGCAGGTCGATCGCGCTCGTGATCGCGATCACGGCGGCGACGAGCGCGATCTGGCCGACGTAGCCGCGGCCGAGCCAGTCGGAGATCGCGAGATCGAGCGTCTGCACGCCGCCGAGCAGCGTGAGCCAGATCAGCACGGCCGCGCCGACGACGATCTCGATCATCGCGAGCCGCGTGCGCTCGACGGTGTAGTCGGCCGCGCGCTGATGCGCGGTGAGCGCGATGGTGTTCGCGAACTGGCTCGGCACCTGTTCGCGGTGGGCGGCGACGAAGCGGATCTGCCGCGACGCGAGCCAGAGTTTGGTGCCGACCATCGCCACGACGGCGACGACGAACAGGACGGTGAAGTACAGGGTAGGCATCCGGGAATTCCGTGGTATCTATGCGAGAATTATATGTTTCTTCCCGCCTCGCGGCGGGGTGATACGGTTCAGGCGACGGCTCGAGCGGCTGCTGTGGCCGGGTCGCCAACGAACCGCGAATCTATTTCAAACGAACACGCGCCGCGGCGCGCGGGCTTCCAGCGAAGCCCGGCGCCCGGCCCTCAGGGTTGCCTTCATGACTGACATCCTCGTATCCGCCGAACCGCCGCCGCTCGTGCGCAGCGACATGAATCTCATCTGGCTCGACATGGAAATGACCGGGCTCGAACCCGACACCGACCGCATCATCGAAATTGCGGTGGTGGTGACGAATTCGACGCTCGACAGAATGGTCGAAGGCCCGGTGCTCGCGATTCATCAGAGCGACGAGACGCTCGCGAAAATGGACGAGTGGAACCAGAACACGCATGGCCGCTCGGGACTGATCGGGCGCGTGAAGGCGTCGACGGTCAGCGAGGCCGATGCCACCGGACAGATCCGCGAATTCCTCGCCCAGTACGTGCCGCCCGGCAAATCGCCGATGTGCGGCAACTCGATCTGCCAGGACCGCCGCTTCATGGCGCGCTGGATGCCGGAACTGGAGCGTTTCTTCCACTACCGCAACCTCGATGTGAGCACGCTGAAGGAGCTGTGCCGCCGCTGGCAGCCGGCCATCTACAAGGGCTTCCAGAAGCGCGCGATGCACACCGCGCTGGCCGACATCCACGAGTCGATCGACGAACTGAAGTATTACCGCGAGCATTTCCTCGTACCGTCGCAGCCGGCGCCGGACGCCGCCGCGAGCGGCGAATAAACGCCAGCGCCCGCGTGACGGGACCCTAACCCGAGGCCCTGAACCCGTCAGCCCCTAAGCCTGCCGCGGAGCGCGCACCGCGCTCTTCGGCCGGAACGCCTTGACCACGTCGGCGTTGGTTTCCACGTACGGACCGCCGATCAGGTCGATGCAGTAGGGCACCGCCGCGAAAATCCCCGGCACTTCGAGCACGTTGCCCTCGTTGGCAGCGCGCAGACCTTCGAGCGTTTCCCGGATCGATTTCGGCTGACCCGGCAGGTTGATGATCAGCGCGGCGTGCCCGGCCGTTTCGCGGATCACCGCCACCTGGCGCGACAGGATCGCGGTCGGTACGAAATTCAGGCTGATCTGCCGCATCTGCTCGCCGAAACCGGGCATTTCCTTCGTCGCGACCGCGAGCGTCGCCTCCGGCGTCACGTCGCGGCGCGACGGGCCCGTGCCGCCCGTCGTCAGCACCAGATCGCAACCGACCTCGTCGACCAGTTCGATCAGCGTTGCGGAAATGGTCGGCGCGTCGTCCTGAATCAGCCGCGTGACGACCTGCCACGGCGACGTGAGCGCCGCGCCCAGCCATTCCTGTAGCGCCGGAATGCCCTTGTCCTCGTACACACCGGTCGACGCGCGGTCGCTGATCGACACGAGGCCGATCACGATTTCGTCGGGATGGTTACGCTGCTTGCGTTGCTCAGGCGTCGCGGTCGTCATCGTCGTCTTCCGGGGCAAGGTCGGCGTCATGCGCGTCGTCGTCGGCATCGGCTTCGTCCGCGCCGGCCGCGGTCTTGATCCACTGGAACAGTTCGCGGAAGTAGCGCGGCGGCTTGCCCTGCTGCGCTTCCCTGCGCGCGTTGCGGATCAGCGTGCGGCCCTGCTGCGGATCGGCGCCCGGATGCTGGCGGATGAATTCGGTCAGCGCGGCGTCGTCGGCGAGCAGTTTCTCGCGGGTGCGCTCGATCCAGTGAAGCTTCGCCGTTTCCGCCTTGTTGATGCCCTTGTAGGTGTCGAGTGCGGTGCGCAGGGCGGCGGTTTCCGTGTCCAGCAGCGCGCGCATCACGCGGCCGACGTACTGGATCTGGCGGCGCTTGCCTTCGTGATCGGTGATGCGGCGCGCCTCGCGCACGGCTTCGTCGAGCTTCTCGGGCATCGGCATGCGCTTGAGCGCGTCCTTGGGCAGCGCGACCAGCTCCGCGCCCAGGTCCTGCAGCGCCTGCATTTCGCGCTTGACCTGGGACTTGCTCGGACGGTCGTAGCCATTTTCGTCGACTTCCGTCACGACGGATTCGATGGGTTGAATGCGGGTTTTGCGTGTCATGGCGCGTATTGTAACGTGCCGCGCCAGCCCGGCTCGAGCCGATCCGAGCCGGTTCGAGCGGCTTCGTTCCGCCGCTGCGCGAGGCCCGCGCAGCGCGTCGCGAATGCCAGGTACGGCGCCGCGTACCTTGCTATGATCGCGGGGTGCATTTATTCCGCACTCATGCGTCCATGCGCACGCTTTCGCGTGGCATTGGGCGAGCACGGTGCGCATACCCAGGGCCGCGCGGCCCCGAACAGGACGGCAACGACAATGGCAGCAGACATGGACGTCAAGCAGCGCTTTTTTCCGCATACCCAGGATGAACTGAAGGAAATCGCCTCGGACATCCTCCGTCACGCGAAGGCGCTGGGCGGCACCGACGCCGCAACCGAAATCTCCGAGGGCGACGGGCTGTCCGTGTCCGTGCGGCGCGGCGAAGTCGAGACGATCGAGCACAACCGCGACAAGATGGTCGGCGTGACGGTGTTCATCGGCAACAAGCGCGGCAACGCGAGCACGTCGGACTTCTCGCCGCAGGCGCTGAAGGACACGGTCGCGGCGGCCTACAACATCGCGCGCTTCACCGCGGAAGACGATTGCGCGGGTCTCGCCGAAGCCGAACTGCTCGAAACCGCGCCGCGCGACCTCGATCTGTATCACCCGTGGAATCTGTCCGCCGACGAAGCGGTGGAAATCGCGCGCCGCGCCGAAGACGCCGCGTTCGCAACCGATCCGCAGATCAGGAATTCGGAAGGCGCGAGCGTGTCGGCGCAGCACTCGCAGTTCGTGCTTGCGACCTCGCGCGGCTTCCTCGCTGGCTATCCGTATTCGCGCCACTACATCGCGTGCGCGCCGATCGCCGGCAGCGGCCGCAACATGCAGCGCGACGACTGGTACACGTCGACGCGCAGCGCATCCGAACTGGCCGATCCCGAAGCGGTCGGGCGTTATGCCGCGCAGCGCGCGCTCGCGCGCATCGGCGCGCGCGGTCTCGACACGCGCAAGGTGCCGGTGCTGTTCGAGGCGCCGCTCGCGGCGGGGCTGCTCGGCGCGTTCGTGCAGGCGACGAGCGGCGGCGCGCTGTATCGCAAGACGTCGTTTCTCGTCGACAGTCTCGGCAAGCCGGTGTTCGCGCCGCACGTGCAGATCGTCGAAGACCCGCATATCGCGCGCGCGATGGGCAGCGCGCCGTTCGACGAGGAAGGCGTGCGCACGCGGCAGCGCTCGGTCGTGAAGGATGGCGTGGTCGAGGGCTATTTCCTGTCGACCTATTCGGCGCGCAAACTCGGCATGCAGACGACCGGCAACGCGGGCGGCTCGCACAACCTGTCGCTGCTCAGCGCGAACACGCGCCCGGAAGACGACTTCGAGGCGATGCTGAAGAAGCTCGGCACGGGTCTGCTGCTGACCGAGCTGATGGGGCAGGGTGTCAACTACGTGACCGGCGACTATTCGCGCGGCGCGTCGGGCTTCTGGGTCGAGAACGGCAAGATCCAGTACCCGGTCGAGGAAATCACGGTCGCGAGCACGCTGCAGGAGATGTTTCGCCATATCGTCGCGATCGGCGCGGATACGATCACGCGCGGCACGAAGCAGATCGGCTCGGTGCTGATCGAAAAAATGACGATCGCGGGCCAGTAAGCAGGACGATCAGCGCGACGGGTTGCGCGGCGTTTTTCATTGCATGCGCCGGGCCGGCGGACGAGGCCCGGCGACACAGCCCTCAGACGTCCCTACGCTGATACGTGACGAACGCATAGTCGAAATCGTTCGGCGCGTTCGAGTGATGCGCCTCGCGCGCGATTTCCTCCCACACGTTCCTGTCGATCGCGGGGAAGGTCGCGTCGCCGTCGAAGTCGGCGGCGATCTCGGTGACGATCAGCTTGTCCGCGTGGCGCAGCCCCTCCTCGTACAACTGCGCGCCGCCGATCAGAAACGCTTGCGGCGCCTGATCCTGCGCGGCGAGGCGCAGCGCGTCGTCGAGGTTGGTGGCGGTGTCGCAGCCCTGAAAGCGCCGCGCGGCGTCGCGTGTCACGACGATATTGCGGCGTCCCGGCAACGGCCGGCCGATCGATTCGTGCGTTTTGCGGCCCATGATGATGGGCGCGCCCATCGTCGTGCGCTTGAAGAACCTGAGGTCTTCGGGCAGTCGCCAGGGCAACTCGTTGTCGCGGCCGATCACGCCGTTGCTGGCGCGAGCGACGATCAGGGTGAGCGTCGTCATCGAATGGAAAGAGGAGGGTAACCGGGTGATTCTACCCGACGCGCCGGCGCGCGCCGCCGCGCGCGGCGTGGGCCGGGGCCGCGC
>NZ_JASGFN010000051.1:0-19636 GCF_047605525.1 Paraburkholderia sp. | reverse complement strand
CCCCTCCAGCCAGAAACCCCACCCCTCGCGGTGGGGTTTCGGCGTTTACCGGCCGAGAAAAACGCCGCACCCGGAGGTGCATTCGGAATCTGCTGCTAGCGACTGTGAAAACAACTTCGTAGTGATTTATCGCTGTCCTATTCGCAGCGCGTCCGCGTATCCCGTCAGCTCCAGATACCCCCGCCCCATGTCCGCACCTTCGCGGCTTACTCGCACCGCGCCTTCCCAATACACGGCGCCGGTCGATTGCCGTGAATCGAGTTCCTGGTCATCCATCAGCGGATCGAGTTGCCACGTCAGCGCGCCAGTCCTGACCACCATCGAGACTGGATACGATGCGCTTGTGCGAGGCGAGCGCCACACCCGAACCGGCGTGAATTCCACCTGATCGGGGCCGAAGTTCGTTACCTGCCCATCGGGCCTGCGCAGCGTCGCGTGTCCCCACAGTGCGTGCCCATCGCGGCGACGTACCTTGAATGCCATCAACGCCGAACCGTCCTTCAAATTAGCGCCGAGCCAGTCCCATCCGACCGCGTTAGCGTCGAGCAACGTACTCGACCACTCGTGATCCAGCCATGCGCTACCCGTCACCGCCGTGGCGCGCCGAGCGGTGCGTCCATCTGTAGCCGGACGCATCACGCTGCCCGTCACACGCAATTGCGGCTCACTGTAGTAATAGCTGGCCTGCTCCGGCCGCGGTCCCTTGCGCGAATAGCCACGCTCACCCTCGAGCAGTGGAGCCTGGGTCGGCGTCAGCGCGAGATGCAGCGAGAACCCGCTTGCGTCGACGGTAATGTCATAGTGGCCATCCGCGTCACGAATCATTTTCCATGCGTCGAGTTTGACATCGGTATTAGCCAGCTTTGCATACGCGAGCCCGAAGCCCTCACGAGCGATACGCTGGTCGTGAACGAGGTGTCCGACTGCCGGATCGCTCAACGCGGCGTGCGCAATGATCAACTGCGAAGGCGCGAAAGCGCTCGGATCGGCGGTTTCGTGGCCTGTCGCTGAGCGGAAAAATGTGATCTGAAATCCGAGCGGCTGGTTATCAGGCGTATTGAGCCAGCCCGTCGCGTACCACCATTCGGTGCGAAAAGCCGGGTGCGCGCCGCTGTCCAGCGGAAGCGAGACCGGATGATCCGGAGTGACGGCGGCAAATGTGGCCGGCGTGGAGGCCGGCAAGTCGACGCCCGCGGCGAACGACGACGACACGGCAGCCATGCCGATACAGAGCCAGCTTCGCAGCAGAAGGGCGGCTGCCCGCATCACCAGTCCTCCTTCACTGCATGCAGCGCATCCACGGATACCGCCCCGCGGCCCGCGATCACCGCCGTCGAACAGGACAAAACCAGCATCACCAGCGCGACCGTGTCTAATATGCCCCATGGCACATGCAGCGACATGCTCCAATGAAACGACTGCGGATTGACGACGAACACGAGAATCAGACTGATCGCAAAACCGAGTGCGAAACCGAGTGCAATGCCGCAAGCCGTGAGCAGGCCGCCTTCGGACGCAAGGATGCCGAGGATCTGCGCGCGAGTCGCGCCGACGTGCCGCAACATCCCGAACTCGCGGGCGCGCGCGAGCGTCTGCGCGGAAAACGTCGCGGCGACGCCGAACAGTCCGATCACGATCGCGACCGCCTCGAGCAGATAAGTGACCGCGAAGCTGCGGTCGAAGATCATCAGCGTGTGCGCACGGATCTCACCCGGTTGCGACAACTCCAGCGCCGCGCCGAACGGCAGTGCCCGCAATTCATCGATAACGCGGTCGACGCTCGTGCCCGGCTCGACGGTCACGGCGACATCGGTTGCGCTGGTGTCGCCGCTCAGGCGACGGTAATCGGCAAGCCGTATCTGGATCGCGCCGCTCTGTCGCGCGTAATCGCGCCAGACGCCGGCCACGACGAATACCTGGCCGGGTTCGCCAAGCGGCAAGCGCACGCGCTGACCCGTCCGGTACCCATACAGATCGACCATCGCTTCCGACACCCACACAGGTATTTCGCCGGCATGAAGCGCGGAAGGCGGCAGCACCGCGCCGCTCATCTGCAAAGTCGCGCCCGGATCGGCCGCGTCGATGTCGCGTGCGAGCAGCGCGATGTCCGGCCGCGCGGGATCGAGCGTCAGATGCGTGATGCGCGCAAACGCGGCGCGCCTGATGCCGGGAACCGCCGCGATCCGCGTCTGCTCGTCCGGCCGTAAGCCGCCGGTATCGCCGCTATTACCACCCGATGCCGCGCGCACGTACAGATCGGCGGAGAGCAGATGCGTGAGCCAGTCGTCGACCGACACGCGAAAGCTGGCCACCATGATGGCCATCGCAACGATCAGCGCGAAGCTCGACAGCACGCCGCCCATCGCAATCGATGCATGACCCGGCGCGTTCGCGAGACGTGCCAGCGCGAGCGTACCCGTCGCGCCCGGGCGGCGTCGCATGCCGAACGCGCGGCTCGCCACGCCGAATATCAGCGCGCTCACACGCGGCATCAGCGCGATGCCGCCGACGAGCAGCAACGCAACGGCGAGATACCCGGCAATCGGCGTATCGAACCACGGCGGCAAGCGCGTGAGAACGGCGGCGATCAGCAGACAGCCCAACGCGGGCCACGGCGTCGCGAGCCGCGCCAACGCGCCTTCTTCGGCGCCCGCCTTGAGCGCCGCCGCGGGACGCGCGCGCGCCGCATCGACGGCGGGCATCACGCTGCCCAACACGGCCACCGCGACGCCGAGCGCCAGAAACACCGCGCTGGCCAACGGCTCGAAGCTCGCACGCGGCTGTACGCCCGGAAAATAGCCGCCGCCAAGGTCACTGCCAAACAGACGCAGCACGCCGCTTGCCATTGCATAGCCGAGCGCGAGGCCGCATAGCGAACCGATCAACCCGAGCAGCGCGCCTTCGATCAGAACCTGCCGCATCAACTGAGCGCGCGTGAGTCCGAGCACGCGCAGCATCGCGAACTGTGCGCGGCGTCGTACGACACCGAGCGCCTGAGTCGAGAACACGAGGAACGCGCCGGTGAACAGTGCAACCAGTGCGAGCACGTTCATATTGATCCGATAGGCGCGCGAAAGGCGATCGGTGCGGCTGTCGATGTCGCGCGCCTCGGCGATGACCCACATGGCGCCGAGCCGCGCCTGCAGATCGCGCTTGAAGCGCTGCCGGTCGATACCGCGCTCGAGCTGCACGTCGACGCGCGAGAGCTTGCCCACCTTGCCGAACTTCCACTGCGCGGCGGCGATATCCATGACAGCGAGCCGCTGACCCGGCCGCGTTCGCACGAGGCCGCCCGCGACGCGCAAATGCACGCTCGACGTGCCGTTGAGAAGCGTCACGTCGTCGCCGGCTCTGACGTTCAGCCATTGCTGCGCGGCGGTCGACAGAAACACGGCATCGGAGGCGAGCGTATCGAACGGCCGGTCCGGCGACGGCACGCCGATCAGATCGGGCGTGATCCGGCTGGCCCGGAAGACGTCGATGCCGAGGACGGGCAGCGCGCTATTGCGCTCCGGTACCGCGACATCGAGCGCGAGCACCGGGCTCGCGAGCGCGACACCCGGCTCGTTCGCCAGACGCGGATAAATGGTCTCGTCGACAAAAGGCTGCGCGCCGCGCACCTGCAAATCGGCTTTGCCGGACAGGCTGCGCGTGGCCGCCGAGAATTCGTTGAAGGCCGCGCCGTTGATCAGTTGCACGGCGTAGCCGAGCGCGACACCGAGCGCGATCGTTGCAATGGCAACCAGCGCCCGCCCGCGATGACTGCGCCATTCGGCGCCCAGCAGCCAGCGCGCGAGAACGCGATGTCCCGGTGTACGCGGCGGTGAGCTGGAATCAGCGGGCATGGCCGGTCGAGCGGGCGGGCGATGCTGGCGCGCGCGGGTCAGCGGAGTGCGCAGCGTTCGCGGCTTTCGCGGACGCGGCATGCAGACCGCCGTCGCTCAGGATCAGCACGCGGTCCGCCACGGCGGCCGCGGCTTCCGAATGCGTGACCATGATCGTGGCCGCGCCGGTTGCCTTGCTTTGCGCGCGAAACAGACCGAGCACGTCGTGCGCGGTCGCGGGGTCGAGGTTGCCGGTCGGCTCGTCGGCGAGAATCAGCGTGGGCCGATGCACGAGCGCACGCGCAATCGCGACGCGTTG
This sequence comes from Paraburkholderia sp., assembly GCF_047605525.1. Classification (GTDB taxonomy): domain Bacteria; phylum Pseudomonadota; class Gammaproteobacteria; order Burkholderiales; family Burkholderiaceae; genus Paraburkholderia. The sequence goes on along the minus strand of NZ_JASGFN010000051.1, from coordinate 15,493 downwards.
CAGTTCGCCGCCGGAGAGATCGCGCGGAAAGTCGTCGCCGCGGCCGCGCAGTCCAACCGCTGCGAGCATCTCGAGCGCGCCGGCGGGCGGCAGATCGTTGAGCAGCAGCGGCAACGCGACGTTTTGCGCGAGCGTCAGATGAGGCAGCACGTGGAACGCCTGGAACACGAAGCCGAGCTTTTGCCGGCGCAGGCGCGTCGCCGCGTTGTCGTCGAGTTGCCCGATCGCGCGGCCGTCGAGCATCACACTGCCGCTATCCGCGCGGTCGAGCCCGGCGATCAGATTCAGCAACGTCGACTTGCCGACGCCCGAGTCGCCCATGATCGCGACGAACTCGCCCGCCGCGAGCGTGAAATCGAGCTGCGCGAGCACGATGCGGCCAGCGCCATACCGTTTGCTCAGTCCGCGGCATTCGAGAGCGGGAACGACGACGTCGTGACGAAGCGCCATGCGAGAGAGTCCAGGAAGGAAAGAACCGGCAACGGCCGGTCGATGAAATCAGTGTGCCTTGCCGCGAGGATTTCCGCAGCGGTTCGCGCGGCATGCGGTGTTCGATGTAAGGAAGATGGAGGCTTTTTCCTGGCGTCTCGCTAGCGTTCCAGCCCGCGGAAATGTAGCTACGCCGAACGGCCGCCGACGCAGTTCCCAGGAAAATTTAGAGCTCCGCGCAAAAAATATTTTTTGCGTTATTACGCAAAATTCACTGGCTTGACCCCGGCGCTACGTGAGGCGGGCGAGCGGCTCCAGCACGATCCATTCCGCTTATATCGGCCTGAAAAGAACCGGTCGCCTAAAAGTTCTCAATTCGCTCCTAAGTGCCAGCTTTTTGCCGCCAAGTTTTCCGGGCTTTCGCGCTCGTCTGTAACAATGTGCAAGCGCACATTTTCATGCGTTTTGCAAGGGTTGGCCCGGCAACAAATAATTGTGGCGCGGATTGCTCCGCTGTTGCGCTGCAAAATTATTCTTATCTTGGTAATCTCCCACCCTTGGTCACTCGACTGCGGGTAAACGTGTAGAAGAAAACCCTGTCTACACGCCAATTCCGGCGAAATAAATCTTACATATCCATTTCATCGCCTGCTGTTCCGGCGGCGTTGACGCGGCGTTTTGTACTTCAAGTTTTGACAGAGCACATGCCATTGCCTCTTCTTAGTCTTCTCATCTGGATTCCGATCGTCGCCGGGTTCGTGGTGCTGCGAGCCGGGTCCGACGCGGCGCGCAATCGCACGCGCTGGCTCGCGCTGATCGGCGCGGTGGCGGGTTTCCTGCCGGTGATTCCGCTCGTCGCGAATTTCCGCAACGACGTCACTTCGATGCAGTTCGTCGAAAACGTCCGCTGGTCGCCGACGTTCGATATCGCATGGCATGTGGGCATCGACGGGATTTCGCTGTGGCTCGTCGCGCTGACCGCGCTTACGACGATCATCATCGTGATCGCGTCGTGGGAGTCGATCACGCAGCGTACCGCGCAGTACTTCGGCGCATTCCTGCTGCTGTCGGGTTTCATGCAGGGCGTGTTCACGTCGCTCGACGGCATGATGTTCTTCATCGCGTTCGAGGCGACGCTGATTCCGCTGTATCTGCTGATCGGCACCTACGGGCACAAGAACCGCACGTACGCGGCGGTGAAGTTCTTCTTCGTGTCGTTTCTCGGCTCGCTGATGATGCTGATGTCGTTGCTCTATCTGTATAGCCAGACGCACAGCTTCGATCTCGCCGTATGGCGCGAGACGCCGCTCGCCATGGTGCCGCAGGCGCTGATCTTCCTCGGCTTTCTCGCCGCGTTCGGCGTGAAGGTGCCGATGTGGCCGCTGCATACGTGGCTGCCCGACGTGCACCTCGACGGCCCGACCGGCGCCGCGGTGATGATCGGCATGCTGAAGATCGGCGGCTACGGTCTGCTGCGTTTCGCGTTGCCGATCGCGCCGCAGGCGAGCCACTTCTTCGCGCCGATGATGATTACGCTGTCGCTCGTCGCGGTGATCTACTCGAGCCTGCTCGCGCTCGTGCAGACCGATATGCGTCGCCTGCTCGCGTATTCGACGGTCGCGCACATGGGTCTCGTTACGCTCGGTCTTTTCGTGTTCAACCGCTTCGGCCAATCCGGCGCGATCGTGCAGATGATCTCGTACGGCGTGGTGTCCGGCGCGATGCTGTTGTGCACGGGCATGCTCCACGACCGCACGAAGACCGCGTCGATCACCGAGTACGGTGGCGTCGCCAATACGATGCCGCGCTTTGCCGCCTTCGTGATGCTGTTCTCGATGGCCAATATCGGTTTGCCGGGCACGTCGGGTTTCGTCGGCGAGTTCATGGTGCTGATGGGCGCGATCCGCTTCAACTTCTGGATCGGCGCGATCGCCGCGACCACGCTGATCCTGAGCGCGGCCTACACGCTGTGGATGTACAAGCGCGTGATCTTCGGCGCGATTGCCAACGCACGCGTTGCGAAGCTCAAGGACCTCGGCAAGCGCGAATTCGTGCTGCTCGGCGCAATGTCGCTGCTGGTGCTCGCGATCGGTGTCGATCCGAAGCCGTTCACCGACGCAATCGATCCGTCGGTCGGGACGCTGCTCGCGCAGTCGGAACGCTCGGCGCTTCCTTCGGACACGGCGCCGACGGATGGCAACGAACATCTGCAAGCCGCGGCGCGCGCGCCGGTTTCCGTCGCGGTACGCACGCCGGGCTGACAGAACGGAACGCGCGAGCAGTTGTGGCATCCGCGCATCGGGATGCCGCAATGCTCATGCGCTTTTGCGCGTCGCTATCGATCCCTTGCGAACGGCACACATGGCGTAGTCCAGGGGAGCCGCAACGTGTCCAGCGAGTTTTGAGTGCTTTTTTCAGGGGCTTTTGCGATGCGTCAACTTTTCGATGTTCGTTCGCGAGCATCGCAAATGCCGCGGGGGTAACAGGGTGCGCAGCGAGGGTGCGCGGCGGTATGCGGCAACGTGTCGCACGGTTTTGCGACGCAATAGATCGTTGCTGAATCGAGTGTTTATCGCCACTCGATGCGCCCCTATGATCCGAGCGCTTATTAATGGAGAGCCGTCGAATGACGTTCGTTGAAGTCAAAAAGAAGAGGCAGTGGATATGAAAGGACGGACGCTGAAAAGGCCGGCAAGCTTTCTTTCCGCCAGCCTCATGTTGCTGCTTTCGGGTTGCAGCAACCTCGATATTCTGAATCCGAAGGGGAGTGTGGGCGTCGCGGAGCGCGATCTGATCGCGACGTCCACATGGGCCATGCTGATCGTGGTGGTTCCGGTCATCGCGCTGACGCTGTTTTTCGCATGGCGTTATCGCGCATCGAACAGGAACGCCGATTACCGTCCGGGATGGACGCATTCCACCGGTATCGAAGTCGCCGTCTGGACGATTCCGACGCTGATCATTCTGTTCCTCGCGGTGCTGACGTGGAGAACCACGCACGAGCTCGATCCGTATCGTCCGCTCGAATCGCAGGTCAAGCCGATCAACGTCGAAGTCGTCGCGCTCGACTGGAAATGGCTGTTCATCTATCCGGATCTCGGCATCGCCTCGGTGAACCAGCTCGCGATCCCGGTCGGCACGCCGGTGAACTTCCGGATCACGTCGGACACGGTCATGAACTCGTTCTTCATTCCGCAGTTGGGTGGCCAGATCTATGCGATGGCGGGCATGCAGACGCGCCTGCACCTGATCGCCGATCACGCCGGCGACTACGCGGGCCTCGCGGCGAACTTCAGCGGCAAGGGCTTCTCGGACATGAAGTTCCGCACGCTCGCCACCTCGCCCGAAGACTTCAACGCGTGGGTCACGAAGGTGCGCGCGTCGTCGGACCGACTCGACATGGACCGCTATCACGCGGTGTCGGAGCCGAGCGAAAAGGACCCGGTGCGGTACTTCTCGACCGTCGATCCGAAGCTCTTCAACAACATCATTGCGCGATACAACAACGGCAACGTCCTCGACAACATGAAGGACGCCAACTGTGCGCCTAAGGGGTAACGCATGTTCGGAAAACTCACGCTCGATGCGATTCCGTATCACGAGCCAATCATCGTTACGGCGGGCGCCGGCATGGTGCTCGCGGCGCTGGCCGTGCTCGGCGGAATCACGTATTTCGGCAAATGGCGCTACCTGTGGAGCGAATGGCTGACGTCCGTCGACCACAAGAAGATCGGCGTCATGTACATCGTCGTTGCGTTCATCATGCTGCTGCGCGGCTTCGCCGACGCGATCATGATGCGCATGCAACTGGCGTTGGCGTACCTGAGCCCAGGCTTTCTGCCGCCGCATCACTACGACCAGATCTTCACAGCGCACGGCGTCATCATGATCTTCTTCATGGCGATGACGTTCATGGTCGGCCTGATGAACCTTGTCGTGCCGCTGCAGATCGGCGCGCGCGACGTCGCGTTCCCGTTCATCAACTCGCTGAGTTTCTGGATGACGGCAGTCAGCGCGATTCTGATCAACATCTCGCTCGTGATCGGCGAATTCGGTCAGACCGGCTGGCTCGCTTATCCGCCGCTGTCCGAGCTGCAGTTCAGCCCCGGTGTCGGCGTCGACTATTACCTGTGGAGCTTGCAGCTCTCCGGTATCGGTACTTTGCTGACCGGCGTGAACTTCTTCGTGACGATCGTAAAGATGCGCGCGCCCGGCATGTCGTTCATGAAGATGCCGGTGTTCACGTGGACCACGCTGTGCACGAACGTGCTGATCATGGCGTCGTTCCCGATTTTGACCGTCACGCTCGCGCTGCTCGGTCTGGACCGCTATCTCGGCATGCACTTCTTCACGAACGAAGCCGGCGGCAACGCGATGCTGTACCTGAACCTGATCTGGGCATGGGGCCACCCCGAGGTGTACATCCTGATCCTGCCGGCGTTCGGTATCTTCTCGGAAGTCGTTGCGACCTTCGCGAAGAAGCCGCTGTTCGGCTACAAGACGATGGTATGGGCAACCTGCGCGATCATGGTGCTGTCGTTCCTCGTGTGGCTGCACCACTTCTTCACGATGGGTTCGGGCGCGGACGTCAACGCGTTCTTCGGTATCGCGACGATGGTGATTGCGATTCCGACCGGCGTGAAAGTGTTCAACTGGCTGTTCACGATCTACAAGGGCCGTCTGCAATTCACGACGCCGATTCTGTGGACTCTCGGCTTCATGGTCACCTTCACGATCGGTGGCATGACCGGCGTGATGATGGCGATTCCGGGCGCGGACTTCGTGCTGCACAACAGCCTGTTCCTGATCGCTCACTTCCACAACGTGATTATCGGTGGCGTGCTGTTCGGCTATCTGGCCGGCTTCAACTACTGGTTCCCGAAGGCGTTCGGCTTCAAGCTGAACGAGAAGATCGGCAAGGCGGCGTTCTGGTTCTGGCAGATCGGCTTCTGGGTGGCGTTCACGCCGCTGTACGTGCTCGGCTTCATGGGCATGACGCGTCGTCTGAATCACTACGACAACCCGGCATGGCATCCGTGGCTGATCGCCGCCGCGTTCGGCGCGGTGCTGATCGCAATCGGTATCGGCTGCCAGTTGCTGCAACTGTACGTCAGCATCCGCGATCGCAACCTGCCGGAAAACCGCGACCTCACGGGCGATCCGTGGGACGGTCATACGCTGGAATGGGCGACGAGCTCGCCGCCGCCGGCGTACAACTTCGCGCACATCCCGACGGTTCGCAAGCTGGATGCGTTCACCGACATGAAGTCGTGCAAGGGCGCGCAGGTTGTGCCGCCGTATCGCGACATTCACATGCCGTCGAATACGTCCGCGGGTCTGCTGGTGGGTCTGTTCTCGCTGGTGCTCGGCTTTGCAGGCGTGTGGCACATCTGGTGGCTTGCGATCGTCGGCTTCGTCGGCGCGATTGCCACCGTGATCGTCTACAGCTTCCAGGACAACGACGGCTATTACATCCCGGCCGACACTGTCGCGCTGATTGAAGAGAAACGCAGCGGCAGCGGTGGCGCTGCCGCGGTGGCCGGCGTCGGCGCGGGTGCCGGTGCGCAGGTCGCGCTGGAGGTGGACTGATGTTACAGAAGACTATCGCGATTGAACCGCAACTCGCGCCGGACCACGTGCCGTCGCACTCGGTATTCGGTTTCTGGCTGTACCTGATGACCGACTGCATCATCTTCGCGGCGCTGTTCGCCGTGTTCGCGGTGATGAGTCATCAGTTCGCCGGCGGTCCGAGCGGCCGGGATCTGTTCGAGATTCCGGGTGTCGCGCTCGAAACGGCGATGCTGCTGCTCTCGAGCATCACGTACGGTTTCGCGATGCTCGGCGCGCACAGGAACCGCAAGGGCGTGCTGCTCTCGTGGCTCGGCGTGACGTTCCTGCTCGGCCTCGCGTTTCTGGTACTGGAAATGCGCGAGTTCTCGCACCTGATCGCCGAAGGCGCGGGCCCGGGCCGCAGCGCGTTCCTGTCGTCGTTCTTCACGCTGGTCGGCACGCACGGTCTGCACGTGACGTTCGGCCTGATCTGGATGGTCGTGCTGTCCGTTCAGGTGATGCGTCATCGCGACCTGACCGAACGCGACATGATCCGTCTGACGTGCCTGAGCCTTTTCTGGCACTTCCTCGACGTCGTGTGGATCGGCGTCTTCACCTTTGTCTATCTTGCGAGCGTGATCTAAATGGACCATAGCCATAGCCATCATGGACACTCGGGCGAAAGCCACGGTAGCTTCGGCAGCTATACGGCGGGCTTCGTGCTTTCCGTCATCCTGACCGTCGCGGCGTTCGCGCTCGTCATGACGGGAACGTTGGCGGGCCAGAGCGCACTGTTTGCGATCTCGGGCCTCGCGCTCGTGCAAATCATCGTGCATCTGATTTTCTTCCTGCACATGAACGCGTCATCGGCGCAGCGCTGGAATGTGGTGGCGTTCGCGTTCACCGTGCTGACCGCGGTTATCGTGGTTGGCGGTACGTTGTGGGTGATGCACAACGTCAGCATGCATATGATGTCGCGTTAGGCGGACAACGCGTTAGCGTTCCAGCCTGAAAGAAATGCCCCGCGGGACTAAAGGTCCTTGCGGGGCTTTTTCATTGGGAGTTGCCAGATAACGATCAGCGTGTCGAGCAGATCGCCGACGAACATTGCGAAGAAGCGCTCGACGACGATCACGAGAGGACATGATCTGCCATCGGTGACCTTGACACGGCATAATTCGGGAACCGCCACAACTGGGTCGAAAATCGGATGCGTCCGTGCACTATCTCAGCATCGCGGCCAGAATGACGCCCGTGTAATCAGGAGCATCGGCATGATGGTACAAGGAGAATCTTCCAATGACTGCTCTACTTGACTGGTTCGCCGCGGCAAGGTGGCGCATGTCGCTGTCTCATTGCCTTGAAGGATTGCTGGTCCAGGTGCCGGTCGGGTTGCTATTCAACTTCCGGATTGGCGCGCTCGCCGTAATCGTCTGGTATTGGTCGCGCAAGAAACTCGAGTGCGAGATCGAATCCCTGGGTGTCGAGGAATCGCTCGCTTTCGAGTCGCATGCTTATACCTGGGCGATCGGCTGGCTTCCATGGCAGTGGGATATCTACAAGGTATTGGATCTGGTGTTGCCAACGCTGTCCGCGATGTTGATCGCCATGGCCATGCATGGCTATAGAGGGCTGCTGTCGGTGTTTTAGCGGTGGCCCGTGCGCGGAGCGCGTCGCGGTGTTTTCTGGAATCAAAGATCTCAAATGCATGTGGAATGTCGGCATTGTGAGCGCGACAGTATTGAAGAGATCGTCTTCATCTAATTGTTTCGTATGTTCTCTTCCGAGAAAGACTCGTTAAACGTCAGGGTTTCCTGTAATCTGCCCGGAAAAAAGAAAGCTATTTGAGAAAAATTCATTTTGATCGCTAAAAACACACCTATTAAAAAATATATCCGTGTTTAACCTCGAGCGATAAAGATATGAGGCAAAAGAGGGCGGTGACGATTGAGAGAGGATGTACCCAAAGCGACATCCTTCGGGCAATCGAACGCCGCCAGCGCGGTCAAACGTGCTGACAAAACGGGCGGAAGTCAAATGGCTGACGCAGAAATCAACGGAGCGCAGAGACTAGGGCGAGCTTATCCAGAAGAGGAGCGTAGAGTCCATGCAAAGAAGAAAATACTAGCTGGTGTTCTACTCCACAAATAACACAAACGCTCCACCGTTCCGCGGATGGAATCAGCGATCGTTCATATTGGAGATCAATTGGCGAACGCGCTCTCGAATCATCCTTGACGAATTGTCTCTTTGGATGATCAGGTATTTCACTAAAAACCTTGCCGGGCAACTCTGTAACGGCCCCGCTTGATCCGCGGAGTCCATCCAGGCCTTGCGCGACGAGCATGGGACCGAACTGAGGACTCGATCGCGCTCAGCCCAAGCGAGCGCCGTAGGAGAGCGCTATTTACGGCGCCAGGCGTCGCGCAGGCTCGTTGCCTGGCGCGGTCATCGCCAGCTACGGACTGGCACCTCATGGCAAGAAGCACTGGATGGCGCTGTCAACAGGAGGAAGTTGCGGCGCCGGTGTGGTTATCAGGAATATCAGGCGCTGCTTTAAAGATAATCCTTTTGGCTCAGTCAGATACTCCAGTGATTTGCAGCGGAAAAGCCTGCAAATGACCTTGCCCGCACGGCTGGACAGTTGAGAGTATATGTGTCCAGCATGGAGGCCATAAAGGTAAGAGGAAAACGTTTGCGCCTCGCGCATGACCGGGCGTGTAATGGTTGGTAACTGCTGTCTGTTGCGAAAGCGCGACTCTCGGAAAGATTATCAATTGTAATGGCCTGAAAGAATTCTCTTGCTGTATCATTGCGGCTTCGCGCTGGAAGCTTTCTATTTTGCGTATTTCAGTGCATCTGTTGGCTCGGCACGAGTCGTGTTGCGCCGCCTTTATTGTTCCTCATCTCGATCGGAGGCCGCGGACGGACCAGTGCTGCAAGCGCGGGCTTTGTGACTTCAACGCTTTGATCGGCGCAAATCGATGTTGGCGATAGCAGCAGATGCTCTAACCTCGCATGTTTTTCAATGACGGTCTGCGCGTCTTATTTCACATGCGGGTTGCTGTAAAAGAAGCAAATAACTCCATTAACAGACCATGCAAAAACAACGTCGCTGGAAATCGGGGGGCGAGTGAGCACGAATGGGCCGCGTGTAGTCGTTATCACTGGCGGGAGTGCCGGACTCGGTCGTGCGCTGGCTTTAAGCTATTGCGCGCCTGGTATCACGCTGGGACTAATTGGAAGAAACGCTGAGCGTCTTGAGGCCGTCGCCGCGGAATGTCGCGCGCGCGGCGCTGAAATCGTGATCGGCTGCATCGACGTCCGGGATGCAGCGGCGCTCGAGGCGTGGATCTTCGATTTCGACACACGACACCCGATCGACCTGCTGATCGCCAATGCCGGCGTTGCCAGCACGCTGCGCTCATCCGACGACTGGGAAGGCGCTGGTCGTACCGCCGAAGTCGTCGATATCAATCTCTACGGTGCCTTGCACGCGGTGCTGCCTGCGATCGAGCGCATGCGCCAGCGGCGAGGCGGCCAGATCGCGATTGTCAGTTCGCTCGCCGGATTGAGAGGGATGGCAATCTCGCCGGCCTATTGCGTGAGCAAGGCCGCGCTCGTCGCGTACTGCGATTCCGTGCGCCCCGTTCTCGCGCGCGATCATATCGGCATTTCAGTCGTGATGCCCGGCTTCGTGCGAACCGCGATGAGCGACGTTTTCCCTGGCAGCAAGCCCTTCATGTGGAGCGCCGAAAAGGCCGCGTTGTTCATCAAGAAGCGCCTGACCCGGCGTCGCGTGGAAATCGCTTTTCCCTTCAGTTTGACGCTCGGCCTCAAGTTGCTGCGTCTGTTGCCAGCCGCTGTCGCCGACGCAATCCTGGGTCTCCTGTTTCAGATCCCTCGCCGGAATACGTGAAGTGCTGCCCGGTTTTACAATCGCGGCGGCCATGGTCGCGTGCTCCTTTGCCGTTGAAGCGATCGCTGTCACGAGATCGTCGCTCCGTCGACCGCCCGTTGCGCTGATGCTGCATCTGGCGGCGCTCGCTGTCGTGACGGCAGGTTGCATCGCCCTGACGGGGCGGCCGTTGTTTTCGGCGGGCTTCGCGCTCGTGCTGATCGGCTTGCTCGCGGTCGTCGGCAACGCCAAATATGCGTCATTGCGCGAACCGCTGGTCTTCAGCGACCTGAGCCTTTTCAGCCAGGTCTTCTCGCATCCACGCCTGTATTTGCCGTTTCTCGGTTTCGGCAAGCTCACCATCGTGCTCGTCGGCATAGCGGCGGCGGTGGGGGCGTTCATTGCCGAAAGGCCTGTGGCCCTAGGGCAGCGATGTGTCGCGGCCGTCGTTACGTTGATTTGCCTGCCGGCGTGCATCACGCTTTCCCGTCGCTTGCCGCTCACGCTGCAACCCTTTTCGGACCAACACCGGTTCGGGTTTTTCTCCGCGTTCGCTGCCTATCTGATCAACGGGTTGAGTCGTGCGCAACGGCGCGCGTTTGCTCGCGCCGCGGGTACCAGCCCGTTTGCGGCCGGTCGTCCCGACGTCCAGCCGGACGTCATCGTCGTTCAGAGCGAGTCGTATTTCGACGCCCGCCGGCTCGGCGCATGCGTGTCCGGCTCGCCCTATGCCCATTTCGATCGCGCCAAACGCGAGTCGTTCGAACAGGGCGAACTGGCGGTGCCGGCCTGGGGCGCTAATACGATGCGCAGCGAATTTGCCATGCTCACGGGCCTGACGTCGCCCGAGCTCGGTTACGCGCGCTTTTATCCGTATATGTTCGTGCGCCGGGCGTGCGCGTCGCTGGCGGGTTATTTCCGCCGCGGCGGATATCGCACGGTGGCCGTGCACCCGTACTACGCGGACTTCTTTGGCCGTCGTCGGGCATTCGCGCATATGCATTTCGACCGCTTTCTGGACATCGAGCATTTCGACGATGCGTCTCGCGTGGGGCCATACGTTGGGGATCTCGCGGTGGCGGACAAGCTCATCGCTCTCCTGCAGGCGCGTGATGACAAGCCGGTGTTCGCGTTTGCGATCACGATGGAAAATCACGGCCCCTTGCATCTGGAGACGGTCTCCCAGGGTGAGTCCACGTCGCGGCACACGCTGGGAGACGATGCGCGCTGGCGCGATCTGACCGCCTACCTTCGGCACGTGGAAAACGCGGACGCGATGATCGGCAGGTTGACCGGTTATCTGCGCGAGCGTAACCGGCCGACGGTCCTGTGTTTTTATGGCGATCACGTGCCTGCCATGTCTTCCGTATTCGATGCGCTCGAAACGGAACCGCTTCACAGTGATTACTTTATTTGGCGCAATTTCGGCGGCGACATCGGTACGCGCCGGGACGTTGGCGTCGAAACCCTCGGTTCCACGATACAGCGCGCGATGACGCATGCGGATCGCGTCGACACCGATTCGCGAAACAGATTGCAGCAGATGCCGGCATGATGATGGAAAGGAAAATCGCAATTATCGGGATGGCATGTCGCTTTCCCGGCGGAGTGACTGGGCCCGAAGACTTCTGGCAACTGCTGTGCGAAGAGCGCGACGCGGTGACCGCCGTGCCGGCCGAACGATTCGGCACGGCGTTCTACCAGCATCCGTCCAAAAAGGAGCCGGGCAGGAGCTACACGTTCTCGGCGGGCGTGCTCGATGACGTGGCCGGTTTCGATGCCGCGTTCTTCGGCGTTTCGCCGCGCGAGGCAACCCAGATGGACCCGCAGCAGCGCCTGCTGCTCGAACTCGCGTGGGAAGCGTTCGAGGACGCCGGCGTGCGTCCGGCCGGGATGCGCGGCCGCGACTGCGGCGTGTACGTCGGCGTCGCGAGCATGGATTACGGCAACCGCAGCATGGACGACCTGAACTGGATCGATCCGTACTCGGCTACGGGCAACACGCTCAGCATTGCGTCGAATCGCGTTTCCTATCTGTTCGATCTGCGCGGTCCGAGCATGTCGGTGGATACCGCCTGTTCATCGTCGATCGTCGCGCTGCATCAGGCCGTGCAGGCGCTGCAGTCGGGCGAAACCGAAATGGCGCTGGCGGGCGGCGTCAATCTGCTGCTCCATCCGTTTGGCTTCGTGAGCTTCTCGAAGGCGTCGATGCTGTCGCCGCGCGGCCGTTGCCGCGCATTCGACGCGACCGGCGACGGCTATGTGCGCGCCGAGGGTGGCGCTTTTGTGCTGCTCAAGCCGCTCGAGCGCGCGCTCGCCGACGGCGACACCATTCACGCGGTGATCGCCGGCTCGGGTGTGAACTCCAACGGCCATTCGCACGGCGGTATCAGCGTGCCGACGACGGCCATGCAGGCCGAGCTGCTGCGCTCGGTCTACCGCCGCGCGGGCGTCGATCCGCGCTCGCTCGCCTATCTGGAAGCTCACGGCACGGGCACCGCGGTCGGCGACCCGATCGAGGCGCGCGCGCTGATAGAAGCCGTCGCGGGCGGCCGCCCGGCCGACGATCCGCTCCTGATCGGCTCGGTCAAGACCAACGTCGGACACCTCGAAACCGCCTCGGGCATGGCCGGCCTCTTCAAGGCGATCCTGTGCCTGAAACACGGCGCGGTGCCGCGCTCGCTCCATTTCGACACGCCTAATCCCGCCATCGATTTCGAAGGCGGCCGCCTGCGCGTCGTCGACCGCTTCACGCCGCTCTCGCGCCGCGAAGGCGTGCCGCTGACAATCGGCGTCAACTCGTTCGGCTTCGGCGGCACCAACGCACACGTGGTGCTCGCCGAGGCGGAGCGCCCAGCCGCACCCGCGGCGCCTGTCACGGTCAGCCCGCCAGCCGCGGACATGGCCTTGCCGCCGCTCGTCCTCACGGCGCGCTCGCCGGCTGCGCTGGCCGCACTCGCCGGACGCTATCACGCGCGCCTGCGGAACGGCGCCGATTGGACCATGCTCGCGGCCAGTGCCGCGCGTCGCCGCGAATGGCTCGAACAGCGCGTGGTCATTGCGCCCCCCGATCTGCAAGCGGGCTGTGCCGCGCTTCTGATGCTCGCGGATCCGTCCGATCAGCCTCTGCCGGCCTACGTCGCACGCGGCGAGGCAGTGGTGGCGCCCGCCAAAGTGGCGTTCGTCTATGCGGGCAACGGCTGCCAGTGGGCCGGCATGGGCAAGCAGCTCTATGCGGAAGACGCGGTGTTCCACGCGGCACTCGACGAGGTCGACGCACTGTGGCGTGCCGACGGCAGCGACTCGCTCGTCGACGTGCTGCGCGCCGGCGCGAACGTCGAATGGCTCGCGGCGACGGAGAACGCGCAGCCGCTGCTGTTCGCGATCCAGGTCGGCATCACGCGTGTACTCGAAGCGCGCGGTATCGGTTTCGATGCGGCGGTCGGTCATAGCGTCGGTGAAATCGCGGCCGCGTGGGCATCGGGCGCGCTGACGCTTGCCGAGGCCGTGCGCGTGATCCGCATTCGCAGCGGCGCGCAGGGCTTGACGCGCGGCACCGGCAAGATGGCCGCGGCGGGCATTGGCGAGGCCGACGCGCGGGCGTTGATCGCCCGCCTCGGTCTCGTGGAAACGGTCGAGCTGGCCGGCACCAACAGCCCCGAAGCCGTCACGCTCGCCGGATCGCCCGCGGGGCTCGAAGCGATCGGCGCGTCGCTCGCCGCGAACGGCAGCTTCTTCCAGTTGCTCGATCTCGATTACGCGTTCCACAGTAGCCGCATGGACGCGATCGAGCCGATCGTGCGCGCCGGTCTCGCCGATCTGGCGCCGCGCGAAGGCACGAAGCGCTACGTGTCGACCGTCACCGGCGACACGCTTTCCGGCAGCGCGCTCGACGCAGGCTACTGGTGGCGCAACATCCGCGAGCCGGTGCGTTTTGGCGAAGCGCTCACGCATCTCGCCGATAGCGGCGTGCGCGTGTTCATCGAAATCGCGCCGCACTCGATTCTGCGCCACTACGTGAAGCAGACGCTCGCGAGCCTGAAGCTCGCGGGGGCCGTCGTGCCCACGCTCAAGCGTCATCACGACAGCGCGCTGATGCTCGCGCATTCGATGCTAGCGGCGGTCGCGCACGGCGCGCGCGTCGATCTCGACCGCTTCGTGCCCGTGACGCCGCGGGGCCTGGATGCGGCGCTGCCGACCTACCCGTGGCAGCGCGAACGCCACTGGCAGACGCCCACCATCGAGGGCTACAACCTCGTGAATCGCCGCGTCGATCATCCGCTGCTCGGCTACCGTCTGCACGAACATGCATTCGCGTGGGAAAACCAGCTCGATCCACAGCGCATGCCGATGCTCGCCGATCACGTCGTCGATGGCGGTGTTGCGTTTCCGGGCGCGGGCTATGTGGAAATGGCGCTGGCTGCGGCGCGCGTGTTCTTTCGTACGTCGGACGTCGCGCTCGAGAACCTCGAGATCCGCATGCCGGTCGTGTTCCAGCCGCAGCACGCGAAACTGTTCCGTTTCGTGATCGACGCGCGCACCGCGTCGTTCACGATCGAGACGCGCGAGCGCATGAGCGACGGCCCGTGGAATCTCAACGTGACGGGCCGCCTGCTCGAAAGCGGCAGCACGCTCGGCGCGCGAAGCACGGCCGACGAGTCGATGCTGGCTCGCATCGAAGCGAGCCCCGCGATGGATGGCGACGTCCTTTACGCCAGCACGGCCGCGATCGGTTTGAGCTACGGTCCCGCGTTCCGCTGGGTGCGCACGGTGCAGGTGCAAGGCGACGACGCGCTCGCCGACTTCGAAGTGCCGCAGGCGCCTGGCGGCGCGCCGGATCTGGCCGGCTGGCTGCTGCATCCCGCGTTGATGGACAGCGGTTTTCATCCGCTCTTCGCCGTGCTCGGCCAGGCCGACGCCGCGCCTGGCGAGGCGCGCGCGGCCTTCGTGCCGGTCCAGATCGGCCGCGTCGACTTTTTGCGCGGCGACTCGGTGCGCCGCGTGCTCGCGCGCGTGCAGCGCCGCAGTCCGCATTCGATCGTCGCATCGTTCGAATTCCTCGACGCCGATAATGCGATCGTCGCGCGTCTTTCAGTGTGCCGTTTCCGCCGCGTCGACCTCACGGCCCGACGCCACGCCGCACCGGCGCGCTTTGCCTACGCGCTCGAAGCGCGTCCGCTGCCCGAGGACTTCACGGGCGCCGCGCTGCCCGCGCCGGCTGCGCTCGTCGAACGCGCGAGCGCGCGTCTCGCGTCGCATGAGGACAGCGCGCAACGCACGCGGCACTTGAGCGAAACGCTGCCGTTGCTCGACGTGCTGGCGGGCCTGTACGCGTTGAATGCGCTCGATGCGATCGACGCGTTCGCGCAGCCCAGGCTGCCCGCGCCCGCCGATGCGCCGTTGCTCGCGCGACTTGCGCAGATCGTCGTGGAAGACGGTCTGGCCCATTTCGACGGCGAGCGTCTTGTCCGCGACGACGAGGCGTGCGCGGCGATGCCTTCGCATGACGCGCTATGGCGCGACGTGCTGGCGGCAACGCCCGCGCACGTCGCCGAACTGACGCTGCTCGCGCACGTCGGCGCCGCGCTGCCGCGCGTGCTGCGCGGCGTGCCGGCC
>NZ_JASGFN010000050.1:0-20278 GCF_047605525.1 Paraburkholderia sp. | reverse complement strand
GGCGCGGGTGCGGCGGCAGGCGCCGCGGCCGCGCCTTCGGCGCTTTCCAGCACGATGATCAGCGTGCCTTCCGACACGGTGTCACCGACCTTGACCTTCACTTCCTTGACGACGCCGGCCGCCGAACTCGGCACGTCCATCGTCGCCTTGTCGGATTCCAGCGTAACGAGCGATTGCTCTTTCTCGACGGTATCACCCGCCTTCACCAGCACCTCGATCACAGGGACGTCCTTGTAATCGCCGATGTCCGGCACCTTGACTTCGATCGCTTGACTCATTGTTAGTGTCTCCTGGGCCGCGCGCGCCGCCCGCCCCTGGTCGACAGGAGTGGATGGCGCGCGCCATGGCACACGGGTGATGCCTTAGACGGTCATCGGGTTGGGTTTGGCGGGATCAAGGTTGTACTTCTTGAGCGCCTCGGCGACCACCTTGCGTTCGATCGTGCCTTCGTCCGCCAGCGCGTTCAGCGCGGCGACCGTGACCCAGTAGCGGTCGACTTCGAAGAAGTGGCGCAGCTTCTCGCGCGTGTCCGAGCGGCCGTAGCCGTCGGTGCCCAGCACGACGAACTTCTGCGGCACGAACGCGCGGATCTGCTCGGTCAGCGCGCGCACGTAGTCGGTCGACGCGATCACCGGGCCTGGCGCATCCTTGAGCAGCTTCTCGACGTGCGAGAGCTTCTTCTCTTCGGTCGGATGCAGCAGGTTCCAGCGCTGCACTTCGTGGCCTTCGCGCGCGAGTTCGGTGAAGCTCGGCACGCTCCACAGGTCGGCGTTGACGCCCCAGTCGTTCTTCAGCAGGTCGGCCGCGGCGATCACTTCGTTGAAGATCGTGCCCGCGCCCATCAGCTGGACGTGCGGTGCCTTCTTGTCGGCCGCGGTCTTGCTGAACGAATACATGCCCTTGATGATGTCCGCCGCCACGGTGTCGCCCTGCGGGATCGCCGGGTGCTCGTAGTTCTCGTTCATCACCGTGATGTAGTAGTACACGTCCTCCTGCTCCGCTACCATGCGGCGCAGACCGTCCTGCATGATGACCGCGAGTTCGTAGCCGAACGTCGGGTCGTAGCTGATGCAGTTCGGCACCGAAGCAGCCCACAGCAGCGAGTGGCCGTCTTCGTGCTGCAGACCTTCGCCGTTCAGCGTCGTACGGCCCGCGGTGCCGCCCAGCAGGAAACCGCGCGAGCGCATGTCGCCGGCCGCCCATGCGAGGTCGCCGATGCGCTGGAAGCCGAACATCGAGTAGAAGACGTAGAACGGGATCATGATCTCGCCGTGCGTCGAGTACGACGTCGCGGCTGCGATCCAGTCGGCCATGCCGCCGGCTTCGTTGATGCCTTCCTGCAGGATCTGGCCGGTCTCCGATTCGCGGTAGAACATCAA
The DNA here is from genome assembly GCF_047605525.1 of Paraburkholderia sp. Lineage (GTDB taxonomy): Bacteria > Pseudomonadota > Gammaproteobacteria > Burkholderiales > Burkholderiaceae > Paraburkholderia. Next base: position 18,899 of record NZ_JASGFN010000050.1, on the reverse strand, counting down.
CTGGTCGGAGTCTTCCGGCACGTACTTCTGGCCGTCCTGATTCCAGATGCCGATCTGACGGAACAGACCCTCCATGCCGAACGTACGCGACTCGTCCGGCACGATCGGCACGACGCGCTTGCCGAGCGTCTTGTCCTTCAGCAGGATGTTCAGGATCCGCACGAACGCCATCGTCGTCGAGATCTCGCGGCCTTCGCCGGTGCCCTTGAGCAGCGGCTCGAACGCCGACAGCTCCGGCACCGGCAGCGATTCGGCCTTCTGCCGGCGCGCCGGCAGATAGCCGCCGAGGTCCATGCGCTTCTGGCGCATGTATTCGAGTTCCTTCGAGCCTTCCTCGAACGTCAGGTACGGCACGTCGACGATCTGCTCGTCCGTGATCGGCAGACGGAACTGGTCGCGGAATTTCTTCAGTTGCTCCACCTGCATCTTCTTCTGCTGGTGGGTGATGTTCATCGCCTGGCCGGCTTCGCCCATGCCGTAGCCCTTGATCGTCTTCGCGAGGATGACGGTCGGCTGGCCCTTCGAATTCGACGCTTCCGTGAACGCCGCGTAGATCTTGTGCGGATCATGGCCGCCGCGGTTCAGATTCCAGATGTCGTCGTCGGACCAGTCGGCGACGAGCGCCTTCAGTTCCGGCGTGTTGAAGAAGTGCTCGCGCACGAACGCGCCCGACTCCGACTTGTACGTCTGGTACTCGCCGTCGACCACTTCCATCATGCGGCGCATCAGCGCGCCCGACTTGTCGCGCGCGAAGAGGGCATCCCAGCGGCTGCCCCAGATGACCTTGATGACGTTCCAGCCCGCGCCGCGGAATTCGCTCTCGAGTTCCTGGATGATCTTGCCGTTGCCGCGCACCGGACCGTCGAGGCGCTGCAGGTTGCAGTTGATCACGAACACGAGGTTGTCCAGCCGTTCGCGGCCGGCCATGCCGATCGCGCCGAGCGATTCCGGCTCGTCGGTTTCGCCGTCGCCGAGGAAGGCCCAGACCTTGCGGCCTTCGGTCTTCGCGATGCCGCGCGCCTGCAGGTACTTCATGAAGCGCGCCTGGTAGATCGCCATGATCGGGCCGAGGCCCATCGACACGGTCGGGAACTGCCAGAAGTCCGGCATCAGCCACGGGTGCGGATACGACGAGATGCCCTCGCCGCCGACTTCCTGGCGGAAGTTGTCGAGCTGCTGCTCGGTCAGGCGGCCGAGCAGGAACGCGCGCGAGTAGACGCCCGGCGACGAGTGGCCCTGCACGAATACGAGGTCGCCGCCGTGCTCGGCCGACGGTGCGTGCCAGAAGTGGTTGTAGCCGACGTCATACAGCGTGGCGGCCGATGCGAACGACGCGATGTGCCCGCCGACGTTGGTTTCCTTGCCGGCGCGCAGCACCATCGCCATGGCGTTCCAGCGGGTGTACGAGCGGATGCGGTGTTCGATGTCCTGGTCGCCGGGGATCTTCGCCTGGCGCGCGACCGGAATCGTATTGATGTACGGGGTGTTGGCCGAGAACGGCAGATGTTCGCCGTGCACGCGCGCAAACTCGATTTGCTTCTCGATCAGATAGTGGGCGCGGTCGGGGCCCACAGCAGAAATCACGCCATCCAGCGCTTCCAGCCATTCGCCGGTTTCCTGGGGATCGTCGTCTTTATCGGCGGCGACATATTTCATGACTTCGTCGGGTACAGCGGACATGCTCGTCTCCTGGGTATGGGGAACGCACTTTGAACAGACGACGCGGACGGGACACGACCCGCGGCAGGTTCCGGCCGATTGTAATAAGGGTCCCGACGTCCGCGCAACCAAATTTTCAAATTACGAGATCAATTCTCATAATACGGAAAATTGTTGCGGCGCAACCTGATTTGACTCCCAATCGATGAATCCGTCGGCTAGTTTGCGCCGATTAACTGGACTTTCCGTGCTTTTTTGCGTCATTTGTCAGCGACGCGCTGCGCTACAATGCCACGCATGTTGACCGAACGGTTTTTCTCTCGCTCGGCGCGCAACGCCGGTTCGCCAGCGGATTCGTCGCCGTCCCCCCGCTGGCACCATGGACCGTGGTGGTCCAATTCCTATTTGCTGACACCGCTCCTGTCGATCCTGGTATTTCTGGTCGTCATGAGCCTGATTCTGTGGAGTCTGAACCGGCGCGAGCAGCAACAGCAGGAAGACACGCTGTACCGCAACGTCGCGTGGGCGCAGCAACAGATCCGCCTGTCGATGACGGGCGCGCAGGAGCAGATCCAGGCGCTCGCGCGCGATCTCGCCGCCGGCCACGCCGACCAGCATTCGTTCCTCGTGTCCACCACGGACATCATGCAGGGACACCCCGAAATCCTCTACATGAACTGGTACACGGGCCAGCAGCAGCCGCGCTGGCCCAACGCGGCGCCGCCCGTGCTCGGCCAGCGTCTCGCCCGTCCCAACGACGCGCAAATGGACGAAGCGGTCAAGGCCGGTTTCGCCGACGCGCGCGACACGCGCCGCCAGGTGTACTCGCCGCTCATCTACGACGACCTCGGCAACGGCTTCATCACGCTGCAGACACCGATCTTCCGCGACCGCGACTTCCTCGGCACGATCGCCGCGGTGTTCTCGGTCGAAGGCATCCTGAAGCGCGACATCCCGCCCGAGCTGTCGGCCAAGTACAAGATCTCGATCATCGACGTGAACAACCGCGAGCTGACCACCACGTCGACCCGCCCGCGCCTGCCGCGCGACATGTTCTACGACCTGCCGCTCGACCCGCCGGGCCAGGGCATCTCGGTGCGCGTCTATGCGTTCCCGCAGATCACCAATTTCACGAACAACACGCTGGTGTGGCTGGTGGCCGGCCTCTCCTGTTTCGTGCTGTGGAGCCTGTGGAGTCTGTGGAAGCACACGCGCCAGCGCTTCGAGGCGCAGCAGGCGCTGTACGCGGAGGCGTTCTTTCGCCGCGCGATGGAAAACTCCGTGCTGATCGGCATGCGCGTGCTCGACATGCACGGCCGCATCACGCACGTGAACCCGGCGTTCTGCCGCATGACCGGCTGGGACGAAAGCGACCTCGTCGGCAAGAGCGCGCCGTTCGCCTACTGGCCGCGCGACGCGTACCCGGAAATGCAGCGCCAGCTCGACATGACGCTGCGCGGCAAGGCGCCCTCGTCCGGCTTCGAGTTGCGCGTGCGCCGCAAGGACGGCTCGCTGTTTCACGCACGCCTCTACGTATCGCCGCTGATCGACAGTTCGGGCCGCCAGACCGGCTGGATGTCGTCGATGACCGATATCACCGAGCCGAAGCGCGCGCGCGAGGAACTCGCCGCCGCGCACGAACGCTTCACGACCGTGCTCGAAAGCCTCGACGCGGCCGTCTCGGTGCTCGCCGCCGACGAAGCCGAGCTGCTGTTCGCGAACCGCTATTACCGCCATCTGTTCGGCATCCGTCCGGACGGTCATCTGGAACTCGCGGGCGGCGGTTTCGACAGTTCGCAGGCGTCGTCCGATTCGATCGACATGGTCGACACCTACGTCGGCCTGCCCGCCGCCGCGCTGACCGAAAGCACCGCCGACGCGCAGGAAGTCTATATTCCGGGCATCCAGAAGTGGTTCGAGGTACGCCGCCAGTACATCCAGTGGGTCGACGGCCATCTCGCGCAGATGCAGATCGCAACCGACATCACGACCCGCAAGCAGGCGCAGGAGCTGTCACGCCAGCAGGACGAGAAACTGCAGTTCACGAGCCGCCTGATGACGATGGGCGAAATGGCCTCGTCGCTCGCGCACGAACTGAACCAGCCGCTCGCCGCGATCAATAACTATTGCTCCGGAACCGTCGCGCTGGTTAAATCCGGTCGAACGACACCCGACAATCTGCTGCCCGTGCTCGAAAAGACCGCGCAGCAGGCGGTGCGCGCCGGCATGATCATCAAGCGCATCCGCGAGTTCGTGAAGCGCAGCGAGCCGAAGCGCCAGGCCACGCGCGTCGCCGATATCGTCGCGGACGCGGTGGGACTCGCCGAGATCGAGGCGAGAAAGCGGCGCATCCGCATCGTCACCGACCTGCGCGCGCGTCTGCCGGTGATCTACGTCGACCCGGTGCTGATCGAGCAGGTGCTGGTCAACCTGCTGAAGAACGGCGTCGAGGCGATGGCCGAGGCGCGGCCGAACGCGGTCGATCCGGTGATCCGGGTGGTCGTGCGGCTCGACAGCGGCTTCGTCTGCATCAGCGTCGTCGATCAGGGGCCCGGCGTCGACGAGGCGACCGCCGAGCGTCTGTTCGAACCGTTTTACAGCACCAAGTCCGATGGCATGGGCATGGGGCTGAACATTTGCCGTTCGATTATCGAATCGCACCGCGGCCGTCTGTGGGTGGTCAACAACGTCGAATCCGACGGCCACATCACGGGCGCCACGTTCCATTGCAGTCTGCCTATTGGAGAGCCTGACGGCCCGAGCAACGGCGGGTCCGAGGCGCCGACACCACAAACCGTTACGGGAGAGCTATGAACAGCCCAGTCACCACACAGGAAACCGTCTTTGTCGTCGACGACGACGAGGCCGTGCGAGATTCGCTGCGCTGGCTGCTGGAGGCGAACGGCTACCGCGTGCAATGCTTCTCGAGCGCCGAACAGTTTCTCGACGCATGGCAGCCGCATCAGCATCCTGGCCAGATCGCGTGCCTGATCCTCGATGTGCGGATGTCCGGCATGAGCGGGCTCGAGCTGCAGGAACGCCTGATCGCCGACAACGCGTCGCTGCCGATCATCTTCGTGACGGGTCACGGCGACGTGCCGATGGCGGTGTCGACGATGAAAAAAGGCGCGATGGACTTCATCGAGAAGCCATTCGACGAAGCCGAACTGCGCAAGCTGGTCGAGCGCATGCTCGACAAGGCGCGCAGCGAAAGCAGCAGCGTGCAGCAGCAGCGCGCCGCCGCGGAGCGCCTCGGCAAGCTGACCGCGCGCGAGCATCAGGTGCTCGAGCGCATCATCGCCGGCCGCCTGAACAAGCAGATCGCCGACGACCTCGGCATCAGCATCAAGACGGTCGAAGCGCATCGCGCGAACATCATGGAAAAGCTCAACGTCAACACGGTCGCCGATCTGCTGCGACTCGCGCTGTCGAACAAGCCGCAAACGGCGCAGTAAAACAGCGATGCGCGGCCCTTCGCGTGAGGGCCGCCGGCTTGCCGTGCCGATCCGCCATGGGCCGAACTGATGAAGGGTGCGGCCTGTGGGTGGCTCGCGGTGGCCTGTCGTGATGCGTCGTTTCGTTAGTTGTAGCGCATGGATTGATTCCGTGCTCGTCCCGGCCTGCTTTCCAGCGGGCGTCTTTCAGCAGTCGCTCACGAGAATTGACCAGCGCGGCTGCGCCTCCTACTTTATAAAAAGCTCCATAACGGGTGTTCGCCGATGCGCGATCGACTTGGGTATGAGGTGCCGCGCATTTTGTGCCTGGCGTGGCGCTACGATGCCGGTGAACTTCATTGCCCGCATGCAGAGCGTTCGTCGTGCCTTCTGTCGCGCTTCTGGCCGGAGTGCGCCGCTCGCGAAGATTGCCGGGAATGCTGCCAATCTGGCTGCTGGCGTGCGCGGCGCTGGCGGAAACACCCGTCGTTGCCGGTCTCGGCTTGCTCGCCACGTCCGATGCCGCGCATGCGCAAGGCGCCGCGAAAATCTCGAACCAGCAGCTCGATTCGCTGACGGCGCCCATCGCGCTCTATCCCGATGCACTGCTCGCCCAGGTGCTGATGGCCGCGACGTTCCCGCAGCAGGTGGAGCAGGCGGCCGCATGGTCGAAGGCAAACCCGAAGCTGCAAGGCGACGACGCGGTCAAGGCGGTCGCCGCCGAGCCGTGGGATCCGAGCGTGCAGTCGCTGGTCGCGTTTCCGCAGGTACTCGCGACGATGTCCAATGGACGTTGAGAAGGAGTCTCTGATCTGGACAACCGTGCCCGGCGAGGCGGAAAGCCCGCTCGGGCCGCTCGCCGCGACGATGCCCGCGCGCACGCGGCCGCAGGAGGCCTATCACGGCTACCACTACCGGATCCTGACCGCGCAGGGACCGCATGCGCAAGGCGGCGCGCACGACTACGTCGACAATGGCGTGATGAGCCGGGGCTTCGCGCTGATCGCATCGCCGGCCGGCCTTGTGCCTTCGGCGGCGAGCCACGAAGCACACCCCGCGCATCAGACCCACGATCCGGGCACTTGCCGCGTCCCGAATCCCCTGCTGGAGCCCGCCCCCGCGCCGGTATAATGTCGGATTTTGCAGCGGCGCCCCGCCCGAACCGGCAGCGCGCGCCTTTCACGGACCGCGCGGCTCCCGTCGCAAGCGCCATCGCGCTCGCACATGCCCGCGCAGGCGCTTCGCCCCGCTAGCCCAACCACCCGCCCCGGCTCAACTCTCGACTCAACCCTCGACCGACCATGACTGCCAAACTGATCGACGGCCTTGCCCTCTCCAAGACCCTGCGCGCCGACGTCGCCGCGCGCGCCGCCGCCCTCACCGCTCGCGGCCATCAGCCCGGCCTCGCGGTGATTCTGGTCGGCGACAACCCGGCCAGCGAAGTGTACGTGCGCAACAAGGTCAAGGCGTGCCACGACAACGGCCTCGGTTCGTCGTTCGACCGTTATCCGGCCGATCTGCCCGAAGCCGATCTGCTCGCGCGCATCGACGAACTGAACCGCGATCCGCGCATCCACGGCATTCTGGTGCAACTGCCGCTACCGAAGCATATCGACAGCCACAAGGTGATCGAGGCAATCGCGCCGGAAAAGGACGTCGACGGCTTTCACGTCGCCAATGCCGGCGCGCTGATGACCGGCCAGCCGCTGTTCCGTCCGTGCACGCCGTACGGGGTGATGAAAATGTTCGAAGCCTACGGCATCGATCTGAAGGGCGCGAACGCGGTGGTGATCGGCCGCTCGAACATCGTCGGCAAGCCGATGGCGCTGCTGCTGCTCGAAGCCGGCGCGACCGTCACGATCTGCCATAGCAAGACGCGCGATCTGGCCGCGCACACGCGCAACGCCGACGTCGTAGTCGCCGCGACCGGCCTGCGCAACATCCTGACCGCGGACATGGTGAAGCCGGGCGCGACCGTGATCGACGTCGGCATGAATCGCGACGACGCCGGCAAGCTGTGCGGCGACGTCGACTTCGCGGGCGTCAAGGAAGTGGCCGGCCATATCACGCCGGTGCCGGGCGGCGTCGGCCCGATGACGATCACGATGCTGCTCGTCAACACGATCGAAGCGGCCGAGCGCGCAGCGAACGCGCAGGCATCGAACGCGTAAGGGTCGAGCGACGGGCGCGAGACGGAATGAGAGGCGACTCATCCGTCCTGTCAGCACCCCATTGCCATCCTGTCGCCCCCCCTCGCTGAACACCAGCATCTCAATTCCGCGCGGCCTCGCCCAGAAACGTCGTCGCGCGCGACTCACAGCCCACGCCCTGCCCCAACCTGCCCCGCGCACCGCAACATCTGATAATTTGTCAGCCGATGGATTGGAATTGGCGCGCCGCGCCCCAATAATGCTCGGTATCCGGTGCCGCATCGCGCGATGCGCCGCACGCCGAAGGAAACACCGCCGACACGGAACGCGCGCTCGCCGCCGCACCCGTCCCCTTCACCCGCGTCAGACAGGAAGCCCTATGTCCACTACCGCCACGCCTCAAGACAACCCGCTCCTCGATTTTTCCGACCTGCCGCGCTTTGGCGACATCCGCCCCCAACACGTAACCCCCGCGCTCGACGTGCTGCTCGCCAACGCGAGCGCGGCTGTCGAACGCGCCGCGTTGCCGGTCACGCCCGCGTCGTGGGCCGACGTGGTCGAGCCGGTCGAGCGCGCCACCGAGCCGCTGTCGCGCGCGTGGAGCGTGATCGGCCATCTGAACGCCGTCGCCGATACGCCCGAGCTGCGCGCCGTGTACGGCGAAAATCTGCCGCGCGTCACCGAATTCTGGTCGAGTGTCGGCCAGAATCTGGCGCTTTACGAAAAGTACAAGGCGCTCAACGCAAGCGACGATTTCGCGTCGCTGACCGGCGAGCGCAAGAAAATCCTCGGCAATGCGCTGCGCGACTTCCGTCTGTCCGGTGCCGAACTGCCCGAAGACCAGAAGCCGCGTTTCGCCGAATTGCAGGAGCGCCAGGCGGCGCTGTCGAAGGCGTTCTCGGATCACGTGCTCGACGCGACCAACGCGTATGCCTACTTCGTCGACGCGGGCAACGAAGCGCAACTGGCCGGCCTGCCCGAAGACGTGATCGAAGCCGCGAAGGAAGCCGCCGAGCGCGAAGGCAAGACCGGCTACAAATTCACGCTGCACTTCCCGTCGTATTTTCCGGTGATGCAGTACGCGGAACACCGTCCGATGCGCGAAGCGATGTATCGCGCGTACGTGACGCGCGCGTCCGAGCTCGGTCCACAGTACGGCAACGGCAAGCCCGAATGGGACAACACCCAGGTGCTCGCCGACGAACTGAAGCTGCGCGCCGAGGAAGCCGGCATGCTCGGCTACGGCAACTTCGCCGAAGTGTCGCTCGCGCCGAAGATGGCCGAATCGCCCGCGCAGGTCATGGCCTTCCTCGAGGATCTCGCGACGCGCGCGCGGCCGCATGCCGAGCAGGACTGGAAAGAGTTGCGCGAATTCGCCGCGAGCGAACTCGGCATGAGCGATCTGCAGCCATGGGACATGACGTTCGCCGCCGAGCGTCTGCGTCAGAAGCGCTATTCGTTCTCGGAAAACGAGGTCAAACAGTACTTCCCCGAAGACGCGGTGTTCAAGGGCCTGTTCAAGGTCACCGAAACGCTGTTCGGCGTGCGCATCCGCCGCGACGAAGCGGCCGTCTGGCATCCGGACGTGCGCTTTTTCCGCGTCGAGAATCAGGATGGCGGCCTCGTCGCGCAGTTCTATCTCGACCTGTATGCGCGTGAAGGCAAGCGCGGCGGTGCCTGGATGGACGACGCGCGCGGCCGTCACAAACTCGCGCACGGCGCGGTGCAAACGCCGGTCGCGTATCTGACCTGCAACTTCTCGGCGCCGGTCGGCGGCAAGCCCGCCTGCTTCACGCACGACGAAGTGATCACGCTGTTCCACGAGTTCGGCCACGGTCTGCATCACATGCTCACGCGCGTCGACGAGCTGGGCGTGTCGGGCATCAACGGCGTCGAGTGGGATGCGGTCGAATTGCCGTCGCAATTCATGGAGAACTTCTGCTGGGAGTGGGACGTGCTGTCCGACATGACGTCGCACGTCGATACCGCGAAGCCGCTGCCGCGCGAGCTGTTCGACAAGATGCTCGCGGCGAAGAACTTCCAGAGCGGTCTCGGCACGCTGCGGCAGATCGTGTTCTCGATGTTCGACATGCAACTGCATACGGGCTTCGACGCAAACGGCGCGAAGAGCGCGAACGATCTCGCGCGCGAAATCAACGAGCGCTTCCACGTGGTGCCGCAGGCGCCGTTCTCGCGCTGGCCGAATACGTTCAGCCATATTTTCGCGGGCGGCTACGCGGCCGGCTACTACAGCTACAAGTGGGCCGAAGTGCTGTCCGCCGATGCGTATGCGGCGTTCGAGGAAGCCGCGCAGTCGGCCGGCAGCGTGCTCGATCAGACGACCGGCATGCGTTATCGCCGCGAAATTCTGGAAGTGGGCGGCAGCCGTCCGGCGATGGAATCGTTCAAGGCGTTCCGCGGTCGCGAGCCGAATATCGACGCATTGCTGCGGCATAACGGCATGGCGCCGGGCGCCGCGCATTGAGCGATCGACGCGTCATCAGCGGCGGCTTGCGCAGGCAGGCCGCCGTTCTGCCTGGTGAGTGAGCTACACCGCTGCCGCTACGCTCGATGCAGCTTGAAATCCACCTGCTCGGGCCGCCCCTCGAGCGATAACGAAGCCCGCGCGGCCGGCGCGCGGCTCACTACCCTGCCACGGCTCACCACCGCGAGCCGCGCGGCGCGCAGACGGATCGCCTCGACCGCGTCGCGCGCGTCGAGCAGCACCAGATTGGCCGCGCATCCGGGCGCAATGCCATATCCCTCCAGACCGAGAATTCGCGCCGCGTTCACCGTCACCGCGTCGAAACACGCGTGCATGCCGTCGACACCCGTCATCTGCGCGACGTGCAGGCCCATGTGCGCGACTTCGAGCATGTCGCCCGAACCGAGGCTGTACCACGGGTCCATCACACAGTCGTGGCCGAACGCGACGGTGATGCCCGCGGCCATCATCTCCGGTACGCGCGTCATGCCGCGCCGTTTCGGATAGGTGTCGCTGCGGCCTTGCAACGTGATGTTGATCAGCGGATTCGCGATCGCGGCGACGCCCGACTCGCGCATCAGCGGCAACAGCTTGCTCACGTAATAGTTGTCCATCGAATGCATCGACGTCAGATGCGAACCGGCGACGCGTCCGTGCAGACCGAGCCGGTGCGTTTCGGCCGCGAGCGTTTCGATGTGGCGCGATAGCGGATCGTCCGATTCGTCGCAATGCATGTCGACGCGCAAGCCCTGCCCGGCCGCGTACTCGCAGAGCAGGCGCACCGACTGCGCGCCGTCGGCCATCGTGCGCTCGAAATGCGGAATGCCGCCGACCACGTCGACACCCATGCCGATCGCGCGCTTCAGATTGTCGAACGCGCCGGCACTGCGCAGCAGGCCATCCTGCGGAAAGGCGACGAGTTGCAGATCGAGATACGGCGCGACGCGGCGCTTCACTTCGAGCAGCGCCTCGACCGCGAGCAGTCGCGAATCGCACACGTCGACGTGGCTGCGGATCGCGAGCAGGCCGCGCGCGACCGCCCAGTCGCAGTACTGCATCGCGCGCTCGATCAATGCGTCCTGCGTGAGCGCCGGCTTCAGCTCGCCCCACAGCGCGATGCCTTCGAGCAGCGTGCCCGACGCATTCACGCGCGGCAAGCCGTACGACAGCGTCGCGTCCATATGGAAATGTGGATCGACGAATGGCGGCGTGACGAGCGAGCCCGCCGCGTCGATTTCCTCGCGCGCGCTCGCGGCCAGATCCGGTTCGACCGCGACGATGCGGCCCGCGTCGATGCCGATATCGACCGGCCACGGCTGCCGGTGTTGCTCGTGGGCGCTGCGCGGCAGCGTCGCGCGGCGGATGATCAGATCCATGTATCGCTCCCGTTGATCGCGTGCGGACTCGCTACGATTCTATCGGCGTCAGAAAAGCGCCTGTGAATGGAATGCCGTCACGATGCCGTACCGGCGCGCGCTGCGCAATCCGTACCGGTGGGGCCCCGCGCGGCGCGCCTATACTCGCCGTTTCAGGCATGCATTGACGGAGCGTACAGATGAAAACGATCGGCGTGATCGGCGGAATGAGCTGGGAGTCGTCCACCGAGTATTACCGGCTGCTGAACCGCCACGCGAAGGCGCGCCTCGGTGGCCATCACAACGCGCGCAGCCTGATGGTGACCGTCGATTTCGCGGAAGTCGAGGCGAACCAGCGCGCCGGCGACTGGCCCGCGCTCGGCGAGCAGATGGCCGGGGCCGCGCGCCAGCTCGAACGCGGCGGCGCCGATCTGGTGATACTCGCGACGAACACGATGCATCGCGTGTGCGAATCGATCGAGCAGGCGATCACGGTGCCGTTCCTGCATATCGCCGATCCGACCGGCGCGGCGCTGCGCGCGGCGGGCGTCGAGCGGGTCGGCCTGCTCGGCACGCGCTACACGATGGAGCAGGCGTTCTACACGGGCCGGCTGCGCGAGCGCCACGGACTCGACACGCTGATTCCCGACGACGCCGAACGCGCGGACGTGCATCGCATCATCTACGACGAGCTGTGTCACGGCAACGTGAGCGACGCGTCACGCAAGGTCTATCAGCGCGTGATCGACAATCTGGCCGCGCGCGGCGCGCAGGCGGTGATACTCGGCTGCACGGAAATCACGCTGCTGATCAAACCGGAAGATTCGTCGCTGCCCGTATTCGACACCACCGCTCTGCATGCGCAGGCGGCGGTGGAATGGGCGATTGAATAATGCTGCGCGGCAAAAGCAAAGCAGCCGCTGGAAGTCAAAAAGCCCGCATGACTTGTGTCATGCGGGCTTTCAACAATGCTTGGTTGCGGGGGTAGGATTTGAACCTACGACCTTCGGGTTATGAGCCCGACGAGCTGCCAGACTGCTCCACCCCGCGTCAGAGAAAAAAGATTATATCGGGTCGTTCACAAAACGTCAAATGATGCCGCGGGAGATTTCTCGAACGCGTGACGCGCTCGCGCACGATAAGATGCTGGACTGCCGGCATCAGGAATCGCCCGCGGCGATAAACACACGGCATCGCAGGTGCCGCATGTCGTTGCTCGCATGACCTCCAAGGGTCCCGAACGACGGCATGTTGCGCAGCCGCGCGCACGCCATGGCAATCGATCAGAACAACGGACCAGGGCTTTACCGAGCCTTGCCCGGCAAGATGCGAGAACGACATGAAAATCGCCACCTGGAACGTCAACTCCCTCAAAGTCCGCCAGCAGCACGTAGTCGACTGGCTCGCGAGCAGCGGCACCGACGTGCTGTGTCTGCAGGAACTGAAGCTCCCCGATGAAAAATTTCCGCGCGCCGAACTCGAAGCGATCGGCTATCGGAGTTTTTATGCCGGCCAGAAGACCTATAACGGCGTCGGCATTCTGGTGCGTGAAGGCTTGAATGTCGACGAGAGCAGCATCGTGCGCAACATTCCCGGCTTCGAGGATCCGCAGCAGCGCGTGATCGCGACGACCATCGACGGCATGCGCATCATCTCCGCGTACTTTCCGAATGGCCAGGCGCCGGGCACCGAGAAGTTCGCGTACAAACTGCGCTGGCTCGACGCGCTGCACGACTGGCTCGCGACCGAGATGACGCTGCATCCGAAGCTCGCGTTGCTCGGCGACTACAACATCGCACCGGAAGATCGCGACGTGCACGACCCGAAGGCGTGGGAAGGCCAGAATCTCGTGTCGCCCGAGGAACGCGCGGCGTTCGTGCGGCTAATCGGACTCGGCCTGCTCGATGCATTCCGCCAGTTCGAGCAGCAGGAGAAGATCTACTCGTGGTGGGATTACCGGATGATGGCGTTCCGCCGCAACGCGGGGCTGCGCATCGATCACATCCTGTTGTCGAAAGCGCTCGCCGACATCTGCACGTCGTGCGACATCGACAAGGTGCCGCGCAAATGGGATCAGCCTTCGGATCACGCGCCGGTGTTCGCGCAGCTTGGTTGAGCGCGCGGAAGACAGCCACGCTCACCCCGTGCCGCCCAGCACGCTCCACAGGAACCCGAACACCATCGCATCGTGCTCGGCCTGCTCCAGTTCATCGGAGCCGCCGTGGCCGCCTTCGGTATTCTCCCGATACCACACATTCGACGCGCCGAGCGCCTGCATCCGCGCGGCCATCTTGCGCGCATGGCCGGGGTGCACGCGATCGTCGGCGGTCGACGTCGTGAACAGCACCGGCGGATACGCGACGCCCGCCGCAACGTTGTGATACGGCCGGCGAATACGCGGCGAGCACGCGCGCTTCATCGGGTTCATCGGGATCGCCGTACTCGTCGATCCACGACGCGCCCGCATGCAGCAGGTGATAGCGGCGCATATCGAGCAGCGGCACCTCGCACACTACCGCGCCGAACAGCTCGGGTCGCTGCACCATGCACGCGGCCACCAGCAGGCCGCCGTTGCTGCCACCCTGAATGCCGAGCCGCGCGGCGCTCGTCACGCCCGTCGCGATCAGCGCTTCGGCGACCGCGATGAAATCGTCGAAGGCGCGCTGGCGATGCGCGCCCTGCGCCGCCGTATGCCAGCGCGTGCCGAACTCGCCGCCGCCGCGAATATGCGCGACCACGTACACGCCGCCGCGCTCGAGCCAGCCGATGCCCGGCCCGGTCAGGTAACTGGGCAGCAACGGAATCGCGAAGCCGCCATAGCCGCTCAGCAAGCAGGGGCGGCTGTTCTTTTCAGCGGCGGAAGACGCGTCCTTCGGCCCAATCACCGTGTACGGCACGCGCGTGCCATCGGCCGACACCGCGTGCCCGCGCGTCACCGCGAAGCGCGTCGCGTCGAACTGCGTCGGCCAGCGGTCGAGCAACTCCCAGTCGCCCGGCTCGTCGCGCGCGAGGTCCGCGAGCCAGTAAGCCGGCGGTTGCAGATAGTCGTCGGTGTCGACGAACACCTCGTCGTCGAGCGTCGATTCGACCGGCGACACCTCGACCTGCGCGTCTCCCTGCGATGGGAACACGCGCTCGCGCCACTGCCACGTGCCGTTCTCGCGTCGGGACGGCGTCCAGATCGACGTCCTGCTACGCACGTCGTCGAGATACGACACGATCAGATGATGACGCGTATGCGACCACTCGCAGGCCGACGTCAGCGGTGTCGGCACGAAGAGCGGCGTCACGTCGCGCTCGCCGCGCAGAAAAGCGTCCTCGCGAATCGCGAGCAGCGCACCGCCCGGATGGCGCGCGTGGCCGCCTTGCCAGTCGTATTCCCAGTCGAGCCGCGGCTCCAGCAGCAGCCAGCCCTGCCACGCGCCCACCGCGACGTGCGCGGGAACGTCGTAGCGATGCCAGGCAGCGCTGGCGCCGTCGAGGTAATAAGTGTGCGAATCGAAGAAGTCGACGCTGCTCGTTACCGTGTGCCGCCGGTCGAGCGGATCGTAGTGCGCTTCCACGCCGATATCGCGGAACTCGCCGCGATACACCACCGGCGCATCGGCGAGCGCGGTGCCGCGCGTCCAGCGTCGCACCTCGCGCGGATAACCGGAGCGCGTCAGCGTCTTGCGGCCGTTGTCCCAGCCGACGTACAGCGTATCGCGATCGATCCACGACGCCGTATGCTTGCCCGCCTTCGCGATCGCGAAACCGTCGTCGACGAAACGCCGCGCGTCGATATCGAACTCGCGCACGACGAGCGCATCGGAACCGCCCGGCGACATCGTGATCAGCGCGCGGTCGCCGTCCGGATAAAGAATGTCGAGGTCGACGCAGACCCACGGCGTGCCCTCGGCCGCGCCCAGCGCATCGAAGTCGAGCAGGTTCTGCCACACCGGCGCGCCGCCGCGCCATGCGGCCCACGGCGTGCGCCGCCAGATGCCGCGCGGATTGCGTTCGTCCTGCCACAGATCGTAAGCCCACTCCTTCCAGCGATCCGGAATCACCGGCCGCTCACGCGGCAGATACGCGTCGGCAATCCGGCGCTTCAGCGTGTCGAACGATGCGCCGCTGCACCATGCGGAGCGCGTGCGCGCATTCTGCGCTTCGACCCACTCGAGCACGTCCGGGTCGTGAAGCGCTTCGAGCGGCAGAAAGGGATCGGGGGAAAGCGGCCACTGGAAGGGGGCGGGAGAAGCGGGCATCGTCGGCTGTCGAATGAAAACAGCGTCGATTATGCCTTGCGCGCGAATCGATGCGGAAACGACGCGGGCGGCTCGCGCCGCCCTCGCCTGCAACGTCAGCTCATGCCCGCGATCAGGGCTCGATATTCAGTTCCTGTATCTTGCGCGTAATCGTATTGCGCCCGATGCCGAGCCGCTCGGCCGCCTCGACCTTGCGGCCGCGCGTGAAGTCCAGCGCCTCGCGAATCACCGCCGCTTCGAAACGGCGCGCGAGTTCGTCCATCACGTCCGCCGCGTTTTCGCGCAGCATCCGCGCGACCTCGGTGCGCAAGCCGCCCTCCCACGCGCTCAGCGCGGCCGCGATCGATACGCCTGCCGTGCTCGCCGCCCCTACCGGAAAGGCGGCGCCGGCACTTGCGCCACCCAGTGGCGCGCCGCCCGCGAATCCGGCACCGGCCGCGGCGGCGCCATCCGCCGTCGCGACGGCCGCCGCGCCGATGGCGGAATCGGCCGCCCCCATCTGCGCCGGCCCGAGATCGGGCGGCAGATCCTTGATCTCGATCGTCTGCGCGGGCGCCATCACCGTCAGCCAGTTGGCGAGATTCTCCAGTTGCCGCACATTGCCGGGAAACGGCAACGACGCGAGATACGCGAGCGCTTCGTCGGACACGCGCTTCGGTTCGACGCCGAGATCGCGCGCGCTCTTTTGCAGGAAATGCCGTGTAAGCAACGGGATGTCTTCGCTGCGCTCGCGCAACGCCGGCAAGCGCAGACGGATCACGTTGAGGCGGTGATACAGGTCCTCGCGAAACAGCCCCTGACGCACGCGCGATTCGAGATTCTGGTGCGTCGCCGCGATCACCCGCACATTCGAGCGCAGCGGATTGTGGCCGCCCACGCGATAGAACTGGCCGTCCGACAGCACGCGCAACAGACGCGTCTGCAGATCGAACGGCATATCGCCGATTTCGTCGAGAAAGAGCGTGCCGTTCTCGGCCTGCTCGAAGCGCCCCTGACGCATGGCCTGCGCGCCGGTGAACGCGCCGCGCTCATGGCCGAACAGCTCGGACTCGAGCAGATCCTTCGGGATCGCGGCCGTGTTCAACGCGATGAACGGACCGTTCGCGCGTGGGCTATGCCGGTGCAACGCGCGCGCGACCAGTTCCTTCCCGGTGCCCGATTCGCCGGTAATGAGCACGGTGGCCGCCGAATGCGACAGCCGGCCGATCGCGCGAAACATGTCCTGCATCGCCGGCGCCTGGCCGAGCATCTCGGGCGCCTCGGCGACGCGCTCGTCCCACGTCTGCTCGCCGCGCATGCTTTCGTCGACCGCGCGGCGGATCAGTTCGACCGCCTTGTCGACGTCGAACGGCTTGGCCAGATACTCGAACGCGCCGCCCTGGAATGCGGCGACCGCGCTATCGAGATCCGAGAACGCGGTCATGATGATGACCGGCAGGCCCGGCACCTTGTCGCGCACGGTCTGCAACAGCTCGAGCCCGGAGCCGCCCGGCATGCGGATGTCGGAGACCAGCACCTGCGGGCTGTCGTGATCGAGCGCGGCCGACGCTTCGCGCACGTTCGCGAAGCTGCGCGTCGCGAAGTTCTCGCGCGCGAGCGCTTTTTCGAGCACCCAGCGAATCGATTGATCGTCGTCTACTATCCAGATCGGCTTCATATAGGTCGGTCAGAAGTCTTGAGATGCATGTGGTGTTAGCAGTCGAGCGGCAGCAAAATCTGAAACTCGGTATGGCCCGGCCGGCTGTCCACCTCGATCAGACCTTCGTGCTGCTGCACGAAGGTCTGCGCGAGCGTGAGACCGAGACCACTGCCGTCCTCGCGCCCCGACACGAGCGGATAGAAGATGCGGTCGCGAATCTCTTCGGGAATGCCTGGGCCGTTGTCGACGATACGCAAGTCCAGTGCCAGTTTGCACAGGCGTTTTGAAATGGTGACCTTGCGCGCGATGCGCGTGCGCAGCTCGATGCGCGCGTCGCCCTGCGAGATGCGCTCGCGCAACGCCTCGGCCGCATTGCGCACGATGTTCAGCAGCGCCTGGATCAATTGCTCCTTGTCGCCGCGCAAGTCCGGCACGCTGACGTCATAATCGCGCACGATATTGAGACCGCGCGGAAACTCCGCGAGAATCACCTGGCGCACGCGCTCGCACACCTCGTGAATATTCACGTCGCCGACGATATGCGGATGACGGTGCGGCTCGAGCAGCCGGTCGACGAGCGTTTGCAGCCGGTCCGACTCCTTGATGATGACCTGGGTGTACTCGCGCAATTCGTCGCGCTGGCGCTCGCCGAGCTCGAACTCGAGCAGTTGCGCGGCGCCGCGGATGCCGCCGAGCGGGTTCTTGATTTCGTGCGCGAGATTGCGGATCAGCTGCTTGTTGACGGCCGTGAGGTCGCTGATGCGCTCCTCGCGGTCGGTGCGCAGATGCCGCTCGTTCTCGAACAGTTCGAGCAGTACGTAATCCTGCGCGCTTTCCAGAAAGCCGACGATCGCATGCACGTGCAGCGACTCGTGGCCGGGACGCTCGAGCACGGCGTCCAGATGCGTCGCGTGAAAACGGTGCGCGGCGATCGCGGTGATCGTCGCGACGAGTTCATCGGCGTTCGAGAAGATGTCCGGCCACGCCATCTGCGTCAGTTGCCGGCGCGACATCTCGAGCATCGACTCCGCCGACGGATTCGCGTACGCGACGCGCAGCGTGCGCTTCTCGAGCACCAGCACGACGGTCGGCAGCGCCTCGAAGCCCGGCAGCAAACCGGAGCTCGCGAGCTGCACGTCATCCGACAGCGTCTGCTCGTGTCCTTTCCTTGCCTTGATCAGATTCTTGAGAACCATCTTGCAGTCTGGCCGGTAGGAGAGGTAATAAATCGGGGTACTGCGTGGGGTACCGCGGCTTTAACGTTAATGCGTGGCTTGCGCCCCGCCGGCGCGCGGCCGGTCATGCAATACAGCGGCCCTAACGAAAAAGGGACGGCGCCGCCGTCCCTTCGTGACCGATCGCGAGCGTCGGGCAAGCGCTTCGCCGGGTGAAGGGCGAAGCGCCATGACCGCTTACAGCGAGTAGTACATTTCGAATTCGACCGGGTGCACCGACTGACGATAACGCTGCAGCTCCACCGTCTTCAGTTCGATGTACGCGTCGAGCATCGAATCCGTGAACACGCCGCCGCGCGTCAGGAACTCGCGGTCCGCGTCGAGCGAGTCGAGCGCCTGGTCGAGGCCCGCGCACACGGTCGGGATCTTTGCATCCTCTTCCGGCGGCAGGTCGTACAGGTTCTTGTCGGCGGCTTCGCCCGGGTGGATCTTGTTCTGCACGCCGTCCAGACCCGCCATCATCAGCGCGGAGAAGCACAGGTACGGGTTCGCCAGCGGATCCGGGAAGCGCGTTTCGATACGGCGGCCCTTCGGATTCGACACGTGCGGAATACGGATCGATGCCGAGCGGTTGCGTGCCGAGTAAGCGAGCTTGACCGGTGCTTCGAAGTGCGGCACGAGACGCTTGTACGAGTTCGTACCCGGGTTCGTGATCGCGTTCAGCGCGCGCGCGTGCTTGATGATGCCGCCGATGT
>NZ_JASGFN010000049.1:0-24316 GCF_047605525.1 Paraburkholderia sp. | reverse complement strand
CGCGCGCCGGACCTTCGCGCGCGCGCCGCCGATGCGCTCCGGCGCGGGCTCCCCGGTGGCCTGGAACGCCGCCTGGATCCGCGTATTCAGCCTGTCGTAAAACGCGACGCGCCGCGCTTCCGCCGGATGCTTGCCGAGATAGTCGCGCAGCGCCGCCGCACGTTCGGGCGTCAGCGTGCCGTCGGCATAGGCCTGAATGTCGGCTTCGGAAGGCGGCGTGCCGGGCGGCTGGTCGGTCGAGGTCATGACAGTGATGCGCGTGGGGCGGGGTGACGGCTATCGGAAGGTGAACACGGGTGCGTACGCATTTATTCCACGCGTTTCGCAAGTGCATCGATGATTGATTCCGGCCGGCGCCGGATGGAATAGATCGCCGCGCGGCGTGTTCGCCGTTGCATCGATCCATCCGGCAAGGAGTTTTCGTGACGCAACCCTCTGTTCCCAAGCCACGGTCCGATCATCGGCCGATCTGCGTGCCGTGCCGGCTCGCGTTGATCGGCGCGGCCGTGCTCGCGCTCGCGGGCGGCTTCGCCTATACGGCGGGCTGGCTCACGCCCGCGCGTCTGAGCGCGCCGCGCATCATCGATACGTTCGAGGCGGTGGCGGGCCCGCATCCCGGCTATCGGCGCAATCACGCGAAAGGCCTGTGCGTCGAAGGCTATTTCGACAGCAATGGCAATGGCGCGGCGCTGTCTCACGCGACGGTGTTCGCGCCCGGCCGCACGCCGGTGTCCGGACGCTTCGCGGTGCCGGGCGGCAATCCGTCCGCGCCGGATACGAGCTCGCCGGTGCGCAGTTTCGCGCTGCAGTTCAGCCTGTCCGACGGCGAACAGTGGCGTACCGGCATGAATTCGACGCCGGTGTTCGCCGTGCATACGCCTGAGCAGTTCTATCAGCAACTGCTGGCCGCGAAGCCCGATCCCGCGACCGGCAAACCGGATCCGGCGAAACTGAAGGCGTTCTACGCGGCCAATCCGGAGACGCAGCCGTTCCAGCGCTGGGTGAAAGCGCATCCGCCGTCGTCGAGCCTCGCGAACGCCGCTTACTACAGCATCAACGCGTTTCTGTTTACCGACGCGAGCGGCACGACGCGCGCGGTGCGCTGGGCCGTCGTGCCGGAAACGCCATACGCGCCGATTACCGCCGCGCAGCAGGCCGAAAAGAATTTCCTCGCCGCCGATCTCGACGAGCGTCTACAACAGGGACCGTTGCGCTGGCATCTGATCCTGGATGTCGCGCAACCAGGCGACCCCATCGACGACGCGACGCTGCAATGGCCCGACGATCGCCCGCGCGTCGACGCGGGCACGCTGGTGATCGAGCGCGCGACGTCGCAGGAAAACGGCGAGTGCCGCGACATCAACTTCGATCCGACGATCCTGCCCGCGGGCATTGCACCGTCCGACGATCCGCTGCTCGCCGCGCGTTCGGCCGCGTATGCGCTGTCGTTCAAGCGCCGCACGCGCGAGGAAGCGCTGCACCCCGACGTGCATCGGACGCGGACGAACGCGCAGCAACAAGGCGGCCAGAAAGGCGAGCAAAAAGGAGAACATTCATGACGCGCGTACGCACTCATTTCAGTCCGCTCGCGCGGCTGCTGCATTGGACGATGGCGCCGCTGATCGTCGCGATGCTGTTTATCGGCGTGGGGATGGTCGCGACCGTATCGCGCGCGCATGACACGTTGATCGCGCTGCATCGGCCACTCGGCATTGCGTTGCTGGTTCTCGTGGCGTTGCGGCTCGCGGTGCGCGCGACGCGTGGCAGTCCGCCGTTGCCGGCGGCCATGCCGAAGGCGCAACGTATCGCGGCCAGGGCGTCGCACGTCGTGCTGTATGCGCTGATGGTGGCGATGCCGCTGATCGGCTGGGCGATGGTGTCGGCGGCGGGCTATCCGGTCACGCTGGCCGGTTCGCTGCATCTGCCGCCGATCGTGCCGCGCGACGTCGCGCTGTTCGCGCTGCTGCGCGCGCTGCATACGTGGCTCGCATTCGCTTTGTTCGCGACCGTGCTGCTGCATCTCGCGGCGGCGCTGTTGCATGCGCTGATTCTGCGCGACGGCGTATGGGCGAGCATGACGCGCGGCGAGCGCTGAGGTGGAAGGTTTCACTGCGTTTGCCTGCCGGTTCATCGGCGGACGGCGGCATGCGTGGCGCGAATCCAGCGCGTCGAAGCCGCCGTGCCCACTTCGCACCCGGTATCCGCGCATCGCCTGAATTCGGTTCGAACCGGGCGGCACAGCCATTTTCCAACGCGTAAAATGGCCGGTTATCACAGGCAGATTGCAGCCGGGCAGAATGCGCCGGGCGTCGCGATAGCGCGTCGCCCGGCGCGCTGTTTCGCCCGCGCGCAAGTGCCTTCGCCGGTTTGAACAGGAATGCACGCGGATGTCGTCAGTTTTCTTCGATCGGGAAAGGATTACGGAATGGCTCGGTGACTGGACCGTCGCCAAAGCGCGCTCGGTGGGCGCGGTCAGCAACGTGAAATGGCAGGGCGCGACGCTCTCGGGCGATGTGCAGGGCTCGCGCCCGCAACCCTACCGGACGCGGGTGCGCTTCCGTACCGACGGCGGTTCGCCGTGGGCGCAAAGCGACTGTACGTGTCCGGTCGGCCGCAACTGCAAGCATGTTGCGGCGCTGCTGCTCGCGGAACTCGACTACCACGACGAGATGGACCACATCACGCGCGTGGCGGAAGAGGGCGGCACGGATACGGCGCCCGGCGTGGCGCCGTTGCAGCCGGCCTTATCGCCGGGCGTGCGTCCGGA
The DNA here is from genome assembly GCF_047605525.1 of Paraburkholderia sp. Lineage (GTDB taxonomy): Bacteria > Pseudomonadota > Gammaproteobacteria > Burkholderiales > Burkholderiaceae > Paraburkholderia. The sequence goes on along the minus strand of NZ_JASGFN010000049.1, from coordinate 21,549 downwards.
ACTCGTGAGCTGGCTCGAGCGGTTCCGCGCCCGCGTGCGCGCGGCAGATGCGGCCGGCGCCGCGGCCGGCAAGGACGCCGCGCGCAGCCCAAGCGCCGGGCGCGGCGAAACGCTCGCTTACCGGCTCAACTGGTCGAGCTTTCACATGCGCCACGAGGTCGTGCTGCACCGCGCGCGCTGCGATGCGAACGGCACGATCGTCGAAGTCGGCGAGAGCTGGGGCGACGTCGAAGCGGCGCTTCTGAAGCAGCCGCGTTTCGTGTCCGACGAAGACCTGTCGATCCTGCGCGGGCTGTGGCTCGGCCGCTCGCGCGAGGATTTCGGCCAGTTCGTGCTGCGCGGCACGAGCGGCGCGGAGACGCTGCAGAAGCTGATCGCCACCGGGCGCCTGTTCTTCGGCTTCAAAATCGCGCCTGGCCACGCGGGGCCGACGCCGCTGACGCGCGCCGCCGACCGGCCCGGCCGCATCGAATGGGAGCCGCTTGCCGACGAGCGCCTGCGCCCGGTGCTGCGTACCGAACCGCGCGCGAGCATGGTGCTGCCGACCGAGCCGGTCTGGTACGTCGACGGCGTGGCGAACGAGGCGGGCATCGTGCCGCTGTCGTTGCCGTTCCAGCAGTTGCCCGACTATCTCGCGATGCCGCCGATCTCGCTCGCCGAAGCGCCGCTCGTCGCGTCGGTCCTGCGCGAGATCGCGCCCGAGCTGCCGTTGCCGCCTACCCACGACGCGCCGGCGATCCGCGTGATCGACGTCGACCCGGTGCCGGTGCTCCTGCTCAACAGCCACGCGCCGCCGAACGCGGCGAAAGGCGCCAGAGCGGCGAAGCTGGCGAAGGCGGCGGAGCGCCAGTCCAGCGCGGTCGAGCTGGCCGCCGTGAGCTTCGACTACGACGGCGTCAGCATCAACGCCGACAGCAGCGTGACGCTCGTGCCATTGCCGGGCGGCGACGTGATCCATATCCGGCGGCGCTACGACGCGGAGAAAAAGCGCCTGCTCGAACTGCGCAAGACCGGTTTGCAGAAAGTGCCGACCCGCGGCGTCCATGCAGCGCGTCTCGTGCCCGACACGATGCTCGGCCTGCCCGATGCCGACGCATGGTCCGGCTTCGTCAACGACGCGGTGCCGGCCCTCGTCGCCAGCGGCTGGCGCGTGACGATGGCGCCCGGCTTCCGCTACAACGTGATCGAAATCGACGCGATCGACGGCACCGCGCGCGAGGCCGGCGACGGCTGGTTCGATCTCGAAATGGGTATCCGCGTCGGCGAGCGCAACGTGCGGCTCGAGCCGCTGCTCGCCGAGCTGTTCCGGCGCGACCGGCGCTGGCTCTCCGGCGCGCTCGAGAGCATCGGCGACAGCGAGCCGGTCGAGCTGAAGACAGAGGAAAACAAGCGGCTGCGGCTGCGCGCCGACCGTCTGAAGCCGGTCGTGCGCGTGCTGGTCGATCTGTTCGATTCGCTCGGCGGCACGCTCGCCGACGGCGCGCCGCTGCGCGTGGCCGCGGTCGACGCCGGCCGGCTCGACGCGCTGAACGACACCGGCCGCTGGCAATTCAGCGGCGATGCGTCGATCCGCGAACTCGCGCGCCGCCTGCAAGCCGGTCCGGGCCTGCGCGAAGTGCCGGTGCCGCGCGGGCTGAAGGCCGAGCTGCGCGCGTATCAGCACCAGGGCCTGAACTGGATGCAATTCCTGCGTGAGCAGGATCTGGCCGGCGTGCTGGCCGACGACATGGGGCTCGGCAAGACCGTGCAGACGCTCGCGCATATTCTTGCCGAGAAGGAAGCGGGGCGGCTCACGCGTCCCGCGCTGATCGTCGTGCCGACCACCCTCGTGCACAACTGGCGCGAGGAAGCGCGCCGTTTCGCGCCGGAGCTGAAAGTGCTCGTGCTGAACGGGCCGCAGCGCAAGGAGCGTTTCGAGCAGATCGGCGAACACGAGCTGGTGCTGACGACCTACGCGCTGCTGTGGCGCGACCAGAAGGCGCTTGCCGAACACGACTACCATCTGCTGATCCTCGACGAAGCGCAGTACGTGAAGAACGCGAGCACCAAGGCCGCGCAGGCGATTCGCGGCTTGCGCGCGCGGCATCGGCTGTGTCTGACGGGCACGCCGCTCGAGAATCATCTCGGTGAGCTGTGGTCGCAGTTCGATTTTCTGCTGCCGGGCTTTCTCGGCAGCCAGAAGGACTTCACGCGGCGCTGGCGCAACCCGATCGAGAAGAGCGGCGACGACGTGCGCCGCGCGCTGCTCGCGCGCCGCATCCGGCCGTTCACGCTGCGCCGTCGCAAGGACGAAGTGGCGAAGGAGCTGCCGCCCAAGACGACGATCGTGTGCCCGGTCGACCTCGAAGGCGCGCAGCGCGATCTCTACGAAACGGTGCGCACCGCGATGCAGGCGAAGGTGCGCGCGGCGGTCAGCGCGCAGGGGCTGGCGCGCAGTCACATCATCGTGCTCGACGCGCTGTTGAAGCTGCGTCAGGTGTGCTGCGATCCGCGGCTCGTCAGGACGCATGGCGCCGGTGGCGAATCCGACGACGCGCACGGACAGCCGGCCGACCCGCTGGCCGGACAGCGCGGAAGTGCGTCGAAGCCTGAAAAAGACCGGCCCGCGAAGGGCGAGCGCCCGATGCGCTCGGCCAAGCTCGATCTGCTGCTGTCGATGCTGCCCGAGCTGATCGAGGAAGGACGCCGCGTGCTGCTGTTTTCGCAGTTCACCGGCATGCTGGCGCTGATCGCCGACGCGCTCGACGAAGCCGCGATCCCGTACGTGATGCTGACCGGCGATACCGCCGATCGCGTGACGCCGGTCGAGCGATTCCAACGCGGCGAGGTGCCGCTTTTCCTGATCAGCCTGAAGGCGGGCGGCGTAGGTTTGAACCTGACCGCCGCCGACACGGTGATCCACTACGACCCGTGGTGGAACCCGGCCGCCGAGAATCAGGCCACCGACCGCGCGCATCGGCTGGGGCAGGACAAGCCGGTATTCGTCTACAAGCTGATCGCCGCGGGCAGCATCGAGGAAAAGATCGTCGAGTTGCAGGAGCGCAAGGCCGGACTCGCCGACAGCATCCTCGCGCAAGACGCAGCCGGCGCCGCGAAGTTTTCCGACGACGATCTCGACGCGCTGTTCGCGCCGATGCTGGAGCTCGACGGCGCGCGGTGAGCAGGCGAGCGGCCGGCATGAGATACGACCGGGAACGAACGGGAGGCGGGGGGCGGACTGTAACAAAACGTCTGCGTGTGTAAATCGATGCGCGACGCGGCCCCAATTCATACCAATTTCGGCTACACACGGCGCGGGACTTCCGCGCCACCGTCCGATGCATGGCACGTAATAACTACCTCGGCGATCGTTACAAACGAAGTTCTTTCATCTTGAGCGCACGTTTCGTCACGGCTAACGTGTCAATACTCGTGCGGCTAGACCCCCGCGAGCGTGTAGTGTTTTTGAGCGGCATTGCTTCAGATGAAGCGATGCCGTTTTTTTGCGCTCACTTCCCCCCGTCCCACGCATTCGTCCACCCCCGCAGACCAAATGTTTCAGCGAAATCTGACAATGTTTAAACGATTTATTTTGAGACTATTCCTATACTAGCCAACGAATTGTTAAATCAGAGTTCTCTTAGGAACTTTTTGAAACGGGATATGGCGAGGGGACCAAACGCCATCGCAGTAACGATTCGCCGTCCGCGACACGACTCGCTGGCGGGCGCCGGCAGGGGGCTGGCGGACTCGGGAGAACCGGGGAAAACGCGTAAGACGCCTTTAACCCGGATCTCTCGCGACGGATTGCCGAACATTGCAATCTGGTGAAAGGACGATTTTCGATTATGATGATCTGCCCCGCATAATCGCTATATCAATTCAAGCTATGCGCTGATTTCGGGACGATGCGAAAGCAGCGCCAAATGGGGGCAAAGGCAAAGGACCATTCCATTCGGAAGATAGCAGCCGGAGTTTTATGGGAAGCCGGATCGGCGGTCGACACCGTCATCCCGGCAATTAGCCGGTTTACCGGCGGCCAGTTACGCAAGGCGCTGTTGCGTTGTGGGGTTTTATGAGAATTGCAGTCCTGGATGACGATTCGGCACAGGCCGATCTTGTTTGTCAAACGTTGTCGGCGGCGGGGCACGTCTGTCACGCGTACGGCGCGGGGCGGGAGCTGGTGCGCCAGTTGCGGCGCCAGACGTTCGATCTGCTCGTGCTCGACTGGAACGTTCCCGACATGTCCGGCGAAGAGGTGCTGCGCTGGGTACGCGAAAGCCTCTCCGAGCGCCTGCCGGTGCTGTTCATGACGAGCCGGGGCCGCGAAACCGACATCACGTCGATTCTGAACACGGGCGCGGACGACTATCTCGTCAAGCCCGTGTCCGCCGCGGTGCTGCTGGCCCGCGTCGGCTCGCTGCTGCGCCGCGCGTATTACCTGAAGCCGCCGGCCACGAAGGAAGTGTTCGGCGACTTCGAATTCGATCTGAGCGCCAAGCACGTCGTCGTGCGCGGCACGCCGGTCTCGGTCACGCAGAAGGAATTCGAGCTCGCGCTGCTGCTGTTCCAGCACCTGAGCCGGCCGCTGTCGCGCGCGCACATCCTCGACGTGATCTGGAAGCAGGCCACCGATATCCCGTCGCGCACGATGGACACCCACGTGTCGATGCTGCGCAGCAAGCTGGGGCTGCGCCCGGCGCACGGCTATCGGCTCACGCCGATCTACGGCTATGGTTACCGCCTCGAGCGAATCGAGACGGATACGCCGCCGGCCGCCGCCAACGAACCCTCTGAAGCGGGGGAGGCGTGACGCTTTTCCTGGATGTGGCAGCGCGCGGCCACGCGCCCGCGGCCGGCCGCCGCGCCGCTGCATGGCTCGCGCTGGCCTGTCTGATCGCCACGGGCGCAACGGGCTGGAGCGCGGCGGCGCTCGCGCAGGCGGCTCGCATCAAACCCGGCGCGAAGGCGCCGCCGGTCTACGTTTCCTACACGACACGCGAAGGCGACACGCTGTACGACATCGCCGGCCGCTATATGGCCGACGCCACCGACTGGGCGCTCCTCAGCCGCCTGAACCACGTGCCCGCGCCGCGCCGCATGCCGGCCGGCATCGTGTTGCGTCTGCCAGCCAGCAAACTCCGCCAGGACCCGGATGCGGCTCGCGTAGTCGCGACGAGCGGTCCGGTCGAGCATGCGTTCGGCACCAGCCCCTATCTGCCACTCAAGACCGGCGAGACGCTCGCCGAAGGCGATCGCGTGCGCACCGGCCCGAACGGTTTCGCGACGCTGGAGCTGCCGGGCGGCTCGTACGTGACGGTCGCGCAGGACGCCGAACTCGACATCGAGAAACTGCGCCACACCACGCTGACCGGCGCGGGCGATCACGTCTTCGATCTGCACCGCGGCGAGGTGGAGAGTCAGGTCACGCATGCGACGCGGCGTGACGATCGTTTCCAGATCAGGTCGCCGTCGGTGGTCGCGGGCGTGCGCGGTACGCGTTTTCGCGTCGACTACGACGGCAGCACGCAGACCACCGCGGTCGCGGTGCTCGACGGCGCGGTCGGCGTCGATCCGGCCACGCAGGGCGGCCAGCGCGTCGCGCCGGCGCCGGGCGTGCCGCTGCAGGCTTCCGAGCAACTGGTCAAGGCGAGCTTCGGCAACGTCACACATGCGGGCGGCGCGGTCGGCAGTCCGGTCGGGCTGCTGCCGGCGCCGGCGCTCGCTCAACCGGCGCGCGTGCAGGACGGCAAGACGGTCGCGTTCGACATCGAGCCCGCCGCGCAGGCAGCCGGCTATCGGCTGCAGATCTCGCACGACGCCGACCAGCTCGATCTCGTGCGCGACATGCGCGTGAGCACGCCGCACGCGGACTTCGGCGATCTGCCCGACGGCACCTATTTCGTGCGGGTCGCGTCGACCGACAGCCAGGGCCTCGACGGTCTGCCGAACGTGTACGCATTCGAGCGCCGTCAGCTCGGGCTCGATGCGTCGGCGTCGCGGCGCGCGGGCAGCCGAGACTACGACTTCCGCTGGTTCGTCAGTCACAGCAAGGTTCCGACGCGTTTTCGCTTCGTGCTGGCCAGAACCGCCGATCTGAGCCATCCGGTGGTCGATCGCACCGATCTGCCGGGCGGCGAACTGGTGGTCAGCGACCTGCCCACGGGCGTCTACTACTGGACGATCGTCGCCGAGCAGTTCGAAAACGGCCGCTTCTACGAGAAGAGCAGCCCCGTTCGCTCCTTTACGCTGGCGCGCTGACGCTGGTAGATTCTCGGGGCCGGCCTGCTGGCCGGCCCATCCTTCCGTTCCGGATTACATCGTCCATTGCCCGACACTTCTACGCGACTGAGCCTCGATCCGCGCGCCCGTCTCGGCCGGCGGGCCGGCCGGCGCTTTCTGATCGAGTGGGTGGGGGTCGGCTGCCTCGGCATCGTGGTGATCCTGCTGAGCGCGTTCGGGCGCTTCGGCGCCGGCATCGACCAGCTCGTCTACGACCGCCTGCTGAACCAGCGCGAGCAGCCCCTTTTGTCCGACATCGTCGTGGTCGAGATCGACAACGCGAGCATCGCGCAACTCGGCCGCTGGCCGTGGCCACGCAGCATCCATGCGCGGCTGCTCGAGCAGATCGCGGCGGCCAGGCCCGCGGCGGTGGTCTTCGACGTGCTGTTCACCGAACCGAATGCCGACGACGCCCAGCTCGCCCATGCGATCGCGCTGAGCCCGACCTATCTGCCCGTCCTGCTCACGCCGCCCGACGACGCCGGACGGCGCGTCGCGATCGAACCCGTCGCGCCGCTGGCGCGAGCCGCGGCCGGGCTCGGTCACATCAACTTCGAAGTGGACAGCGACGGCATCGCGCGCAGCGTCGCGCGCTTCCAGAGCGACGACAGCTCGCGCTGGCCGCAATTGATGGTGCTCGTCGCCGATGCGGTCGAACGCGGCAAGCTGCATCTGCGCGACGGGTTGCCGCCGCGCCGCTCGGACGTGCCCGCGCGCGGCAACGACGACGGCACCGAAGGGCGCTTCCTGATCCCGTTCGGCCCGAACGCCGAGAACTACACGAAATTCAGTTTCGCCGACGTGCTCGCGGGCAAGGTGCCGGCCGATCAGTTGCGCGGACGCATCGTGGTGATCGGCGTGACCGCGTCGGGCCTCTACGACCGCTTCGCGACGCCGGTGTCGGGCGAGCTGGGGCCGCTGCCCGGCGTCTATATCCACGCGAACGTGCTCGACACGCTGCTGACCGGTCGCGAGATTCAACCGCTCGCGCGCTGGGTCGTGTTCGTGTCGTCGCTCGCGCCGCTGGCCGCGCTGCTCGCCGGCTTTCTCGTACTGTCGCCGCGCCGCTCGCTGCTGCTGACCGGCGCGCTGGTGCTGTTCGCGGCAGCCGTCAGCGCGGTGTTGCTGTACGGCGGGCGGCTCTGGATGTCGCCGGTGCCGGCGATCCTCGGCGTCGTGATCGTGTATCCGATCTGGAACTGGCGCCGCCTCGAAATGACGATGGCCTATCTGCGCGGCGAACTGCAGCGCCTCGCCGACGAACCGCATCTGCTGCCGCAAGCGCCGCGGCGGCGCCGCGAGTTCGGCGGCGACGTGCTCGAGCAGCACATGGCGCTGATGGCGCAGGCCGCACAGCGCGTGCAGGACATGAAGCGCTTCGTGTGGGACAGTCTCGACAGCGTGCCGGAGCCGATCCTCGTCAGCGACCTGCGCGGTGTCGTGCTGATCGCGAACCATGCGGCCAAGGCGCATTTCGCGCGGCTTCACGCGCCGATGCCCGAGGGGCAGCCGATGCACGCGGTGCTGGGCGGCCTGACGCTCGTCAAAACGATCGACCGTGGCGTGGCCTCGGACACCGAGCGCAATCTGTTCGCGCACGCGCACTGGCCGGCGCTGCTCGACCCGACGCGCGGCGAGTTCGCCGCGCTGATGGCGCAGGGCATCGAGGTGCGCGATGCCGACGAACGCGATCATCTGCTGCGCTACGCGACCTGTACCAACGCGCAAGGCGAGACGACCGGCTGGATCGCGGGTCTCGTCGACGTGTCGGCGCTGCACGCGGCCGAGCGTCAGCGCGAGGATGCGCTGCGGCTGCTGTCGCACGACATGCGCTCGCCGCAGGCGTCGATTCTCGCGCTGGTCGAGATCGAGCGCGCGCGTACCGAGCCGGTGCTCGCGCGCGGGCTGCTCGAGCGCATCGAGCGTTACGCGCAACGCGCGCTCACGCTCGCCGACGATTTCGTGCAGCTCGCGCGCGCCGAATCGCAGGCTTACCTGCTCGAGCCGCTGAGTCTGACCGAGCTGGTCATCGATGCGACCGACGAAGTCTGGCCGCAGGCGCACGCGAAGCGCATCACGCTGCACACGGAGAGCGGCGACGACGCCGGCGAAGGCCACTGGATCTGCGCCGACCGCTCGCTGATGACACGCGCGCTCGTCAATATTCTGAACAACGCGGTCAAGTACAGTCCGCCGGACACGCGTATCGTGTGCAGCTTCGCGAGCCGGCCGGCCGCGGCGCGCGCGGTGGGGCGCGTGTCGTGCACGATCCGCGATCAGGGCTATGGCATCCCGAAGGAGCAGCAGGCGGGGCTGTTCGAACGCTTCCGGCGCTTTCACGAGGCGGAGCGGCCGGAAGTGGGCGGTGCGGGACTCGGCATGGCATTCGTGAAAACCGTCGTGACACGCCACGGTGGCAATGTCGACGTCGTCAGCGCGCCCGGAGAGGGCACGGCCTTTACGATCTGGCTGCCGGCGCTCGACGACGCGCAATCCGAGGAACCGGTCGCGCCGCGGTTCTGACGTATCCGACGTACTTGAGAGAAAAGAAAGATGGGAAAAACAGCTTACCTCTGTGCCGCGCTGGCCGCGGCGAGTCTTACCGGTTGCGCGGGCCTGAGCGCGGACGTGCACACCGGCGGATCCGACCATGCCGCCGTTGCGCTGCAAGGCGAGAAGACGTACGCGATCGCGCGCACGCAGCCGCAGCAGGACAGCGCCGATTACCCGCAAGCCGAAAAGCTGCTGCGCGACGAGCTGGCCGAACACGGTTTCGTCGATACGACGGGCAAGCCCGCGCATTATCTGCTGTCGATCGCGTATAGCACGCGACCGGCGTCGATCGGCATCGGCGGCAAGGATTGCGCGCCCGCCGATTGCGGTCAGGGGCGCGACGGGCTCGGCGCGCTGCTGTTCGGGCGCGAGTATCAGCATGCGCTGACGCTGCGCTTCTTCGAGTACGCGAGCGGCGCGGAGCGCTACAAGGTCAGCGCGGTGTTCGTCGATCGCGACGGCGACCCGATGCATGCGATCCCGTTGCTCGTGAAAACGGCGCTTGCCAGGCTGCCGTTCGACGAACCGGCCGACTGGCGCGTGAAGTTCAGTATCGACAAGGCGAGCGGCGTGCCGAACGTCGAGTCGATGCAGCCGCTGCAACGCTAGGGCGGCACGCCGTGGTGGCGCCGGCCCTGCCGGGGCAGCCTCGGGCGTGCTTTGTGTTGCCGTGCATGCGAGTTAATCCCGCGCCGTATCGCCCTGCGGCCAGCGGTTCTCGAACACGCAATCGGTGAGCGGCAGACGGCTCGCCCAGTGCTCGGTTTCGAGCATCGGCTCGCTGTAGAACCGGTCGACGTGGCCGAGGCACAGAATCGCGACCGGCCGCGCGCCTTCCGGCATGCGCAGCAACCGGCGCACCGCGTCGACGTCGAACAGCGACACCCAGCCGAGCCCCAGCCCTTCCGCGCGCGCGGCGAGCCACATGTTCTGGATCGCGCACGCGACCGACGCGAGATCCATCTCCGGCAGCGTGCGGCGCCCGAACACGTGCCGCTCGCGTCCGTCCATCAGCGCGATCACGAGCAGCTCCGCGCATTCGAGCATGCCTTCCACCTTCAGCTTCATGAACGCGTCGCGGCGCTGGCCGAGCGCGTCGGCTGTGGCGAGCCGCTCGCGCTCGACGATCTCGTGCAACGCCGTGCGCAGCGCGGCATCGGTGATGCGCATGATGCGCCACGGCTGCATATAGCCGACGCTCGGCGCGTGATGCGCGGCGTCGAGCAGACGCCGCAGCACGGTGGGATCGACCGGATCGGACACGAAATGCCGCATGTCGCGCCGTTCGTAGATCGCGCGATAGACCGCGTCGCGCGCGGAATCGTCAAAAGGCTTCGCCATGAAAGAGTGCGGCCGTGAAAGCGGGGTTGGAGGGCCAGTAAGCGTGCATGTAGGTTGCCACGATCGGACCCACGCGATAAACCGCTTCGCCGGGCGCGTCGCTGTGCGCTCGCGTGGCCGAGCGCAGCGGCGTGAGCGGCGTGTCCAGCTTCGAGTAGTGAAACGTGTGGCCGGTCAGCGGGCCGTGCAGGCCGTCGATCTGCTGCATGCCGAGCGACGTGAAGCGCGTTTGCAGGGTCGCGTGACCGGGCACGAGGCCGAGCATCGGCGTGCTCGTGCCGTGCGCGTCGGTCAGCGTGTCGAGCAGATAGAGCATACCGCCGCATTCCGCGACCACCGGCTTGCCGGCCGCCGTGTGCGCGCGGATCGACGCGGCGCTGCGCGCGTTGGCCGCGAGCGCCGCCGCGTGCAGTTCGGGGTAGCCGCCCGGCAGATAGAGCGCATGTGCGTCGTCGGGCAACGGCTCGTCGGCGAGCGGCGAGAAGTAGCTGAGTTGCGCGCCGAGCGTTTCGAGCAGCGCGACGTTGGCCGGATAGATGAACGAGAACGCGGCGTCGCGGGCAATCGCGATGCGCGTGCCTTGCAGCAGGCGCGGCAAAACTTCGGGCGACGGCGCGCCGAAGTCGACCATCGGCGGCAACGCGGCGAGCGAGGTGGACGCGAGCGTATCGGCGGCGCGTTCGAGCCGTGCTTCGAGATCACCGATTTCGTCGGCCTGGTGCAGGCCGAGGTGGCGGTCGGGCAGCGCGATGTCGTCGCTCGCGGCAATGTGCCCGCACCAGCGTATATCGGCCGGTAACGCTGCTTCGAGCATCTGCGCGTGCCGTGCCGAACCGGCGCGGTTCGCCAGCACGCCGTAAAACGGCAGCGCCGGCCTGAAGCGCGCGAGGCCGAACGCGAGCGCGCCGAAGGTTTGCGCCATCGCCTGCGCGGAAATCACCGCGAGCACCGGCACGCCGAAGGCCGTCGCCAGATCGGCGCTGCTCGGCGTGCCGTCGAACAACCCCATCACGCCTTCGATCAGGATCAGATCGGCTTCGGCCGCCGCCTCGGCGAGCAGGTCGCGGCACGCGGTCTCGCCGACCATCCACAGATCGAGCGACAGCACCGGCGTGCCGCTCGCGCGTGCGAGGATCATCGGATCGAGAAAATCCGGGCCGGTCTTGAACACGCGCACCCGCCGCCCGAGCCGCCGGTGATGGCGCGCGAGACCGGCGGTGATCGTGGTCTTGCCTTGCCCTGACGCGGGGGCGCTGATGAACAGCGCGGGGCACGCGGACATCGCTCAGAACTCCACGCCGCGCTGCGCCTTCACGCCCTGCTCGCGATACGGATGCTTGATCGCGCGCATTTCGGTGACGAGGTCGGCGGCGTCGATCAATGCGTCCGGTGCATGGCGGCCGGTCACGACGACGTGCAGCATCGGCGCGCGCGCGTTGATCACCGACAGCACTTCGTCGAGCGGCAGGTATTCGTACTTGAGCACGGTGTTCAGCTCGTCGAGGATCACCATCTGGTAGTCGCCGCTTTCGATCATCCGGCGCGCCTCGTTCCAGCCCTTGCGCGCGGTCGCCATGTCGGCTTCGCGATTCTGCGTGTTCCAGGTGTAGCCGTCGCCCATCGTGACGAAATCGCAATTCGCGATCGCGCCGAGGAAATCGCGCTCCGACGTATGCAGCGCGCCCTTAATGAACTGCACGACGCCAAGCCGCATGCCGTGGCCGAGCACGCGCACGGCCATGCCGAACGCGGCCGTGCTCTTGCCTTTGCCGGTGCCGGTGTTGACGATCAGCAGGCCTTTTTCGACGGTCGCGCTGGCCTGCTTCTTCTCGTGGCCTTCGCGGCGGCGTTCGGTCATGCGTTGATGCGATTCGGGATCGGTTTTCATCGGGAGTCCTGGTCGTTGGGGGCAGTGTGTAGGGAGGCCGCGCTGTTGCCGGCATCGTTGTCGGCCGATGCGATCGCGACCGTGACGCCGGCGTGCACGCTCTTGCGTACGACGAGGCGTGCATGCCGCGAGGCTGTTGCGGAGTCGAAGGTTTGCGCCGCGAGCAGCGCGCACGGTTCGCAGACGCCGTCCACGCTGAGATGCGCGTGCGCGGTGGCCGACGGCGACGCCACCGGCACGGTGGCTATCTGTTCGCGGCTGAATAGTCGTAGCGGCAGCGCATGCCGCGCGCAGAATTCGAGCAGGCCGGGTTCACCGGCCTTGGTGTCGATCGTCGCGATCGTGCGGATCTGTCCGAACGCATATGGCCCGAGCGCGGCGCGCACGGCCGCTTCGATATCCGCGGCCGCGCTGTGCAAGCGGCAACCGATGCCGACGCTCAGCGTTGTCGTCGAGCGACCGGCGCCGATCAGCCGGGCGCGCGTCATCGCGGCGTGCATGGCGCGCGCCATGCGGTGAGGGAAGAAGAGAAGCGGCACGCGATGGCGCGCGCGGCGGTGGAGATCGAGATCATGCGGTACTGCGAATCCGGTCACGGCAAAGCGCGCGATTTGCGGCGCTTTCTTCGGAAATTCGAAGAGAACGCCACGGCCGCGCGACGCCGTGCTTGAACGCCTTCACATCCGTTCCCCGCGGATTCCGGCGGCCGGCGGCGCAATCTGGCATATGGGATGCACGCGGCGCCGCCTCCGCGTCTGGCCGGTATCCGGGCTGGCGGCCTCACGCGTTTCGCCTTCCCGTCCCGATTCGCGGAGTCGCGCAGACTCGCGGATTCGCAGGACAGTGGCATCAAAAAACGCATGCGCGGCGCGCCGGAATCGGATCGCGCGCCGCAGGTCGCTTACCGTTGCGGGGACAGCACAGGTTGAACGCATGACGCGCCGCCTGTTTCCCGTTTAACTGCACATGCGAGCGCATGCGCGGGCACCAAACGCGCGCATACGATAGCACATGGCGCCTTGCCGGATAAGCGCCGGCGGCGGGTTTCGTCACCGCCGCTTCCTTGACTGCGCAAGGCCGCGGGCCTACACTCGCACGCACTTCTGGTGCTCGCATGCGCGCTCGTGCGCATGCAGTTAAACGGGAAACAGGGGGCCCATCTGCTCTGGAGCGGGCTAACCTGTGCTGTCCCCGCAACGGTAAGCGAAAAGCGGTGCGAGCCTCACGGCCCGGCGCCGCGGAGCCGGCTTCGATGTCCACGCGCAAGGCCGCGTCGGCATGTCACCACTGGGCGAGAAACCACTCGGCCGGGAAGGGGAAGCGGCGCTTTCGCCAGCCCGGATACCGGCCCGAAGATGCAGGACGTACGCCGCGGGGATGCGGCGGCGCGTCCATGACCTCACTTTCGCTTTCTGCGTTTTCGTTGTCGCGGCAATGCCGTCGTTCGTCCCCGTGTGTTGAACAAACGCCTGGACTTTCCGGCATGCCATGCAACGCCTACGGATGGACCTCACGATGCAAACTCAATTGCGCAAGATTCCCGTCACCATCGTCACGGGCTTTCTCGGCAGCGGCAAGACCACGCTGTTGCGGCACATTCTTCAGCACGCCGGCGGCAAGCGCATTGCCGTCATCGTCAACGAGTTCGGTGAACTCGGCATCGACGGGGAAATCCTCAAGGGCTGCGGCATCGGTTGCGACGAAAACGGCGTCGAAACCGAGGGGCAATTGTATGAACTCGCGAACGGCTGCCTGTGCTGCACCGTGCAGGAAGAGTTTTTCCCGGTGATGGAAAAGCTCGCCGAGCGTCGCGATGAACTCGATCACGTGCTGATCGAAACTTCCGGGCTCGCGTTGCCAAAGCCGCTCGTGCAGGCATTCAACTGGCCGCAGATCAGAAACGGCTTTACCGTCGACGCGGTGGTGACGGTGGTGGACGGCCCCGCCGCCGCGGGTGGCCAGTTCGCCGACAACCCGGTCGCCGTCGATGCGCAGCGCAAGGCCGACCCGAATCTCGATCACGAATCGCCGCTGCACGAGCTGTTCGAAGACCAGTTGTGCGCGGCCGATCTCGTGATCCTGAACAAGACGGACCTGCTCGACGATGCGCAGCAGAGCGCGGTGGAAACGCTGATCCGCGACGAGATTCCGCCGCAGGTGAAGATCGTGCGCGCGCATAGGGGGCAGCTCGATCTGCATACGCTGTTGGGCCTCGAAGCGGCGTCGGAGGAAACGATCCATTTGCGCCACGATCATCACGGTTCCGCCGACGATCCCGATCATCACCACGACGAGTTCGATTCGGTCGTCGTGCAGGCGAGCGTGCCGTCGCGCGAAGCGGCGCTCGCCGCGTTGCGGACGCTCGTCGAGAACCACACGATTTACCGCGTCAAAGGTTTCGCGGCGCTGCCGGGCGCGGCGATGCGGCTCGTGATCCAGGGCGTGGGCCGCCGCTTCGACAGCTATTTCGACCGGCGCTGGCAGGCCGGCGAAGGCGGCGACGGCCATCCGAGCCGCTTCGTGCTGATCGGCGAAGACCTCGATCAGCCCGCGTTGCAACAGGCGTTCGATACGGCGCTCGGCGCGACGTCGAACGCCACCGCATAACCGGCGCGAGCAGCCATGCATCTGCTGCGCACGACACCGGGCGGCTTCGTCGACGATACGCAGGGCGTGATCCGTATCGATCAGCAGCCCGCCGATATCGTCGTGCTCAGTTCCGCCGACACCACGCTGTCGCTGCTCGCGAGTGCCGTGCCGCGTCTCGGCGACGGCTTCCCGAGCGTGCGGCTCGCGAACGTCACGTATCTGCGGCAGCCGGCTTCGGTCGATTTCTATATCGACGACGTGTTGCAGCATGCGCGCGTCGTGGTGGTCGATCACCTCGGCGGCGAGACGTACTGGCCGTACGGCATCGAACAGGTCGTCGCGCTCGCGCAGCGCAACCGGCAAACGCTCGCGATGTTTTCCGGTGACTTGCAGGAAGACCCGAATCTGCTTGCGCGCAGCACCGCGAGCGCCGGGTTGTGTGAACAGTTATGGCGTTATCTGCGTGAAGGTGGGCCGCAAAACGCCGAGGCGTTTCTGCGCTGCATCGCCTATCACGCGCTCGATTGGGGGCGCGAGCCCGAGCCGCCGCGCGCGCTGCCGGCCGCGTCGCTCTATCACCCCGCGCGCGATACGCCGACCATCGCGGACTGGCAGGCGCGCTGGCGCCAGGATGCGCCGGTCGTCGCGATTCTTTTCTACAAGGCGCATCTGCAGGCCGCCAATACCGCGGTGTTCGACGCGTTGATCGACGCGCTCGAAGCGCAGGGGCTCAATCCGCTGCCGCTTGCGATTACGTCGCTCAAAGATGCGATGAGCCGCGAAGTCGTGCAGTCGCTGTGCGCGCAACATCAGGCGGCGCTGGTGCTCAACACGACCGCGTTCGCCGCGTCCGCGATCGACGATCCCGAGCCGCTCGCGCTGGCCGGCGACGCGCCGGTGTTGCAGGTGATCCTGAGCGGCGGCAATCGCGAAGACTGGCTCAAGGACAACCACGGCCTCAATTCGCGCGACATCGCGATGCATATCGCGCTGCCGGAGGTGGACGGCCGCATCATCACGCGCGCGATCAGCTTCAAGGGGCTCGCGTATCGTTGTCCGCACACCCAGGTCGACGTGGTCCGTTATCAGCCGGACCTCGAACGCGTGCGCTTTCTCGCCGAACTGAGCCGCCGCTGGTGCCGTCTGCGTTCGCTCGATAACGCGGACAAGAAACTCGCGCTGATTCTCGCGAACTATCCGATGAGCGAGGGGCGTATCGGCAATGGCGTCGGGCTCGATACGCCGGCCTCGGTGGTCGGCATTCTGTCGATGCTGCGCGACGAAGGCTATCGGGTTGCCGAGCTGCCCGACGAGGGCGGCGCATTGCTGAGGAAGCTCACCGAAGGGGTCACCAACGACCCGGTCGTGCGCGATCTGCGGCCGGCGTTGCAAAGCCTCGCGCTCGACGATTATCTCGCGCATTTCAACGCATTGCCGGCCAGCGTGCGCGACGCGCTGAACGCGCGCTGGGGCCGGCCTGAGCAGGATCCGACGCTGCGGCGCGGTCGCTTCATGATCGCGGGCTGGCGCTGCGGGCAGGTGTTCGTCGGCATCCAGCCTTCGCGTTCGCGCGGGCAGCGCGATTACGCGAGCTATCACGACGCCGAGCTCGTGCCGCCGCATGCCTATCTCGCGTTCTATTTCTGGCTGCGCCATCGGTTCGGTATCGACGCGGTCGTGCACGTCGGCAAGCACGGCAATCTCGAGTGGCTGCCCGGCAAGAGCGTCGCGTTGAGCGACGCATGCTGGCCCGATCTGATTCTCGGGCCGCTGCCGCATCTGTACCCGTTCATCGTCAACGATCCGGGCGAGGGCAGCCAGGCCAAACGCCGCGCGCAGGCGGTCATCATCGATCATCTGATGCCGCCGCTCACGCGCGCCGAAAACTATGGACCATTGCAGGACCTCGAACGCCAGGTCGACGAATACTACGAAGCGCTGATGGTCGACCCGCGCCGCGCGAAGCTGCTGCGTCGCACGATCCTCACGACGATCGTCGAGCATCGGCTGCACGAGGAACTGAGTCTCGCGGCGCCGAACGGGCAGGACGATGAAGACGCGCTGCTTACGCGCGTCGACGCATGGCTGTGCGAGTTGAAGGAAGCGCAGATTCGCGATGGGCTGCACACGTTCGGGCAATCGCCGCGCGGCGCGCAGCGGCGCGATACGCTGCTCGCGCTCGGGCGCTTTCCGATCGGCGACGGACAGGGCGGCAGAGCCGGACTGACCGACGCACTGGCGCGCGACCTGCGCATCGACCATCTGTTCGATCCGTTGACAGTGGATTGGGCGGCGCCGTGGGACGGTCCGCGTCCCGAGGTGTTGCGGCGGGTCAGCGAGGCGCCGTGGCGGCATTACGGCGACACGCGCGAGCGACTGGAACTGCTCGCGGCCGGGTTGTTGCGCGGTGTGTGCGGTATGGACGACGAGGGCGCGGATTGTCCGCCAGCGGGGCCCGAATCCGGTGCCGCCCTACCGCAAGCGGAACAGGTCATCGCACGCTTGCGCGACGACGTGCTGCCGCGCCTCGATGCCTGCGGCCCTCAGGAAATGACACAACTGAAACGCGGCCTCGAAGGACGTTTCGTGCCGCCGGGACCGAGTGGATCGCCGTCGCGCGGACGGCCCG
The DNA here is from genome assembly GCF_047605525.1 of Paraburkholderia sp. Classification (GTDB taxonomy): domain Bacteria; phylum Pseudomonadota; class Gammaproteobacteria; order Burkholderiales; family Burkholderiaceae; genus Paraburkholderia. The sequence continues at coordinate 4,288 of NZ_JASGFN010000049.1, read as the reverse complement.
ACGTGCTGCCCACCGGCCGCAACTTCTATTCGGTCGACACGCGCGCGGTGCCCACGCAAGCCGCGTGGGCGCTAGGCGTGAAATCGGCGCAGCAACTGCTCGAGCGGCATTTGCAGGAGCACGGCGACTACCCGCGCGCGATCGGCCTGTCGGTCTGGGGCACCGCGACGATGCGCACCGGCGGCGACGATATCGCGCAGGCGCTTGCGCTGCTCGGCGTGCGGCCGAAGTGGGCGCCGGGCAGTCATCGCGTGACGGACTTCGAAATCATGCCGATCGCAGCCTTCGACCGGCCGCGCATCGACGTCACGCTGCGGGTGTCCGGTTTCTTCCGCGATGCATTCGCGAACGTGATGCATCTGTTCGATGCGGCGGTGCAGGCCGTCGCCGAACTCGACGAACCGGCCGATCTGAATCCGATCCGCGCGCGCGTGCTGCGCGAACGCGATGCGTTGGTCGCGCGCGGCATGGATCCCGCCGAAGCGCGCAAGCGTGCCGGCTGGCGCGTGTTCAGCGCGCGGCCCGGCGCATACGGCGCGGGCTTGCAGGAGATGATCGACTCGCGTCAATGGCAGACCGATGCCGATCTCGCGACCGCCTATCAGGCGTGGGGCGGCTACGCGTACGCGCAGAAGAGCGCGGGCGAGGAAGCACATCATGCATTCGGCGCGCGCCTCGCCGCGATGGACGTCGTCTTGCAGAACCAGGACAACCGCGAGCACGACGTGCTCGATTCGAACGACTATTACCAGTTCCAGGGCGGCATGGTCGCGGCGGTGCGGCATCTGGCCGGTGAGCAGCCGCGCGTTTATCACGCCGATCACAGCAATCCGGCCGCGCCGCGCGTGCGTACGCTGCACGAGGAGATCGCGCGCGTGATCCGCTCGCGCGTGGTCAATCCGAAATGGCTCGACGGCGTGAAGCGCCACGGCTATAAAGGCGCGGCCGAGATCGCCGCGACCGTCGATTATCTGTACGGCTACGACGCGACCGCGCGCGTGATTGCGGATCATCAATACGCGCTCGTCGCCGACGCTTATCTGAACGACGCCGAGACCCGCGCGTTTCTGCAGCGGCACAACGTGCATGCGTTGCATGCGATCTGCGAGCATCTGCTCGAAGCGATGCAGCGCGGGCTGTGGCAGGAACCGGGCGACTATCGCGCGCAGGTGGAGCAGCATCTGCTCGCGAGCGAACAGCAGATCGAAGGGACACGGAAATGAATGGAGCGACGGTGGGTTCAGCTTCGGGCGCGGCTCGCCGGCCGGTTTTTCCGTTCGCCGCGCTGATCGGCCAGGCGCCGTTGCAGCAGGCGCTGCTGCTTGCCGCGATCGATCCGGGCCTCGGCGGAGTGCTGATCAGCGGGCCGCGCGGCACCGCGAAGTCGACCGCGGCGCGCGCGCTCGCGGAGTTGCTGCCGGAGGGGCAGTTCGTGAATCTGCCGCTCGGCGCGAGCGAGGATCGTCTGATCGGCACGCTCGATATCGAAACGGTGTTGCGCGACGGCTCGGTGCGTTTTTCGCCGGGCCTGCTCGCGAAGGCGCATCGCGGCGTACTGTATGTCGACGAGATCAACCTGCTGCCCGACGCGCTCGTCGATGCGCTGCTCGATGCGGCGGCGAGCGGTGTGAATACCGTCGAACGCGATGGCGTTTCGCATAGCCACGACGCGAGCTTCGTGCTGATCGGCACGATGAATCCCGAAGAGGGAGAGTTGCGGCCGCAACTGATCGACCGCTTTGGTCTGATGGTCGAATTGCAGAACGCGTTCGAGCCGCGGACGCGGCAGGCGATCGTCAAGGCCCGGCTCGCATTCGATCACGATCCGGCTGGTTTTCGCGCTGCGTATGCGCAGCAGCAGGCTGCATACGTGCAGCGGATTCACACGGCGCGCGCGGCGTTGCCACAGCTTGCATTCGACGATGCCGTGCACGCGCACGTAAGCGCGCTATGCATCGACGCGGCCGTCGACGGTCTGCGTGCCGATCTCGTGATGCTGCGCGCGGCACGCGCGCTGGCAGCGCTCGAGCGGGCGGCCGGGGTGACGGCGCAGCATGTGGATCGCGTTGCCGGGGCGGTGCTGATTCATCGGCGGCGCCAGCATGATCCGCAAGCTTCGCATTCAGATCAGCCGGAGAGCGCGGCGCCGTCACAGGATGGCACCGGCAATGGGGCGGCTTATTCGGCAGCGTCGCTATCGTCTTCCGCCGACACCGACTGGGGCTACCTGCCGCCCGAGCCAACCGCGGCGGTGCCGGTCAAGAGCGTCATTCCTCTCGGCGCAAAAAAACGCTGAGCCATCGGAAGGGCGCCGCCGCTGACTCGCGCAGCGGTTTTCGATGGCGGCAAGGCATGAACGCAAGTTCGCGCAGCGCTTCGCGCGGCGAGCCGGGTAGACGCATTGCGTGGCCGCCGACGCTCGCCGCGATGCGCGAGCGCGCGTTGCGCCGCGAGCATTTGCGTTTCATACGCGAGGCGCCGCGCGGCGGCGTGCTGCATTGTTTCGTGCTCGATTGCTCCGGATCCATGCTGGCCGGCCAGCGTCTCGCGCTGGCGAAAGGCTTGCTGATTTCGCTGTTCGACCATGCGAGCGCGCTGCGCGCCGAGGCCGCGCTGATCTGCTTCGGCGGTGTGGGCGCGGACGTGCGCTTCGGTCCGGCCGTGCCGCGCTGGTGGAACGAGCGCTGGCTGCGGCCGGTGGGCGCGGGCGGCGGCTCGCCGCTCGCGTCGGGGGTGCGATGCGCCGCGGCATTGCTCGGGCGCAGCGCGCGCAGGCGGCCGGCCCAGCAGCGCTGGCTGTGGATTCTGACCGATGGCCGCACACGCGACGTGCCCACGCGCCCGCTCGATGCCGATGAAGTGGTGTTCGTCGATTTCGAACGCGGCGCGCTACGGCTCGGCCGCTGCGAAGCGCTCGCCGATGCGTGGGGTGCGCGGTGCCTGACGCCGGAAGAGTTGATCGGCTGAGCGGTTGATCGACGTCCTGCCGCCCGCTTTCGGGCGAGTCTGGTGTGCACCGCGCGGTCGTATCGTCTGTACCGCTTATTTCATTCCGTTCGACCAGTACAACACATCGTCGTGACGATCGAACACGAAGACTTTCATCGCCATCTGTTGCGCGGTGTCGAGGCGATCGAGCTCGAGCCCATGAGTCGACGGCTCGCCGGGAGCGCTGCCTTTCTGCACATTGCGGATGATGGCCGTGGTCTCGATCTCCGTATCGAGTTCAGCGGACTTCAGGCGAAAGGCGATGCGCAGCCGATCGCCGACCGCGCCGAGCGTCCACGACGCGCTCAACGACATGCCGAGCGCGCTGATGCCTTTCGCGAGCCCCAGGCCCTCGTAAACATCACCCGTTTCGCCGATGCCGAACCGCACCGGCAGATGCGCGTGCACGCGGATCGATTTGCGCTCGCGCAGGCGGCGGATCGCACCGGGCTTCGACAGGACGATGTAGTCGAACGGCAGGCGGCAGATCGCCTCGATCGTGCAGACGAAACGGAACACGGCCTGGCTGGCGATAGCGACGAGTTCGACGTTTTCGCCGGGCGTGAGCGCCAGCAGCCGGCCTTGTTGCAACGGCGGCGTGACGAAGATCGCATGATTCGGCGCGAAGCCGATGATGCGGCATGGGTGCATCGGCGCGCCGCTGCCGAGCTGGGGGCGCATGCCGATCAATGCGCCGATCTCCAGATGCATGTCCCTGACCGTCAACTCGCCGGTGGGCTCCGCGGGCGGCGTCGACTTCGGCGGCTGTTGCGCGTTCGGGTCCAGCAGGTCGCCGCGTTGCGGACGAAAGTGTGTGAACAGGAACGTGCGCTCGTCCGTAGTCGCGAGGATCGTGCCGCTTGCGAAGAGCAGCGTGCCGTCGGTATCGACGATCGGCCAGGGAAGCGGCGTGCCAACCGGCACGGCATCCAGGGCGAGCGATGACGATGAGGCGGGAGCGGTGTTTGCGTCGACGCGTTCCTCGGCAGGATTATCCATGGGCGGCAGCTAATTGAAGTAGCGGGATAATCTGGATGACGGCGGTGGCGGGTAAAAACTTTAATTGGAGCTCGTGAGGGAAGTACTCGTTGCGTGGTGTGAGTGCTTCTGTAGCTTCTGTATTCAACCTGACTGGATTCGATGAAACGAGATGCTCTGGTCGTTTTTGATGAGATCTTTTTTGTGCCTTCGATGACTGCTGTTGGCCTTTACAAAATGTCGGGTTGTGGTGGTCTTCGTTGTCGAAAGAAAATTCGCGGCAAGGGGTTGACGCGCTGTCGGCCGCTCTCCATAATCTCGC
>NZ_JASGFN010000048.1:0-25305 GCF_047605525.1 Paraburkholderia sp. | reverse complement strand
CCCGCTTCCCCGTGCCCCGCTTCCCGGAGCACGAAAGAGCGGAATTCTAGCCGCCACGACTGGGGCTTGCAAGCGTTATTTTGACAAGCGTATTAACGATGCTTGAAAACCGGCTTCCGCTTCTCAACGAACGCAGCCATGCCCTCTTTCTGGTCTTCGGTGGCGAAGAGTGAATGGAACAGACGGCGCTCGAAATTCACGCCTTCCGCGAGCGTCGTTTCATAGGCACGGTTGACCGACTCCTTAACCATCATCACTGCCGGCAACGAGAATTCCGCAATAGTCGCCGCAGCGGCAATCGACTCGTCGAGCAGCGAAGCCGCCGGAATCACGCGGGAAACCAGTCCGGCACGCTCCGCTTCCGCCGCATCCATGAAGCGGGCAGTCAGACAAAGATCCATCGCCTTCGCTTTGGACACCGCGCGCGGCAGCCGCTGCGTGCCGCCCGCGCCCGGCATGATGCCGAGCTTGATTTCCGGCTGGCCGAACTTCGCCGTGTCGGCGGCGAAAATGATGTCGCACATCATCGCCAGTTCGCAGCCGCCGCCCAGCGCGAAGCCCGCCACCGCGGCAATGATCGGCTTGCGGATCGAGCGAACCGTTTCCCAGTTGCGCGTGATGTAGTCACCCTTATAGACGTCCATATAGGTGTAGGACGCCATCATGCCGATGTCCGCCCCGGCCGCAAATGCCTTCTCGCTACCTGTCACCACGATCGCGCCGATCGCATCATCGGCATCGAATTCGCGCAGCGCGGTTCCCAGCTCGTCCATTAATGCGTCATTCAGCGCGTTCAATGCCTTCGGACGATTCAGCGTGATCAGACCGACCCGACCCCGCGTCTCAACCAGAATATTTTCGTAAGCCATGCCGCCTCCATATGGTTAATACCCACGCGAAAACGCTTCGCGCAGCTCTCTTAATAATGCTACCATTCACCAACCAACCGGTCGGTCAATTATTCGACAGGCTTTTCCCCCAACGTACAGCCAAGCCCTCTTTGCCATGACACATCCGTTATTCACCAAGCACGAAGACACGCTGCACAAGGCCCTCGCCGCGCTTGAAACACGCGGCTATTGGACCCCATTCACCGAGATGCCCAGTCCGAAAGTGTACGGGGAAACAGCCAACGCGGACGGCGAAGCCGCGTTCAAAGCGCTTCTCGACAAGACGTTCGATCTGGACCAGCCGTCGACGGGAGAAACTGTCGGCGCCGAAGTCTCGCCATTCGGCTTCCCGCTCGGCGTGCGCTACCCGAAAGCCGATCCGGACGCCTTGATCGCCGCGTCCACCGCCGCGCAGCGCGACTGGCGCGCGGCCGGCCCACAAGCGTGGATCGGCGTGAGTCTTGAAATCCTCGCGCGACTGAATCGCGCGAGCTTCGAGATCGGTTACAGCGTGATGCACACGACCGGCCAAGCCTTCATGATGGCCTTCCAGGCCGGCGGCCCGCATGCGCAGGATCGCGCGCTCGAAGCGGTCGCGTACGCATGGGACCAGTTGCGTCGCATTCCCGCCGACGCCCACTGGGAAAAGCCACAAGGCAAAAATCCGCCACTCGCGATGCACAAGCGCTACACCGTCGTGCCGCGCGGTATCGGTCTCGTGCTGGGTTGCTGCACGTTCCCGACGTGGAACGGCTATCCGGGACTCTTCGCCGATCTGGCCACCGGCAACACGGTCATCGTCAAGCCTCATCCGGGCGCGATCCTGCCGCTCGCGCTGACCGTGCGCATTGCGCGTGACGTTTTGCGCGAAGCGGGCTTCGACCCGAATGTCGTCACGCTGCTGGCCACCGATCCGAACGACGGCGCCCTCGTCCAGAAGCTCGCCCCGCGCCCCGAAATCAAACTGATCGATTTCACCGGTAGCACCCAGAATGGCACGTGGCTCGAGCGTAATGCGCACCAGGCTCAGGTCTATACCGAAAAAGCCGGCGTCAACCAGATCGTGATCGACTCGGTCGACGACATCAAGGCGGTTGCGCGCAACATCGCATTCTCGCTGGCGCTGTACTCGGGCCAGATGTGCACCGCGCCGCAAAACATCTATGTGCCGCGCGACGGCATTCGCACCGCCGACGGCACGCTCGGTTTCGACGACGTCGCCCAGGCGCTTGCCGGCGCCGTGCAGAAGCTCGTTGCCGACCCGGCCCGCGCGGTCGAACTGCTCGGCGCCATCCAGAACGAAGGCGTCGTGCAGCGCATCGACGAAGCCGCGAAGCTCGGCCGTGTTCTCGCCGCAAGCCAGACGCTCGAGCATCCGTCCTTTGCGGGCGCCCGTGTGCGTACGCCGCTCCTGCTGCAACTCGACGCCGCGACCGACCGTGCACAATTCACGAAAGAATGGTTCGGGCCGATTTCATTCGTGATCGCCACGGACTCGACCGCGCAATCGCTCGACCTGGCGGGCACTATTGCCGCCGAGCACGGCGCGCTGACGCTGTCGGTCTACAGCACGGACAACGCCGTGCTCGACGAGGCGCACGAAGCATCGATCCGCGGCGGCGTAGCGCTCTCGATCAATCTGACCGGCGGCGTGTTCGTCAACCAGTCTGCGGCGTTCTCCGATTTCCACGGCACCGGCGCGAACCCGGCCGCCAATGCCGCGCTGGCCGATGCGGCCTTTGTCGCCAACCGCTTCCGTGTCGTTCAAAGCCGCGTTCATGTTGAACCGAAAACGGCGCCGGCGGTAGCTGGCTGAACGGCATAGGACAACGGGCGCCCTATCAGCGCGAAGCACGGCTTGGTCCTATGCCTTCCGGCCGAATGGACCGGGTCGTGCGCTCCAACTAACATGAGACATCGGATCGGCGTCACGTGCCGGTCCGCTTCAGCGGGAATTTCCATGACCGATGCCTTCATCTGCGATGCAATCCGTACCCCGATCGGCCGCTACGGCGGTGTCCTGAAAGATGTCCGCGCCGACGATCTCGGCGCCGTGCCGATCAAGGCGCTGATCGAGCGCAACCCGGGTGTCGACTGGCGCGCCGTCGACGACGTGATCTACGGCTGCGCGAATCAGGCTGGCGAAGACAACCGCAACGTCGCGCGCATGTCGGCACTGCTCGCCGGCCTGCCCACCGACACGCCGGGCGCAACCATCAACCGGCTGTGCGGCTCGGGCATGGACGCGGTCGGCACCGCGGCACGCGCGATCAAGGCCGGTGAAGCGCGCCTCATGATTGCCGGCGGCGTAGAAAGCATGACGCGCGCACCTTTTGTGATAGGCAAGGCGAGCAGCGCATTCTCGCGTCAGGCCGATATCTACGACACGACCATCGGCTGGCGCTTTATCAACCCGCTGATGAAGCGCCAATACGGCGTCGACTCGATGCCGGAAACCGCGGAAAACGTCGCCGTCGAATTCAGTGTCAGCCGCGCGGACCAGGATGCCTTCGCGCTCGCCAGCCAGCAAAAAGCAGCCCGCGCGCAGCGTGACGGCACGCTGGCCGAGGAGATCGTCGGCGTCGACATCCCGCAGAAGAAAGGCGACCCCGTGCGCGTTCTGCTCGACGAGCATCCGCGCGAAACGTCGCTCGAAAGCCTCGGCAAGCTCAAAGGCGTGGTCCGCCCGGACGGCAGCGTGACGGCGGGCAACGCGTCCGGCGTGAACGACGGCGCCTGCGCACTGCTGCTCGCGAACCAGCAGGCGGCGGACCAGTACGGCCTGCGGCGCCGCGCGCGCGTGGTGGGGATGGCGACGGCCGGCGTCGAGCCGCGCATCATGGGCATCGGCCCGGCGCCGGCCACGCAGAAGCTGCTCAGGCAACTCGGCATGACGCTCGAACAGTTCGACGTAATTGAGCTGAACGAGGCGTTTGCGTCGCAAGGGCTGGCGGTTCTGCGCACGCTCGGTTTGCGCGACGACGATCCGCGAGTCAACCCGAACGGCGGCGCCGTTGCACTGGGCCATCCGCTCGGCGCGTCCGGCGCGCGCCTGATCACGACCGCGTTGTATCAACTGGAACGGACTAACGGCCGCTTTGCGCTGTGCACGATGTGCATCGGTGTCGGCCAGGGTATCGCGTTGGTCATCGAGCGGCTTTAATAGCTTCAATGGCAACGCCACTGCGCCCATTGGTCAACGAGAGACTTTGAGGAGACACCCAATGTCATATGAAGCGATCCGGCTGGACATCGACCCATCGAGCCACGTCGCCACCATCACCCTGAACCGCCCGGACAAGCTCAACAGCTTTACGCGCGCGATGCATCGGGAACTGAGCGCCGCGCTCGACCAGGTCGAAACGTCCGGTGCCCGCGCGCTCGTGTTGACCGGCGCGGGCCGTGGCTTCTGTGCCGGCCAGGACCTCGCCGACCTCGACTTCACGCCGGGTGCGATGACCGACCTGGGCGACCTGATCGACGAATATTTCAACCCGCTGATCCGCCGTCTGCAGGCGCTGTCGATGCCGGTGATCGCGGCGGTGAACGGCACGGCCGCCGGCGCGGGCGCCAATCTCGCGCTCGCCTGCGACCTCGTGCTCGCGGCGCGCTCCGCCAGTTTCATCCAGGCATTCGTGAAGATCGGCCTCGTGCCGGATTCGGGCGGCACGTGGTTCCTGCCGCAGCGCGTCGGCATGGCGCGCGCCCTGGGGCTCGCCATCACCGGGGACAAACTCAGTGCCGAGAAAGCGGAAAGCTGGGGCTTGATCTGGCAAGTGCTCGACGACGCGGAACTCGCCCCCGCCGCCGCGAAACTCGCGGCCCAGCTCGCCCAACAGCCGACGCGCGCGATCACGGCGATCAAGCGCGCGATGCGCGCGGGCGCGACGCAAACACTCGATCAGCAACTCGACCTCGAGCGCGATCTGCAGCGCGAGCTCGGCGCTTCGCATGACTACGCGGAGGGCGTACAGGCGTTCATCGAAAAGCGCGCTCCGCGCTTCGAGGGGCGCTGACATGTCGACGCAAACCGTCCATCCCCACCAGATGACACCCGAAGAACTCGCCCGCGCAACCGCCGCAGCGATGTACGAGAACGACGCCTGCAGCCGCGCGCTCGGGCTCGAAATTCTCGAAGTTGGCCCAGGCTACGCGCGGCTGCGCATGGCGGTGCGCGACGACTTCCTGAACGGCCACCAGATCTGCCACGGCGGCCTGATTTTCACGCTTGCCGATTCCACCTTCGCGTTCGCCTGCAACACCTACAACATCAATACGGTCGCTGCCGGCTGCTCGATCGAGTTTCTGCGACCGGTGTACGGCGGCGACGTGCTGACCGCGGAGGCGCTCGAGCAGACATTGAGCGGACGCACCGGCATCTACGATATCCGCGTGACGAATCGCGCCGGTGAAACCGTTGCGATGTTTCGCGGCAAGTCGGCGCAAATCAAGGGCAACCTGATTCCGACCGGCGACTAACGACTAGAAGCGGCAAACCAGGCCGCCTTCGTGGACCACAGTCCATTCCAGACTTCTGGCGCGCGCGCCGCACAGCAAACTCAGGCATTGAGGCAGTAAGGAGACATTCGATGAACACCGCCCTTCCCCTCGACCCGATCGAGACCGCCAGCCGCGATGAACTCGCCGCGCTCCAGCTTGAACGGCTCAAATGGTCGCTGAACCATGCGTACGAAAATTCGCCGGTCTATCGGCGCAAGTTCGACGAAGCCGGCGTGCATCCCAGCGAAGTGAAGTCCCTCGCGGACCTCGCCCGCTTTCCATTCACCACCAAGAAGGATCTGCGCGATAACTATCCGTTCGGGATGTTCGCCGTTCCGCAGGAGCAGATTTCGCGGATCCATGCATCGTCCGGCACGACGGGCAAGCCGACCGTCGTCGGCTATACCGCGCGCGACATCGACACATGGGCGGATCTCGTCGCGCGTTCGGTGCGCGCGGCCGGTGCAAGACGCGGCGACAAGGTGCACGTAAGCTACGGCTACGGCCTCTTCACGGGCGGCCTCGGCGCGCACTACGGCGCCGAACGCGCGGGGCTCACCGTGATCCCGTTCGGCGGCGGCCAGACCGAGAAACAGGTGCAACTGATCCAGGACTTCCGTCCGGACATCATCATGGTGACACCGAGCTACATGCTGTCGATCGCCGACGAACTCGAACGTCAGGGCATCGATCCGACCACCTGCTCGCTGCGCATCGGCATCTTCGGCGCGGAACCGTGGACCAACGACATGCGTCAGGCGATCGAAAAGCGCATGGGAATCGACGCGGTCGACATTTATGGTCTGTCCGAAGTGATGGGCCCGGGCGTCGCGTCGGAGTGCGTCGAGACGAAAGACGGCCCGACGATCTGGGAAGATCATTTCTATCCCGAGATCATCGATCCCGAAACCGGCGAGGTGCTGCCCGACGGCGAACTCGGCGAGCTGGTATTCACGTCGTTGACGAAGGAAGCGCTGCCGATCATCCGTTACCGCACGCGCGACCTCACGCGCCTGCTGCCGGGCACCGCTCGCACGATGCGGCGCATGGAGAAGATCACCGGCCGCTCGGACGACATGATGATCGTGCGCGGCGTCAACGTGTTCCCGACGCAGATCGAGGAACTGCTGCTCAAGCAGCGCGCGCTCGCGCCTCACTATCAGATCGTGCTTACGAAGGAAGGGCCGCTCGACGTCCTGACGTTGAACGTCGAGCCGTGTCCGGAAACCGCACCGGACACGGCCGCGCTGACCACCGCGAAAAACGCGCTGGCGTATGACATCAAGGCGCTGATCGGTGTGAGCGCGGTAGTCAATGTATTGGCCGTCAATGGAATCGAGCGCTCGGTGGGCAAAGCGCGGCGCGTGGTGGACAAGCGCAAGCCGGGGCTTTGATCCGGGCGACGCACAACGCAAAAGCCGAGGCAAAAAAACGGCGTCACTCACGGATTTCGATCCTGACGTGACGCCGTTTTCAATGGTATTTATCGATTCGTAGCGACTTCAGCAGTGGCTTCAGCGGCGGCTTCAAAAACCGGCTCGCGGAAAACCGCGGCAATCACCGCCATCAACACCACTGCCGCTACCGGCCAGATTCATCGCGAGCGATTTGCCTTGCCTGTAATACAGCGGCCGCGACTTCATCAGAAGCCACCGCGCCGCCCACACCTCCTCACGAATTCGGCAGCAGCAACCACATCCGGCCGCCCTGCTTCATCTTGCCGGCCAGATCGCCGGCGTCGTCACCGAGTCCCCAGAAGTAGTCGGCACGTACGCCGCCCTTGATCGCGGTGCCCGTGTCCTGCGCGAATACGAGGCGGCTCATCGGCGAGTTCGTCAGCGGACGCGTGGTCTGCAGGAACACCGGCGTGCCGAGCGGAATCGCGCTCGGGTCGACCGCAATCGAGCGTTCCGGCGTCAGCGGCACGCCGAGCGCGCCGATCGGACCGTCCGCGCCACCGCTCGGCGTGCTTTCGGCCGACGGCATCTCGCGGAAAAACACGAAGCGCGGATTCGTATCGAGCAACGCATCGACGCGCGTCGGGTTCGCGCGCGCCCATGCCTTGATGCCTTGCATCGTCGCCTGCGCGGGCGTGATTTCGCCATGATCGAGCAGCCAGCGCCCGATCGACTTGTACGGCTGATTGTTGGTGCCGCCAAAGCCGACCCGCATCACGCTGCCGTCTTCCATCACGATGCGCCCGGAGCCCTGCACCTGCAGGAAGAACGCTTCGATCGGGTCGTCGACCCAGACGAGTTCGTTGCCGTTGAGCACGCCCGTGCGCTCGAGCTGCGCGCGCGCCGGCAGCGGCGCCCCCGCGCGATAGCCAGCGGGCCAGCGGTACAGCGCGGTCTGATAGACGCCGTGCCGGGTGCGCGAACCGCGCAGCAAGGGCTCGTAGTAGCCGGTGACGAGACCGTCGAGCGTGCCGTCGCTATTCGCTAACTGGAAAGGGGTGAAGTAGGCTTCGAAAAAAGCCCGCGCGCTGGTGACGTCGAGATCGTCGATTTGCGCGGCGGCCGCGCATGCGCGCGACCAGTTCGGCTGATGCGCGAGTCGTACGCAGTTTTGCCGCAATGCGGCCGTTGCGCCGATCAGCGAGTCGTCCTGCCAGCCCGGCACCTGCTGCCAGGCAACCGCGGTCAATCGCGCCGAGGCAATCTGACCGGGGACGATCGCCGCGCCGGTGGGCGGCGAAGGCCGGATTGCGCCGCTGCCACCGCAGGACGCGAGCAACACCGCAACCGACAACGCACCGAGCCAGCCGCCGGCCCGCTGGACAAAACGCCTACAATGTTTGTTCTTGATGGAAACCGCCATGTCTGATCTGTTCGACGAATACCCGATGCTCATCTTCGCGCTGGAATCGCTTCTCGCGCTCTTCCTGCTCGTCTTTATCGTCGTATGGACGTCATCGGGCAAGAAGAAAGCGACGCGTGCCAGGCCGGCGGAGCAGTCCCAACGGCAAAAGCCGCAATGACGCCATCCGGCGAGCCGCGCCCACGTACAACGTGATTAAAGACCGCGCACCTCCATGTCGGTTCAATGCAACGTGCGCGGCATGCGCAACACGAACTCCGGCACCGGCGCATCGAAGCGCTCGCCGTCCTCGGCCACGCAGAAGTAATCGCCGCGCATCGTGCCGACCGGCGTCGCGATAACGGCCCAACTCGTGTATTCGAAATGCTCGCCCGGTTTGAGCAGCGGCTGATGGCCGACCACCCCGAGGCCCTTGACTTCCTGCACCGTGTTTTCGCTGTCGGTGATGATCCAATGACGCGCGATCAACTGCGCGGGCACCTGGCCGGTGTTACGGATGGTCAGCGTGTAGGCAAAGGCGTACTGGCGGCGCTCCGGGTCCGATTCTTCGGGCAGGTATTGCACCTGCGCCGAGACGCTGAATTCGTACTGGCTCATCCTGATTCCGGTCTGATGAAACGACGTGTGAAAAATCGCGGGAAGGCCCGAACGCCAATAGTTTGCGGCGACATCGGCGATGCGGCGCTCATGGAGTGGCATTCTGCTTGATGCGCGGCATGCCCGCAACCGGACAAATCCTTTTGGCGAGGAGTATCCAGGGGCGTTTTGTCAGGTCCGTTTGCTTTTCCGGCTCAGTGCCGGTTTTCCAGACACATCATTCCGCGCGCCGGCCGCGAATGAAAGCCATACGGCAGGCGGTCCGCGCACGCAAAACGGTAAAATGGCACTTTCCCGCTTGCACCCGCCCCCTTGCCATGACGCAATTTCGCATCGCCCCCAGCATTCTGTCCGCCGATTTCGCCCGCCTCGGCGAAGAGGTTCGCAACGTGGTCGCCGCCGGCGCCGACTGGATCCACTTCGACGTGATGGACAACCACTACGTGCCGAACCTGACCATCGGCCCGCTCGTTTGCGAAGCGATCCGCCCGCACATCGACGTGCCGATCGACGTCCACCTGATGGTGCGCCCGGTCGACCGCATCGTGCCGGACTTCGCCAAGGCCGGCGCGAACATCATCAGCTTTCACCCGGAAGCGTCGGATCACATCGACCGCACGCTGTCGCTGATCCGCGACCACGGCTGCAAGGCCGGCCTCGTGTTCAACCCGGCGACGTCGCTGAACTATCTGGATCACGTGATGGACAAGGTCGACCTCGTGCTGATCATGTCGGTGAACCCCGGCTTCGGCGGCCAGTCGTTCATCCCCGAGGCGCTCAATAAGCTGCGCGAGGCCCGCACGCGCATCGACGCATACAACGAGCGCACCGGTCGCGACATCCACCTCGAAGTGGACGGCGGCGTGAAGGTCGACAACATCGCCGAAATCGCGGCGGCCGGCGCGGACACGTTCGTGGCCGGCTCGGCGATCTTCGGCCAGCCCGATCACAAGGCCGTGATCGACCGGATGCGCGCCGCCCTCGCCACCGTCCAGCGCTGAGCCGCCGATGACCGCCTCGTACCCTGCTCCGACTTTCACCGGCCCGCGCCTCGAAGCCGCGATCATCGACCTCGACGGCACGATGGTCGACACCGCCGACGACTTCACCGCCGGCCTGAACGGCATGCTTGCGCAGCTCGACGCCGCCGAAACCTCGCGCGAAGAAGTAATCGACTATGTCGGCAAGGGCTCGGAACATCTGATCCGCAGCGTGCTCGCGCCGCGCTTCGAAGCGGACCACGCGCAGGAGCGCTTCGAGGAAGCGCTCGCGATCTACCAGGCGGAATACGCGAAGATCAACGGCGTGCACACGCGGCTCTATCCCGACGTCGAAGCCGGTCTGCGCGCGATGCGCGACGCCGGTCTGAAGCTCGCCTGCGTGACCAACAAGCCGCACCGCTTCGCGATCGAGCTGCTGCAACAGTACGGGCTCGCGCAGTATTTCAGCGTCGTGCTCGGCGGCGACAGTCTCGCGAAGAAAAAGCCGGACCCGCTGCCGATGCTCACCGCCGCCGCGCAACTGGGCGTCGAACCGGCGGCGACGGTCGCGATCGGCGATTCGGAAAACGACGCGCTGGCCGGCCGCGCGGCCGGCATGGCCACGCTCACGGTGCCCTATGGCTACAACCACGGCCAAGCTATACAAACGATAAAATCCGATGGTATAGTTGCCTCGCTGTTCGACGCCGCCAAGGCGATCGCAGCGCACCATTCCACGACTTGAACAGTCTTTCATCCTCATGTTTCTGAACAAAAAACGGAGTCTGATTAGCATCGACCGGGGAGCCTGGCCCTGGCGTCGCTGGTCGCGCTAACCTCGCCTGAGGTACGCTGAGGCTCGTCTTCGGCAACCGTTTTTTGCTTCGCTGCGCTCACGCGCTTTTTCCATCGTTCTGTTTTTTGCCGCAGCATCGGCTGACTGGGGCCCGCGCGTACCCGCAAAGTACCGCTGCGCACCGGACACTGCTTGCATGCGCCGATGGGAAAGCCGCGCCGGTCGGTATCATCGTGTCGAGAACGTCGACCCACTCCCTGACCGGAGGCGCCTCGCCCCGCTTTGTCCGACGCTTGCCGCCGCCGGATCACCGTACAGGATCGGAACATGACCGAACTCGAATTCCAGTCCCTCGCCAACGAGGGTTTCAACCGCATCCCGCTGATCGCCGAAGCACTCGCCGATCTCGAAACGCCGCTGTCGCTGTACCTGAAGCTCGCGCAGACCGAGCGCAACGGCGCGAACTCGTTCCTGCTCGAATCGGTGGTCGGCGGCGAGCGCTTCGGCCGCTATTCGTTCATCGGCCTGCCGGCGCGCACCGTGGTGCGCACGCGCAACGGCGTGTCGGAAGTGGTCCGTGACGGCAAGGTCGTCGAAACGCACGAAGGCGATCCGCTCGCGTTCATCCAGCAGTTCCAAGCGCGTTTCAAGGTCGCGCAACGCCCGGGGCTGCCGCGTTTCACGGGCGGCCTCGCCGGCTACTTCGGCTACGACGCGGTGCGCTACATCGAGAAAAAACTCGCGCACAGCGCGCCGAAGGACGATCTGAACCTGCCCGACATCCAGTTGCTGCTGACCGAGGAAGTCGCGGTAATCGACAATCTCGCGGGCAAGCTCTATCTGGTGATCTACGCGGATCCGACGCAGCCCGAGGCGTACACGAAAGCGAAGCACCGTCTGCGCGAGCTGCGCCAGCGGCTGCGCTCGACCGTCACGCCACCGGTCACGTCGGCGAGCGTGCGCACCGAGACCTACCGCGAATTCGCGAAAGACGATTACCTCGCCGCCGTGCGCAAGGCGAAGGAATACATCGCCGCCGGCGAGCTGATGCAGGTGCAGGTCGGCCAGCGCCTGATCAAGCCGTACCGCGACAATCCGCTGTCGCTGTACCGCGCGCTGCGCTCGCTGAATCCGTCGCCGTATATGTATTACTACAACTTCGGCGAGTTTCACGTGGTCGGCGCCTCGCCGGAAATCCTGGTGCGCCAGGAAAAACGCGGCGAAGACCGCATCGTCACAATCCGGCCGCTCGCCGGCACGCGTCCGCGCGGCAACACGCCGGAGCGCGACGCCGAACTCGCGACCGAACTGCTGAACGACCCGAAGGAAATCGCCGAGCACGTGATGCTGATCGACCTCGCGCGCAACGACGTCGGCCGCATCGCGCAGATCGGCTCGGTCGTCGTGACCGACAAAATGGTGATCGAAAAGTACTCGCACGTGCAGCACATCGTAAGTTCGGTCGAAGGCAAGCTGAAGGCCGGCACCACCAATTTCGACGTGCTGCGCGCGACGTTCCCGGCGGGTACGCTGTCGGGCGCGCCGAAGGTCCGCGCGATGGAGCTGATCGACGAGCTCGAGCCGGTCAGGCGCGGCCTGTACGGCGGTGCGGTCGGTTATCTGTCGTTCACCGGCGAAATGGATCTGGCCATCACGATCCGCACCGGCGTGATCGCGAACGGCAATCTGTACGTGCAGGCGGCCGCGGGCGTGGTCGCCGATTCAGTGCCGGAATCCGAATGGCAGGAGACCGAGAACAAGGCGCGCGCGGTGCTGCGCGCGGCCGAGCAGGTCCAGGACGGCCTCGATAGCGACTTCTGACCGGAGACACACCATGCTGCTCATGATCGACAACTACGACTCGTTCACCTACAACCTGGTGCAGTACTTCGGCGAACTCGGCGAAGACGTGCGCACCTACCGCAACGACGAAATCACGCTGGATGAAATCGCCAGGCTCAACCCCGAGCGCATCTGCCTGTCGCCCGGCCCGAGCAATCCGCAACACGCCGGCATCACGCTCGACGTGCTGCGCGAATTCGCCGGCAAGACGCCGATTCTCGGCGTGTGCCTCGGCCATCAGGCGATCGGCGAGGCATTCGGCGGACGCGTCGTGCGCGCGCAGACCATCATGCACGGCAAGGTCAGCACGATCGAAACCGACTGCCGGGGCGTGTTCGCGGATCTGCCGAAGCATTTCGCGGTGACGCGCTATCACTCGCTCGCGATCGAACGCGAATCGCTGCCCGACTGCCTCGAAGTATCGGCATGGACCGAGGACGGCGAAATCATGGGGGTGCGCCATAAAGAACTCGCGGTGGAAGGCGTGCAGTTTCACCCGGAATCGATCCTGTCCGAACACGGCCATGCGCTGCTCGAAAACTTCGTGAAGCAGTCGAAACTCGCCGCCGCCCGCAACGCCTGACACAGAGAGACGAAATCATGTCCATTACCCCCCAGGAAGCCCTGCAGCGGACCATCGAGCACCGTGAGATTTTCCATGACGAAATGCTGCATCTGATGCGCCTCATCATGCGCGGCGAGCTTTCGCCCGTGATGTCGGCGGCGATCATCACCGGTCTGCGCGTCAAAAAAGAGACCATCGGCGAAATCACCGCGGCCGCCACGGTGATGCGTGAATTTGCCCGGCACGTCGACGTGCAGGACAACTCGAACTTCGTCGATATCGTCGGCACCGGCGGCGACGGCTCGCATACCTTCAATATTTCGACCGCGACGATGTTCGTGTCGGCCGCGGCCGGCGCGAAGGTCGCGAAGCACGGCAATCGCGGCGTATCGAGCAAGTCGGGCAGCGCGGACGTGCTCGAGGCACTCGGCGTGAACATCGATCTGCAGCCGGAACAGGTCGCGGCGTCGATCGCGGAAACGGGCATGGGCTTCATGTTCGCGCCGAACCATCATCCGGCGATGAAGAACGTCGCGCCGGTGCGCCGCGAACTCGGCGTGCGCACGATCTTCAACATCCTCGGGCCGCTGACCAACCCGGCCGGCGCGCCGAACCAGTTGATGGGCGTGTTCCACCCCGACCTCGTCGGCATTCAGGTACGCGTGATGCAGCGCCTCGGCGCGAAGCACGTGCTGGTGGTGTACGGGATGGACGGCATGGACGAAGTGTCGCTCGGCGGCGCCACGCTGGTCGGCGAGCTGCGCGACGGCGAGATCCGCGAATACGAGATCCATCCGGAAGACTTCGGCATGCAGATGGTGTCGAACCGCACGCTGAAAGTCGCCGACGCGGTCGAATCGAAAGTCATGCTGCTCGACGCGCTCGACAACAAGCCGGGCGTCGCGCGGGAAATCGTCACGCTGAACGCGGGCACCGCGCTTTACGCGGCGAACGTGGTCGAATCGATCGCTGACGGCATCGGGCTCGCGCGCGAGGCGATCGCGAGCGGCAACGCGCGCGCGAAGGTCGACGAGCTGGTGCGCTTTACCCGGCAATTCAGGCAGTAATCACGTAACGAGACATTTATGAGCGACATTCTCGACCGCATCATCGCGGTCAAACGCGAAGAGGTCCGCGCGGCCGAACAGAGCGCACCGCTCGAAGCCTTGCGGCTCGAAGCGTCGTCGCGCGATATCCGCGACTTCGTCGGCGCGCTGCGCGCGAAGCACACGGCGGGTCTGGCCGCCGTGATCTCCGAGGTGAAGAAGGCTAGCCCGTCGAAGGGCGTGCTGCGCGAGCACTTCGTGCCGGCCGACATCGCGCGTTCGTACGAGAAGCACGGCGCGGCATGTCTGTCGGTGCTGACCGACGTGCAGTTCTTCCAGGGCAGCGTCGCGTATCTGGAGCAGGCGCGCGCCGCGTGCAGGCTGCCGGTGTTGCGCAAGGACTTCATCGTCGATCCGTACCAGGTCGTCGAAGCGCGCGCGATGGGCGCCGACGCGATCCTGCTGATCGCCGCCGCGCTCGAAACCGCCGAGATGCAGGACCTCGAAGCGCTCGCGCATTCGCTCGGCCTGGCAGTGCTCGTCGAAGTGCACGACAGCGACGAGCTGGAGGAAGCGCTGACGCTGAAGACGCCGCTGATCGGCATCAACAACCGCAATCTGCGCACGTTCGAAACCTCGCTGGAGACGACGATCGGCATGCTCGACGCGATTCCGGACGACCGTATCGTCGTCACCGAATCGGGCATCCTGTCGCGCGCGGATGTGGAACGCATGCGCGCGCTGAACGTGCACACTTTCCTCGTCGGCGAGGCGTTCATGCGCGCGCCGGAGCCGGGCGTGGAACTTGCGCGGATGTTTTTCTGAGCCCGGCGCTGGTATGGGCCGATAACGCAAGGACATGCATCATGGGCATGGAACGCGAAATCAAGCTGGCATTGCCGCCCGCGCAGGTGCAGGCGGCCACGCAGTGGTTCGTCGCGCGCGCCGGCAAGGACGGCACGCCGGTGAAGCTCGTGAATATTTACTTCGATACGCCGCAGTTGACGCTGGCGTCGTCGAAGAGCGCGCTGCGTCTGCGGCAAACGCCGGACAACTGGCTGCAAACCTTCAAGACGGTCGGCAACACGACGAACGGTTTGCATAGCCGGCATGAATGGGAATTGCCGGTGGCGGGCGCGAAGCTCGAAATCGACGCGTTGCTGCAAGCCTGCGACGAGCCGGCCGCGGCCGATGCGTTGCGTGCGGCCGCGCCGGCACTGATCGAGCTGTTTCGCACCAATTTCACGCGCACGCTGTGGCAGCTCGACGCCGACGGCGCGCACGTCGAAGCGGCGATCGATCAGGGCGACGTGCTTGCAACCGTCGACGGCGAAGCGCGCCGCGCGCCGATCTCGGAAATCGAGCTCGAGCTGAAATCCGGCGACGAAGCGGCGCTGCACACGCTCGCGGCCGAACTCGGCAAACGGATTGCCGGCCTCGCGCCGGACGATATCAGCAAGGCGCAACGCGGCTATAAGCTGCGCGCGGGCGGCGCTCAGCGCCAACGGTGAACATCAGGCGAAACTCGACGGCTCGCGAACTTGAGCCCGGCCGCGTTTGCTGCGACACTTCCCCGCCATGACCTCCGCCTCCCGCACCCGCTCCCATTCCTCGCAGGCGTCGTTGTTCGACGATGCCGCGCCCGCTTCCGCTGAAGCCACGGCCGCCGTAGCCGCAACGTCTCAGCACCCGGCAGGCGCCCACGCCCCGCCCACGCTCGAAGCCCAGTTCGCCGCCCTGCCCGCGGCATGGCGCGCGCACCTGAAGCCGTTCATCGACAGCGACGCCTACGCGCCGTTGTGCCGTTTCGTCGACGGCGAGCGCGCGGCCGGCAAAACCATCTACCCGGCCGACGTGTTCCGCGCGCTGCGTCTGACAAGCCCCGACGAAGTGAAAGTCGTGATCCTCGGCCAAGACCCGTATCACGGCGAAGACCGCGGCACGCCGCAGGCGCATGGCCTCGCATTTTCGGTCGCGCCGCACGTGCGCCCGCCGCCGTCGCTGCGCAACATCTTCAAGGAAATCGCCGCGAGCCTCGGCTACGAACCGCCGCATCACGGCTGTCTCGATAGCTGGGCCAAACAGGGCGTGCTGCTGCTGAACACGGTGCTGACCGTCGAACGCAACAGCGCCGCGAGCCACGCGAAACGCGGCTGGGAGAAATGCACCGACACGCTGATCCACGAACTCGCGATGCGTCACGACGGCCTCGTGTTCATGCTGTGGGGCGCG
This sequence comes from Paraburkholderia sp., assembly GCF_047605525.1. GTDB lineage: Bacteria > Pseudomonadota > Gammaproteobacteria > Burkholderiales > Burkholderiaceae > Paraburkholderia. The sequence goes on along the minus strand of NZ_JASGFN010000048.1, from coordinate 9,037 downwards.
CATGCCCAGGCGAAGCGCGCGCTGCTCGGCGGCAAGTCGCACTGCGTGCTGGAGGCGCCGCATCCGTCGCCGCTGTCCGCGCATCGCGGCTTCCTTGGCTGCGGGCACTTCGCGAAGGCGAACGAATATCTGGTGAAGCACGGCCGCGAGCCGATCGACTGGCGTTTGCCGGACGAAGCGCAAATGCTCGCGTGACGTTGCGTGAAAGCGTGCCGTAATCGGCACGGCAACGTATCGCTAGCGCCGACGGATAGCGACAGAAAGCGAAAACGCCACGAATGGCAGACCCATTCGTGGCATTTTTCATTCACCGCATGCACCGCACCACGGCGGCACAGGGCGGTACAACCAGCCGGCTCAAACCGCGGCGATCGCTTCACGCGCCGAAGCCAGCGCGGCGTTCGCGGCGTCCGGGCCCATGTTCAGGCCTTCCGCGTAGATGAAGTTCACATCGGTCATGCCGAGGAAGCCGAGAAAGCTCTTCAGGTACGGCGTCTGGCTGTCGTTCGGCGTGCCGACATACTTGCCGCCGCGCGCCGACACGACGTACACCTTCTTGCCCGTCACGAGGCCTTCCGGACCGTTCGCGGTGTAGCGGAACGTGATGCCCGCGCGCGCGATGAAGTCGAAATACGTCTTCAGTTGCGACGAGATGCCGAAGTTGTACATCGGCGCGCCGATCACGACGATGTCGGCGGCTTGCAGTTCGGCGATCAGCGCTTCGCTGCGCGCGGCGATCGCCGCCTGTTCCGGCGTGCGCTGGTCGGCCGGCGTGAAGAACGCGCCGAGCACGGCGTCGTCGAGGTGCGGCAGCGGCTCGGCCTGCAGGTTGCGGACGACGACTTGCGCGCCCGGATTCGACTGTTGCAGCTTTTCGGTCAGCTCGTTGACGAGCAGCGTCGAGTTCGCGCCTTGCGAGCGGGCTGCCGAGTTGATTTGCAGGATCGTGGTCATGGTTGACTCCAGTAGGGGGCGCGCAGTGTTGCGCGAGTGGAGCCATTGTGTTTTTTTACCGGCCGGCGAAAAAGCCGTCCGGCGGCGACGGATTGTTGCATCGGTAGAACAATCCGCCGCGCCCGCCCGCTGATTGATAACGGCCCGGACGACGATCGGCCGGCCGTCCAGACGGCGCGCGGCGGGCCGGTCAGCTCGCCAGCCAGCGCTCGCGGGCCTTGCGCGCGGCGGGCCGCTGGTCGCCGACCGCGAGCTTGTAACGCGCCACTTCGGGGCCGTCGAGCTTCACCCGCGCGACGCGCAGCTCGTCGCGGCGGAACGCGTGCACGTCGACCTGCGCGCCCGGCTGATAGCGCGCGAGCAGGCCGTCGAGATTTCCGCCGCTCACGCGCAGGCCGTCGAGCGCGATCAGCACGTCGCCGGCGGACAGGCCGGCCTTCTGCGCGGCGCTGCCCTCGTGCACCGCCGCCAGCACGCAATCCGCGCCGCCGCGCAGCCGCACGCCGAGCGACGGCTTGCCGTTCCTGTCCACGTCCGGTGCGAGCGCGACGCCGAACGGCGCAAGCAGCATGTCGAGCGGCAGATCGCGTGTACCGCGCACGCCCTCGGCGAACAGCTCGGCCAGTTGCGCGCCGGTCGCTTCCGCAAAGAGCGCCTCGATCTCGCCTTCGTCGACGCCGACCGGCTTGCCGCGATAGAAGTCGCGGCCGAAGCGCTGCCACAACAGGCGCATCACATCGTCGAGCGACTTGCGGTTGCCGGTCTGCGCGCGAATCGTCAGATCGAAGGCGAGCGCGACGAGCGAGCCCTTCGTGTAATAGCTGACGATCGCGTTCGGCGCGTTCTCGTCCTGCCGGTAGTACTTGACCCACGCGTCGAACGAGCTTTCGGCGACGCTCTGCTTGAGCCGCCCGCTGCCGCGCCACACGCCGCCGATCACCTTGCCGAGCAGGCCGAAATAGTCGTCCGGAGAAATCACGCCGCTGCGCACGAGGATCAGGTCGTCGTAATACGACGTGAAGCCTTCGAACAGCCACAACAGCGACGTGTAGTTCTCGACGCTCAGGTCGTACGGCGCGAACGCGGCCGGCTTGATGCGCTTCACGTTCCACGTGTGAAAGTATTCGTGGCTGCACAGGCCGAGGTAGGTCCGGTAGCCCTCGCTCATCGTGTCGCGGCCCGCCACCGGCAGATCGGTGCGATTGCAGATCAGCGCGGTCGACGCGCGATGCTCGAGGCCGCCATAGCCGTCGGTGACCGCCTGCGTCATGAACACGTAGCGCTCGACCGGCGCCTTCTTCGACTTCGGTTCGAACAACGCAATCTGCGCCTCGCAGATGCGCTTCAGGTCCTTGCACAGGCGATCCATGTCGAGCCCGATCACGCGTCCGCCGATCACGACGTCATGCGGCACACCGTGCGCCTTGAACGTCGCGAGCGCGAATTCGCCGAGTGTCACAGGATGGTCGATCAGTTCGTCATAGTTCTGTGCGCGGTACTCACCGAAGCCGTAGCGCTTCGTGCCGCGCGCCTCCGGCAATGCGGTCGCGACGCGCCAGTTGCGGTACGCGGCGCCGCGCGGCTTCTGAATGTCGACCACGCACTGGGCATCTTCGTGACCGAGCGGCACGAGGAACACGCTCGTGCCGTTGAAGAAGCCGGTCGTGTCGTCCAGGTGCGCGGCGCGCACCGACAGGTCCCATGCGTACACCTCGTAGCGCAGCGTCAGCGCGCCCTTGACCGGCGCCGCCTGCCACGTGTGCTTGTCGATCTTTTCCACGCGCACCTTGCGGCCCGCGTCGTTGGTCGCGCGCAGCGTGACGATGTTGCGCGCGAACTCGCGCACCATGTAGCTGCCCGGAATCCACACCGGCAGCATGAAGCGCTGGCCGGCCGGGTCGGGATCGGCGACGGTCACGGTAACTTCGAACAGGTGGGCGGCGGGTTGACTCGGAACGATGGTGTAGCGGATCGGCTTCATCGGCGGCGATTGGGAAAGGTCAGGAGAGTGAGGCGAAGAAATTCGGGGCTCGATGCGAAAGGAGGCGCTTCCCGCGCCTCCCGTCGTCTGCGTGCCGCGCGTCCGGTGGCGTGCGCGGCGGTGTGCTCAGCGTCAGCGGCGCGCTCAGTGCACCGCGGACAGTTCCCGGTCCAGCCGGTCGGCCGGCACGGCACCGGGCAGGCGGCGGCCGTCGGCGAGGAACACGGTGGGCGTGCCGTCCACATTCATCGCATGGCCGAGCGCGAGATTCTTGTCGATCGCGGCGGTGTCGCAGGTAGCGGCGGCGGTGGGCGCCTGATGGTTCTGCATCCACGATTCCCACGCCTTCGCGCGGTCCGCCGAGCACCAGATCGACTTCGACTTGGCCGTCGAATCCGGCGACAGCACCGGGTACAGGAACGTATACACAGTCACGTTATCGACCGACTGGAGCGTGGTTTCGAGCTGCTTGCAATACGGGCAGTTCGGATCGGAGAACACCGCGATCTTGCGCGCGCCGTTGCCCCGCACCACTTTCACCGCGTTCGCGAACGGCAGGCTCGCGAAATCGATACGGTTGGTTTCCGACAGACGCGCCTCGGTCAGATTCTTGCGGGTCTTCGCGTCGACCATGTCGCCGAGCACCAGGTAATCGCCGTTCGCGTCGCTATAGATGATCTGCGTGCCGAGGTTCACTTCGTAGAGGCCGGCGATCGGCGATTTCGTGACGCTCTTGATCGTCACGTCGGCAAGACGCGTTTGCAGCGTGGCTTTGAGCTTGTCGGTGGTCTGGTCGGCCTGGGCCGAGCAGCCGAGCGTGGCGGCAGCGATTACGAGCGCGGCGGCTGCCATGCGAAAGGTCTTTTTCATGCTGGAGTCCTGGGTTCAGTCGGTCGCGCATCACGCGCTTTTTTTCACGTTCCGGCCGTGCATTTCCGCCGGTTCCGGGTCGGATCGCGATATGTCGATCCGCTCATGATACCTGTCCCGGCCGCCGTTTACCGGCCATCGGCTCTCCGCGCCGCGCCGCGTTGCGTCGCCAACCATCATCCGAGCGCGGCTGATACGAGCCAGCGCTTGATGAACGGCTGCGCGCCGACGAACGCCATGCCGGTATTGCGCACGGCCCGCGCGAGCGGACCAGGCACCGAGAACAGCTTCTGCAGGCCGTCGGTCGCGATCATCAGTGCACGGATGTCCTCGCGGCGCGCGCGTTCATAGCGGCGCAGCAGCACCATGTCGCCGAGATCGCGGAACGACTCCTTGCCGGCGACCGTGCTCGCGAGCGCCGCGACGTCGCGCAGGCCGAGGTTCATGCCCTGCCCGGCGAGCGGATGGATCAGATGCGCGGCGTCGCCGACCAGCGCGACGCGCGGCGCCACCAGCCGGTCTACCGTTTGCAGCGCGAGTGGGAAGCCTTGCGCGGGCGTCACGCAGTCGAGCGCGCCGAACCGGCCGCCGGTCACGTGCTCCACCTCGGCGGCGAGCCGTTCGGGATCGAGCGCCAGCAACTGCTCCGCATGCTCGGTACGCGCCGACCAGACCAGCGACACGTGGCCGTCCGGCATCGGCAGCAGCGCGATGATCTCGCCGTCGCGGAACCATTGGTAAGCGGTTTCGCCGTGCGGCTTTGCCGCCTTGAAATTGGCGACCACGCCGGTCTGTCTGTAATCGCGGCGCATCATCTTCGAGCCGATCTGCGCGCGCACCCACGAATGCGCGCCGTCCGCGCCGACCACCAGATCGGCTTCGAGCACGTTGCCGTTCGCGAGGCCGACGCTCGCGCTGTCAGCGCTGAAATCGAGCGCCTGTGCGCGCGTGTCGATCCACGTGAGATTCGGCTGGAAGCGCAGCGCCGCATCCAGTGCACGCTCGATCACCGACGACTCGACGATCCACGCGAGTTGCGGCACCGAGGCCTGGAACGCGGAGAAATGCAGTTCGGCGTGCGCGTCGCCATAGACGCGCATGTCGTAGACGGGACCGAGCCGCGCGTGATCGAGCGCTTGCCAGACCCGCAGCCGCTCGAGCAAGGCCTGCGAACTCGACGACAACGCATAAACTCGCGAGTCGAAGACGGCACCGGCGGGGCGCGCCGCGCAGGGCTGCGCGAGCAGCGCGACACGCAGTCCGCCTTGCGTGAGCGCGAGCGCCGCGGTCTTGCCGACGAGCCCGCCACCGATCACGGCCGCATCAAAGGTCTGGTGATGTGCGTTCATGCGCGCATTATAGCCGCGGGGGTTGCGAGGGACGGATCGGACGGGAGCGGCATTTGGGCCTGGTGTGAGGCTTGCGGGCTGGGACTGGCGTGCGGTGGCGTGCGTGGCGCGGGAGCCCTTGCGGCCCGGTCTTTGGCGGGCAAAGCGTACGCGTTTGCGTCGCTTGAACCGCGTCGCCGCGGCACGCCGCGCTAGTGCACCACGCTACTTGCCGCGAGCGCCGCATTCGCCTCGCGCATGCGCATGAAATCACGGTCGGACGACAGGATGCGCCACGCCGCTGCTTCGAGCTGCGCCTTGCGATCACGCTGATCGCCGCGCACCGCGCAATCGGGAAACACGCGGTCGTACACGTGCCACAGAGAATCGAAATCGTTCCTGTCGGCGAACTGCGCGATGTTCGCCCGATCCTGCTTCGTGAGACGGCCGGTCAGGCATTCGATTGTCTGCCGGTCCGTCCTGGCCTGGGCCTCGTCGAAATTCGGCGTGACGCACGTCGCGACCACGCCAACCACGAGCGCGACGGCGACGCCGACTCCCACCCATCGAATGACTCGCACGCTGTCCCCTCGAAATAAGCTCTGGCGGCCTTGACCCGACGATTCTACAGTGGCTGCATAGAAATGCACCCGGCAGTCGGCCGTGGCGGACGGGTTACAATTGCGCTTTCCGTGAAAACTCGCACTCAATCGTCGAGCCAACGCCCGATTCGGTGACTTGTCCGCTCCGCTGAGCCTGCCTCGCCGCCACCCTGCGCGAAGGCTTTCCGAATCCGCGCACAGCGTCGAGCGCATCACGCAACTTACTGATTCACTGAAGGATTTCCATGAGCCTCAAATGCGGCATCGTCGGCCTGCCCAACGTCGGCAAGTCCACCCTGTTCAACGCGCTGACCAAGGCGGGCATCGCCGCCGAGAACTATCCGTTCTGCACGATCGAGCCGAACGTCGGCATCGTCGAGGTGCCGGACGCGCGTCTGAAGGCGCTCGCCGAAATCGTCAAGCCGGAGCGCATCATGCCGGCGGTGGTGGAGTTCGTCGACATCGCGGGTCTCGTGGCCGGCGCGAGCAAGGGCGAAGGACTCGGCAACCAGTTCCTCGCCAACATCCGCGAAACCGACGCGATCACACACGTCGTGCGCTGCTTCGAGGACGACAACGTGATTCACGTCGCGAACCGGATCGACCCGCTGTCGGACATCGAAGTGATCAACACCGAACTGGCGCTCGCCGACCTCGCGACCGTCGAAAAGGCGCTCGCGCGCTATTCGAAGGCGGCCAAGTCGGGCAACGACAAGGAAGCGGTCAAGCTCGTCGCGGTGCTGGAGAAGGTCCGCGCGCAGCTCGACCAGGCGAAGCCGGTCCGCGCGCTCGATCTGACCGACGAAGAAAAGGCCACCCTCAAGCCGTTCTGCCTGATCACCGCGAAGCCGACCATGTACGTCGCCAACGTGAAGGAAAACGGCTTCGAGAACAACCCGCACCTCGACGCGATCACGAAGTTCGCGGCCGCCGAAAACGCGCCGGTCGTGGCCGTGTGCGCGGCGGTCGAAGCGGAAATCGCCGATCTCGACGAAGCCGACATGGAAGTGTTCCTCGCCGATATGGGCATGCACGAGCCGGGCCTGAACCGCGTGATCCGCGCGGGCTTCCGCCTGCTTGGCCTGCACACCTATTTCACGGCCGGCGTGAAGGAAGTGCGCGCGTGGACGATCCATATCGGCGACACGGCGCCGAAGGCGGCCGGCGCGATCCACACCGACTTCGAGCGCGGCTTCATCCGCGCGCAGACGATCAGCTTCGACGACTACATCGCCTACAAGGGCGAGCAAGGCGCGAAGGAAGCCGGCAAGATGCGCGCGGAAGGCAAGGAATACGTCGTGCACGACGGCGACGTGATGAACTTCCTGTTCAACGTGTAACCGGCCGTCCAGCGCAAACCGCGCCGCGCCAGCCGAGCCCGCAAACCCTCGTGGTTGCGGGCTTTTTTGTTGCCATGCGGGCCGGCGGCTCCTAGCCGCTCCCGGCAAGCCCGCTGCGCGCGGGCTTTTTTCATTTCACCATGACTCCAGCACCGAACTTTGCTGGACTACGCCCAAGCCCGATACAGCAGGTTTATCAATAACTTAGGCGAGTTCAACATATGCCGGTGCTTTCCGAAACCTGACCTGACTTCCCTGCTGGTGGCCCCTATGAGGCTCTTGGGAATCGGGTCATTCCGAGGAGTCATCATGGCGAAAATCAAGCTCACCAAGTCCGCAGTCGATGCGGCGCAACCCCAGGCGCAGGCCGTCGAACTCCGGGACACGCTGGTGCCCGGCTTCCTGTGCAAGATTACACCAACGGGCCGCAAGGTGTTCATGCTCCAGTACCGCACGAATGCGGGCGAGCGGCGCAAGCCCGCCCTGGGCCTGTACGGGGAATTGACCGTTGAACAGGCCCGCTCGCTGGCGCAGGAATGGCTGGCCCAGGTGCGCCGGGGCGGCGACCCGGCCGCCGACAAGGCAGCGGCCCGATCCGCCCCTACGGTCGCGGAGCTGTGCAAGAAGTTCATGGAGGATCACTCCAAGCAGCGCAACAAGCTCAGTACCCAGCGCGGGTATCAGGCCGTGATCGACCGCTGCATCGTCCCGATGGTCGGCCGCATGAAGGTGCAGGACGTGAAGCGGCCTGACGTGGCTTCAGCCATGAAGAAGATGGCCCACAAGCCAGCCGAGGCGAACCGCACCTTCAGCGTCATGCGCAAGATGTTCAACTTGGCCGAGGTGTGGGGCTACCGGCCCGATGGCACCAATCCGTGCCGCCACGTTCCGATGTACCCCAACGGCAAGGCCACCCACCTCATCAGCGACGAGGAAATGGGCAAGCTGTTCCGGTATCTCGATTTTCTGGAAACCGACGGGCTCGGGCTGGATCATGCCGTCCTGCCGCTGGCGATCCGACTGCAATTCGAGTTCGCGGGCCGACGCTCCGAGATCGCCTCGCTGCAATGGGATTGGGTGGATCTGGAGAACCGGCGCGTGGTCTGGCCCGACAGCAAGACCGGCGGCATGTCCAAGCCTTTGAGCGAGGAAGCCTACCGGCTCCTGTCCACGGCACCGCGCCAAGACGGATGCCCGCATGTGTTTCCATCGCCGAACCATCCGGGGCAGCACATGACCACGGGCGAGTATTACGGCGGCTGGACGCGCATCCTCAAGCGCGCCGGCGTGACCCATGTGGGCACGCACGGCATTCGCCATCGCTCGGCCACGGACATTGCCAACTCGGGCATTCCGGTCAAGGTCGGCATGGCTCTGACGGCGCACAAGACCGTGGCGATGTTCATGCGCTATGTCCATACCGAGGACAAGCCGGTGCGCGATGCCGCCGAGCTGGTGGCCAGCCGACGTAAGACCATCACCGGCGCATGGCAGGCCGAGGGAGTGGCGGCATGAACCGGCGCAAGGCATCCGTGGCGTCAGCCGCAGCGCCTTCGGCGCTGCTGGGCGACATAAGGGCATTGATCGAGGCGGCGCGGCAGCGCGCCGCCTCGGCAGTCAATGCCGAACTGACCCTGCTGTTCTGGCGCATCGGCCAGCGCATCCATACGGAGGTGCTGGCCGGGCAGCGGGCCGGGTACGGCGAGGAAATCCTGCCGACGCTGGCGGCGCAGCTTGTCCGCGACTACGGGCGCAGCTTCGCTGACAAGAACCTGCGCCGCATGGTGCAGTTCGCCGCCACCTACCCGGACGAGCCAATTGTCGTGACGCTGTCACGACAATTGAGCTGGTCGCATTTCCTGGCGCTGCTGCCGCTGAAAGACCCGCTCCAGCGGGATTACTACGCGCAGATGGCGAGCGCCGAACGCTGGAGCGTGCGGACGCTGCGCGAGCGCATCGACT
>NZ_JASGFN010000047.1:0-25384 GCF_047605525.1 Paraburkholderia sp. | reverse complement strand
CTGGCGGCCGGGCCGCGCGCCCGGTTTGCGCTCCGGCCGGGAGCCGGCCTGCGCGGCGGGCTTCGAACCGGGCCGGGAATCCGGCCGCACGTCGGGCTTTGCCGTGGGCTTTGAACCCGGCGACGAATCCGGCCTGGCAGCGGACTTCGAAGCAGGCCGCGCCGCCGATTTGCGATCGGACTTGCCGGCGGACTCGGCCGCGGCGCGCGCCGCGGCCAGTTGCTTCTTCAGTTCAGCGAGTTGTTCGAAACCCATAGTGCACAACCAATCTGTCGATCCGTAAAGACGCGATTGTAGCAGCGAGTGCAAACGCACTTGCGACAACTGCAAGCAGCGCGCGAATCCTCAACTTGCAGTGCTCGCGGGCGTGTTGGCATCGCACGCGCGCAGGCCCGACGCCGCGACGCTCAGGCCGGCCCGGCCAGCGTTATTGCGCAACGACAGCGCGAGTTGATGACGCTCGGCGATCCGCGCGACGATCGCGAGGCCGAGCCCACTGCCCTCGCCCTTCGCCTCCTCGCCGCGATAGAAGCGGTCGAACACGCGTTCGAGCTCCGCGGGCGCAATGCCCGAGCCGCTATCGACGACCTCGAGGCCGATCCGTTCGCCGTCGCGCCCGAGCACGACGTCCACGCGGCCGCCTGCCGGCGTGTGACGGATCGCGTTGTTGATCAGGTTTCCCAGCAGCACGCTCATGCCGTGCGACTCGGCGAGCACCATATAGGCGTCGTTCGGCGTGCGCGCGCCTTCGCATTCGAGGCCGAGATCGATCTCGCGCATTTCCGCCAGCAGCGAGAAATCGCTGACCGCCTGCTCGCCGATACGGCGCAGGCTGACCGCCGCCATCGACGTGGCCGGCTGCGCGTCTTCGCGCGCGAGCGTCAATAGCTGCTGCACCAGATGGATGATGCGGTTCACGCGATGCTCGACGCGCTCGAGCGTCTGGCCTTCGCCCTTCAGCGAGCCGTCGCGCGAGGCCGCCTGCAGTTGCAGCTTCAGCGCGGCGAGCGGAGAACGCAGCTCGTGCGCGGCATCGGCGATAAACGTGCGCTGCGCCTGCGATGCCGTATTGAGCCGTTGCAACAGATCGTTGAGCGCTTCGACGAGCGGCCTGATTTCGACGGGCACGGTGCCGTCGAGCCGCAGCGGCTCGAGCGAATCGATCGAGCGCGTCGCGAGCGCGCGCGACAGCCCGCCGATCGGCGCGAGCCCGCGCGCGACCACCAGCAGCGCGAGCCCGATCGTCACCGGCAACAGCACGCCGAGCGGCCACAGCGTGTGCAGCGCGAGATGCATCGCGAGGTCCTCGCGCACCGATACCGGCTGCGCGACCTGCACATAGCGCCCGTTCTTCTCGACGCCGAAGGTGCGCCAGTGGGCACCGGCAAGCTCGACGGTATTGAAGCCCGGCGCGAGGCGCGCGAACACCGGCGCCTGCGCGGAATGATAGACCGGCGCGCCGTCGCGCTCCCAGATCTGGATGACGATGCGGTCGTCGGCGAGATCGCCGAGGTCGGGCTCACGCTGCGTACCGCTGCCGGCGCCTGTCAGGTTCGACGGCAGCGACAGCGCGACGGTGCGCAGCTCGTAGTCGAACAGCTCGCTCGCCTCGCGGCGCGCGGTATGAAAGGTCGCATAGCCCGCGATGCCCAATGCCGCCGCCATGCCGAAGATCAGCCAGCCGAGCAGCCAGCGGCGAATCGACCTCATCCGCACCTCTTCAGGCGATAGCCGACGCCGCGCACGGTCACCACCTGGTCCGCGCCGATCTTGCGGCGCAGGCTGTGCACGTGCACCTCGATCGTATTGCTGCCGACTTCCTCGCCCCAGCCGTACAGCTTTTCCTCGAGCTCGGCCTTCGTGAACACGCGCCTCGGCTCCTCGATCAGCGCCTGCAGCAGCGCGAATTCGCGCGGCACGAGCGGCAGCGGCACGCCGTCCCGGGTGACTTCGTGCGCGGCGGGATCGAGCGTCAGGTCGCCGTGGGAATAAACCGGCTGCTTGTGGCCGGTGCGCCGCCGCAGCAGCGCGCGTATGCGCGCGGCCAGTTCGTCGAGATCGAAGGGCTTGATCAGATAGTCGTCGGCGCCCGCGTCGAGCCCGCGGATGCGTTCGTCGATCGCGTCGCGCGCGGTCAGGATGATGACCGGCGCGGCGCCGCCGCTGCGGCGATACGCGTTGAGCACGTCGATGCCGTCCTTTTTCGGCAGGCTGAGATCGAGCAGCACGAGGTCGTACACGTCGTTGCCGAGCGACAGCTCCGCCGCGCGGCCGTCCTCGGCCCAGTCGATCGCATAGCCGGCGCGGCGCATCGCGCCGAGCACCGTTTCCGCGATCATGTCGTCGTCTTCGACCAGTAACAGGCGCATCGCCTCTCCTTCGAGCGGTTTCTTTCCCGCCGCATTATCGGCGGCGGCGGCTTAACGATTCCTTACGGAAGGCTGATAGCGGACCTGACGAATCCCCCGAACGTGCGCGGCGCGGGCGCCCACGCACGTTAAGCCTGTCTTAAGCGCCTCCTTCGCAGAATCGGCTCCGGTTGCGCGGCATCCGTTCGTGGTTGCCCGATCTCTTCACAGGACACAGGAGCCGGATTTTGCCCGTTTTCAATACCGCCGCGATGACTGCGCCGACGGCGGCTTCCCATACCCCGGCGACACGCCCCCGCTGCCCGCTCCGGCTGCGCGCGCTCGTGCCGCTTTGCGCGCTGCTGCTGGGCGGCTGCGCGACGTATCACCGCGAGCCGCTCGCGCCACAGGACACGTCGACTTCCGCGCGCTCACTCGAGCGCATCCGCATCGATCCGTCGCGCATGCCGCTGCCCGAACTCGCCGCGCATCGCTTCGATCCCGCCGATGGCCTCGACATCGACGAAGTCGCGATGCTCGCGGTGGCGAACAATCCCGATCTCAAACTCGCCCGCGACGATCTCGGCATCGCCCGCGCGCAGGCTTATTCGGCCGGCCTGCTGCCCGATCCGCAACTGGCCATCTCGAGCGACTATCCGGGCGCGGCCGGCACCACGCGGGCGTTCAATTATGGCCTGAGCATCGACGTGATGGCGATCGTGCTGCGCAGCGCGAACAAGCAGTCCGCCGACGCGACCGTGGCGAAAACCGACCTCGGCCTGCTGTGGCAGGAATGGCAGGTCGTCGCGCAAGCGCGGCAACTGTTCATCAGGACGCGCTTCCAGCAGGACACGTTGCCGCTCTTGCAACAGCAACGCGAGCTTGCCCGCGCGCGCTACGAACGCATGGCCGCGGCGCGCCGCGACGGCAATCTGACCGACGACACGTTGAGCGCCGCGCTCATCGCCTGGAGCGACGCACGCAAGCAATATATCGATGCCGAACGGGCCGCCGCGCAGACACATCACGATCTGAACGCGCTGCTCGGGCTCGCGCCCGACGTGCGGTTGCAGTTGCAATCAGGCGGCGGCGACGACGTCGCGCCGCTTGCCGACGCCACGCTCGACGCGGCGCTCGCCGACCTCGCGCGCCGCCGCCCGGACCTGATCGCGTTGCAGGCCGGCTACGAAGCGCAGGAGCAGAAATATCGCGCGGCGATTCTGAGCCAGTTTCCGAGCCTGTCGGTGGGTTTCGTGCGCGCGCGCGACACGTCGAACATCTACACGAGCGGCTTTCAGATCAACCTGAGTCTGCCGATTTTCAACCGCAACCAGGGCAATGTCGCGATCGAAAAAGCAACGCGCCAGCGGTTGCGCGACGAATACCAGACGCGCCTGAACCAGGCGTACGCGGACGTCGCGCGTCTGCGCGAGGACAGCGCGATCCTCGCGCGGCAATTGCAGCAGAGCGAACGCGCGCTGCCCGATCTCGAGCACGCCGCGCGGCAGGCCGGCGCGGCTTACGCCGAACACGACCTCACGCTCGGCGCGTATACCGACGCGCAAAGCGTCGCGCTCGCCAAACGCATCGACGTCGCGACGCTGCGCGAAGCGCTCGCCGAACAGCGCGTCGGCTTGCAGGCGCTGCTCGGCAGCGCGGTGTCCGACGCGCCCGCCGACACCTTTTCCTCCGCCCGGAACTTCATCGACACTCATGCGAAATAGCCTTTTCCCGCCGCGCGCCGCGGCCATCGCCGCCGCGCTCGTGTGCGTCGCGCCGTGGTGCGCGTGCATCCATCCGGCTTACGCCGACGACAACGCCGCCGCCGAAGCACAACCGTCCGTCGCCGTGCAAACCGTGCGCGTGCAGCGCGCCGCGATCGCGCAGCCGGTACGCGGCTTCGGCATCGTCGCGGCCGGCGCGTCGAGCGTCACGACGATCAACCTGCCTTACGTCGCCCGTATCGTGCAGATGCGCGTGCAAGCCGGCGAGACCGTCAGGCGCGGCACGCCGCTCTTCGTCGCGCAGGCCGATCCGGCCGCCGTGCTCGCGGCCGCCCAGGCCAGAAGCGCGCTGACATTCGCGCAAGGCGAGCTCGCGCGCACCCGCTCGCTCTACGACAAGGGACTCGCGACGCAATCGCAGCTCGCGAGCGCGAGCAAGGCGGTCGACGATGCGCGCGAGGCGCTCGCCGCGCAGAATCAGACCGGCATCGCGGGCGGCAACCGGACCGTCACCGCGCCGTTCGACGGCGTCGTGCTGCAACTGTCGGCGGCGCAAGGCGACCAGTTGCAGGCCGGCGCGGCGATCCTGCAACTCGCGAGCGGCAACGGCCGCGACGCGCGGGCGAACGTGATGCTCGGCGTCGAGCCCGCGGACGCCGCCGCGATCCATCCAGGCGATGCCGTCACGCTGCGCGGCCTGTCGACGGCACTCGCGAAGACCGCGGTCGAGGGCCGTGTGGTGCTGGTGGGCGCCGCGATCGATCCGTCATCGCAACTCGTCAGCGTCGGCGCGAACGTGCCGCTCGCGCAGACGCCGTTCATCCCCGGCACGCGCGTCGCCGCCGACATCGCGACGCGCCCCGGCACGCACTGGATCGTGCCGCGCGCGGCCGTGCTGAAAGACGGCGACAACGCGTACGTGTTCCAGATCACGCCGCAAAACAGGGCGCGCCGCGTCGCCGTGACCATCGCGGTCGAAAACGGCGAACGCTACGGCGTCGACGGTCCGATCGACCCCGTGCTCGGGCTCGTCGTCAGCGGCAACTACGAGTTGAAAGACGGCATGGCGGCGCGCGCCGGCGGAGACACTCCGCGATGAACTTCGGCCAATGGATGCAGACGCATCGCCGCTCGCTGCTCTTCGTGATCGCGCTGCTCGCGATCGCGGGCGCGCTCGCCGCGTTCCGTCTGCCGATCTCGCTGTTTCCGGATGTCTCCTTTCCGCGCGCGGTGGTGTCGCTCGACGCGGGGGACCGTCCGGCCGAGCAGATGGCGACGCTCGTCACGATGCCGGTCGAGGAAGCGCTGCGCCGCGTGCCGAACGTGCGCGACGTCGATTCGACGACGAGCCGCGGCGCGGCGGAAATCTCGCTGAACTTCGACTGGGGCACCGACATGGCGCAGGCCACGCTGCAGGCGCAATCGGCGATCAGCGAAATTCTCGCGACGCTGCCGCCCGGCACGACAATGCAGGTGCGGCGCATGGACCCGACCGTGTTTCCGGTGCTCGCGTACAGCCTCACGTCGACGCGGCAATCGCTCGCCGCGCTGCGCGATCTCGCGCAGTTCCAGATGCGTCCGCTGCTGTCGGCGGTGGAAGGCGTCGCGCGCGTCGAGGTAATCGGCGGCGCGCAGGACGAATTCGAAGTCGCGGTCGATCCCGCGCGCCTCGCCGCGTACAAGCTGTCGCTCGCGGATGTATCGAAAGCGATCGGCGCGAGCAACGTGCTGATGGCGAACGGCCGCATCGAGGATCACGACAAGTTCTACCTCGTCGTCACCAATTCGACGATCACGCAGCTCGACGAACTGCGCAACGTCGTCGTCTCCGCGAGCGGCAATCCGAACGGCACGCAGATCCGGCTCGGCGACCTCGCGTCGATCAGCCGGGGCGTCGTGCCGCAATGGATGCGCGTGACCGCCGACGGCCAGGACGCGGTGCTGCTGAACGTCTACCAGCAGCCGGGCGCGAACAGCGTCGCGATGGCGCGCGCGATTCGCGCGAAGCTCGCCGCGTTCGAGCCGCGGATGCCCGCTGGCGTGCATCTGTCGAACTGGTACGACCAGAGCGAACTCGTGATCGCGTCGGCGACCAGCGTGCGCGACGCGATCATGACCGGCATCGTGCTCGCCGCGCTCACGCTGTTCGTGTTCCTGCGCAACTGGAAAATCACCGCGATCGCGGTCGCGCTGGTGCCGGTCGTGATGGCCGCGACGATCCTGCTGCTCGACGTGTTCGGCATGGGCTTCAACATCATGACGCTGGGCGGCATGGCCGCCGCGGTCGGCCTCGTGATCGACGACGCGATCGTGATGATCGAGCACATCGTGCGGCGCATGCGCGAAGCCGGATCCCACGCGTTCCACGGCCGCGTGATGGCCGCGGCGCTCGAATTCACGCGGCCGCTCGCGGGCTCTTCCGCGGCGACGCTGATCATCTTCGTGCCGCTCGCGTTTCTGTCGGGCGTGACGGGCGCGTTCTTCAAGGCGCTCTCGGTGACGATGGCGAGCGCCCTGTTCATTTCGTTTCTCGTCACGTGGCTCGCGGTGCCGATCCTGTGTGACCACTGGCTGAAACCGGCGGATGCCGAAGAGCACCACGAAACGCGCTTCGCCGCGTGGCTGAACCGATGCTACGCGGCGCTCGTCGGGCGCGTGAGCGCGCGCCCGCCGCTGGTGCTGCTCGGCGTGCTGCCGCTCGTCGTCGTGGCCGCGTTCGCGTTCACGCGCGTCGGCAGCGGCTTCATGCCGGGCATGGACGAAGGCGGCTTCGTGCTCGACTATCACACGCAGCCGGGCACGTCGATCACCGAAACGGACCGGCTGATGAAGCAGATCGAGCGCATCATCCGCGCGAATCCGAACGTCGCGACCTATTCGCGCCGCACCGGCGCGGGTCTCGGCGGCGATCTGAACGAACCGAACAAGGGCGACTTTTTCGTGCGGCTCAAGTCCGGCAGGCGCGAGCCGATCGACACCGTGATGGAGGAAATCCGCTCGCAGGTCGAAACCCAGGTGCCGGGCGTAAGCATCGAACTCGCGCAACTGATGGAAGACCTGATCGGCGATCTGACCGCGGTGCCGCAGCCGGTGCAGATCCGGATCTTCTCCGACGACGCGCGCACGCTCGATACGACCGCGCGCAAGGTCGCGGCGCGCATCGGCCGGATTCAGGGCATCGTCGACGTGAACGACGGCATCAACCCGGCCGGCGACGCGCTCGAGCTGCATATCCTGCCCGCCGCCGCAGCAGCCGAAGGCATGGACCCGCAGGCGATCGCGCAGGCCGTGACCGATATGCTCGAAGGCAACGTCGCGACGCAGTTCCAGAGCGGACCGAAGACGGTCGGCGTGCGCGTGCGGGTGAACGGCGCGCGCCAGCTCACCGATACGCAACTGGGGCAATTACAGATTCGCGCGCCGGACGGGCATCTGTTCGCGTTGAAGCGCGTCGCCGATCGCGTGACGGTCACGGGTCAGCCCGAAATCAGCCGCTCGAACCTGAAGCGGATGGTGGCGGTGACCGCGCGCATCGACGGCCGCGATCTGGGCTCGACGATCGCCGACACGCAGAAGGCGCTCGGCGAGCCGAACCTGCTGCCCGCCGGGGTCTACTACGAGCTGGGCGGCCTCTATCAGCAACAGCAGATCGCGTTCAAGGGCCTCGTGACCGTATTCGGCGCCGCGATCGCGCTGGTGTTCGGCCTGCTGCTGTTTCTGTACGAACGCCTGCGGGTCGCGCTCGCGGTGCTGGCGATGCCGCTGCTCGCGGCGGGCGCGGTGTTCATCGGCCTGTGGGTCACCGGTATCGAGCTGAACATCTCCGCGATGATGGGCATGACGATGATCGTCGGCATCGTGACCGAGGTCGCGATCTTCTACGTGTCGGAGTTGCAGGCGCTGGTGCGCGACGAGGAGATGCCGTTCGACGACGCATTGCAGGCCGCCGGCCGCAATCGCCTGCGCCCGATCGCGATGACGACGATCGCCGCGATCCTCGCGCTGCTGCCGCTCGCGTTCGCATTGGGGCAAGGCTCGGCGATGCAGCAGCCGCTCGCGATCGCGATCATTTCCGGGCTCATCGTGCAACTGCCGCTCGTGCTGTTGCTGTTGCCGGTGTTGCTGAAGCTGCTGATGAAGAAGCAGTCTGTGTGAGGTGGCACGCGGCACTCGTGCGTGCCGCGCGCTTTATACAAAAACGCGCTAAGTCAACACGTCCGCAAATCCGCCGACCCGCGCGCCGAGCGCGTTGATCGCGGCAGCCACCCGCGGCGACAGCAGTGCCTGCAATTCGTCGGCGTGGCGATAGTCGCGCATGCCGTCGCTCAATGGCTCGCCGGCGAGCGCCGGATGGCAGTAGATCTCGCCGACGCCATCCGGCGCATTGCCGAGCGCGGCCAGCCACGCCGCCTCGTCCATCCGCCCGCTCGCCGCGATGCCGACCACATAGTCGTTGTGCGCAATCCCCGCGCGATCGAGCCGCGTCTTCACCTGCGCGATCCACGGCCGCAGCCACAGCGGCGCATTCGCGTCGAACGGCAGGCGCATCGCCTTCATCCCGTAGTCGCGGCCGATCTCGAGAATCAGGCCGAGCACGGTCGGATGCAGATGAAAATGCTTGTGCGTGTTCACATGATCGAGCGCGAGTCCGGTCGCCGCGAACGCCTCGAACTGCGCGCGAATTTCGCGCGCGAGTTGCTTGCGAACCCGCGGCAGGAAGAAAAACCGCGCGCCGTCGCGCACCATGTTGTCGCCGAAGCGGCCGTTTGCGTCGAGCAGCGCGGCAATCTCCGCGCGCGGCGCGAGCGCGGCGCCATCGGCCAGCACCAGATGCAGGCCCACCCGCAGTCGCGGCAGCGCGCGGGCGCGCGCAACCGCATCGCTCGCGGCCGGCGCGCCGACCATCAGGCTCGCGGCGCTCAGCACGCCGTCGCGATGCGCGTGCTCGACAGCGGCATTCACGCGCGGGTGCAGGCCGAAATCATCGGCGGTAGTGATCAGTCCGCGCGTCGGTGCGCCTGAACCGGTCGACATCCGGGATCTCCCATTACGTGAAGCTGTCGAGCTGACCGCCTCGCCCGGCGGCCGGCGTCCCGACCGGCATGCGCGCGCCGCGCCACACCACGTGCGAGCCGAACGCGCTGAACAGCCACTGCAATGCGATCAGCGTATCGCGCAACGGCACGAGCGGCAGATCGCGCCAGAAGGTGCGCGCGCGACGCGACGCGCGCAGATGCAGCAGCAAGCGCGCGCCGAAGCACACGGCCGTCGCCGACGCGCTGGCGATCATCGCCACGCACGGCGCGTGGCCGCCCGCGCGCGTCGCGAACGACACGGTCAGCGCGGCGCTCGCCAGCAGCCACGGTGTCGGGAACGTGATCAGCAAGGACGCGAAGCCGGGCGGATTGACCGAGCGGATCGTGCGCAGCCAGCGCGTTTCTCGCTGCCAGAGCGCGCCGAACGTCGGCTCGATCACGTCGGTGGCCACCATCACGCGCGAGAGTACCGTTCGCAACCCGAGGGCGCGCACGTGTTCGGCGAGCCAGTAATCGTCGGCGAGACAGTTTTTCAGCGCGTCGAATCCGCCGATGCATTCGAGCGTCGCGCGCCGCAGTGCGAGCGTCGCGCCGAAGCCGAAGCGGCGCGAGCCTGTCGCATGCGCGACGCGCACCGACGGCGCGAACCATTCGTTGATGAAGAGCGCCCCCACGCGCGGCCAGAAACCGCCGACGCCGCGCGCGACGTACAGGCACGTGACGACGCCCACGTCGGGGTCCGCGAGCGGCGCGGCGACGCTGTCGAGATAGTCGGCGTCGACCGCGATATCGCTGTCGGCGATCACGATCACGTCGTGACGCGCCCGCGCCGCCATGTTGATCAGGTTGCTGACTTTCAAATTACTGCCGTGCACGCGCGTGTCGATCGCGAGTTCGATATCGCGCGTCGGATAGGCGGCCTGCAAACGGCGCACCACCGCGATCGCCGGATCATGCGGCGACGATACGCCGAGCACCAGTTGAAAATGCCCGTGACGCTGCTCGCAGAAGGTGCGCAGATTTTCGTAGAGACGCGGCTCCGCGCCGCACAGCGGCTTGAGCACGCTGACGCCGCCCTGCGCGAAGGGACGGGAATGCGGAAAAAACGCGGACCTGAGCGCGGCTCCGGCGGACGACGCGCGGCCGTGATGGACGGACTGATGCCGCGCGCTGAAGAACGGCATCGCCAGCGCGGCGGCCATCGTATAGATCGATGCACCGATACACCCCGCCAGCAGGATCCATTGGCATGCCGTCAATACGTGCGCCGTCATCGTCCCTGTCCGTCCCGTCAGTGCCCGGACAGCACGAACGGTTGCCCCGTCAGGCGCAGATGCAGCACGACGAGCCAGCGCCGCGGACACTCCGCGGCCGCCGCAACCTGCCATGCGCCGGAGGCCGCGGGAATCGCGTGATGGCGTTGCACCGCGAGTTCGAATGCGGCGTGCGCGAATTCGCGCGCCACCAGTACGCCGCCGACGATCAACGCGAGCGCGAACAGCCGGAACGACGTGGAAGCGAAAAAGGCGCGGGAAACGGGCAATACCGGCCACGCGATGCACAGCAGTGCTTCGATGCCCGCGGCCGTGAGCGATGCGACCAGCAGATGGGCTCGCAGCATGTCGATGGTGGCTGGCTTCATAACGTGCCTCGTACGTGGTCTCGCGACCTGACGGATGCGCGGCGCAAGCTTGCGACGACCGGATATGACGAGTCGATACTATCGATTCAAGCTGAGGAAAACCTTAAGCATGCGCATGGTATGAAGCGGCTGACGCGCGGCATCGATCAATCGCGGCCGCGCGCTATGACGCCGCGCGCATGGCCGCAGTATCGATCCGGTTCGTTACCGGAATCTGACAGTGAATCCGGCCGCGCAAAGGGTGCGAGTGGGTGCAACGCGCGTGCCGCTCATGTCGCGCAAATGGGCGATCCCGCAGGCGTTTTCTTCTGTTTCTATTTCAGCCCGGAACTCAGCGCCGTGCCCCGTCGCCGACGGCCGGGCGCTGTTCGGCCAGTTCGACGCGCGCCCCCTGCTGCACGACGTGCGCGGGCCTGCCCCCGGACGACTCCGAGAACTGCCACGCAATGAGCCCCGGCACGAACATCAGCAGATCGCGAATCCGCCGCGCGGCCGCGAGCGCGAGGCTCGTGGCGGGATCCAGCCCGAGCGCGCCGCCGATCAGAATAAAGCCGCCCTCCTGCACTCCGAGGCCGCCCGGCACGAAGAACGCCGCGCTGCTGATCGCCTGAATCAGCGATTCGATCACGACCGCCTCGACGAACGTCACGCGCGCGCCGAGAAAGTACAGCGCGAGCCAGATTTCGAGCGCGGTCAGAATGCATTGCAACGGCTGCCAGAAGAACAGATAGCGCAGCACGACCGCGCGGCGTCGCCAGATCAGCTTGATCGACTGATCGATCTGCGTCGATTGACCGACGAGCGCGGCGAGCTTGCCACTCGTCATGCGGTTGAGCGCACGCGTGACGCGTTCGAATGGATTCGCGTGCTGGACGAGCGCGAACAGCAACAGCAGCGGCGTGAGCACGACAACGCCCCACGCGAGTTGTCCCGCGAGCCGCAGCGCGCCGGATTGCGCATGCGCGAACAGGAAGCCGATGCCGACCATCGTGAACATCAACTGGCTGATGACGGTGAGCTGCATATCGACGACCATGCTGCCCACCGCTGTCGACGGCCGCACGCCCCAGCGCCTGAGCATGCGGAACGAGACGAGCTCGCCGCCGATGCGCGCGACCGGCAGCATGCAGTTGACCGATTCGCGCACCCACACGAGGTGCAGCATCCTGCCGAGGCCCGGGCGGTTTGCGCCGCGAATCAGCGAGCGCCAGTCGCAGGCGTTGGCGATCATCGGCAGCACGTGCGCGAGCGCGGCGAGCACGAGGCCCGCGCCGGCCGCGCGCAATGCGCCGAGCACGGCGCGCGGATCGTCGCGCCAGACGAGCCACAGCGAAAGGAGCAAACCCGCGAGCGCGGCCGCGCGGCCGAGATGCTTCATCACGCGCGCACCTCGCATGCGCAGGCGCGCGCCGCTACCGCCGGGCCGTTCCCGTTTCGCCCGTTGCAAACCGCATCGATCATTGGCCGCCCAATCCGCCGTTCGTTCGTCATTCGTCCGGTGCGGTCGACAGCAGGCCGTCGCCGTCGACCTTGAAGCTGAAGCCCCGCCAGATCACTCGCGACGAGCGGAAGCTCGCGACGAAAATCGCAAACGACACGATATCCCATAACGGCAGCAGCCACAGCTCGCGGCACGGCTGGCGCAACGCGCGATCGGACCGCAGTTTCAGCGTGAGCCGCGCGCACATCGCGACGAGCGCGAGCGGCCACGTCCACGGCGCGCCGCCCGACAACGCGAGCGCGAGCAGCGCGAACGCGAACGGATGAACCAGTGCCGAACCGAGGTGCCCGGCCGGATCGATGCGGCGAATCGTACGGCTCCAGCGCAGCTCGTGCGCGACGAGTTGCATCGCGCTCGCCTCGACGCATGCATGCGTAATCGGAAACGGCGGTATCGCGACTGCCTCGCCGGCCGCGCGCACCGCCTCGCCGATCGCATGATCCTCGCCCAGATGCCGCGCGAACGGCTTGAAGCCGCCGATGCGCTCGTAGGTATCGCGCCGCATCGCGATGGTTTGGCCGAAGCACGGCCGCGCGAGCCCGAGCGCGAGCCCCGTGACGACGCCAGGCAAAAACTGGTAGTTGGTCGCGCTCGCGGAGAGCCGCGGCCAGAAACCCGGATCGGGCCGGCCGCGATACGCGCAGGTGACGAGCCCCACGCCGGGCTTCTGCAATTCGCCGATCACGTGGCGCAGATAGCCGGGGCCGACGCTCACGTCGCTATCGGCGAACACGAGCACGTCGTGGCGCGCCTGCGGCAGCATATTGAGGATGTTGCTGATCTTGCGGTTCGGGCCGTGAAGGCGCGCATCGGCCACCACCGTCATGTCGGCGCCCGGATGCTGCCGGCGCAACTGGTCGACGATCTGCAGCGCCAGGTCCGCCGGATCGTGCACGCCGAACAGGTATTGCACGGGCCCCGGATAGTCCTGCTCGCAGAAGCTCGACAGATTCGCGAGCAGCGTCCACTCGTTGCCATGCAACGGCTTGACGATCGTGACGGGCGGAAAGCTCGTCGGTTCGGCCACCGGCCGCGCGAAGAAACGCCCGATCAGCGCGCTCGCGAGCACGGTATAGCCGATGCCGACCGCAGCCGCCGCCGCGCACGCGTAGGCCAGCGTGACGGCGAGCAGATGCGTCGTATTCACGCCTGGTGAGCGCGCAGGAAGCGGAAAAATTCGACGCCTTCGCGCAAGCGCCGTTTCATCATGTCCCAGCTCGTGAGCATTTCGCGCAGGATTTCCCAGATCTTCGACGGACGGAAATAGAAGCGCTTGTAGAAGTTTTCGAGCTGGTGATACATCTCGTCGCGCGACAGATGCGGATAGCCGATCGCCGCCAGTTGCACGCCTTCCTTGCTGACGAGATTGACGACCTTGTTTTCCTCGAGCCAGCCGTTCTCGACCGCCTGGTTATAAAGCCGCGTGCCCGGATACGGCGCCGCGAGCGACACCTGGATCGTCAGTGGATTGATCTCTTTCGCGTACTCGATGGTTTTCTGGATCGTCTCCGGTGTCTCGCCCGGCAGGCCCAGGATGAACGTGCCGTGAACCTTGATGCCGAGCGAGCGGCAATCTTTCGCGAAACGCCGCGCGATGTCGGTGCGCAGACCCTTCTTCACGTTCAGCAGGATCTGGTCGTCGCCCGACTCATAACCGACGAGCAGCAGACGCAGGCCGTTCTCCTTCATGATCTTCAGCGTCGAATACGGCACGTTCGCCTTCGCGTTGCACGACCACGTGACGCCGAGCTTGCCCATCCCACGCGCGATTTCCTCGGCGCGCGGCTTGAAGTCGGTGAAGGTGTCGTCGTCGAACATGATCTCCTTGACTTCGGGCATGTTGTCGCGAATCCACTTCACTTCTTCCAGCACGTTCTCGACCGAGCGCACCCGGTAGCGGTGTCCGCCCACCGTCTGCGGCCACAGGCAGAACGTGCACTTCGAGCGGCAGCCGCGGCCGGTATAGAGCGACACGTACGGGTGCTTCAGATAGCCGTTGAAGTAATTTTCGATCGTCAGGTCGCGCTTGTAGATCGGCGCGACGAACGGCAGCTCGTCCATGTTCTCGAGGATCGGACGCGCTTCGTTATGCTCGATGGAACCGTCCGCGGCGCGATAGCTCAAGCCCTTGATCTGCGCGAACGGCACGCCCTCGGCGATTTCCTTGCAGGTGAAATCGAATTCCTCGCGACCGACGAAGTCGATCGCCTCGGTCGCCGTCAGCGAATTGTGTGGATCGACCGCCACCTTCGCGCCGACCATGCCGATCAGGATCGACGGCTTGCGTTCTTTCAGGTGCTGCGCGAACAGCGCGTCGGTGGGAAAGGAAGGCGTACTGGTGTGAATGACGACGAGCTCGTATTGCTGCGCGAGAGCGAGCGTCTCGTCGACCGACGCGCCATTCGCGGTGGCATCGAAAACGCGGCTGTCGGGGATCAGAGCGGCGGGCTGCGCGAGCCATGTCGGATACCAGAACGACTTGACCTCGCGTTTTGCCTGGTAGCGCGAGCCTGCGCCGCCATCGAAACCGTCGAATGACGGGGCCTGCAAGAACAGAGTTTTCATTGAGACTCCAGCAAGCCTGATCGGCGCTTTTCAGTTGTCTGTCGGGAAACTATCAGAACCATTGCCGCGCGGACGCGAGCGGATGGAACGGATCGATGTTACAGAGCAAAAGCTGAAGAAAACCTGAAGGATGATACTGCGTTCGCGCACCAGACGGCATCGTTCCGAGGTGTCGACCAACGGGGCTCGGGAAAATGCGCGCTGCTTCACGTCGATCCTTCACGTGGGTATTTTTACGGCGGTGTTTTGCGTGCGTGTGTCAGTTGCGTGCGTGTGTCAGGCAGCTCACCGGACCACGTGCCTCGCCCACTCGAGCCAGCCGAGATTGAGGGCCGCGTTGACCACTAGGCCGAGCGCCGACGCCAGCGCCGCGATCATCGTCCAGAACGCCGAACGGCGCGCCGCGCGCGCCGACGTCTGGGCGGCGGCGGCCGCCTCGCGCGACGCGCTCGCCGCAGCCTGCGCGCTATGCGACGACGCTTCCATGCGCGCGAGCGACTTCAGTGCGAAGCCGCGCTCGTCATCGTGCGCCGCAGTCGCAGTATTCGCTGCCGTGTCCGCCGCCGTGTCCGCCGCTGTGTCCGCACTGGGGGCCGCCTCGTCGCGCTGCGTCTGCTCGAACAGATAGCGATGACAAAACGGTGTCAACGGATGCTCTGGATAACGCGCGGCGAAGTCTTTCGCATACGCGGCGCCGCCGTGGCGCTCGATCTCCGCGTAAGCGGCGTCCCTGTCCATGCGAACCTCGCATCTCGATCAATCGCGGGCCCACCCGCGCGGTCAGCGTCAGGCCGCGCTCAGACCGGCTTGATGTCGGCCGCCTGCTTGCCCTTGGGTCCCTGCTTGATTTCGAAGCTGACCTTCTGGTTTTCCTGCAACGACTTGAAGCCCTCGCTGCGGATCTCCGAAAAATGGGCGAACAGATCTTCGCCGCCGTCATCGGGGGTGATGAAGCCGAAGCCTTTTGCGTCGTTGAACCATTTCACTTTTCCGGTTGGCATGGCGATGTCCTCGTGATGCGCTGGGTTGAACGGTTGAATGGAAAAAGCGTGGAAAAAACGTGGAAAAGCCTGGAAAGCCTGGAAAAAGCGCCGCCTTGTAGCGCTGCGTCGTTCCGGCTATTGCCAGTTCGCGCCGGCCGGCCGGCGGCCGGCCCCACCGCGGCGGCCGCGGCGAGCCGCCCTGAGCGATAACGCCAAAGCGGCGCCAAACCGTCAGCAAACGGCGTGCCACGTCCGCGCGACGCGGCCCGCGGCCGGTGCGATCGTGCGCAATCAGATAAGATAATTGTTATTGGCAGTTCTTTGATGGCCGCGCCGGTCCTGTCGCCCCCCTGCTTCACGACCGCGCGGCCAGTCGTTTTCCCACTCACAGGAACCCAGCATGGCCATCCCGAGCTATACCGATACCCGACTTCTGATCAACGGCGAGTGGTGCGACGCCGCCAGCGGCAAGACCCTCGACGTGATCAATCCCGCGACCGGCCAGGCCATCGGCAAGGTCGCGCACGCCGGCCTCGCCGATCTGGACCGCGCGCTCGAAGCCGCGCAGCGCGGTTTCGAAGCATGGCGCAAGGTGCCGGCCAACGAGCGCGCGACGATCATGCGCAAGGCCGCCGCGCTGGTGCGCGAGCGCGCGTCCGACATCGCCCGCCTGATGACGCTGGAACAGGGCAAGCCGTTCGCCGAAGCGCGCATCGAAGCGCTGTCGGCAGCCGACATCATCGAATGGTTCGCGGACGAAGGCCGCCGCGTGTACGGCCGTATCGTGCCGCCGCGCAATCTCGCCGCGCAGCAGCAGGTGCTGCGCGAGCCGATCGGCCCGGTCGCCGCGTTCACGCCGTGGAACTTCCCGGTCAACCAGGTCGTGCGCAAGCTGTCGGCGTCGCTCGCTTGCGGCTGCTCGTTCCTCGTGAAGGCGCCGGAAGAAACCCCGGCGTCGCCGGCGGCGCTGCTGCAGGCGTTCGTCGAAGCCGGCGTGCCGCCCGGCACGGTCGGCCTCGTGTTCGGCGATCCGGCTGAAATCTCCGGCTACCTGATCCCGCATCCGGTCATCCGCAAGGTCACGTTCACCGGTTCGACGCCGGTCGGCAAGCAGCTCGCGTCGCTTGCCGGCCTGCACATGAAACGCGCAACGATGGAACTCGGCGGCCACGCGCCCGTGATCGTCGCAGAAGACGCCGATGTCGGACTCGCCGTCAAGGCGGCCGGCGCCGCGAAGTTCCGCAACGCGGGCCAGGTCTGCATCTCGCCGACGCGCTTCCTCGTGCACAACAGCATCCGCGAAGAGTTCGCCGCGGCGCTCGTCAAGCATGCCGAAAGCCTGAAGCTCGGCGACGGTCTCGCCGAGGGCACGACGCTCGGGCCGCTCGCCAACGCGCGCCGTCTGGGCGCGATGGCCAACGTCGTCGCCGACGCGCGCAAGGCCGGCGCGAAGATCGCGACGGGCGGCGAGCGCGTCGGTTCGGAAGGCAACTTCTTCGCGCCGACCGTGCTGACCGACGTGCCGCTCAACGCCGACGTGTTCAACAACGAGCCGTTCGGCCCGGTCGCCGCGATCCGCGGCTTCGACAAGCTCGAGGAAGCGATCGCCGAGGCGAACCGTCTGCCGTTCGGCCTCGCCGGCTACGCGTACACGAAGTCGTTCAGCAACGTGCACATGCTGTCGCAGCAGATGGAAGTCGGCATGCTGTGGATCAACCAGCCGGCCACGCCGACGCCGGAAATGCCGTTCGGCGGCGTCAAGGATTCCGGCTACGGCTCGGAAGGCGGTCCGGAAGCGATGGAAGCGTATCTCGTCACCAAGTCCGTGACGGTGATGTCGTCTTAAGGACGCGAGTCGGAAGCAGAAGCGGCGCGGCGGTGTAGGCTTGCCGAGCGTCGTTTCCGCTTACGAGTCAATCGATCCGCCAGGTCCGCGAGCCCTTCGCTCGCGGACCTTTTTTATTGCCATGAACGATCTCTCTTCCGTATCGATGCAGCCCACCCTCACCGGCTCGAGCGTCGAACTCCAGCCGCTGCGCGAAGATCACGCGCAGGCACTCGTCGATGCCGCCGCTGATGGGCAGTTGTGGAACCTGAAGCTGACCGTCGTGCCGGGACCGGCGAGCGTCGACGCTTATATCGCCACCGCCCTCGCCGGCCGCGCGGCGGGCACCGTGATGCCGTTCGTGATCGTGCGGCGCGACGAAGCGGGCCACGGCGGCCGGATTGTCGGCAGCACGCGCTTCTGGAAGATCGACCGCGCGAACCGCAAGCTCGAAATCGGTCATACGTGGCTCGCCCAATCGGCGCAGCGCTCGCCCGTAAACACCGAGGCGAAGTACCTGCTGCTGTGCCACGCGTTCGACGTGCTCCAATGCGTGCGCGTGCAGTTCACGACCGACGAGCTCAACGGGAAATCGCGCGCGGCGATTCTGCGCATCGGCGCGAAACAGGAAGGCGTGGTGCGGCACGAACGGATCATGCCGGATGGCCGCAAGCGCAACTCGGTGCGCTTTAGCATCATCGACGACGAATGGCCGGCGGTGAAGTCGATGCTGGAAACGAAGCTGGCGCGCTGAGCGCCACGCCCCAATTCAAACGACAAGAGCCGGCCCGCGCCTCGACGCGACCCGGTCCCCTCGCCCGCCTGACGTCAAACGTGCGCGTCGCGCTCGTTGAGCGGCGCGGCCTGCGTCGTCGTAAATTCGTCACGCGGCGCGGCGCGCGCATGATGCCGGCGCACCCACAGCGCAGTGAGAATCGGCACGAGGATCGCGGTCACGAGGCAGGCGGTCGCGACCATCGCGGTGGCGGCCGGCACCAGCGGCCTGAAGCTCGGAATCATGTCGGCGATGATCGCCGGATTCGCCACCGCGGCACCCGCCGTCGACGAGGCGGCGAGCCCCGCCGCGCCATTGCCGCCGGCGATCCAGCGATCGGCGAGAATCAGCGGCACGCCGGTCACGACGATCACGCCGAGCCCGAGCACGATGCCGGGCAAACCGCTCGTGACGATCACGTTCAGGTCGATGCCGTTACCGAGCGCAAAACCGAAGAACGGAATCAGCGGATGCACGCAGCGGCCGAACAGCTCGCGCAGTTCGCTATCGAAGTTGCCGAGCGCGAAGCCGATCAGGAACGGCAGCACCGCGCCGACGAAAAGCCGCGGCTCGAAGAACGCGACGCCGGTCGCGCCGAGAATGATCATGCTGATCAGCGGCCCCGATTCGACCGACATCAGCACGAACGCGCCCGCCTCTTCCTTCGAGCCGTACTGCTGCATCACGGCCGCGTAGAGACCGCCGTTGGTCATGTCCATCGACGTCGTGATCGCGAGGATCGAGAGCCCCGCGAACAGGCCGGTCTTGATGCCCTCGACCGGAATGAAGCGCGCCGCGATCAGCGTGACGATCCACGCGACCAGCATCTTGGTGGCGAGCAGCGTGCCCGACTTGCGCAGCACGGTGCCGGTCGCGCGCAGGTCGATCGTCGCGCCCATGCAGAAGAACCACACCGCGAGAATCGGCACGGTGCCGGTAATCAGGCCGTTGGTGAACGAGCCGAAGTATTTGCCCGCGCCGGGCGCGAACGTATGAACGCAGGCGCCGAGCAGCAGCGGCACCAGCATCAGACCGCCAGGAATGCGGTCGATGGCCTTCTTGATCTTCATGCCTCCTCCATGGACTGTCACGTCCCGTTGACGGGTGGATCACCCGGGGTGATGTCCCGTTCTGCGCCGGGCTCTCCCTGTCCGGCGCAATATAGCACCATGAAAGGAACGTCGTTCCGTTTTCTTCTGGCCTAGTGGCCTATCGTTTACCCGCTATGCGGCGATAAGCCTTGCGGGCCTTGATGTCGCGTAGCAATATTTTTGGACCAGCGTTCCGAAATACGAATTCCTGCGTTACAGTCTCGGCACATGATGCCGCCGCGCAGGCTCATCGGCGCGTTGCGCGCGCACGCGGCGCGGCCGCCGGCAACCGACTGGAGAAGATCAATGGACGTGAGACAGGCCATCAACGGCGAATACGCGAAAACGCTCGACACCAGCGGGCTACGCAAGGAATTTCTGGTCGAGCAGATTTTCGCGCGCGATGCGCTGAAGCTCACCTATAGCCATATCGATCGCATCATCGTCGGCGGCGCGTGGCCGGTCGAACGCGCGGTCGAGGTGCCCGGCTCGCTCGGCAAGTCGATCGGCGTCAACTATCTGCTCGAGCGGCGCGAGCTCGGCGCGATCAATATCGGCGGCGACGGCTGGGTCGACGTCGACGGCACGCGCCACACGGTGCGCCGCGAAGAGGCGATCTATATCGGCAAGGGCGCGCAAGCGGTCGCGTTCGGCAGCGCCGATACCGCCGATGTCGCCAACGCCGCGAAGTTCTACCTGAACTGCGCGCCCGCGCACACCACGTATCCGACCCGCACGATTTCTCTCGGCGAGGCATCGCCCGAAACGCTCGGCGACCCCGCCACGAGCAACCGCCGCACGATCTACAAGTTCATCGTGCCCGAGGTGCTGCCGACCTGCCAGTTGTCGATGGGCATGACCAAGCTCGAACCCGGCAGCCTGTGGAACACGATGCCGTGCCACACGCACGAGCGCCGCATGGAGGTGTATTTCTATTTCAACGTCGCCGACGACGCCGCGGTCTTTCATATGATGGGCGAGCCGCACGAGACGCGGCACATCGTCGTGCGCAACGAGCAGGCGGTGATCTCGCCGAGCTGGTCGATCCATTCGGGCGTCGGCACGCGCGCGTACACGTTCATCTGGGGCATGGTCGGCGAGAACCAGGTGTTCGGCGACATGGATCATCTGAAGATCCGCGATCTGCGCTGACGAGGCCCGGCTCTGGCTCTTCTTGCGATGATCCACCGACCACTCCAATGAGCTCGAACACAGTGAACACTTTCGATCTGACCGGCAAGGTCGCCATCGTCACCGGCAGCAACACCGGACTCGGCGCCGGCATGGCCGTCGCGCTCGCCGCGGCCGGTTGCGACATCGTCGGCGTGAGCCGTGCCGACGCGGGCCCGACCGCCGCGCGCGTCGAGGCCACCGGGCGCCGCTTCGCGGACGTGCGCGCGGATCTGTCGTCGATCGCGCCGGTCGACGACATCGTGCGCGCGGCGGTCGAAGCGTTCGGCCGCGTCGACGTGCTCGTCAACAACGCGGGCATCATCCGCCGCGACGATGCGCTCGAGTTCGGCGAGGACGACTGGGACGCGGTGATGGACGTGAACCTGAAGAGCCTGTTTTTCCTGTCGCAGGCGGCCGCGCACCAGTTCGTGCGGCAGGGCAACGGTGGCAAGATCATCAACGTCGCGTCGATGCTGTCGTTCCAGGGCGGCATCCGCGTCG
The DNA here is from genome assembly GCF_047605525.1 of Paraburkholderia sp. Taxonomy (GTDB): domain Bacteria; phylum Pseudomonadota; class Gammaproteobacteria; order Burkholderiales; family Burkholderiaceae; genus Paraburkholderia. Next base: position 4,220 of record NZ_JASGFN010000047.1, on the reverse strand, counting down.
CGTCCTATACCGCGTCGAAAAGCGGCGTGCTCGGTCTCACGCGGCTGCTCGCGAACGAATGGGCCGCGCGGCGCATCAACGTGAACGCGATTGCGCCAGGCTATATGGCGACCGCCAACACCGCCGCGTTGCGCGACGACGCGCAGCGCAACGAGGAAATTCTCGGCCGCATTCCAGCGGGCCGCTGGGGCGAACCCGGCGATCTGGCGGGGCCTGTGGTTTTTCTCGCATCGGGCGCATCGGACTACGTGCACGGGCATACACTGGCGGTGGATGGCGGATGGCTCGCGCGCTAGCTCGGCCGACACGCGCGCAACGCGCTATGCTCTCGCGCCGGCGGCGTGCATCGCCGCCGGTTTGCACAGACAGGGAATGACGGACATGGCGGCAGAAACACCACTCGATAAAGCGCGGCATAAGGTGCAAGTCAAGGCGCACGGCAAGGTGCGCAAGGAGGCCGCCGACGCATCCTCGCTCGACGCGGACGGCGGCGAGCGCGGCGAATCGGCGTCGTCGGTCGGCCGGGTCTTCGCGATTCTCGGCGCGATCGGCGATACCGGGCAGATCGGCATCAGCGAGCTGTCGCAACGGCTCGGCATGTCGAAGACCACCGTGCATCGCGTGATCCAGACGTTGAAGGCGCTTGGCTACGTGACGCAGGAAGTGGAAACCGAGCGCTACCGGCTCACGATCCGTCTGTTCGAGCTCGGCGCGAAAGCGCTCGAAAGCGTCGATCTCGTGCGCGAGGCCGACACCGAAATGCGCCGCATCGGCCAGATGACGCGTGAAGCAGTCCACCTCGGCGCATTCGACGACGACGCGATCATCTATATCCACAAGATCGACGCCGATTACGGGCTGCGCATGCAATCGCGCATCGGCCGGCGCAATCCGCTGCATAGCACGGCGATCGGCAAGGTGCTGCTCGCGTGGATGGAGCCGGCCGACGCGCGCGACGTGCTCGCTCACCTCGAATTCCGCAAGTCGACACAAAAGACGCTGACCTGCGCCGAAGCGGTGTTGAGCATTCTGCCGCGCGTGCGAGAACAGGGTTACGGCGAAGACAACGAGGAACAGGAAGAAGGTCTGCAGTGCATCGCGGTGCCGGTGTTCGACCGCTTCGGCCGCGTGATCGCGGGCCTGTCGATTTCGTTTCCGACGATGCGCTGTGGCGCCGACACGAAACAGCACTACGTCGCGCTGCTCAAGCAGGCGGGACTCGCGATTTCGACACGGCTCGGTTATCGCGAAGCGGCCGCGGCGGAACCGGCCGCGGCGCAATGAATTGCGCGCGCGAGCGTGACAGCGACTGCGCCGTCCCCAGTCTGCAACTGAATGTATCCGCGCGATAGATTCGCGGCGCAAGCCGCTGCGCTTCTTTCTTCGCCCATCGATGCAATGACGGTTCGACCCCGGCGCGCGCATCGCACGCCGTTGAACGCGGTTCTTTTCATAACGCGTTCAACGGCTTGCACCACGGCTTAACAATCCTCTGTCATTCAGGCGCGCCCCGCCTGCCGCGGATCCACTGCGTTCATTGCGCACGCATAGGCGCATTGCCGCGCATGCGTATCGACACGTCCTGTTACACACAAACACACCGGTAATTGCGCCGCTCAGTAGAGTTCGGTTCAAACGAAAGCGGTTCACGCGAACCGCACTGGCAACGCCGGCGCAATACAGACCAACACAGGCAACAGGGAGCAACGTCATGAAGAAAATTTTCGCTCTGGTGATTCTTGCCGCCACGCTTGGCGGCACCTTGAGCGGCTGTATCGTGGTCCCCGACGATCATCATTATCACGATCACGACCACTATTACGACGATCATGGCCGCTATTGAGCGCCTGACGACGCGCATCCGATGCTCATGAGCGTGCGTGGCGCGCCTCGCGAGCACAGCGAGCGAGTTTTTTACTCCATCAACAACATCGACAAGGGGAACAGAACATGAGTCATTCACGCAACCGCTGGATATCGTTGACGCTCGTCGCCGGCCTCGCGATCGGCGCGTCGTCGGCCGCTTTCGCGCACGTCGACGTGGGCGTGAATATCGGCGTGCCGGGCATCGCGGTCGCGCCCGCGGTGGTCGAGGCGCCGCCGCCCCCGCCCGTCTATGTGCAGCCCGCGCCCGTCTACGCGCCCCCGCCGCCGGCCGCGGTCGTGGTCGCGCCGGGCTGGTACGGCGAGCGTTACTACGATGGCCATCGCTACTGGGAACGTCGTGAGTGGGAGCGCCGTCATCGCGAATGGCGCGATGCACGCGGCCCGTACGGCGATTGGCATGGCCATGGGTACTATCATTGACAATGAACCGGCGGTGTCGCCGCCGCGCCATCCGGGCATTCGCGCCACCCATTCGACAGGAGCGACGACGTGCTGAATCACGATCCAAGACGAGTAACGGCGCAGATCGACGGCGCGCTCATCTGCGCCGAATACAGCGAGCAAACCGGTCAACTGTGTTTGCGTCAGGATGGCGCGCTGCTGCGCGAATGGTTTCCACCGCATTCGTGGATCGCGATCGCGTCGGTGGCCGGCGCGCGGCACTGGGGCACCCGGCCGACCGACGACGATCTGCTCGCGCTGCTGCACAACGAGATGGCATTGTTGCGCTCGTAATGGCGTGAAGTCACCCCGCGCGTCACGCGCGACTTACCTCAGTGATTGCATCTGCGCGCCGGCGATGCCGACGTAGTTCTCCGCGAGCACCGTCGCCGCCGTGCGTGAGGTCGTCACGTATTCGAGTTCGGCGATCTGTAACTGCTGTTCGAACGGCGAAGCGCCGTCGATACGATGCAGCATGCTGGTCATCCAGTACGAGAAATGCTCGGCGCGCCAGATGCGCTTGAGCGCGGTTTCGCTGTAGCGGTCGAGCAGATCCGTGCGGCTCTCCTTGTAGAACGCGTCGAGCGCGCGGCTCAGCACGTTCACGTCGGCGACCGCGAGGTTCATGCCCTTCGCACCCGTCGGCGGCACGATATGCGCGGCGTCGCCGGCAAGGAACAGGCGCCCGTGTTGCATCGTCGTCGAAACGAAGCTGCGCATGCCGACGATGTTCTTCTGGAAAATCTTGCCGTCGATAATCTTCTGACCGTCGTGCGAATCGACGCGTGCATGCAGTTCGGCCCAGATGCGATCGTCGGACCAGTTATCGACCGAATCCTTCGGATCGCACTGGAAATACATGCGCTGCACGTTGTGCGAGCGCGTGCTGACTAGTGCGAAGCCGCGCTCGTGACGCGCGTAGATCAGTTCGTCCGACGACGGTGGCCCTTCGCACAGAATGCCGAACCAGCCGAACGGATAGACGCGTTCGAAGTCGTGGCGCAGCGCCTGTGGAATCGCGGCGCGCGACACGCCTTGCGAGCCGTCGCAGCCGATCACGAAGTCGCATTGCAACTCGTGCGCCTCGCCTTCGTGGCGATAGCGGATCGACGGCGTAGCGGTATCGATGCCGTGAATCGACGTGTCCGACACGCCGAAACGCAACTCGGCGCCCGCGGCGACGCGCGCCGCGACGAGGTCCTTGATCACTTCGTGCTGGGCATACACCGTGATTGCGTGACCGGTGAGACCGGTCAGATCGATGCGGCGGCGCTTGCCTTCGAACGCCAGTTCGAAGCCGTGATGCAGCGCGCCTTCGGCTTTCATGCGTTCGCCGAGGCCGGTTTCGCTCAGCAGGTCCATCGTGCCCTGTTCGAGCACGCCGGCGCGGATGGTGGATTCGATCTGATCGCGGCTGCGCGTTTCGAGTACGACCGACTCGATACCGCGCAGATGAAGCAGGTGGGAAAGAAGCAGGCCGGCGGGCCCGGCGCCGATGATGCCAACTTGGGTGCGCATATGTGTCTCCTGAATGCGGCGATGAAATTGGTGCTCAGTGTGACGATCGCGGCACGTATCGCGCAACGCGATATAACGGATAGGCCATATCGCGCTGCAAGATAGAAGGCAGGAAGTGTTGGCTCGTCCGGATCGGTCGTATCGACCGTAATTGCAAGCCGGACGGGGCTTTGCAGCGAGTCGGGAAATGGGCGGCCCAGCTGGTCGATGCGGAACGCCCTTCAGGTAAACCCCGATCCGCTCAAGCAGCTTTAGCTAGAGAAGAAACAACTGGTAGACAGGATTTTTCGTCTCTTCCCAGTACGGATAGCCGAGCGTTTCGAGGAAGCGACCGAATGCCTCGTTGTCGTTTTCGGGCACCTGGATGCCGACCA
>NZ_JASGFN010000046.1:0-28262 GCF_047605525.1 Paraburkholderia sp. | reverse complement strand
GCGCACGGCGCCGGCCGCGAAGACACCTTCGGCGGGTGCCGCTACGCCCGCGCGTGCGGCCGCCCCAGCCGCGGCGACTGCCGGCGGCGATCACGATTGGGAGACGTTCTAACGTTTCGGGTCTGCGTGGATTCGATCTTCCTGCTTCAGCTTCAGTATGGGCGCGCGAGGTAACGCAACATCCGTTCCCGAACGCGCCCTATATCCGTCCTATGCCCACCCTATATTGTTGGTGGCCCCCCCAGCGCGCCCCGAAGACAACGATCCGCTTCCCGAAGACCGCGCATGCGCTTGCATCCGCGGTTTTTTCATCGCGCGCGGCTGAATTAACGTTTGCGAAGGCGCGCTCGTTTCCCTGGCGCGTGCCGCGATCCGGTACATTGACGGGCACGGCCACGACCGAGGTTCGCGGCGCGCGGCGGCGAGCAGCGCGCCGCGTGATTTCCCAGATACTGTTACGCCCTGATGAACCCTTCCATGCGCCAGCCAGAAAGGACCGACATGACGCCATACGACCTTGCGCAACGCCTCGTCGATGCACGCCGGCAGCATCGCCCGATCGATGCGCCCGCACCCGACAGCCTGCCGCCCGACGCGGCGACCGCCTATGCAATCCAGCAGGCGGTCATCGCGGGCCTCGGCGAGTCGACCGGCGCGTGGAAGATCGGCGCGAAGACGCCGGGCGGCGCCGCGTCGGGCGCGCCGATTCCGGCCTCGCTGATCGTGCCGTCGCCGGCGCGGCTCGCGCATGACGGATTCTTCCGGGTGCTGATCGAGCTCGAGATCGCATTCCGTTTCGACGAGACGATCGAGCCGCGCGGCCGGGCCTATGCGCGCGACGAGGTGCTGTCGAAAGTCGGCGTCGTGCTGCCGGCCATCGAGATCGTCGACAGCCGCTTCAGCGAGTGGCCGAACGTCGCGCCGCTCGCGCAACTGGCCGACGCGCAGAACAACGGCGCGCTGATCATCGGCCATCCGGCCGCTTATGCGGGACTCGCGCGCGGCTTCGATTTCGTGTCGCCGGAACTGGAACTGAGCTTCAACGGCCGCTCGCTGCTGCCGGAAGTCACCGGTAACCCGGCCGGCGATCCGCGCGAGCTGCTGGTGTGGTTCGTCAACCATTGCGCCGCGATGGGCATCACGATCGAGCGAAGCTGGACGCTAACCACCGGCTCGTACGTCGGCGCGCACAAGGTGGGCGGACCCGGCATCGTGCGCGGCCATATCGACGGACTCGGCGAAGTGGAAATCGAACTGACCTGAGCGAACTGACCTGAGCGGCGCTGCTCCGCTTGTAATCGTTGATTACGGCGCATGATTCGAACGGCTGCCGCAGGGTGGCCGTTTTTATTTCCGGCGGCTCGAAAGGGTTGAAGCATCGAAATCGTTAACTGGAGATCGTGCGGAGACAGCGTGGGAACCGCATGGAAATCGGGTGGAGATCGCACGAAGCGGGCATGAATCCGGCATGAGCTTCGCGACTCTGTTGCAACTTTGTTCGCGACCGGCCGTATACGCTTATAAAGGAATCGCGATTCGCTGCCGTGATCCAGATCATGCGGAGGGCTCGCGCAACGCCGCTGCATCGCACGGAACCAAACCCGCCGCGCGGTGACGAATCGCCTGATGGTATGGCCCGAGGTGTGACAGGAGAGCGCGCAAGGTGCGCCAACGAACATCGTATGTGTAACAGCTTCGCATGCGTGTCGGCAGGATGGCCGCGCCGTGCGTTATGGACGATAAGGGGACCATAAGCGAGACGACACGCGCGCTTTCCGGCAGGAAGTGTGCGTGCGCAGACAGCCGTCGCTTTATGGCGGAGAGAGGGTGCGGGAACGGGACGTGCAACAGCAATGCGACGCAACGCGAGCGGACGATGTGACGCAACGTTGCAAGGAAGTCGCGCAGGATCACTGAATAGAGATGCGGTGCTGAAAAAAACGGCAGTGCAACGGAGCAGGAGCAGCAGCAAAACTGCGGATTTGCTGCAATGTGAGTGCAAGATTGTAGGTGGTCGAATCTGTGTTTCCAAGTGAGGAATGTAGGGAGGCGGGTGCGGCGCGATTTTCGCAACGTAGTCCGTGAAAAAAAATTTAAAAGGGTTTAGGATGAATTCGAGCGATGTCGTTTCCGAATAGCGCGCCGCGCACGACATCGCTCCAGACTTCGGCGAGGAGGTAGCATGGATATCTACAGCAGTTTCGCGACCCGCTTCGAGAAAACACGGGAGGACGAACTCTCGCTCGAGGAGTATCTCGCGCTCTGCAAAGACAATCCCGCCGCGTACGCCACCGCTGGCGAACGCATGTTGACGGCAATCGGAGAACCAGAACAGATCGACACTCGCAACGATCCGCGTTTATCGCGCATCTTCGCGAACAAGGTCATCAAGGTATACCCCGCATTCCGTGAGTTCTACGGAATGGAAGAGGTGATCGAACAGGTGGTCGCCTACTTCCGGCACTCGGCCCAGGGGCTCGAGGAAAAGAAGCAGATCCTGTATTTGTTGGGCCCGGTCGGTGGCGGCAAGTCGTCGATCGCGGAGCGCCTCAAGCAACTGATGGAACGCGTGCCCTTCTACGCGATCAAGGGCTCGCCCGTCAACGAATCGCCGCTCGGCCTCTTCGATTACGAGGAAGACGGTCCGATTCTCGAAGAGCAATACGGCATTCCCCGCCGCTACCTGAAAAGCATCCTGAGTCCGTGGGCGGTCAAACGCCTGCATGAATACAACGGCGACATCCGCAAGTTCAGGGTGGTGCGCCGCTATCCGTCGATCCTTCGCCAGGTCGGTATCGCGAAGACCGAACCGGGTGACGAGAACAATCAGGACATCTCGTCGCTCGTCGGCAAGGTCGACATCCGCAAGCTCGAACAGTACGCGCAGGACGACGCGGACGCGTACAGCTACTCGGGCGGCCTGTGCCTCGCCAATCAGGGCCTGCTCGAATTCGTCGAAATGTTCAAGGCGCCGATCAAGGTGCTGCATCCGTTGCTCACCGCGACCCAGGAAGGCAACTTCAAGGGCACGGAAGGTTTCGGCGCGATTCCGTTCGACGGCATCATCCTCGCGCACTCGAACGAGTCCGAATGGAAGGCGTTCCGCAACAACCGCAATAACGAGGCGCTGCTCGACCGGATCTTCGTCGTCAAGGTGCCGTACTGCCTGCGCTACAGCGAAGAGGTCAAGATCTACGAGAAACTGTTGCGTAATTCGTCGCTCGCCAATGCGGTATGCGCGCCGGGCACGCTGAAGATGATGGCGCAGATGTCCGTGCTCACGCGCCTGCAGGAGCCGGAGAACTCGAGCCTGTTCTCGAAGATGCAGGTCTACGACGGCGAGAATCTGAAAGACACCGATCCGAAGGCCAAGTCGTACCAGGAGTACCGCGACTTCGCGGGCGTCGATGAAGGCATGACCGGCGTGTCGACCCGCTTCGCGTTCAAGATCCTGTCGCGGGTGTTCAACTTCGACTCGACCGAGGTCGCGGCCAATCCGGTGCATCTGATGTACGTGCTCGAACAGCAGATCGAGCGCGAGCAGTTCCCGCCGGAAACCGAGCAGAAGTATCTGTCCTTCATCAAGGACGTGCTCGCGTCGCGCTATGCGGAATTCATCGGCAAGGAGATTCAGACCGCGTATCTGGAGTCGTATTCGGAATACGGTCAGAACATCTTCGACCGCTATGTCACGTATGCGGACTTCTGGATTCAGGACCAGGAGTTCCGCGACCACGACACCGGCGAGAGCTTCGACCGTGCCGCGTTGAACGCCGAACTGGAGAAGATCGAGAAGCCCGCGGGCATCAGCAACCCGAAAGACTTCCGCAACGAGATCGTGAACTTCGTGCTGCGCGCGCGCGCCGCGAATGCGGGCAAGAACCCCGCGTGGATCAGCTACGAGAAGCTGCGCGTCGTGATCGAAAAGAAGATGTTCTCGAATACGGAGGAACTGTTGCCGGTGATCTCGTTCAACGCGAAGGGCTCCGCGGAAGAGCAGCGCAAGCACGAAGACTTCGTCAACCGCATGGTGGCGAAGGGCTATACGCCGAAGCAGGTACGCCTGCTGTGCGACTGGTATCTGCGCGTGCGCAAGTCGTCATGACGCGCTCCTGATACCTGGCATGTGCTGCCCGTATGGCCCTGCCGTACGGGCAACCGGCGAGGCGCAAGCCGCATGGACGTAGCGTGGCTGCCCAGGCGGCGCGTGCCTCGTGTATCCGAATTAGCGCAATGGCGCGGGACCGGGGTCAGTGCCAAGGCGCCGACTCCGGTCGACGCGCCAAAGCGTGGGGCTGGAGCAGGTGCGAGGGCGCATTCGTTCCTGCCGACACAGGAGACCTGGCGTGCTTCATCAAATCATCGACCGCAGGCTGGCAGGCAAGAACAAAAGTATTGCGAATCGCGAGCGTTTTTTGCGCCGCGTCAAGAACTACATTCGTCGCGCCGTTTCGGAAGCGGTGCGCGATCGCAGCATCAAGGACATCCAGAACACCCAGAGCATCACGATTCCGCGCAAGGACATCGCGGAGCCGTCGTTCCGTCACGGACCGGGCGGCCGCCGCGAAATGGTGCATCCCGGCAACTCGGACTACATCCGCGGCGACAAGATCCAGCGTCCGCAAGGCGGTGGCGGTGGAGGCGGCGGCAGTCAGGCCAGCAACGAGGGCGAGGGGCAGGACGACTTCGTGTTCGAACTGAGCCGCGAAGAATTCATGCAGTACTTCTTCGACGATCTCGAACTGCCGCGTCTCGTCAAAACCCATCTGATGGCCGTGCCGACGTGGAAAAGCATCCGCGCGGGCTGGGCCGCCGAGGGCACGCCGAACAATATCGACGTGGTCCGTTCGCTGCGCAGCGCGCTCGGCCGGCGCATCGCGCTCGGCGCGCCGCTTGTCAACCAGTTGCACGAAATGGAGCGGCAGCTCGAAGAGCTGAAAGCCGACCCCGCCGATCGTCGTGAAGAGATCAAGCTGCTCGAAGACGACATCCATCATCTGAAAGGGCGCATCTGGCGGATTCCATTTATCGACCCGTTCGATCTGCGCTACGTGAATCGCGTGAAGCAGCCCACGCCGTCGAGCCAGGCGGTGATGTTCTGTCTGATGGACGTGTCCGGCTCGATGGACGAGCAGCGCAAGGATCTCGCCAAGCGCTTCTTCATCCTGCTGTACCTGTTTCTGAAGCGCAATTACGAGCGCATCGAGGTCGTGTTCATTCGCCACCACACACGCGCCGAGGAAGTCGACGAGGATACTTTTTTTCATTCGACCGAAAGCGGCGGCACGGTGGTATCGAGCGCGCTCGAGCTGATGCGCAAGGTAATGGACGAGCGCTATTCGCCGACTGAATGGAATATTTACGGGGCGCAAGCCTCGGACGGCGACAACTGGACCGACGACTCGCCGAAGTGCCGCAAGATACTCGCGGATGACATCCTGGAGAAGGTGCGGTATTTTGCGTATATTCAGGTGACGCCCGAAGAGCAGAACCTGTGGCTCGAATATGCGCAACTGGCGTTGAGCCAGCCGCATATGGCGATGAAAAAGGTCGAAAACGCAGCCGATATTTATCCGGTGTTTCGCGAGCTGTTTGAAAAGCAGGCGGCGACTTCGTGACGGCATGTCCGTTGCGGGAGACGTAGCCGATCGACGACGCGTCGCGGCGAATCGTACGGCGGGGTAGTACCCGTCGCATGAAACGGCGCCGCGGCGCAACAAAGGCGTGCCGCAGCGACAGTCGGGGCATGCCGAGGCGAGGGCGGATACGGTAGCCGCTCGCGCCGGAGCAGTCCGCAGCGCTGCAGCACGGGACACACCGGAACGCCCAACCAGGGCAAAGGGAAGTCCGTATGAACGTAGCCGATAGAAGACCTCTGCCGTGCCCGTCCGACTGGACCTTCGAATTGATCGAAGAGTACGACTCGCATATTGCCCGTGTTGCGGAGCAATATGAACTCGACGTGTATCCGATCCAGCTCGAACTGATCAGCGCCGAACAGATGATGGATGCGTATGCATCCGTCGGCATGCCCGTGAACTACCGTCACTGGTCGTTCGGCAAACATTTTCTTGCCACCGAAAAAAGCTATCGTCGCGGCCAGATGGGGCTCGCGTACGAAATCGTCATCAACTCGAACCCCTGCATCGCGTATCTGATGGAAGAGAACACGATGACGATGCAGGCGCTCGTCATCGCGCATGCGGCCTACGGTCACAACTCGTTCTTCAAGGGCAACTATCTGTTCCGGCTCTGGACGGACGCGCACGCGATCATCGACTACCTCGTCTACGGGAAGAACTACATCGCGGAGTGCGAGGAGCGCTATGGGCTCGATCGCGTCGAGGAACTGCTGGATTCGTGCCACGCGCTGATGAACTACGGCGTCGACCGCTACAAGCGGCCGCAGAAGCTGTCGCTCGAAAAGGAGTTTGCCGCGCGCCGCGAACGCGAGGCCTATCTGCAGTCGCAGGTCAACGAACTGTGGCGCACGCTGCCGACGCGCCATACGCCGCTGCCCGAGGAAGTCGAGGAGCGTTATCCGCCCGAGCCGCAGGAAAACCTGCTGTATTTCGCGGAGAAAAACGCGCCGCTGCTCGAGCCGTGGGAGCGCGAAGTGATCCGCATCGTGCGCAAGATCGGCCAGTACTTCTATCCGCAGCGGCAAACCCAGGTGATGAATGAAGGCTGGGCGACGTTCTGGCACTACACGCTGCTCAATACGATGTACAACCAGGGCAAGCTCGAAGACGGCTTCATGATGGAGTTTCTCCATTCGCACAGCAACGTCGTCTATCAGCCGCCGGTCACGAAGCCGTATTACAGCGGTATCAACCCGTACGCGCTCGGTTTTTCGATGATGAGCGACATTCGCCGCATCTGCGAGTCGCCCACCGACGAAGACCGCAAATGGTTCCCGGAACTGGCCGGCAGTCCGTGGCTGCCCGCGATGCACTACGCGATGCGCAACTTCAAGGACGAGAGCTTCGTCGCGCAGTATCTGTCGCCCCATCTGATCCGCGAAATGCGCCTGTTCTCGGTACTCGACGACGACATGCGCGACGCGCTCGAGGTGTCGGCGATTCACGACGACAGCGGCTACCAGTACGTGCGCCAGGCGCTGTCGCGGCAGTACGACATGCATCACCGCGAGCCGAACATCCAGGTGTGGGCGGTCAATACGCGCGGCGACCGCAGTCTCACGCTGCGGCACTTCATGAGCGACAACCGGCATCTGTCGTCCGATAGTGACGAAGTGCTCAAGCACATGGCGCGCTTGTGGCAATTCGACGTGTTCCTCGAAAGCGTCGACGAAAACGGCACCGTCAGAAAGCGCTACGAGTGCCGCTATGTGCCGCCGGCCGTAAGGATGTGATGTTTCGGCGCACGGCAGAACCAGGACACCGCGCAGGACACCTTTTGTAAGCTTATGTAAGCCTGTCCGGTCAGTCCGGCTCAACTCCAGGCCCCCGCCAGTCGCAAGACTGGCGGGGGCTTTGTCATTGTTGCGATGCAAATCGCCACGCGAATTACCCCTGGTTCATACCCAGGACTTTCATGCAGTTTTCTGACAAAAACCCATCTTTTGCTTTCGCCTATGTAAAATTCGCGCACACGCGCCGAGGACACCCGCAGGGGCAACCCGCGGGCCAGCCCGGCGTGTGCGCGATCAAGGCGGCGCCCCGACCGCCATCCTCGTTTCAGAAAAGGACAGACACCAGCATGAACGACCTGACCGGGCAATCCATCGTGGCGCCGGCCCACGACACACGGCGCCGCATCTTCGCGATCGTCGGCGCTTCATCGGGCAATCTCGTCGAATGGTTCGACTTCTATGTGTATTCGTTTACGGCGCTGTATTTCGCGCCGTCGTTCTTCCCGAGCGGCAACACGACGACGCAGTTGCTCAACACGGCCGGCGTGTTCGCCGCCGGCTTCCTGATGCGGCCGATCGGCGGCTGGTTCTTCGGCCGGCTGGCCGACAAGCGCGGCCGCCGCACCGCGATGATGGTGTCGGTGTTCATGATGTGCGGCGGCTCGCTGGTGATCGCGATGCTGCCCACGTATGCGCAGATCGGTGCGCTCGCGCCGGCGCTGCTGCTGCTCGCGCGGCTGCTGCAAGGGCTGTCGGTGGGCGGCGAATACGGCACCAGCGCGACCTATATGAGCGAGGTCGCGTTGAAGGGCCGGCGCGGCTTCTTCGCGTCGTTCCAGTACGTGACGCTGATCGGCGGCCAGTTGTGCGCGCTGCTCGTGCTCGTGGTCCTGCAACAGACGCTGTCGACCGAAGAGCTGAAGGCATGGGGCTGGCGCGTGCCGTTCGTGATCGGCGCGATTGCGGCATTGATCGCGCTGTATCTGCGTAAATCGCTCGACGAAACCACGACTGCCGCGACGCGTCAGCGCAAGGAAGCGGGCACGCTGCGCGGATTGTGGGAGCACAAGGCCGCGTTCATGACGGTGCTCGGCTTCACGGCCGGCGGCTCGCTGATCTTCTATACGTTCACGACGTATATGCAGAAGTATCTCGTCAACACGGCCGGCATGCATGCGAAGACCGCGAGCTCGGTGATGACCGCGGCGCTGTTCGTCTACATGCTGATGCAGCCGGCGTTCGGCGCGCTGTCGGACCGCATCGGCCGGCGCCGCTCGATGCTGTGCTTCGGCCTGTTCGCGACGATCGGCACGGTGCCGCTGCTGCATGCGCTGAAGGACGTGACCGATCCGTATGCGGCATTCGCGCTGGTCGTGCTGGCGCTCGCGATCGTCAGCTTCTATACGTCTATCAGCGGTCTCATCAAGGCGGAAATGTTTCCGCCGCAAGTGCGCGCGCTTGGCGTGGGGCTCTCGTATGCGGTGGCGAATGCGATCTTCGGCGGTTCGGCGGAATACGTCGCGCTGTGGCTCAAGTCGGCCGGCGTCGAGTCGATGTTCTTCTGGTATGTAACGGCGATGTGCGCGATCGCGGGCCTCGTGTCGTTGCGGATGCGCGATCCGTCGACCGAGGGATATCTGCGGCACGAGCCGTGAGGGGCTAGCGCGGTGGGCATGAGCGCGCCACGGGAAGAACGTGCCGCGCTCAACTCACGACGATCCGCGTACCCCATGCATGCAACAGATCACGCAGTGTCTCGGCCTGTTCCATCTTCGCGCCGCTGCGCAGATGAATCTGCACTGCGCGGCCCGCGATGCCGTCGATCGGTTGCGCGAGCCACAATTCCACCGCGAGCCCGAGTCCTTCCGGCTGACTATCGACGATCGGCTCGATCACACGCGGTCTGAAACACGCATTGTCTGACATGGCGAACTACCTCTGTTGCGATGACGGGTCGTGTTCATCGTAATCAGCGGCGCACGCGCGACCAAGTAACGAATATGCGTTTGCTAAGCAGGAAATGCTTAGCAGAAAACCGCTTTAACAATGCGGATGGATGCGCGTCCGAGTTTCACGTCATCCGCGCACTCCCGTTCACACGGGCTCGGACCGATCGCTCACCAGCTCGCCGACGAACTCCTTGACCGCCGCGGCCTGGTCCGCCGCAACCGCCGGCGCGGCCGTCACCGCGGCGACCGCGGCCGCCGCCGCGCCGGTCGCCGCGCTGGCCACCGGGCCGCCATCGCGCAGCGCCGCGCGCGCAAGCATCAATAGATGGTAGTAAAGCCGCGCGCTGAAGCCATAGTTGTACGCGAACAGATGCGTGAGCGCGACCCGCAATCCCGCGCGTGGTTGCCGGTTTTTCGCGTGAATCGACACGACGATCGGCACGAGGCGGCGCAATGCGAGCTTGCGCGACGGCTCCAGTCGCGCCGGCAGATCCAGCGATTTCACGAACCCGTATGCGCTGAGCGGCGCGGCCGAGGTCGTGCCGCGCGTGCTGTGCGAAATCGACGTCGCTGTCTTGCGGTACACCGACACATAGTCGTGCAGGTAGAACACCTCGCGCGCGGCGAGGCACAGCTCGGTGCCGAACACGAAATCGCAGCACATGCCGTACTGTTCCTTGTAGCCGATGCGCTTGACGAGCCGCGCGTCGGCCATCCAGCCGTTGTTCGGAAACATCTGGATCAGGCCGGTGCGACCCGCGAGCGGCTGCACGCCCTCGACCTCCCGCGTGCGGCGGAAGTCCGCGTTGAGCCGCACGCTGGCGTCGAAGTCGATCACGCCGTCGTGATCCGCTTCGTACTGGTCGCCGAACGCGGCGTCGAGTTGCGGATGCCGCACCCACAGCGACACGAGCTTTTCGACGGCATCGGTCGTGAGCAGATCGTCGTCGTGGATCAACAGAATCCTGTCGCCGCTCGCCCGCTCGAACAGGCTCGCGACATTGCGCGCCTGGCCGAGCGGCGGCTCGTTCTTCGCATAGCGCACGCGTGGCTCGTCGCCGTAGTGCTGCGCGATCAACTGCTGCGTGCGCGCATCCGTCGAATCGTCGCCGATCACGATTTCCAGGTTGCGGTGGCGCTGCGCGAGACAGGAATCGATGCACTGCGCGAGCAGATCGGGACGGTTGCAGGTGGGCAGGCAGATCGACACCCGTGCCGCGGACGCGGGAAGGGGCGAAGAAGCAGCGGGGGAGCTTGACGGATTGGACATGGGCGTCGCCTTTTATCGATCAGGAAGCGGCAGCCGGTTCGCTGGGCGCACACCTTGCCGCAAGCAGCAAAATAGTCCAATGCGCCGAAAAAATATTCGGTAAAAATGTGGAAGAAATGTTTGCTTACAGAAAGGCGGTGTAAGCGGAAGATTTATGCGGCCAGGCTGCGCATCGCAGCAAAGCCGCTTGCAGGCCGGGTTTTATTTTTTTCAACTGACCGACGGCTCGCCCTCGCCGGGTTTTTTGCCCGGACGGTCCGCGGGCGATTGCTGGCGGCTTTCGTCGCCGCGTTCGGGCATCTTGCTGCGGGCGTCATCGCTGTGCGCGGCGTGGTGCGGGTGAGCGAAGTCCTCGGGCTGAGTGTCCGCTTTGCTTTCCGATTTATTTTCGGCCGCGTTTTTTGTTTCGCCCTTGGCTTTTTCCGTGGTTTTGTTCATGGCTGCTCTCCTGGAAGGAAGACAACCGTGGGGCAGCAAGGCATGGGCCTGACCGGCGCGGCCGGATGGCGAGGTTACGCGGCCGCTTCGCGCGGGGCGACGCCCGTCAGCGACACGATGAAATCGAGAAACGCCCGTACCTTGGCCGGATGACGCCGCGACGGATACAGCGCATACAGCGGATAAACCTGGTCGCCCCAATCCGGAAACAGCTCGACGAGCTTGCCGCTCGCGAGCAGCGGTTGCGCGCCGAGCGCCAGAATCTGCGCGATGCCCTGACCGGCGATGCAAACGCTATGCAGCGTGCCGACATCGTTGACGATCAGGCGTCCTTGCGGCGCGATCGCGAGTTTCTTGCGGCCGCGCTGAAATTCCCAGCCGAACGGATAGCCGCTGATCGGATCGCGAAACTTGATGCACACATGCTGGCCGTTTTCGAGCTCGGCCGGATTCGCCGGCTGCCGATGCTTCTTCAGATACGACGGCGAGGCCACGGTCAGCACGCGCGTATCGAGCAGCTTGCGGGCCACGAGTGACGACACGGGCGGTTCGCCGAAACGGATCGCGACATCGAAACCGTCCGCGATCATATCGCCTAGCTGATCGCGCGTGATCAGCTCGAGCTGCAGATCCGGATGTTTGTCGATGAAAGCGCCGAGGCGCGGCCCCAGCAAGAGCCGCGAAAAGAACGGATCCATATTGACGCGCAGACGTCCGCGCACCGCGCTCGCGCCTCGCGCCGCGGAGGCCGCCGCTTCCTCGAGTCCACCGAGCAGCGGCACGATCTGCTCATAGAAGTGCCGGCCTTCGTCGGTCAGCGTGACCGAGCGCGTGGTGCGGTCGAACAGGCGAATGCCGAGGCGCGCTTCGAGCCGGGCCACCGAACGGCTTACGCCCGACTGCGACATATCGAGCGCAACGCCGGCGGCCGCGAAACTGCCGCAATCGACGATCGCCGTCAGCACGCCCATGCCGTTCAGCATGCGCTCGTCAAATGGCATCTGGGGTTCCCTGACTGGTAGCCGTTAATGCCCGACATGCTAACGCGAAAGTCTGTTTGAATTCGAGCGCGATACGGTGCGATTAATAAAGAGATGACATCACGTATCGATCGTCATGCCATCGTGTCGAACATTCGCAGCGCCAGACCCCACGCGCGCCACGCGTCAACGTCCCGCGCCTTGCACGGCCTGACCGCGAATCACGCGCGTACCCGACGGATCGTCGAGATGGCGGAAGATCCACGCGGACACGAGCGTGATCACGCCGACGCAGACGAACGCGAGGCGAAAGCCGAGCGCCGCCGAACCCCACTGCGCGGAGAACAGATTCACGAGGCCGCCGCCGATCGATACGCCCAGACCGATCGCGAGCATCTGCACCATCGAGAACAGGCTGTTGCCGCTGCCCGCGTCTTCGTGCGAGAGGTCCTTCAGCGTGACGCTGTTCATCGCCGCGAACTGCATCGAGTTGGCCGCGCCGAACACCGCGAGGATCGCGATCTCGACGATGAGCGGCGTGCCGTGCGAAATCAGCGAGAACGCGACGATCGCCGAGCCGACGATGATCGTATTGACGAGCAGGAACGTCTCATAGCCGAAACGGCGCACGAGCGGCGCGATCCAGCGTTTCGCGAGCGTGCCGGCGACCGCCGCGGGTAGCATCATCAGACCGGAGTGCAGCGGCGAATAGCCGAGCTGCAATTGCAGCAGCAGCGGCACGAGAAACGGCACCGCGCTCGAGCCGACGCGGCATACGAGGTTGCCGATCAGGCCCACGCTGAAATTCGGCTCGCCGAATAGCGACAGTCTGAAGAGCGGGTCGCGCCGGCTTTTCGCGTACGGAATATAGGCCAGCGCGCTCGCGACGGCCAGCGCGAACAGCCCCGCCGACCAGGCGGCGCGATGCGAGGCGACCGGCGTGTCGATCGCGAGCGAAAACGCGATCATGCACAGCGACAGCAGTCCGCAGCCGACGAAATCGAACGGCGGCGCCTGGGTTTCGTCATGCGACGGCAGAAAGCGGTGCACCGCATACAGGCCGACCACGCCGATCGGCACGTTGATCAGGAAGATCCAGTGCCATGTGATCGCCTGCACGAACCAGCCGCCGAGCGTCGGCCCGGCAATCGGGCCGAGCTGGCCCGCAATCGACGTGAACGCGAGCGCCGCCACGTACTGCTCGCCCGACACGCTGCGCAGCACCGCGAGCCGTCCGATCGGCAGCAGCATCGAGCCGCCGAGCCCTTGCAGCACGCGCGCGAGCACCAGTTCGCCGAGCGTATGCGCGCTCGCGCAGCAGATCGAGCCGAGCACGAACACGAGGATGGCCGCGAAGTAGACGCGGCGCGTGCCGAAGCGGTCGGCGAGCCAGCCGGAGGCGGGGGTGAGCATCGCCATCGTCAGCGTGTACGCGACGACGATCGGCTGCATCGCGAGCGGCGCGACGTGCAGGCTATGGGCGATCGACGGAAGGGCGGTGTTGACGATCGTCGTGTCGAGCGACTGCATGAAGAAGCCGGAAGCGACGATCCAGAGCAGGGCGGAGTGGGTGGAATCCTTGGTCATTTTTTCAACAGCGGGCGCGCTGGCCAGGGCGGCAGCCGTGGCGGCATGAGCGCCGCCCACGGGGGACAAGCGGGAATTGCGTCATCTTATTGACATCGTCGTCAATCGGGAACCCCACTAGGGTCACTGACTGTTATCGACATTGCCGATAGGCAGCGCGACAATGGCGCATGCTCAATCCAATCTGGCTCAAGACCTTCTCGACCGTCGCCGCCTGCCATAGCTTCACCGAGGCAGGGCGGCGGCTCGATCTGACGCAGTCGAGCGTCAGCGAGCATATCCGGCGTCTCGAACAGAGCGTGGGCCGGCGTCTGTTCGTGCGCGACACCCATTCGCTCGCGATGACGCCCGACGGCGAGGCGATGCTCGCGCATGCGAGCGTGATCCTGCAGGCGTTGTCGCGCGCGGAATCGCAGTTTCGCGCACCGCGCCTGAAAGGGCGCGTGCGGCTCGGTTCCTCGGACGACATCGCGCTCGGCCCGCTGCCGACCGTGCTGGCGGCGTTTCGCAACGCGCATCCGGACGTCGAGCTCGAAATCACGATCGGCATGACCGGCAAGCTCTACGAACTGCTCGACGCGGGCGCGATCGATCTGCTGGTCGGCAAGCGCCGGCTCGGCGACCGGCGCGGCGTGCCGCTTTTCACCGGGCGGCTCGAATGGCTCGCGCGCACCGGCACGCTCGTCGATCTGGGGCAGCCGCTGCCGTTGATCCTCGTCGCCGAGCCGAGCGTCACGCGCGCGGTCGTGCTCGACGCACTGGCCGAGGTGGGCGCGAGCTGGCAGATCGTGTGCACGAGCAGCAGCCACTCGGGCTGCGTCGCCGCGGCGCGCGGCGGGCTCGGCATTACGGTGCGTCCGCACTATCTGGCCGCGCGCGGGCTCGCGCCGCCGCTGAACGCGGCCGCGCTGCCGGCGCTGCCGTCGGTGGAATTCATCGCGCTAGCGGCGAAGCGCCTGAGCCGCCCGGCCGGCACGCTGCTGCAACTGCTGCACGACAGCGATCTGCGCGGCTCGTGGGTCGGCGAGTGACGGGAGGGACGGCGGCGTTGATCGCCGACACGAGCAGCGTCAGGTCGACCCGTTCCCCGTCGTTGAAATGCGGGCGCACCGCGTGCGCGCCGAGCATCCTTACCGCCGGCAATGGCATCGTTGCCGCGTGACGGTCGATTCGGTATGGTGGGTTATCCACCCTAGATCCAGCGTTCATCGCCGCTACCGGAGAACCCGCCCATGACGACCGCCGCCGACCACGCATCCGCTTCGTCACCAGCGCCGATCCGCACCGACGTGCTGATCGTCGGCGCCGGTCCCGTCGGCCTGTTCGCGGCGTTCGAGGCCGGCGTGATCGGCCTCACGTGCCAGATCGTCGACGTGCTCGGCAGGGTGGGCGGCCAGTGTATCGAGCTGTATCCCGACAAGCCGATCTACGACATTCCCGCGATTCCGTCGTGCACCGCGCGCGAACTGGTCGAGCGGCTGATGGCGCAGGTGAAGCCGTTCGACGTGCCGATCCATCTCGAACAGCGCGTCGAAACGCTCGAGCAGCGCGACGACGGCCGCTGGACCGTGCGCACGCAGCGCGGTCTCGTCTTCGACGTCGCGGCGATCCTGCTCGCGGCCGGTAACGGCGCGTTCGTGCCGCAAAAGCTGATGCTTCCCGAGGCCGTGCCGCTCGAGAAGCGTCACGTGCACTACAGCGTGCCGCGGCTCGCCGATTTCGCCGACCAGGTCGTGGTCGTCGCGGGCGGCGGCGATTCCGCGCTCGACTGGGCGCTCGCGTTGCGCAAGGTCGCGCGGCGCGTGACGCTGGTGCACCGGCGCGCGGGCTTCAGCGCGGCCGATTCGAGCGTCGAGCTGATGCGCCGCGCGGTCGAAGCGGGCGAGATGGACTTCATCGTCGGCGCAATCGCGGGCCTCGATGTCGAGGATGGAAAACTGAAATCGCTGACGCTGCGCCATATCGACGGCGAAACGCAGCTCGAGGCCGGGCATCTGATCGCGCTCTACGGACTCGTCGCCGATCTCGGTCCGATCGCGCAATGGGGGCTGACGATCCACGGCGGACGCATCGACGTCGATACGTCCAACTATGAGAGTTCGCGGCCGGGCATCTTCGCGGTCGGCGATATCGCGAATTATCCGAACAAGCAGAAGCTGATTCTGTCCGGTTTTCACGAGGCATCGCTCGCACTGCGCAAGGCGTACGCGTATGCGTATCCCGAGAAGAAACGGGTGCACGTCCATTCGAGCTACGACGCGAAGCTCGCGGAAAAGATCGGCGCAGCGGGGTGAGCGGTCCGGCGGCACAGAACAGCTGGCGCAGGGTAGCGCGGCCACCGGTCATGTTCTTACCCGTACGTGCCGCGCGCGGCAGGCACTATTTGCCGGCGGGCTGACTCGCCGCCGCCGCGGCGCTCGCGGCCTTGTCCTTCTTTTTCGCTTCATGGTGGCCGATTGCGCAGCCCGCGGCCGCGCCCGCCACCCCGTGATGCCCGGCGACGTGGCCGGTCACGCCGCCCACCACCGCGCCCTTGGTACAGCCTTCCGCGTAAGCGGCGTGATGAGCGAGGCCCAGCGCCGCGGCAACGGCGAAGGTGGCGGCAAAGTTTCTGGCGCGGCGCGTACATGCGTATTGCGATCGAGTGTTTTGCAATTCAGGCTCCCTGTCCGGATGAGGTGTTGCAACGCGCAGCCGAAGCCGCGACGGCTGCGAGGCTGCCGTAAATACGCTCTAGCAAATGCAGGGCCCGGCGTTTAAGCTTTGCGTTTCATAAACCCGACAGCGACCCGACAGCGCCATGCGGGCCATACGAAACGTCCGTGCGGCGCGGCGAGCGCGTCCGGGCGAATCCAATCATCGCGTGCAGACCGTGCAACCCCGGACAAGCCCGGCCACCCCACCGGCCAACTCATCACGCGACAGAACCCAGCGCCGCTCAGGCCCGGCGTTTGCTTCAGACGAAAATTCTTCTACGTGCATGCCATGACCCAGCTCGACGCCCCTTCTTCCCGCGAAAACGGCGAACCCGCCCGAGTGCAGGCCGAGGCCGCGGCGACACTGCCTGTCAGCATCGATTACTCGTCGCTCGTGCAGGCCATCGAGGACTACGCGATCTTCCTGCTCGACGCGAGCGGACACATCGTGAGCTGGAATGCCGGTGCGCAGAAGCTGAAGGGCTACACCGAACGGGAGATCGTCGGTCAGCATTTCTCGCGCTTCTATACCGAAGAAGCCGTCGCGCGCGGCTGGCCCACCTACGAGCTGGAACAGGCCGCGCTGACCGGCCGCTTCGAGGACGAAGGCTGGCGCGTGCGCAAGGACGGCACGACGTTCTGGTCGAACGTCGTGATCACGGCGATCCGCGACGAGGCCGGCGAGGTCACGGGCTTCGCGAAGATCACGCGCGACCTGACCGCGCAGCGCGAATACCTCGAGGCGCTGCGGCAAAGCGAGGAGCGCTTCCGTTTGCTGGTCGACAGCGTCGAGGATTACGCGATCTTCATGCTCGATCCGCAAGGCTTCGTCGTGAGCTGGAATCTGGGCGCGGCGCGCATCAAGGGCTATACGCACGACGAAATCGTCGGCCAGCATTTCTCGGTGTTCTACGTGCCGGAAGAGGCCGCGGCCGGCAAGCCGGCGCGCGAGCTGGCGATCGCCCGGCAGATCGGCACTGTCGAGGACGAAGGCTGGCGCGTGCGCAAGGACGGCACGACCTTCTGGGCCAATGTGATCATCACCGCCGTCTACGACGAAACGCGGCGGCTGCGCGGCTTCGCGAAGGTCACGCGCGATCTGACCGAGCGGCGCCGGCGCGAAGAGCTCGAGCGCTCCGGCGAGCGCATGCGCGAATTTCTCGCGACGCTCGCGCACGAACTGCGCAATCCGCTCGCGCCGGTGCGCAACGCGGTCGGCATGATGCAGATGGAAACCGGGCTGAGCCCGGTGCTGACCCATGCGCGCGATCTGATCGATCGCCAGGTCACGCACCTCACGCGGCTCGTCGACGATCTGCTCGATATCGGCCGCATCATGTCCGACAAGGTCGAGCTGCGCATCGCGCGTGTCGATCTCGCCGAGCTCGTCGCGCGCGCGATCGAGGCGGCGCGGCCGTTTACCGATGCGCGCAATCAGTACATCGTCGCGCACGTGCCCGACGAACCGGTGATCATTCGCGGCGACATGACGCGGCTCGTGCAGGTGCTGCAGAACCTGCTGCACAACGCGTCGAAATTTTCGCCGAACGGCGGCACCATCGACGTGCTGGGCCGCGTCGACTTCCGCATGGCCGTGCTCGAAGTTCGCGACGCGGGCTGCGGCATTCCGGTGCGCTCGCTCGACAAGATCTTCGAGCTGTTCGCGCAGGAAAAGGACAACCAGGGTCTGGGTGAAGGCGGCCTCGGCATCGGCCTCACGCTGTGCAAGTCGCTCGTCGAGATGCATGGCGGCAGCATCGTCGCGAGCAGCGAAGGGCTGGGACTCGGCAGCACGTTCACACTGAGTCTGCCGCTCGCGCCCGCGCGGACCGAAGCCCCAGAAGCCGCCCCGAGCGTGGCCGCGCCCGAGGTCCAGCCGCTGCGGGTGCTGCTCGTCGACGACAATCACGATTCGGCCGACAGCCTCGCGATGCTGCTCGAACTGAAGGGCCACGAGGTGCGCATTGCGTACGGGGGCGAGCAGGCACTGCAGATCGCGCCGCGCTTCGCGCCGCATCTCGCGCTGATCGATATCGCGATGCCGAAGATGGACGGCTACGCGACGCTCGCGCGGATGCGCGCGATGCCCGAGCTGGCCCGCACGATGTACGCGGCGATGACCGGCTTCGGTCATGCCAGCGATCTCGATCGCACGCGCGAGGCGGGCTTCCATGCGCATCTGGTGAAGCCGGTGGAGATGGCGGTGCTCGATACGCTGCTGGCGCAGGCCGATGGGCGCCTGAGCGGGGGCGGGGAGCGTTAGAGGCGCTCACCTCACGCGCGAAACACGTACGGACGCGAACTGGCCGCCGGGCTTGTTCTATTGACATTGACTGCGCGAGTTCGCGCGCATCTTCCTTTCGCTGTTTTCCTCGCCTGGATCGACGTGACGCGGCACGTCGCTTGCTGGGGCTTCCGCATACGTTCATGTCCGCCTCGAATCCGTGGGCCGCGGACCGAACCGTTGCAGGGAGGCACGATGCTCGAGACGCACGACCATGCGGCCCGCTTCAAGGCGCGGCAGTCACGACACCAGCGGCACGAAAGCGAAGACCGCGCGCCGCGCTCGACGCAAACCGCCGCGCCGCTCGACGCGTTTCTGCGCGACGCGCGTTTCGATCCGGACGATCCGGCCGCGCTGGGCGACATGCTCGGCGCGCTGATCGCGCGCGGCTACGATCGCGCGCCGTGGCTGCCGTTGCCGGCGCGGGGCGACACGCTGGTCCGCTGGCGCGCGCTCGCGGACGTGGCCGCGTGCGACCTCGGTCTCGTCAAACTGTTCGAAGGCCACACCGACGCGCTCGCGATCCTCGCCGAACTCGATGGCCCGCCGCCGCCCGAAGCGAGCCGCTGGGGCGTGTGGGCCGCCGAGGCGCCGGACGCGTGCGTCCGGGCGGCCGACGCCGGCGTTCGACGCAGCGGCGACGCCGCCGCGCAGCTCCGGCTTACCGGCACCAAAGCGTGGTGCTCCGGCGCCCGGGCGCTCAGCCATGCGCTCGTCACCGCGTGGCTCGACGACGAACCCGTGCTCGCGGCCGTCGCGCTTAACCAGGCTTCGATCTCGATCGATACGTCGAAGTGGCAGGCCGTCGGCATGCAGGCGACCGCGAGCGCCGACGTGACGTTCGACGCCACCCCGGCGACGCTCGTCGGCGCGCCGCATGCGTATGTGCGACGCCCGGGCTTCTGGCAGGGCGGCGCCGGCATTGCCGCGTGCTGGTACGGGGCCGCCGCGCGCATCGGCCGAACCTTGCGCGACGCGTGCGCGCGGCGCGCCGACGCGCATCGGCTCGCGCATCTCGGCGCGACCGACGTCGCGCTGGAGGCCGCGGCAGCCGTGCTGCGCGAAACCGCCGCGTGGATCGACGCGTATCCGTCGGTCGATGCACAAGTCGTCGCATTGCGCGCGCGCCTCGTGGTCGAGACGGCCGCGAGCACCGTGATCGAGCACGCGACGCGCGCGCTCGGCGCGGGCCCGCTGTGCCGCGACGCGCGCTTTGCGCGTGCGCTCGCGGACCTGCCGGTGTTTCTGCGGCAAAGCCACGCGGAACGCGATCTCGCCGCGCTCGGCGAGCGGCTGGCCGCGGACGCCGGCGGCGTCAGCGCGCCCGCCGGATCGTCGGCCGGGGCGCGCTGGACGCTCTGACGTCCGCCACACGCATCACCTGCATCACACGCATTCGCGAAAGGATCGCCGAGATGAACTCGACAGCGCCGTACTTCGATGAACTCTACCGCCGCAGCGACGATCCGTGGCGCCTGCGCGAAGGCTGGTACGAACGCCGCAAGCGCTCGTTGACGCTCGCGTTGCTGCCGCGCCCGCGGTATCGCAACGTGTTCGAGCCGGGTTGCGCGAACGGCGAGCTGACTGTCGAGCTCGCGAAGCGCTGCGATGCGCTGCTCGCAGCCGATCTGCACGAGCGGGCCGTGACGCTCGCGCGCGCACGGGTGGCCGGCGCATCGTCCGGCTCGCCGGGGTCACCGTCCCACGTGCGGGTCGAACGGCGCACGGTGCCGCGCGAATGGCCGG
Organism: Paraburkholderia sp.; assembly: GCF_047605525.1. Taxonomy (GTDB): domain Bacteria; phylum Pseudomonadota; class Gammaproteobacteria; order Burkholderiales; family Burkholderiaceae; genus Paraburkholderia. The sequence goes on along the minus strand of NZ_JASGFN010000046.1, from coordinate 7,937 downwards.
GCGAGGCGGGACCGTTCGATCTGATCGTCGTCAGCGAATTCGCGTACTACCTCGACGCGGCCGAACTCGAAACGCTGGCCGCGCGCATCGCCGCTTCGTTGACGACGGACGGTACGCTGCTCGCGTGTCATTGGCGCCGGCCGTTCGCCGAAGCGCTCGAATCCGCCGATCGCGCGCATGCGCTCTTCGATGCGCGCTGCGGTCTCGCGCGTCTCGCCCATCACGACGAAGCCGATCTGCTGATCGACGTGTGGTCGCGCGACGCGCGCTCGGTCGCGCAACGCGAGGGGCTTCTATGATCGGCGTGATCGTTCCCGCGCACAACGAAGAGGCGTTGATCGCGCGTTGCCTCGCGGCGCTGCTCGAAGCCTCGCGGCACGAAGAACTCTCGGGAGAAGCGGTGCGGATCGTCGTCGCGCTCGATGCGTGCAGCGATTTTTCCGGCGCGATCGCGCGGGCTTACGGCGTGCAGACGTTGACGCTGAAAGCGCGCAATGTCGGCATCGCGCGCGCGCTCGGCGCGGCGTTGCTGCTCGCGCAAGGCGCGCGCTGGCTGGCGTTTACCGATGCCGACAGCCGCGTGGCGCCCGGCTGGCTCGCCGCGCAGCTCGCGCTCGGCGCGGATGCGGTATGCGGCTCGATCGCCGTCGACGACTGGAGCGCGCATCCGCACAGCGTGCGCGAATATTTCCGCAAGACTTATATGGACGCCGACGGTCATCGGCATGTGCATGGCGCGAATCTCGGCGTGTCGGCGGATGCGTACCGGCGCGCGGGCGGCTTTCCGCCGCTCCGGTGCAGCGAGGACGTCGCGCTCGTCGACCGGCTGATCGCGGTGGGCGCGCGCATCGCATGGAGCGCCGCGCCACGCGTGATCACGAGTGCGCGCACGGCCGCCCGCGCGCGCGGCGGTTTCGGCGACACGCTCGTCGCGTGGTCGGCCGCCTGACGCGAATATCCGGTTTGCCGCCGCGCGTCGCGCAAGCGTTGCCGCTGCGGTGCCGATGCGATGCCGTGAACCAACGGCGCGACATCGGCACGGCAACCAGCCGCGAGGAGGGCAAGCATGATGGACGCGATCTTCGTTCTGTTCGGCGACAGCCGGAATCTCGACCCGCTGCAGATGGGCCTGCGCTCGATCGTCGTATTCGTGATCGCGCTCGCGCTGATCCGCGTGTCGGGGCGGCGCTCGTTCGGACAGCGCTCGCCGTTCGATTCGGTCGTGGTGATCCTGCTCGGCGCGACGCTGAGCCGGGCGATCGTCGGCGCGTCGCCGTTCGTCGCGACCGTGGTCGCATCGTTCGTGATCGTCGCGTGTCACCGGATGCTCGCGTGGGCATGCATGCGATCGCGCCGCTTCGAACGGCTGGTGGGCGGCGTCGAGCGCGAGGTGTTCAGCAACGGCGCGTTCAATACGCGTGAAATGCATGCGGCGCTCGTGACGCGCACCGAAATCGAGGAAACGGTGCGGCAGAAAACCGGCTCACGCTCGCTGGACGACGTGGCCGCGGCGATTCTCGAACGCAACGGCGAGGTGAGCGTGATCCGCAAGCGCGACGCCTGAGTGCGCGAACGGCAGGGCGGCCGGAACGGTCGACAGCGGCGCACGCCGCTCAGCCGCGCCCACCCCGCGAGATTTCCTCGCCCGCGCTGCGCGGCAGGCGCAGCGTGACCGGAATCGACGCGAACGAGCACAGCCCGACCACCAGAAACGCAGGCCAGAAATCCGACCAGATGACGTTCGGATGCCCGTTCAGCACGCGGGAAATCTGCAGCACGATACCGCCGAGCGTCACGCCGAGACCGAGCGACATCTGCTGCACGACACTGCCGAGACTCGTCGCGCGGCCGACGTCGCGGCTCGCGATCTCCGCGTAGGTCAGCGAATTCAGGCTCGTGAACTGCAGCGCGGGGAAGAAGCCGCCGAGCAGCACGACGACCCAGATGATCCACGTCGGCGTGTGCGGGAAGAAGAGCCCGCAGGCGGCAATCGCAATCCCGGACAGCGCCGCGTTGACCACCAGCACCGAACGGAAGCCGAAGCGGCGCAGCACCCGCGAGGCGATCGCGCGCATGAACATGCCGCCGAACGCGGACGCGCAGGTAATCAGCCCCGACTGGAACGCGCTCATGCCGTGGCCTTCCTGCAGCATCAGCGGCAGCAGGAACGGCAGGGCGCCCAGTCCGATGCGAAACAGCGAGCCGCCGAGCACGCTCGCCTGGAAGGTCGGCACCTTGAAAAAGCGCAGATCGAGCAGCGGCAGCGCGACGCGCTGCGCGTACGCGACATAGATAGCGAGCATTACCGCGCCGAGCGCGCACATGCCGAACGCGTCGAGGTTCGGCATCAGCTCGCCGCCCACCAGCGACAACCCGAGCAGAAGCAGCACCGCGCCCGTCGTGGACAGCAGGAAGCCGATCCAGTCGAGCGGACCGGGGTCGGGTTCACGCGTGTTGGCGATGTAGCGATTGGCCAGATAGATGCCGAGAATGCCGATCGGCACGTTGATGAAGAAAATCAGCCGCCAGTGCAGATAGGTGGTGATGAAGCCGCCGAGCAGCGGGCCGGCCGCGGGGCCGAGCATGGCGGGCACGCTCAGATAGTTCATCGCGCGGATGAAATCGGCCTTTTCGACGACCCGGAAAATGATGATCCGCCCGACCGGTACCATCATCGCGCCGCCGACGCCCTGCACGAAGCGCGCAAGCGTGAAGGTGGCGAGCGAATTCGATGCGGCGCACAACAGCGAGCCCGTCACGAAGATGCCGATCGCCGTGCGAAACACCGTGCGCGCACCGAACTTGTCGGCGAGCCACCCGCACACGGGGATGAACACGCCGAGCCCGAGCACATAGCTCGTCACCGCGATTTTCAGCGTGACCGGATCGCGCCCGAAGTCGCGCGCCATCGCCGGCAGCGCGGTGACGATTACGTTCGCGTCGACGCTTTCCATGAACATCGCGCACGCGACGATAAGGGGCGCAATCAGAGCTTTCTGGGCGACGGTCATGACGGCAGGGCTGCGACGATGCGTCGCACGCAAAGGGGTGATTATTGCACCTGTACGGTGCGGATTGCTAATAACGGGGCTGTCCGATATCGCCCTTTTACCATTTTTGAGTTTGACGGACGTGTGGCGCGCGACGGTGCAGAAATTTTTATTTTTTGTTGCAGTGCGCCATAAGAAGACTATAATCGGGTAATTGCTTAGGTATAAACCCTAGTATCCGACACAAGGAACCCGTCATGAACACCGCCTCGAACGCCGTCCGTTCCCTTCCCGCCACTACCACGCTGTTCGGCAAGCTGCGCGCGCTGGCGCTGCATGCGCTGAACCTGCACCTGCAGAACTGCGCCATGATCGCCGAAGCGTATCGCCGCCCGCAGTAACAGGTACAGGTCAGGGGCCGCAAAGGCCCCGACCGTCACGTACGTGCCCGCTCGAGTAGCGGGCATTTTGTTTTCCGGCCTCATCAGCGGCTAAAAATCCCGGGCCGCGAGCGGCACCCGACGCCTTACGATCCCATCCCCTTTCTGGCTTGCAGCGCAACTGAACCGACAGCGAAATCACTTCGACTGTCAACCTTTTGCACGCTTTGCCGTTATCACTTTGTAATCGTCGAGACAGGCGATACCGCGCGCGACGGCCCGTCGCCGCGACCGCTCCCGCAAGGCCCGCATTGACCATGTTTCATCGACTTCAACACAGCTTCGGGCGCCTCGGCGCGATGCTCAGCCGGGCATCGAAAGCGCCCGGCAGCCGGGGACTTCTGTCGCCCGTGCTCGCGCTCGTCATTTGCGGGCTGCTGCTGGTCGTGCTGCAGCATCTATCGGAGGCGGTCGACTACCGCTCGGTGATACGCGAGTTGCGCAACCTGTCGGCGCGCGAGTGGATCGGCGCGCTCGGCGCGACCGCGCTCAGCTACGTGGCGCTGGTCGGGCGCGACGCGGTCGGCCTGCGCTATCTCGGCGCGAGCGTGCCGCGTGCCGCGCTGTGGATCGGCGCGACCGCGGGCTCCGCGCTCGGCAATGCGACCGGTTTCGGCGCGCTGACGGGCGGGGCGGTGCGCGCGCGCGTCTACGGCGTCGCGAACGTCACGCCCGCGCAGATCGGCCGCATGACGGTGTTCACGAGCGTGTCGCTGGCGCTCGCGCTGGTGCTGATGAGCGCGCTCGGCATGGTCTGCATGGCCGGCCAGCTCGCGCCGATGCTGCATCTGACGCCGCTCGCGCTGCGCTGGGGCGGCGCCGCGCTGCTGCTCGCGCTGGCGCTCGCGGCCGCCGCGTGCCGTGGCGAGACGCGGCCGGTCCGCACGCACTGGCATTGGCTGTCGTTCGATATTCCCGCGCGCCGCGATCTGTTCGCGCAGGTCGCGCTCGCGGTGCTCGACGTGATCGCCGCGGGTCTCGCGCTGTGGGCGCTCCTGCCGCACGCAAACGTGAGCTTCGTCGGCTTCATCACCGTCTACGCGGCCGCGCTGCTGCTCGGCCTGATCGGCCATACGCCCGGCGGCGTCGGCGTGTTCGAGGCGGCGATGGTGTTTACGCTGAGCGGCCACGTGCAGATGCGGCAGATGATCGCCGCGCTGCTCGCCTATCGCGCGATCTATTTCGGCCTGCCGCTGATCGTCTCGGCGGCGCTGCTCGCGGGCTTCGAGGGCCGCGCGCTGAAGAGCCGCCTGTCGCTGCTGCAGGCGCAGCGCGTGTCGGAGCTCGCGCCGCTGTTTCTGAGCCTCGTGACGTTCGTGGTGGGCGGCATGCTGGTGATTTCGAGCGCGACGCCGGCGTTCTGGCAGCGCATTCATATGCTGCGCGATCTCGTGCCGCTGTGGGTGCTCGAAAGCTCGCAGATGCTGTGCAGCGTGCTCGGCGTGCTGCTGCTGTTCGTCGCGCGCGGGCTGCTGCGGCGGCTCGACGCCGCATGGTGGATGACGCTCGCGCTCGCGGTGCTGAGCCTCGCGCTGTCGTTGACCAAAGGTCTCGCATTCGTCGAGGCGGGCGTGCTCGGCATGCTGATCGTGCTGCTGCTCGCGACGCGCAAGCGCTTCAACCGTCATTCGTCGCTGTTCGCCGAGCGCTTCACGGCGGGCTGGCTGGTGTCGGTCGCGATGGTGCTGATGCTCGCGACGTGGGTCATGCTGTTCGCGTTTCGCGACGTGCCGTACACGCGCGACCTGTGGTGGCAATTCGCATTCGACGAACGCGCGCCGCGCGCGCTGCGCGCGACGCTGGCCGCGAGCCTGTTCGCCGCGATCTTTTCGTTCTGGCAACTGCTGCGTCTCGCGCCGGGCCGCTTCGTCAAGCCGGCGCCCGAAGATCTGCGCGACGCCGCGCGCATCGTGCGCGCGCAGGAGCGCAGCGATGCCGGTCTCGCGCTGATGGGCGACAAGAGTTTCCTGTTTTCGGAATCGCGCGAGGCGTTCCTGATGTACGCGAAATACGGCCGTACGTGGGCCGCGTTGCACGATCCGGTGGGGCCTCGCGAAGAATGGGCCGGCCTGATCGGCAAGTTCGTCGCGCTCGCGCATCAGCACGGCGGCCGCGCCGCGTTCTATCAGGTGCGCGCGAACGCGCTGCCGCTGTATCTCGACGCCGGCCTCACGCTGATGAAACTCGGCGAGGAAGCGCACGTCGTGCTCGACGATTTCGATCTGAAGGGCTCGCATCGCGCGCATCTGCGCTATGCATTAAAGCGCGGCGAGCGTGACGGCTTCACGGTCGAGGTGATCGATCAGGCGAACGTGCCGGCCTTGCTCGAAACGCTGCGCGAGATCTCCGACGGCTGGCTCGACAGTCGCGACGCGCGCGAGAAGAGCTTCTCGGTCGCCGCGTTCCATGACGAATACCTTGCCGCGCAATCGGTGATGCTGGTGCGCCAGAACGGCGAGCCGGTCGCGTTCGTGACCTTCATGACGACCGATCTGAACACCGAGGCGACCGTCGGCGTGATGCGTCACGTCGAAAGCGCGTCGCCGTACGCGATGGAATATCTGTTCACGCAGCTCGCGCTGCATCTGAAACAGGCGGGCTTCCGCTCGCTGAGTCTCGGCATCGCGCCGCTGTCCGGCATGCAGCCGACCCCGCTCGCGTCGCGCTGGCATCGTGTTGCCGGCATCGTGTGGCGCTTCGGCGGCCGCTTCTATAACTTCCGCGGTCTGCGTGCTTTCAAGAGCAAGTTCCAGCCGCGCTGGGAGCCGCGCTATCTCGCGGCATCGGGTTCGGTGGGCGTGTTCTTCACGCTCGCGGACCTGTCGTTGCTGGCGGGAGGCCGGCGTTCATGACATTGCATCCGTTGTTCCGGCTCGCCGTCGCGGCGAGCGTTCTGACCTGTGGCGCGCTCGCGCACGCGGCGACTACCACCGTGCCCGGCGGCCGCTATGGCGACGTCACGGTCACGCAACCCGACGGACCGTTGCGCGGCTTCGTCGTGCTGTATTCGCAGGCGGGCGGCTGGAGCGCGGCCGATCAGCAGAGCGCCGATGCGCTTGCGAGGGCCGGCGCGATGACCGTCGGAGTAGACACCGCGCGTTACGCGCAGAACCTGAAAGCGAAACAGGAAACCTGCCATCAACTGGTGGGCGATGCCGAAGCGCTGAGCCACCAGCTCGAGCGGCAGTCGCAGTCGAGCCATTATTTCGCGCCGATCGTCGCGGGTACGGGGCAGGGCGCGACGCTCGCGATGCACGTGCTCGAACAGGCACCGTCGAATACGATTGCCGGCGCGGTATCCGTCGATGCCGAGCACACGCTCGACGCGCGCTTCCAGCCGTGCCCGCCGGATCCGACCGTGATCCGCGACAAGCTGCCGGGCTTCGTCGAGCAGGCGAGCACCGGCCATGCCGATCGCGCGCGCCTCGTCGCACTGGTCGCGCCGCATCTGCAATCGGTCTCGACGAGCGATGACGACGTGTCCGATCTGCCGCTGATCGAACTGCCGGCCGCGCATCCGAACGGCCTGATGGCGATCGTGATTTCCGGCGACGGTGGCTGGCGCGATCTCGACAAGACGATCGCCCAGGCGTTGCAGAAGGATGGCGTGTCGGTGATCGGCTGGGACAGCCTGCGCTATTTCTGGAGCGAGAAGCCGCCCGCGCAAACGAGCCGCGACCTCGCGCGCGTGATGCAAACCTACGGCGCGCGCTGGCACGCGCGGCACATCGCGCTGGTCGGCTATTCGTTCGGCGCCGACGTGATGCCGTTCGCGTACAACCGTCTGCCCGCGGAGCAGCGCGCGAAAGTGTCGCTGATTTCGCTGCTCGGTTTCGCGCCCGACGCCGATTTCCAGATTCGCGTCGGCGGCTGGCTCGGCCTGCCCGCGAGCGACAAGGCGCTGAACGTGAAGCCGGAGCTGGCGCATCTGCCGCCGTCGATCGTGCAATGCTTCTATGGCGAGAACGAGAAGGACACGCTGTGCCCGGCGCTCGACAAGACCGGCATCGCGGTGATTCGCACGTCGGGCGACCATCATTTCGGCGGCAACTACGATGCGCTCGAGCAGCGCATTCTGACCGCGTTCAGAAAGCAGAGCATCGAGCCTTAGCCGCAACGCCGTAACGCTAAACATGCAGGATTGACAAATTCCGCCAACTCGACGAAGATCGCCGCCATGAACTGCCTCGACATCCGTATTGCGCTGATTATTAGCATCATTCATCGAATGGTGGGTTAGCGCGCGTCGAATCGCAGTGACACATAAACCCGCCAGACGAGGCGGGTTTTTTTATGTCCGCTTTCTTGCCTGCCTCCTGGCGAACCCGCTGCCGATCGATATCGAGCGTGGTCGATTCGTTGTTGCACCGTATGTTGCCAACCAGGAGCTTGCCTTGCTGTTAACCGAACCCGAACAGGCCGCTGTGGCCGCTCAATGCGTTGCATCCTGCGACGACTACCTGAAAAAGACCCTGACCGCGCGCGTCTACGACGTGGCGCGCGAGAC
>NZ_JASGFN010000045.1:0-29616 GCF_047605525.1 Paraburkholderia sp. | reverse complement strand
CGCGCAGCAGGCGCGTCTGCAGGTCGAAGGGCATGTCGCCGATCTCGTCGAGGAAGAGCGTGCCGCCGTCGGCCTGCTCGAAGCGGCCGCGCCGCGTCGTCTGCGCGCCGGTGAAGGCGCCGCGCTCGTGGCCGAAGAGTTCGCTCTCGAGCAGGTCCTTCGGGATCGCCGCGGTGTTGATCGCGACGAAGGGCCCGCTCGCCCTCGGGCTGTGCTTGTGCAGCGCCTGCGCGACGAGCTCCTTGCCGGAGCCCGACTCGCCGGTGATCAGTACCGTGACGACGCTCTGGCTCAGTCGCCCGATCGCGCGGAAGACGTCCTGCATCGCCGGCGCCTGGCCGAGCATCTCGGGCATCTGCGCGGCGCGTTCGTCGCGCACCTCGTCGCGCAGGCTCTCGTCGACGGCGCGGCGGATCAGCTCGACCGCCTTGGGCACGTCGAAGGGCTTGGGCAGGTACTCGAAGGCGCCGCCCTGGAAGGCGCTGACGGCGCTGTCGAGGTCTGAATACGCGGTCATGATGATGACCGGCAGGCCCGGGTGGCGCTCCTTGACCTTGCTCAGCAGCTCGATGCCCGAGCCGCCCGGCATGCGGATGTCGGAGACGAGCACCTGCGGCTCGTCGTCGTCCATCGCCGCGAGCACGTCGCGCGGGTTCGTGAAGCTGCGCACCGCGAGTTCCTCGCGCGCGAGCGCCTTCTCCAGCACGAAGCGGATGCTTTGGTCGTCGTCAACGATCCAGATGGGTTTCATGCCCTGCCTGCAGTCTGCCCGGCCGCCCGACGATCACGGCTCACGGCTCACGGTAGTGGGATCACGATCTTGAAGAAGGTCCTGCCCGGTTCGCTCTCGCATTCGATCGTGCCCTGGTGCTGCTGCACGAACGTCTGCGCGAGCGTGAGACCGAGACCGGAGCCGCCGTCGCGCCCCGAGACCAGCGGGTAGAAGATGCGATCGCGGATGGACTCGGGCACGCCCGGGCCGTTGTCCTCGATATGCAATTCCAGTGCCAGACGATAGCGCTGCTTGCCCAGCGTCATCTGGCGGGCGATGCGGGTGCGCAGCGTGATGCGCGCATCGCCCGCGGCGATGCGCCCCGCGTACTTCGGATCGCCGTCGGCGCGGCCACCGGCGAGCGCCTGCGCCGCGTTGTGCGCGATGTTCAGCACCGCCTGGATGAGCTGCTCGCGGTCGCCGCGGAAGTCCGGGATCGAGACGTCGTAGTCTCGCGTGACTTCCAGCCCGCGCGGGAACTCCGCGAGGATCAGCGAACGCACCCGCTCGCAGACCTCGTGGATGTTGACGTCGCTGACGACGTGCGGCTTGCGGTGCGGCGCGAGCAGCCGGTCGACGAGCGCCTGCAGCCGGTCGGCCTCGTTGATGATGACCTGCGTGTACTCGGTCAACGCGCGCGTCTCGACCTCCATCTCGAGCAGCTGCGCCGCGCCGCGGATGCCGCCGAGCGGGTTCTTGATCTCGTGCGCGAGGTTGCGGATCAGCTCCTTGGTCGCCCGCGCCTGGCCGAGCGCGCGCTCCTCGCGGTCCTGGCGGGTCTGCTGCTCGATCTCGACGAGTTCGACGAGCACGTGCGGCACGCCGTCCATCTGGTTGACGATCACGTGCACCGGCAGCGCGTCGCCGCCGGCCGGGCCGGGGCGGCGCAGCAGCGCCTCCAGGCGCGAGGTCGAGAACTCGTTGCGCGCGACCGCGGCGACCGTGTCGCGCAGCATCCGGCCGTCGACGAACCAGTCGAACACGGCGCCGCGCTGCACGCTGCGGCGCGACAGCCCGAGCACGTTCTCGAACGAGGCGTTGGCGAAGACGCAGCGGCCGTCGAGGCTGACCACCGCGACCATGGTCGCGAGGTGGTCGAAGGCGGCATAGGCGGCGTCCACCCCGCGCTGGCCCGCGGCGTCGGCCGGTCCGGGAGGCTGCACTCAGCCTCCCAGCTTGGCGAGCTCGCGGCGCAGCGCGGCGATGTCGCTTTCCTTGCGCGCGATCGCCGCCTTCATCTCGGCGACGCGGTCGAGGTACTTCTGGTAGTTCTTCTCGTCGCCGTGCCGCTCGGGCTCGCCGCCGTTGAACTCCTTCTGCAGCGCCGCGAGCTGGTCCTCTTCCTTCTTCAGCTCGGCCTCGAGGATGCGGCGCGAGTCGCCGTCGCGCGCGCGCTGCGCGGCCGGGTCGACCTTGGAGTCGGCCGGGCGGGACGCCGCCGGAGGCACCGGCGTGCCGGTGCGCGGGCGATTGCCCTGGATCACCGTGACCGGCGCGCCTTCGATCGTGCGGCAGCCCTTCTCCTCGGCCGCCTTGGGCGTGAGCTCGCTGGTGTAGAGGTTGCCGGGACAGCGGTAGACGACGCCGGTCGCCTGCGCCCGCGCCGGCACGTGCGCCGCGGCGGCGAGGACGGCGGCGAGGCAAAGGGGTGGCAAGCGCATGCGTCGGACTCCTGGCGCGATTGTCGCCCAGACCGCGGGCCGGCCCCCGCGGTCACCCCTCGAAAAAAAAGGGACGGCATCGCCGTCCCCTTCGTCCCGCGTGCGAAACGTCACGGGATCACAGCGCGTAGTACATGTCGAACTCGATCGGGTGCGTGGTCATGCGGAAGCGCGTGACCTCCTGCATCTTCAGCTCGATGTAGGCGTCGATGTACGCATCGGTGAAGACGCCGCCCTTGGTCAGGAAGGCGCGGCCCTTGTCGAGGTAGTCGAGCGCCTGGTCGAGGCTGTGGCAGACGGTCGGGATCTTCGCGTCCTCCTCCGGCGGCAGGTGGTAGAGGTCCTTGGTCGCGGCCTCGCCCGGGTGGATCTTGTTCTCGACGCCGTCCAGGCCCGCCATCAGCAGCGCGCTGAAGGCGAGGTAGGGGTTCGCGGTCGGGTCCGGGAAGCGCGCCTCGATGCGGCGGCCCTTGGGGTTGGCGACGTAGGGGATGCGGATCGAGGCCGAGCGGTTCTTCGCCGAGTAGGCCAGCTTCACCGGCGCCTCGAAGCCCGGCACGAGGCGCTTGTAGCTGTTCGTGCCCGGGTTCGTGATCGCGTTCAGCGCGCGCGCGTGCTTGATGATGCCGCCGATGTAGAACAGCGCGAATTCCGACAGACCCGCGTAGCCGTTGCCCGCGAACAGGTTCTGGCCGTCCTTCCAGATCGACTGGTGAACGTGCATGCCCGAGCCGTTATCGCCGACGACCGGCTTCGGCATGAACGTCGCCGTCTTGCCGTACGTGTGCGCGACGTTCTGGACGATGTACTTCATCTGCTGCAGCCAGTCGGCGCGTTGCACGAGCGTCGAGAACTTGGTGCCGATTTCGTTCTGGCCCTGGCCCGCGACTTCGTGGTGGTGCACTTCGACCGGAATGCCGATCTGTTCGAGCAGCAGACACATTTCCGAGCGCATGTCCTGGAACGTGTCGACCGGCGCGACCGGGAAGTAGCCGCCCTTCGTGCCCGGACGGTGACCGGTGTTGCCGCCTTCGAATTCCTTCGCCGACGACCACGGCGCTTCTTCCGAACCGATCTTGACGAAGCAGCCTGACTGATCCGTGTTCCACTGGACCGAGTCGAAAATGAAGAATTCCGGCTCCGGACCGAAGAACGCGGTGTCGCCGAGACCCGAGCTCTTCAGGTACGCTTCGGCGCGCTTCGCGAGCGAGCGCGGATCGCGCTCGTAGCCCTTGCCGTCAGCCGGTTCGACGACGTCGCAGGTCAGCACGAGGGTCGATTCTTCGTAGAACGGGTCGATGAAGGCCGTGTTCGCATCCGGGAGCAGCAGCATGTCCGATGCCTCGATGCCCTTCCAGCCGGCAATCGACGAACCGTCAAACGCATGGCCGCTTTCGAACTTGTCTTCCTCGAATGCCGACACCGGCACCGAAACGTGTTGCTCCTTGCCGCGCGTGTCGGTGAAACGGAAGTCGACAAACTTGACGTCTTCGTCCTTGACGAGTTGCATGACGTCGGCCACGGATTTACTCATAACCTATCTCCTGATTAACGAATTCGGCGGATTCAGCCGCCGCCCAATCTAGCTGACCTGCCCCGGCGCGTCCACCTGAAACGGCATCGCAAGGCAGGAAATTCCGCCCGGGGCAAATCGATCGGCACCAATAAAGCAGGTTCTGTGCCATTGAGGGGCCCAACATGAGCCGGACTGGCGCGCAACGTGGTCGCGCGTACGTTTGCGGGGAATACGCGTGGGGCTCACGATGACGCCGCGGAATCCGCACGCGTTTCAATGCACAATACTAGTGCATCCATTCGTTTGATAACGTTGGGTAGTTCCATTCTGGTGCATTTACGCGGAATTGCACCATAATTGCGCATCCGGATCCCTTCCATCACAGTCGGCAAGCTTGCGGGCAACGCGGCTTCGCGCCCGCATGCGCCCCGCACGCCGCGCGCTAGAATGGTCATTTGATCCGAAGGAGATTGACGCTCATGAGCACGCTCGAACAGTTGTACGCGCGGGCGGAAGCCCGTCGCACCGAGAATCAACTGCCCTACGCGGGCGCGATATCGCCTGCCGAGGCGTTCGAACTGCTGCAGCTCGATCCGCGCACGCGTCTCGTCGACGTACGCACTCGCGCCGAACTCGATTGGGTCGGCCGGCCGGTGATCGGCGATGGGCAATACGCACATGTCGAATGGACGCGCTATCCGGGCGCGGTGCCGAATCAGGAGTTCGTGCAGCAACTCGCGCAGGTGGCGTCGCCCGACACGCCGGTGCTGTTCCTGTGCCGCAGCGCCGCGCGCTCGAAGCTCGCCGCGATCGCCGCGACCCAGGCCGGTTTCACCAAGGCGTACGACCTGCTGGAAGGTTTCGAAGGCGACAAGGACGGCCAGGGGCATCGGAAGACGGTGTCGGGCTGGTGCTTTCGCGGGTTGCCGTGGATCGGCGCTTGACGACTGACGGGACGATCGGCACACGGTTCGAGCTCGGGGCGGCCGCGGACTGATTGCGTCGAGATTGCGCCGCTCGCCTCGTTTGCCCGCGCGCGGTGCCAGGAAAACGCGTGGAGCTGGCTCATGGTCGGTGGTGAATGTGACAGGGCGATGATGAGGCGCGTGTCGGTCTTCACCTCGCGACCTACGCCGCGCTAAACCACCCTGCCCGTCGGTTAGTTGCCAGGCCGCGCCACGGCTGCCGCTGCCACTTCCGGCTCGACGATATCGCCGCCGAGCAGATGCACGCCTTCACGCAGCTTCACGAACGCCGCCGCGACGGCCTCCGGCTCGCCCTTGACGCCGAGATCGATGTGGTGCCGCGCATAGACGCCGCCGCGCTCGGCATCGCCGACGCTCGGCAGGCTGAACACCCGCACGCCGGGAAAATCGCGCTCGATCTTCTCCATCAACGGCGTCAAGCGCGATTCCGGCAGTTCGAACACGAGCAGGGACTTTTCCGCGTGCGGCGTGGTGTGGTGCAGATGCGCGTATTGCGTATCGAGCACCCACTCGATCATCGGCCAGGCCATCACCGGAAACCCCGGCACGAAATAATGCTGCCGGATCGAAAAACCCGGAATCTTGTTGTAGCCATTCGGAATGATCGATGCGCCCTGCGGATACGTGCCCATGTTCAGGCGATGCCGGTTTTCGGGCGAATCGAAGTCGAGCGGGGTCGGCGAATTCGCCGGATACATATCGCGGATGCGCTCCTGGATCAGCTTCGCAGCCTCCGGATGCAGCTCGAGCGGCACGCCGAGCGCGGCCGCCGCGCACTGACGCGTGTGGTCGTCGGGCGTCGCGCCGATGCCGCCTGTCGAAAACACGATGTCGCCCGACGCGAACGTACGCCGCAGCGTTGCCGTGATGCGCTCCGGATCGTCGCCGATGTACTCCGCCCAGCCGAGCGACAGTCCGCGCGCGCCGAGCAATTCGATGACCTTTGGCAGATGCTTGTCGACGCGCCTGCCCGACAGGATTTCATCGCCGATGATGATGACGCCAAATGCCATTGCTGCCTCTTTCGGTTGATCAATAGGGAACCGGCGCGGCCTGATGCGCGCCGCCATGCTCCTGCGCCCGCATGCGCTGCAGCGCGCGCAGGCAGTAATAGCCGAACCACAGCGCCGAGAACACGAGGATGAACGCGTAAATCCAGATCGTCACCGCCGTGATTACCGGGAACAGCACGATCAGCCACACCGACGACGCCCACAACAGCGTCGGCAGCGAACTCAGCAAGCCGCTCGTGATGCCGATCAGCAGCAGCGGCAGCCGATGGCGCCGCACCAGCTCGCGCCGCTCGTCGGGCGTCGCATGCAGCGCCAGCGCGTCGTAGCTCATCACGCGATAGGTGAGCCAGCCCCACAGCAGCGGCGGAATCAGCGCGAAGAACGGCGGCACGAGCCACAGCGGCAACGTGACGACCAGTAGCACGAGACACAGCAGCGTGCTCCACAACGCCTGAGCGAGGCTACCGTACCACGTTCCGCCTTTGCGCATTTCGAGTCCGGCAAACTGGCGCGCGCCGAGAAAACGGATCACGGCCGGCATCGACAGCGTCGCGATCAGCATCAGCACCGTGACGACGATCAGCGGAATCGCCACCGCAATCACGATGAACGGCGCGATGACCGCATGCAGCGCCGAAAAACCGAGCCAGTCGAATAGATGGTAAAGCGTGGCGGTGAACGACCAGTCGTCGAGCCACGTGCGGGTCGCGCCGGTCAGCGTCTGCCAGAAAAACCACAGGATCACGCCCCAGCCGGCCGTCGCGACGATAAACGGTTTGAAGGTCAGCCACAGTATGCGCGGATGGAACGCGCTTGCGAGCGCGCGACCGAGCGAGCGCAACAGATCATTCATGCGAGCCAGTGCCTGCGAACGAAACGATGAGGAAGGAAAACGCGCCGCGCGCCGGCCAGCCATGCTGGGGCACGGGAGCGCGCGTACGAACGTACACAGGATAAACCACGGGACACGCCGCCGGGAGCAGGTGACGGCGCGGCGGAGGGTGGGCTCAAATCGCGGCGGCGTCGTTACCCGGCGTGCGGCGCTTCGGCATCAGACGCCGCGCGATGCGCACGAACGCGAGCCAGTGCTGCGCCCAGAAGCCGTCGCCATAGCGGTGGCCTGCGAGCTGATCGGTGATGCCGGTCGGCTCTACGTCGCGGCTCCACGAGACGCTGCCAAACAGCATGTCCCACCACGGGAACAGCACCCCGAAGTTGCAGCCGTACTTGAGCCCTTCGTGACCGTAGCCGATTGCATGGTGACGCCGATGGAACGTCGGACTGACCAGCAACCGCTCGCCGAGCCAGCCGTAGTACAGCCGGATATTCGCATGCTGGACGCTTTGCGCGAGATTCGTGATGGCGACCAGCACGACGAATTGCGACGGCGGCACACCGATCACGAGCGCGATCGCCGCGAAAAACGACGCCTGCAGCAGATCGTCGAGCAGATGATTGCGGTCGTCCGACCAGAGGGACATCTGCCGCTGGCTGTGGTGCACCGCGTGCAGTTCCCACCACACGCCGATGCGATGCTCCCAGCGGTGATACCAGTAGCCGGCGAAGTCGAGCACGAGCAGATACATCACGAACGTGACGAATGGCTGCGTGGTCACGCCGGGCCACAGATTGTCGAAGTTGATGTTCGCGATGCCGTTCAGCCGCAGCCAGCCCTGCACGTTGTCGAAGAACGGTTGCAGCGCGAAGAAAAAGAACAGATTGAGAATGCCGAGCTTGGCGATCCACGTGTACAGCACGTCGACGCGTACCGCCCTGCGGTTGTCCCACTGCTCGGCCGGACGCAGCGCCTCGAGCGGACGCAGAAGCGCGTACATCGCGAGCACCTCAAGCACGCCGACGATGACCCAGTACAGGCTGTCGTACGTGTCTTCGTCGTAGTCCATCAGGTTGAAGCGGAACAGCAGCGGTTGCACCACGTCGACGTACAGCCATGTCTGCACGGCTGAAACGAAGTTGTCGAGCGAGGCAAAAATCAGATGGAACATGGTGCTGGCCTGGTTACTTCATCCGTGCAGGTTACTTCATCCGTGGCTCGCGCGCAGCGCCCTGTTGTTTGCCGCCCAACGGGGCCCTCGGACATCTTCAGGCCCCGTTGGGCGCCGTGACCGGTGCGCGGTTGAAGAAATAAATGCCGTGCGGCGAGCGGCCCACCGCGATGGTCTGGATCAGCTTGCGCGTATTCAGGTCGATGATACCGACGTGCTTCGCGAAGCGGAACGTAACCCACAGATAGCGCTTGTCGGCGGAAAGTTCCATGTCGTCCGGCCCCGGCATCAGGCCGGTGATGTCGCCGACATTGGTGAGCGTGTCTTCGTCGAGGATGCTGATCGTGCTCGCCACCCGATTCGACACCGCCACGTGGCGGCCGTCCGCGAGCGAGCGGAAGTTGTGCGCGCCCTTGCCCGTGTGGATCGTCTTGACGACCTTCTGGTTGCGCCAGTCGACCACCGCGACGCAATCCTCGCCGGTCATCCCGACGAGCAGATACTTCTCGCCCGGCGTCATCCACAGGCCCGCCGGCACCTTGCCGACTTTCATCTTCCACTTCACGGTTTGCGTGGGCAGGTCGATCGCCGCGAGCTCACCCGAAACCTGCAGCGTGACGAATACCGTTTTGCTGTCGTTCGTGAACGCCATATGGCTCGGCATGACCGCGAGCGGCAGGCGCGAGGCGAGCGTCATCTGGTTTTTCTGGCTGTCGTAGTGATAGATGTCGAGGCGGTCGAGCCGCAGACCGGTCGTGACGAGCCATTTGTGGTCCGGCGAGAAGCCGATTTGATACGGGTCCTCGATGTTCTCGACCCAGCGCTGCACCTTGCCCGACTTCGGATCGACGAACATCAGGTTGTTCGATACCGAATTGGCAACGATCAGCGATGAATTGTCCGGCGTGACCATCAGATGGTGCGGTTCCTTCCCGGTGGGAACGGTGCCGACGACCTGGCGGGTGTTCTCGTCGATCAGGCTCAGCGTGGCTTCGCCGGAATTGAGCACGATCACGTTATTGGCGTGAGCCGCCGGAGAAAAAAAGCCCGCGGCGGCGACCAGCGCCGCGCTCGCGGCGAACGTGGCTGTCAAGCCGGGAAGAAAAAATTTACGCATGAAAACTCGCTTCGGAGAACAGCCATCATTGTAGAACGTTTGCCAGGCCGAGCGGTTGACGCAAGTCACCGCGCGGCGCCCGGAAAACGGAGGGCGGGATGCGTGACGGTGGTCGGCCAGCGACTCGCCTCAGTGGCTGCGGCGCGCTTCCGGATGCGGCATCAAGATTAATAAATCCATCAAAAAAACAACCGCAACCCGCTTACCTTTAAAGTCGGCCAAATTGCTATTGGCGACAATAGGAATACTCCGGTTTTCCATCTATAAAATCCGCCTTTATTCAGATAGCCTGGTTTTTATGCATTTAAGAATTCGCTGATATCCAAACCGGTCGGCGAGACCAGACACTGTTCTCTCTCGTGCCAGCACTCGCGCTGGCGCTTTCCACAATGTTTATTTCATGGGCTCAAGCGCAATGCCGGCGCTTGGGCGCGCCCTCACGCGCAACCGGAAAAACCGACAGGGAGCCATGTCTTTTTCTATCCATGTTTTTGCGATTTGCCGGGGCGTTTGCCGGATCGATAACACCTGGCCAATTAGCCAGATCGATTCATCTGGTCGATTGCTGCTTTATCGCGCGCCATGCGCCAACCCAATGGTGTCAACCCAATAAGGAGGAGGTTCCGAATTGACGAACAAAAATATTCCAATGATCTGGTACACGGCATCCCAACTGGAGCCGGCGCTGCCACCGGCGGCCAGCCTGACGGAACACGCTGCCGGGCCGCGCAGCAAAGCCATCGCGCGGGCGGTACGGCACACACTGAGTGCCGCGGTAGCCGTGGCGGCACTTCAGGCCACGCACGCGGCGGCGGCAGGCGTCGGTTCAGTCGAACTGGGCGCGGCCAATGCGTCGGGCAATGGCTCGGTTGCAATCGGCGAGCAGGCCACTGCAAGCGGCGACGCGTCGCTCGCCGCCGGCTTGCAGGCCAATGCGCAAAGCGAGGGTGCGACCGCGCTGGGGCCGGGTGCCGATGCGCAGGGCGAAGGCTCGCTTGCCGTCGGCCGGAGCGCGAGCGCGCAAGGCGCCGGCGCGAGCGCAATAGGTCTGAACGCGAATGCGCTGGCACAACGCGCGAGTGCGGTGGGTCTGAACGCTACGGCGCTCGGCATTGACTCCATCGCGGCGGGCTCGGGTTCATTGGCGGCCGATGCGGCCGCGGCGGCGTTCGGCTCGCTGGCAACCGCCAGCGCCGTCGGTTCGACCGCGCTCGGCTACAGCGCGCAAGCCCATGGTGCCAGCTCGCTTGCCAGCGGCGCATGGGCTTCGGCAACGGCGGACCGGGCTATCGCGCTCGGCAGCAACGCTACCGTCAGCGGCGCGGGAGGCATTGCGCTCGGCGTCACCGCGAAGACAGCTGGAATCGATGCAAGCGCACTCGGCTTCGGCTCGGCGGCAACAGGCGCCAACACCGTCGCGCTCGGCTCCCGCGCGAATGCCAGCGCCGAGAACAGCGTTGCGCTCGGCGTGGATTCGAGTACCACCGCTGATCTGTCACAAAGCGCCTTTGCGCCCGCGGGAACCGGCGCGACGCTGGTCGCAGCGCCCGTCCCTATCGGTGAAGTCTCGCTCGGTTCGGCAAACAACGAACGCCGCCTGACCAATGTCGCCGCAGGCGCGGCACCCACTGACGCGGTCAACGTCAGCCAGTTGCGCGCGGTCGACGGCAAGGTCGACGCAATTGCCCAAAGCAGCGCCCAGCATTACTTCAAAGCCGACGGCCCCGCCGACGGTTCCGACGACGCCGTCGCGAACGGCGCGCATGCGCTGGCGGCAGGCAGCAATTCGAGCGCGACCGGCGCCAACGCAACGGCATTCGGAGCGAGTTCCAACGCGAACGGAACCGGCTCGACCGCGCTCGGCGCGAACGCGGCAGCGAACGCGATGAACGCGACGTCGATCGGCGCATCCGCCACGGCGTCCGGCGAGGACGCAACAGCGCTCGGCGCATCCGCCATGGCAAGCGGCGACGGTGCCATCGCGCTCGGCTACGGCGCGAACGCTGCCGCGCGCAACGCGCTTTCACTTGGCTATAACGCGAGTGCGCTGGCCATCGACTCCGTCGCGCTCGGCCCCGGCTCCATTGCCGATCGCGCGGGCACCGTCTCGGTCGGCTCCGTTGGCAACGAGCGCCAGATCACTAACGTAGCGGCTGGAGCAGCCGATACCGACGCGGTGAACGTCGCGCAACTGAAAGCGGTGGGCGACCAAAGCGCGGCGACGGCCGCAAAACTCGATGCAGCGGTCATGTACGACACCCATTCCGACGGCAGCGTCGACCGGAACAGCGTTACGCTCGGCGGCGGTGCGGCGGGCGGCACCGTCCTTCACAACGTCGCGAACGGCGTGGACGCGACCGATGCGGTCAATGTCGCGCAATTGCAGGCAGTGAGCGACCAGAGCGCGACAACAGCCGCGAAGCTCGACGCAGCGGTCATGTACGACACCCACGCGGACGGCAGCATTGACCGAAGCGGTGTCACGCTCGGCGGCGACACAACGACCGGCACCGTCCTTCACAACGTCGCGAATGGCGTGGAAGCGACCGATGCGGTCAACCTCGGTCAACTGACCGCGGCGCTCGACGGTGCGATCAGTAACGCGGTGGTCAACTCGACCAGCCCGTTTTTCAGCGCGGACGCCGACCGTGATAGCGAAGGCGCGGTGTCATCGGGCCCACATGCGGTCGCGGCCGGAGCGAATGCCCAGGCCACCGGCGCAAACGCAACAGCCATCGGCGCGAACGCGGTAGCCAGCGGCAACAATGCCACCGCGCTGGGCGCCGCCGCGAACGCGGGCGCCGATAATTCGGTGGCGCTGGGTCAAGGCTCGGTGGCGGACCGGGCGAACACCATATCAGTCGGATCCACCAGTCAGGAACGCCAGATCACCCACGTCGCAGCCGGGGTGCAAGGCACCGACGCGGTCAACGTCAATCAGTTGCGGCAAAGCGTGAGCGGCGCGGTCGAGCAGGCAAACCGCTATACGGACGACCAGATCCGCTCGGCGCGCCGCGACGGGTACGGCGGCACGGCAACCGCACTGGCCATGGCGGGCTTGCCGCAAGCGGTCCTGCCGGGACGCGGAATGGTCGCGATGGCCGGCGGCATGTACGGTGGCCAGTCAGCGCTGGCCCTTGGCGTGTCGCAGTTGTCGGACACGGGCAAGTGGGTCTACAAGGTTCAGGGCAGCGCCGATTCGCGTGGTCGGTTCGGTGCATCAGTCGGCGCGGGGATGCATTGGTAGGCGAATCCGCGGGACCGAGGGAACCGGGTCCGACCGCGGTTGAACGCTGCGATGGCCTGCCATGGTCATCGCAGCCGCGCACCGCCCCGCGCTCACAGGCACTCCGGCGGTGCTTACCGCTGCATCGACTCCCACACCTTGTACAGACGCTTTACCGAGACCGGCATCGGCGTGCGCAGCTCCTGAGCAAACAGCGAGATTCGCAATTCTTCGAGCAACCAGCGGAATTCCGCGAGGCGCGGGTCCACCACACCGCCGCGTTGCGATACCGCGCGCTGATAGTGCTGCAGCAGCGGCTGGAATTCGGCGAATTGCCGTGCATCGCGCGTAGAGTCCGCCCGCAGCTTGTCGATACGCAGCGCCATCCCTTTCAGATAACGCGGGAAGTGCGCGAGCTGCGTATAAGGTGTGTCAACGACGAAGCGCTTGCCGATCAGCGCATCGAGTTGATTCTGCAAATCGGCGTAAGCGGCCGCGAATGGCTTCGCCTGTACGAGCTTCTTCGTCAAGCTCGCATACTCGCTGAGAATCTGCCCGACCAGTCGCGAGATTTCCTGCGCGAGGAGCGTAAGGCGGCTGCGCCCTTCGTCGCGCCGCGTGTGAAAGCTCGCGTCATCGTCGGGCAGCGGGTCCTGCAGACACGCGCGGTCGAGCGCGGTGTCGATCAATTGATCGCGCAGTTCCTCCTGGGTACCGCGCGGCATGAATTGCATCGCCATTTCGCGCAGGCCCGGCAGATTCTTTTCCAGGTACCTGATCGGTTCCTTCAACTGCAGCGCGAAGAGCCGGCGCAAACCCGCGCGATGAATCCGCGCGGCTTCTTCCGGCGAATCGAATACTTCCACGTCGCAATGCGTGCCACGATCCACCAACGCCGGATAACCGAACAGCGTCTGACCGCCGCGGCGAATTTCGAGCAGCTCGGGCAGCTTGCCGAAATTCCACGTGGTCAGTTTTTCATAGAGCGCCGTGCCCGCCGCGCCATCCTGCGGCGTGGTCCGCGGACCGGATGTCATCGGTCCCTTGCCGCGCGGCGCGCCGCTCGTGCCCGGAGCCGCGGTTTGCACAGGCGCCGCGACACCGCCGCCGCCCGCATCGGCCAGCGCCGCGCCGGCCGCGCTCGACACGATCTTCTGGAAATGCTGCTGCGCCTGGCCGCCGAGTTCGGCGCGCAGTTGCGACAGATTGCGCCCCATCGCGAGCTGCCGGCCGTGCTCGTCGATAACCTTGAAGTTCATGAACAGATGCGCGGGCAGTGTCTCGAGCTTGAAGTCGGACTGCTTCATCGCGATCTGGGTCTGCTCGCGCACATCGGCAATCAGCGCCTCGAGCAGGCCGCCCGCGCCGAAGCGCTGCGCGCCGTGCCGATCGGCGAAACCAGCCGCGTATTCAGGCAGCGGCACGCAATGACGCCGCAGCTTCTGCGGCAACGACTTCAGCAGCAGTTGCGTCTTCTCCTTCAGCATGCCGGGCACGAGCCATTCGCAGCGGCGCGCGTCGACCTGGTTCAGCGCATACAACGGCACCGCGAGCGTCACGCCGTCGCGCGGCGTGCCCGGCTCGAAGTGATAGGTGAGCATCATCTCGATGCCCGCCATCGTCAGGCGCTTCGGGAACAGATCGGTTGTGACGCCGGCCGCCTCGTGCCGCATCAGATCGTCGCGCGACAGATACAGCAGCCGCAGCCTGTCTTCCGCCTGGCCGCTCTTTTTCACCTCATCGCGATACCAGCGCTCGAACGACGCACCGGTGTAGATGCCGTCCGGCACCGCCTGATCGTAGAACGCGAAGATCAACTCGTCGTCGACGAGCACGTCCTGGCGGCGCGACTTGTGCTCGAGCTGCTCGATATCGGCGAGCAGCTTGCGGTTGTGCGCGAAAAACGCGAGCTTCGTGTCGAACTCGCCTTCGACGAGCGCGCCGCGAATGAACAGCTCGCGCGCCCGCGCCGGGTCCTGCTTGCCGAACGCGACACGCCGCCGGTGATAGATCGGCAGGCCGTACAGCATTGCGCGCTCGAACGCAGATACCTGCGCCGCGCGCTTTTCCCAATGCGGCTCGGAGAGCGACTTCTTCAACAGATGCGCGCCGACCTTCTCGACCCACTCCGGCTCGATCTTCGCGATACAGCGCGCGTACAGGCGGCTCGTCTCGACGAGCTCGGCGGCCATCACCCATTTAGCCGCCTTTTTCACGAGCGCCGAGCCGGGCCACAGATAGAACCTGATGCCGCGCGCGCCCAGGTAGTAGGGCTCGTCGTCGGCTTTCAGACCGAGATTGCCGAGCAGACCGGTGAGCAGCGCGAGGTGGATTTGCTCGAATGTCGCTTCGGCTTCGTTCACGCGCCAGCCGTGCTCACGCACGACCGTCAGCAGTTGCGAGTGGACATCGCGCCATTCGCGCAGCCGCAGTTGCGAGAGGAAATTCTTGCGGCACTCGTCCTGCAACTGGCGGTTCGATTTCTTGTGAGCGATCGCTTCCTCGAACCAGTTCCAGATTTTCAGCCACTGCAGAAATTCGGAACGATCGTCGGCGAAGCGGCGATGCGCCTGGTCGGCCTGCTCCTGCGCTTCGATCGGCCGGTCGCGCGGATCCTGCACGGACAGCGCACTCGCGATGATCAGCACTTCCTTCAGCGCCTGCTGGTCGCGCGCGGCCAGAATCATGCGCCCGACGCGCGGATCGAGCGGGAGGCGCCCGAGTTCGCGGCCGAGCGGCGTGAGACGGTTGTCGTCGTCGACGGCACCGAGCTCGTTGAGCAACTGGTAGCCGTCGGAAATCGCGCGGCCCGGCGGCGGCTCGATGAACGGGAAGGTTTCGATCGCCGTCAGATGCAGCGACTTCATGCGCAGAATCACCGACGCGAGCGACGAGCGCAGAATCTCCGGATCGGTGAAACGGGCGCGTCCCTGGAAATCGCTTTCCTCGTACAGGCGGATGCACACGCCGTCGGCGACACGGCCGCAGCGCCCCGCCCGCTGGTTCGCGGCGGCCTGCGAAATCGACTCGACCTGCAACTGTTCGACCTTGTTGCGATACGAGTAGCGCTTGACACGCGCGAGCCCGGTGTCGACCACGTAGCGGATGCCGGGCACTGTCAGCGAAGTTTCAGCAACGTTGGTCGCAAGCACGATGCGGCGCGCATTCGACGAGCGGAACACGCGCTCCTGCTCAGCGGCCGACAACCGCGCGAACAGCGGCAGAATTTCCGTATGCGGCGGATGATGCTTGCGCAACGCCTCGGCGGCATCGCGAATCTCGCGCTCGCCGGGCAGAAACACCAGCACGTCGCCGGGACCTTCGCGGCACAGTTCGTCGACCGCATCGACGATCGCCTCCATCAGATCGCGATCGGCCTCACGCTGGGTCTTCGGGCGCTCGCGGCCAGACGGCGCAGCCGACGTGCCCTGCGCCGCCTTCACGGCCGGGCTGTCCTCGACGACCGGCCGGTAGCGCACCTCGACCGGATACAGCCGCCCGCTCACCTCGATCACCGGCGCGGGCTTGTCATCGCTGCCGAAGTGGCGCGCGAAGCGGTCGGCGTCGATCGTCGCCGACGTCACGATCAGCTTCAGATCAGGGCGCTTGACGAGAATTTCCTTCAGATAGCCGAGCAGGAAGTCGATGTTCAGGCTGCGCTCGTGCGCCTCGTCGACGATCAGCGTGTCGTACGCCTTGAGCAGCGGATCGGTCTGCGTTTCGGCAAGCAGGATGCCGTCGGTCATCAGCTTGACCGACGCGCCCGGCGCGAGGTTGTCGTTAAAGCGCACCTTATAGCCGACCACTTCGCCGAACGGCGTGCCGAGTTCCTCGGCGATACGGCGCCCGGTCGCCGATGCCGCGATCCGGCGCGGCTGCGTATGGCCGATCAGACCGGTGCCGCCAGCGCCGAGGCCACGGCCGAGCGCGAGGCAGATTTTCGGCAACTGCGTGGTCTTGCCCGAGCCGGTCTCGCCCGACACGATCACGACCTGGTTTTCGGCAATCGCCCGAGCGATCTCTTCACGACGGCCGGAAACGGGCAGCGCTTCGGGGAAGATGATCGGCGGAATCGGGTTTGGCTCGACGACGCGCGACGGACGCGGTTCGCGCGGGGCGCGGGGTTGCTTGCGGGATTCGCCAGGTTGCGCGTCGCGCGCGGCGTGACGTTGTTCGCCGTAGGGTGTAGCACGCTGCTCACGACCTTCGCCCTCGCCCTCCGACGCCACTTTCCGCGCAGACGCGCCCGCCACATGACGCGCCTCGCGCGCCGCTCCAGGCTTCACATCCTGCGCGGCGCGGTGCGTCGCGTCGCCGGGGTTCGTCTGATCGGCGCCCGGCGCCGGTTTCTCGTTCGCCGTGGCGGGACTTTTGGGTACATTCGACATGGGGGCGCATTATAATCCCCGGCATGAATTCCCAAACCGACCTCGTCCCCGCGCCCGCGAGCGTTCCGGCCCCCGCCGGCTCGACGGAAACCCCCGCCCTGCACGCGCAATTCGTCGACTGGATGCGTTCAGTCGCCCCTTATATCCACGCATTCCGCAACAAGACGTTTGTCGTCGGTTTCGGCGGTGAAGTGGTGCATGAGGGGCTGCTGAATGCACTCGTATCCGACATCGCGCTCCTGCAGGCAATGGGCATCCAGATCGTGCTCGTGCACGGCTCGCGCCCGCAGGTCGAGGAGCAGATGAGCCTGCACGGCGTCGAATCGGAGTTCTCGCACGGCATGCGCATCACCAATGCGCGCGCGCTCGAGTCGGCGAAGGAAGCGGCCGGCGAAGTGCGTCTCGACATCGAAGCCGCGATCAGCCAGGGCTTGCCGAACACGCCGATGGCGCACGCGCACATCAGCGTGGTGTCGGGCAACTTCGTGACGGCGCGCCCGGTCGGCATTCTGGACGGCGTCGACTTCCAGCACACGGGCCTCGTGCGCAAGATCGACGCGGATTCGATCCGTCATTCGCTCGCGAGCCGCAAGCTGGTGCTGCTGTCGCCGCTCGGCTTCTCGCCGACCGGCGAGGCATTCAATCTGTCGATGGAAGATGTCGCGTCGGCTGCGGCAATCGCGCTGCGCGCCGACAAGATCGTGTTCCTGACCGAAACACCGGGCCTGATGGAATCCGGCGAGAGCGACCCCGCCCTGATCCGCGAGCTGTCGCTCGACGACGCGTACAAGTTGCACGAAAGCGGCGAAGTCACCGGCGACACGGCGTTTTATCTGAAACATTCGATCCGCGCCTGTCGCGGCGGCGTGCCGCGCGCGCACATCATCCCGTACGCGCTCGACGGCAGCCTGCTGCTCGAGTTGTTCCTGCACGACGGCGTCGGCACGATGATCTCGTACGAGAATCTGGAAAGCCTGCGCGAAGCGACGCCGGACGACGTCGGCGGCATTCTCGCGCTGATCGAGCCGCTCGAGGCGGACGGCACGCTGGTGCGGCGCGGCCGTCACCAGATCGAGCGCGATATCGACCATTTCTCGGTGATCGAGCACGACGGCGTGCTGTTCGGCTGCGCGGCGCTCTATCCGTATTCGCAGGAGCGCATCGGCGAAATGGCCTGCCTGACGGTCGCGCCCGAAGCGCAAGGCACCGGCGACGGCGAACGCCTGCTCAAGCGCATCGAGCAGCGCGCGCGGGCGCGTGGCCTGACGCGCATTTTCGTGCTCACCACGCGCACCGAACACTGGTTCCTCAAGCGTGGCTTCGTCAAGGCCACGGTCGACGATCTGCCCGAAGACCGCCGCCGGCTCTATAACTGGCAGCGCAAATCGCTCGTGCTGATGAAACAGCTTTGAGCGGCCCACTGCCCGGCCCCATCCGATCCGAACAGGCGTCCGCCCGCCCTACACCGATTACAGGAGAAGCACAGCATGACTCGTATGGTTCAATGCGCGAAGCTCGGCAAGGAAGCCGAAGGCCTCGATTTCCCGCCGCTGCCGGGCGAACTCGGCAAGCGGATCTACGAATCCATCTCGAAGGAAGCCTGGCAGGCCTGGTTGAAGCAGCAGACCATGCTGATCAATGAAAATCGTCTGAACATGGCCGATCCGCGCGCGCGCCAGTATCTGATGAAGCAGACCGAAAAGTTCTTCTTCGGCGAAGGCGCGGATACCGCGTCGGGCTACGTGCCGCCGTCGGCCTGAACCGGCTGAACCGCCTGAGCCCCCGTTTGTGCTCAGGGAAGACGCACGGCGCCACCCGCGCCGGCACAAAAAATCCGCGCCGCGAGCGCGGATTTTTTTCGCCCGGATTCCACCGGATTCCCGGCAGCGTCTCACGCCGGTTTTCGTCCGAACGGTGAGCTGAAAATGTTCTAAGCGGTCCGTTTTCGAGATGGGTTCGACCCCGCCGAATCCCCCGCCCAGCAGGGGATCGAGACCGTTCCCGCGGATTACATTCCAAGCCGGTTTGCACGATCCTCGGTCATCGTGCTATCATGTGCGACGTTTCAACAGCTATTTACCTTCATTCGCGTTCTTTTCAAGCTGGCTTACCCTGCGTGCGCCATCCTGAATCGAACTGTTTTTAAACAAGAAGGCTCGTCGGTCGTTTCCCCGCGTAAGCGGAAAATTCAAGATCGGCCTTTTTCGTTTCAAGCCTTCCAGCGGCACTTGGGCCAACTGTGAGTCAACCTCCAGCTACCCCAGCGTCCTTCATGCATCTGCCCCCCTTCCACGGCCACGCAGATGCAACAGTCAGCACAATCTAGACGAGTGTTTTTTCGCGACATGGTCGCGAGGCACGGGCGTTCTGTTTTTCCTTGCGCCCCTCTTCCGCCGCCGGGTCAACCGCGCCGCGGATACCCCGCCTTGCCCTCGCTCGCGAAATCGCACTTCCAGCAACCGTGGCGGAACGCATCACGAGTTTCGTCGCAGTCATTGGAGTTTTAACCTTGACCGCTTCCAGCAACGGCTTCTGGCGACACGACAAAGAAGAACAACGCCTGTCCCTCGACGACATCACGGTCGTCGACAACTCTCTTCTCAAACGTGCGGTCGGCGCAATGGCGCTCGGCAATGCGATGGAATGGTTCGATTTCGGCGTGTACAGCTACATCGCCGTCACGCTCGGCAAAGTGTTCTTCCCGTCGTCGAGTCCGTCCGCGCAACTGATCGCAACCTTCGGCACGTTTGCCGCGGCGTTTCTCGTGCGGCCGATCGGCGGCATGGTGTTCGGGCCGCTCGGCGACCGCATCGGCCGCCAGCGCGTGCTGGCCATGACGATGATCATGATGGCGCTCGGCACCTTTGCGATCGGTCTGATTCCGGACTACGCGACGATCGGCATTCTCGCGCCGGTGTTGCTGCTGGTCGCGCGTCTCGTGCAGGGCTTCTCGACCGGCGGCGAGTACGGCGGCGCCGCGACCTTCATCGCCGAATTCTCGACCGACAAGCGCCGCGGCTTCATGGGCAGCTTCCTCGAGTTCGGCACGCTGATCGGCTATGTGCTCGGCGCGGGCACGGTCGCGCTGCTGACCGCGATGCTGTCGACCGACGCGCTGCTCTCCTGGGGCTGGCGCGTGCCGTTCCTGATCGCCGGTCCGCTCGGTCTCGTGGGTCTCTACATCCGCATGAAGCTCGAGGAAACGCCCGCGTTCAAGAAGCAGGCCGAAGAGCGCGAAGCCGAGGACCGCGCAGTGCCCCGGCAGTCGTTCCGCCAGTTGCTCGCGCAACAATGGAAGCCGCTGCTGCTGTGCGTCGGCCTCGTGCTGATCTTCAACGTGACCGACTACATGGCGCTGTCGTATCTGCCGAGCTATCTGTCGGCGACGCTGCACTTCAACGAAACGCACGGCCTCTTCCTCGTGCTGCTCGTGATGATCCTGATGATGCCGATGACGCTCGCCGCCGGCCGTCTGTCCGACACGGTCGGCCGCAAGCCGGTGATGCTGCTCGGCTGCGTGGGTCTGTTCGTGCTGTCGATTCCGGCGCTGCTCCTGATCCGCATGGGCACGGTGCTGCCGGTGTTCGGCGGGCTGATGATTCTCGGCGTGCTGCTGTCGTGCTTCACCGGTGTGATGCCGTCGGCGCTGCCGGCGCTGTTCCCGACCCGGATCCGCTACGGCGCGCTCGCGATCGGCTTCAACGTTTCGGTGTCGCTGTTCGGCGGCACGACGCCGCTCGTGACCGCGTGGCTCGTCGACCGGACCGGCAATCTGATGATGCCCGCGTATTACCTGATGGGCGCGTCGCTGATCGGCATTGCGTCGGTGCTCGCGCTGCGCGAGACCGCGCGCAAGCCGCTGCTCGGTTCGGGCCCGTGCGTCGCGACCCGTGCCGAGGCGCATGCGGTGCTGCGCGGCGAGCGCGAGGCCGAGGAGATGGATGAGCGCTACGCGGCGGCAACGGCGCGCGCGTGATGGCGCGCTGGGCCGCGGTCGGCTAAAGATGCGGCCGGGTCGCGCGGGCCCAGGGTTCGCGGCGAACTCGCAAGCAACGGCAGCACCCCTCCCACCGTTCGTCAAAACGGGCCGGCGAACTCCGCCGGCCCGTTTTTTTCATCTCACGTCAGCAACGCATCAAAACTCGCGCTCACCCGCGCCCCGTCGACCACCAGACGGCCCGCGCAAACCGGCAGCTTGAACCGCCGCGGCCCCGCGCTGCCCGGATTGACGAACAGCACACCATCGCGTTCGCTGACCGACGGCTTGTGCGAATGGCCGCTCACCACGACGCCGATGCCTTCATCGCGCGGCTCGCAACCGAGGTCGGCAATATCGTGCACGACGAGAATCGTCACCTGCTGAACGGTAAGCCTCGCGTGTGTCGGCAGCGACGCGGCCCAATCGCCGATGTCGTTGTTGCCGCGCACGGCCGTGACCGGCGCGATCCGCGCGAGCGCATCGAGCACGTCCGGCTGGCAGATATCGCCCGCGTGAATGATCGCGTCGCAGCCGTCGAGATACCGCAGCGCTTCGGGACGCACGAGGTTGTGCGTGTCGGAGATGAGGCCGATGCGGGCCGCGGGCAAAGGTGATAAGCGTGAAGTCATGTCATCCGGATTCGATCTCGGGCCACTGAAACCTTACCCCACCCGCGGCGCGCGCGCCGCGAACGTCAGCACGGCGGGAAAAAGGCACCAGCAGCATGCTCAGGCTTCCAGCACGTGCTCGATGCGCCGGTCCGGCACGAACCACCACGCGGCGGCGAGCGCGTAGAGCGTGGCCGACACCCACGGCGCGACGAACGCGAGCCCGATGCCGACCAGATAGATGACGACGGAGACCTTGCCCTTGAAGTCGTTGCCGACCGCTCTGGCGAGCGTCGAATCCCGGCCATGCTCACGGATCAGCGCATGGATCAGGATGAAATACGCGATCGCCGCCATGAACAGCACGACGCCGTACATCGCGGTCGGCCAGGCGGCCAGATGATTTTCGCCGGCCCAGTGCGTGACGGCCGGCAGCAGCGACAGCCAGAACAGCAGATGCAGATTGGCCCACAGCACCCTGCCGTTGACCTTCTGCACCGCATGAAACATGTGATGGTGATTGTTCCAGTAGATGCCGACATAGATAAAGCTCAGCACGTACGCGCAGAACACCGGCACCACCGGACGCAGCGCCGCGAGATCGTGGCCTTCGGGCACCTTCAGCTCGAGCACCATGATCGTGATGATGATGGCGATTACGCCATCGCTGAAGGCTTCGACGCGTCCCTTGCCCATGCGGGTGTCCCGGTGATGAATGCGGTTGGGCGCACAGCCCGCCCGCGCGTTGCGCACGGGCCGCACCGCTGCCGATTATCGGCGATACCGCGACGCTTTGTCGATGCGCGCGAGCGGGCCATCGGAGTAATACACCGCGAGCCACACGCTCGGCTCCGTATCGCTCGTCCATGCAACGCGATGCCGGCAATGCGCTTCGATCAGCAGATGGTCGCCGGGCTTCATCGGATACGGCTCGGCCTTGCCCTCGAATTCGAGCACTGCCGCGCCGCTCAGCAGCACCACCCATTCGGCGCGCGAGCTGTCGTACCAGAAGCCGGGCGGGCTCGCCTGCCCGGTCGAAACGATTCGCTCGATCGTCACGCCGCCCTGCTCGACGAACGTGTCGACGTGCTCGCCGGACGCCGATGCCGCTTTCACCGCTTTCACCGCCTCCGCTGACGACGTCGCGACGGGCGCAAACAGATTGCCGCTCACACAGGAAGGTTTCATCGATCGTGTCATATGCAGGTTGCTCCGCCGCGCATGCCGCTTACTCCATCGGCTCGAGCCCGTCGAGCAGCGTCGGCACGAGTTCGCTGATCGTCGGATGCACGTGCATCGCGTATTGCAAGGTCGGATACGGCGCGGCCGCGGTCATGATGTCGATAAACGTATGGATCGCCTCGTCGCCTTCGATGCCGTGGATCGCCGCGCCGAGAATCTGCTTGCTCTTCGCATCGGCGAGCACCTTCATGAAGCCGTCGGTCTCGCCGCGCTCGCGCGCGCGGCCCACGCGCGACATCGGCATCGTCGCGATCAGCGCGGCGCGCCCGCTCTCGCGCACCTGCGCCTCCGACATGCCGGCGCGCGCGAGCGGTGGATCGACGAACACCGCGTACGCGACGATCCGCGTGTCGACGCTGCGCGCGCCGCCGTCGAGCAGATTGGCCGCGACGATCTGGTAGTCGTCATAGGACGTATGCGTGAACGCGCCGCGGCCGTTGACGTCGCCGATCGCCCACACGCCCGGCACGCTGGTGCGCAACTGGCCGTCGACGACGATCATCCCGTGCCGGTCGGTCTCGATGCCGGCGGCGTCGAGACCGAGGTCGTCGGTATTCGGCTTGCGGCCGGTCGCGAATAGCAGGTGCGACGCCTCCATCGCCGGAATGTTCTGCTCGAAGCCGATGCATACGTCGTTCGCGCGATGCGGATGCGGCTCGACCCGCGTCGGCTGCACGCCGAAATGAAACTCGACGCCGTCGCGCGCGAGCGCCTTCGTCACCGACTCCGAGAAATCCGCATCCTCGCGATTGAGCACGCGCTCGCCGCGCACCAGCACGCTCACGCGGCTGCCGAAGCGGCGAAACACCTGGGCGAATTCGAGCGCGATATAACTGCCGCCGACGATCACCAGATGACCCGGCAATTCCGTCAGTTCGAGCAGTGTGGAATTCGTGTAGTACGGAATCCGCTGGATCCCTTCGAGCGGCGGCACGACTGCGCGCGTGCCGGCGTTGATGAAGATTTCGCCGGCGCTGAGTTCCTCCAGCAACTGGCCGTCGAGCCCGGTTACAGCGAGCGTATGCGGGCTGGTGAAACGCGCATGGCCATTGAAGACCGTGAGGTTTTCCGTGCCGCGCAGCCATTCTTCGACGCCGCTGCGCGACTGTCCGATGATCCGGTCCTTGCGCGCCTTGACCGCCGCGAGATCGACGGTAATCAAGCCCACCTGCACGCCGAGCTCGGCCGCATGGCGCACCACGTGCGCCGCGCGGGCGCTCGCCACACACGACTTGGTCGGCGTGCAGCCAACGTTGACGCAGGTGCCGCCGAAGTCCCCGCGCTCGATCACCGCGGTTTGACGGCCGCTTTGGGCGAGGCGCACGGCGAGCGGTGAACCGCCTTGCCCGGTGCCGATCACGACTGCGTCGAAGTGCTGTGGCATCGCAGTTCTCCCGACTGGGTGCAGGTCGTAGCATCTTACGCTTTGTACCGCGCGGCCCGGTCCGGATAACTAGCGGGCTTTTCGCCCGATACGTCTTATTCGTGACAATGCACCGCGCAGATCAGCTCGCGCGAGCGTTGCAGCGCGGCCTGCGCGCCGCGGGTAGCGAAGACCCAGCCGATCTGGCCGAGATTGAAATCCTGCGACACCATCACCTGCATGAGCGCGACCATCGGCAGCACGACCGACGGCCGGTAAAGCTGGTTTCTGATCAACTCCGACATGACGACTCCCATCCGCGCGGCGCCGCTTCGGCACCCCACCAGTTACGTTTCGATGGAAGCATTCTAGGGAGCGCGCCGCCACGGATAAATGTCGACAACGCGAAGTCACTTGTTCGGCAATCTGAACAATCAATCGTGTCGGGGCCGGCGCCGCACGGCGGGCCGGCCTCGTGCTCAGAACGCCTTCGCCATCCCGATCATCTGCGCGTCATGGAGGCTGCGCGCATACGCGCTCGCGCCGACCGGCCGGCTGTACAGATAGCCCTGCTGCTTGTCGCAATCGATCGCGCGCAGAAACGCCGCCTGCTCGGCGGTCTCGACGCCCTCCGCGGTGACGTTCATGCCGAGCGAATGCGCCATCGCGACGACCGCCTGCGTGATCGCGATCGAATCGCGATGATCGGGCAGCCCGGCGACGAACGAACGGTCGATCTTCAGGTTATGCAGCGGAAAGCGCTTCAGATACGACAGCGACGAATAGCCGGTGCCGAAATCGTCGACCGAAATGCGCACGCCCATCGCGCTCAGCGCGCTCAGGATCGGACGCACGGTATCGCTGTCGCTCATCAGCAGACGCTCGGTGATCTCGAGCTCGAGCGCGACCGGCTCGAGTCCGGACTGCGCGAGGCAGCGCTCGATGCGCTCGAGTAGGTTGTCGTTGAACTGCCGCGGCGACAGGTTCACCGCGACGATCAGATGCGGCGCGAGCGTGCGCCGCCATTGCGCGACCTGCTCGCAGGCGCGCTCGAGCACCCAGTCGCCGATTTCGACGATCAGCCCGGCGTCCTCGGCGACCGGGATGAATTCGCCCGGCGACACGTTGCCGAGCTCGCCGTTGTACCAGCGCAGCAGCGCCTCGGCGCCGATCGTGCGACCGTTCTGGCTATCGACGATCGGCTGGTACACGAGGCTCAGCTCGTCGCTGGCGAGCGCGCGCCGCAGCGACTGCTCGATCGTGAAGCGGCGCTGCAGATGCTGGTTCAGCTCGGCGGTGAAGAACTGGAAGTTGTTACGGCCACGCTGCTTCGCGTGATACATCGCCGAGTCGGCGTTGCGCATCAGCGTCGCGACGTCCAGGCCGTCTTCGGGAAAGAGGCTGATGCCGATCGACGCGCCCAGGTAGTACTCGTTGCCCGCGACCGCGAACGGCACCGCGATCATATCGAGGATGCGGTGCGCGAGACCGATCAGCTCGGCGGTTTGCTGGTACGCGCTCACGACGATCACGAACTCGTCGCCGCCGACGCGCGCGAGCGTGTCGTTGCGGCCGACGCAGGCCGACAGCCGTTCGGCGACGCTGCACAGCAACGCGTCGCCGGCTTCGTGGCCGGCGGTGTCGTTGACCTTCTTGAAGCCGTCGAGATCGACGAACAGCACGGCGACGCTCGCGAGCCCGTCCGTGCCGTTCTCCATGTCGCGCGGCTCGAACAGGTCGCGCATCCGTTCGGTCAGATAGGCGCGGTTGTAGAGGCCCGTGAGCGAGTCGCGCGTGGCCAGATACTTCAACTGGCGCTGCGCCTCGCGTACCGGGCCGATGTCGGAAAACGAAATCAGCACCGAGTCCGGCTCGGTCTCGCCGGGCCGCATGATCGGCACGACGTTCTCGGTGATCCACACGATGTCGCCGCCGACCAGCTCGATGCCCATCGTCACGCCGAGCACCGGCCTGGCGGTCGCGAGGACCTGCGCGGTGGGACGGTCGGCGATTTCGATGAACGAGCCGTCTTCGCTGAACGCGCGCGTGATCACGGAATGGATGTTGCAGCCGACGATCTGCGGCGTCACGCGCAGCATGCGCTGCGCGCTCGGATTGCAGGCGAGCACCACGCCGGAGCGCGACTGCACGACGATGCCCTCGCTCAGATGATCGACGACGAGCCGGTGGCGCTCCTCGCTGCGCGCGAGGCGCTGCGCCATCGCGTCCTGGTGGACCGCGAGGCCGACGCTGCTGCCGATGTCGCGCAGCAGCGCTTCTTCCTCGGGGGTGGGACGGCGGTTCGTGCGGTAATAGACGGCGAACGCGCCGAGCACGGTGCCGGCGTCGTTCTCGAACGGCACGGACCAGCACGCGCGCAGGCCGTGCGGCAACGCGAGATGCCGGTAGTTCTCCCACAGCGGATCGGTTTCGATATCGTCGACGATCACGAGACGCCGCTCGTACATCGCGGTACCGCACGAGCCCATGCGCGGACCGATCTCGGCGCCGCCGATCGACGCGCTGAACACGGGCGGCAGCGACGGCGCGCCGCCGACGCGTACGTGCCGGCCGTCGGGGTCGAGCAGCAGGATCGAGCAGCACGCGCCTTCGCCGAGCAGCGCCTCGGCGCGCCGGCACACCTCGGCGAGCAGCTCCGGCAGCGGCGTATTGCGGGTAATCAGCCGCAATACGCCACGCTCCGACGCGAGCACCTCCTCGGCCCGCTCCGGCCGGTAGCGGGCACCTTCCGGCGTAGTCCCCGCCGTCGTGCCACGTGATGTCGCTTCGCAACTCATATATCCGCCCCCCACCCCAACATCGGCAAGCTAGTGTACGCGGCGCACCGGGGTTTACGCTCACCCGGCGCAAAATATCTCAAATAATGGCACGCGGTCGAAGCACGAGCGGCGCGCACGACATCGGTGAACGCCGTCCGGCACCGGCTGGCCCGTCTTCGCGTACCGCCGCCTGGATAGCGCCGCGACCCGTCCGCCGCGGCGGGTCCTGCGTATCGATTGTCTCAGTTGCTGCCGCCGCCACCTGGCGGCCGGGGTCCGCCACCTTGCTGACCGCCGCCGCCCGGCGGACGACCGCCCCCGCCCCCTTGCGGACCGCCGGGAGGACGACCACCCGTATTACCCGATGACGGTCCACCTGGTGGGCGGCCACCTGCATGACCTGGAGGTGGCCCACCTGGCGGACGGCCGCCCGCATTGCCCGATGGCGGTCCGCCCGGCGGCCGGCCACCCGTATGTCCCGGTGGCGGCCCACCCGGCGGGCGGCCACCCCCATGTCCCGGTGGCGGTCCACCCGGCGGCCGTCCCCCCGGATTGCCCGGCGGCGGCCGCCAGCCCGGCGGCGGATGCCCCGCCCCCGGTCGCGGCGGCGGAGGCGGCGGATGGTGCGACCAGCGTGACTGCTGGTTGTACCAGGGCCGGCCACGATAATAGTTGCCCCAGTAATCGGTGATCGAAAACGCGATGATCGGCAGGCCGATCGTCGCGCCGTAGCTCAGCGGCACGTTGCCGCCCTGATACGGCGAGCTAAGGAGCGATGCATACACCCAGCCGCGCAGATTCGGCGCGGCGACGTCGCACCACTGGTAGTTGCCGAGGCAGCCCATCACCGTCACGGGGACGCCAGCCGGCAATTGCGTGACGATCGGATAATCGGATGCGGGGCCCGCGCGCACGTTGACCCGGCTCGTCGTATACGCCTGCGACTGCGCGCTAGCCAAGGCGGGCAGCGCCAACAGGCCGGCTGCCAGGTAAAGACCCACCATGCGTTGTTGTTTCATTCTTTCTCCTGTTTCGACGGCCGCGTTCGACCGGTTGGCCGCTGTCCCACTTCTTCGCTGTCCCACTTCTTATATATACACGCTGCGCCTGTTATATGACGACCACCCGAGCGACGCGCGGCCCCGGGCCGGCCGACGGGAATGATCCACGGCGCCCGCGGCGTCCGGTGCCAGACGCCCGACGACACCTTGGGGCCACTGTACTGGAAAGGGCGGCGGCGAGTCATCCCCGCCGTGCGTTTGCCGCCGGTAGCACGCGTATCGACGCAAAAACCGCCTCGCCCCAACACATTCGAAATCTTCGTTCAGTGCAGGCTCGGCGGCGCCCCTGCGTCATCCTCGGTGGCGCCGCCGTCGCCGAACAGGTCCGCGCAGAGTCGCGCGCCGAGTTCGGTAAGGCCCGCGGCACCAGTGCCGTCGTCGTTGAAAGCCGTGTGCGCGAGGCCGCCGCCGGAGAGCGCCGTCAACTGACGCCGCAAGCTGCTCATCGGCACCTCCGCCTGCTTCGACAGCTTCGCGAGCGACCACGCGCGGCCCGGCGTTTCGCGGTGCGCGCGCCATAGCTGCGCGAGTATCGCGGCAAGCTGCGGGTCGATATCGTCGTCATCCATGCGTGTCTCCTTCGTTGGGGCGTGTCATTCGCGGTTGCCGCGTCGTTCGGTTTGCGATTGTGTCATCCACGGCCGGCTGGTTCGCAACCGCGCCACTCCCGGCCCCCTTCCGGCCATCCCTTCCCGCCGTCCACCGCTCACGCCATTCCCG
Source organism: Paraburkholderia sp. (assembly GCF_047605525.1). Classification (GTDB taxonomy): domain Bacteria; phylum Pseudomonadota; class Gammaproteobacteria; order Burkholderiales; family Burkholderiaceae; genus Paraburkholderia. Next base: position 1,178 of record NZ_JASGFN010000045.1, on the reverse strand, counting down.
CTGCCAGGTCCCCCAGCGTCTTCAACGCAGCCTCCGCTTGCGCGGTCCACGGATAGCTGTAATTGAGCCGGATGAAGTGGCGAAAAGCGTCGCGTGTCGAAAACATCGTCCCCGGCCCCACCGTGATGCCGCGCGCGAGCGCGGCCTGATAGAGCCGCATCGAATCGACCCGTGCCGGCAGTTCCACCCACAGCACGTAGCCGCCCCGCGGCGTCGACACGCGCGTGCCCACCGGAAAGAAACGCAGCACGAGTGCCGTCATGATGCTCGCCTGCTGCCGGTACACCTTGCGCAGGTGCCGCAGATGACGGTCGTAGCCATCCTGGCGCAGATAATCGGCGACCGCGACCTGCGGCACCGACGGCGTCGTCAACGTGTTCAGGAACTTCAGCTTCTCGACCTGCGCGCGGTAGCGCCCCGGCAGCGCCCAGCCGATCCGGTACGACGCGCTCAGGCTTTTCGAAAACGACGCGCAGTGCAGCACCAGCCCTTTGGTGTCGAAGGTCTTCAGCGTCGACGGCCGCATGTCGCCGAAATAGAGCTCCTGGTACACGTCGTTCTCGATCGCGGGGATCTCGTGCGCGGCGAGCAGTTCGACCAGTTGCCGCTTGCGCTCGTCGGGCATGCGAAAACCGAGCGGATTCTGGAAGTTCGGCATCACCATGCAGGCGGCGATCTTCTGCCGCCCGATTACCCTTGCGAGCGCATCGATGTCGATGCCGTCGACCGGATGCGTCGCCACCTCGATCGCGCGCATGCCGAGCCGCTCGATCGCATGCAGCATCGCGTAATAAGTGGGCGATTCGACGGCGACCGTGTCGCCCGGCTTCGCGACCGCCTGCAGGCTCAGATTGATCGCCTCGGTCGCGCCGAGCGTGATGACGATCTCGCCCGGATCGACGGGCAGACCGTTTTCCGCGTAACGCCGCGCGATCTGCCGGATCAGCTCGGGATTGCCCGGCGGCAGATCGTCGATCAGGCTCCAGCTCGCATGACGGCGCGCGATCGCGTTCGCGTACTGGTTGATGCGCCGCCACGGGAACAGCGACGGATCGGGATACGGCGAGCCGAACGGCACGGCGTCGTGCGCGCGGATGCTGCGCAGCGTCGACAGCACGAGCCGGCTCACGCCGACCGTCGCGGGCACCGGCGGCGGTGGCGCGGACTGGCGGCCGGCG
>NZ_JASGFN010000044.1:0-30406 GCF_047605525.1 Paraburkholderia sp. | reverse complement strand
AGGCTCCCCCCTCCAGCCAGAAACCCCACCCCTCGTGGTGGGGTTTCGGCGTTTACGGGCTCCGCGGATGCGCACCCGGAAAGCATCACGGTACATGGCCGGATGTGCTACGCGGAAACTACCGTAGCCGCAGCGCAATGCGAGGGAGACACCGTTCGCTCTTTCTTCAGCACTTCCAGTCCGCAGCGCATTTATCTCGGCACCTTCGAATCAAGAATCCCGACTGCATGTTCGGGATGCCGGCAGCGACTGGATAAACGTAAAGCCACCACCGGTAGTACATCTTTCCGCATCAACGCTTCGTCAGTTTCCTATTTCCCCTGTGCAAGAAATTTCTGCGCGAGCCGAACCCAATACGTCGACCCAACCGGCAATAGCTCGTCGTTGAAGTCATAGCTTGCGTTATGCAGCATGCACGGGCCCGCGCCATGGCCGGATTCGCGGTGGCCGCCATCGCCATTGCCCAGAAAGGCGTAGCAACCCGGCTTCGCTAGCAGCATGAACGAAAAATCCTCGGCGCCCATGGTTGGTTCGACCGCGTCGTCGACATTTTCAGCGCCGACGACTTCCTTCATCACCGATGCTGCAAAACGCGCTTCTTCGCTACTGTTAATGGTCGGCGGGTAGTTTCGGTGAAAGTGGACCTGGACGGAGCAGTCGTACGCTTCGGCGGTACTCTCTGCGATTTTGCGCATGCGAGTTTCGATCAGGTCGAGCGTTTCGGTGGTGAAGGTCCGCACCGTTCCTGCGATCCACGCGTCGTTCGGGACCACATTGACCGCATCGCCGGCGTGAATCTGCGTGATCGACAGCACGGCGGTGTCCAGCGGCTTCTTGTTCCGCGTGATGATGCTTTGCAGTCCGCTCGCGATCTGTACAGCCGTAAAGACTGGGTCGCGGCCATTATGCGGCATTGCGGCATGTGCTCCTATGCCTTTGATTTCAATGCGAAATTCGTTGCTCGACGCCATGATCGGGCCTTCCGTCACACCGAAGTGACCTGCCGGCATGCCCGGCCAGTTATGGATGCCGAACACCGCATCCACTGGGAATTTGACGAACAGGCCGTCGTCGATCATCGCCTGCGCGCCGGCGCCCCCTTCTTCCGCTGGCTGAAAGATAAACACGATCGTGCCGTCGAAGTCTCCGTGTTTAGCCAGATAATGCGCCGCGCCAAGCAGCATCGCGGTATGTCCGTCATGGCCGCACGCGTGCATCTTGCCGTCGTTTTTCGACCGATGCTCGAAGCTGTTCAGCTCCTGAATCGGCAGCGCGTCCATGTCGGCCCGTAGACCAATCGCGCGCGAACCGCTACCGCGCTTCAATATGCCGACAACGCCGGTCTTGCCCAATCCGCGGTGGGTCTCGATGCCCCAGGACTCGAGCGTCCGGGCAACGAGATCGGCTGTCGCCGTCTCTTCATAGCGCAGCTCGGGGTGAGCATGGATGGTTCGTCGAAGGGTCTGGATTTCGCCGCTAGCGGCCTGGATTTCGGGGATCAGTTTCATGATGGAGTGATGAAGCACTTGTGCTTGACTTGCGTGAGATCGCTCGGAGCCGCGTTGGCCCCGGCACTGGGATAATCGATTCTACGCCGAAGGCCTTTTTGGCGGCACCACCCAGGTCGGCGGCCTATTGACGTAATAAAATTCCGCTTTGCCTAACCGAGCGCTTACCGCTCACCGCTTGCCTGGACCGATTGCCGATGAATGCCCCCACCGAGTTCGCGCGAGCCGTATGCCCGCACGATTGCCCCGACACCTGCGCGATGCGCGTGACCGTCGAAAACGGACGGGCGATCAAGGTCGTCGGTGATCCAGAGCATCCTCCCACACAAGGCGTGCTATGCACGAAAGTCAGCCGCTACGCGGAGCGCGTCTACCATCCGGGCCGCCTGACTACACCGATGAAGCGCGTCGGTCGCAAGGGCGACGGCCGCTTTGAGCCGATAAGTTGGGACGAAGCGCTCGAATTTGCCGCAAGCCACCTGTCGGAAATTGCCCGTCGCGCGCCTGAAGCGATCGTCCCGTATAGCTACGCCGGCACGATGGGGCTGGTGCAAGGCGACAGCATCGCGCAACGCTTTTTCCATAAGCTCGGCGCGTCCCAACTGGATCGCACGATCTGCGCGGCCGCCGGTGCCGCGGGGCTGAAATACACATACGGCGCCGGCATCGGCATGCACACCGAATTCTTCGCCGAGAGCGAAGTGATTCTGATCTGGGGCGCGAATCCGATCGCATCGAATCTACATTTCTGGACACGCGCGCAGGAAGCCAAGCGCCGCGGCGCACGGTTGATCGCGATCGACCCGTATCGCTCGCTGACCGCCGAGAAATGCCACCAGCACATCGCGCTGAAGCCCGGTACCGATGGTGCTCTGGCGCTCGGCATGATGAACGTTCTGATCACCGAAGATCTGCTCGATCACGCATACATCGCCGCGCACACAGTGGGCTTCGCCGAACTGAAAGAGCGCGCGCTCAGCTATCCGCTCGCGCGCGTTAGCGAAATTTGCGGTATCGAAGAACAGGTGATCGCGGATCTCGCGCGGCTTTACGGCGGCACGAAGAAGGCGGCGATTCGCCTGAATTACGGTTTGCAACGGGTGCGCGGCGGCGGTAACGCGGTGCGCGCGATCGCCTGCCTGCCATCGCTGACGGGAGCGTGGCGCGAGCGCGCGGGCGGGGCGCTGCTGTCGTCGGGCGGCTGGGCGCCGGTCGACTCACACGCGTTGCAGCGTCCCGACCTGATGCCCGGCTGGCCGGCGAAGAGACCCCGCGTCATCAATATGAACGCGATCGGCGACGCGCTGCTGCATCCGGGCGACGCCGCGTTCGGTCCGAAAGTCGAGGCAATCGTCGTCTACAACTCGAATCCGGTGGCGGTTGCGCCCGACTCCGAGCGGGTCGCGGCCGGCTTTGCGCGCGAGGACCTGTTCACGATCGTGCTCGAGCATTTCCAGACTGATACCGCGGACTATGCCGATCTGCTGCTGCCTGCCACGACGCAGCTCGAGCATCTCGATGTGCACAAGTCGTACGGGCACACGCACGTGATGCTCAACCTGCCTGCGATCGCCCCGATCGGCGACGCACGTCCGAACACCGAAATCTTCCGTGGCCTCGCGCGCCAGATGGGGCTCGACGAGCCGGCGCTATTCGATAGCGACGAAACCGTTGCGAAAGCCGCGTTCCGCTGGGAAGACAAGATGCTCGACGGCGTCGACTGGCCGGCGCTGAAGCAGGTCGGCTGGGCGAAGCTGAATCTGCCCGATGCGCCGTTCGCCGAAGGCGGCTTTCGCACGCCGTCCGGCAAGTGCGAGTTCTACAGCGAGCGCCTCGCGCAGCAAGGGCTTGATCCGCTGCCGGATTATCTGCCGCCTTATGAATCCGTCGACGGCACGCCCGAGCTCGCCGCCCGCTACCCGCTTGCAATGATTTCACCGCCTGCACGCAACTTCCTGAACAGCACCTTCGTGAACATCGAAAGTCTGCGCGCGACAGAAGGCGAACCGCATCTCGACATCCATCCGGCCGACGCGCACGCGCGCAACATCGCTGACGGCGACCAGGTACGCATTTTCAACGACCGCGGATCGATGCGCTCGCGTGCCCGCGTGACCGACAGGACGCGCGAGGGGCTCGTGGTCGGATTGTCGATCTGGTGGAAGAAGCTCGCACCGGACGGCCACAACACGAACCAGCTCACGAGTCAGGCGCTCACCGATCTCGGTGGCTCCGCGACGTTTTATGACTGTCTCGTCGAAGTCGAACGAGCCTGAACACGCAGCGCATCAGGACGAGCGCCCGAGCCTCGAGAGTTCGAGGCGGCAGTCTAACCACACTGCTTTCGCCATTGGCCACAATATGCCCATGCTACGATGCATTTTTAGCACGACCATTCGAAAATAATTCAGGAGACGCTGCATGGAGAAAATCTGGCTGAAATCTTATCCGCCCGGTGTTCCCGCAGAGATCGACCCGACGCGCTATTCGTCGGTGGCTGAACTGCTCGAGGAAGCCTTCCGCGAGTACCGCGCCAAGCCGGCATTCGTCTGCATGGGTAAGGAAATCAGCTATGGCGAACTCGACACGCTGTCGCGCAAGCTCGCTGCGTGGCTTCAGTCGAAGGGACTCGCCCGCGGCGCGCGCGTCGCGATCATGATGCCGAACGTGCTGCAATATCCGGTCGCGATTGCCGCGATCCTGCGCGCGGGTTATGTGGTCGTGAACGTGAATCCCCTCTATACGCCACGTGAACTCGAACATCAGTTGAAGGACAGTGGCGCGGAAGCAATCATCCTGCTCGAAAACTTCGCGGGAACGTTGCAGGCGATCATGCGCAATACGCAGGTCAAGCATGTCGTCGTCGCGGCGATGGGCGATCTGCTGGGGGTCAAGGGCCCACTCGTGAACTTCGTCGTGCGCAAGGTGAAGAAGATGGTGCCGGCGTGGAGTCTGCCGGGGCACATCAAGTTCAACGCCGCGGTCGCTCAGGGCGCGAGCCTGACCTTCAGGCCGGTCCAGCAGGGGCCGGACGACATCGCGTTCCTGCAGTACACCGGTGGCACGACCGGCGTGGCCAAGGGCGCGACGCTGCTGCATCGGAACCTGATCGCCAACGTGCTGCAGTCCGAGGTCTGGCTCAATCCGGTGCGCGAGAACCGCACGGATATCGATCAGTTCATCACCGTTGTCGCGCTGCCGCTGTATCACGTGTTCGCGCTGACCGTGTGCGGGCTGCTGACGATCCGCACTGGCGGCATGGGCGTGCTGATTCCGAATCCGCGCGATATCCCCGGCATGATCAAGGCGCTCGAAGGCTACGCGATCACGACGATTCCGGCCGTCAACACGCTGTATAACGCGATGTTGAACAGCCCCGACTTCCACAAGCTCGATTTCTCGAAGCTGCTCACCGCGAACGGTGGCGGCATGGCGGTGCAGGAGGCGGTCGCGAAGCGCTGGTTCGAGTTGACGCGCACGCCGATCGTCGAAGGGTACGGGCTGTCGGAAACGTCGCCGTCCGTGACCTGCAATCCGGTCACCGCAACCGAGTACAGCGGCACGATCGGTTTGCCGCTGCCGTCCACCGAGATTTCGATCCGCGACGACGACGGCAACGAAGTGCCGCTCGGTCAGCCGGGCGAAATCTGCATCCGCGGTCCGCAGGTGATGGCCGGCTACTGGAAGCGGCCGGACGAAACCGCGAAGGTGATGACGCCGGACGGGTTCTTCAAATCGGGCGACGTCGGCACGATGAACGCGGACGGTTTCGTGAAGATCGTCGATCGCAAGAAAGACATGATTCTGGTGTCCGGCTTCAACGTGTATCCGAACGAGATCGAGGACGTCGTCGCGAAGCTGCCGGGCGTGTTCGAGGTCGCCGCGGTCGGCGTGCCCGACCAGCATTCGGGCGAGGCGGTGAAACTGTTCGTCGTGAAGAAAGATCCGGCGCTGACCGACCAGGACATCCTCGCGTACTGCAAAACGCAACTGACCGGCTACAAGCGGCCCAAGCTCGTCGAATTCCGCACGGAGCTGCCGAAGAGCAATGTCGGCAAGATCCTGCGCCGCGAATTGCGCGACGGGCGGGCGTGAGCGCATCCAGCAAGAGAAGCCCGGCGGACGTCCGCCGGGCTTCTTTTTTTCTCGTGTGAGTAACGCAAACAGCGACCCAGCCACCCAGACAGCCGCCCAAACCCGGGAATAAAAAAAGGCGCCCGAAGGCGCCTTTGAGGCAAAACTGCGTTTTTACGACTTATTAGAACTTGTGACGGATACCGACACGAGCCGTGAACTGGTTGTTCGTCGACGAACCGGTCAGGCCGTTGATGCCCGCCGTTGCGTCTACAATGTTGCCAGCCACGTTGACGGTTTCGCCCGAAGCGTGCTGGTACACGCCAACCAGGTACACGTCGGTGCGCTTCGACAGGAAGTAATCCACGCCGAGCGAGCCCTGGTGGTACTGGGCACGCGATGCGTCGTCGATTTTGGCGCCGCGCGTGTAGTCATACGCTACGCCGAGCAGCAGTGCCGGGGTCAACTGGTACTTGAAGTTGATTTCGCCGTTGTTGAACGTAGCCGACTCGCCTGCGAACGGCGACGCGAACGTCTTGCCCAGGTTGCCGAAGCGGATGTTCGAATACGTCAGGCCGAGGGTTGCCGCGCCGAACGTGTAAGCACCGCCCGCGCCGATGACCTGGTACGTGTTAGCCGACGTGAAGCCAGCGTACACCGGGCTCGTCACAGCCGCGGCAGCCGCGAGAGTCGTGCCGCCGTTGTTGAAGATACCGCCCGAAGCTGCCGGCGTACGTGCGTTCAGGTAACCAACGCCCAATTGCAGGGGACCGTTGTTGTAGCCCGCACCCAACGACCAGATCTGGTTGCCGGTGAAGTTGCCTGCCTGGCCGCCGAGGCTATACGTGCCGCCGAACGTCAGGCCGCCGTAGTTCGCGCTCGTGTACTTGATCGTGTTGTTCGTGCGATATGCGTTGTTGAAGTTGTCGATATCGCCCGGGTGAGCAGCGATGTAGCCGCCCCACTGGTCACCGGCTTCCATCGGACCGACGTAGTCAACGACGGAGTCGTACTGACGACCCAGCGTGACCGTGCCGACCTGGCTCGACAGACCAACGTAAGCCTGACGGCCGAACATCAGGCCACCCTGGCCGAGCTTGCCGTTGGTCACGTCAAAGCCGTTTTCCAACACGAACAGGGCCTTCAGGCCGCCGCCCAGATCTTCCGTGCCACGCAGGCCGAAACGCGAGCCTTGCATGACGCCGCTGGACATGTCGTACTTGTGGTAGCCACCGGCGTTGGTGTTCATGTTGATACCAACGTCAATGATGCCGTACAGGGTCACGCTGCTCTGAGCATGCGCGACGCCTGCGAATGCGCCCAGTGCTGCGAGAGCGAGAAGCGACTTTTTCATCGAATGATCTCCAAGGAATACTGCGAATCTTTTGTACAAGGCGAAATAAGTATTTATCTGGCGCTGGGGGCCTTGCCGGTGCAACTTCGCGAGAAGTTCGCCTCGTAATGTAACAAAAGGCATACATGGCACAAAGAAAAAGCAGGTGGCTGGGGCCGCTCCTGTTTCGTTTACGCAACATGGTCTAGAATCGGAAATCGGTCGCCCATTTCATGCGGATTGAAGGTTGCCGCGGAGCTGATTTTGCGCCGCAAAGCCTTGTCGCGCGGAGCTTCGGCATCAGCGAGGCGGTTGTCGAATCAGGGAGTGCTTTATGTTGCTGGACGAGTTGATTGGCGAGTTTGATCGGGGTTTACGCTCACTGACGGGCGTGTCGCGGATGAGTCGTCCGTTGCCGCTTCCGCGTGAATCGGCGGCCACGGCCGAGGCGCCCGAACTCTCGCCGGCCGAGCGCGCGCATGCGGCCGGTTTGATGCGCGTGAATCACGTCGGCGAGGTTTGCGCGCAGGCGTTGTATCAGGCCCAGAAAATCGCCACCCGCTCGTCGTCGTTGCGTGCCGTGTTCGATCGCGCCGCGATCGAGGAAGAGGATCATCTTGCGTGGACCTCCAAACGCCTCGAGGCGCTCGACTCGCGTCCCAGTCTGCTGAATCCGCTTTGGTACGCCGGCGCGCTCGCGATCGGTCTCGCCGCCGGGCGCATGGGGGACCGCGTGAGTCTCGGCTTCATGGCCGAAACCGAGCGTCAGGTGGAGCAGCATCTCGACAGTCATCTCGAGCAGTTGCCCGCCGCCGATCACGAATCGCGCGCGATCGTCGAGCAGATGCGCGTGGATGAGGCGCAGCACGGCAAGGCCGCGATGGACGCGGGCGGCATCGAGTTGCCGTTTCCCGCGCGTGCGCTGATGCGCGCGATGTCGAAGGTGATGACGCGCACGGCTTATTACATATAAAGCAAGCGGACGCATCGCCAGGTGAGTTTTCAGCTAAGTCGCTGAACGTATTTTTTCAAAGTGGGACGGCGCCGCGTGCGCCGTTCGTCATCTGTCCCCGCCACGTCTGTTTATCCCCTCCGATCCCGCTTGACGATCTCTTTCAATCCGCGCTGTTTCCCCGCACTTTTCACGTATCACCTTCACAAGTTTCACTAGTTCATTCATTTATAACGGTTTTCCGTTTTATGTCTGGTGTGAAGGAGTCGCGCTAAGTCCTTGTTCTAGCAAACAAAATCGATGCGAAAAGCGGGTATCTCCCTTGACCCGTGTTTAGCGTTCCTCTAAAGTGGGAGACAGTGTGAGAAAGTGTATTTTTGTGTGATCTCAACACCACTTTCGGGTAGATTTTCACGGATCGGGCAGCCGGCGCAACGGCGTCGCAAGAGGGGAGAGCGAAGTGTTCCAAGGGGCGTCGGCGCTGACGCTCGATGCGAAAGGGCGGATGTCGATCCCCTCTCGTTATCGGGATGCGCTGCAGACACAGGCAGAGGGCCGGGTGACGATCACCAAGCACCCGGACGGCTGCCTGTTGCTCTTTCCGCGCCCCGAATGGGAAGTGTTCCGCGAGAAGGTCGGCAATCTGCCGATGAACGCCACGTGGTGGCGCCGCATTTTTCTCGGTAATGCAATGGATGTGGAGATGGACGGCGCAGGCCGCGTGCTGGTGTCGCCGGAGTTGCGCATGGCCGGCGGTCTGGAAAAAGAAGTGACGTTGCTGGGTATGGGCCGTCACTTCGAGTTATGGGATGCACAAACCTACGCCGCGAAGGAACAGGCGGCGATCGCCGAGGGCATGCCCGACGCGTTAAAAGATTTCACGTTCTGATCGCGGCTTATTTATATGGCACCTGCGATGGGAAACGGGTTGCAGCATCGCACGGTGCTGCTGAACGAAGCGGTCGATGCGCTCGTCACGCGCGCGGATGGCACGTACGTGGACGGCACGTTCGGTCGTGGCGGTCACAGCCGTCTCGTGCTCGAGCGGCTGGGCGAAGCGGGACGTCTGATCGCGTTCGACAAGGATCCGCTCGCGATCGCGACGGCGCAGCGCATCGCGGATCCGCGCTTCGGCATCGTGCATGAGAGTTTTGCTTCACTGCGCGCCGCGATGGCGGAGCGCGGAGTAGGGCATGTGTCGGGTGTTTTGCTGGATCTGGGCGTGTCGTCGCCGCAAGTCGACGATCCGGAGCGGGGCTTCAGCTTCCGCGCCGACGGCCCGCTCGACATGCGGATGGACCCGACGCGCGGCGAGTCCGCCGCTGACTGGCTCGCGCGGGCCACGGTGCAGGAATTGACGGAGGTGATACGAGATTATGGGGAAGAACGGTTTGCTTTTCAGATTGCAAAGGCGCTTGTTGCTCGCCGGGCAGAGTCCGACCGTCTTGGGCCTCTCGTCAGCACGGGCGAGCTTGCCCAAATCGTGGCTAACGTCGTCAAAACCCGTGAGAAGGGCAAGGACCCGGCAACCCGCACCTTTCAGGCTATACGGATTCACGTCAATCAAGAGCTTGCGGAGCTGCAAGTCGTTCTAGAAGCAGCATTGTCGTTGTTGGAGCAAGGGGGGCGGCTGGTGGTCATCAGCTTTCATTCGCTCGAGGACAGGATCGTCAAGCGATTCATGCAGGCGCACGCGAGCACGCCGGCGGTCGACCGCCGGCTGCCGATTCGCGCGGTCGACCTGCCGAGCCCTCCGCTCAGGATCATCGGCCGCGTATTCGCGAGCGACGCTGAAGTCGCCGACAACCCGCGCGCCCGTTCTGCCGTGATGCGCGTGGCGGAGCGGATCGCGCCATGAACCGTCTCAATATCTTCCTGCTGATCATCGTGATGGGCTGTGCCTTGTCGGTCGTCAACGCGACCAATCAGCAGCGTCAAATATTCATTCAGTTGCAGCGCGCCCAATCACAGGAGCGTCAGTTGCAGCAGGACTATTCGCAGCTTCAATATCAGCAGAGCGCGCTGTCGAAAACCTCGCGTATCGAGCAGATCGCCACGGCCTCGCTGAAGATGCAATCGGTCACGACCGGCCGCACCCAATACCTGACGCTCGCGCCGGGCGCCGCGACGGCGGCGGACGCGCCCATTCCGACTTCCGCGCCGGCTTCGGCGCCGGCGGCAACCCGTCGCGGAGGCACGCGATGAAAAAATCGTCGGCGCACAAGAGCGTCGCGTTTTCGGCCAACCCGATCCTGTCGGTGCGTTTGCCGATGTGGCGCTCGAAACTCGTCGTGTTCATGCTGTTCATAGCGTTCGTCGCGCTCGCCGCGCGCGCGTTCTGGATTCAGGGACCGGGCAACGCGTTCTATCTGAAGCAGGGCGAAATTCGCTATCAGCGCCGCATCGAACTGCCGGCCACGCGCGGCAAGATTCTCGACCGCAATGGCCTCGTGCTCGCCACGAGTCTGCCGGTGCGCGCGATCTGGGCGATTCCGGAATCGGTGCCGGACGACCTCGGCGCGGACAAGCTCGATTCGCTCGGCAAGCTGCTCGGCATGACCACGAAGGAGCTGCGCGCGAAGCTGTCGGAAGACAAGACTTTCGTGTACGTGAAGCGCCAGGTGCCGCTCGACGTCGCCGCGAAAGTCGCTGCGCTCGACATCCCCGGTATCTATTCGCGCGAGGAATACAAGCGCTTCTATCCGGAAGGCGAGATCACCGCTCACCTGATCGGCTTCACGAACGTCGAGGACGAGGGCCAGGAGGGCATCGAGCTCGGCGACCAGAAGCTGCTCGCGGGCATTTCGGGCAGCCGCCGCGTGATCAAGGACCGCATGGGCCACATCATCGAGGACGTGGACGAGCAGGTCGTGCCGCATAACGGCAAGGACGTCGATCTGTCGATCGACAGCAAGATCCAGTACATCGCGTACACGAACCTGAAAGCGGCGGTCGAGAAATTCAAGGCGAAGGCCGGCGCGGCGATGGTGATCGACGTGCGCACCGGCGAAGTGCTCGCGCTCGTCAATTACCCGACCTACAACCCGAACGACCGCTCGCACCTGACCGGCGAGCAATTGCGCAACCGTATCCTGACCGACACGTTCGAGCCGGGCTCGATCATGAAGCCGTTCACGATTTCGCTCGCGCTCGACCTGCACCGCGTGACGCCGACTACACTGGTGGATACGGGCAATGGGCACTTCGTTCTCGACGGCGCGCCGATCACCGACGACAGCGGCTTCGGCGTGCTGACGGTCGGCGGCGTGATCCAGAAGTCGAGCAACATCGGCGCGACCAAAATCGCGATGCAGCTGCGGCCCGAAGAGATGTGGAACATGTACACCAGCATCGGTCTCGGCCAGGCGCCGAAGGTCGGTTTCCCCGGCGCGGCGGCGGGCCGTCTGCGCCCGTGGAAGAGCTGGCGCCGCATCGAGCAGGCGACGATGTCGTACGGTTACGGCCTGTCGGTGTCGCTGTTCCAGCTCGGCCGCGCGTACACCGCGATCGCGCACGACGGCGAACTCATGCCGGTGACGATCTTCCACACGCCGGGCGACCAGCCGGCCACCGGTCCGCAGATCTTCTCGCCGACCACCGCGCGCGAAGTGCGCGCGATGCTCGAAACCGTCGTGTCGCCGCAAGGCACGTCGCCGGACGCGGCGGTGCCCGGCTATCGCGTCGGCGGCAAGAGCGGTACCGCGTACAAGCACGGTCCGCACGGCTACGACCACTCCAAATATCGCGCGTCGTTCGTCGGCATGGCGCCGATGCCGAATCCGCGCATCGTGGTGGCCGTCTCGGTCGACGAACCGACCGCGGGCAGCCACTTCGGCGGCCAGGTGTCGGGCCCGGTGTTCTCGGGCATCGTCGGCGATACGCTGCGCGCGCTGAACGTGCCGCCCGACATGCCCGTCAAGCAGATGGTGGTGTCCGACGATTCGACGCCACCCGCGCCCGGCGCGCCGGCCACGCCGCCCGAAGCGAAGAAATTGTCCACCAGTGCCGGCGTGAAAAAGATGAAGATTTCCGCCAGCACGAAGAATCATCCCGGAGTCGAGCGATGAGCGCGCTGCGCGAGAAACATCCAGCGCACCGGGCAATCGCCGATGCCCTCGCCTGGCTGCACGAACGTGTGCAGCCAGGCGCGCATCTGCACGCCGACACACGCTCGCTCGCTCCCGGCGACGCGTTTTTCGCCTACGCGGTCGACGGCGCGGACAACCGTCCGTTCATCGCCAACGCGCTCGAGCGCGGCGCGGCCGCGGTGCTCGTGCAACCCGAAGGTTTCGACGGCGTGCTCGATCCGTCCGTCGCGCACGCGGTACCGGCGCTGAACGAGCTCGCCGGCACGATCGCGAGCGCATGGTACAGCGACCCGAGCGACGCGATGCTGGCGGTCGGTATTACGGGCACGAACGGCAAGACCTCGTGCAGCCAGTGGATCGCTTCGGCGCTCTGCGCGCTCGGCTCGCGCTGCGCGATCGTCGGCACGCTCGGCACCGGCTTTCCCGGCCAGCTCGCGCACACCGGTTTCACGACGCCCGACGCGCCGCAACTGCAACGCAGCCTCGCGCAGTTGCGCGACGCGGGCGCGCAGGCAGTCGCGATGGAAGTGTCCTCGCATGCGCTGCATCAGGGGCGCGTGAACGGCACGTCGTTCGACATCGCGGTGTTCACGAATCTGACGCAGGACCATCTCGACTATCACGGCACGTTCGAAGCTTACGAAGCGGCGAAGGCGCGCCTGTTCGCATGGCCGGAGCTGGGCGCGGCCGTGATCAATCGCGACGATGCCGCCGGCCGCCGCCTGCTCGCGAACACGCAGGGTCACGCGCGCACGATCGCGTATGGCATCGAGCCGGCGCCGGCCGGCATGCCGCAGGACATGCCGCCAGCCGACGCATGGCTGCTCGCGTCGAACGTGCGCGCCACGGCCACCGGCACCGCGTTTCATCTGGACACGTCGGACTGGGGCAGCGCCGACGTCGAAGTGCAAACGCTCGGCCTTTTCAACGTCGGCAATCTGCTCGCGGTGCTCGGCGTGCTGCTCGCCGCCGACGAGCCGTTCGACGCGGCGCTCGCCGAACTCGCGAAGCTCGAGCCGGTGAACGGCCGCATGCAGCGTCTCGGCGGCCGCCTGCAGAACGACGAACCGCTGGTCGTGATCGACTACGCGCACACGCCCGACGCGCTCGAAAAAACGCTCGAGGCACTGCGCCCGATCGCGCTCGCGCGCGGCGGCGAACTGATCTGCATGTTCGGCTGCGGCGGCGATCGCGACGCGACCAAGCGTCCGCTGATGGGCGCGATCGCCGAGCGGCTCGCGGACGGCCTCGTCGTCACCAGCGACAACCCGCGCAGCGAGGATCCGCTCGCGATCATCGAGCAGATCGCCGCGGGCATGAAGGACGCGTCGAAGGCGCGCCGCATCGAGGACCGCGCGAGCGCGATCCTGCAGGCGATCCGCGGCGCCGCGCGCGAAGACGTGATCGTGCTGGCCGGCAAGGGGCACGAAGCCACCCAGGAAATCATGGGCAAGAAACGCGCTTTCTCCGATCAGGACCACGCCCGCCTTGCGCTCGCCGCGCGGGCGACGCAAGCACGCGGAGGTGGCGAATGAGCATGTTCTCGCTGCGCGCGGCCGCCGCGCAGATCCCCGGCGCTACCGTGACCGGTGACGACGGCGTGCGCTTCGAGCGCGTGTCGACCGACAGCCGCAGCGCCGGCCCCGGCGATCTCTTCATCGCGATCAAGGGCGAGCGCTTCGACGCGCACGACTTCCTCGCCGATGTCGCGGCGCGCAACGTGACAGCCGTGCTCGTCTCGCGCACGCCGGACGGCTGGAAGGTGCCGGCGATCCGCGTCGCCGATACGCGCGGCGCGCTCGGCGCGCTCGCGCGCGGCTGGCGCCGCCAGTTCGAGCTGCCGCTCGTCGCGGTGACGGGCAGCAACGGCAAGACCACGGTCAAGGAAATGATCGCGTCGATCTTCGCCGCCGCGGTCGGCGCGGATGCGCGTCTGGCGACCGCGGGCAATTTCAACAACGACATCGGTCTGCCGCTCACGCTGTTCCGTCTGCACGCCGCGCATCGGCTCGCGGTGGTCGAGCTCGGGATGAACCATCCGGGCGAAACCGAGCTGCTCGCGAAGCTTGCCGAGCCGACGGTTGCCGTCGTGAACAACGCGCAGCGCGAGCACCAGGAATTCATGGCGACCGTCGAGGCGGTCGCGCTCGAACATGCAAGCGTGATTCACGCGCTGCCGCCTGAAGGCACGGCGGTGTTCCCCGCCGCCGACGCGTATGCGAGCATCTGGCGCGTGGCCGCAACCGGCAACCGCATCATCGACTTCGCTTTGAACAACGCGGAGCGCACGACCGAAGCTGCGGTGAAAGGCACGTTCGACGGCAAGCGCCTGAGCGTCGACACGCCGCAAGGCCAGTTCGACGTCACGCTGCAGGTGCTCGGCGATCACAACGCGCACAACGCGCTCGCGGCGACGTCGGCGGCGTTGGCCGCGGGCGTATCGCTCGATGCGATCAGGCGCGGCCTCGAATCGTTCGGCCCGGTGAAGGGCCGTCTGCAGGTCAAGCGGGCCGCGCTCGGCACGCTCGCCGGCGCGACCGTGATCGACGACACCTACAACGCGAATCCCGATTCGATGCGCGCCGCGATCGACGTGCTCGCGTCGCGCCCGTCGCCGCGTGTGCTCGTGATGGGCGACATGGGCGAAGTCGGCGACAACGGTCCGGCGTTTCATCGCGAAATCGGCGCGTATGCGAAAGAGCGCGGTATCGACGCGCTGTACGCGATGGGCGACGCGTCGCGCGACGCCTGCGCCGCGTACGGCGCGTCCGCGCACCACGTCGCCGATGTCGGCACGCTGGTCGCGCAACTGCAGCAGGCCGGCTTCGGACCTGCCGCAACGCTTCTCGTGAAAGGCTCGCGCTTCATGCAGATGGAGCGCGTGGTGGACGCCGTTACGAGTCCACAACCCAATGCGGCGGGCGCGAAGCCCGCCGCGCATTGAAATAGAAGGACCGAAGCATGCTACTGGCGCTGGCGCAATGGCTGCAGAATGACGCAAGCTTCTTGCGCGTGTTCAGTTATCTGACGTTCCGCGCGGTGATGGCGACCATCACCGCGCTCCTGATCGGGCTCGTCTGCGGCCCGGCCGTGATTCGCAAGCTGACCGCGATGAAGGTCGGCCAGGCTGTCCGCACGGACGGCCCGCAAACTCATCTCGTCAAATCCGGCACGCCGACGATGGGCGGCGTGCTGATCCTGCTCGGCATCGCGGTGGCCACGCTGCTGTGGGCCGATCTGACCAACCGCTTCATCTGGATCGTGATGCTGGTCACGTTCGGCTTCGGCGTGATCGGCTGGGTCGACGATTACCGCAAGGTGGTCTACAAGGATCCGCGCGGCATGTCGTCGCGCGAGAAGTATTTCTGGCAGTCGGTGATCGGCCTGTTCGCGGCGGTTTATCTCGCGTTCAGCGTGTCCGAGGCGAACAACGTGCGCGTGCTGGACCTGTTCATGGCGTGGGTGCGCAGCGGCCTGTCGATGGGTCTGCCGGCGCGCGCGGACCTGCTGCTGCCGTTCTTCAAGTCGATCACCTATCCGCTCGGCGTGTGGGGCTTCATCGTGCTCACGTATCTGGTGATCGTCGGCGCGAGCAATGCGGTGAATCTGACCGACGGCCTCGACGGCCTCGTGATCATGCCGGTCGTGCTGGTCGGCGCGTCGCTCGGCGTGTTCGCGTACGTGATGGGCAGCTCGGTCTATTCGAAGTACCTGCTGTTTCCGCACATTCCGGGCGCGGGCGAACTGTTGATCTTCTGTTCGGCGATGGGCGGCGCGGGCCTCGCGTTCCTGTGGTTCAACACGCACCCGGCGCAGATGTTCATGGGCGATGTCGGCGCGCTCGCGCTCGGCGGCGCGCTCGGCACGGTCGCGGTGATCGTGCGCCAGGAAATCGTGCTGTTCATCATGGGCGGCATTTTCGTCGCGGAAACGCTGTCCGTGATGCTGCAGGTCACGTGGTTCAAATTCACGAAGCGCCGCTACGGCGAAGGGCGGCGCTTCTTCAAGATGGCGCCGCTGCATCACCATTTCGAATTGTCGGGCTGGAAGGAAACCCAGGTGGTCGTGCGTTTCTGGATCATTACGTTGATGTTGTGTCTGTTCGGTTTGTCCACGCTCAAATTGCGTTAAGCAGCAGGTATTAAAGGAAGCAGGCGATGTTCGGCGAGAAGTTTCGGGATCGGCAAAAGCCGATGGTGCTCGTGCTGGGACTGGGTGAATCCGGTCTCGCGATGGCGCGCTGGTGCGCGCGGCACGGCTGTCGGCTGCGGGTGGCCGATACGCGCGAGGTGCCGCCGAACCTGTCCGCGCTCGAAGCGCACGGCGTCGATGCCGATTTCGTCGGCGGCCCGTTTTCGCCGGTGCTGCTCGAAGGCGTCGAGCTGGTCGCGATCAGTCCGGGACTGTCGCCGCTTGCCGCCGATCTGCTGCCGCTGATTTCGGCCGCGCGTGAGCAGGGCATTGCCGTGTGGGGCGAGCTCGAACTGTTCTCGCAGGCGTTGCGCACGCTCGGGGAGTCCGGTTACGCGCCGAAGGTGGTCGCGATCACCGGCACCAACGGCAAGACCACGACGACGAGTCTGACGGGGCTGTTGTGCGAACGAGCGGGCAGGAAGGTCGCGGTGGCGGGCAACATCAGCCCGTCGCTGCTCGACCGGCTGAGCGAAGCAATCGACAACACCGCGTTGCCCGACGTGTGGGTGCTCGAACTGTCGAGCTTCCAGTTGGAGACCTCGCACACGTTTGCACCCGATGCGGCGGCCGTGCTGAACATCACGCAGGATCATCTGGACTGGCACGGCGGCCTCGATGCCTATGCGGCCGCGAAGGGCCGCATCTTCGGTACACAGACCGTACGCGTGCTGAATCGCGACGACGCGCGCGTGATGGCGCTGGCGGCCGCGAGCGGTGACGCCGAGGTCGTCACGTTCGGCGTAACCGAGCCGAAGAACGACGGCGACTACGGCCTGCTGCGCGACAACGGCATGGTGTGGCTGGTCGAAGCACACGATCGCGACGCGAGCGACGAACCTGCGCCGAAGCGCCGCCGCAAGAACGAAGCCACGGCGTCGCCGGACATCGCGTTGAAGCGCCTGATGCCCGCCGACGCGCTGCGGATTCGCGGTCTGCACAACGCCGCCAACGCGCTCGCCGCCTACGCGCTCGCGCGCGCGATCGGTCTGCCCGGCGCGCCGTTGCTGCACGGCCTGCGCGAGTATCGCGGCGAGCCGCATCGCGTGGAGCTGATCGCGTCGATCGACGGCATCGACTACGTGGACGACAGCAAGGGCACCAACGTCGGCGCAACGGTCGCCGCGCTCGACGGTCTCGCGCAGCGCATCGTGCTGATCGTCGGTGGCGACGGCAAGGGTCAGGATTTCGAGCCGCTCGCCGCGCCGGTGATGCGCTGGTGCCGCGCGGTGATGCTGATCGGTCGCGACGCGCCGCGGATTCGCGCGGCGCTCGCGGAGAGCGGCATCGCGATGACCGATCACGCGACGCTCGAGGAAGCGACGCGCGCGGCCACCGCGCTCGCGCAGCCGGGCGATGCGGTGCTGTTGTCGCCCGCGTGCGCGAGCTTCGACATGTTCAAGGGTTATGCACACCGTGCCGCGGTCTTTCGCAGCACGGTGGAAGACATCGCGGCCGAACGGGGGACGATGATATGAGCTGGTCGGAACGTTTCGGCTCGCGCGAAGCAGCCGGCAGCGGCGGCACGGCGGCGCGCGCGTCTACCCGCACGGGCGGCAGCGGCCTCGCGAGCGCGGTCAATGGCGTGCGGCCGCTGCGCTCGCGCATGCTCGACTACGACCACTCGCTGCTGTGGGTCGTCGTCGCGCTACTCGGGCTCGGCATCGTGATGGTGTACTCGGCGTCGATCGCGATGCCCGATTCGCCGAAGTACGCGTCCTATCGCGACTACGCGTTTCTCGTGCGGCAGATCATCTTCGTCGTGATGGGCGCAGTGATCGGCGTCGTGTCGTTCCGCATTCCGATTTCGACGTGGGACAAATACGCGCCGAAACTCTTCCTGATTTCGCTCGTCGCGCTCGTGATCGTGCTGATTCCGCACGTCGGCAAGGGCGTGAACGGCGCGCGTCGCTGGATTCCGCTCGGCATCACGAACATGCAGCCGTCGGAAATCATGAAGCTCGCGGTCACGATCTACGCGGCGAACTACACGGTGCGCAAGCAGGAATACATGCACAGCTTCGCGAAAGGCTTTCTGCCGATGGCGGTCGCGGTCGGCCTCGTCGGCATGCTGCTGCTGCTCGAACCGGACATGGGCGCGTTCATGGTGATCGCGGCGATCGCGATGGGCGTGCTGTTCCTCGGCGGCGTGAACGGCAAGCTGTTCGGCGGCCTCGTCGCGACCGCGGTGGGCACCTTCACGTTGCTGGTGTGGGCGTCGCCGTGGCGTCGCGAGCGGATCTTCGCGTACCTCGATCCGTGGGACGACCGCTACGCGCAGGGCAAGGCTTATCAGCTCACGCACTCGCTGATCGCATTCGGGCGTGGCGAGTGGTTTGGCGTCGGGCTCGGCGGCAGCGTCGAGAAGCTCAACTATCTGCCGGAAGCGCATACCGACTTCATTCTCGCGGTGATCGGCGAGGAGCTGGGTTTCGTCGGCGTGCTGGTCGTGATCCTGATGTTTTACTGGATCGTGCGCCGCTCGTTCGAGATCGGCCGTCAGGCGCTCGCGCTCGATCGCACGTTCGCGGGGCTCGTCGCGAAGGGCGTGGGCATCTGGTTCGGCGCGCAGACCTTCATCAACATGGGCGTGAACCTCGGTCTGCTGCCGACCAAGGGTCTGACGCTGCCGCTCGTCAGCTATGGCGGCTCGGGCATTTTGCTGAACTGCGTGGCGATCGCCGTGTTGATGCGGGTGGACTATGAGAACCGGGTGTTGATGCGCGGAGGGAAAGTATGACCCTCGCGCAGCAACGCACGCTGATGGTGATGGCCGGCGGCACCGGAGGACACGTGTTCCCGGGGCTCGCGGTCGCGCATCTGATGCAGGCGTGGGGCTGGAAGGTCGTATGGCTCGGCAATCCGGCGGGCATGGAAGCGACGCTCGTGCCGAAGCATGGCATTCCGATGGAATACGTGCGCTTCGGCGGCGTGCGCGGCAAGGGCCTGAAAACCAAGCTGATGCTGCCGGTGAATCTTCTGCGCGCCTGCACGCAGAGCCTGAGCGTGCTGCGTCGCGTGAAGCCCGACGTCGTGCTCGGCATGGGCGGCTACATCACGTTTCCGGCGGGTCTGATGACCGCGCTGAGCGGCCGGCCGCTGGTGCTGCACGAACAGAATTCGATCGCGGGTCTCGCGAACAAGGTGCTCGCGAAACTCGCGAAGCGCGTGCTGGTTGCGTTTCCGAATGCGCTGCCGCACGGCGAATGGACCGGTAATCCGATTCGTGAGGAACTTGCGCGCGCGAATGCACCCAAAGCACGCTACGCGCAACGCAGCGGTCCGCTGAACATGCTGGTGGTGGGTGGCAGTCTCGGCGCCGCGGCGTTGAACGAAGTGGTGCCGCGCGCGGTCGCGTTGCTCGCGCCCAATGAAAGACCGCGCATCGTGCATCAGGCGGGCGCGAAGCATATCGACGCGCTGCGCGAGAACTACGCGGCAGCGGGTTTGCAGGCCGGTGCCGATGTCACGCTCGTGCCGTTCATCGACGACATGACGAGTGCGTACGAAAAGGCCGATCTGGTGATCTGCCGCTCGGGCGCGATGACGGTGTCGGAGATTTCGGCGGTCGGCGTCGCGGCGCTGTTCGTGCCGTTTCCGTACGCGGTCGACGATCACCAGACCACTAACGCAGCGTTCCTCGCCGACAACGGCGCGGCGCTGGTCGTGCAACAACGCGACCTGTCGGCGGAAAAACTCGCCGACTGGTTGCGCAGCCAGACGCGGGAAAGTCTCGCGGAAATGGCGGAGCGTTCGCGCTCGCTCGCGAAACCGGATGCCACGGAGCAGGTCGCGCAGATCTGCGCGACCGTGGCGGGTTCGACGGCGGGCGCGAGCCCAGAAGGAACGCAATGAAACACATCGTCAAACATATTCACTTTGTCGGCATCGGCGGTGTCGGCATGAGCGGCATCGCCGAGGTGCTGCTCAACCTCGGCTATCAGGTGAGCGGCTCGGACCTGTCGGGCAACGCGGTCACCGAGCGCCTCGCCGCGCTCGGCGCGCGCATCTCGATCGGCCATGCGGCGGAGAACATCGAAGGCGCGAACGCGGTGGTCGTGTCGACCGCGGTGCGCAGCGACAACCCGGAAGTACTCGCCGCGCGCCATCGCCGGATTCCGATCGTGCCGCGCGCGGTGATGCTCGCGGAACTGATGCGCCTGAAGCAGGGCATCGCGATTGCCGGCACGCACGGCAAGACCACGACCACGTCGCTGGTCGCGAGCGTGCTCGCCGCGGGTGGGCTCGATCCGACCTTCGTGATCGGCGGACGGCTGATCAGCGCGGGCGCGAACGCGCGTCTGGGCACCGGCGACTTCATCGTCGCCGAGGCGGACGAATCGGACGCGTCGTTCCTGAACCTGTTCCCGGTGATCGAGGTCATTACGAACATCGACGCCGATCACATGGACACCTACGGCCACGACTTCGCGCGCCTGAAGCAGGCGTTCATCGAATTCACGCACCGTCTGCCGTTCTATGGCATCGCGGTGCTGTGCGTCGACGATCCGAACGTGAAGGAGATCCTGCCGTTCGTGTCGAAGCCGATCATCCGCTACGGCTTCGCGGCCGACGCGCAGGTGCGCGCGGTCAACGTCGAGGCGCGCGAGGGCCGCATGCATTTCACCGCGATGCGCGAAGACGCGGCGCCGCTCGACATCGTGCTGAACCTGCCGGGCGAGCACAACGTGCAGAACGCGCTCGCCGCGATTGCAATTGCGACTGAACTTGAAGTGAAAGATGCCGATATCCAGCGAGCGCTCGCGGATTTCAACGGCGTCGGCCGACGCTTCCAGCGCTACGGCGAAGTACCGGTCGTCGCTGACGGCCGTGCCGCGGGCGCCTACACGCTGGTGGACGACTACGGTCATCACCCGGTCGAGATGGCCGCGACGGTGGCGGCGGCGCGCGGCGCGTTTCCGGGCCGGCGTCTGGTGCTCGCGTTCCAGCCGCACCGCTTCACGCGCACGCGCGATTGCTTCGAGGACTTCGTGAAGGTGCTGTCGACCGTCGACGCGCTCGTGCTGACCGAGGTCTATTCGGCCGGCGAGGCGCCGATCGTCGCCGCGGACGGCCGCGCGTTGGCGCGCGCGCTGCGGGTGGCGGGCAAGGTCGAGCCGGTCTTCGTCGATACGGTGGATGAAGTGCCGGACGCGCTCTCGGCAGTGGTGCGCGACGGCGATGTGGTGATTACGATGGGCGCGGGTTCGATCGGCGGTGTGCCGGGTCGCCTCGCTCAGGAAATGAAGGTGTGAGATGAGCAGTATCGATCCGAAACAATTCGGCAAGGTGGCGGTACTGCTCGGCGGCAATTCCGCCGAGCGCGAGGTGTCACTCAATTCCGGGCGGCTGGTGCTGCAAGGTCTGCGCGACGCGGGCATTGACGCGCATCCGTTCGATCCGGCCGAGCGTCCGCTGTCGGCGTTGAAGGAAGAAGGCTTCGTGCGCGCGTTCAACGCGCTGCATGGCGGCTACGGCGAAAACGGCCAGATCCAGGGCGCGCTCGATTTCTACGGCATCCGCTACACCGGCAGCGGCGTGCTCGGCTCGGCGCTCGGTCTGGACAAGTTCCGCACCAAGCTGGTGTGGCAGCAGCTCGGCATTCCGACGCCGCCGTTCGAAACGGTGCTGCGCGGCGACGACTACGAAGCGCGCGCGAAGGAGATCGTCGCGAAGCTCGGTCTGCCGCTGTTCGTGAAGCCGGCGAGCGAAGGCTCGAGCGTCGCGGTGATCAAGGTGAAGAGCGCGGACGCCTTGCCGGCGGCGCTGATCGAGGCGGTGAAGTACGACCGTATCGTCGTGGTCGAGAAGAGCATCGAAGGCGGCGGCGAGTACACCGCGTGCATCGCCGGCGATCTGGACCTGCCGGTGATCCGCATCGTGCCGGCCGGCGAGTTCTACGACTATCACGCGAAGTACATCGCAAACGACACGCAGTATCTGATTCCGTGCGGTCTCGGCGAGCAGGAGGAAGCGCGCCTGAAGACGCTCGCGCGCCGCGCGTTCGACGTGCTCGGCTGCACCGACTGGGGCCGCGCCGATTTCATGCTGGACTCGGAGGGCAATCCGTACTTCCTCGAAGTGAACACGGCGCCTGGCATGACCGATCACTCGCTGCCGCCGAAGGCGGCACGCGCGGTCGGCATCAGCTATCAGGAACTCGTTGTCAGCGTGTTGGCGCTGACGCTGCAGGACTAACCGGGACAACCCGAAAGCAACACCATGTGGAACAACGTTCGCCAGCTCAATCTCGCCACCAACGCGCTGCATGCGTTGCTGGTGCTCGTGCTGCTGGCGGCGGGCGGTTACTGGCTGATCCAGCGCCCGAGTTTCGCG
This sequence comes from Paraburkholderia sp., assembly GCF_047605525.1. Lineage (GTDB taxonomy): Bacteria > Pseudomonadota > Gammaproteobacteria > Burkholderiales > Burkholderiaceae > Paraburkholderia. Next base: position 7,924 of record NZ_JASGFN010000044.1, on the reverse strand, counting down.
CTGCGCGAAATCCAGATCGACGGCGACACCGAGCACATCAATTCGCCGACGGTGCGCGCGAGCGTCGTCGGACGCCTGAAGGGCAACTTCTTCACGGTCGATCTCGACGTCGCGCGGCAGGCGTTCGAGCAGATGCCGTGGGTGCGTCACGCGAGCGTGCGGCGGGTCTGGCCGAATGCGCTGGCTGTCACGCTCGAGGAGTACAAACCGCTGGGGACGTGGGGCAGCGATCAACTGGTGAGCGTCGACGGCGAACTGTTCACCGCGAACCAGGGCGAGCTCGACGAAGATCTGCCCGCGTTCGACGGTCCGGACGGTACGGCGAAGGAAGTCGTCGCGCGTTATCACGACTTCCAGAAGTGGTTCGCGCCGTTGGGCGCGACCCCGGAGGAAGTGACGCTGTCGCCGCGCTATGCATGGACGGTGAAGCTGTCGAACGGCACGCAGGTGGAGCTGGGGCGCGAACGCAATCAGGACACGCTCGCCGATCGCAGCAAGCGCCTGACCGCGGCATGGAGCGCGGTGACGCAACGTTGGGGAAAGGATATCGAGTATGCGGACTTGCGCTATCCGAACGGTTTCGCGATTCGTGCCGCTGGCATGCGCTTCATCAGCGAACCCGACAAGGGCAAGAAGTAAACGGACATCACACGCACTGAGCACGCTATGAGTAAAGACTATAAGGATCTGCTGGTTGCCCTCGACATCGGGACGTCGAAGGTGGTGGCCATCGTCGCCGAGTTGAAGGGCGAGGGTCACTACGAGGTGATCGGTCTCGGCCAGAGCGAGTCGAAGGGGCTCAAGAAAGGCGTGGTGGTGAACATCGAAGCCACCGTGCAGTCGATTCAGCGCGCGCTCGAGGAAGCCGAGCTGATGGCCGACTGCAAGATCACGAACGTGTTCACCGGGATCGCCGGCAGCCATATCCGCAGCTTCAATTCGAGCGGCATGGTGGCGATCAAGGAGAAGGAGGTCACGCAGGCGGACGTCGCGCGCGTGATCGAAACGGCCAAGGCGATCAACATCCCGACCGATCAGCAGGTGCTGCATATCCTCACGCAGGAATTCATCATCGACGGCCAGGAAGACGTGCGCGAGCCGATCGGCATGAGCGGCATCCGCCTCGAAGTGAAGGTGCATATCGTCACCGGCGCGGTCAGCGCGGCGCAGAACATCGTCAAGTGCGTGCGCCGCTGCGGGCTCGAAGTGAACGATCTGATCCTGCAGCCGCTCGCGTCGTCGCTCGCGGTGCTGACGGAAGACGAGAAGGAGCTGGGCGTGGTGCTGGTCGACATCGGCGGCGGCACGACGGACATCGCGATCTTCAGCGAAGGCGCGATCCGCCACACGGCGGTGATTCCGATCGCCGGCGACCAGATCACGAGCGACATCGCGATGGCGCTGCGCACGCCGACGCCGGACGCCGAAGACATCAAGGTCGATTACGGCATCGCGAAGCAGGCGCTCGCCGATCCGGACGAAATGATCGAAGTGCCGGGGCTCGGCGAGCGCGGTCCGCGCACGCTGTCGCGCCAGGCGCTGGCGGCGGTGATCGAGCCGCGCGTCGAGGAACTCTTTTCGCTCGTGCAGCAGGTGGTGCGCGAGTCGGGTTACGAGGAGTTGTTGAGTTCGGGCGTCGTGCTGACGGGCGGCGCGTCGATGATGATCGGCATGGTCGAGCTCGGCGAAGACATTTTCCTGAAGCCGGTGCGCATCGGCGTACCGGAATACGCGGGCGGTCTCGCCGACGTCGTGCGCAATCCGCGCTATTCGACGGCGATGGGCCTGCTCGTCGAAGGTCGCTCGCAGCGCATGCGCGGGCGCAAGGTTGCGGTGCAGTCGGGGTCGATGGGACAGGTGTTCTCGCGCATGAAGGACTGGTTCCTCGGCAACTTCTGATGACAGGTTTCGAGTAATTCGCGCTGGTGCCGGCGGCCGGTGCGCGACAGGAGGTTGCCCGATCTCCTGCCGGATAACGCCGAGTGGCGGTAACTTTTTATCTTGACGGAGGCAACATGGAATTCCAGATGCTGGAAACCGAAACGAACGGCACCATCATCAAGGTGGTCGGAGTAGGTGGCGCTGGCGGCAATGCCGTTCAGCATATGATCAACAAAGGCGTGCAGGGCGTCGACTTCATCGTGATGAACACGGACGCGCAGGCGCTGTCGCGTTCGCGCGCGACCGCGGTGATCCAGCTCGGCAACACGGGGCTGGGCGCGGGTGCGAAGCCGGAAATGGGCCGCGCGGCCGCAGAAGAAGCACGCGAGCGCATCGCCGACGCACTGCGTGGCGCGCACATGGTGTTCATCACCGCCGGCATGGGTGGCGGCACCGGTACGGGCGCGGCACCGGTCGTCGCGCAGATCGCGAAGGAAATGGGCATTCTGACCGTCGGCGTGGTCAGCAAGCCGTTCGAGTTCGAAGGCGGCAAGCGTATGCGCGTCGCGGAAGCCGGTTCGCAGCAACTGGAGGATCACGTCGACTCGCTGATCGTCGTGCTGAACGACAAGCTGTTCGAGGTGATGGGCGACGACGCCGAGATGGACAAGTGCTTCCAGTGCGCTGACGACGTTCTGAACAACGCGGTCGCGGGCATTGCGGAAATCATCAACGTCGACGGTCTGGTGAACGTCGACTTCGAGGACGTGAAGACCGTGATGGGCGAGCAGGGCAAGGCGATGATGGGCACGGCGACGGTTGCCGGCGTCGATCGCGCGCGTCTCGCGGCCGAACAGGCCGTCGCGAGCCCGCTGCTGGAAGGCGTCGATCTGTCGGGCGCGCGCGGCGTGCTGGTCAACATCACGTCGAGCCGTTCGCTGCGTCTGTCGGAAACGCGCGAAGTGATGAACACGATCAAGAGCTATGCCGCGGAAGATGCCACCGTGATCTTCGGCGCGGTGTACGACGACGCGATGGGCGACGCGCTGCGCGTGACGGTCGTGGCGACGGGTCTCGGCCGCGCGGCGAAGAAGCAGCAGTCGGCACCGATGACGCTGCTGCGCACCGGCACCGACAACCAGCCGATCGGCGCGATGCAGCATGCGGCGTACGCATCGGCGGCGGGCCACGCCGGCGCGGCGGATTACGGCGCGCTGGATACGCCGGCGGTGTGGCGCACGTCGCGCGACACGGCGGCATCGCACGTGCAGGCGCTGCAGGAAAAGGGCGTCGATACGTACGACATTCCGGCGTTCCTGCGCAAGCAGGCGGACTGAGCGGCGCGGGCAGGCTTTCGTTGCCGCGCTGCCGTTGGGTCGCAGCGCTGGCGGACGAATGCACGAGCGTGGCGTGTGAACGGCGACGAAGTCGCGTATCGTCTGATTCGCGGCAGGGGCAACTGCCCTCTGCGGATTCGCGAAGCAGACGGGGTGGCTGCCGCCGCACGGCAAAGCCAGCGATGGCCCAGCCGGATGTGGCCTGGCAGAGTGCCGCCCGGCCGGATTTCACAGCGACACGAGGACGTGCGAGCGTGCTTCGCATCGATGCAAAGGACTGAGCATGATCAAGGCAGGTGACAAGCTGCCCGACGCGACGCTCTTCGAGTTTGTCGAAGACCAGCGGGCGGGCTGCACGATCGGACCGAACAGTTTCGACGTGCGCGAGCAGACGGCGGGCAAGCGCGTGGTGATCTTCGGATTGCCCGGCGCGTTCACGCCGACCTGTTCGGCCAAGCACGTACCGGGTTATGTCGAGCATGCCGGGCAGTTGCGCGCTGCCGGTATCGACGAGATCTGGTGCGTGTCCGTCAACGACGCGTTCGTGATGGGCGCGTGGGGACGCGATCAGCACACCTCGGGCAAGGTGCGCATGATGGCGGACGGCAGTGCGGCTTTCACACGGGCGCTCGGTCTGGAGCAGGATCTGTCGGCGCGCGGCATGGGAATCCGTTCCCTGCGCTACGCGATGGTGGTCGACGACGGCGTGGTCAAGACGCTGAACGTCGAGGCCGCCGGCAAATTCGAAGTCAGCGATGCCGCGAGTATTCTCGCGACGTTGAGCTAGTCGCCGGCGTCTCGCCTTCGCCGCAAGCCTCGCGCTGATGTCGCGTGGTGCTACGGCAACGGTGAATAAGACGCTTTTGTGACAGGCCGTTACGCGGGCCGATGACCGGAAACGCCTCCGTTCCGGAGCATCGGCCCGTCACGCTTTCCCTCGCGACGCGCGAGGGTAACGCAGCGAAACAGATTGATACGTTCCCTGAAAAGACGTTTGTCAGGGGATTGGAGTATAATTCGCGCTATGAAATAAAAAGTCCCGATTGGGATTTTCAATCGAACAGAAGATCACCATGTTGAAGCAGCGCACCATCAAATCGATCGTCAAGACTGTCGGCATCGGCCTGCACTCCGGCCGCAAAGTCGACCTGACGCTCCGTCCGGCGGCGCCGGACACTGGCATCGTGTTTTCGCGCGTGGATTTGCCCACGCCGGTGGACATTCCTGCGTCGGCGATGGCGATTGGCGATACGCGTCTGGCTTCCGTGTTGCAGAAAGACGGCGCGCGCGTGTCGACGGTCGAGCATCTGATGTCCGCCTGCGCCGGTCTCGGCATCGACAATCTGTATGTCGACGTCACTGCCGAGGAAATCCCGATCATGGACGGCAGCGCGGGTTCGTTCGTGTTCCTGATCCAGTCGGCGGGTATCGAGGAGCAGAACGCGGCGAAGAAATTCATCAAGGTCACGAAGCCGGTCGAAATCCGCGACGGCGACAAGTTCGCGCGTCTCGATCCGTACTTCGGCTTCAAGCTCAAATTCACGATCGATTTCCGTCATCCGGCCGTGGATAAAACCGGCCAGGCGCTCGAAGTGGATTTCGCCAACACGTCGTATGTGCGCGAAATCGCCCGCGCCCGCACGTTCGGCTTCGCGCATGAAGTGGAAATGATGCGTGAGCTGGGCCTTGCTCGCGGCGGCAGCATGGACAACGCGATCGTGCTCGACGAGTACCGCATCCTGAACAACGACGGCCTGCGTTACGACGACGAGTTCGTCAAGCACAAGATGCTCGACGCGATCGGCGACCTGTATGTGGTCGGCCATCCGCTGCTGGCTTCGTACACCGCCTATAAGTCGGGCCACGGCCTGAACAACGCGCTGCTGCGCGAGCTGCTCAAGCAGGAAGACTCGTACGAAATCGTCACCTTCGACGATACGAAGAAGGCGCCGCGCGGCTTCGCGTACGAAACGCAGACGGCGTTCGCATGACGTCTGCCTCGCGGGTAGGCATATGAAAAACGGCCCATTCGGGCCGTTTTTTTCGTTCAGCGAGTGCGCCGATGCCGGGCCGCCATGCGCGCGAGCGCTTCCTGCAGCGGCGACGGCGCAAGCGATTCGCTCAACTGCTGCAGCGCGGTGGCGCCGGCTGGCGTCATGCGTGCCTGCTTGACGGGCGGCGGGGCCTTGGCCAGCTGCGGCCGTACGCGAATCTTCAGCGCATGCACGGGCCAGCCGCGCTGCTGCAAATCCGACAGCAGCCGCGGCTCGAGATGCCGCAGCCGCGCCGCGAGCGCGTTGTGCGCGGCAAAGAGGGCCAGTACCCCTTCCTTGATGAAGCCGGGCTCAACGCTCGTCGCCAGATAATCGGGCAGCAGCTCGCGCAGATCCTTCTCGAGCGCGGCGATCTGCTCGACACCCGCGCGCAGCGCCGCGAATGCATCGGTGCGGCCGAGCACTTCGGCGACGGGCTGCGGTCGGCGCAGGTCGAACTGCTTCGGCTGCCTTGAAAAGGACGGAGAACGGCTCATGTTTGGGAGTGGCGACGTGCGCGCGCCCCATGCGCGCTCACGCCGCGATTGTACCGCGCGGGCAGCCCGCGAAGCTGGCCCCGAAGCGCGTCGCCGGAGGGCGCCGGGCAAGTGTGGATGGGCCTGGAAGGGCCCTCCGCCGTCACGTCGCCGACATCAGCGCAGCCGGAGGTGCGTGCTAAAATGCCCGATTCGAATTCACTCTTGGACTAAGCCGCCGAGGACTTTCCGACCCAGACGCTGGTGTGCGCAAAGCGCACGCCGCGAGCCAGCCGAAGCCGCGACGCAGACACCGATCCGATGACCACCGGTTTTCTACAGAAGATTTTTGGCAGCCGTAATCAGCGGCTAGTCAAGCAATATCAAAAGACCGTCGCGGCGATCAATGCGCTCGAACCGCAGATCGAGCAATTGACGGATGAGCAGTTGCACGCCAAAACGGGTGAATTCCGCCAGCGCGTCGCGAGCGGCGAATCGCTCGACAAGATCCTGCCTGAAGCGTTTGCGGTCTGCCGCGAGGCCAGCAAGCGGGTGCTGAAGATGCGCCACTTCGATGTGCAACTGATCGGCGGCATGGCGCTGCACTACGGCAAGATCGGCGAAATGCGCACCGGCGAAGGCAAGACGCTCGTCGCCACACTGCCGGTGTATCTGAACGCGCTGTCGGGCCGCGGCGTGCACGTGGTCACGGTCAACGACTACCTCGCCCAGCGCGACGCCGAATGGATGGCGCGCCTGTACAACTTCCTCGGTCTGTCGGTCGGTATCAACCTGTCGCAGATGGAGCATACGGCGAAGCAGCAAGCCTATGCCGCGGACATCACGTACGGCACCAACAACGAATTCGGCTTCGATTACCTGCGCGACAACATGGTCTACGAGACCGACGCGCGCGTGCAGCGCGGCCTGAATTTCGCGGTCGTCGACGAGGTCGACTCGATCCTGATCGACGAAGCGCGCACGCCGCTCATCATCTCGGGCCAGGCCGAAGATCACACCGAACTCTATGTGCGCATGAACGCGCTGCCGCCGCTGCTCGAGCGCCAGATCGGCGAGGAGAAGGCGGACGGCACGGGCGTCGAGAAGCCGGGCGACTACACGCTGGACGAGAAAGGCCGCCAGGTGTTCCTGACCGAATCGGGTCACGAAAAGGCCGAGCGTCTGCTCTCCGAGTGGGGCCTGATCGGTGAGGGCGAAAGCCTCTACGCGCCGCAGAACATCACGCTGATGCACCATGTATACGCGGCACTGCGCGCGCACACGCTGTTCTTCAAGGATCAGCACTACGTCGTGCAGAACGGCGAAGTAATCATCGTCGACGAATTCACCGGCCGTCTGATGGCCGGGCGCCGCTGGTCGGACGGTCTGCACCAGGCGGTCGAGGCGAAGGAACACGTGAAGATCCAGAGCGAGAACCAGACGCTCGCGTCGATCACGTTCCAGAACTACTTCCGCATGTACGCGAAGCTGGCCGGCATGACCGGCACGGCCGACACCGAAGCGTACGAATTCAACGAGATCTATGGTCTCGAAACGGTCGTGATCCCGACCAACCGGCCGCCCAAGCGGATCGACAGGCAGGATCAGATCTACAAGACCGCGAAGGAACGCTACGACGCGGTGATCCGCGACATCCGCGAATGCTTCGAGCGCGGTCAGCCGGTGCTGGTCGGTACCACGTCGATCGAGAACTCCGAGCTGCTGTCGCATCTGCTGAAGCAGGCCGGCTTGCCGCACGAAGTGCTGAACGCGAAGCAGCACGCGCGCGAAGCGGCGATCGTCGCCGAAGCGGGACGTCCGCAGCGCATCACGATCGCGACCAACATGGCCGGCCGCGGCACCGACATCGTGCTGGGCGGCAACCTGGAGAAGGCCATCGAGGCCCTGCACGCCGCCAATCCGGGCAAGGACGCCAGCGCGCTGCAAACCGAGGAGGCCAAGGTCCGCGCGCAGTGGGAGCAGGACCACGAGCAGGTCAAGGCCCTGGGCGGCCTGCGCATCATCGCGACCGAGCGCCACGAATCGCGCCGCATCGACAACCAGCTGCGCGGCCGTTCGGGCCGCCAGGGCGACCCGGGCTCCTCGCGCTTCTACCTGAGCCTGGACGACCAGCTCATGCGCATCTTCGCGGGCGACCGCGTCAAGGCCATCATGGATCGCCTGAAGATGCCCGACG
>NZ_JASGFN010000043.1:0-33742 GCF_047605525.1 Paraburkholderia sp. | reverse complement strand
CACGATCGCGACCAACATGGCCGGCCGCGGCACCGACATCGTGCTGGGCGGCAACGCGGAAAAGCAGGCGTCGTTCATCGAGCAGGACGAACTGCTGGCCGACGACGAAAAACAGCGCCGCATCCAGAAGCTGCATGACGAATGGCAGGCGCTGCACGACCAGGTGAAGGCCGCGGGCGGTCTGCATATCATCGGCACCGAGCGTCACGAGTCGCGCCGGATCGACAACCAGTTGCGCGGCCGTGCCGGCCGTCAGGGTGATCCGGGTTCGTCGCGCTTCTATCTGTCGCTGGAAGATCCGCTGCTTCGCATTTTCGCGGGTGACCGCGTGCGCGCGATCATGGACCGCCTGAAGATGCCGGAAGGCGAGGCGATCGAAGCGGGCATCGTGTCGCGCTCGATCGAATCGGCGCAACGCAAAGTCGAGGCGCGCAACTTCGATATTCGTAAGCAATTGCTCGAATACGACGATGTGTCGAACGATCAGCGCAAGGTGATCTATCAGCAGCGCAACGAATTGCTCGAAGCGAACGACATCACCGAGACCATCACCGCGATGCGTCATGGTGTGATCTCCGACATCGTGCATCAGTTCGTGCCGGCGGGCAGCATCGAGGAGCAGTGGGACGTGCCCGAGCTCGAGGAAGTGCTGCGCAACGAGTGGCAGCTCGACCTCGCGATCCAGGAAATGATCAACGAGTCGAACTCGATCAACGCCGAAGAGATTCTCGAAGCGGTCGAGGCCGCCGCGGACGAAGCGTACGAGGCGAAGGTTCAACTGGTTGGCCGCGAATCGTTCAGCGCGTTCGAACGCTCGATCATGCTGCAGACGCTCGACCGCGCATGGCGCGAACATCTGGCCGCGCTCGATCATCTGCGTCAGGGCATCCATCTGCGCGGCTATGCACAGAAGAACCCGAAGCAGGAATACAAGCGCGAGGCGTTCGAATTGTTCGCCGCGATGCTCGACGCGGTGAAGCTCGAAGTCACGCGCATCGTGATGAACGTGCAGATCCAGTCACCGGAGCAGCTCGAAGCAGCCGCGGAGCAAATGGAAGAACAGGGTGGTCATCTCGAGAACGTCGAGTTCCGCCATGCCGAGTTCGCGGAAGCCGGCGCCGCGGCGCCCGTCGCAGCCGAAGCGGCCACCGCCGCGATGATCGGCGACGCGATGAGCCACGGCCACGGCGCGGTGCCGCAAGCGGTGCACGTGAATACCGATAACGTGCCGAAGGTCGGCCGTAACGACCCGTGCCCGTGCGGCAGCGGCAAGAAGTACAAGCAGTGCCACGGCAAGATCGCGTAATGCCGATGCGGCGCGCTCCGGGGCGCGCCGCATTGTTTTGCGTGCCGCCTGGCCGTTGATTTCGCGGATGACCCGGCAACACCCCCGGGTCATCGGTTCCGTTTTCCCGATGCCGGCATCCGCCGGCATTTTCTTCGACAGGTCGCGACCATGGCTGTCAACTTTCCCTCGATCGATCCCGCTCAACTCCATCCCGTCGCCGGCGTCAAGCTCGGCTGGGCGGAGGCGAATATCCGCAAGCCGAACCGCAAGGACGTGCTCGTCATTTCCGTCGACGAAGGCGCGACGGTGGGCGGCGTGTTTACGCAGAACCGTTTTTGCGCGGCGCCCGTTACGGTCTGCCGCGAGAACCTGCGGCGGGTGCGCGCGGGCGGCAAGCCGATTCGCGCGCTGGTGATCAACACCGGCAACGCGAACGCGGGCACCGGCGAGCCGGGCCTCGCGCATGCGCGCGAAACCTGCGCGGAGCTCGCCCGTCTCGCCGACATCGCGCCCGAGCAGGTGCTGCCGTTCTCGACGGGCGTGATTCTCGAGCCGCTGCCGGTCGATCGTCTGAAGGCCGGCTTGCCGGCCGCGCTCGCCAACCGCAAGGAAGCGAACTGGTACGACGCCGCGCAGGCGATCATGACCACCGACACACTGCCGAAGGCCGCGTCGCGCCAGGTCACGATCGACGCTCACACGGTCACGCTGACAGGCATCAGCAAGGGCGCCGGCATGATCAAGCCGAACATGGCGACCATGCTCGGCTTCCTCGCATTCGACGCGGCCGTCGCGCAGCCGGTGCTCGACGAACTGGTCAAGCACGTCGCGGACCGCTCGTTCAACTGCATCACGATCGATGGCGATACGTCGACCAACGATTCGTTCATCCTGATCGCCTCGGGCAAATCGAGCCTGCCGGCGATTACGTCCACCGACTCGCCCGCTTATGCGGCGCTGCGCGACGCGGTGACGGAAGTTGCCCAGAGCCTCGCGCAACTGATCGTGCGCGACGGCGAAGGCGCGACCAAATTCATGACCGTGCGCGTCGAAGGCGGCTCGAGCGTCGGCGAATGCCGCCAGATCGCGTATGCGATCGGCCATTCGCCGCTCGTGAAGACGGCTTTTTACGCATCGGATCCGAACCTCGGCCGCATTCTCGCGGCCATCGGCTATGCTGGCGTGGACGATCTCGACGTCGGCAAGATCGATCTGTACCTGGACGACGTGCTGGTCGCCACCGCCGGCGGCCGCAATCCGGCCTACCGCGAAGAAGACGGTCAGCGCGTCATGAAAAAGAGCGAGATCGGCATTCGCGTCGTACTCGGCCGCGGCAACGCGCAAGCCACGATCTGGACTTGCGATCTGTCGCACGACTACGTGAGTATCAACGCCGACTATCGCTCGTAAATCCGCTTCGCCGACCCGGTGCGCGGTATGGTCGCAACCGGGTTCGTGATCGGGCTATTGCAAGCATCTGGCGGCTTTGGCCGCCCATTTCACCGCCATGGACAAACTCGAACAGTTTCTGACCCGGGCCGAAGCCGTGCTCGGCCGCCTGGAAGCGATGCTTCCGCCCGTCGCGCCGGAAATCGACTGGTCGGCCGCGGTCGCTTTTCGCTGGCGCACGCGCCAGGGTCGCGGCTACCTGCAGCCGGTGCCCGCGATTTCGTCGATCACACTCGACGACCTGCAGAACATCGATCGCCAGAAAGGGCTGATCGAACAGAATACGCGCCAGTTCGTGCGCAAGCAGCCGGCCAACAACGTGCTGCTGACGGGCGCGCGCGGCACCGGCAAATCGTCGCTGATCAAGGCGTGCCTGAACGCATACGCGCAAGACGGCTTGCGGCTGATCGAAGTGGACAAGGGCGATCTGCACGATCTCGGCGACATCGTCGATCTGATCGCGAAACGCCCGGAGCGCTTTATCGTGTTCTGCGACGACCTGTCGTTCGAAGAGGGCGAGTCGGGCTACAAGGCGCTGAAGGTCGCGCTCGACGGCTCGGTCGCCGCCCAGTCGGACAACGTGCTCATCTACGCAACGTCGAACCGCCGCCATCTGATGCCCGAGTACATGAGCGACAACGAGACGTATAAGCACACGTCGGACGGCGAGATTCATCCGGGCGAGCTGGTCGAGGAAAAGATTTCCCTGTCCGAGCGTTTCGGGCTGTGGGTCAGCTTCTACCCGTTCAAACAGGATGACTATCTGACGATCATCGCGCACTGGCTGCGCCACTTCGGTTGCAACGACGCCGAAGTCGAGGCGGCGCGAGGCGATGCGCTGGTGTGGGCACTCGAACGCGGATCGCGCTCGGGACGGGTTGCGTGGCAGTTCGCGCGCGACTGGTCCGGCCGCAAGACATCGGCATGAGCGAGGCGAGCAAAAATGCCGGCAAAAGCGAAGCCGGCCGTCCGGTCACCGAGGTGGCGGTTGGCGTGCTGGTGCAGCCGGACGGGCGCTATCTGCTCGCGCAGCGTCCGGCGGGCAAGCCGTACGAAGGCTATTGGGAGTTCCCGGGCGGCAAGCTGGAGCCGGGTGAGTCGGTCGAGGCCGCGCTGGCGCGTGAGCTGCACGAGGAACTCGGGATCGAGGTCGAGGAGAGTCATCTGTGGCATACGCTCGAACACGATTACCCGCATGCGTATGTGCGGCTTTTTTTCTGCAAGGTGACGCAGTGGTCGGGCGAGCCGCACGGCCGTGAGGGCCAGGCTTTCGTGTGGCAGAGCCTGCCTGCCGAGGTCTCGCCGCTGCTGCCGGCGACGATTCCAGTGCTGGAATGGCTCGCGGCCGAGAAGAAATGATCGGGGGAGTGATAGCGGCGCACACGTGAAAGCAGGCGCTGCATTTGCAGCGTCGGCCCGCGTGGCCTCGTTGGATGGCCTTGGTGGCCAAGGCCTCTCAGAGGCCTTTTTCGTTTTGGCCCTGATGCGGCCTTCCAGGCAACGAGCCCCGCTCAATGCGGGTTGTAATCGCCGCGAGGCGCTTCTTCTTCATCCGACGAAGCCCCTTCCTGTTCATTGCCGCCAATCCGGTATTTCTCGGCGGCCCATGCGCCCAGATCGATCTGTTTGCAGCGCTCGGAGCAGAAAGGACGGAAGCGGCTCTCAGGGGTCCAGCGGACATCTTTACCGCAAGTAGGACATTTGACGACGGTAGGCATACGGTCGGACAGTCAATCGTAAAACGGAACAGATAACGAATATAGGGCTATTTCGCGCCGCTTCAAAGGCGCGTTCCCTGAAAGCCTGACTGGGCTGTCGAATGCGGCGGCGGCCTACAGGCGGCTACAGACTGCAGAGCGTGAGCTGGAACGGCACGTCGACGTCGACCGCGCGCGGCCGCAGATCGCCGTCCTGCACCGTGAAGCGCACCCACAGCATGTACTTGTTGGCGCTTGCCTCGGGGATCACACGCAATTCAGGTGCCACGCGAACCTGCATCAATTGATATGAGCGGCCCGACAGCATCTGCTGATAGCTGCCTTGCATCGCCATGACCTTCGATGCCTGGCCGGATTCGCGCGCGAGCCGCAGCACGATCGTGGCCGCGTCGCGCAGCGGCAGCAGCGGCATCACCCATTTGGCGATGTCCTGACGGCGTTGGTCGGGATGTAGTTGTTGCCACGCGTAGTACGACGGCAGATCGAATTTGCAGGTGCCGCCGGGGATGATCGCGCGGCTGCGAATGCTTGCGAGCCATTCGTTGTCTGCAAGATGCTGGCCGGTTTTGCCCTGCATCTGCGCGAGCCCCGCGAGGGTTTGTTCGATTTCGCCGAGCACGGCCTCCAGAGCGTTCTGCTCGATGCCGGGGTTGCCGCGAAACGGCGCGAGCGTTTGCCGCTGCCGCTCAAGCTCTTTCATCAGATCCGACTTCAGATCCGCGCGGCCCGCAACTTCGGAAATTTCGAACAACGTTGTCAGTGCGACGTGATGTTCCCTGGCGTCTTCCTGAGTCAGAAAGAACGTGAAGCGCTCGAACAGATCTTCGAGGCGCAACAGCGTCCGGATTCGCTCATTGAAGGGGTACTCGTAAAGGATCAAGCGGGCTCGCCTCGGGCGTGGTCGGTGACAGGAATGCAAAACATTCTAATGCCGTGGGACTACCCAAGCAATCACGCACTTTTTCAGCGCGCTTTCGCAACTTTTTTCGTGAGTTCACGATGTTCTGAGCGGTTCGGCTCCCGTGTGCGCGCAAAGTTCAATGTGTCGGCGAGGGCTCGCGCGAGGCTGGGTTTGCGATTCGTGCGTACTTCGTGCGGAGGTCCGTGGGGCGGGCCTCGGTCTGGACCGGTCTATGCGTCGAGGTGTGTGGACCGGCTGTCCGACGCTCCGTGCGCACGAGCCCCGTCACCCGTTCGCGAGCGACAGATATGCGCGATGCAGCGCGTCCACTTGCGCCTCGAGGGCTTCGAGCGGCGCGTTGTCGTTGTCGATCACGTCGTCGGCCGCCGCGAGGCGCGCTTCGCGCGTAGCCTGGCGCGCGATGATCGCAAGCACCTGGTCGCGGCTGAAGCCGTTGCGGCTCATCACGCGCGCGATCTGGGTCTCGACGCTGCAATCGACGGTGAGCACGCGATTCGCGCGGCTCTTCCAATTGCCGGACTCCACCAGCAACGGCACCACGACAATCACGTAAGGCCCCTGTGCTTCACGCTGCTCGCGCTCGGTTTCCGCGCGAATCAGCGGATGCGTGATGCCTTCGAGACGCTTGCGCGCGCCCTCGTCGCCGAAGACGAGTGTGCGCATGCGCGCGCGATCGAGCGAGCCGTCGGCGGCCACGAACTCGTCGCCGAATTCCGCGGCGATGTGCGGCATCGCGATGCCGCGCGGCGCGGTGATGCGATGGGCGATCAGGTCCGTGTCGACGAGCGGCACGCCGCGCGCGGCAAACAGATTGGCCACCGTCGATTTGCCGCTGCCGATGCCGCCGGTCAGTCCCACGACGAACATGCTTCAGCCTCCTAGAGCCAGATAGAGCGGTGTGCCGACAAACAGCGTGAGCGCACCGCCCGCGGCGAGAAACGGCCCGAACGGCAGCGGCTCCTCGAAGCGCATGCGGCCGCCCCACGTGGCCGCGAGGCCCACCACCGCGCCGGCCACCGCCGCGATCAGCACGATTTGCGGCAGCGCGGCCCAGCCGAGCCAGGCGCCGAGTGCCGCGAGCAGCTTGAAATCGCCGTAGCCCATGCCCTCGACGCCGCGCACGAGCCGGAACACCCAATGCACGGCCCACAGCGCCAGATAACCGAAGATCGCGCCGAGCACCGCATCGTGCAGATTCGTGAACAGGCCGTTGAAGTTGACGATGAGGCCGGCCCACAGGAGCGGCAGCGTCAGCGAATCGGGTAGCAGATGGGTGTCGATGTCGATCGCGCTCATTGCGAGCAGCGCGGCGCACAGGCCGAACGCGGCGAGCGCCATCAGCGTCGGGCCGAACACGGCCAGTGCGCCTGCCGCGAACGCGGCGCTCGCAATTTCGAGCAGCGGATAGCGCAGACTCACGTGCGTGCCGCAAGCGGAGCAGCGTCCGCGCAGCAGGACGTAGCTCAGCACCGGCAGGTTCTCCCACGCGCTCAGAACGTGGCCGCAATGCGGGCATGCGCTGCGCGGTACGCACAGGTTGTAGCGCGCCGGCAGTCCGTCTTCCGGCTGCGGTTCGTCGGTGGTTTCGCTGATTTCCGCGCGCCACGCACGCTCCAGCATGATCGGCAGCCGATGCACGACGACGTTCAGGAAGCTGCCGATCACGAGACCGAACACGACCGCGAACGCGATCCGCACCCCGGCGGGCAGGCTGGCGAACGCGAGGCCCAGACCGCTTGCGAGGCGGCCCGGCAGTAAGCCCGCGAGCAGGCTGGAAGAAGTTTCTGGCACGAGCGGAAGAGGAACCTGCATGGAGTTGAAATGGATTCGGCTGCGATGCTACACCACGTTGCCGAGTTGAATAATGGGAAGATACATCGCAATCACGAGGCCGCCGACGAGCGTGCCGAGCACGACGATCACGAGCGGTTCGCACAGGCTCGACAGCGTGCCGATTTTCTCGTCGACCTGACGGTCCGCAAGCGATGCGACGTCGAGCAGCATGGTGTCGAGCGCGCCGGATTCCTCGGCGACCGCAACCGGCTGCACGACATCGGCGGGAAAGCAGTGCGCCGCGTGCATCGCCGCGGCGAGCCGTTCGCCGCGCCGCAGCCTCACGGCGATGTCCGCGGTCGCGCGATCGAA
Source organism: Paraburkholderia sp. (assembly GCF_047605525.1). Lineage (GTDB taxonomy): Bacteria > Pseudomonadota > Gammaproteobacteria > Burkholderiales > Burkholderiaceae > Paraburkholderia. Next base: position 26,220 of record NZ_JASGFN010000043.1, on the reverse strand, counting down.
GAAGGCATTGCCGGTCGCATGCGTCAGCGAGTCGAACGCATCGGCGAGCGGCGTGCCGGCCGACAGCAGCGTGCCGAGCGCGCGGCTCCAGCGCGCCGCGCACAGCGTGAGCAGCAGCGGACCGGCCACCGGTAGCTTCAGCGATAGACGCGCGCAGCGGATGCGCGCCGCTTCCGAGCGCCGCAGAAGCAGCATCAGGGCTGAGGTCAACGCGAATATCAGCGCGAATACCGGCACGCTCCAGCGCGCCGCGCCGGCCGACAACGCCAGCACGAACTGCGTCGGCGCGGGCAGCTTCGCGCCGAAGCCATCGAAGATCTGCTTGAAGGTCGGCACGACCCACACCAGCAGCGCGGCGGTAATCGCGATCGCCAGCAGCAGGATCGCGACCGGATAGGTCAGGGCCGCGCGCACCTTGGCACGCTGCGCGGCGGCCCGCTCGCGGTCTTCGGCGAGACGGGCGAGCACGGTGGTCAGCGCGCCCGCGGCCTCGCCGACCTCGACGAGCTGGCAGTACAGCGCATTGAACTGCGCCGGGTGCCGCTGCAATGCCGTCGAAAAACGCAGGCCGGCGGTGATGTCGCGCGCGACGGTGCCGACGATGCGCGGCATGCCTTGCCGTCGGCCCGACGCCGGCGCCTGCGCGAGCAGTTCGAGGGCGGGCGCGAGCGGCAGACCGGCACGCAGCAGACTTGCGAGCTGCCGCGTGAACAGCGTGACGTCCGCCGCGCGGGCCTTCGCGCGCGGCGCCGGTCCTTGCGTCGAGAGTTCGACGATGAACAGGTTCTCGCGTTTGAGCATCGTGCGAGCGGCGCCGGCGTTTGGCGCGATCAGCGTGCCGCTTTGGCGAGTGCCGTCGGCGTCGATGCCGCGCCATCTGAAGCGCAGGTCGACCGCGACGGGCGGTGGGAGCGTGGCGGTGCTCATGCGACTTCGGTAGCGGCGAGCGCTTCGGCGAGACTGGTCGTGCCGTCGCGCACGCGCGCCAGCGCGGCGTCGCGCAACGTCGCCACCCGTTCGATCTGCGCGAGCCTGGCCAGCTCGTGAACGCCCGCGCTGGTGACGATCAGTTCGCGCATCGCGTCGGAGACCGGCATCACCTGATGGATGCCGATGCGCCCCCGATAGCCGATGCCGTGGCAAGTCGCGCAGCCGGTCGCCGTATAGGGCTGCCAGCCGTCAAGCTGATGCTCGCCAAAGCCCGCGGCCCTGAGCGCCGCCGCCGAATGCGGCGCAGGCGCGCGGCACGCGACGCAAAGCCGCCGCACGAGCCGTTGCGCCGTCACCATGCGCAGCGCGGCCGCGAGGTTGTATGGTTCGACACCGATATCGATGAGCCGCGCGATTGCCGCGGGCGCGTCGTTCGTATGCAGCGTGGATAGCACGAGGTGACCGGTTTGCGCTGCCTTTACGGCGACGTCGGCGGTTTCGTTATCGCGGATTTCGCCGACCATGATGATGTCCGGGTCCTGCCGCAGAAACGCGCGCAGTGCGACCGCGAACGTGAGCCCAGCTTTCTCGCGCACGCTGACCTGATTGATGCCGGCCAGCTGGATTTCCGCAGGGTCTTCCACCGAGCAGAGATTGCGCGCCTCGCCGTTCAGCAGATTCAGAAAGCAGTACAGCGACAGCGTCTTGCCGCTGCCGGTCGGGCCGGTGACGAGCACGAGGCCGTGCGGGGCGCGGATCGCGGCGTCGACGGCTTCGCGCTGCCGCGGATCGAGGCCGAGCGAGTCGAGCGAAAGATCGGCGGGCAGCGCGTCGAGCCGGCGCAGCACGAGCTTTTCGCCGAACAGCGTTGGCAACGAGTTGACGCGATAGTCCTCGAGCTTGCCCGGCGACGTCGCAATGCGCAGCCGGCCGTCCTGCGGCACGCGCCGCTCGGCGATGTCCATGCGCGCGAGCACCTTCACGCGCGTCACGAACGCGTCGCGCAGATGCGCGGGCGGCCGCGGCATTTCATGTAGCACGCCGTCGATCCGCAAACGCATGCGCCAGCCGTGCTCCGCCGGTTCGATGTGAATATCCGACGCGTTGCGCCGCGTCGCTTCCTGCAGCGTATCGGTCAACAGACGCACGGCGGGCGCGTTGTCGGCATCGGTGTGACTGGCCGCGCAGTTTTCGCCATCGAAGATGAGGGGGCGCGGCGATGCCCCAGCGGAAGAAAAAGATGCTTGCATGAGAGACCGGTGATGAGCCGCCTGTTGAACGTGACGGCTTCATCTTCCGGCAGTGCGCGCGAGGGCGCCATTCAGCCATTCGGCTAATGGCGCGCGCCGCGGCGATGTGCGATGCTGAGCGCGAGTCAGTGGCGGTGAGTGCCTGACCGCGCGGATTTCAGCCCGGTCTTGCCTTGCCGCCCTTCGTGCGCGATGGCGGCTTGAACAGCTTGACGGTGCGGATCGCCTGATCGTCGCTGCGCATTACTTCGAGCCTGGTGTCGCCGATTTGCACGCAGACGTCGCCGTCGGGGATGTCTTCCAGGATTTCGAGAATCAGGCCGTTGAGGGTCTTTGGGCCGTCGGTGGGCAGTGTGAGTTGCAGCCAGCGGTTCAGCTCGCGCAGCGGCATGCTGCCCGCGACGATGCATTCGCCCGCCTCGTTCCAGCCGCCGCGCGAACTGGCGCTGCGCGGAATCGACGTCGTGAATTCGCCGATCAGCTCTTCGATGATGTCTTCCGGCGTGACGAGACCTTCCAGCTCGCCGTACTCGTTGACGACGAGCGCGGTGCGCTGCCGGCTTTCCTGGAAATATTGCAGTTGCTGGAAGACCGGCGTGCCGGTCGGCACGAAATACGGCTCGGTCAGCAGTTCGCGCAAGGTGTCGCGCTCCAGCTCCTGGTTGTGCAGGGCCGCGAGCGTCTTGCGCACGTGCAGCACACCGAGCACCCGGTCGATATCGCCCTGGTAGACGATCAGCTTGTTGTGATAACAGGTTTCCAGTTGGTGCAGGATCTGCTCGAACGGTGCGTCGAAGTCGAGCGCCTCGATACGGCGGCGCGGGATCATCACGTCTTCGACGGAAATGTTTTCGAGATCGAACAGGTTCAGCAGGATGCTGCGGTGCTTGGTCGGCATGAAGCTGCCTGACTCGAGCACGATGGTGCGCAGTTCTTCGGTGGACAGCCGCTGCTCGCGCGCGCCTTTCGTATTGATGTGCAGCACGCGCAGGATGCCGTTGGCGAACAGATTGACGAACCAGATCAGCGGTTTCGCGGCGCGCATCAGCGGACCGATCAGCAGGCTCGCCGGCAGCGCGATTTTCTCGGGGAACGTCGCACCGACGATCTTCGGTGTGATTTCCGCGAATACGATGATCAGGAACGCGACGATGCCGGTCGCGATCGACAGCACGAGGCTGTTACGGCCGAACGTGTGCAGCGCGATCGAGGTGGTGAGCACCGGAATGATCGTGTTGAACAGATTGTTGCCGATCAGGATGACGCTCAGCAACTGATCGGTGTGTGCGAGCAGGCCTTGGGTGGTTTTCGCGCCGAACGCGTTCCGGCTGGCGAGATATTTCAGGCGATGGCGGTTGAGGGCCATCATCGCTGTCTCGGAAATGGAAAAGAAGGAGGAGCAGATGAGCAGCAGAAAGACGGCGCCGATCTGCGCCCATAAGGGAAGTTGTTCCACGCGTCGTGAAAAATGAGGGAAAGGATGGAGAGAATATAGCAGAGGGGTTGGCGCGTACCGCACGCGTGGCGGACGGCGGCGAAACGAATGACGTGCTGGGGCGGTAGGCCGCGCGGCAATGAAAAATCGCCGCGGAAACAAAAAAACCGCCGAGCGTCGCTGCGGCGGTTTTTCGAACCTTGAGCTAACAAGGGAAATCTGGTCGGGGTGAGAGGATTCGAACCTCCGGCCTCTACGTCCCGAACGTAGCGCTCTACCAGGCTAAGCTACACCCCGATCTGGTGCTGCTGACTCGATTCAGACTAATCCGGCGTTTCAGTCTCATTCAAGACTGTCTCGCCGTCGAGTAAGAACATAATTCTAGCAGGCTCTCTTTAAAAATGGAACGAGGAAACGAAGAAATTGCGGCGGCGGCGGCCTGAGCTTCCTGTTTCGCGCATTCGAGCGTGTGATCGAGCGCGCCCGAACGCGTGATCGCGTCGAAAATCGTGTCGAAACGATCGGTGCCGCCCTGCTCGATTGCTTCGCGCGCGAGCGCCGACTGCTCCGGCGTGCCGCGTTCGATCAGATAGATGAGCGGCAGCGTTGGCTTGCCTTCGCGCAGATCGTCGCCGGCGTTCTTGCCCATCGATTCGGCCGTGCCCGTGTAATCGAGCCAGTCGTCCATGATCTGGAACGCGGTGCCGATGCGGCGGCCATATTCCGCGGCGGCGGCTTCGGTTTTCGCATCCGCGCCAGCCAGTACAGCGCCGAGCTGGGCGGCTGCTTCGAACAGCTTGGCGGTCTTGTAGCGGATCACCTGCATATAGCGGGCTTCGTCGACGTCCGCGTCGTGCATGTTCAGCAATTGCAGCACTTCGCCCTCGGAGATGATGTTGGTCGCCTCCGAAAGAATCTCCATCACGCGCATCTTGCCCACGCCGACCATCATCTGGAACGAGCGCGAGTAAAGGAAATCGCCGACCAGCACGCTCGCGGCGTTGCCGAAGAGCGCATTGGCGGTCTGGCGGCCGCGCCGCAGGTCGGATTCGTCGACCACGTCGTCATGCAGCAGCGTGGCCGTGTGGATGAATTCGACGACCGCGGCCAGCTCGTGCCGATGCCCCGTCGTGTCGCCCAGAGCGCCGGCCACCAGCAGCAACAGCGCGGGCCGCAGCCGTTTGCCGCCGGCACTGATGATGTACTCGGAAATCTGGTTGATCAGCATCACGTCGGACGCAAGACGTTGCCTGATGACGCGATTGACCTGCTGCATGTCTTCGGCGATCGGAGCAAGCAGGCTGGCGACGTTGGGGGAGGGGGTGGCGGTCGACGACATGATGGCTGAATTGGGTAGTGCCGCGAATTATAAGGCGATCAGGGCGTTTCCGGGTCGTCGGCTGCGGCGCGGTTGCGTTCGGAGCGGCCGCGGGACTACGCGCCGGGGCCCAGTGTGGAGCGATGGGATCTGCGCGCGGCGGCGCGCAAGGGGCGTAAAAAAGGCAGCGAAGCGGGGGTGAAAAGCGGGTGAGGAAGCCGGTTTTGACCGAGCAGCTAACTCTATGTATAATTGAGAGTTTCCGCGCGCGGTGCGTGGGAAAAATGAATACAGAGTGAGGTTCTCAATGTACGCGGTCATAAAAACCGGTGGCAAGCAGTATAAAGTTGCCGTCGGCGAAAAACTTAAAGTAGAACAGATACCGGCAGACATTGACGCTGAAATCACGCTCGACCAGGTTCTCGCAGTGGGCGAAGGCGAATCGATTAAATTCGGTACGCCGCTGGTCAGTGGGGCTTCCGTCAAGGCTACCGTCGTGTCGCAAGGTCGTCACGCGAAAGTGACCATCTTCAAGATGCGTCGCCGGAAGCACTACCAGAAGCATGGCGGCCACCGCCAGAACTATACCGAACTGCGCATCGACGCGATCAACGCGTAAGCGCACCGGTTAAGGAGCAAATCAAATGGCACACAAAAAGGCAGGCGGATCGTCACGTAACGGCCGCGACTCCGAATCGAAGCGCCTCGGCGTGAAGGTTTTCGGCGGCCAGGCTATCAACGCCGGCGGCATCATCGTGCGTCAGCGCGGCACGCGCATGCACGCTGGCGAAAACGTCGGCATGGGCAAGGATCACACCCTGTTCGCGCTGAAAGACGGCCACGTCCAGTTCTCGACGAAGGGCGCTGCGAAGAAGCACACCGTTTCCGTCGTCCCGGCCGCCTGAGCTTAATCAGGCACGGGCTTCAGGACCGGAAAAAGGCCCCGCGAAGTTTGCGGGGCCTTTTTTATTGCGGCGACTTCTTTGCCGCTGCGCTTCAGCGGTGAAGCCGGGCGCTCGTCACCTCACTGGTGGCTATGCCGTTCGGTCGATTGATCGACGCGCGATGCGCGCGGCAAAATAGCAGAATCCAGGTGCAGTACCCCTGCGACACAATCAGGCAGCCCATACGGCACGGAGTTACTCATGAAGTTCATTGACGAAGCGAGGATTGAAGTCATCGCCGGCGACGGAGGGGATGGCAGCGCGTCGATGCGCCGCGAGAAATTCGTTCCATTTGGCGGTCCGGATGGCGGTGACGGCGGCCGCGGCGGCAGCGTGATCGCGGTTGCGGATCGCAACATCAACACGCTGATCGACTACCGGTATGCGAAAAAGCATCAGGCGCGCAACGGCGAAAACGGCCGCGGTTCGGACTGCTACGGCAAGGGCGGCGACGACATCACGCTGCGCATGCCAGTCGGTACCACGATCACGGACATGGAGACCGGCGAGCTGATCGCCGATCTGACCGAGCACAATCAGAGCGTGCAAATCGCGCAGGGCGGCGCAGGGGGGCTTGGCAACCTGCATTTCAAGTCGAGCACGAACCGCGCGCCGCGTCAGAAAACAGACGGCAAGCCGGGAGAGCGCCGCATGGTGCGTCTCGAGCTGAAGGTGCTGGCCGACGTCGGTCTGCTTGGCATGCCGAACGCGGGCAAGTCGACGTTTATCTCGTCGGTATCGAACGCGAAGCCGAAAATCGCCGATTACCCGTTCACGACGCTCGCGCCGAATCTCGGCGTGGTGCGCGTCGGGCCGAGCCGCAGCTTCGTGATCGCCGACATTCCCGGGCTGATCGAAGGCGCGGCCGAAGGCGCTGGCCTCGGTCATCAGTTTCTGCGCCACCTGCAGCGCACTGGCTTGCTGCTGCACATCGTCGACATTGCGCCGTTCGACGAGTCGATCGATCCTGTCGCGGAAGCGAAGGCGATCGTCAACGAGCTGCGCAAGTACGACGAACAGCTCTATCAGAAGCCGCGCTGGCTCGTGCTGAACAAGCTCGACATGGTGCCCGAAGACGAGCGCGAAGCGCGCGTCGCGGCTTTTCTCGAAGGCTTCGGCTGGGACGGCCCGGTGTTCGAAATCTCGGCGCTGACTGGTCAGGGTTGTGAAAACCTTTGCTACGCGGTGTTCGACTATCTTGCCAAGCACTCCGACGCGCAGCGCGCGGCTGAAGCCGAAGATCTCGCTTCCGATGTGCGTTTTCGCGAAGGGCCGGAGTTATCGGCCGCGGCAGGTGAATCGAACAACGGGCCGCAGGAATAAAACTCGAGCGCCGGCGCCAACGGCGGGCTGCCGGCATGCATCACGCGTCATCTTGGGAGACAGCGCACAATGCGTTCCGTCATCGCAGATTCACGGCGATTGGTAGTGAAAGTCGGCTCGAGCCTCGTCACGAACGACGGGCGCGGCCTCGATCATGCGGCGATCGGCCGCTGGGCCGCGCAGATTGCCGCACTGCGCGCGCAGAGCAAGGAAGTGGTGCTGGTCAGTTCGGGCGCGATCGCCGAGGGCATGCAGCGCCTCGGCTGGACGAAGCGTCCGCGCGAAATCGACGAGCTGCAGGCAGCCGCGGCAGTCGGCCAGATGGGGCTCGCGCAGGTGTACGAAAGCCGCTTCGCCGAACATTCTATCCAGACCGCGCAGATTCTCCTCACGCACGCTGACCTCGCCGACCGCGAGCGCTATCTGAACGCGCGCTCCACGTTGCTCACGTTGCTGCGCCTTGGCGTCGTGCCGATCATCAACGAAAACGACACGGTCGTGACCGACGAGATCAAGTTCGGCGATAACGACACGCTCGGCGCGCTGGTTGCCAATCTGATCGAAGGTGACGCGCTCGTCATTCTCACGGATCAGCAGGGCCTCTTTACCGCCGATCCGCGCAAGGATCCTACAGCGACGCTCGTCCAGCAGGCCGACGCCGGTGCGCCGGATCTCGAGGCGATGGCCGGCGGCGCGGGCTCGAGCCTCGGCCGCGGCGGCATGCTTACCAAGATCCTCGCCGCCAAGCGAGCGGCCCATAGCGGCGCCAATACGGTGATCGCGAGTGGGCGCGAAACAGATGTGCTGTTGCGGCTCGCATCGGGCGAGGCAATCGGCACGCAGTTAATCGCTCGTACCGCGCGCATGGCGGCGCGCAAGCAATGGATGGCGGATCACTTGCAGGTGCGCGGGCACGTCGTGATCGACGATGGCGCGGTCGAGAAGTTGACCGCCGGCGGCAAGAGCCTGCTACCTATCGGCATCGTCGGCGTGCAGGGCGTGTTTGCGCGCGGCGAGGTGATCGCTTGCCTGAGCCCGTCGGGGCGTGAGGTGGCGCGCGGTTTGACGAACTACAGCAGCGCGGAAACCAGGCTGATCCAGCGGCGCCCGAGCGGCGAGATCGAATCGGTACTCGGCTACATGCTCGAGCCGGAGCTGATCCATCGCGACAATCTCGTGCTGCTTTGATTTCGTAGAGCCCATTGCAAGCACAAAAAAGCCGTTCCAGCGCAGGCTGGAACGGCTTTTTCACGTCCGGGAGACTTACTCGATCGCGTTACTCAGGCGCGGCGGTACCCAGGAAGGCGCCCACGACCGCAACTCAGTGAATCAACGACGTCTGCGTACGCTTGTAGCGGATGTTCTCGACGATCTGCTTCGCGCTGCCAGTAGGCATCTTGTTCGCGCACATATAGTCCTGATACAGCGCGGCATGGTAGGCGTTCAACGCGCCGTTCCCGATGCGCGAAAACTCATTGGCGACCGCCGTATCCCAGCCGTCGTGATCTGCGTTCAGGCCCGCGTACAGACGCCATTCATAGGTGTCGCAACGGATGCCTTCGTAATTGACGTTGCGCGCGCCGCTCGGGCTTGTCACGACCACCGTGTAACGCACGACGCCGTCGGTGCCGACGCTAACCGAGTTCCTGTCGATCGCAAATTGCAGTGGCGTGTTGCCGGAGACTTCGAACGGCAGCAGATTCGCGTCCGTCGGCAGCGGCGGCAACGTGTCCACCTTGTTTTCAACCCAGTTGCTCTTGCGGTCCAGCAGGTAAGTGAACGCGCTGTCGTCTTTGTTGGTGGGTTTGCCGGCGCTCGAGCAGCCTGCCAGCAGGGCGCCGGTGGCGACGCACGCCACGGCGAGTGCAAATGCTTTCAATATGATTCCCTCGAAATACGAGCGCGGCCTGAAAGCCGCGCCAGAGAGAGGCAGCGTGGACGGCTGCCTGGAATTGTTAATCGCGCATGCCCGGTCTGACCAGCGGGACAGCGGTTTCGTCGGCCGCTTCGCCGACTGTTTCGCGTTCATGCACGGGCCTCGCATTCCTGCCGGAACCGCAATCCGACACGATCAGCACGCGCGTCGATGTCTCGACGCTGACCGAACTCACGGAAGCGACCATGCTTGCCGTGGAATCTGGCGGGTTCTGCATTGACGACGCTATCCGCGGATAACGCGACCCATGATGCCCGCCAGATTTTTCCGCACGCGGCGCAGGCCGGCGCATGAAACGGGACAGCTCCGTCAGCGCCAACTGATACACATCCCGCTTGAACTCGATCACACAGTCGAGCGGCACCCAATATTCGTTCCAGCGCCACGCATCGAACTCAGGGTGGTCGGTGGCGCGCAAGCAGATGTCGCAGTCGCGTCCCACCATCCGGAGCAAGAACCAGATTTGTTTCTGGCCGCGGTAATGACCGCGTACTTCGCGCTTTATGAACTTGTCAGGCACCTCGTAACGCAACCAGTCGCGCGTGCGACCGATCACCTTGACGTGCTCAGGAAGCAGCCCGGTTTCTTCGTGTAACTCCCGATACATCGCTTGCACGGGGGTCTCACCATATTTGATGCCCCCTTGCGGAAACTGCCAGGAATGTTCACGGAGCCGTTTGCCCCAAAACACCTCGTTGTGCGCGTTCAAGAGGATGATGCCGACGTTCGGGCGAAAGCCTTCACGATCCAGCATACAACCACCTTCGAATCCTTTAAAATTGCTTTGATTATAAACAGATAACGGACCCGACGCACCGAATCGACGAAGATTGGAACGATTCGCCGCAACAGGCCGTGTTTGCGGTAGCCTGTCGGTTTTCCGTGCCTTATCCCTTGTGCGACGGCTTTGCGCGGTGGTTTCGGCGCCGCTCGGGGGCCGCGTGCCGCCGCCGGTCGGGCGAGCCGCGCCGGCCCGGCATCGGATCTGTATCGATTTCCCCAACGTTTTCACCTTTTCGGGCGGTCCCTCCGGAGCCGCCGCTTTTGGACAATCTGAATGAAAGCCTCCCGTTTCTTTATCGGCACCCTGAAAGAAGCGCCTGCCGACGCCGAAATCATCAGCCACAAGCTCATGGTGCGCGCGGGCATGATCCGTCGCGTCGCGGGCGGTATCTATAACTATCTGCCGATCGGCCTGCGTTCGATCCGTAAAGTGGAAGCGATCGTGCGCGAGGAAATGAACCGGGCGGGCGCCATCGAACTGCTGATGCCGGCCGTGCAGCCGGCCGAGCTGTGGCAGGAATCGGGCCGCTGGGAAAAGTACGGCCCCGAGTTGCTGCGCTTCAAGGACCGCAAGCAGGCCGACTTCGTGATGGGGCCGACGCACGAGGAAGTCGTGACCGACATCGCGCGCAACCAGATCAAGAGCTACCGTCAGTTGCCGGTGAACTTCTATCAGGTGCAGACGAAGTTCCGCGATGAAATCCGTCCGCGTTTCGGCGTGATGCGCGGCCGCGAATTCATCATGAAAGACGCGTATTCGTTCGACAAGGACATCGAGGGTCTGCGCGAGTCGTATCGCAAGATGTACGACGCGTACGTGCGCATCTTCACGCGCCTCGGCCTCGAGTTCCGCGCGGTGGCGGCCGATAACGGCTCGATCGGCGGCAGCGGCTCGCACGAATTCCACGTGATTGCCGACACCGGTGAAGACGCCATCGCCTATTGCCCGACCTCCGATTTCGCCGCGAACGTCGAGGCGGCCGACGCGCTGCCGCTGATCGCGCAGCGCGCGGCGCCCGCCGAGGAGATGAAGAAGACCGCGACGCCGGGCAAGGCGAAGTGTGAGGCCGTCGCCGAGCTGCTGAACATTCCGCTCGAGCGCACGATCAAGTCGGTGATCCTCGCCACCGAAAACGAAGGCGCCGCGCCGACCATCTGGCTGCTGATGCTGCGCGGCGACCACGATCTGAACGAGATCAAGGTCGGCAAGCAGCCCGGCCTCGCCGATTTCCGCATGGCGACCGAGGCCGAGATCATCGAGACTTTCGGCACGCCGCCGGGCTACCTCGGCCCGATCAACACGAAGAAGCCGGTCAACGTGATCGCGGACAGCACGGTCGCGAACATGAGCGACTTCGTGGTCGGCGCGAACGAGGTCGACTATCACATCACCGGCGTGAACTGGGGCCGCGATCTGCCGGAGCCGGTCGTCGCGGACATCCGCAACGTGAAGAAGGGCGATCCGTCGCCGGACGGCAAGGGCGTGATCGACATCTGCCGCGGCATCGAAGTGGGCCACGTGTTCCAGCTCGGCACCAGGTATTCGGAAGCGATGAACGCGACCTGCCTCGACGAGACCGGCAAGCCGCGGCCGATGGAAATGGGCTGCTACGGCATTGGCGTCACGCGTATTCTCGGCGCCGCGATCGAACAGAATTTCGACGACAAGGGCATCATCTGGCCGGAATCGATCGCGCCGTTCGAAGTCGTGCTGTGCCCGATGGGCTATGACCGCAGCGACGCGGTGCGCGAGCAGGCCGACAAGCTGTACGCGGAGCTCGTCGCCGCGGGCATCGACGTAATCCTCGACGATCGAGGCGAGCGGCCGGGTGTGATGTTCGCCGACTGGGAGCTGATCGGCGTGCCGCATCGTCTCGTGATCGGCGACCGTGGCCTGAAGGACGGCAAGCTCGAATACCAGGGCCGCCGCGACGCCGAAGCGACGCTGTTGCCGGTCGAGGACGCCGCTCAGGCCGTGATTGGCAAAGTGCGCGCGGCACTCGCGCGCTAAGCGGAGCGGGCAGTGGAGTACACCTTCCTGTCCGCGACCGTGCTGCTGATTCTGATTACCGATCCGATCGGCAACATCCCGATCTTCATCAGCAGCCTGCGCGGCGTGGCGCCCGAGCGTCGCACGGTCGTCATCCTGCGCGAGGTCGCGATCGCGTTTGCGATCCTGCTGGTGTTCATGGTGCTCGGTCAGGGCTTTCTGCGCATGATGAGTCTCTCCGACCAGTCGCTGCGCATCGGCGGCGGGATCGTGCTGTTTCTGATCGCGCTGCGCATGGTGTTCCCGCATCCGGACGGTCCGTTCGGCGGCGACGCGCGTGGCGGCGAGCCATTGATCGTGCCGCTCGCGATTCCGGCGCTCGCCGGCCCGTCGGCGCTCGCAACGGTGATGCTGCTGACGTCGCAGGCGCCCGGCAAGATGTTCGAGTGGATCGGCGCGCTGACCGTCACGATGATCGTCTGCGCCATCGTGCTGATGTTGGCCGAGCGCATTCAGACATGGCTCGGCGAACGTACGATGGCGGCGTTCGAGCGGCTGATGGGCCTCGTGCTCGTGGCGATTTCGGTCGAGATGATGCTGGGCGGCATCCGCTCTTTCGTGCACAAGCTGTGATGCGGCAACCGGTGGGCAACACGAACCTGCCGCCGACGGCGCAGCCATAAAAAAAGCAGCCACGCAGGCTGCTTTTTTTATGCCGGTGAAGAAGCCGGCAAGAGCCGGGCCGGCAGGAAGACCGGCATGCATGCCGCACGACAGCGGCTTCAGGCACCGCCAGGCACCGCCCAGGCGTCGCGCTTACACGCGGGTTACGCGCTTCCTGCGCTCACACCGCCTCAGTCAGCGCTCGAATGGTCGGCAGATTACGCCAATACCCCTTCGCATCCATCCCGCAGCCGAACACATAACGATCCGGCACTTCGAAGCCGCAGTAATCGGGACGCAGCGGCTTGGCCTTCGAAATGATCTTCTCGCACAGCACCGCGGACAGGAAGCGCTTCGCGCCCATCGCGAGGATGCGGTCGCGGATCGCCGCCATCGTTTCGCCTTCGTCGAGGATGTCGTCGAGCACGAGCACGACGCGGTCCTTTACCGACTCGGCGGGCGCGACACGCCACTGCATCTCGTTGCTGCCCTTGGTGGTGTTGCGATAGCGCGTCAGATGGATGTAATCGAACTCGAGCGGGAAATCGAGGTGCGGCAGCAGCATGCCGGTAAACACCGCGGCGCCGCCCATCACCGACAGCACGAGTGGGAAATCCTCGCTCATCTCGTCGCGGATGGCGGCCGCCATGCGGGTGATCGATGCACTGACGTCCGAGGCCGAAACGATCTCTTCGGAATGTTGAAAAATGTGGAGGGCTTCTTCGCGGTTCATGACGTCTGACGGGCGATAACTGTATACATAGTGTGAGTGGGGACGCCCCGAGGGACGTTCCCGCGAAGGACGGCGGCACGCGGTACAGAATAAACCCGCGCGGGTCCGAAGTCAGCCGCGCCGGGGGAGCGCCGTCCCATCAAGCTTAGCGCATGCCGGGCAGCATACCCTTCATGCCGCGCATCATCTTTTGCAGATTGCCGCCCTTGAGCTTCTTCATCATCGTGCGCATCTGCTCGTACTGGTTCAGCATCCGGTTGACCTCCTGCACCTGCACGCCCGCGCCCGCGGCGATGCGGCGCTTGCGGGTCGCCTTGATGAGTTCGGGCTTCGCGCGCTCGGCCGGCGTCATCGAATTGATGATGCCTTCCATGCGGCGCATCTGCTTCTCGGCCTGGCTCATGTCGGCGCCGGCCGCGGCCTGCTGGAACTGCGCGGGCAGCTTGTCCATCAGCGACGACAGGCCGCCCATGCCCTTCATCTGCGTGAGTTGCGCGCGGAAATCGTTGAGGTCGAAGTCGCCGCCTTTCTTGACCTTGTCGGCGAGCTTCTGCGCGGCCTGCACGTCGACGCCGCGCTGAGCTTCCTCGACGAGCGCGAGGATGTCGCCCATGCCGAGAATGCGGCTCGCCATCCGGTCCGGATGGAACACTTCGAGGCCGTCGAGCTTTTCGGCGACGCCGACGAACTTGACCGGCTTGCCCGTCACGTGACGCACCGACAGCGCCGCGCCACCGCGCGAGTCGCCGTCGAGCTTGGTGAGCACGACGCCGGTGAGCGGCAGCGCGTCGCTGAACGCCTTCGCGGTGTTGACCGCATCCTGGCCGAGCATCGCGTCGACGACGAAGAGCGTTTCCGCCGGCTTCAGCTCGGCGTGCAGCGCGGCGATTTCCTGCATCATCGCTTCGTCGATGCCGAGGCGGCCGGCCGTGTCGACGAGCAGCACGTCGTGATAGTGGCGCCTGGCCCAGTCGAGCGCGGCGCGCGCGATGTCGACCGGCTTCTGGTTCGGCTCGGACGGGAAGAAGTCGGCGCCGACCTGCCCGGTCACCGTTTTCAACTGCGCAATAGCGGCGGGACGATAGACGTCGCACGAAACGGTCAGCACCTTCTTCTTGTACTTCTCGCGCAGCAGCTTCGCGAGCTTGCCGACCGTGGTCGTCTTGCCGGCACCCTGCAGACCCGCCATCAGGATGACCGCGGGCGGCGTGACCGCGAGATTGAGCTCGGAAGCCTTGCCTTCGTAGTCGCCGCCGATCACCGCGGTCAGCTCGCGCTGCACCACGCCGACGAGCGCCTGACCCGGCGACAGGCTGGCGATCACTTCCTCGCCGAGCGCCTTCTCCTTCACCTTCGCGATGAACTCGCGCACGACGGGCAGCGCCACGTCGGCCTCGAGCAGGGCGAGACGCACCTCGCGCAGCATTTCCTGGGTGTTCGCCTCGGTGAGCCGGGCTTCGCCGCGCAGCGTCTTGACGACGCGCGCCATCCGTTGAGTCAGATTGTCGAGCATGGGGGGAGCGATGAACGGTGGGGCCCGGGCAGCGCGCGAAGTGCAAGACGTCGCGGAGTAGGGGCCTAGTGTAAACTTCGAATATGGATATTGTACTGTATGCCCTCACGGCGCTTCTCTACGGCGGCCTCGCCGTGGCCGGCTGGCGCTCGCACCGGCACGCGGCCGCGCGGCCGCTGCTCGGCAGCGTGCCGCCGCTGCCCGCCAACGGTGCGCCGGGCGCGGGTGTCTCTGCCGCCTCCGGCATGAGCGCACCGGGGCGCGCGCTGCTGTTCGTCGCGCTGCTCGTGCATGGCGTGCTGCTGCACACCACGATCTTCCCGCAGAACGCGATGGTGTTCGGCTTCGCGTTCGCGCTGTCGGCAATGTTCTGGCTCGGTGCCGGCATCTACTGGATAGAGAGCTTTTTCTTCCCGCTCGACGGCTTGCGGCTGCTGGTGTTGCCGCTCGCGTGCGTCGCGTCGCTGCTGCCGCTCGCGTTCAACGGCGTGCGCGTGCTGCCGTACGCGGCCGCGCCGATGTTCAAGCTGCACTTCCTGATCGCGAATATCGCGTATGGTCTCTTCGCGATCGCGGCGCTGCATGCGGTGCTGATGCTCGCGGTCGAGCGGCGTTTACATTCGATGCGCGGCGGCCTCGCGCAACGGCATGCGGCTGCGTCCGGCAACGGCTGGTGGTCGAGCTGGCTCGACACGCTGCCGCCGCTGCTCACGCTCGAGAAGCTGCTGTTCCGCCTGATCGGTGCCGGCTTCGTGCTGCTCACGCTGACGCTCGTCTCCGGCATCCTGTTCAGCGAGCAACTGGTCGACCGCGCGTTGCGGCTCGATCACAAGACCGTGTTCGCGATTCTTTCGTGGGTGATGTTCGGCGCGCTGCTGACCGCGCGCAAGGTATCCGGCTGGCGCGGCCGTGCGGCATTGCGCTGGGTGCTGGCCTCGTTCGTCGCGCTGTTGCTCGCGTACGTCGGCAGCCGTTTTGTTTTCGAGGTGCTGTTGCACCGGCCTGTAGTGTGAGCGTGTCCCCATGCGACAAATCTTTTTGCTGATCCTGCTGTTCATCGTCGGGCAATGGCTCGTGAAGGCGCTGCGCCGTCACGACGCGCAAACCGCGCAACGCAACGGTTCCGGCGCGCGTGGCGCGAACGGCGCCGCGCGCGCCTCAAATGGACAGCCGCAGCTTGCCGAGCCGATGATCCGCTGCGCCGAGTGCGGCGTGCATGCGCCGAAGAGCGACTCGGTGAGCGTGGCGGGGCAGACCTTCTGCTGCGCCGCGCACGCGCAGCGCCATGGCGCGCGTCCTTCGGGTCGCGACGCCCGATGAGCGGCGCGTACACCGTCGACTCCGATGGCTGGGTTCCCACCGCGCGCAAGCTGCCGTCGCCGAACTTCGAGACGCGGCCGCAAGGCGCGGTGCCGACGCTGATCGTCGTCCACAGCATCAGCCTGCCGCCGAACGAGTTCGGCGGCACCGCGATTGCCGACCTGTTCCGCAACACGCTCGACTGCGACGCCCATCCGTACTACGACACGCATCTGCGCGGCGTGCGCGTGTCCGCGCATTTCGTGATTCTTCGCGACGGCGCGCTCGAGCAGTTCGTGTCCTGCAACGAACGCGCATGGCACGCGGGGCCGTCGAATTTTTTCGGCCGCGAGCGCTGCAATGATTTCTCGATCGGCATCGAGCTCGAGGGCAGCGACACCACCGCCTTCGAAGCGGCGCAATACCGCACGCTCGCCGCGCTCGTGAGCGCGCTGAAGGCACGCTATCCGATCGATGCGCTCGCCGGTCACGCCGACATCGCGCCCGGACGCAAGACCGATCCCGGTCCGCATTTCGACTGGCCGAGGCTGCGGCGCGATACCTCGCTCGATGCTCGGTATTTCCCCTATCTCAAGTTTTCCGACACGCCGTAACCGCCCCTCACGCGAGCCCGCGCGAAGCCCGGAGAACAAGGCGCTGCCTCGCTCTCCGCGAGATGCCGTCTGCCCGCTCGACGAAAAAAGTCAACCCTTCCGGCACAAATAAATCAATTTGACCTGTCTCGAATCTCCACTATACTTAGTGCCACGAACACGGTTTTGCACTATATGTTGTGTTGTCTGTGCATAACCATGTGAATAACTGAGTGTATAAGTCCGCGGCGCCCCGCTCTCCGAGCATGGCGCCGCAAGCATTCCAGGCAGCGAAAAATTCCTGGGGCGCGGCCGGTAGGGGGATCTCCGGCGGCATCCGGAAGCATTCAGGAAAGGACCCAGCCAGTGATCGCGACATACCCGATGAAGACCGACATCAAATCGAACCAGGCTTCCTCGCAGTCGCATCCCGCCAACCGGCTCCGCCGGCCTTCCTGCACCTCATCGCTCGCGCTCGCGGCGGCGCGGCGTTCGATTTAATCCGCGGCACTCGCCGCCATTTCCAAGACCAGGAGCTTTGCACATGCAAACCACCGACAACGTGACGACCCGGCACGAGGGCTCACCGACTGGCCACGCGTTCGGCCAGACCCAGGGCGCGCAGGCGCTCGCGCCGCAAGCGAACTATGCCGACTACAAGGTGATCCGCCGCAACGGCAGTGTGGTGTCGTTCGAGCCGTCGAAAATCGCGATCGCCGTGACGAAGGCGTTCCTCGCCGTCAACGGTGGTCAGGGCGCGGCGTCGGCGCGGGTGCGCGAACTGGTCGAGCAACTCACGCAGAACGTGGTGCGCGCGCTGGTGCGCAGCCGCCCGAACGGCGGCACGTTCCATATCGAAGACATCCAGGATCAGGTCGAGCTCGCGCTGATGCGCGGCGGCGAACACAACGTCGCGCGCGCGTACGTGCTGTACCGCGAGAAGCGCAACCAGGCGCGCGCGCATGACGAGCATGCGGAAAGCGCCGGCACGTCGGGCCTGAACGTGACCGACAACGGCATCACGCGTCCGCTCGATCTCGCGGCACTGCGCGGCATCATCGAGTCCGCGTGCGCGAACCTGGGCGACGCGGTGAGCGCCGAGCCGATCCTCGCCGAAACGGTGAAGAACCTGTACGACGGCGTGCCGATGAGCCAGGTCTACGACTCGGCCATCCTCGCCGCGCGCACGATGATCGAAAAAGACCCGGCGTACAGCCAGGTCACCGCGCGCATCCTGCTGCACACGATCCGCCGCGAAATCCTCGAAGAGGAAGTCACGCAAGCCGAAATGGGCGAGCGCTATGCCGAGTACTTCCCGCAGTTCATCAAGCGCGGCGTGCAAGCCGAGCTGCTCGACGACAAGCTGCTGCAGTTCGACCTGAAGCGCCTCGGCGCCGCGCTCGACGCGAACCGCGACCTTCAGTTCGGCTACCTCGGTCTGCAGACGCTGTACGACCGCTACTTCCTGCATCACGACAACGTCCGTATCGAAATGCCGCAGGCATTCTTTATGCGTGTCGCGATGGGCCTGTCGTTGAACGAGATCGACCGCGAAGCGCGCGCGATCGAGTTCTACAACGTGCTGTCGAGCTTCGACTTCATGTCGTCCACGCCGACGCTGTTCAACTCGGGCACGCGCCGCTCGCAGCTGTCGTCGTGCTACCTGACCACGGTCGACGACGACCTCGACGGCATCTACGAAGCGCTGAAGGAAAACGCGCTGCTGTCGAAGTTCGCCGGCGGCCTCGGCAACGACTGGACGCGCGTGCGCGCGCTCGGCTCGCACATCAAGGGCACCAACGGCAAGTCGCAGGGCGTGGTGCCGTTCCTGAAGGTCGTCAACGACACGGCGGTCGCCGTGAACCAGGGCGGCAAGCGCAAGGGCGCGGTGTGCGCGTACCTCGAATCGTGGCACCTCGACATCGAGGAATTCCTCGAGCTGCGCAAGAACACCGGCGACGACCGCCGCCGCACGCACGACATGAACACCGCGAACTGGATTCCCGACCTGTTCATGAAGCGCGTGATGGAAGGCGGCGACTGGACGCTGTTCTCGCCGTCCACCTGCCCGGACCTGCACGACAAGTTCGGCGCCGAGTTCGAAGCGGCTTACACGGCTTACGAAGACAAGGTCGCGCGCGGCGAGATCAAGCTGTTCAAGAAGCTTCCGGCGGCGCAGTTGTGGCGCAAGATGCTCGGCATGCTGTTCGAAACCGGCCACCCGTGGATCACGTTCAAGGATCCGTGCAACGTGCGCTCGCCGCAACAGCACGTCGGCGTCGTCCACTCGTCGAACCTGTGCACGGAAATCACGCTGAACACGAGCGACGCCGAAATCGCCGTCTGCAACCTCGGCTCGGTGAACCTCGTCGCGCACCTGAAGGAGCAGGCCGACGGCACGCTCGCGCTCGACCACGACAAGCTGAAGCGCACGGTCAGCGTCGCGATGCGCATGCTCGACAACGTGATCGACATCAATTACTACGCGGTCGCCAAGGCGCGTAACTCGAACCTGAAGCACCGTCCGGTCGGCCTCGGGATCATGGGCTTCCAGGACTGCCTGCACGTGCTGCGCACGCCGTACGCGTCGCAGGAGGCAGTCGAGTTCGCCGATCGTTCGATGGAAGCGGTCTGCTACTACGCGTACTACGCGTCGACCGAGCTCGCCGAGGAGCGCGGCCGCTACTCGAGCTACCGCGGCTCGCTGTGGGATCGCGGCATCCTCCCGCAAGACACGCTGAAGCTGCTCGCCGACGCGCGCGGCGGCTATGTCGAAGTCGATTCGAGCGAGTCGATGGACTGGAGCGCGCTGCGCTCGCGCATTGCGACCTACGGCATGCGCAACTCGAACTGCATCGCGATCGCGCCGACCGCGACGATCTCGAACATCATCGGCGTGTCGGCGTGCATCGAGCCGACCTATCAGAACCTGTACGTGAAGTCGAACCTGTCGGGCGAATTCACGGTGGTCAACGACTACCTGGTGCGCGACCTGAAGGCGCGCGGCCTGTGGGACGAAGTGATGGTCGCCGACCTGAAGTATTTCGACGGCACGCTGTCGCGCATCGACCGCATCCCGGCCGACCTGCGCGCGATCTACGCGACCGCGTTCGAAGTCGATCCGGCGTGGCTCGTCGAGGCGGCCTCGCGCCGTCAGAAGTGGATCGACCAGGCGCAGTCGCTGAACATCTATATGGCGGGCGCGTCGGGCAAGAAGCTCGACGAGATCTACAAGCTCGCATGGCTGCGCGGTCTGAAGACCACTTACTACCTGCGCACGATGGCGGCGACGCACGTCGAGAAGTCGACGGTCGCGCACGGCGCGCTGAACGCGGTGAGCTCGGGTCATGACGGCTCGGGTGGCGCGGGCGGCGCGGCGGGCGGCTTCGGCGTGAGCGGCGGTGCCGCGGGCGGCTCGGCAGGCGGCTTCCAGGCAGCGGCTGTGGCAGCGGCGGGAGCGATTGCCGCGGCGTCGGCGGTTGCGGCCGAAGCAGCACCCGAAGCGGATGGTCCGGTGTGCATGATGCGTCCGGGAGATCCTGGCTTCGACGAGTGCGAGGCTTGCCAGTAAGCAGGCGGCAAGTATCGGGAGCGTTGCTTGCTGACAGCGCGAGGTCGTAGGTGATGACCCGCATGCAGCGAGCGACGTACCCGGCGCGGATGAAGTAGACGCAGGCCGATGAGCGGCGAGCGGGATCGAAGTTTCACCGTTCGGACGCTTCGATCGACGGGGTGAACAACGGGCGGCCAACATCGGCGGTCGCGTACATCGTTCGACATGGCATCGAACTTCACTCGCGAACGCCGACGAAGACAGCCAGCGCGGCTCACATCCACTCTCGCGATGAGCGACGCGCGCGAAGCTGGAGAGAGCACTGACAAGCGCGACGGCAAGCGCGATGGCAAGCGTCGAACGCACTGCGCAGCACAGATAGATAGAGCAGCGAAACGTCGTGACGAAGCGTTGCTCTTCGAGTTCGCGAAGCATCTCGGCAACACATCTTCAACACGCGTTCGACACGCTTCATCCGACGCATCACACACGATCGATTGAACAAAGTGTTGTATGAACGTAGCAACGCGAATCGAAAACAGGCGTTTTCGCGAGCGAACTCTTTTATCGCTCGTGAAAAGATGGTACAAACCGTTCTAAATTGATGGTGACATTTATGCTCAACTGGGATGACGAGATCACTGCCGTAACTCCCTCGAGCGCGACGCAACCGAACGTGTTGCGCAACGCTGCGGGATCGGCTGTGGGTTCGCAAATCGGAACGCGTTCCGTTCCCCATGCTCCCTCGGCGCAAGAAGTCTTCGCGAACGACATCGCTGTCGCTCCCGTCGCTCATGTTGCCAACCCGGTCGCCGGCGCAGCCGCTTCCGAAGCGCGCGTCAATGTCGCCGACAAGCGCATCATCAACGGCCAGACCGACGTCAATCAGTTGGTGCCGTTCAAGTACAAGTGGGCCTGGGAAAAATATCTGGCTGGTTGCGCCAACCACTGGATGCCGCAGGAAGTGAACATGTCGCGCGACATCGCCCTGTGGAAAGACCCGAACGGGCTGACCGAGGACGAACGCCGCATCGTCAAGCGCAACCTGGGCTTCTTCGTGACGGCCGACTCGCTCGCCGCCAACAACATCGTGCTGGGCACCTACCGCCACATCACGGCGCCCGAATGCCGCCAGTTCCTGCTGCGCCAGGCGTTCGAAGAGGCGATCCACACGCACGCCTACCAGTACATCGTCGAGTCGCTCGGTCTCGACGAGGGCGAAATCTTCAACGCGTATCACGAGGTTCCGTCGATCCGCGCGAAAGACGAATTCCTGATCCCGTACATCCACGTGCTGACCGACCCGGCCTTCAAGACCGGTACGCTCGAGGCAGACCAGACGCTGCTGCGCTCGCTGATCGTGTTCGCCTGTGTGATGGAGGGCCTGTTCTTCTACGTCGGCTTTACTCAAATCCTGGCGCTCGGCCGCCAGAACAAGATGACCGGCGCGGCGGAGCAGTACCAGTACATCCTGCGCGACGAGTCGATGCACTGCAATTTCGGCATCGACCTGATCAACCAGATCAAACTCGAAAACCCGCATCTGTGGACGGCGGAGTTCCGCGCCGAAATCCGCGTGCTCTTCCAGCAGGCGGTCGAGCTCGAATATCGCTACGCCGAGGATACGATGCCGCGCGGCGTGCTCGGCCTCAACGCGTCGATGTTCAAGAGCTATCTGCGCTTCATCTGCAACCGCCGTTGCCAGCAGATCGGTCTCGATCCGCTGTACCCGAACGAGGAAAACCCGTTCCCGTGGATGAGCGAGATGATCGACCTGAAGAAGGAACGCAATTTCTTCGAGACGCGAGTGATCGAATATCAGACTGGCGGCGCGCTTTCCTGGGAGTAAGCCGGGTTCGCGTCGCGGATGTATTCATTGACGGGGATGCCGCCGGCCGTGGCCGCGGCAGCCTGGGTTAGGAGCAGAACGGCCTGATGCAAAGCGTGCCCGGTGCCTTGACGGCCCACAAACATGACAGGCACTTTGCGAACCCTTCAGTGGGATGGGCAAACTTCCCCCCCGAAAAAGCCGCTGGCGTGATCGCCGGCGGCCCGATCAAGCAATTGCCGGCGTCGCCAGTCGACGCCGACCAGATCTGGCGCGCGGTGCCTTGGGGCACGGCGCGCCTTACCGCATTCATTAGCGTAAGCGCGTTGCACCTGCGTACGCCGATGAATAGCCCGCTTCGTAGCGCGCGCCGTGAAAAGCGTCCCGCGGGAAGCGGGTTTTGACGAAGGGTGTGTAGTTTGAACTGACCTCATCTAGAAACCTGAAGGAGAAAATGATGGCAACTGCAAAGAAAGCCGCGGCCAAGAAGCCCGCAGCAAAGAAAACCGCAGCAAAGAAGGCTGCTCCGGCCAAGAAAGCCGCTCCGGCCAAGAAGGTCGCTGCCAAGAAGGTCGCAGTGAAGAAGGTTGCTGCGAAGAAAGTAGCGGCTAAGAAGGTCGCTGCGAAGAAGGCGGCGCCGGCCAAGAAAGCGGCGGCGAAGAAAGTCGCCGTGAAGAAGGTCGCGGCGAAGAAAGTCGCGGCGAAGAAGGCACCGGCGAAGAAAGCCGCAGTGAAGAAGGTTGCGGCGAAGAAGGCACCGGCGAAGAAGGCCGCGGCGAAGAAAGCGGCACCGGCGAAAAAGGCTGCTGCGAAAAAGACTGCCGCCAAGAAGGCTGCGCCTGCGAAAAAGGCTGCCGCCAAGAAAGCTGCACCTGCCAAGAAGGCTGCCGCGAAGAAGGCCGCTGCGCCTGCGAAGAAGGCTGCCCCTGCGAAGAAGGCTGTCGCCAAGAAGGCTGCCCCTGCACCCGCTGCGCCTGCTGTCTCGAGCGCACCGGCGGCGACGGTGAAGACCGCGCTGAACCCGGCAGCGGCCTGGCCGTTCCCGACGGGCAGCCGTCCGTAATAAGCAGTAGATGTACTTCGACACATCGCCTGATGTGTCTGATGACCGGGTCGTGCTCGAGCTTTGGGCGAGCCACCCGGTCAATGTCCCGTTACCGGTTTTCCGGTGACGGGTTTTTTTTTGCCTGGCGCTCGTGGCGATGGGGAATGGCCGGGGAGTGAGGTTCGGCTGACGCCGGCGCACGCATGAACGACACGCGGACGAAAAAAACACGCATGGACCCGTGAGGGTGCATGCGTGTGAAGTCTTCGTGGCGGCGCGGCAGGAGAATGACGGGAGAACTGAGGGAGAACTACGCGCCGCCGGGCGGGAGGGAAAATCCGGTGGTGGCCGTTAGTGCGTCACGCGCGTGACGCCGCCGCTCGACAGGAGCCGCACGCGATCGCCGGCGCGGAAGATCTCGCCGGTGGAAGTTTGCGTGATCGCGCGCATGTCGCCGTTGTCGAGCCGCACGGTGATCTCGATGCCGTCGCGCATCGCGGTGCTGTTCTCGACCGCATTGCCAGCGACCGCACCGCCGATGCCGCCGACGATACCGGTGGCCACCGAGCCGCGGCCGCCGCCGATCGCGCTGCCGGCGAGCGCGCCGAGCGCCGCGCCGCCGAGTGCGCCGACGCCGCTCGGCTGGCCGTTGTTCGAACTGATGCGTACCGCGCGCACGCTATCCACCGTGCCCATGCGAACCGTCTGTTCACGTTGCGCCTGCGACGCGGTGAAAACGTCGGGAGAACTGCTGTTGACCGCACACCCCGACATGGCCAGTGAACCGGCGATCAAGGTGGCGACGATCAGGCGACTCGTTGTTCTCATTCCAAAACTCCCATAGCTCGCGGTATCACGGCAGGTCGTATCCGAAGGCCTGCTTGAACCGCTCGTTGATTTCCGCCCGGCTGGGCGCATAGTTTTGCGGGCCTTGCTGCTCGATTTTCAATGCGCCCATCAGACTGGCGAGACGGCCGGTGGTGGCCCAGCCCAGCCCGTTCTCGATACCGTACAGCAAGCCGCCGCGAAATGCATCGCCGCAACCGGTGGGATCGAGAACCTGCTTTGCCTTGACCGCCGGAATCTCCTCGACGCCGCCGTCGTGATGGATCTGCGCACCGTTTTCACCGAGCGTGACGACCAGCGCGTCGACCTTGCCGGCGATCTCTTCGATCGACCAGCCGGTCTTGTTGCTCACCAGCCTGGCTTCGTAGTCGTTGACCGCGACATAGGTAGCAAGTTCAATGATGCGCCGGAGCGTCTCGCCGTCGAAGAGCGGCAAACCCTGGCCCGGATCGAAGATGAACGGCACGCCCGTGGCGGCCAGTTGTTCGGCGTGCTGGACCATGCCGTCGTAGCCGTCCGGCGCGACGATGCCGAGCGTGATGCCTTTCACTTCGTCGGCGCGGTTGCGATGAGATTCCATCATCGCGCCCGGATGGAACGCGGTGATCTGGTTGTTCTCGAGGTCGGTCGTGATCATCGCCTGCGCCGAGTAGGTGTCGGGCACGACCAGCACGTTCTGCGTCGACAGGCCGAGCTGCGCGAGCCGGTCCAGATAGAGCTGCGCGTCGACGGCGCCGATCGCGCCCATGATGCGTGCTTCGCCGCCGAGCAGATTGAGCGCATAGGCGATGTTGCCCGCGCAGCCGCCGAACTCGCGGCGCATGGTCGGCACCAGAAAGCTCACGTTCAGGATGTGGACCTGCTCCGGCAGGATGTGCTCCCGAAAACGGCCTTCGAAGGTCATGATGTTGTCGTAGGCGAGCGAGCCGCAGATGAGCGTAGCCAAGGCGAGCGTTCCTGTAAAAAAGCGGGGGAAAGATGCGCGCGATGCCGCCCCGGCGCCGCGCGGGAGGGCGCGGCGCCGGGGTGCGTGCGCGGGAAGCTTACTTCAGCGCGGCGAGTGCCGCGTCGTAGTTCGGCTCGTTCTTGATTTCGCCGACCAGCTCGGCATGCACGACCTTGTCGTTTTCGTCGATCACGACGACCGCGCGTGCCGTCAGGCCGGTCAGCGGGCCGCTCGTCACGTCGACGCCGTACGCTTGCGCGAATTCATGGCCGCGGAACGTCGAGGCCGTCACGACGTTCTCGATACCTTCGGTCGTGCAGAAGCGCGACGCGGCGAACGGCAGGTCGCCCGACACGACGATCACAGCCGTGTTGGTGAGCTTCGCGGCGGCTTCGTTGAACTTGCGGGTCGAGGTCGCGCAGGTCGGTGTGTCGAGGCTCGGGACGATGTTGAGCACCTTGCGCTTGCCGGCGAAGTCGGCGAGCGACAACGGTTTCAGGTCCTTGCCGACCAGCGAGAACTCGGCGGCCTTCTGGCCCACCGACGGGAACGTGCCGCTTACTTCGATCGGGTTGCCACCCAGCGTGACTTGACTCATGGTTGTGCTCCGAAATTGCGTCAGTAATGACAGTAAAACGCCCGCTCGGAGGCGGGCGCGTGAGGGCGCGTTACGGATAAAAAATCTGTACGCGGAAATTGGAGGCGACCGCGTTGCCGGTGTCGAGATGCACGATCATCGTCTGCGTCGCGTGAGCGGGCAGGCCGTCCGCGATCACGGTGCCGGGCGGCACATAATCCTGCGGCCACAGCACGCGCCGCACCGCGACGTTGTTCTGGTCATCGAGCAGCGTGAGCTCGATCGCGGGATAGGCGAGCGCGATGTTCAGGCGGTTGTGCAGCGGCATCTTCAGTTCGAGCTTGTGCGGGCCGTCGATCTGGCGCAGATCGGATGGCTCGACGAGCAGTCCGTCGATGTCGTGCGGCGGCGTCAACTGGCAGCCGAGATACGCGCAGGCCTTCGCGTAGAGTATCTGCGAGCGCGGCATCGCGACCTGGACGGTTTCGCGCTGCCACCATGCGAGCTGCGCAAGCAGCGCGATCACGAGCAACACCGCGAGCACCACGCCGGCCACGAGCCAGCCGGCACGCCGCGCTTCGGCGGGGCGGGTTTCGCGCATGACCGGGAACGGATCGGTGCCGTCGTTGACGGGGTTGACCGAGAACGGCTCGCCGCTCGACGCGGCAGGCGCGGGGCCGCGGGGCGCGCGCGGACCGCCTGGGCCGCCGGTGGC
>NZ_JASGFN010000042.1:0-39347 GCF_047605525.1 Paraburkholderia sp. | reverse complement strand
ACGCCGGTTCCTCAAACCCCGTTTACACGGGATCCAAATTCAACAGCCTGCTAGGCGCGCCAGTTGTGCGCCATCCTGTGCCAACGCGCGGGGACCGATCGAGTCGATCATTCTCCGGCCGGATTGCTCAGTTGGCGTGCCAGTGGGAAATCGCGAGCGATATTCGCCACGCGAGTAAAGCGTGCCACGTTCACCAGGTCCTATTACGAGATCAAACGGCATGTAGTCTCCGCTTTGAGTGACTTTGTCTAAAACAAGTAAGCAATTGCGGAAAACTACACGGAAATCTGACAGCTAAACGTCAGAAACGGTAAAGATCATGCATCGCTCAAAAATTTGCGTATAGCGATAGTTTTCGCTATTGACAAATAAAGCGAGGCGGCCATACCATGCATCTACCCCGACACACCGGCGCAATGACCGAACACAAAGCGGGGCGAGACAACCCTTCAATACCGCTGGCGCTTCGGTCCTTCGACCCGCGCCAGGCCGTCTCGCCTCTCGTCCAACCTCTGACGGAGACAAGCATGGCAAAGGCATTTGCATCGCAGGCCGACCTCGAAGCGAAGAAAGTCACGTGGACCCAGTTGTCCGAGAACGCGTACGCGTACACCGCCGAGGGCGATCCGAACTCGGGCGTGATCATCGGCGACGACGGCGTGCTGATCGTCGACACCACCGCGACGCCGGCCATGGCGCAGGACCTGATCGCGAAGATTCGCAGCGTCACCGACAAGCCGATCAAATACGTCGTGCTGTCGCACTACCACGCGGTGCGCGTGCTCGGCGCATCCGCGTATTTCGCCGAGGGCGCGCAGCAGATCATCGCGAGCCGGGGCACGTACGAGATGATCGTCGAGCGTGGCGAAGCGGACATGAAGTCCGAGATCGAGCGCTTTCCGCGGCTCTTTGCCGGCGTCGAAACGGTGCCGGGCCTCACGTGGCCGACGCTCGTGTTCGAGCGGGAAATCACGCTGTTTCTCGGCAAGCTCGAAGTGCGCATCGCGCATCTCGGCGCCGGGCACACGAAGGGCGACACGATCGTGTGGCTGCCGTCGCAGAAGGTGCTGTTCTCCGGCGACCTCGTCGAATACGAAGCGGCCTGCTATTGCGGAGACGCGCAGCTCGAACAGTGGCCCGCCACGCTCGAAGCGCTGCGCGCGCTGAAGGCCGAGAAACTCGTACCGGGACGCGGCCCCGCGCTGACCTCGCCGGCCGACGTCGACAAGGGCCTCGACTACACGAAGGATTTCGTCACCACGCTGTTGCAGACGGGCCGTGAAGCGGTCGCGCAAAAGCTCGATCTGAAGGCCGCGATGGCGCATACGCGCACGGCGATGGACCCGAAGTTCGGCCACGTGTTCATCTACGAGCACTGCCTGCCGTTCGACGTGTCGCGCGCATTCGATGAAGCGAGCGGCATCACGCATCCGCGCATCTGGACCGCGCAACGCGACAAGGAGATGTGGGCCGCGCTGCAGGCGTGAAACAACCGCAACGGCAGGCAAGACGGATGGAGACGCCGCGACGCAGAGCGCGGCGGGACGGAGACACGAAATGAGCATCGACTACCAGGCGCTGTCGTTCGAATACCGGCCGTGCCGCGAACAACAGGCGCGGCCTGAAACGCAGCAGACGCAGCGGAGCCAGCAGACAGAAGAGCCGCCCTATCCGGTGATCGTGGTCGGCGCGGGGCCGGTGGGCCTCGCCACCGCGATCGATCTCGCGCAGCAGGGCGTGCCGGTCGTGCTGGTCGACGACGATTGTTCGCTATCCACGGGGTCGCGCGCGATCTGCTTCTCGAAGCGCTCGCTCGATATCTTCGACCGCCTCGGTTGCGCGCAGCGCATGGTGGACAAGGGCATCAGCTGGAATGTCGGCAAGGTGTTCCTGAAAAACGACCTCGTTTATACGTTCAATCTGCAGCCGGAAGCGGGGCATCACCGGCCCGCGTTCATCAACCTGCAGCAGTACTACGTCGAAGGCTTTCTGCTCGAACGCGCGCAGGAACTGTCGAATCTCGAGATCCGCTGGAAAAGCAAGGTCATCGGCGTGCAGCAGAACGGCACGCCGGGCGCGTGTGACGCGAGCGTCACGCTGAGCGTCGAAACGCCGGCGGGCACCTATGCGTTGCGCGGCCGTTACGTGGTCGCCGCGGACGGCTCGCGCAGCCCGATGCGCAAGATGATGGGGCTCGACAGTAAGGGCGTGACGTTCCGCGATCGCTTCCTGATCGCCGACGTCAAAATGGAAGCGGATTTTCCGACCGAGCGCTGGTTCTGGTTCGATCCGCCGTTTCATCCGAATCAGTCGGTGTTGCTGCATCGTCAGCCGGACAACGTGTGGCGCATCGATTTCCAGCTCGGCTGGGACGCCGACCCGGTGCTCGAAAAAACACCCGAGCGCGTAATGCCGCGCGTGCGCGCGTTGCTCGGCGCACACGCGAAGTTCGAACTCGAATGGGTCAGCGTCTACACGTTTTCGTGCACGCGGATGGAGCGCTTCCGGCACGGCAACGTGCTGTTCGCGGGCGACGCCGCGCACGGCGTGTCGCCGTTCGGCGCGCGCGGCGCGAATAGCGGCGTGCAGGACGCGGAAAACCTCGCGTGGAAACTGGCGATGGTGCTCGACGGCAGCGCGCCCGACGCGTTGCTCGACACGTATGCGAACGAACGCGAATTCGCCGCCGACGAGAACATCCGCAACTCCACGCGCTCGACCGATTTCATTACGCCGAAGAGCGCGGTAAGCCGCGTGTTTCGCGACGCCGTGCTGAAGCTGTCGCGGCATTATCCGTTTGCGCGTCAGTTGACCAATAGCGGGCGGTTGTCGGTGCCGGCGGTGTTGCGCGATTCGCCGCTCAATACGGCGGATAGCGAGCGTTTCGACGGCGCGATGGTGCCGGGCGCGGCCTGCGTCGATGCGCCGGTGCAAATGGAAGGCCATCCGGCCTGGCTGTTGCGGCAGCTCGGCGAGCAGTTCACCGGCGTGCTGTTCTGCGACGGGCACGGCATCGATCAGGCCGCCCGCACCGCGCTCAATGCGTTGCGCGCGGGGCCGGTTCCGCTGAAGCTCGTCGTCGTGCTGGACAGCGATGCGCCGGCCGATGCATTCATGAATATGCGCGTCGTGCGCGATACCGAAGGTCTCGCGAGTGCTCGCTATGACGCGAAGCCCGGCACGTTCTATCTGATCCGGCCGGACCAGCACGTATGCGCGCGGTGGCGGCAACTCGACGCCCAGGCGGTCGAGCATGCGGTGAAGCGTGTGTTGTGTATCGAAGACGGCGCCGCGAACGTGAAGCCGAACGCAAACGCGAGCGCGCATGCCGTGCCGATAGCGCACTGACGAACGGGGCAGGAGACACACATGACACTGAACACGCAACCGAATCTCGCGCACCCCGACGATTTCTACGAGGCGCTGATCGACATGCATCGCGGTCTCGACGATGCGCAGAGCCAGTCGGCCAATGCGCAACTGATTCTGCTGCTCGCGAACCATGTCGGCGATCACGCGACGTTGCTCGAAGCGATGCGCCGCGCGCGCGATGGAGCGCTCGAGGGTTAGCAGGCGCTAGCGGGTGCTAGCGTTCCGGATATGCCGCAGGACTCGCGGCTTGCTTCGTCCTCTTCGGCCAGCCGATCATCCACACGTTCGTCACCGGCTGCGCGAGCGCGACTGCCGCGCGAACCTGGCCGTCCATCGGCAGATCGAGCATGTGCCATTCGCCATGCTCGGCGAGATCGAGCGCGAAGCTCGCGGCCTCTCCTGACAGCAGAAGCTGATCGATAACGACAGGCGCGTCGCGCAACGCGCTGCGCAGGCTGTCATGGCGAGCGCGGCGGCGCGATTCGTCGGACGGCTCGTCGAGCGCGAAGCCCGGCGCGGGTACGACGACGCCCAAACCGAGCGGCGTCGCGGCGATGCCGATCACGATCCAGATGCCGCCGTACGCGATGTCGATCGCAATGCCGTGTCCATCGCGAGGATCTCGCACACGCAGCCGGTCGCCGCCGTTGTCGTGCAGATCGACGTCGCGTGGCTCGCAGCCGAGCAGATGGCCGACGATCCAGCGCACCACGACCCGCGCGCTGATGAAGCGCTTGCGCAACGCGGCGTTCGGATGCAGCCGCGCGCGCTCGCGCTCCGATCTCGACAGCCACGTATCGCCTTCCTGCACGGGCACCGGCAACCATTCGCGACGAAAGCGCCACAATTGCAGCTCTCTCGCACGCGGCAGGGCGGCGTGACGCGGGAAGTGGCGGCTCAGCGGATACGGGGTGAACGCGGGTTCGTCAGTGACGATGGCGGTATGGGCGGTGGTGCGTGCTGGCGGTGTCGTGTGCGCGGTGCTTTCCAGGCCGCTTTCCATGTCGCTCGCGAGGCGGCTCATCCGGCCGCGTGCATCGAGTGCATCCGCCGCCGCGTTCGAGTCGCGCGAGTCATCGCGCGACCGTGCGGACGGCAACGCCGCAATCTCGGGATCCGGGTCCAATGACATAGGCATGCATCCTCAGTGCATATACGTGACGCGGCGCGCCTGTACGTCGAGTTCGATGCCGGCCTCGAGCAGGTCGATCGCGAACCAGCGGATCAGCTTCAGCACGCCGCTCACCGCGGGCGCCGGCAGCCATTCGTTCAGCATGCGCAACGCGGCGCCGCTATGGGTCTTCTGCAACAGCGCGATCGTTTGCAGGATTACCGCTTCGTCCTTGCCGAGATCGGTCGCGCAGCGGCAACGCATGTCGAGCGGCCGATAGGACACGCGCATCAGCGAGCGCATCAGCAGATCGAAGTGCTCGATGCCGTCCTGGCGCAAGCCGGCGTCGCTCAGGATGTCGCGCCAATGCAGATTGCCGCGCGCGGTTTCGCAGGCCGGCCGCAGCCATGTGCGCACCGCGCTGAGCACGGTGTGGTCGGGCGCGCCGGCGATGTCGACCGGATGATCGTCGATCAGCTCGGGGCGGCTGCCGTGTTGAGAGCGGAAGTTCATCGATGCTCCTGATGGGACACAGTCCGGAAAGTCGCGCCGGCCGGGTTCAACGGGGCCGCGTCGCAGGCCCGCGCATCACGCGGGCGGCGAGTCGGCAATGACGCAGCGCGTGCGCCGGGGTTCGGATTGTGTTTCGGTTGGACTGCCATGCGCTGAATCATGGAGCAAATTTCCTGTTAATGCAAATCATTCTCATTTAAAAGGCATAAGCGTTTCAGCTAAAGCAACTAACCGTCAGCGCCGCCCGGCGTGCCCGGCTATGATGACGATCTGCCGGATCGACCCGCTCATCGAACCACCCAACCAGAACCGGCTTGCAGCGTTTTTGCCGACGTCCGTCCATCCATGTCCTCATTCGAGACCGCATCGAATCCCCCGTCCGCCGACTCGGCGCGGCGCCTGCCGACGCTGCGGCTCGCCGCCGCGCTGTCGCTCGGCAGCGCGATAGCGCTCGGTTTTGCACGCTTCGCGTACGCGCTGCTCTTGCCGTCGATGAAGCTCGACCTCGGCTGGAGCTTCGCGCAGGCCGGCGCGATGAACACCGCCAATGCGCTCGGCTACCTGCTCGGCGCGCTGGTGTTTCCGCGGCTCGCGCGTCGCTGGACGGCGGGTGCGCTGTTCGCGGGCGGCTGCGCGTTCACCGCGTTGCTGATGGCGGGCAGCGGCCTCAGCGCCGACACGCATGCGCTGCTGATGTTGCGCGTGATCACCGGGGCGAGCAGCGCGGCGATCTTTATCAGCGGCGGCGTGCTGGCCGCGCGGCTTGCATCGGCGCGTCCGCACGACGCGGGGCTCATCCTCGGCCTCTATTACGGCGGCACCGGCTGGGGGATCGTCGCGTCGTCGGTGCTGGTGCCGTTGACGATCGTGAGCGCGGTCCACGGCTGGCAATTCGCGTGGTTCGCGCTCGCGGCCGCTTGCGCGCTGTTCGCGGCGGTTGCGATTGGCGCGGCGCGCAGGGTCGAGAACGCGCATGCGAGCGCGGCATCGGCCGCGCGCGCAACGGACGCCGCCGATGCGCCACGCTGGCCGCGCTTTTCGGCCGCGCTCGCGGGCTACGGTCTGTTCGGCGTCGGCTATATCGGTTACATGACGTTCATCGTCGCGCTGCTGCGCAACACGGGCATGAGCGCGGCGGTCGTGACGGGCTTCTATCTGCTGCTCGGCGCGGCGACCGTGGTGTCGGCGCGGATCTGGTCGACGCTGCTCGACCGCATGCGCGGCGGCCAGGCGCTCGCGGTGCTCAACGCGTTGCTCGCCGTCGCGACGCTGCTGCCCGCGTTATTCACGCAGCCGTGGGTTGCGTTCGTATCGGGGACGCTGTTCGGCGCGACGTTCCTCTCGGCGGTCGCGTCGACGACCGCGTTCGTGCGCCACAACCTGCCCGCGGCGCATTGGGCGAAGGGCATCAGCGCATTCACGATCGTGTTCGCGTTCGGACAGATCGTCGGGCCGGTGGTGATCGGCTGGGTGTCGGATGGCGCGGGGCTCGCGCGCGGTCTCGTGTATTCGGCGTTGCTGCTTGCGGCCGGCGCGGTGCTCGCGGGGTGTCAGAAGGCGTTGCGCGGCGCGTGAGCGGATGAAAAACGCGATGCGGCAACGGTCGACCTGGAGTTCGTGCTGCCGCTTGCGCTGATATTCGGCACGCCGCTTTCGAAGTGAAGGAGGGCGCGTGTTACGAGCTGTCGCGCGCGTCGGCGCGCCTTCCCAGGAAGATCGGCAAACGCCAGCCGTAGCGCATCGACGCGAGCCGCACCATCACGCACGCGAGCGTCGCGAACCACGGCGTCCACCAGTCGGTCCAGCCCGCGTACGAAAAGCCGACCTGCACCGCCGCGCCGAACAACGCGGCCGATGCGTAGATCTCGCGCTCGAGGATCGCGGGCACGCGCGACAGCAGCACGTCGCGCATCACGCCGCCGCCCACCGCACTGACGATGCCGAGCAGGATCGCGAGTTCGGCGTTGTGGCCGTAGACGAGCGCCTTTTGCGCGCCCGACACCGCGAACAGGCCGAGCCCGATCGCGTCGAAAAACAGCACTGGTTGACGCAGACGGCGTACCTGCGGGTACGCAACGATAGTGACCGCCGATGCGGCCAGCGAAATCGCGAGATAGTGCCAGTTCGACAACCCCACGGGTGGAATCGCGCCGATGCAGACGTCGCGCAGGATGCCGCCGCCGCACGCAACCGTGAACGCGACCGCGGCAATGCCGAACAGGTCGAGCCGTCGTTGCCGCGCGGCCACCGCGCCGCTGATCGCGAACGTGAACGTGCCGATCAGATCGAAAAAGGTATAGACAGCGTGTGAATTCACAATGAGGTGTCGTGTTGGCCGGGCGGAACGCCGGCTTCGCTCGCCAGCAGGCTGTTCGAAAGCTTGCCGAGCAGATGCTCGAGTGTTTTGCGTTCGCTCGCGCTGAGCGCTTTGGCCAGTTCGACTTCGAGCAGCGAACCCAATGCCTCCGATGCCTGCGCGACCTCGAGACCGTGTGCGGTCGCGCGCAATGCGACGCTGCGGCGGTCCGACGAATGCGCGTGACGACTGAGCAGGCCGCGCGTTTCGAGCTCGGCGAGTACTTTGGAGAGCAGCGTTTTTTCGATCAGCGCGCGTTGCGAGACCGCCTTCGGGGTGATGTCGGGCTCCGCGCAGACGAGGCGCAATACGCGCAGCGCGCGCACGTCGAGATTCCAGCGTTCGCGATAGACCACGTTCGCGCGGTTGATCAGCAACGCGCTGGTCAGATCGAGTCTGAAAGTCAGGAAGTCCGAATACAAGAATTGCTCCGCTGTTGCCTGCGTGCCCAGTGCGGGCAAGCAGGCATTATAGGCATGTAGTTGCAATTTTCAACTACATGGCGGAGCCCGGCATGCGGGGTTCGGAATTAGTCGTCAGAGCGTGTCAGGCACTTCGGGTCGGACCTGGCATCCTCGGGGACTTGCGCGACTTGTGCGACTTGCCGGAAGCGAAGCGCAGCAATAGCCGGCGCGCCGGTTTAATGCAATTCGTTGAACTCGATGCGTCCGCCCTTCATCACCAGCGGAATGTGTTCGCCCTGGCCTGTCAGGCAACTCAAGTCGCGCAACGGATCGCCGTCGACCACCAGCACGTCGGCATAGGCGCCCGCCGCGAGGCGTCCCAGCTTACCGGTCATGCCTAGAATTTCGGCGCCGATGGTGGTGGCGCTGCCGATGATCTCGGCGGGGCTCAGCACCTGCGCGCGGATCGTGAACTCGTCGCTTTGCATCCGATGGCCCGGCCCGAGCAGATCGGTGCCGAAGCCCATCTTGACCCCGGCGCGCCTGAAAATCTCCAGCGACTTCAAGCCGGCTTCGCGCACGATGTCGATCTTGGCCGCGCTCTCCGCCGACAAGCCGAAGCGCACGCCCTCGATATGCAAGGCCTCGTACGCCACCAGCGTGGGTACCACGTAGGCGCCGCACTCGGCCATCAGCGCGGCGGTCGGCTCGTCGATCAGATTACCGTGCTCGATGGTGCGCACGCCGCAGCGCACCGCGCGCCGCATCGATTCGGCCGTATACGCATGCGCCATCACGTAGGTGCCGCGCGCCTCGGCTTCGGCGACGACCGCGCGGATCTCGTCCTCCGAGTAGCCGAGCGCGCCGACCGGATCGGTCGGCGACGCGACGCCGCCGGAGGCCATGATCTTGATCTGGTCGGCGCCCATCTGCAGTTCTTCGCGCACCGCGCGGCGCAGCGCGTCGACGCCGTCGACGACCCGGCTCAACGCGCCGACGCGCACGCAGCAGTTGCAAGGGGCGTCGCCGGGCATGAAGTCCGTGCGCGCGCGTCCGTCGCCGTGGCCGCCGGTCTGGCTCAGCGCGCGGCCGGCAACGAACAGGCGCGGCCCTTGCGCGAGGCCCATTTCCACCGATTGCTTGAGCGCGAAGCCCGCGCCGCCCGCATCGCGCACGGTCGTGAAGCCGCGCCGCAGGATACCGCGCATGATCGGCAGCGCCTTGAGGGTGACGAATACGTTGGGCATGCTCACCTGGCTCGGCAAATCGAACTGCGTCGCGACCATGTGCGCGTGCAGGTCGATCAGGCCCGGCATGATGGTCTTGCCTTTGAGATCGATGACCTGTGCGCCGGGCGCCTCGATCGACTGCTGCGATACTTCCTTGATCGTGTCGCCTTCGACCAGCAGATCGTGGCCCGGCTGCAATGCATGATGCAGCGGATCGAGCAAAGCGCCGTTCTTGAACAGGATGCGGTCCATGTGTTCTTCCTCGAGTTGCAGGGTGCGGGCGCGCGCCGCGCCGGCTATGAGCAATTCAGCGTTTCAGGCGCAGCGCGGCAATTTCTTCCAGCGACCGGCCTCGGGTGGGCACGCCCATGATCAGAACGGCGAGCGCGCCGATGATCAGCATCAGCGTCGTGCCGCCGAACACTCCGCCGAAGCCCAGGCGCGGGTAGAGATAGCCGACCAGGATCGGTGCCGCAATCGCGCCGAGGCGTCCGATGGCCGAGGAGACGCCCATGCCGGTCGCGCGCACCTCGGTGGGGAACACTTCGGGCGTATAGGCATAGACGCCGGCATACGTTCCGTTCATGAAGAACGACAGTAAAAAGCCCGACGTCAGAATTTCGGCGTCGCTGTGCGTGAACGCGAGCCCCAGCGCGGAGAATCCGCCCAGCGCCATGTACGTCACGATGGTCGCGCGCCGGCCGATCTTTTCATTGAGCCACGCGCCCGAGAAATAGCCGGGAATCTGCGCGAGGTACATGACCAGCGAATACGAAAAACTGCGCGTGATCGTCATGCCGCTTTGCACCAGCAAGCCGGGAATCCACGTAAAGAACGCGTAGTAACTGAACGTGATCGACAGCCACATCAACCAGGCCATCGCGGTGGTGCCCGCCAGTTGGCGCGACCAGAGCGCCTTGAGTTTGGCGAGTGCCGTGCCGCTCGCGACGGGAGCCGGGGCGGCCGTCTCGTGCGCCTCTTCCGGCAGGAGCGGCAAGCCGGCGGCGCGCACCACCGCTTCCATCCGGTCGACGATCACCGCGGCTTCGGCGCTTCTGCCGCGGCTGTCGAGCCAGCGCGGCGATTCGGGCAACGCGCGCCGCCACCACAGCAGCATGACGATCGGCAGCGCGGTGATCACCGAGACGACACGCCACGCGTCGGGTGAGAGCGGTATGACCAGATAACCGAGGGTCGCGGCGGCGACGAAGCCGAACGAGAAGAATGCCGCCAGACTGCCGGTGAATGCGCCGCGATACTTGCGCGCGCAGAACTCCGAGAGAAATGGCGCAACGATCGCGCTTTCGGCGCCGGTGCCGACTCCGGCGATGATGCGCATCGCCATGAAGAAAGGCCAATCCTGCGCGGTGGCGCTGATGAGCGATGCGATGCAATAGATGATCAGTGCCCACACCATGACTTTGCGCCGGCCGATCACATCGCCGAGGATGCCGGCGAGCGCGGCGCCGAAGAAGTAGCCAATGAAGGTGCCGCTGCCGAGCACGCCGGTCTGCACGCTGCTCAGATGCCACTGGTCGCGCAGCACGGGTAGCATGAAGGCCAGCACGGCGGCATCCATCGCATCGAAGACGTAGCCGAGCCCTCCGAGCCACAGCAGTTTCCGATGAAAGCTCGAGTACGGCAGGCGCTCTATACGCGCGGGAATCGTCGACATGGCTTGTTTCCAGAAAGGGGCGCCGTGGCGCCGGGCATCATCGAACGAGTATAGGGAGCCGAAATAAACGGGGCTTGGATGTAAACCGCATCGAACATGCGGATTCCGGCATCATGACGCAGTGCGCGGCGATACGCGAAAGCGCTTCGGCGAGGTCTTTGCAGACTGGCGTGAAGGCCAATACCGGCGCGGCAGGCAGCCGATTCCGGGAGCGTCGGAAAGGCTGGTTTTCGGAGGCGGGACGCCAGGGTTATCGTGGAGAAGCGTCGCATACCGCCGCCGAAACGTGGATTGAGCGGATTGCAGCGAGGCGACGATAGACGGTCGAATTAAAGCTGCTTGCAGTAGAACGTCGTGCCGCAGAACTTGCCGTCCGGCATCAGTGCGTAATCCGGCACATTGCCCACCCGCTGCCAGCCGGCACGCTGATAGAGCCGTTCGGCGTCGCCGCCCGTTACCGTGTCGAGCACGAGAACCGACTTGTTTTCTTCCCGCGCAATGCGATCGATCGCGGTCATCAGATCGTGCCCGACGCCACGCCGTCGCGCTTTTCTGTGCACGAGCATCTTGGCGACGTCGGCACGATGCGGCTGGTTTTCAGGCTGCGCGGTAATCAGTTGCACGGTGCCGACGATATCTCCGTTGCCGTCTTCGGCGATCAGCAGCACACGCTCGCCGCGCGCCACGCCATCGGCGACGCCGCGCCAGAACGTCCGCGCTTTTTCCCGCGAGATCGGCAGCATGAAGCTGACGGATGCGCCGCCTTCCACGCAGTCGATCAGCACATCGGCGAGCGCGTCCACGCAGGCCGATGCCTCGTTGGCGCCGACGCGTCGTATGGTGACGTTATCGATCATCCGTTTCTCCGTTCATTGAATGGCGAGCTAGTGAGCGCCACCAGATAGCGCGCGCGTTTGCGTGTGGGATTCCTGAAGACGATCGGGCTATCGAGCCGCATCGCGAGACAGTCGCCCGTTTTGAGCCGCCAGCTCGTGTCGCCGACGGTGATTTCCATCGCGCCTTCGAGCATCCATATCTGCTGATGAATGTCCGCGTCGCGCGCGCCGGTTTCGTAGCTGACGCGCTGGCCCGCCGGGAAGTCGACTTCCACCAACTGGATTGCCGAGCGCGCGGTCGGCGATAGATGACGCCGCACATAACCGGAACTCGGATCGGTCCACACGGCCTGGTCGGCGGCGCGGCTGACAGGCGACGGTTCGACCATCGGCGCGCCGTCCTGCTCGAACAACGATGCGAGCGGCACGTTCAACGCGGTGGCGAGCTTGTCGAGCACGGTGGCGGTCGGGCTGCTTTGCCCCCGCTCGATCAGCGAGATATTGGAGCGGCTGACCTTGCTGCGCTCGGCGAGCGCATCGAGCGACCAGTTCTGCGCGTCGCGCAGCTCCCGGATGCGGCGCGCGATCAGGGCGTTGACGTCCATGGGTTCCAGTTTAAAGGATACGGTATCCAGTAAACTAGATTAGGCGTTTTTTGCTGTCAATAGCAACCATCTGACGAGGGTTCATGCGCTTGCGCAATCGCCGCAATGCAGCGCATTGTCATTTCCGGATTGCGATTTCGACGATTACTGACACGTTCGTTATGTCATTGATCCGAGCCTGATTGCGGGATTCGAGGTCCATACAAAGACACGGATTCCGTTTTGTCGAAAAATTCGGCCGTCAACATTACGGCTATTTCCTGCTCGCGGAAGGTGCCAATAACATTGCGCTCGCATTGCCTTCTTTCCAGCTTCTTCGGCCTGTCCGCACTGAGCGAGCATGCGAGGCGCCTGTTGCCTGTTGGATGGAATGACGGCGATTGCAAATCTCGAAGCAGCGCGCTTAAAAAAAGCGAATAGAGTGAATTGGCCGTATATTTTTCCGCATTCATGCAAGCGAATAAGAAATTGGATAGAAATTGCCGATTCACATTGAATTTGCATTCAATCGAGGCCTGTCGGTGTTTATTACTTTTCTGTAAGAAAATTCTTACTGCCCATTACGCATAAAAGCACGCGTATTAGTAAAACTACTGATGCTGTAGTCAGACTACATTCTTACATTACTCACCACGGAGCGTCGCTACAGCCCATCCCGCTGCGACGATTCTCCGGCCGGCAGGCAAACGTTTGCAGTCACCGCTGCATTTGCCCGCTTTCGCGTCCGCCGTCCACCCATCGACGCGCTTCACTGGCCCCCAGAAAAGCACAATTTCGGAGAGACACTTATGCAGAAGAAACTATGGCCGGCCGTCGCGTTAGCGGCGGCCGTGAGCACTGCTGCGCACGCGGAAATCCCCACCTTGCCGCTCGACTTTGCTCCGCTGTCGAACGTGCTGAACGCGTTCGCGTCGGCGGCCGCGCATCGGCGCGCGGAAACGCTCGTCAACAAGATGACGCTCGACGAGAAATTGCAGTTCATTCACTCTGAGTACGCGATGTCCGCGGTGCCGGGCGGTGGCGCGGGCTACATTCAGGGTGTGCCGCGTCTCGGCATTCCCGATCTGAACATGGTGGATTCCGCGACGGGCTCGGGCAGCACCACGCAGCCGAGCACGACCTTTCCGGCGACGATCGCCGTGGCGGCAAGCTGGGACCGCAATCTCGCGTCCAACTTCGGCAAGCAGATCGCGATACAACTGCGCGAGCAGGGCTTCGGCATGGGGCTCGGCGGCGGCACGAACCTCGCGCGTGAACCGCGCGGCGGGCGGCTGTTCGAATACCTCGGCGAGGATCCGGTGCTCGCCGGCGAAATGCTCGCGGAGCGCACCGACGGCACGCAAAGCCAGAAGGTCATCGCGACGATCAAGCACTACATGGGCAACGAGCAGGAACATGGCCGCAGCGGCGGCAACAGCCAGATCGACGAGCGCACGATGCGCGAGCTCTATCTGCTGCCGTTCGAAATCGCCGCGCGGCGCGCGCAGCCCGGCAGCGTGATGTGCAGCTACAACCGCGTCAACGGCACGTATGCCTGCGAGAACTCGCATATCCTCAACGACGTGCTGAAGAACGACTGGCACTTCGAAGGTCAGGTGCAATCGGACTGGGGCGCGACGCATAGTACGGCGCCCGCGATCAATGCCGGTCTCGACGAGGAAGAGGACGTCGGCACGACCGTCTATCTGACGCCGGATGCGGTCAAGCAGGCAATCTCGAACGGCTCGGTTTCGACCGCGCGTCTGAACGACATGGTCGAGCGCAAGCTATACGTGATGATCCGCACGGGCGTGATGGACGATCCGCCGAAGGGTGGCGCGACGATCGACTATGCCGCCGCGAATGCGTTCACGCAGTCGGTCGCCGAGCAATCGATGGTGCTCCTGAAGAACGCGAACAACCAGTTGCCGCTCGCCGCTGGTTCGTTGTCGCGCATCGCGGTGATCGGCGGCCACGCCGACGCGGCCGTGCTGACGGGCGGCGGCTCGGGCAATACGCGCGATCCGGTCACCGGTGCGTTCTCGGGTTGCGGCGGCCTCCAGTTCGGCACGACGAGCGGCTGTAGCTGGTGGACCAACCCGTGGCTCAAGCTGAACGTGCCGATTGTTTCGGCGGTCCAGGCGCTCGCGCCGAATGCCCAGGTGACCTTCGCCGGCAACAGCGATCAGCAGTCGCCGTTCCGTGCATACACGCAGCAGGAGATCACGCAGGCGGCGACGCTCGCGGCCAACTCCGACGTTGCGATCGTCGTCGTCGCGCAGCCGGCTGGCGAGGACATCGGCGATCTGCAGAGCCTGAGCCTCGCGAACCCGACCAACCAGGACGCGCTCGTCGAAGCGGTCGCGGCGGCCAATCCGCACACGATCGTCGTCGTGGAAAGCGGCAACCCGGTGCTGATGCCGTGGAAGGACAGCGTGTCGGCCATCGTCGAAGCGTGGTATCCGGGCGAAGCGGGCGGCAAGGCGATCGCGGACGTGCTGTTCGGCAAGGTCAATCCTTCCGGCAAGCTGCCCGTCACGTTCCCGATGCACGATCAGGACACGCCGACGTGGGGCACCAATGGCGCGTTCCAGAACGACCCGGTTTATTCCGAGCAACTGGACATGGGCTATCGCTGGTATGACGCGAAGAACATCACGCCGATGTTCGAGTTCGGCTACGGCCTGTCGTACACGCACTTCGCGTATTCGGGTCTGTCGGTCCAGCATCTGCCGGGCGGTTTGATCGACGTGTCGTTCAACGTGCGCAACGACGGCCGCATGGCGGGCGCGGAAGTGCCGCAGGTGTACCTCGGCGTGCCGTATCAGGGTGAACCGCCGAAGCGTCTGGTTGGCTGGGACAAGATCGGCCTGAATCCGGGCGAATCGCGTCGCGTGCATATGGTGGTGACGCCACGCATGCAGAGCGTGTGGGATACGACGAACAACCGCTGGCAATATGTGCCGGGCAGTTCGGTGTACGTCGGTGCGTCGTCGCGCGACATCCGTCTGCAAGGGCATAGCTGAACGGCATGACGATGCGGTGAATCCGGGCGCGAGAAATTGCGCGCCCCGGATTCATATGAAATGGCTTTGCTGACAGATTGACTCGCCGGGTGTATGCCGGAAGTTGTATCCGGTACTCACCCGGCGCAATCGCTTACTACGCGTTGAGCGTGTTCTTGTAGAACTTCCCGTCTTTCATCACGATGCGCAGGTTCTGCTCCGGGTTGGCGATCAGGTCGAGATTCTCGAGCGGATTGCCGTCGACGAGCAGCAGATCGGCGTACGCGCCTTCTTCGAGCACACCGAGTTTGCGCGGATACGGATTGCGATGACCGGACAGCGCAAGCAGTTCTCCGTTGGTTCCTGTCGCCATGCCCAGTGTTTGCGCCGCGCTGTACCAGCGCTTCAGGTGCGTGAGCATCGTCCCTTGGCGTGTGGCCAGCGTTTGCGAAAAGATCAGGTCCGTGCCGAACGCGACCTTGATGCCGTGTTTGCGCGCGAGCTTGTAAGCGTTATCGGTGCCGGCCGCGACCTCGAGAAATTTTTCGCGGCTCGGTCCGGAGAGCGGCGCGACGTCTTCTTCGCTGACGAACGGTTGCGTGCTCAGCCACGTGCCGTTTTTCGCCATCAGCGCGGCGGTTTTGTCGTCCATCAGATGACCGTGTTCGATGCACTGCACACCCGCCGCGAGGGAGCGCTGAACCGATTCGGGCGTGTAGGCATGCACGAGCACATAGGTGCCCC
This sequence comes from Paraburkholderia sp., assembly GCF_047605525.1. GTDB lineage: Bacteria > Pseudomonadota > Gammaproteobacteria > Burkholderiales > Burkholderiaceae > Paraburkholderia. The sequence continues at coordinate 23,518 of NZ_JASGFN010000042.1, read as the reverse complement.
AGTCTCCCGCCGTCTCGACCGCGGCGCGCAACTGCTTTTCGGTGAACGTGAGCATGTCGAGCGGACTACGCGGCGTGGATACGCCGCCGCATCCGACGATCTTGATCTGTGTCGCCCCCTGAATGAACTGCTCGCGCACACGCACGCGAAGTTCGTCTTCCGTATCGGCGATTGCGAAACCACCGTCCCGTTCCCCTTGAGTGATCTGGCTGCTGGTGCGTGGTATTTCGCTTAGCGCGCGAAAATCGCCGTGACCGCCGGTGGTCGTGATCATCGCGCCGGACGGATAGATGCGCGGCCCGGAAATCATGCCGCTGTCGATCGCCTGCTTTAGTGCAAACGACGGGCCGCCCGCGTCGCGGATCGTGGTGAAGCCGCGCAGCAGCGTGCGCTCGGCTTCGGCGCTTGCCGCCAGATGCACTAATGCGATGTCGGATTGAAGAACGACCTGAATCGGCAGCGCCGCGAGCAGCGCATGCCAGTGCATGTCGATCATGCCCGGCATCATCACCTTGCCGCCGCAATCGACGATCGTTTTTCCGTCGGTCGAAGCGGGCTGCCCCTGGCCCAACTGACTGATGCTGTTTCCTTCCACGACCAGATGAAGCCCATCGCGCAACGTGGAGGATTTGCCGTCGAACAGCCGGAAATTCGTGAAGAGCACCGGTTTGGCGGGCGCCCCCGGCGGCAGGGTGCTTTGAGCATGGCTGAGTCCGGGCAGCACGAGACTCAGCATCGAGGCTGCCATGCCGGCGACGAAGCCGCGGCGCGACAGGTCGGCACTGATGCGGCGGTTGGCGTACTGCGCTTGCGCCTTGTCACAAAGACACGAAAACGCCGGACTGACTGTTTTGTTGCCGATGTACTTTCCTGAAGGCATAGCTCACCCATGAAGTAGATCACCGTGCATCGAAAGCCGCCGCGTGGCGATATCCAGCGGCGAAGCGTGTCAAACGAGAGAAAGAGTATCGCCTGTGTCCACCTATGGCAAATGACAGTGCGAGCAGGCAATTGTGAACTTGTCATTCGAAACTCTTTTCCTGGTGAAGCCGGGATATGAGAGTCGACCCGCTATATCGGATCGACACTGTTGCGTGATTGCCCCGTTATAGCGAGCAATTAAAAAAAATCTGCTTGCGACCGCGGAAATAAACCGGCTATGCTCATGTCACTCACGACGCCAGCGAATTTCCCGAAAGAAGGCAGAACACTCAACCGTGTCAGGGAAACAGGATGGTTCAGACGAACGTCACGGCAAAGCTGTTGCAGCGCGGAATAACGATACGTCCATCACTATTGCTATTGCATATCGCAAGGAGCTGGCCGCTCAATCCAATCGCGGCGCGAAAATTGCCACATTATTGTGAACGCAATTGTGAACTCACATGCGCGGTATTTCAGCTTTTCAATAACAACGATCTTTCCCTCGCCATTTAGTGGTATCGCGGTATTGGTATTGCGCAATAAACGTCACGACCGACGGTGCGTCGTTTGTCCTGCTTATATTTTTACGGAGAAACCAAGATGATTGAGGGATCAATGCCGCGCGTGATGAAGGTGTTGGCCGGCTCCGCACTGTCGATGTTTGCCGTTGCCGCGATGGCAGACGATACGCTTGGCCTGTCCGAAAGCCTGTATTCGGTCGGCGCGCCGGAAATCACGCAGACGCCTGCCGCCAATGCGAGCCCGTGGCGCTTCTCGATCGGCGCCGGCGTCGTGAACATGCCGAAATTTCCCGGCGCGAGCGGCACCAAATGGGAAGTGGTACCGTCGGTGAGCGCGAATTACGACCGTTTTTTTATCGGTGCCAATCCGGATGCCGCATCGCTGCTGTCGCTCGGCGCCTATCTGTATCGCGACAGTAACTGGCGTGTCGGTGCGGCCATCACTTACGATTTCATCCAGCCGCGCAGCGAATCCGACGATTCGCGGCTGCACGGACTCGGCGATGTCAAGCGGACCGCGCACGCCGAGCTGTTCGGTGTTTACACCTATCAGTTCATTTCGGCGCGCGCGAGCGTGTTGACCGATATCGCCGGCAATGACCGTGGCACGGTCGCGACATTCGATCTGCTCGGCCGCTACCAGCCGATTCCGCAGCTGACACTCAGCGCTGGGCCGGGATTGACGTGGGCGAGCAGCAAATACAACGAAACCTATTTCGGCGTGACATCCGAGCAAAGCGCGCGTTCCGGGCTGCCGACGTTTTCGGCCGGTTCCGGTTTGAACCAGTTGCGCTTTTCCTTGAACGGCGCGTATCGGATTGCGCCGCGCTGGAACGTCGGCGCGAGCGTTTCGTTCGCGTGGCTGCGCGGCGATGCAACCGACAGCCCGATCACCGAGAAGACGAGTCAGATCACGTACGGTCTCTTCTGTAATTACCTCTTCTAGAAGACAGAGGATCGCGGAAGATGCGGGAAATCTCCCGTTCCTGAAAAATTGAAGCCCACATGAACTGATTGCTCAGCCACATGTGGGCTTTTCCATTGCGTGTTTGCCATTGAGTGAGCGATGAAGCTCACTGCGTTCGGCACCGTCTGTCCGCCCGGCTGGCGTCAATTCTTCTGCGCGAGCAGCGCCTGAATCCTCGTCTCGGTTTGTGCATAGTCGCCTTCACCGAAGTGCGAGTAGACAATCCGCCCTTTCTTGTCGATCAGATAGAACGCCGGCCAGTACTGGTTGTTATACGCATTCCACGTTGCGTACTGGTTGTCCTGCGCAACCGGATAACTGATGCCGAACCGCCTGATTGCGGTCTTCACGTTGCCGGTGTCGCGCTCGAACGGATACTCGGGCGTGTGTACGCCGATCACCGTGAGCCCCTGATTCTTGTACTTCTGGTTCCAGCTCTTCACATACGGCAGCGTGTTCGCGCAATTGATGCAGCTATAGGTCCAGAAATCGACCAGCACCACCTTGCCGCGCAACTGCTGCAACTTGAGCGGTTCGCTATTGAGCCATTGCGTGATACCGGTGAATTCCGGCGCGGGCGGCCCGCTTTCCTGCGGCGCGGCGAGGGCGGCGGTACTCGTCGCCATCACGGCGAAAGCGGTGGAGAGCGCGAATGTCCTGAGTCGGGCGGTCATGTCAGAATCCTTTGAATGAAGGGAAAAGAGCGGCGAGTCGCGCGTACAGCAGCACGTCGTATTGCAGATAGATGGCGAGCGCGGTCAGCATCACCAGTACGCCGAATACCTGTTGCAGGCGTTGCGCATGGCGCGACACGATGCGTAGGTGGCGCGTCACGTAATGTCCGCCGTAGATGATCGCGAGCATCGGAATCGCCGCGCCGATCGCATACAGCGTGAGCAGCAGCGCCGACCAGCCGAGATCCTGTGCCTTGACCACGAGCACGAGAATCGACGCCAATACCGGGCCCGCGCACGGTGTCCACACCGCGCCCAGCGACATGCCGAGCACGAAGCCGCCGGCATTGCCGCTGCCGGGCTGCGTGCCCGGTGCAATGGCCGCGCCGATGCGTTCGAGCGGCGCCCGCAGTTGCGCGACGAGCCAATCGTAGGGACGCGGCCATATGCGCATCAGGCCGGACAGCGCGAGCAACGCGATGCCCGTATTGCGCAGTGCCTGCTGCGCGACGTGTACCGTGCTGGACACGGCGCCGAGCAGCAGCGCAAAGGACGCGAAAGTCAGAATGAAGCCGGCGACGATAAAGAGCGGCCGCGTGCGGCTCGGCTGTTCGACCGAAGTACCGAGCAGGATCGGCATGACCGGCAGGACGCAGGGCGACGCAATCGTGAGCAGCCCGGCGAGCAGGGCGAGCGGAGTTTCGAGCGTACTGTGCATGATGGGCGTTCCGTTGGCTGGTATGGCCGTATTGGAACGCCCGCGCGTATCTGGTTTATGTCCGCCCAGGCGTGTGTGCGCAATGTTTTGTGTCTGTGTATCGCGTGGATACACTACGACACAATACGCGCGATGCGCTTGTCCGCGCGGTTGCGGATGCGGCGCTCCGTGGCGCCTGATTCGTTAGCGTGCCGCGCGCTTGCGCGCCGCTTTTCTGACTGTATTTGCCGCTCCATTCGCTCTGGCAGTCGAGAACATCGGCATGCGTTCCTGAATCCACCGCAGCAATTCGAGCGGACCCGGTGCGAGCGGCCGCCCGCTTTTCACCAGCACGCGCGCCTGCGCGCCGGAAAAGAGCGGATGCGCGATCGGCACCACCGTCAATTCGCCGCTTGCGATTTCGCGGTACGCCGCAAATTCGCCGATCAGCGTCATGAAGTTGCCGGCGGTCACGAAACGCTTCAATGCACTGAGTGAGTTGGTCGTCATCGTCGCGCGAATCGACACGTTCTCCGCCAGTTCAGCCATCTTGACGACGTGACCGATTCCAAATGTCGAGGGCATGAGCGCAAGCGGATAAGCGTGCAGATCGTCGAGCGTCACGGGTTTTCTTCGCCTGGCGAGCGGATGATCGCTTCTCAACAGCAGCACGACCGGCTGAAGGGAACTCGCGCGATGCTCGATGCGCGGATGAGGCGGCGGATTGTACGCGAGTCCGATATGCGCGCGGCTTTCAGCAACGTCTTCCTGGATGGCGTCCACCGCCAGCATGTCCACGTCGATATCGAGCTCCGGATATTGAGCACAGAACGGCGCGAGTACATCGTCGACGAGCGTATCGACGAAACCTTCGCTGATGGCGAGTCGAATCTGCCCTCGCTGAAGGCCTTTTAGCGCATGCAACTGGTCTTCGAGCTTTTCCTGCTGCGAGCGATAGCCGCGCCAGAATTCGAGCAGATGGATCGCTGCTTCGGTCGGTTTGACGCCGCGCGGCTGCCGTTCGAACAGCACGGCGCCAAGTTCGTCCTCGAGCAGTTTGATCTGCCGCGTAATCACCGACGGCGACGTATTGATGCTCTCGGCGGCGCCACGAATGGTGCCGTGCGTGAGCACCTCGTTGAAATACCGAAGGCGTTGCTGATTGATCTCTCGCATGTTTTACCACCTGACTACGGTTAATGCGTTGCTCATGGAGCAACGATATGCGAATCTGGTTAATCGCGGTATTCGTCAATCTCGATGGTCCTGCCAAGGGCCTCCATCATCATGCGGATATCCTCTGCGATATCCGGCCGAGGCAGAGCCAATCGTTGGATCAGGTAGCGCAGATGCGGCTCCAGGCGCTCACTGCACACCGTCTTTTCGCTATCAAAACCCCACACACCCGTTCGTCGCGCCAAGGCGCGGCCCTGTCCAGTCCAATCCAATCACGAAGCGGTTCCTCCTTGGTTACCGCCACATCTATTGTGTCCATCATTCTGGCAAGACATGGTCGCCCGTTATCGTGAAGTTCGCCGATGCAACAAGTCTGTTCGTCATTCTCGCCTCGCGTTGTTCGTTGACGCCGTGTGCGGCAAGGACCGTCACGTCTTCGCCTGTCGAAACATCAGGATACTCGAACGGCTTTGCATTGCCGAGACTTCGCGGCACGCGCGGGTATCCCGTTTTTTCAAGTGCATCTTTCACATATCGCGTCTCAACAAAAAGGCGGCACTGTGCCGCCTTTTCCGTATGAGATCAACACAGGTCAGTGTCTCGTCGCGGAAGCATTTGCAGCCGCAAGTTTGTCATTCACGCCACGGTTAGTCCGTTGCTCACAAAGCAACGATATGTGAACTTAGTTGCTCTTGTTACCTGTGGCTCGTGCTGCCACTATTCCACTCAAGCAGTACGACAGCGATGAAACAGCAAAGCGGATCAGATTAACTCCGCATATCTACCCTGATTAAGGAGAATCACCATGTCGGATCAGATCAATAGCCGCCGCCGACGCTTTCTCGGAACAACCGTTGCGGGTATCAGCCTGCTCGAGCTGGGACTGAGCGGACTCGCGCACGCGCAGCCGGCCGACACGACCGGCAATGCGAAAGTGGGTGCGCGCGTCGCATCGTTCGAGAACATTCGCTCGATCAAGGCCGGCACGCTCGACATCAGTTACGCGGAAGCGGGTCCGCAAAACGGACCGGTGGTCATTCTGCTGCATGGCTGGCCGTATGACATCCATAGCTTCGCCGACGTGACGCCGCTGCTGACGGCCGCGGGTTATCGCGTGATCGTTCCTTATCTGCGTGGCTACGGCGGCACGCGCTTTCTCTCCGCGGATACGCCGCGTAACGGTCAACAGGCAGTGGTCGCGGTCGACATCATCAACCTGATGGATGCACTGAAAATCGACAAGGCCGTGCTCGGCGGTTTCGATTGGGGCGCGCGCACGGTGAACATCATCGCGGCGCTGTGGCCGCAACGCTGCAAGGCGATGGTGTCGGTGAGCGGCTATCTGATCGGCAGCCAGGAGGCGAACCGCGCGCCGTTGCCGCCGAAGGCCGAGCTGGCCTGGTGGTATCAGTTCTATTTCGCCACGGAGCGCGGCCGCGCGGGTTATGAAGCGAACCGTCATGATTTCAACAGGCTGATCTGGCATACCGCGTCGCCGAAATGGAATTTCGACGACGCCACGTTCGAGCGTAGCGCCGAATCGTTCAATAACCCGGATCATGTCGCGGTGGTGATTCACAACTACCGTTGGCGTCTGGGGCTGGTCCAGGGCGAGCCCCAATACGACGAACTCGAAAAGCGTCTTGCCGCCGCGCCGACGATTTCGGTGCCGACCATCACGATGGAAGGCGATGCGAACGGCGCCGCGCATCCCGATCCGGCAGCATACGCGAAGAAGTTTACCGGCAAGTATCAGCATCGCAACATTGCCGGCGGCATCGGGCACAACCTGCCGCAGGAAGCGCCGAAGGCATTTGCGGATGCGATCCTCGACGTCACGCGTCTTTGATTAGCCGGCTATTGTGCCGGCTTGTTCCACCGACGGTAACCCCAGCAGCCGAACCTCGGCTCCTGGGGTTTTTTCATGGGCGACCCTATGGAAATGCGTGGGAGCGCTCTTTGTATCGCAATGTATCGGGCCCGTACACAGACAAACACGCTTGCATAAAAGGGGGGTGACGAAAACATTCCAGATACGTTGGCGCGTTCAAATGTCGTCACGCAAGGTTGATTCGCAACGTTGCGTGAATCAGGCGGGACATGACGGCGTATCCGTGGTGATGGCTTCACGTCCTGCTCAATCCTTGATCCCTGAATGCCTGAAAACCGGAGAAATCTCATGAAACTCGTTCAATCGCTGATCGTCGCCGCCCTCGTTGCCGCCCCTGTCGCTTCGTTCGCGCAATCTCAATCGCAGCATGCACTGACGCGCGCGGAAGTGCGCGCGGAACTGGTCCAGTTGCAGAAGGCCGGCTACAACCCCGCGAGCGACAACACCCAATACCCGCAAAACATCGAGGCCGCGCAAGCGCGTATCAACGCGGGCAACGACGCAGCGCTCGGCGCTTATGGCGGCGTCGCGAAAGACAAGTCGGCTGCGGGCTCGCGCGCACCGATGAATCGTGCGGCTGCGAATGGCGCGAATGACGGCTCGAATGTCGTCGGCCTCGGCTCGATCTACGCGCATTCCTGATCGATGTGGCGCACGGGCCGTTCGCGCACACCGACGCGGACAGCGCTTTCAACACGATTCCAATCCTGTCGGGACATAAACCATGACCACGTTTCTGAAGAAGTTCACCGGATCCGCATTGCTGCTCGGCGGACTGTTCGCGGCACAGGCCGCGCAATTCGCCGAGGCGGCACCGGCTGACGACCTGAAGGGCAAGAACGTCGTGCTCGTACACGGCGCATTCGCCGACGGTTCTAGCTGGGACAACGTAATCCCGCTACTCGAAACGCGCGGTTTGCATGTGGTGGCGGTGCAGAATCCGCTGACCTCTCTGGCCGACGACGTGGCGGCAACGCGGCGCGTGATCGAGCAGCAGAACGGGCCCGTCATTCTTGTTGGACATTCCTGGGGCGGTGTCGTGGTCAGCGAGGCGGGTAACGACGACAAGGTGAAGAGTCTCGTGTATGTGGCCGCGTTTGCGCCGGACAGCGGCCAGTCCATCGCCGACGTGACGAAGGGCAAGCCCGCCCCGGTCTGGGCGAGCGAATTGCGGAAAGATTCGGCCGGCTATCTGACACTGTCGACGAAAGCGGTGTTCGACGATTTCGCCCAGGACTTGCCGCTGCCGCAAAAGCGGTTGATCGCGGCGACGCAGGAGCCGTGGGCAGCGGGCTGTATCGATCAGAAGGTGACGAAGGCGGCATGGCACGACAAGCCGTCGTACTTCGTGATTTCAAACCGGGACCGCATGATCGATCCGGCGTTGCAACAGGAAATGGCGAAGAACATCGACGCGAAGGTGACGCGGGTCGACACGAGTCACGTTGCGATGGTCAGCCAGCCGCAGGCCGTTGCCGATGCAATCATCGCGGCATCGCGAGCCGCGCATTGAGTGCTATGCAGACGTTATTCAGGCGCCATACAGGCGATGGACGGCACGGCAGACGGATCGCGCGAATTACGCACGCTCCGTTCCGCCTGCCTCGTCAGATCGCAATCGACGGAATGCTCTTCATGCAGCGCAGCGCGAACATCGAGCGGCTATGGCGAATGCCCGCGATCTTGTAGAGCTTTTCACGCAGAAAGCGCTCATAGCCTGCTGTGCCATCCACTGCGACCTTGACCAGATAGTCGTAATCACCCGACACCAGGTATGCCTCGAGTACTTCGCTGAGCGTCGCGAGCTCGGCGCCGAAGCGCGCGAGCGCATCGTCGTCGTGGCGATCCAGTGTCACTTCGAGCAGCACGATGTCCGCGAAGCCGAGCTTCTGCTGATCGAGCAACGCGACATAGCCGCGGATATACCCTTCGTTTTCGAGTTGACGCGTGCGATTCCAGCACGCGGTGGTCGACATGCCGACCAGTTCGGCCAGCTCGGCATTGCTGAGCCGGGCGTTCTTTTGCAACTGACGCATGATCTTGCGATCAAGGTTGTCGAGTGGGCGGTTTCGGGCGGTCATCGCGAGGTTTGGAAGAGTGTTCTGTGAAAGCTGATTATAGGCGTAGATCGTTCTGAATGAACGCGAGAACACCAGAGCTTTAAGAAGCCTATCCAGCCGGGCTGCCGGTATATTTTCTCCATGCATTCATGCCCGGGACAACCGTCCGGACCGTCGGCCTCGCGCCCGGCGTCCTCTGCGGCCACAAGCCGCGCTCCGGTGTCTCGCCGCCTTCACAGGAGGGCGGCACACGGGCGAATTCCGGCGTTACCCGCGCCGGAAGGCGCACCCGCCGGGCGTGGACGCATGTCGATGCATGCGGCGCTGCCGGATTGACTACTTGTACAATCTTTCGTACAATGAAAATCAGCGCGATTCAACACCGGCCGCGACTGTCTTTGTGGCCGGTGTTGAATCGCCGGTTGTCGTTATCTTCACTTTCAATCTTGATGTCGTCACCATTCGTCGCGGATCGGACAGGGTTCGCCGGAGTAGGGTAGGGTTTCCATGAATATCCTGACTTTTAGTGAGGCGCGAGCCAGCTTTAAGCAGGCGCTGGACGCGGTCTGCAGGGACCATGAACCGACTGTCATTACGCGGCAGCGCGGAGAGCACGTCGTATTGATCTCACTGGATGATTACAACAGCATGCAGGAAACATTGCATCTGCTGGGTTCGCCCGCAAACGCGGAGCGGTTGCGTCGGTCCGTCGCCGAATTCAAGGCTGGTAAGACCTCGGAGCGAGGCTTACTGAAGAATGAATCAACAACGCCGGAAGGCCAGAAACAAGGCCGAAGCAAAAAGTGAAGTAAAGGTCGCCTGGCCGTCTGATGCATGGGATGACTATCTTCACTGGCAGCAACACGATATGCGGATAGTCGCGGAGATCAATGATCTGATCGAGGAAATTTTCCGCGATCCGTTCAGGGGAACAGGCAAGCCGGAGCCCCTGCGCGGAGATCTGACCGGCTTCTGGTCGCGTCGCATTACGAAAGTGGACCGCCTTGTGTATATCGTGCAGGACGGCATCATCCACGTCATGCAATGCCGCTACCACTATGCGAAGCCTTGATGCGGGAAGTGCCGCAATGGCGACGCTTTCTCGCATTCGATTATCCTCGCCGTATTTCTCTAAAACCCAAGGGTGTTTCGCAGCGGTACGCTGACCACGCATCAGCACCGTACCGCCGCCCTAAAAGCCGCCAACTCATTACCTGTATTGCGAAATATCAATGGAAAATGAGATACAGGACAACGAGTACGATCAACGGAACGCCAAGCAGCCAGCCGAGTAGGTAGGGCATGATGCGATCTCCTTTCGCGTCGAGGTTTTGAATACGAAGGGGATCCAGCATTCCGTGTGCCCGAGTAGAGCCGGCCGGAACAAAACTTGATACCACCGGCATCCGTCAGATCATACGAACCTGGCGCCGGCATCGAATCACGGCAGGTTCTCGCGCAACACAATGCTGAACTGCACGGGCTTCACGTCGCTCAGCGCATCGCGTTTCTCGCGCACGTTGCGGAAAATCCGCAGACAGTTGCCGACCATTGCCTGTGGCGTTTGCGTAATCAGCGCGTCCATCGTTCCGTCGATCAGCAATGCACGCGTATCGGGCGTCAGACCATGGCCGACGAACAGGATCTTCTGCTCGGAACGCGCTTCGACGATCGCGCGCGCCACACCGTCCGAACCGCCGCCGCTGTTATAAATGCCGGCGAGATCCGGATGCTCCTCCAGTAGCTTGCGCGTCTGCATATAGTTGCGTTCGCTATCGTCGTGTCCTTCGCGCAACCCGATCACACGCACCTGCGGAAACGTCGATTCGATCAGATGCAGAAAGCCGATTTCGCGTTCCTCGTGCCCGCGGTAATTGAGGCTGCCCGCGAGCATCGCAATCTTGCCGCTCGGCCGCGGCCCCATGAAACGACCCAACAGCAGCGCCGCCGTGCGTCCCGCCGCGCGATTGTCGATCCCGACATAGGCAAGCCGCCGCGCATTCGACAGATCCGAAATCAGCGTAATGGCCGGCACGCCCTGGTCCGCGAGCGTATTCACCGCGTCGCGCACGACCGGATGTTCGAGCGCCATGAATACGACGCCATCCGCGCGCTGCCCGTAGTGCAACAGACGGTCCGCGAGTTCGTTCGGATTGAAACTCTCGACGTAATGAACGCGGCACTTCATATCCAATGCACTCCACTGCTCATGCGCGAATTCGATGTAGTCGCCGAGCATGCGCAGATAGCGATTGGTGCCCGCAGGCAGGAGAAACGCGATGCGCATCGGCTTCGAAGCCGATACGACCGGTGCGTCCGGAGTAAGCAGGTAGCCGAGCTGCGCCGCTGCCTGCAATACGCGTTGCGCGGTGACGGCACGCACGCCTTCGCGGCCATTGAGCACACGGTCGACCGTGGCGGTGGAAACGCCGGCAACGCGCGCAATGTCGGGAATGCGCGCGGGGGCGCTGAAGTGAACCGGTTCGGACATGGTCGTCCCTGGCAGATTGAAGTCCATCAAAAAACATCAGAGTGGTGGTTTGACAGCCATTGCCGCGCACGCCTAGTCTTGCAGCTATCGCACCGCGGCTCAACGCCAATGACCGGAAATCAGAACGTTGCAGCGAGTGATGATGGATTTTGATGGATTCGACAGTCACATCAATTATAAGCAAGGAGACGCTCATGACAAACCTCGCGAGACGCAGCCTGCTGCGTGCCGCGGCCGCGGTGCCGGTGGCCGGCGCGCTGGGCTTTCCGGCGATCGTGCGCGCGGCATCCGGGCCGGAGTTCGTGTTCAAGTACGGCAACAATCTGCCGCTCACGCATCCGTTGAACGTGCGCGCGCAGGAAGCCGCGAATCAGGTCCGCGAGGCGTCCAGGGGGCGCATGGAGATCCGGATATTCCCTAACAACCAGTTGGGCGGCGACACCGACATGCTCGCGCAGGTGCGCAGCGGTGGCATCGAAATGTTCACGCCGTCGGCGCTCGTGGTGTCGACGCTCGCGCCGTCGGTGGCGATCAACGCGGTCGGCTTCGCATTCAGCGATTACGACCAGGTGTGGCGCGCGATGGACGGCAAGCTCGGCGCTTACGTGCGCGCGGCGATGCAGAAGGCCGGACTCGAATCGTTCGAGAAGATGTGGGACAACGGTTTTCGCCAGACCACGACGAGCACCGCGCCGATCGTCGATGCACAGAACATGCGCGGCCTGAAGATTCGCGTGCCGGTGAGCCCGCTCAGCATCGACATGTTCAAGGGTCTCGGCGCCGCGCCGACGAGTCTGCAATTCAGCGAAGTGTATTCGTCGTTGCAGACGCATATCGTCGACGCGCAGGAAAACCCGCTGCCGATCGTGCAGGTCGCGAAGCTCTATGAAGTGCAGAAGTACTGCTCGCTGACCAATCATATGTGGGACGGCTACTGGTTCGTATTGAATCAGCGCGCGTGGCAGCGTTTGCCGAAAGACCTGCAGGGCATTGCGAGCGATGCATTCAATCAGGCGGCGATCAAACAACGCGACGACGTGCGCAAGCTGAACGACGCGGCCGTTGCCGATCTGCAAAGCAAGGGCCTCGCGATCAATCGCCCGTCGCCCGATACGTTCCGTACCGCGTTGCGTGAGGCGGGCTTCTACAGCCAATGGAAAGGCCGCTTCGGCAACGAGGCGTGGGATCTTCTCGAGCAATCGGTCGGCAAGCTCGCGTGAGCGCCCCGCGGTCCGGCGAGCCCCGGACCACGCGCGGCTCGCGGCCGCAAGGAGACAGCAGGATGTCGAATCACGCATTGAGTCCGGCGGAAGCCGCGGTGTCGTTGCAGGCGGCAAGCCTGCCGCGCCGCTGGCTGCGTACTTTCGATCGTGGGCTGATCGCGCTCGTCGAAGTGTGCGCGGCGGCGCTGCTCGCGGTGGAAATCGTCGTGATGCTGGCGGGTGTCGTGTCCCGCTATCTGCTGCATCAGCCGCTCGTGTGGTCCGATGAACTGGCCGGCATTCTCTTTTTGTGGCTCGCGATGCTCGGCGCGGTGCTCGCATTGAGACGCGGCGAACATATGCGAATGACGGCACTCGTCAGCCGTTTGTCGCCGCGCTCGCGCGCATTCGTCGATACGCTCGCGATCGTCGCGTCGATTGCATTGCTCGCGTTGCTGATCGCGCCTGCATACGATTACGCGTCGGGCGAAGCGGCGATCGTCACGCCGGCATTGCAGATCAGTAACGCGTGGCGCGCGCTCGCGTTGCCGATCGGCGCGGTACTGATGCTGCTGGTCGGGCTGATTCGTCTCGCGCAGGTGAGCCGCATCGGCGACGTGCTGATCGTGCTTGCGATTGCCGTTGTACTCGGCGCGCTGGCCGTGTTCGCGGGGCCGTGGTTCCAGACGCTCGGCAAGCTCAATCTCGTGATTTTCTTTGTCGGCGTGGTGGCGCTCGGCATTTTCTCGGGCGTACCGATCGGCTTTTCGTTTGCGCTCGCGACCTTCGGCTATCTCGGCCTGTCGACCTATACGCCGCTCGAAGTGGTGGTCGGCCGCATGGATGAGGGTATGTCGCATCTCGTGCTGCTCGCGGTGCCGCTGTTCGTTTTTCTCGGCCTGCTGATCGAAATGACCGGCATGGCGCGCGCGATGATCGAATTTCTCGCGAGCCTCGTCGGGCATGCGCGCGGTGGATTGTCGTTCGTGCTGATCGGCGCGATGTACCTCGTGTCGGGCATTTCCGGTTCGAAAGTCGCGGACATGGCGGCGATTGCGCCGGTGCTGTTTCCGGAAATGAAAAAGCGTGGCGCGTCCGAAGGCGATCTCGTCGCCTTGCTCGCGACGACCGGCGCGCAAAGCGAAACGATTCCGCCCAGCATCGTGCTGATTACGATCGGCTCGGTGACGGGGCTGTCGATCTCCGCGCTCTTTACCGCCGGCATGTTGCCGGCGGCCGTGCTTGCGCTGATTCTGTGCGTCGTCGTGTGGTGGCGCTATCGCAACGAAGATCTGAGCGGCGCGCAACGTTTTACGCGGCGGCAAATCGGCCGGATGTTTATCGTGTCGCTGCCCGCGCTCGCGTTGCCGTTCGTGATTCGCATGGCGGTGGTCGAGGGCGTCGCGACCGCGACGGAAGTATCGACGATCGGTATTGCCTATTCGATGCTGGTCGGGCTGTTGATCTACCGGCGCTTCGAATGGCGGCGGCTCGGTCGCATGCTCGTCGATGCGGCGACGCTGTCCGGCGCGATTCTGTTCATCATCGGTTGTGCGACCGCGATGGCCTGGGCACTCACGCAATCCGGCTTCTCGCAGGATCTCGCGCAACTGATGGGTTCGATGCCGGGCGGCGCGTACGGCTTTCTCGCGGTGTCGATCGTCGTATTCGTGATGCTCGGCAGCGTGCTCGAAGGCATTCCGGCGATCGTACTGTTCGGGCCATTGCTGTTTCCGATTGCGCGGCTCGCCGGCGTGCATGAAGTGCATTACGCAATCGTCGTGATTCTGTCGATGGGTGTCGGGCTTTTCTCGCCGCCGTTCGGGGTCGGCTACTACTCGGCGTGCGCGATCAGCAAGGTCAATCCCGATGCGGGAATTCGCCCGATGGTCGGCTATATGGGCGCATTGATCTTCGGGTTGCTGCTGATCGCGGCGATACCGTGGATATCGATCGGGTTTCTCTAGGCTTTTCATTTCGTCGACGTTCGGGCGCTGCGTTCGCGCGGCGCCGGGGTGTCGCTCGTCCTTCAAACCCGCGGCAACGGGAGAGTTTCATGAGTCGTTTCTTTGGTGAAATCCGGCAGGCAGGCTACGTGGTGCGCGATATCGAGGCTGCGATGGACTACTGGAGCCGCGTGCTCGGCGTGGGGCCCTGGTTTTACAACGAGCGCGTGCCGATCGAAAACTATATGTATCGCGGGCAGCGCTATGACGTGCACAACTCGGTTGCGCTCGCGAACTCGGGACCGTTGCAGGTCGAATTGATCCAGACGCGCAACGACGCGCCGTCGATGTATCGCGACTTTCTCGCCGCGGGTCATACCGGTTTGCAGCACAACGCGTACTGGACCACGTCGTTCGATGCGGATCTCGCGCGTCTGCGGGAGCAGGGCTTCAAGGTTGCGATGAGCGGCGAGGTGGGGCGCAACGGCCGCTTCGTCTACTTCGATACCGAAGATCATCCGGGCACGGTGATCGAATTGTCGGAAATCGCCGGGCCGAAGGGCAAGCTGTTCGACATGATCTATGCGGCGTCGCGCGACTGGAACGGCCGCGAGCCGGTGCGGCCCTTTCCCGATCTGAGCACGCTATGAGCACCGTTCACGCGTTGCGGCAGGTCGATAACGACACGCTCGAAGCCGACTATCTGATCGAAACGCCGCTCGATCCCGCGCGCGTCGCGGACGTCATGGCCGGCGAGCAATCGAGCGGCACGTTCGTGCGGGTCGCCAACGAATCCGACGCGCTGCGCGCGCGCAGCCGCGCCCAGGTGCTGCGAGTCGAGGAGCTCGAAGCCGCCGCGCAACCCTCTCTGCTCAGTGCGTGGCTCACGCGGCAGCGCGCGCCGGGGCCGTGGCGGCGCGCGCGCGTCACGCTGTCGTTTCCGCTCGCCAATATCGGCGCGAATCTGCCGACGCTCGCCGCGACCGTCGCGGGCAATCTGTACGACCTCGGCGAAGTCACGGGCATGCGCCTGCTGTCGTTGCATTTACCGGCCGGGTATCGCGCGTGCTTCGAATTGCCACGTCATGGCGTGGCGGGCACGCGCGCGCTGACGCAAGTGACCGTCCGGCCGATGATCGGCACGATCGTCAAGCCGAACGTCGGCCTGAGCGCGACGGAAACGGCGGCACTCGTACGCGATCTGTGCGAGGCGGGCGTCGATTTCATCAAGGATGACGAGGTATGCGCGAACCCCGCGCATGCGCCGCTTGCCGAGCGCGTGCGCGCGGTGATGTCCGAAGTGCGCGCGTATCGCGAGCGCAGCGGGCGCCCCGTCATGGTCGCGTTCAATATCACCGACGATCTCGATGCGATGCGCCGTCATGCGGAACTGGTCGAACTGGAAGGCGGCAGTTGCGTGATGGCGAGCATCAACTGGTGCGGCTTCTCCGCGATCCAGACGCTGCGCCGCGCGACGCCGCTCGTGCTGCACGCGCATCGCAACGGCTACGGCATGATGTCGCGCGACCCCGCGCTCGGCATGTCGTTTCAGGCCTATCAGACACTGTGGCGGCTCGCCGGTGTCGATCACATGCACGTGCATGGTCTCGCGGGCAAGTTCGCGCAGAGCGATGTGGAGGTGATCGAGTCCGCGCGCGATTGCGCGACGCCGCTCGTGCCCGGCTGCGACGACAGCGTGCTGCCAGCGTTTTCATCGGGGCAATGGGCGGGCACCGCGCAAGCGACGTTCGACGCCGTGCATTCGACCGATCTGCTGTTCATGTGCGGCGGCGGCATTCTCGCGCACCCGGACGGGCCGGCGGCGGGCGTCGCGAGCGTGCGCCAGGCATGGGCGGCGGTGCAGGCCGGCGTGCCGCTCGCGGCCTGCGCGGAGAACATGCCTGAACTGCGGCACGCGTTGCAGTTTTTCGGCACGCGCGCGTGAGTGCGATTCGGAACGGCGACAAGATGACGGAAACGCGCGAATCGCACGGCATCGAGCCGACCTACGCGTTCTACGGCGACGACTTCACCGGCGCGACCGATACGCTTGCGCATCTGGCGCGCGCGGGCCTGCGCACGATGCTGTTCTTCGCGCCGCCCGATGCGGCGCGTCTTTCCATGCTGGGTCGACTCGATGCACTCGGCGTCGCGGGCGCCGCGCGAACGATGGCGCCGCCCGCGCAACAGCGGGAACTCGCGCGCGTCGGCGCCGCGTTTGCCGCGCTCGGCGTGCGCGTGATCCACTACAAGGTGTGTTCGACGTTCGACAGCGCGCCGCATACCGGCAGTATCGGCGTCGCGATTCGCACGCTGCGGGCGTACTGTGCGAGCGAACTCGTCGCGATAGTCGGCGGTCAGCCGAATTTGCGGCGCTATTGCGTGTTCGGCCAGCTATTCGCGGCGGCGGCCGTCGACGACGGGCGACACGCGATCTACCGGATAGATCGTCATCCGACGATGAGTCGCCATCCTGTTACGCCGATGCACGAAGCGGATCTGCGCGTGCATTTGCAACGGCAGGGCGTACAGCACGTGCAGTCGATCGACTGGCGCTGCTACGCAATGGACGATGCCGCGTTGCTGGCCGAAGTGCGGCGCGGGCTCGACACCAAACCCGACGCGTTGCTATTCGATGTACTCGACGACACGCATTTGCATGCGATCGGCAAGGTCCTCGCGCATTACGCGTCGCGCTCGGCGCCATTGCTTGCCGTCGGCGCGAGCAGTGTCGCGCAGGCGTATGCGTGCGCGTGCGGAGCGAGCACGCAATTCATGACGCGCAATGAGGCGGCCGCGCCGTTGACTCGCGCGCGCGGCCCCGTATTCGTGCTGGCCGGCAGTCTCTCGCCATTGACCGAATTGCAGATCGAAGCCGCGCATTCGTATTTGCGCGTGGAGCTGGACCCGCCGCGAATGATCGGCGATGTCGCATCCGCGTATCTGGCGGAACGCGTTGCCGCGATTACCGGAGCATTGCGCGATGGGCGCAATGTACTGGCATTTACCGCGCGACGAAAGGCGAATGGAGAAAGTCGCGCGCATTCCGGCAACGAAGCCGCGCCACAATCCCCGCTCGCGCACGCGTGCGCGACCCTGTTGCAACAGGTACTCGACGCAGTGCGGCTGCAACGCATCGGCATCGCGGGCGGCGATACGTCGAGCTTCGCCGTGCGAGCGCTCGACGCGTGGGGACTGTCTTATCTCGCGCCGCTTTCCGCAGGGGTGTCGATGTGCCGTTTGCACTCCGACCGCGTGGAACTCGACGGTATGGAGATCATGCTCAAGGGCGGGCAGATGGGCGATACGGATCTGTTCGAACAGTTGATCCACGCGCCGATTTTCGATGCCGCGTAATTGCTCTATACGACGCGATGAAGTACGACGAGCCGCCGGTTACGGCGCATCGCATTGCGCGCGGATACCCGGCGGCCCGTCTGGCGTTTCGGTTCGATCTGGCTGGCCTATATCACGCCGGCAATCAGCAGCACGATCACCACGATCACGACGATGCCGACTCCACCAGTAGGACCATAGCCCCACGAGCGGCTGTATGGCCACGACGGAAACGCGCCGATGAGCAGCAGAATCAGCACAATCAGAAGAATGGTTCCTAGCATGTTATGACCTCCGCCTGGTGGATAAGGACCTGCCATCACGCCACGGCCACGCAAAGCCGCGGGGATATCCCTGTCGAGCAAACCCTATGCCTGAGGCGGAGATTGTTGAAAACGGCCCGCGTGTTACGTGGAAAACGCAAGCGCGGTGCCGTTTTTCCAATTGCGGACACGTCGCGCGTCCTATAGATAGGTTCCGCTGATGCGGCCTTCGAAGATGGCGGTGTTGATTTCCCAATCGTCGACGTGGCCGGTGCCGGTGCCATCCACGGTGACGACGACGGAGCGCCCGCCGTGCAGCGTTTTCATCTGCTCGGCGGTCAGCGTCTTTTCGTGGGATGCGTCGCCAGCGCAACGCGGCAGGTCTTTGATGATGACAGTGGCTTTCATGGCATTACTCCTTGACGTGAAAAGGCGAGCACAGTGCGGCGCCCGCTTCGATTTCTGCAAGGCCTATGCCAATGCGCGTGGACGCGACGAGAAAAATCAGACGCTGGCCGCGGCGCGAATCCAGACAAGGATGCACGCGACAGACCGGCCGAATCCCGCGAGAAGCGCAAACGCGCTCGCCACGAAGTGTTCGCGCGCGGCCCACGCATTGCCCGCGAGTGGTTGGATTGCGGCGCGGTTTCGTCGGAAGCAAAGTCTGGAAAAGCAGCTGCAAACAGAAACGGCACGCGCGATTTGCACGTGCCGTTGTGGTGAAACGCCTGCTGTGGCGGCGCTGCTAGCGGCGCTGCCGTTTGCGTTGCAGCGCCGTGTCGGCGATACGCTGATGCGCGGCCGGGAAGCCCGGCGGATATTCGACGACGCGCGTCGCAATCGGCACCAGCGGCGCGGCAATACTCGAGTGCGCGCCGACGCGCGCGCCGCCGACGATCGCGGCCATCGCTTCACGGTCGAGTTCGACGCTTTCGGTCAGATCCTTGATGATGAGCTTTGCCATGGCGGCTCCAGAAAAGCAGTCGGACGGCCGGACCTGCTCAGGTTCCGGCCGCCGCGCTTGCATGAGGTTCGGCATATTGAGGTCTCAACGCACTATCAGTATAGGAAATCCGTTTGCGGCTTGCGTGACGGTGACGCCGTCGCGGCACGGGAGAAATCCCCGGTCCCGCGCTGCTGCATGCGATCACACGGCGGCGTAATTGGCGGCCCACAGCGTCGGGTCGACGTCCAGCTTCAGCGGCATGACGACACCCGGGCCGATCGAACCGATGTTGTTGAGCGCCGCGACGTTCACGTATTGCTGCTGAACCAGATTCTGGTTCACCGTGACGTTGATGTTGGCGATGCCGGCAAGATTGCCGAGACCGCCCGACGGCATGCCGGGCACGCTGCTGCCGGTGCCGCCGGCGAGCGCGGACATGGCCCGGCGGTCGAGCTCGCGGGCGCCGGGCAGATCGCGAATCATGAGGGATGACATGGCGTTTCTCCAGAAATGCATGGAAAGCGGACATGAACGGCGCGCGGCGAAGCGGCCCGCGGGAGCGGGTGCTTCGCCGCGCCACGCATTACATGTGGATGTTGTTGTTCGACTGGAGCAACGGGTCGAACGACGAGGTGATGCCGGCGGCGAGCGCAACGTTGTTGCCGTTGGCGTTCTGCAGGTTCAGTTCGTTGCTGATCAGTTGCGTCGCGGTGACGGTCTTGCTGTTGTTCGGGGCAACGACCGGGCTGAAGTTGTAGTACAGGCTCGGGCCGAAGCCGCCGCGCACGGCGCGCATTGCCTTGCTGTCGAGTTGTTCGGTGACGGCGAGGTCTTTGATCATCAGCGTTTTCATGGTGAGTCTCCTGAAAAAAGTTTTCGCAGTGTTGCGAGTGGTGGTGAGCAATCTGTTTGCTCGGACATCACTAACGCACAGGCTGTGCCAGTTTTATTCAAGGATCCTGATGAAGACGGGAAAACCACGTCGTATAAGGGTTCTCGACTGTACTCGGGAATGTCGCCTCGTGGGCCGATGCGGTTCATCGGGCTGCGAGCGACGGTGGCCGTCCGACACACCCGTGCGTCCTGTTGGTTCTCCCACGACACCAGGCTGCCGCGCGCGAATCGCGGCGCGCGGACCATTCGCGTTTTGCCTGGTCCGTCCGGTTTGCGAAAGCCCGGACCGGGAGCTAGTATCGAAGCGGCACATGTAACTGGTTACGACAGGTTTTCTATCGACCCGCGTGGCTCCGGTCGGATGCGACATAGCCCAGCGGCAACGGCGGTGCTTCGCACAAATGGCTAGCCTTGCGCGTGTGATTCACGACTTCCAGAGCGGCGAGCTGTCTCGTGACGAGTTCGTCGCCCGGCTCGACAGCACGTTGAGAACCGAGCAACTCGGGCCGACGCAGTTGCTGGAGACGCTCGGCGCCGCGCATCGTCAAACGCCGTTGCCTGGGGATCTCTATCTGGAAGTGCGGCGGCGCATCGAACTGTTGCGTGTGTCGAACGTGGCGGCGGGCGGCGAGGAAACCGGCATCCAGACGACGGTGGAAATTCCGTCGCTGCGCTCGTCGAGCGCGGGTAGCGCGGGCGCTTCAGGTGCCTCGACCCCGGGCGGCGCCGCGCACGACCCGATCAAAGGCATCGGCGACACGCTGAATAACCGCTTCGTGCTCGAGGAATGCCTCGGCGTCGGCGGGATGGGCACGGTCTACAAGGCGCTCGATCTGCGCAAGCTCGAGGCATCGGATCGCAAGCCGTATCTCGCGATCAAGGTGCTCAACGTCCAGTTCCGCGGCAATCCGAATTCGCTCGTCGCATTGCAGCGCGAGGCGCGCAAGGCGCAGGTGCTCGCGCATCGCAACATCATCACGGTGTACGACTTCGATCGCGACGGGCCGATCGTCTATCTGACGATGGAGTACCTGACCGGCAAGCCGCTCAGCCAGTTGCTGCGCACGCCGGGCTATCAGGGCATGCCGGTGCGCTCCGCGCTGCCGATCGTACGCGGCATGTGCGCGGCGCTCGCGTACGCGCACGAGCGCGGCTTCGTTCATTGCGATTTCAAACCCGCGAATGTGTTTCTGACGACGAACGCCGAAGTGAAGGTGATCGACTTCGGCATCGCGCGCGTATTCCAGCGGCCGGAAGAGGAAAGCGACGCAACGGTATTCGACCCGGGCAGCCTCGGTGCGTTGACGCCCGCGTATGCGAGTCCGGAAATGATCGAGCATCGCGAGCCGGATCCGCGCGACGATATCTACGCACTCGGTTGCATCACGTATGAGCTGCTGACTGGCCATCATCCGTTCGATCGCCTGTCCGCGACGCAGGCACGTAATGCCGATTTCAAGCCACAGCGTCCGCCGAGTCTCGACTCGAGGCAGTGGCGCGCGCTGCGCGCCGCGTTGTCGTTCGATCGAAATACGCGGATGCCGAGCGTCACGCGCTTTATCGCCGAGTTCGACAATGAAGCGCGCGCGGAAAAGTCGGGCGCGCTCGCGAAGGCGGGGCTCGCGAGTTTCGCGGTGGTGTGCGCGGCGGCGGTCGGTGTGTTCGCGCTGCGCTCGGGGCCGAGCCGCCAGAACGAGGTTCGCAATGAGGCGGCCGGTTCGCCGACGCAGGCCGATCAGGTGGATCGGTCGGGCGGGGCTTCGGCGGTGGCGTCTTCAATTGCGCCGGCGCCGCCGCAGCCGCAGCCGCTTTCCACCGCCGCAAATGAACAGACCGCTACGACGCCGGGCAACCCGCCAGCGAGTGCGATCGCACCGCCGCCCACGCCCGCGCCGAAGCCCGCGCTGACGCTCGCCGCGGTTACGCCCGTGCTTGCGCAGGTGCCATGCTCGGCGCTTTCCGCCGCCGTGCAGGATCACGCGCTGACGGTGCGCGGTTTCGTGTCGCAGCGTTATGGCGCGGCGCATCTGAAAGACACATTGGCCGCGGTTCCGGGCGTCGATACGCTCGCACTCGACGTCCAGCCGCTCGCCGACGACAAGTGCGACGCCGTCAAGGCGCTCGCGCCGTACTGGGTGCGCAACTGGCAGGCGGGGCGCGTCGCGTCGCTGCACGTGCGGCCGCCGAGCGGCCTGTTGACCGAGGGCGACGCGCTCGTCGTCGACCTGAGCACGCCCGGTTTCGACTCGTACGTAAACGTCGACTACTACCAGCTCGACGGCAGCGTCGTGCACATGGTGCCGAGTCCGCGCGTGAAGGACAATCAGGCGCCGCCGAACTACTCGGCGACGATCGGCAGCGCGGGCGACTGGGTCATTGCAAAGCCGTTCGGCGCGGAAATGGTGGTGTTGCTGATTACGCCGGTACAGCTATTCGACAAGCCGCGTCCGGAAAGCGAAGCGCGCGCCGATTATCTGCGCGCGCTCGATGCGCGGCTCACGCAGATCGGCGGCAAATATGGGCAGGATCATATCGTCGCGGATTTCGCACCGATTACGACGCGGCCGCGCGTGCCCTGAGCGGGGCAGCTTTCGAAGCGCAAAGTACTGAAGCAAAGCACTGAATCAGTCCATCGCGCGGTGCCGGTTGGCGGCGCAACCCGAAGCGCGACAATCGATTAGTCGATCTACGGTCCAACCACGGCCCTAGCGCAGATCCTTGACGACGCGAAAGCCGTCCTGCGATTGGCGCACACCCGAGCTGTACTTGAAGCGCGTCGCGCTGAGCATGTAGTTGCCGCCTTCGCGCCAGGAGCCGCCGCGAATCACGCGCATGTCGCAGCCGGGGGTGTCCCACGCGTGGCCGTCGGCGGGCGCGCCCTGGTAGGAGTTGTGCCAGCAGTCGGCGGTCCATTCCCAGACGCCGCCGTTCATATCGTGCAGGCCGAGCGGATTCGGCATGAACGAGCCGACGCTCTCCGGTCCCTCCTTGTGCCAGGGGTCGCCACAATCCTTGCAATTGGCGGTGCCTTTGCGCATCTGTTCGCCCCACCAGTACGCGGTCGTGGTGCCGCCGCGGTCCGCGTATTCCCATTCGGCCTCGGTCGGCAGACGGTACGGCTTACCCGTCGTTTTCGAGAGCCATTTGACGTATTGCTGCGCGTCGTCCCAACTCAGGTCGCGCGCGGGCGCGGCCTTGTTGGTATTGCTTTCGGGCGTGAGCTTCTGGCATGCGTTCGCCGCCACGCACGCATTCCATTGCTCGACCGTCACCGGATACTTGCCGATCGCGAACGGCGCGTCGATGCTCACGTGGTGGACGGGCTTTTCGGACGGGTCGTCGGTATTGCTGCCCATTGCGAACGAGCCGGCGGCCACCGCGATCATGATCGGGCAGCTCGCGCAGTCGCGTATTTCGCCGGCGCTGGGTGGATGCGCGACGGTCTTTTGCGCGAGTGGAGCAGCGGCCGCGGCGGCCGTGGCGCCTGGGGCGGGCGCCGGCGGGGGGGCTGGGGGAGCGGGGGGGGGGGG
>NZ_JASGFN010000041.1:0-42309 GCF_047605525.1 Paraburkholderia sp. | reverse complement strand
GCCGCGCGCGGCGTGGGCCGGGGCCGCGCACCCGCCGGCCGTTCACTCCCGCACCGGCTCATCGGCCGCGGATGCGCCCTTGTCGTCGGCGCCCCCCTCCTCGCGCAGGCCATGCACGCCCATCAGCCGATACAGCGTGACGCGCGAAATATTCAGATCTGCCGCCGCCTCGTTCAACCGATGCCGGTGGCGCAGCAACGCCGCCTCGATCGCGCGTTTCTCCGCGGCCTCGCGCGCCTGCGTGAGCGTCATGCTCTCCTGCTCGGTAAAGCCGGCGAGATCGAGGTCCTCGGCGGAGATCAGCTTGTTCTCGGCCATCACGATCGCGCGGCGCACGCGGTTGATCAGCTCGCGCACATTGCCGGGCCAGTTGTAGTTGTAGAGCGCCTCGATCGCCGACGGCGTGAAGCCGCGAATCTTGCGCGCGTTGTCGGTCTTGAACTTGTGCAGGATGTGATGCGCGAGAATTTCGATGTCCTTGCCGCGCGCCCGCAGCGGCGGCTCGTCGACGCGCAGCACGCAGAGGCGATGAAACAGGTCGGCGCGGAACTGGCCGTCGCGCATCGCGCTGTCGAGATCGACGTGAGTCGCGGAGATGATCCGCACGTCGACCGGAATCGATTCCCGGCCGCCCAGCCGCTCGATCTTGCCTTCCTGCAGGAAGCGCAGCAGGCTCGCCTGACTTTCGAGCGGCAGATCGCCGATTTCGTCGAGAAACAGCGTGCCGCCATCGGTTGCCTCGACGCGGCCGATCTTGCGCTGATTCGCGCCCGTGAACGCGCCGCGCTCGTAGCCGAACAGCTCGGATTGCAGCAGATGATGGGGAATCGCGCCGCAATTGATCGCCGTGAACGGTGCCTTGCGGCGTGGCGAGCGTTCGTGAATCGCGAGCGCGGTGAGCTCCTTGCCGGTGCCCGACTCGCCGGAGATGAACACGCTCGCCTCGGTGTTCGCGACCTTGCGGATCGTGCGAAAGAGCTGCTGCATCGCCTCGCAGGTGCCGACCATTTCCTCGTCGCCCGATTCGCTGACGGGCGGCGCGAGTTCCGGATCGCAGAGCGTGACCATGCCGAACGCGTGGCCGGCCAGATAGTCGATCGTCGCGTTGGCGACCGGCAGTTTCACGAAGTCGAAGCAGTAATGGCGCACGAGCCGTCGCACCAGAGGATCGTTGAGCCGCTCGGCGGTCGCGAGCGCGATCCAGCCGACCTGCTGCTGACGCAGGCTCGTCTCGAGCCCGCCGATGTCGCGCGGCGCGAAGCTCGCCAGATCGACGATGCCCGCGCCGGCCATGCCGGGCTTCAAGAGCCGCCCGAGTTCGTGCGCCGAGCGCGCGGCAACGACCCGCCAGCCGCGGCTTTTCAGATGCGCGACGAGCGTTTCGTCGGGCGTGCGCGCGACATACAGCAGCAGGCGCTCGAGGTGCGCCTGCGCCGCGGGCGCATCGGCGGGCACGGCGCCGCCGCGTTCCCCGGGCGACGCGAGCGACAGATGCGCTCCCGCTGCCGCCACGGAAGCCACACTGGTCAGATGAGGTGATTCACGCACGTTCGACCTCGCATCGTTGATACGTCAGAAGGTGTAGGGAAACCGCACGCCGACCACGAAGTTCGGCGCATCGGGCGTGAGCCCGACGGACACCGCGCCGTTGATGGTCAGGTGCTTGTTCACCACGTGGTTCAGGCCGAAATTCATCACCGCGGCCGTCGTTTCGCTGCCCGGCACGCTCTGGTAGGAGCCGCCCGGCGCGCGGGTCTTCGATTCGGGTTCGAGCGCCATCGTGAACGACACGCTGGCCGAATCCTTGTCGGAGAATGCCAGCGCGACGCCGCCGCCGAACTGCACGATGTCGCCGAGCTTGACCGTCGCCGGTTCGGTTTGTCCCTGCACCGACGAGATGTCCGCAAACGAACGCGCGACGTTGTAGGTATACGAAACGCTGCCGAACAGCACGACCGGGTCGTAGGTCTTCAGCACCGACACACCCGCCGTGATGTTCCAGAAACCGGTACCGGTCGGCAGTTCGGTCGGCGCGACCAGATTGGTGTTGTTCGCGTCGACCTGCACGACCTTCTGGCCGAATGGCGAGGTGCCGGTCGGCGCCTTGAAGCGCAGACTGCCGACCACGTCCGGCATGCTGTTGGTTTCCTTCAGGAACTGGTAGTAGATGCCGAAGTTCACGTCGCCGAGCGCATGGCTCGACACCGTCGCGTCCGACAGCGTGCTCGCCGCGCCGCCCGCGCCGCCGACGATGAAGTTGCTGCGCCGGTACAGGTACGGCACGTCGACGTCGACGCTGATCCGGTCGGTCAGGCCATAGCGCGTGTCGAGGTCCGCCATCACCTGGTGCGACTTGGTCTGGCCGAGATTGATGTTGCCGAGGAAAATCGCGTCGAGCGCGAGGAAGCCCGACAACTGCAACTGGCGGCGATCGTAGTAGGTATCGCTGATGCCGAAGTCCATCGTCAGCTTGTGATCGAAGAGCGGCGCGTGTTCGCGCTGCACGACCGCCTGCTCGGCCTGGGTGCGCACCGGTTCGGCCGCGCGCTGGGTCTGGCCGACCGCGCCGCTGCCGTCGGTGGCGGGCGGCAGGCTGCTCGCGCTGCTGCTTGCATTGCTTCCCGAGTTGCCGCCTGCGTTGCCACCCTCGGGCGACGGCGGACTGACCGGCACGCCGGTCGCGGTGCCGGTCGCGTTGCCCGGCGCGGGCGCCCCCGGTGTGACCTGCGCGAGCGGCGGCAGCGGCACCGGCAGGCCATCGGCGCCGGGCTGTTCGGCGACCGCCTCGCTGCCCGCGGGCGCGCCCGCGCCCGGCACCCCGCGGCCGCGTTGCGCCATCTCGAGATCAGTGACCTGACGTTCGAGTGAATGGATTTGCCGCTGCTGTTCGTCGACGATCCGCATCAGAGTATTCAGGCGATCTTCCAGAGATTGACCGGCGAGCGCCTGCGCGCTCGCCGTCTGCGAAAAGGCGAACAGCATGGCGGCGGCCGGAATGGCGGCCAGCGCCATGCGCGGCGCCCTGGTCGATAACACGTTTTTCATCTTCTGCTCCCCCGGTGGTCCGGCCGCACCGGTCCGACTGCTGGGCGCGGCCGTGTCTTGACTGCTTATGCTGCCGATGGCGGGTGGCGGCCCGCCTCGTCATCTCCTGTTTTGCAATGCCTGTAGCACGCCTAGCTGGCGGAGCATCGCGGCCGGCATCTGTTGTGTTTGCAGGTGCAGTTGCAGGGCGTTGGCGACTTGCTGGTTATTGCCTGCAATCTGCAGCAACTGGGCGATCTGCCCGCTGCTCGGCGCGATGGTCTGGGTGGCGAGCCCAGCGGGTGTCTGCAGCGCGACGCTGACGCCGTTGCCGCCGAACGAAATGCCGGCTTTCACCGAGCCGGTCGAATTGCTGGCCATCGCCGCCGGCGTGTTGGCGGGCGCGGTTGGGGTTGGCGTCATCGCGCTGTTGCTGAAATCGATCAGCGCCGAGTTGGTGCCGCTGTTGCGGTCGCCGGCCACCTGCGTGATCTGCGACACGCCGTTCACGCTGACGCTCTGGCCGCCGTTCGCGTACGCATTGGGATTGGCTCCCCAGTCTCCCGGATGGCCGCCGTGGCCATGCGAGCCGCCGGTCACGCTCGCGGACGTGCTGACGGAGCTCGTCATCTGGCCGGCCGGGTTGCGCGCCGCGCTCAGCGTGCCCTGGGCGAGGGCGTTCACGCCGTTGGGCAGGCGCCATTGCGAAATGACGTTGAGCACGAAGCCGGAGATCATCGGCGCGCCGGCGTATTTGCCGGTCTGGGCCGCGAGGACGTCGTCGCCGACGACCTGCACCGTGAGCGCGGCGCCGGCGGGCTCGTGCGGGACGGAAAGCTCGAGCGTGGGCGGCGAGGCGGCGCCGTCCGACGCATGGGCGGCGCCGCTTGCGCCGCATGCGACGGCGCAGAGGACGAGCCCGAGCGGGTTGAGGTGTGACTTCATGGTCGGTTCAGAACATGTCTGCCTTGTTCAAGCCGTACTCGAAAAAGGGCGTCGCGGCGGTGCCGGCTGCCAGCGCGTTGGCGCGCAGCTTCAGCGCGAGCGACTCGTTGTCCTGCAACAGCGGTGAATCCTCCCTGAAGGGTTTGCCGAGGACCGCGAACACGAGACCGTTCCAGGTCTTCGCGAAGTCCTCTTCGAGCACGATGCGATTGCCGAGCGCCGGGTCCGCGATGAACACGCGGCCGTCCTGCGCATGCTTGACGATCACGAAATGCTCGTAGCCGTCGATGTTCATCAGGACCATCACGGGGATCTGAAGGTGGTGCAGCGCGTCGACGTTGACGCGAAAGCCGCGGCCGCGCAGTCCGATGGTCTCGACGAATTTCTTCATGTCGAGCATCGAGAAGCCGTTCTTGACGACGACTTCAGGCGTGGAGAAAACCATCATCCGGCGGATCAGTTCGGTTTCCGGAATGTCGATGCCGTAGCCGTACTTGAGGAGGGTGGCGAGCGCCGCGGCGCCGCAACTGTAGTCGAACTGCTGATTGACGATATGGCTGTAGCGCAGATCCTTCATCGAACGGATCGGCTTCTTCAGCGGCACGCCCACGAGCGTGGACGTGTCGATGCTCGATTGCGCGAACGCGTGGTCCGCGCACAGCACGCAACCTGCCAGCGCAACGGCGAACCGTAGCGCCGGGAACCCCTTGAACCCGGTCATGCTGGTCTCCTGCCCGATGCGCGCCGGCAGCTTCTGTGGCTGCCGGCGCGTCCTCCAACTGCTCTGGTTGCTTCTGCTTGCCTGCCGCCGGCTTACCTGCCGCTGTTCAGCGCCGCGATGGCAAGGCCGTTGTGCTGCAGGTTGCCCGCGCCGCCGGCGATGTTCACGCCGATGTTGCCGGACGCGCCGTGCAGCGTGTCGTTGCCGAGCATGGCGGTGCCCTGGAATTGCCCGCGGACCGT
The DNA here is from genome assembly GCF_047605525.1 of Paraburkholderia sp. GTDB lineage: Bacteria > Pseudomonadota > Gammaproteobacteria > Burkholderiales > Burkholderiaceae > Paraburkholderia. The sequence goes on along the minus strand of NZ_JASGFN010000041.1, from coordinate 37,377 downwards.
CATGCCGGCGCTCTGCGAGTTGTCGTCCGTGGCGTTCATCGCGGTGGTCATCGCCTTGCCCGGCGAGGTCGTCGTCACGGCGCCGGCAAGGCTGTTGTTCTGCACGTTGCCGATACCGGACGCGACGTTCACGCCGACGTTGCCCGTCACGCCCGCCAGCGAGCCGTTGCCGACCGACGCGTTGAGGTTGAAGTTGTTGATCCGGGCGGTGCCGCTGGTGGACTGGCTGTTGAAGTCCTGCGCGTTGCCGAACACGTTGCCGATGTCGACCGACGCGAGCGACACGTCGTTGCTCTGCGCGTTGCTGATGCCTTCCGCGATGTTCACGCCGAGGTTGCCCGACACGTTGGTGGCCGCGTCGGTGCCGGTTGTGGCGTTCAGCGTGCCGGCCGCCTGGTTGTTGATGTGCTGGGTGACCGAGCCGCGGGTCGTCACGTCGGTCGTCGCCATGCTGGCGTCGACGCCCCATGCGGCGCCATACGCGTCGGTCGACGACGAGTGGCTGCGCGAGTAGCCCGACGAGTGCTCGCCGACCGTCGCGAAGCCGGAGCCTTCGCTGGCGGTATAGCCCCACGTTCTGCCTCGACCGGATGCCTCGCTTGCCTCGAAGCCGCCGGCCACGCCCGAGCTGTTCGAGTAGCCCGACTCGCGGTAGCCCGCCTGCAGGCCGCCGCCCGCGCTGAACGAGCCGTTGCCGTGCGACGGCGTGTTGTGGGTGTTGTAGTTGTAGCCGCCGCCGATCGAGCCGCCCGCCGAGATATGGCCGCCCGAGTTCTGGCTCGTGTGCGTGAAGCCGCCCGCGATGCCGGAAGCCTGCTGGCTCGTTTCATAGCCGCCGCCCGTCACGCCGGCGCTCTGGCTGCCGTACGCATAGCCGCCCGAGGCCTGGAAGCCCTGCGAGCCGGAGCTCGACGTCGAGTGGCTTTGCGTCGTGAACGCGAAGGCGGAGCCGCCGCCCCTGACCGACGTGTAGCTGTTGTTCAGCCGCGTCGTGACGGAGCCGGTGGTGTAGGTCTGCGCCTGCGGATCGAGCGACGCGTTTACGTTGACCGACTGGTTGTTGTTGATTACCGCGCCGGCCGTGCTCGATACGTGCACGCAGCCATACAGCCCGACCAGCCCTTCCACGCCGACCATCTCGCCCACGGCCGTGGTGTTGAACAGGTAGGCCTTCTGCGGCGCGGCAAACGCGCTGCCGGATGCGGCAACGAGCACGGCTGCTGCAATAAGAGTGCGCTTCATGATTCGCTCCGATACTTTTAAGTGTGGTCAGTTAAAAAGAGTGCCCGCCGGGGGACGGAGCACAAAACTGTTTGCCGTGGCATTACCGGCGCCGGCTGCCTGGTTGATCTGCACGATTCCGTTTGCGTTCCTGAAGGCCTCGCTGGAAATGCTGGCCTCGCGGACGCTGCGAATGGCGTTGGACTGCCCCAGACTCCCGTTTTTCGGGGCCGTCGCGGATAGCTCCCCATCCGAGACGGTCTCGACTCCGAGCGCCGCAGTGCCCAACTGGGTGCTGTTGCGCTGCAGATTCCCTGCTCCGGCCGACTGGTTCACCAGCACCGCGCCGGAAGTATTCGAAAAGGCGTTGGCTTCGATCGAAGCCTGCGCGTGCGTGACGTTCGCGGCCACCGACGCGCTTTGTGTGCTCGCGTTCGCGTTGCCGGCCACGGCGCCGTTCGTCACCGTGATCTGGTTGGCCTGCGCGTTGTCGAGGCCGGCCGTTTCGTTGACCGTGAACGCGCCGCTGACACCCGCGCCCGCGCCGGTGCCGATCGTCGCGGTCGCGCCGATCACCGGGGCCGGCTGCGGCTGGGCCTGGGCGTGCGCCTGCGCCGCGACGAGGCCCGACGCGCCGACGCACACGCAGAGCGAAGCGCACCGCAGCGGTTTCATCACGCGGCCGAAGGGGAGGTGGATAAGCGAACTCATTTCAAACCTCCGAGCGCGCCGCCGAGCACGTTCGACAGCGGCGCGAGCGCGCCCGTCACCGACGAGCTGATCGTGCCGCCGATCCCCGGCGCCGGTGCGCCGATCCCGCCGGCGTTCAGCGCGACGTTGCTGCCGGTCGCCTTGCCGCTCAGGATCTGCGTGACCGCCTGCATGCCGGTGCCGCTGAGCACGCCGCCCGAAGCGACGCCGGTCGACCCGTGCGCGTTCGTCAGGTCGGCGTCGCCCACGAGCGTGGCGATCGCCGGATTGAACGAGTTGGACGGGAACGTGGTGGCGCGCACGGCGACCGGATCCTGATCGCGCGGTACGGGGACGAACGCATCGCGCGGCGTGACGCTGCGCTCGACGATGATGTCGCCCGGATTGGCGACCTGTTCGGCGCGCGCGTGGCCGGCAAAGCCCGTGGTGAAGGCGGCGGCGAGAACGGCGGCGCCGAGCCTTACCGCACCTGGCCGGGCGCGCGTGCCATCCGGCGACGCCGCCGGCAGCCCGGCGGCGCGCGGCGTCAGAAGGTTCGTCGTCATGTCCCGGTCCTTTCTCTCTCGTGTCCTGGGTCCTGCCGCTTTGCCGCGCGTTGTCTCGGGCGGGCCGGCCGGTCCTGTACTGCCTGCTGGTTCGGGCTACTTTCTCTGGTACGTCGCGACGTTGCCCTGGGCGGCGCGCGCGGCGTCGACCGGAATGGGCAGCGGCGAGGGCGGGGCTATCTCGTCCCACAACGTCACCTGGTTGCCGCCGCCTTGCATCAACTGCGGTGTCGCGGCCACCATCAACATGCCGACCGCGCCGCCGCGTTGCCGCGACAGCACCTGATCGTCGAGCGAAATATCGTTCACGGATGCAGCATCGTCGCGTGCGCTGGTTGCGTTCGCGGCGACCTGGCTGTCGGTATCCGTAAGGGGCGGCGCGGCGATTTGCCCGCTGGCGGAAGAACTGCCGGCGGCATCGCCGGATTCCGCCAGCGTGGCGGATTGGGCCGGCGCGGCTGGGGTTGTCTGGGCACTGGCGGCCAGCGGCAGCGCGTTTAATACGAGCGCCGCGAAAATTGCCAAGCACGGTGCACGGCTAATCAGATCGATGCGGAAAGCGAGGCGCATGATGTGTCTCCCTGGTGCACGCCATTTAGCGAAACATGTGCCATCGCTCGCAATCCTTTGATACGTCTGGACCCGACCCACATAACCCGAAGTAATGCCGTCGAAATCGGAAAAAAACGTTTCAGCACTGAAACGGCACAGCAGAAAATACCTATAATTTGTTAAACGGAAAGGTACGAACTACCTTCTGACGAACACTGGTAAAAGCGCTTCCACAAATGTTTTATTGGTAGGCTGAATAAATCGCTATCGGCCGCCAAGCCTTGATGGGCAAAGGGTCCCTGATTAAATTCGCATAATTGTTTTCGAAGCGGCGCGCGTATAGTAAGCTCTCGAAAAACAGCTTTGGATTTTAAAAAAGGCCCATAACAGGCCGTCTCAAACACACACGCCGCTTTCTTGGGGATCAGCTGTCCGCACGGAATGGAATGGCCGTTCGGTTTTTGCGATTTGCGAATCCCGAATGAGTCAGCGTGTCTGAACTGCAGTTTCAGGTGCATGCGTCGTCCTTAACGTTCGTTGACGAGAGGATCTGAATAATGGAACCCGCAACGCGGCAACTGATTTACGTTTCGCGCGATCCGAGCGCGGAGCTGAATACGCGTTTTCTGCAGCGTGGCTGGCATGTCGAAGTCGTGGGATCGGCGCGCGATGCGCGCAGGGCAGTTCGCGCCGGTATGGCGGCGGGCGGTTTGCTCGATCTTTCCAGCGATTTCCAGCCGCACGAGATCGCCGCTTTCGAATCCTGCCTGACCATGCCGAACGTCGGCTGGGTCGCGGCCACTACCGCGGGACAATTGCAGGACGCCGCGTTGCGCCGGCTCGTGCGCGACTACTGTTTCGATTACGTCACGGTGCCGTATTCGGGCGATCGCATCGTCGATTCGGTCGGTCATGCGTACGGCATGATCTCGCTCGGCGAAACCGCGTCGAACGACGGCTCGCAGGGCGCCGAGGGCGAGATGGTCGGCTCGTGCGACGCGATGCTCGCGCTGTTCCGCTCGATCCGCAAGGTCGCGATGACCGACGCGCCGGTGTTCATCTCCGGCGAATCGGGCACCGGCAAGGAACTCACCGCGGTTGCGATTCACGAGCGCTCGGCGCGCCGCAACGCGCCGTTCGTGCCGATCAACTGCGGCGCGATTCCGCCTCATCTGCTGCAATCCGAGCTGTTCGGCTACGAGCGCGGCGCGTTTACCGGCGCGAATCAGCGCAAGATCGGCCGGGTCGAAGCGGCCAACGGCGGCACGCTGTTTCTCGATGAAATCGGCGATCTGCCGCTCGAAAGCCAGGCGAGCCTGCTGCGCTTTTTGCAGGAGCGCAAGGTCGAGCGGCTCGGCGGACACACGGCGATCGACGTCGACGTGCGGATCATTTCGGCGACGCACGTGGACATGACCGCGGCGATGATCGAAGGACGCTTCCGCTCCGACCTCTATCACCGGCTGTGCGTGCTGCAGATCGACGAACCGCCGTTGCGCGCGCGCGGCAAGGACATCGAGCTGCTCGCGCGTCATATGCTCGAGCGTTTCAAGAAAGATGCGAGCCGCCGTCTGCGCGGCTTCGCGCCCGACGCGATCGCGGCGCTGCATAACTACGGCTGGCCGGGCAACGTGCGCGAGCTGATCAACCGGGTGCGGCGCGCGATCGTGATGTCGGAAGGGCGCGCGATCACCGCGCGCGACCTCGAGCTCGCCGAGTATGTCGAGATCGTGCCGGTGTCGCTCGCGCAGGCGCGCGAAGCGGCCGAGCGTCAGGCGATCGAGCTTGCGCTGCTGCGTCATCGCGGACGGCTCGGCGACGCGGCGCAGGAACTCGGCATCTCGCGCGTGACGCTGTACCGGCTGCTGTGCTCGCATGGCATGCGCCATATGGAAGGCGAGCCGATGTCGACGCCGCACGGCGATTTGCCGGCTTCGGTGCAGCATCTTTGAAGTCGCGCGGGCGACGCGCCCGCCGAGGGTACGGGATAGGCGCGGCTGCGCGTCCTTCCCGGCGCGCTTTTCCATCCGTTCCGAACTTCCCCCACGATTTCCAACGCGCCACGCCATGACCGGGCGTCGTGCGGTCGCGCTTGTTAGAATCGGGTTTTGTTCAATCCCGCGGCGCATCTCGAGTTTCAGGCGCCGTGCTGAAGGAAACCGCATGAAACAATACCTGGACCTCGTCCGCACGATTCTCGATACCGGCACGTGGCAGGAAAACCGCACCGGCATCCGCACCATCAGCATGCCGGGCGCGATGCTGCGCTTCGATCTGCAGCAAGGCTTCCCCGCGGTCACGACGAAGAAGCTCGCGTTCAAGTCGGCGATCGGCGAGCTGGTTGGGTTTCTGCGCGCGTCGCGCAGCGCCGCGGATTTCCGCGATCTCGGCTGCAAGGTGTGGGACGGCAACGCGAACCAGAACGAACAATGGCTCGCGAATCCGTATCGCGAAGGCCCCGACGATCTCGGCGACGTGTACGGCGTGCAGTGGCGCAAGTGGCCCGCGTACAAGGTGCTCGACGCCGGCGCGAGCGCGCAGCTCGCCGATGCGCGCTCGCGCGGCTTTCGCGTGATCACGCAATTCGACGAAGACGGCCGCCCGAAGGTGCTGCTGTACAAGGCGATCGACCAGTTGCGCCAGTGCCTCGACACGATCATGCAGAACCCCGCCGACCGGCGCATTCTGTTTCATGCATGGAATCCGGCGGTGCTCGATCAGATCGCGCTGCCGGCCTGCCATCTGCTTTACCAGTTTTTGCCGAACGTCGCGCGCCGCGAAATTTCGCTGTGTCTGTACATCCGCAGTAACGACGTCGGGCTCGGCACGCCGTTCAATCTGACCGAAGGCGCGGCGCTGCTGCATCTGGTCGGCCGGCTGACGGGCTATACGCCGCGCTGGTTCAGCTATTTCATCGGCGATGCGCACATCTACGAGAATCAGCTCGACATGCTGCACCAGCAACTGAAGCGCGAGCCGTACGAGAGCCCGCGGCTCGCGATTTCGGACCGCGTACCCGAGTACGCGAAGACCGGCGTGTACGAGCCGGAATGGCTCGAGAAGATCGAGCCGGCGGATTTCTCGCTGGTCGGCTATCGACATCATGAGCCGCTGACGGCGCCGATGGCGATCTGATGTCAGGTGATGGTGCGCTGTAACGCGCCCACGCCGTGTATGAAAAAACCCCGCGATTTTTTCGAATCGCGGGGTTTTTTGTTGTCGCTTCCGTGTCCGCGTGCTGCCGCGGACATGGGGCGGCGGGCAGGGCGCTCAGCCTTTGTGATGCTCGTCGCGATTGCCGCCGCCCTGGTGCTGCTCGGCGTGTTGCGGCTGCGGCTGCGGCTGCGGTTGCGGACGCGGCTGCTGTACCTGCTGCGGACGGGGTTGCTGCATCTGCGGGCGCGGTTCAGGACGGGGCTGCGGCATGGGCTGTGGACGCGGCTCGAAATGCGGCTGCTGCGCCTGTCGGAACTGCGGTTCGGGGCGCGGCTGCTGAACCTGTTGCGGTCGCGGCTCGAAGCGCGGTTGTTGCGCCTGCTGAGGCTGCGGTTCGGGGCGCGGTTGCTGCATGGGCTGCGGACGCGGCTGCTGCGCCTGCTGAGGCTGCGGCACCTGTTGCGGCCGCGGTTCAAAGCGTGGCTGCTGGGCCTGTTGTTGCTGCGGCTCGGCGCGCGGCGGCTGCTGCATGGACTGCATCGGCTGCGGCCGGCCCCCCGGCTGATGCGCCTGCTGCTGCGCGGCCGGGTTCTCCACCGGATGCGGCACGCCAGGCTGCTGCGGGCCGCCCGGTTGAGCCGTATGCGGCGCCTGCTGGGCCATCGGCGTATGCGGCCGGGTCCAGGCCGGCTCGGATCGGCCGACCGCGCCCCATTGCTGGGGGGCGCCGTGCTGCTGCGCGCCGGGTTGCGCATTGGCGACCGGCAGATTGCCGCCTCCCGCCTGCGGCGGCCGCGGCACGCCATTCGACGGATGTGCCGTTTGCCCAGTTTGTCCCATCATTGCGCCCGGCTGCGGCGGACGCCCGTTGGCGGCCATCTGCGACGGCATGCCCGGCCGCGCCTGTGGCGCTTCGCCGTGCGGGCCCGGCGCCGGCCCTTCGCCGGGCCGCTGACCAGCCTGCTCGATACCATGCGGCGCGCCGGCGCCAGGCGTACCCGGTGCTCCCGCGGCCATCCCCGGCGGCCGTCCCGGCACATGCGACTGCACGACACGCACGTTCGCGATCGGCGATGCGCCGGTCAGATGCGCGGGCACCGACGTCCGCACGACCGGCTGGCCGCCGCCCGGCACCCGTCCGCCGCTTTTCGCGAAACGCTGCGCGAGGTCGTCGCGATACGCAGCCGGCATCGCGGGATTGCGCGTCGCGACGACCGGCCGCGCGGCAACGCTCGCCGGTGGCCGGTAATTCGCGCGCCGCAGATCCGGCCCGAAGCTCTGGCGCACCGGCGCGATTCCCGGCGCGCCGGGGTTGATGCGCGCGTTGTGCCATTGACGCGGATCGACCTTCTGCGCGAAGCGTCCGACCGGCTGACCGTGCACGAATGCCGTCGCCGGTACGGCCGTCACACCGCCGGGAACGCGATAGTTCACGTACGTGTTGTGGATGTTCACGTCGCGGTGATAGTCGTTGATGATCGTCGTGCGGTTCACGCGGTTGTAGTACCCGGGGCTCCAGCGGTCGGGACCGCCCCAGTGCGGATGCCACGGCTCGCCCGGCCCGAGCGGGAACCATGCGACACCGGCCGCGATCGCTCCGCCGATCGCCAGATTCACGCCCCAGTCGACGCCGCCGTCGTCGTCGCCGACGAACGCCACCAGCGCCGGCGCGTAGACGGGCGGCGGCGCTTCGACTTCGAGCGGACCCGGCACCCACGCCCAGGTATCGTCGACCTGGGCCCAGCGGCCGTAGTGGTAGGGCGCGAAGCCCCACGGTTCGTCGTCGACCCAGGTCCAGCCCCACGGCGCCTGCCAGACCCAGTGGCCATCGTGATAGGGCGCCCAGCCGGCCGGCGTCGCGCGCGGCACCCACACTTCGCCGTACTGCGGGGTGTCGCGCCACGTGCCGTTGGCGTCGAGATCTTCATAGCCGGGGATGTCGCGCGATACGTAGCGCGCCGACACCGAGCGGTCTTCCGTGGCGTCGCGGTTGGCCGCCCACTGGTCGAGGCTGTCGGGAGCGGGCGCGCGCGCGTCGGCGAGCTGTTGCAGGTTCGTGCCGGCGAAGCGGATCTGCTGGCCCGCCGCGACCGGCACCTGGCCGCCGTCGCCGTACGCGATCGCGCTGCCGCTGCGCACGGTGACGGTGGTGCTGCTGCCGTCCGGCGCGACATCGACGCGATAGTCACCGGGGCCGTTCACGCCGAGCGCGAGGTTCGGCGTGTCGATTTCATAGGACGAGCCCGGCGCGAGTTCGCGCACGTGCGTCGACAGCGTGCCTTGCGCGACTTTCAGTTGCGCGCTGGTATCGTCGAGATTGAGCACGTCGAGGCTGGTGTTCTGGCCGAGGCGCACCGCGGTCGAGCCGATGTGCAGCTCGGAGCGCGCGTTCTGGTCGTTCCAGAGCTGGTCGCCGGTCGTGAGAGGGCGGTTGATCTGCGCGTACGACCAGTCGGTGGCGCCGGCGGGCTCGGTGGTCACGGTGCCGGCCGTGTAGTTAAGACGCGCGACGCGTCCCGGCGGATCGCCGGCCGGCGTGGTTGCGGCCGCGGCCGTGGGCGGCGCGGGCTGCGCTTCCTGCGCGAATCCGACTTGCGCGGCCAGCGCGAGGACGGCGGCCGCGATCAGCGTATAGCCGGCAATCTGGCGTTTGATTCGGGGTTGCCTTGAGGGCTGCGTGATGGGTGTCATGACTGATCTCCGGCGGACGCGGCAATCCGCCGGGTCCGTTCAGTCACTGTACCCGCCGCCTATGTTTCAAGGCCCCCACTTTTGTAAAGTTAATTCGCTGGCATGTAACAAAAGGTCTCGATGGGAGGGGGCGGTCCGGCGGCGCTGTTTGCAGTATTCCGGATGAAACGGCCCCATTACATACGAGCAAACGGCTCACGGAGCCAGAAACGCGTCGAAATACTGGTGGCCGGCCGGCGTGATGCGCAGCACGCGCGGCCGCTCGGTCCGTTCGACCCAGCCGTGCGCCGACCACGTATCGAGCAGCGCCGCGCCGAGCGCGCCGCCCAGATGCGGGCGGCGCACGCTCCAGTCCGGGCAGGTGCACGCGAAGCGTCGGCGGCGGCTCTTTTGCGCGGACAGGTCGATGCCCCAGTCGGCGAAGCGGGCCGCGCCCTGCGCGGTGGCGTCGAGCGACGCGCCGTGCTGCGTCAGCAGACCGCGCTCGAGCATCCGCTCGAACATCCGCACCGACAGCTCGCCCGCCATATGGTCGTAGCAGGTGCGCGCGTAGCGCATCTCGAGCGGCACGGTGCGCGCGGGGCGCGGCGCGGCCCGTTGCGGCGCGCTGACTTGCGCGACGTTGGCGAGCGCCTCGATCGACGCGGCGATTTCCGGCGACGCAATGCGGAAATAGCGATGCCGCCCGCGCACCTCGAGCGCGAGCAGCCCGCCGTCGGTGAGGCGCGCGAGATGCGCGCTTGCCGCCGACGGCGACAGCCCGGCGATCATCGTCAGTTCGCCGGCGGGGCGGGCGCTGCCGTCCATCAGCGCCCACAGCATCGCGGCGCGGCCGGGGTCGGCGAGCAGCGCGCCGATACGGCTCAGGCCGGGGAAATGGTTCTGGTCGTCTGCGATGGGGGAGGTCATCGTGAGTCTCCTGGTTCGGCGGCGGATGGCAGATCGCGCTGCGATGTTTTCCACTGTACCGGGCTGCGCAATTCGATGTTTCAGCCCAACGTGAACAATGAAATACGGAGACTACGGAAAGTCGGCCGAGCAGCAAGGAGCGCTCAGGCAGCGCGCCGAAGCCCGACGCGATGCTTTCCATCGCATGCGTTCCGGCGTCATACCGTGCCGCCAGGCTAGAATCGGAATCTGTCCTTGCGGGAAAACGTCGTGATGAAAACTCTTCTGGCCGCCGCCACGGCGGTTCTGCTGTTCAGCGCCTGCGCACAGGGCGGGGCCGGCTCGGGCTCGGCGGGCAGCGGCAGCATCACCATGTACGGCACGATCGACGAAGGCATCAGCGTCCACAACTAGGGCGACGCGCGGCCCATTCACGTTCGAGCCCGCGTTTGAACGCGAACGCACCGGGCCGCCGCGCCCCGCGGCCGGCCATCCCCCAATCGCTCTCCAAGCGACGCCGCCGCCGTACACAATATTGCGCTCGTATAATCGCCTCCTTTCAATGCATCCGAGTGACCGGAGTCAAAATGAGCACTCTTCCCACAGTACCGATGGAGCGTTCGGAAACCACGTTCCGCTTTCTCGCCGAACCGAGTTCCGTCAACTTCGGCGGCAAGGTGCACGGCGGCGCGCTGATGAAGTGGATCGACGAGACCGCCTATGCGTGTTCGGCGGTGTGGTCGGGGCGCTATTGCGTGACGGTCAGCGTCGGCAACATCCGCTTTCGCCGGCCGATCCTGGTCGGCAACCTCGTCGAACTGCGCGCGCGGGTCGTCGCGACGGGCCGCACCAGCATGCATATTCACGTGTCGGTGCAGGCGGGCGATCCGAAGGGCGGCGAGCTGCTGCAAACCACGGACTGCCTCGTCGTGATGGTCGCGGTCAACGAGAACGGTCATCCGTTGCCGGTGCCCGCGTTCGTGCCGCAGACCGACGAGCAGAAACGCCTCGCCAAATATGCGATGGATGTGAAGGAAGCGCTCGACGCGATCGTCGAGCTGAAGCCTGAAGAAGTGGCGCAGGGGAAGATCTGAGCAAAGGGGCGTGCGGGCGGCGGCCACGCAGTTCGCCGCGGATGGCCACGCACGTGACGTTCGCGCGAAACCTCACGCATGCACTTCGCCGCGCCGCCGCTCACGCACCCCTACCCATTCACCCCGCCGTCCGCCCGACCATATCCTTCGGCCGTACCCATTCATCGAACTGCTGCTCGCTGACATAGCCGAGCGCGAGCGCCGCCGCCTTCAGCGTCGTGCCTTCCTTGTGCGCCTTCTTCGCGATCTGCGCGGCCTTGTCGTAGCCGATGTGCGGATTGAGCGCCGTCACCAGCATCAGCGATTCGTTGAGCAGCGTATCGATGCGCTCGCGATTCGGCTCGATGCCGACCGCGCAGTTGTCGTTGAAGCTGTGCGCGCCGTCGGCGAGCAGGCGCACCGACTGCAGCACGTTGTGCGCGATCATCGGCCGGAACACATTCAGCTCGAAGTTGCCGCTCGCGCCGCCGATATTCACCGCGACGTCGTTGCCGAACACCTGCGCGCACAGCATCGTCAGCGCTTCGGATTGGGTGGGATTGACCTTGCCCGGCATGATCGAGCTGCCCGGCTCGTTTTCCGGAATCGACAGTTCGCCGAGGCCGCAGCGCGGGCCGCTCGCGAGCCAGCGGATGTCGTTGGCGATCTTGTTCAGGCTCGCGGCCACCGTTTTCAGCGCGCCGTGCGCGAACACCAGCGCATCGGCGCCGGCCATCACCTCGAACTTGTTGGGCGCCGATACGAACGGCAGGCCGGTCAGCTTGCCGATCGCCGCGGCAACGTTGTCCGCGAACTTCGGATGCGCGTTCAGCCCGGTGCCGACCGCGGTGCCGCCCTGCGCGAGTTCATACAGATGCGGCAGCGCCGACTCGACGTGACGGATGCCGTGCTCGAGCTGCGCGACGTAGCCCGAGAATTCCTGGCCGAGCGTCAGCGGCGTCGCGTCCTGCAGGTGCGTGCGGCCGATCTTCACGACGTCGTCGAATGCCTTCGCCTTGCTGTCGAGGGTATCGCGCAGCGTCTTCAGCGCGGGCAGCAGATGCTTGACGATCGCATACGCGGCGGCCACGTGCATCGCGGTCGGAAACACGTCGTTCGACGACTGGCCGCGATTGACGTCGTCGTTCGGATGCACCTTGCGCGCCTCGCCGCGCTCGCCGCCGAGCAGCTCGCTCGCGCGGTTCGCGATCACCTCGTTGAGGTTCATGTTGGTCTGCGTGCCCGAGCCGGTCTGCCACACGGCGAGCGGAAATTCGCCCGGATGCTTGCCGTCGATGATCTCGTCGGCCGCCTGCATGATCGCGCGGGCCTTCTGCTCGTCGAGCACGCCGAGACCGAGATTGACCTCGGCCGCCACGCGCTTGACGACCGCAAGCGCGGTGATCAGCTCGGGCGACTGCTTCTCGGTCGAAATCCGGAAGTTCTGCAGCGAGCGCTGCGTTTGCGCGCCCCACAGGCGGGCGTTCGGCACCGCGATTTCGCCGAACGTGTCGCGTTCCATCCGTACGTCTTCAGTCATGTTTCACTCCGGTTCTCACAGTTCTGAGTTGACAGGCAACAACGAGAATAGACCCGTTAGCGCGTTCCGGTAAAAACCCGCTTGCGGATCGAAAATATAGGTGCGCGTTTCGCCGTTCTCGACGTCGGTCCACACGAGCGGCGACAACGGCGCGCCGATCGAGCGCAGATACGCGAGCTGGGCCGGGTCGGCCAGCGTCACGTGATAGCTTTCGCTGGGCTGGATCGCGCGCTCGAAGATTTGCGCGACCTGATTCGCGAGTTCCGGGCTGTGGATCACGAGCGCGAGTTCGGTGTTCAGATTGGCCGAGCGCGGGTCGAGATTCATCGAGCCGATCACGAGAATCCGATGGTCGATCACGTAGGTCTTCGCGTGCAGACTCGCGCGCGAACGCGAGCCCGTCAGGCCCAACGGCGCCTGCGCGTCCGGCTTGAATTCGTACAGCTCGACGCCCTGCTCGAGCAGCGGCACGCGGAACGGACTGTAGCCGGCCTGCACGGCGACCGCGTCGGTCGCGGCGAGCGAGTTGGTCAGCACCGCGATGCGGATGCCGCGGTGCGTGAGCTCGCCGGCCGCTTTTACGCCCGCCTCGTGCGGCACGAAGTACGGCGACACGATCAGGAAGTCGTGATGCGCGTCCTGCATCAGCTCGCGCAGCCGTTCCATCGGCGGGCTCACGTAGTCCGGCGACGGATGCTCGATCTTCTCCGGCAGGTCCGCCTTGAATTCGGCCGATGCCCACGTGAGGCCCAACTGCTCGCTCGTGATCTGCGACGCGAGCGGCGTCGCGTTCAGCGGCTTCGCGTTGTACGGATCGGCATTGGCGCGCCAGTGCTGACGCAGGTCGTCGCGCGTCTGGTCGAGTTCCTTCGGGTCGAACGTCTGCTTGTTGAGCACGCGCAGCGGATAGGCGAGGCCGCTGTTCCAGTAGTCGTCGAAACTCGCGGACACGTCGGCGACGATCGGGCCCGCCGCCAGCACGTCGAGGTCGCGGAACTGCAGCGTTTCGCTCGCGCTGAAGTATTCGTCGCCGAGATTGCGCCCGCCGACGATCGCGAGCTGGTTGTCGGCGATCATCGCCTTGTTGTGCATGCGGCGAGTGAAGTGGCCGATCTGCGTGAACAGGTTCGCGGTGCGCTCGAACATCCCTTCCTGCGCGCTGCCGAACGGATTGAACACGCGAATCTCGATGTTCTGATGCGTGTTGAGCCCCGCCATCACGCGGTCGATATCCTTGAAGTTCAGATCGTCGACGAGCATGCGCACGCGCACGCCGTGATCGGCTGCATAGAGCGCGGCGCCGAGCAGCAGCTTGCCGGTGGTGTCCTCGTTGGCGATGTAGTACTGCATGTCGAGCGTTTTCGTCGCCGCGCGCGCGAGCGCGATGCGCATCTGCAGCGCGTCGGTACCGCTCGACAGCACGCGAAAGCCCGATTGCCGCGGATGCTTTGCTTCGAGCGGCGCGAGCGCCTGGCGCAACGGCGTGTCCGCGGTGGCGGGCAGCGCGTGCGTGACTTCGCGATCGAATGCGGTGGCGGGCGGTCTGGTCGCGCAGGCGGTCAGCAGTGCCGCCGTACAGCACAACAGGAAAAAAAGTCTGGTGGTGCCGAATGCCCGCGGGCGGCGCAGCGTGTTCTGATTCTGTTCGAGATGCCCCTGCACGTGGTGTTCTCCCTCTTTGTTCGCAAGCGTCTCGTGGCGGCTGGCTGGCGCGGACGGTGTGTCCGCGCTGTCGAGCGATCCATTCTAAGGGGAATCGGGCGGCCGGTTTCTGTTCGCCGGCGCGGGGTAAGCCGGATAGCTGAAGCGATGCGGCCGCGTGGGCCGGATGGGCTCGATGCGGCGGAACAAAACATGCCGCTTCGCGCGCTTATTAGACGCGCTCCGCGGCGTTCAGCGCGCGCTCGCCGTCGGGATGCGTCGAGCCTTTCGCCGGACGGCCCGCCCAGAAGCCCGCGAGCAGCGAGCCCGACAGGTTGTGCCACACCGAGAACAGCGCGCCCGGCAACGCCGCGAGCGGCGTGAAATAGAGCTTGCCGAGCGTCGCGGCGAGGCCGGAATTCTGCATGCCGACTTCGATCGCGAGCGTGCGGCAGATGGCTTCGTCGAAACCGAGCAGACGCCCGCCCCAGTAGCCGCCGAGCAGCCCGATACCGTTATGCAGCACGACGCCGACCATCACGACGAGGCCGACCGACGCGATGCTCTTCTGCGTGCCGCCGACCACCGCGCCGATGATCAGCACGATCGCGACCATCGAGATCAGCGGCAGGATCGGCTCGATCTTGCGCACCAGCTTGCCGAACAGATGGTTGACGACGAGACCGACGACGATCGGCAGCGCGACGATCTGCAGGATGCTCATCAGCATGCCGCGCACGTCGACGACGATCGACGCATCCACGTAAAGACGCGTGAGCAGCGGCGTCGCGAATACGCCGACGAGCGTCGACAGCGCGCTGATCGTCACCGACAGCGCGACGTCGCCGCGCGCGAGGTAGATCATCACGTTCGATGCGGTGCCGCTCGCGACGCTGCCGACCAGCACCATGCCGGCGGTCAGATCGGGCGGCATGCGCAGCGCCTTCGCGATGACCCACGCGGCGAGCGGCATCACGAGGTAGTGCAGCACGATGCCGGCGATCACCGGCGCGGGGCGCGTGAACACGCGCAGGAAGTCGGAAGTGGACAGCGTGACGCCCATCGCCAGCATGATGATCGTCAGAAGCGTGGTGACGTGCGGCGCGACGCCGGAGAACGAGGCGGGCGAAAAGTAGGCGGCGATCGAGACGAGCACGGCCCAGAGCGGGAACAGGCGGGTGACACGGGCAAGCATGGCGGATGGATCCTTGTTTATGTTTTATCGCGAGAAAG
This sequence comes from Paraburkholderia sp., assembly GCF_047605525.1. Classification (GTDB taxonomy): domain Bacteria; phylum Pseudomonadota; class Gammaproteobacteria; order Burkholderiales; family Burkholderiaceae; genus Paraburkholderia. The sequence continues at coordinate 22,126 of NZ_JASGFN010000041.1, read as the reverse complement.
CGGTGCTACGAGGCGCGACTGGGCTTTGGCCGCGCGCAGTTGCCGCATGTGGCAGCGGTCGCGCCCAGGCGGCAAGCCGGAACGGCAAACTGAAGCGGCAAGCCGTGAGGGCGGTGGTGGGCCCGTGGGCTGTGCGGGGCCGGCGCGGAGTCTTCGTGAGGCGCGGCGCCTGGCGGGTCGCGGCGCGATAGCGTGGGTGAATGCTGCCGTGCCGAGGCTGGCATTTTACCTTTTGCAGGGAGCGCTTCAGGAGTGACGCTCGGGGCGGAGCGCAAGCCGGGAGTTTCAGCACGCCCGGACGCGCAAGCGTTCGCTCAAACCGGCGTCGCCGGCGGCGCGACCGGCGTGCGCGGCACCTGCCGCAAGCTCAGCTTGTGAAACCGCAGTGTCATCAGCACCGCGACGCTCGCCAGCCCGGCCGCGAGCCCCCACCACAGCCCGCGCGCGCCGAGCCCGAAATGAAACGCGAGCGTATAGCCGGTCGGGAATCCGATGATCCAGTACCCGAACGACGCGGCGATCATCGGCACGCGCGTGTCCTTCAGACCGCGCAGACAGCCGGAGCCGACCGTCTGCATACCGTCGACGATCTGGAAAATCGCGGCCACGCCGAGCAGCGAACTGGCGAGCGCGACGGTCGGCGCGTTGGCCGGATCGTCGAGATGCAGATAGAGGCCCACGATCCAGTGCGGCGCGGTGATCAGCACGACTCCCGACATCGTCATGAAGCCGACCCCGAGCGCGAGCGCGACGAAGCCCGCGTGACGCGCGGCGAGCGGCTGGCCGGCGCCGGCCCAGTAGCCGACCCGCACGTTGGCCGCCTGGCCGATCGACAGCGGCACCATGAACGCCACCGACGCGACGTTCAGCGCGATCTGATGCGCGGCGAGCTGAGACTCGCCGAGCAGGCCGACCATCAGGCCGGTCGCGAGAAAAAGCGTCGATTCGACGCCGTAGGTGATCGCGACCGGCCAGCCGATGCCGAACAGTTCGCCCATCAGCGGCAGTCTGGGCCGCGTCGCGACGACGAAATGCCGGAAGCGCGGCCGCAGATGCAGCAGCGCCATCAGCACGAGCGCGGTCAGCCACACGGTGATCGTGGTCGCGGCCGCCGAGCCGAGAAAGCCGAGCCGCGGCAGCCCGTACGCGCCGTGAATCAGCCCGTAGTTCAGGAAACCGTTCACGCCGACGCTCGCAATCGAGACCCACAACAGCCGCCGCGCGGCGCCGATCGCCGGCAGGAACGAGCGCATCAGGCCGACGCCGATCAGGCTCGCGGGCGCGGCCCAGCGCAGCACGGCCGCGTATTTGCCGACGTTGTGCGCGAGCAGGCCCGGTTCGCCGAACGCGAGCAGGATCTGCGACGCGAACGACAGCAGGATGAACGCCGGCACCGACAGCAGCACCGACAGCACGAAACCGGTCCAGTAGATATGCGGCACGCGGCTGTCGTTCTGCGCGCCGCGCGCGTGCGCGACGCTCACGCTGACCGAGGTCAGCACGCCCTGCAGCAGCGTGACGACGACGAAAAAGAGGTTTGCGCCGAGGCCGCCGGCGGCGAGCGCGTCGGGACCGAGCGAGCCGAGCAGGATCGTGTCGGTGACGCTCATCGCCATCTGCGAGAGCTGCGCGATCGCGAGCGGCGCGGCGAGCCGCGCGGTATCGGCCGCGTGGCGGGAGAAAGTAGGCGGCCGGGTGGCCACCCGGGCGAAGCCGGATTGGGTCATGAAACGCGTGGTGGCGGAAAGTGGCGGCAGCGAGGCGGAGGAGGCGGAAGCGGCGGCGCGTGGCGTCGATCTGCGCGCTGTCGGGTTCCGCGGCTCGGCGGGGCAGTGGGCGGCGGGGAAAATCCGCGGCGCGCTGGCGAGCCGCTTAGCCGATTCTGCTGGCCGGTGGCGTGGTCCGTCGTTTATCTGTCGAAACCGACAGCTTATTGCCTCGCCTGGCCGATGTCGATGGCGAACGCACGATTATGGTGCGCGGCGGATTATTCGAGGTGTTTCGGGAGGATTCCGTGGTTCAAGGCAGCTTAAGGCAACCTAAGGCAGCCTAAGGCAGTCAAGGCAGGCGGCTTCGGGCCGCGCTCAGCCTTCGTGCACCGCGATCCGCGTGTCGCCGAGCAGTACCACCTGGCCCGCGCGGATCTTGCACGTTTTACGCGTTTCGACCCGGCCGTCGACCGTGACCGCTCCTTGCGCGACCATCATCTTCGCGGCGCCGCCGCTGTCCGCGAGGCCCGTTATCTTCAGGAGATTGTGCAGTTCGACGTAGTCGCCGGTGAGTGTGAAATTGAGGTTGGGCATGGCTTTTGCGCCTTCGGGCAGCGTGGCGGTCGGGGTTCGCATCATAAAGCAACCGGCCGGCCCGCAAGCAATTGAAAGCAGATGTTATGCACCTGTCGGAAAGTGAAACGCTCCGTAACACTGGTCGTAACGGATGAATTTCACTCCTAAAGTGCAGTGCTGCAAGCAAAGCCCGCTGGATTGCCGGAATCCATCCCGGAAGCTCAGCGGCGTGTAGACCGGGCGAGGCGCGCGGGACACCACGTCATCGCGACGCCGGACCGTTCGCCCGTGTCACCACAACTTTTAGAGAGGATAACCATGACCCAGATCCGTTCGCTCCTGATCGGTACCGCCCTCACTGCTTTTGCCGCGACTGCCGCCGTCGCGCAGACAGATCAGACCGCGCAGCCGGCCGCGGGCATCGGCGCTCAGGCGCAGATGCAGACGCAAGGTGCCGCCGGCGTCGCGCCTTCGCCGGCGCCGTCCGCGCAAGGTATGCAGCCGGATGCGGCGCCCGCCGCGCAGGGCGTTCAGCCGCCTCCGCCGCCGAACCGCCTGACGGCGTCGGGCTCGACCGACCCGCTCGTGCAGAAGCGCGATGCCGATGCGAAGGCCAATGCCGAGTATCGCGCGTCGAAGAAGGCGTCGAAGGCGGAGATGAAGGCGCAGCAGAAGGCCGCGAAGGATCAGTACAAGGCGCAGGTGCGCGGCGCGAAGCTGAATCAGAAGGCGGACAAGCAGACTGCCAATAACGAAATGAAGATGAACATGGAAGGGCAGGCTGCCACGCAAGCCGAAGGCGCCGACGTCAAGCATTGAGCCTGGCGGACCCGGCGGCGCGTGAGCCTCGGCGAGGCTTGCGCGCCGCGTCGCCTGGCGAGCAGGCCGATGCCGACAAGGTCAACGCCGAGGCCAATCTGAAGGACACGAAAAAGCACTAGCATGCCGCGAAGCCTCCGGCAGCCCGTCCGTTTCCCCCACACCTGACCTGCAAAAAAGAGCGCTTGTCGTTGTGAGTTGTATGGATATACAGTGTGCGTCGCATCCTGAAAAATCCACTCACGCGCCAACCGATCAGTGTCCACCGTCGCCGAATCCGCTCCGCCTTTCGATACCGCCGCCTGGCTCGCGAAGCTCAACGACGCGCAGCGCGAAGCCGTCGAATACGGAACCGATATACCGCACGCGCCGCCCGGCGCGCTGCTCGTGATCGCCGGCGCCGGCTCCGGCAAGACCAACACGCTCGCGCACCGCGTCGCCAATCTGGTGGTGAAGGGCGCCGACCCGCATCGCATCCTGCTCCTGACTTTTTCGCGCCGCGCGGCGCTCGAAATGACCCGCCGCGTCACGCGCATCACGGCCGGCGCGCCCGGTGCGCGCGCCGCGCTCGCGCAAGGGCTCACGTGGTCGGGCACGTTCCATAGCGTCGGCGCGCGGCTGTTGCGCGAATACGCCGATCTGATCGGTCTCGCGCCCGCGTTTACGATCAACGACCGCGAGGACTCCGCCGACCTGATGAACCTCGTGCGCCATGAGCTCGGACTCTCCGCGAAAGAGCGGCGCTTCCCGGCCAAGGGCACCTGCTTCGCGATCTATTCGCGCGTCGTCAATACCGGCGCGTCGCTCGGCCAGGTGCTCGACAGCGCGTTTGCGTGGTGTCGCGAGTGGGAAGACGATCTGCGCCGGCTGTTCGCCGCATATGTCGACGCCAAGCAGAAGCAGAGCGTGCTCGACTACGACGACCTGCTGCTCTACTGGTCGCATATGGCCGCCGAGCCGGCTATTGCCGCGGATATGTCGGCGCGCTTCGATCACGTGCTCGTCGACGAATACCAGGACACCAACCGTCTGCAGGCGTCGATCCTGCTCGCGTTGAAACCCGACGGCCGTGGCCTGACCGTAGTCGGCGACGACGCGCAGTCGATCTACTCGTTTCGCGGTGCGACCGTGCGCAACATCCTCGATTTCCCCGCGCAGTTCGACCCGCCCGCGCGCCAGGTGACGCTCGAGCGCAACTACCGCTCGAGCGCGCCGATTCTCGCGGCGTCGAACGCGGTGATCGAACTCGCGAGCGAGCGCTACACGAAGAATCTGTGGACCGACAAGGCATCGGCGCAGCGCCCGCGTCTCGTCACGGTCGCCGACGAAGCCGCGCAGGCCCGCTACGTCGTCGAACAGGTGCTCGAGACGCGCGAACAGGGGATGAAGCTCAAGTCGCAGGCGGTGCTGTTTCGCGCCGCGCATCACAGCGCCGCGCTCGAGATCGAGCTGACCCGCCGCAATATTCCGTTCGTCAAATTCGGCGGGCTCAAATTTCTCGATTCGGTGCATGTGAAGGACGTGCTCGCGGTGCTGCGCTGGGCCGAGAATCCGCGCGACCGCGTCGCCGGCTTTCGCGTCGTCCAGTTGCTGCCGGGCGTCGGGCCGGCCACCGCGGCGAAGCTGCTCGACGAGATCGGCGCGCGGGCCGGCGGCGGCGATCCGGTCGCGAGCGCCGGCGGCGTGCTGGCCGCGTTTGCCGCGCCCGCGCGGGCGCAGGAGGACTGGCATCCGTTCGTCAAGCTGATGTCGAGCGTGTACGGGCGGCAGACGCCGTGGCCTGCCGAGTTCGAAATGGTGCGGCGCTGGTACGAGCCGCATCTGGAGCGCAATCACGAGGATGCCGCGATCCGTCACGCGGACGTGCTGCAGATGGAGAGCATCGCGGGCACGTATCCGTCGCGCGAACGCTTTCTGACCGAGCTCACGCTCGATCCTCCCGATGCGACCAGCGACGAATCCGGCGTGCCGCTGATCGACGAGGACTATCTGATCCTGTCGACGATCCATTCGGCGAAGGGTCAGGAGTGGCGCAATGTGTTCGTGCTGAACGGCGTCGACGGCTGCATTCCGTCGGATCTCGGCACCGGCAGCGACGAGGAAATCGACGAGGAGCGGCGCCTGCTCTATGTGGCGATGACGCGCGCGAAGGAGGACCTGCACATCGTCGTGCCGCAGCGCTTTTACGTGCACAACCAGACGCATCTGGGCGACCGTCACGTGTGGGCGTCGCGCACGCGCTTCATCTCCACGCCGATGCTGCCGTTGTTCGACGCCTACGCGTGGCCCCGCGTGCCGGTGGCGAGCGCGCCGAGCGCGGCGGGACTCGCCGCCGCCGCGCAGGCGAAGATCGAGATTGCGGCGAAGCTCAGGAAGATGTGGGATTGAGCGCGCGAAGCGGCGCTGGCTGAAAGACCGCTCCGCTGTGAGGTGACCCGTGCCGGACCGCCCGCAAAACCCCGCCGCGCGCTACCGCGACTGCCGCTGCTGCTGCGCGACCGGACGCGGCGGCACGAAGAAATTGCGCAGCCAGGCCGCGAGCCGCGAGAACACGTCGTCCGGCTCCTCGACGAAGATTTCCGGCTTCAGCAGCCGCAGATATTCCATGATCTGCTGCGCTTCCTGTTTCTGGAAAGTGCCGTGCGAGATGCCGAGCCGCAGCAGCCCGCGCAGCTCGCCGAGTTTCTCGCGCGCGGTGCTGCCCACGCTCGTCTCGCACGCGACCTTCGCCTCGTAGACGCGCTGGCGCAGCGATTCGAAGAGCCGCCAGGCCGGCGTCTGCATCACTTCCTCGAGCGCCTGGATGTCCTGTGCCGCGCTCCTGATCTGCGCGGCGAGCGGATCGACCAGCGCCGCGTCGCCTTCCGCTTCCTTGACGATCGCCGAGGCCCAGTCGCGGCATTGCTTGGCCAGCTCTTCGGGCGTCCATTCCGAGCGCGCCGCGAAACCGAAGCCGAACTCACCCGCCTGCCGCATCAGGATCGCGACGACGTCCGGAAACTCCTTGTCGAGCGTGCGCTTGGCCCACGCGTACTGGCCGCCCTGCAGCATCCGCTGCACTGCGTGCTCGGTCAGCGGCACCATGTTGTCGAGCAGCTTCGCGCGCAAGAAATCCTCGAACGACGGCGTCGCGAACTGCGGATCGAGCTTTAGCGATACCCGCAGAAAGGCCTCGAAGTCCTTGCGCAGCGACGCGATGGTCTCGTCCTTGAGCTTGAGGGTGATTTGACCCATGTGTTATCCCGTTTGATCCTGCCGCGCGGTGTGTGCCCGTCGCCGTACAGCCCGGCCGCATGCGGACCGCGGGGCGACGCGACGCCCGATACCGGCGCCTGATTTCAGCCTGTTGCCGCCTGACCAGCGAGACGAATCCCGATGAGCGGACCTCGACTGCATATCGGCGGGGTTGAGGGAAACTTGAGGGCGCTCGCGCGGTGCGCGGGTAGCGCCGGTCAGGCTGACGGGGGAAAAGAAACGCGCGCGTTTACTTCAGCACGACGCACTGCCAGACGAAGAACACCGTCAGGCCGACCGCGATCGTCAGCAGCGGCCGGCGCGTCAGCGCGCTGACGACGACGGCGGCGAGCGCGCCGACCAGTTGCGGATTGCGCCAGGTCAGCTCGGCATTGGCGCCGTGCGGCGAAACCGCCATCGGCACGATGATCGCGGTCAGCACGGTGACCGGCACGAAGCCGAGCGCGGTGCGCACGAGCGGCGGAAACACCAGCCGGTCGCCGAGCACGAACACGGCCGCGCGGATCAGCCAGGTAATGGCCGCCATGCCGACGATCAGAACGACGTAGTTCATCGCGTGGCCTCCGCGGCGCGGCGCGCGCCGCGCGGATCGAGACGCGACACCGACAGCAGCACGCCGACCGCGACGCCCGCGAACACCGCGCCGAGCAGGCCGAGCTTATACGGCCACGTCTGCCAGAAAAACGCCAGCGTGCCCGCGGTCGCAGCTGCCGCGATATAGCGCAGCGCGACCAGTTGCGGCACGACGATCGCGATGAAGGTCGCGACCATCGCGAAGTCGAGACCGAGCGACTGCAGGCCCGGGAAAGCCGCGCCGAACAGCAGGCCGGCGACGGTCCATAGTTGCCAGTTCAGATACATCGCGAGCCCGGCGCCGAAGAAGTAGTACGGACCGACGGAACCCGGCTCGCGATGCCGGTAGTGTTCCCATGCGACCGCGAACACCTCGTCGGTGAGCAGCGCGCCGAGCGCCCAGCGCCAGCGCGTCGGCAGGTGCGCGACGTGCGGCGCGAGCGTCGCGCTGTACAGCACGTGACGCAGATTGACGACGAGCGTGGTCGCCCAGATGACGGCGAAACTCGCGTGCCCGGCGATCAGGCCGAGTGCGATGAACTGCGCGGAACCGGCGAAGACGACGAGCGACATCAACTGGCCGTGCCACAGGTGCAGCGGGCCGGACGTGACGAGCGTGCCGAAAATGACGCCGAACGGCGCGGCGCCGACCATCATCGGGATGATGTCGCGCGCGCCGGCGGTGAATTCTTTGAGATGGCCCGAGCGGGTGGGCTGGCTTTGGGTGGAATCGGTCAATCTGGCCTCCTTGATTCCGGCAGCATAGCGGCGGAGGGATGATCGGACTTGTACGTTCTTGCGGCCGGACGGTTCTGGATGCGCCGAAGAGGGCAGGCGGCTGGCGCGGGGGAGGGCCGTACTGGCTGGTGCGCCGCGATCGGTTCTTTGCCGCGGCTCCGGCGGCGCGCCGAATCTGCATCAGGAATGCCGCGTGAACGGCTCTGGCCGGGGGGCACTTTGGTTGCGGAGATCCCGTCGCGCGGCAACGCGAATTCGCGTTGCGCTACCGTTAGCGATGAGTCCCTTGCCACTGCCCCGGCGGCACGCCGAACATACGCCGGAAATGCCGCGTGAAATGGCTCTGGTCGGTGAAGCCGCTCGCGGCGGCGACATCGGTCACGGAGATGCCGGCGCGCAGCGGCGCGAGCGCGCGCTGCAAGCGCACCTGGTTGCGCCACGCGTGCGGCGGCAGACCGGTCGACTGCGTGAACAGCCGCGCCGCGTGAAACGGCGACAGACCCGCCGCTTTCGCGATTTCGGCAAGCGTGACGGGCTCGACGAGATCGCCGGTCAGACGCTCCTGCATCAACGCGATGCGGGTGTCGTCGGCGGCGAGGCGCGCGGCCGCCGGGCGCGTCCGCGAATAGCGGACCAGCAGCGTGGACAGCGCGTCGAGCATCGCGGCTTCGGCGGCGAGGGCGTCGCCGCCCGCTTCGAGCAGACGGTGGGCGTGCGCGAGCCGCGTCGCGAGATCGGGATCGCGGATCACGCCGGGCGCGAACCACGGCAGTGCCTGCGGCTTGCCGGCGACTTCGTCGGCGAGCCCGCGGAGGAATTCCACCGGCGCGTACATTACGCGATAGCGCCAGCCGGCCTCGACCGCCTTCGACCCCGTATGCAGCTCGCCCGGATTGATGACCGGCACGCTGCCCGCTTCGGCGACATGATTCTCGCCGCGATACCGATAGCTCTCCGCGCCCGCGACGATCACCGGGATCGTGTACGCGTCGTGCCAATGCGGCGCGAACTCGTGGTCGTGATATTCGGCGGTGAGCAGATCCGCGCCGGGCAGCAGCGGCGTGCGCCAGTAGCGGGCGGAATCGCGGAAACGGCGGGTGGCGGTCATGACAAAAGTCCGGCTGGACCGATCAGTGTAGCGCGGCGCCTCAGTTGTTACTTGACGGGGATCGTCGTGCCGGGCGGCATCGGCACGGCGCTGACGCTGTTTTTCGCGCTGCCGCTCACGACGCGATCGCTATAGGTCAGATAGACGAGCGCATTGCGCTTCGTGTCGACCACGCGCACCACGTGCAGCGATTTGAAGATCAGCGACATGCTCACCGAAAACACGTCGTCCTTCTGTTTGACGGGCCCGGTGAAATGCAGTGGCGCCACCTGGCGGCATGCGATCGACGCCTCGGTGGGATCCTCGGCGATGCCGAGCGTGCCTTTGACGCCGCCGGTTCGCGCACGCGACACATAGCAGGTGACGCCTTGCACGATGGGGTCGTCATAAGCCTCGACGACCACGCGGTCGGAACCGGTAACGTGGAAATTCGTATTGACGCTGGCGACTTCTTCGCCGTGCGCCGCGGACAGTAGCAGTGCGCCGGCGGCGGCGAGCGCGATGCGTAGCGAGGTGGATTTCATGAGATTGCCGGGTCGAATGCGTGGAATCGGGTGGGGGAGCACGGAATACGCGAGGTATGCGCGCGGCGAAGCCGCCATCGTATAACGGCGCGCGGGCAATGCGATGCAAACCTGCATGGCCGTCCCGATGTGCCGCGCCCGGCGATATCCGGCTGTGCGAACCGGCTGGGCGAAATACGAGCGCTAAAACAAAAAAGCCCGCACGGATGCGGGCTTTTCAAAATTTTGGCTCCTCGACCTGGGCTCGAACCAGGGACCTACGGATTAACAGTCCGGCGCTCTACCGACTGAGCTATCGAGGAACAGCAGACAACCTGATCTACATAAAAAAACCCGTCATGGTTAACGGGCTTTTGCAATTCTTGGCTCCTCGACCTGGGCTCGAACCAGGGACCTACGGATTAACAGTCCGGCGCTCTACCGACTGAGCTATCGAGGAACAGAACAACAACAGCAGAGAAGCGAAATTGTAGGAGTAGCTTAAGCGCCTGTCAATACCCAGCGCTTATTCGAGCCAGATCTGATTGGGCGGGGTGGTAACAGGCAACCCTGAGGAGGCAGGCGGGAGGCGAGCGTGCTCAGCGTGCGAGCAACGCGAGCTTTTCCTTCACGTCCTTGAATTCGTCGGCTTCCGGCAGCGGCGCCTTGGTTTTCGTGATGCTCGGCCAGTTCTTCGCCAGGTCGGCGTTCAGCGCGATGAAGTCCTGCTGGTCGCCCGGCACGTCCTCTTCGGCATAGATGGCGTTCACCGGGCACTCGGCCACGCACACTGCGCAGTCGATGCATTCATCGGGGTCGATCGCGAGGAAGTTGGGACCTTCGCGAAAGCAGTCCACCGGGCACACATCGACACAGTCGGTATAGCGGCACTTGATGCAGCTTTCGGTCACAACGTGAGTCATTCAGGCAGCTCCTGCATGCGGAATCAGGGAAGGCGCGCACGCCAAAAGCGTTATTGTAACGTAACGTCAAGAGGCGCATGAAGCGTCGGACAGCGCCTCTTATATATGTTTTAGTGATTAGTTTATGGCCGGCTGCATGAGCGCCCGCTGGCACGCTGAAGGCGCGCGCATTCGGGTAACATGCGCGGGTAACCTGCATCAGGTTGGCGCGCACGGCTGCCGTACGCGCATCCGTTGAAAGGGGCCTGCGAGCCCTTCCGTTTTCCGGCGGTCCAGTTCGTACCATCATGATTATTACTTCGCTGCTCGATACCGATCTGTACAAGTTCACGATGATGCAGGTGGTATTGCATCACTTCCCCGCCGCGAACGTGGAGTACCGCTTCCGCTGCCGCACGCCGAACGTCGATCTGGTGCCGTACATCGGCGAGATTCGCGACGAAGTGCGCAAGCTCTGCGAACTGCGCTTCACCGACGACGAGCTCGACTACCTGCGGCGCATGCGCTTCATCAAGGGCGACTTCATCGAGTTTCTCGCGCTGTTTCATCTGAACGAGAAGTACATCTCGATCACGCCTTCGCCGAAGGGCAATGGTGAAATCGACATCGACATCAAGGGGCCGTGGCTGCATACGATCCTCTTCGAGATTCCGGTGCTTGCGATCGTCAACGAAGTCTATTTTCGCAACACCCAGCAAACGCCCGATTACCACGAAGGGCGCGGCCGCCTGCTCGAGAAGATCCAGTTGCTCGGCGCGCGTCCGGAATTCGCCGACTGCAAGATCGCCGATTACGGCACGCGCCGCCGCTTCTCGAAGCAATGGCACGAAGAGGTGATCCTGACGCTGAAGGACGGCCTCGGTGAGCAGTTTGCCGGCACGAGCAACGTCTTCTACGCGATGAAGCACAGTCTCACGCCGCTCGGCACGATGGCGCACGAATACCTGCAGGCTTGCCAGGCGCTCGGTCCGCGGCTGCGCGACTCGCAGATCTTCGGCTTCGAGATGTGGGCGAAGGAATATCGCGGCGACCTCGGTATTGCGCTGTCCGACGTGTACGGCATGCAGGCGTTCCTGCGCGACTTCGACATGTACTTCTGCAAGCTGTTCGACGGCGCGCGCCACGATTCCGGCGATCCGTTCGACTGGGGCGAGCGCCTGCTCAAGCACTACGAGGCGAACCGCTGCGACCCGCGCACCAAGATCCTCGTCTTTTCCGACGCGCTCGACATTCCGAAGGTGCTGCAGCTATACGAGCGCTTCCGCGGCCGCTGCAAGCTCGCGTTCGGCGTGGGCACCAACCTGACCAACGACCTCGGCTACAACCCGCTGCAGATCGTCATCAAGATGGTTCGCTGCAATGGTCAGCCGGTCGCGAAGCTGTCGGATTCGCCGGGCAAGAACATGTGCGAGGACAAGGCCTATCTCGCGTATCTGCGCCAGGTGTTCGGTATCGCTCAGCCCGAGGAAGAGGCAGCGAAGTAGCGCGTTTTTCGGTGCGCGTTCCGGCGCGCTTCGCGGTTCGTCGTAACAGTGTCGCCGCGCGCGCGGCACACGGCAATATGCCGTTCGGCCAGGGTGTTCGCGGGAAGGGCGGCCGGTATAATCCTCGCCATCTCGTCGCCATATGGCACGGCTGTCGACACGAGGATTTCGCATATGGACACATCGATTGCCCGCCACAACATTTTGGCGCGCATCCGCGCCGCGCAAGGGCGCGAGCCCGAGCCATCCGCCGCCGAACGCGAAGCCGCGGCGGACTACCTCGCGCGCCATCCCGTCGGTCCGCGTCCGGACATACCCGCCGATCTGTGCGCACGCTTCATCGAAGAAGCGCGGAAGATGGAGACCACCGTCGATACCGTTCAAACCCTCGCCGACGTACCCGCCGCCGCGCATCGGTATCTGACGCAACACGGTTTGCCGCTCCAGACCATCGCGTGGCAAACGCTGCGCGATCTGCCGTGGGCCGAGGCGGGCCTCGCCGTCGAATTCCGCAAACCTCGAGACAACGACGTGGTGGGTCTCACCGGCTGCTTCTGCGCGACCGCCGAGACCGGCACGCTCGTGCTGCTGTCCGGGCCGGAAACGTATGCGTCGGCCGGGCTGCTGCCGGAAACGCATATCGCGATCGTACCGGCATCGCGCATCGTCGCGGGTCATGAAGAGGCGTTCGGGCTGATCCGCAAGGAACGCGGCGAGCTGCCACGCGCGGTCAACTTCGTCTCCGGGCCGTCGCGCACCGGCGATATCGAACAGACCATCGTGCTGGGCGCGCACGGCCCTTACCGGGTGCATGCGATCGTTGTTCAGGGTGTCTGAGCGCGGCGCGCGGCGGCGCCTCAACGCATACACGGCCCACGCGGTACTCGCGGCGCGCGCAACGCTGGCGGCTGCCCGCCATCGCAAGCGCCGCGACAGTATGAAAGGGCACACCGGCCGCGCGGGCCCGTGGCTGATCCTTGCATCGATGCTCGCGTTCTGGTCGCAGCCGACGTGGGCGGCGATGCCCAACGGCGCAACGCTTTCGGCGCTGTGGGGCGTGCCCTTCGCGGGCGTGCTGCTGTCGATCGCGATCTTTCCGCTCGTCGCGCCCGCCTTCTGGCACCACCATTTCGGCAAGATCGCGGCGGCGTGGGCGCTCGTGTTCCTCGTGCCGTTCGCATTTCAGTTCGGGACGGCCGAGGCGTTCGGCGCACTCGTGCATGCGATGCTCGACGAGTACATCCCTTTCATCATCCTGCTGACCGCGCTTTATACCGTCGGGGGCGGCATCTGCGTGCGCGGCAATCTGCGCGGCACACCGCGCCTGAACACCGCGATTCTCGCGCTCGGCACGTTGCTCGCAAGCGTGATGGGCACGACCGGCGCGGCGATGCTGCTGATCCGCCCATTGCTGCGCGCGAACGACAATCGCCGCCATGTCACGCACGTCGTGGTGTTCTTCATCTTTCTCGTCGCGAACGTCGGCGGCGCGCTGTCGCCGCTCGGCGATCCGCCGTTGTTCCTCGGCTTTCTCGAGGGCGTGAGCTTTTTCTGGACCACCACGCATCTCGTGGCGCCGATGCTGTTCGTCAGCGGCGTGCTGCTCGCGGTCTTCCACGCGCTCGATTCGTATTACTTCCATCGGCGCGAGGAAGTGCGTTTGCCGTTTCTCGACCCGACGCCCGAGGGCGCGCCGCTCGGCATCGACGGCAAGGTCAATTTCGTGCTGCTCGCCGCGGTGATCGCGCTCGTGCTGATGAGCGGACTATGGCGCCCGCAGGTCACGTTCGACGTATTCGGCACGTACGTCGCGTTGCAGAACGTCGTGCGTGACGTCGCGCTGATCGGCGTCACGCTGCTGTCGCTCGCGCTGACGCCGCGCGCGGCTCGCGCGGGCAACGATTTCGACTGGGCGCCGATCGAGGAAGTCGCCAAACTGTTCGCCGGCATCTTCGTGACGATCGTGCCGGTCATCACGATCCTGCGCGCGGGCGAGGCCGGCGCGTTCGCGGGCATCGTCCATCTGGTCAACGAGCCGTCCGGCGAGCCACGTGACATCATGTACTTCTGGGCGACCGGCCTGCTATCGTCGTTTCTCGACAACGCGCCCACCTATCTCGTGTTCTTCAACCTGGCCGGCGGCGACGCGCGAACGTTGATGACCACCGGCGCGACCACGCTCGCGGCGATCTCGGCCGGCGCGGTGTTCATGGGCGCGAACACCTACATCGGCAACGCGCCGAACTTCATGGTGAAGGCGATCGCGCAATCGCGCGGCGTGCGCATGCCGAGCTTTTTTGCGTATCTGGGCTGGTCCGGCGCGGTGTTGCTGCCGCTTTTCGCGGCTACCGGCTGGCTCTTTTTTCGACACTGATTGCGACGCCGAGGCGCCCCCCGCTCGACGTGCCGCACGGAGAATTGCAATGCAGAAAATCCTCGTTGCCCGTTCGATCTTTCCCGATGTGATCGACCGGCTCAAACAGTATTTCGACGTCGACTGGAACGAGGGCGACGTGTTGCCCGCCGACGAACTGACGCGCCGTCTCGCGGACAAGGACGGCGCGCTGACCGCCGGCGAGATGATCGACGCGCGCGTGCTCGCCGCCGCGCCGCGTCTGCGCGTCGTGTCGAACATGGCGGTCGGCTACAACAATTTCGACATGGCCGCGTTCAATGCGGCGAACGTGCTCGGCACCAATACGCCTGACGTGCTGAACGAATCGACCGCCGACTTCGGCTGGGCGCTGATGATGGCCGCCGCGCGCCGCATCGCCGAATCGGAGCACTGGCTGCGCGCCGGGCATTGGCAGAAGTGGAGCTACGACGGCTTCCTCGGCAACGACCTGTACGGCTCGACGCTCGGCGTGATCGGCATGGGCCGGATCGGCCAGGCGCTCGCGCGACGCGCGCAGGGCTTCGACATGCGGGTCATCTATCACAATCGCTCACGCGTCGCGCCGCGGATCGAGGCCGAGCTGAATGCCGAGTACGTGTCGAAAGAGGATCTGCTGCGGCGCGCCGATCACGTCGTGCTGGTGCTGCCGTACACGCAGGACAACCATCACACGATCGGCGCGGCCGAACTCGCGCTGATGAAGCCGACCGCGACGCTCACCAACATCGCGCGCGGCGGCATCGTCGACGATGCGGCGCTCGCCGAGGCGCTGCGTGACAAGCGCATCGCGGCGGCCGGTCTCGACGTGTTCGAGGGCGAGCCGAAGCTGAATCCGGCGCTGCTGACCGTGCCGAACGTCGTGCTGACGCCGCACATCGCGAGCGCGACCGAAGCCACGCGCCGCGCGATGGCGAATCTCGCCGCGGACAACCTGATCGCCGCGCTCGGCGAGGGGCCGCGCGCCGGCCAGCCGCCGAACCCGATCAACCCCGATGTGATCGGCAAGGCGCGTTCATGACGATGATTCTGGTGGCGGCCGTCGCGGTGCTGGCGGTCGCCTTGGTGATCGCGCTCGCGTTGCTGATGCGCGGGAACCATCGCGCGCAACAGGACGAGCAATTCGAGCAGCTCAACGAACGTCTCGATGTCGCCACCGACGCGCAGGCGCACGCGTACGAACGGCTCGAGCGCCAGTTGCGCAACGACATCGCCGAGACGGCGCGCGTGTCGCGCACCGAGCAAAGCAGCGGCTTCGCGCATTTTCAGCAGACGCTCGCCGCGCAGTTCGGCAGCATGACGACGGTGCAGGGCGGCAAGATCGACGGCTTCGCGCAGCAACTCGACGCGATGCGTCAGAGCCTGCAGGCGCAGGCGCAGCAGGCGCGCGACGAGCAGGGCCGCTCGCTCAAGCAGTTCGGCGACACGCTGAGCCTGCAACTCGGGCAGCTCACCGAGGCGAACGACCGGCGCTTCGCCGAAGTGCGCGCGACGATCGAGCAGCGCCTGAAGGACATCGAGGCGAACAACGCGGCGCGGCTCGAGGAAATGCGCCGCACCGTCGATGAAAAGCTGCACGCGACGCTCGAGCAGCGCCTCGGCGAATCGTTCAAGCTCGTGTCCGATCGGCTCGAACAGGTGCATCGCGGCCTGGGTGAAATGCAGACGCTCGCGGCCGGTGTCGGCGATCTGAAGCGTGTGCTCACCAATGTGAAGACGCGCGGCACATGGGGCGAAGTGCAGCTCGAAGCATTGCTCGAACAGCTTCTGACCGCCGACCAGTACGCGAAGAACGTCGCGACGGTGCCGAGGAGCGCCGATCGCGTGGAGTTCGCGATCCGTCTGCCGGGGCGCCCGGAGCCGGGCGGAGCGACCACACCCGTGTGGCTGCCGATCGACGCCAAATTCCCGCGCGAGGACTACGAACGTCTGATCGAAGCGCAGGAGCGGGCCGATCCGGCGGCGGTCGAAGAAGCGTCGCGCGCGCTCGAAGCGCGAATTCGCGCCGAGGCGCGCACGATCGCGGAGAAGTACGTGGCGCCGCCGCATACGACCGACTTCGCGCTGCTGTTCCTGCCGACCGAAGGCCTGTACGCGGAAGTGCTGCGCCGGCCGGGGCTCACGGATCTGCTACAACGCGACTATCGCGTGACGATTGCGGGGCCGACCACGCTGACCGCGTTGCTCAACAGTCTGCAAATGGGTTTTCGCACACTCGCGATCGAAAAGCGCTCGAGCGAAGTGTGGCAGGTACTCGGCGCGGTGAAGACGGAGTTCGGCAAATTCGGCGACGTGCTCGCGAAGACGAAAGCGCAACTTGAGACCGTCACGCGTTCCATTGAAGCCGCAGAAACGCGCACGCGCATGATGAATCGCAAGCTACGCGACGTCGAGGCATTGCCGGGCGACGAGGCGAGCGGTTTGCTCGGCGATGCGCTTTCGGGTGCGGAGCCCGATGAGAAGTAAGAAGTCAGGTGTTTGAATGGCGCGAGGTATCGGATGGACGGCGGCTGACTCTCAGCCCCCGTCAGCCAGCCGCTCCAACGCGTCGCCCGTCACGCGCACGACCCGCCAGTCCGGCAGCACCGTCGCGCCCATCTTCTGATAGAAGCCGATCGCCGCCTCGTTCCAGTCGAGCACGGTCCACTCGAAGCGTGCGCAATTGCGTTCCACCGCCACCGCCGCGACGCGCCGCAGCAGCGCGGTGCCGAGGCCGGTGCCGCGTTGCGAGGGCTGCACGTAGACGTCTTCGAGATACAGCCCGCGCCGGCCGGCGAAGGTCGAATAATTGTGGAAGAAGAGCGCATAGCCGACGATGTGTCCCGCGTCTTGCGCGACCAGCGCTTCGATCGACGGCCGCGCGCCGAACAGCGCGTCGCGCAGACTCTCTTCGGTCGCGACGAAGATATGCGTGAGGTTCTCGAACTGCGCGAGCTCGTACGTCAGCGCAAAGATCGCACCGGTGTCCGCCGGCATGGCGGCGCGGATCGTCGCGGGCATTACGCTTCTTCCGGCGCGTCGGTCAGATGGATTTCGATGCCGCCGAAGCGCGACGCAACCCAGTTGTAGGCGTGGCAGGCGATCCACAGCAGCACGAAACCGAGAATCGCGTTCAGCAGCAGCGCGCTGAACACGGTGCTCAGTTCCACCGAGCCGTAACGCACGAACGCGACCACCACGCCGAGCAGCACGATCGGCACCGAGAACGTCAGGTATACGAGGATCAATGCCTTGGCGGTCTGTCCGGGTGCGATGAACGAGATCTGTTTTTTCATGTAAGTCAAACCCGTATGTCGTGATGGTATGTGGGTGAAGTGCCGGTGGTGGGCTGGCGACGCGCCGCGCGGGCGTCAGATGAGCCCGTCGAACAGCATGATCGATACGCGTTCGCCGGCGGCGATGTCGCCTTCGTCGTGGCCGAGCGCGATAAAGCAGTTCGCTTCGCTCATCGAGCTCAGCACGCCCGAGCTTTGCGAGCCGGTCGGCGTGACGTGCCAGTGTCCGTGCGCGTCCTGTTCGGCCACGCCGCGCTGGAATTCTGTGCGGCCGGCGCGCTTGCCCAGCGCCGCGCGGCTCGTCGCGTGAATCACCGGCAGCGGCCGCGGCGTCGCGCCGGCCATCAGCAGCAGCGCTTCGCGCACGATCTGATAGAACGTCACCATCACGGCGACCGGATTGCCGGGCAGGCCGAAGAACAGCGCGGGGCGGCCCTCGCCGGGCTGCGCGCCGGACCACACGCGGCCGAATGCGAGCGGCCGGCCGGGACGCATCGCAAGACTCCAGAACGCGACGTCGCCGAATGTCTGCAGCAGTTGCTTCGTGAAATCGGCCTCACCGACCGATACGCCGCCCGAGGTCAGCACCACGTCGGCGTTGGCCGCGGCGCTGTGCAGCGCGGCTTCGAGCGCGGCCGGTTCGTCGCGCACGACGCCGAGATCGAGCGTATCGACGTTCAGGCGCCGCAGCATCCCGAATAGCGTGTAGCGGTTGCTGTCGTACACCGAGCCGGCGTCGAGCGGCTCGCCGAGCGAGCGCAGTTCGTCGCCGGTCGAAAAGAACGCGACGCGCAGACGCCGCCGCACGCTGACTTCGCCGATACCGAGTGACGCGAGCAAGCCGAGATCCGACGCGCGCACGATGCGGCCGGCGCGCAGCGCGACATGGCCGCGCGCGAGGTCTTCGCCGGCGCGGCGGCGGTTCGCGCCCGCTGTGAGCGCGTTGGCGGCGAAGCGGATCGCGATGGAATCCGCGCTGTCGCGCTCCACCAGTTCCTGTGGCACGACGGTGTCGCAGTCGTCGGGCATGCAGGCGCCCGTCATCACGCGCACGCACTGGTTCGCCGCGACACGGCCCGCGAACGGATGGCCGGCGAGCGCCTTGCCGGCGACCGTCAGCTCGACGACGCTCGCAGTGCCGCTTCGCTCGCCGCTCGCGAGCGCCGCGCGGTTGAACGCGTAGCCGTCCATTGCGGAGTTGTCGTGCGCGGGGACATCGATCGGCGACACGATATCGGCGGCGAGCACGCGGTCGAGCGCATCGCGCAACGCCACGCGCTCGATGGCCGCGACCGGCGTCGCCCACTGCCGGACAATCGCCTGAGCGGCCGAAACGGGTAGCGCGTGAGGATCGTACTGCGCGACGCAGCGGGAAAAGTCGTTAAGCGTGGTCATGAAGGGCTGGGCGTCGCGACCGGAGACGGGCGCGGCTATCGCCGTGCGGCCGGAGCAGATGTCAGCCGGGGCCTCGATGACGTTCGAGGTCGGCGAGTTCTTGTAACGAGTTGGCATTGTAAAACGGGCGCTCGTCGGTAAAGACGACTTCGACCGTCTTGTGGCGCGCGTACCACGCGCGGACCTTGCGCTCGCCGGCCGCCAGAAACGCCGAGAGGTCGTCCACGAGGGCGGTGCGCATCAGCGCGAACACCGGATGGAGCGAGGCGTCGCCGTGGGCGTCGACGGTCGTGACGGTGGCGAGGTCGGCCTGGTTCTCGTCCAGCGCGTGCGCGAGGCGCGCGGCGAGGTCGGCGGGCAGCCACGGGGAATCACAGGGCACGCTGAGCAGATACGCGGAGCCGGCGGCGCGCAGGCCAGCGAGCATGCCCGCGAGCGGACCCGGGAAGTCAGGGAGTGTATCGGCGACGACCGTCGCGCCATACGGCGCGCCGAGCGCGGCATAGATATCGGGATGACGGTTCGCGCTGATCAGCAGCGCGCCGGTTTGCGGCGCGAGGCGTCTCATCACATGCGCGGCGAGCGGCTCGCCGCGCAGCGGCTGCAGTCCCTTGTCGACGCCGCCCATGCGCGTGCCGCGGCCGCCCGCGAGTACGAGGCCGGTGATCTGTTCGCGTGGGATTTGCATGCGCCGGCCGCTCAGCCGCCGATGTAGGACATTTCGACGCGGCGTGCGGCCGGCTCGCCCGAATCGGTCGGCTGGCTGCCGCGCAACTGCGAATAGCGGTCGCCGCGGCCCTGCCAGATTTCGGCGACGGCCGTGGCGATTTCGGCATCGCTTGCGCCGCCGCGCAGCAGCGCGCGCAGATCGTGGCCGGTCGATGCGAACAGGCACAGGTACAGCTTGCCTTCCGTCGACAGCCGCGCGCGCGTGCAATTGCCGCAGAACGCACGCGTGACGCTCGAGATCACGCCGATCTCGCCGCCACCGTCGACGTAGCCCCAGCGCTGAGCGGTCTCGGCGGCGCTGTGCGCTTCGAGCGGAACGAGCGGGAAGTGTCCGGCGATGCGCGTGACGACGTCGGCGGACGGCAGTACTTCAGTCATGTTCCAGCCGTTCGACGTGCCGACGTCCATGTATTCGATGAAGCGCAGCACCGTGCCCGTGCCTTTGAAATGACGCGCCATCGGCACGATTTCGCCGTCGTTGGTGCCACGTTTGACGACCATGTTGACCTTTACCGGCGCGAGCCCGACCGCGTGCGCGGCGGCAATGCCGTCGAGCACGTCGGCGACCGCGAAGTCGGCGTCATTCATACGGCGAAAGAGGGCATCGTCGAGCGCATCGAGGCTCACGGTCACGCGCGTGAGCCCGGCGTCCTTGAGGCTTTGCGCCTTGCGCGCGAGGAGCGAACCATTGGTGGTCAGTGTGAGATCGAGCGGGTGGCCCGTGGGCGTGCTCAGCCGGGACAGACGCTCGATCAGGAATTCGAGGTTCTTGCGCAGCAGTGGCTCGCCGCCGGTCAGGCGGATTTTCTCGACGCCGTGCGCGACGAACAACTGCGCGAGTCGTTCGATCTCCTCGAAGCTCAGGAGCGCGCTGTGCGGCAGGAACGCATAGTCCTTGTCGAACACCGCGCGTGGCATGCAGTAGACGCAGCGGAAATTGCAGCGGTCCGTCACCGAGATGCGCAAATCGCGCAGCGGACGCGCGAGCGCATCGTGCAGCACGCCGCTAGGCGTCTGCGCCGGGCCGGCGATGACCGGCGCCGCACTGAGATCGGCAACAGGGATGATGCGTCGGGACATGAAATGCTTCGTCGGATGCCTGAACGGACAGCGGATCATTCATTCTATCGGAAATGCCCGTGGCGGCAGGCGCGCTGCGGGCACCGTCGGGGTATACGGGGAGCGGCATGTTGCCGCCGCGTGGGCCCGCCCGGCTTGCACAAGCGGAAACGAAAAAGCCCGCCGGGGAGGGCGGGCTTTTTGCTGACAACGACGCGGCTTACTGCGGATGCTTGATCGTTTCGATCTGTTGCATCGGCGTGTTGTCGGCCGGCGGCAGCGGCTTGCGTTCACGGACCACGCGCGGCGGCTTGACCGTCTGCGCCGCCGCTTCCTGCGCGGCGCGCAGCTTGTCGGCGTCGGTGTTCACCCAGATCAGGCCAGCCTGCTCCAGGATCGGCTTCAGCGCATCGGCCGATGCGGCGCCGCGGGCGGGTGCTTGCGGGGCTGTCGGGAGAGGGGCCGGAGCCGGCTCGATCGCCACCGGTTCTGCCGCGACGGCCGGCTGTGGTTCGGCGATTCCGGCTTGCGGCGCGGGCTCAACTGCCGGTACCGCGACGACCGCGGCCGGAGCCGCGGTTTCGAGCGGAGCCGCAGCGGCTTGCACTTCAGCCTCGGCTGCCGGCTGTGCTTCGACGGCCGGCGCAACTGTCGGCGCAATTGCTGGTGTTTCGGCAGCCGCCGGAGCTTCGGTACGCGCGACGACCGGTTCAACCAGCGAAACCGTCTCGCTGGCGGCCGGCTCGGCCTGAGCCGCGGCAGGTACTTCAACCGGTGCTTGTGCAGCCGGTTCCACAACTGCCGGTTCCATTGCCACCGGAGCCTGTTCGACCGGCACGACCTTTTCCGTCTTCGCGGCGTTTTCCGCAGCCAGAGCCGGCGTTTCGGCTGCCGCGTGCAGTTCGGTCACGACAGCGGTTTCCGTCGCGACAGCGGCGACCACCACTTCGACCGGCGTCACGTCCTTCGCTTCGCTCACCACAGCCGCGTGCTCGACCGGCTGGGCGACGCGCACCGGAGCTTCGTCGTTCGCGCCCGCGTTATCGCCTTCGGCTTCCGCGACATCCGCTGCGAGGTTGCCATTCAGATCCTCTTCGCGCTCGCGACGGCCGCCACGACGGCCGCGGCGGCGGCGACGGCGCTCTTCGCCGTCACGCGCGACCGTTTCCTGATCGGGCAGTGCACCGTTTTCTCCGCTAGCGGCCTGATTTCGTGCCAGTTCGTCGGCGGCTTGCGCATCGGTTTGCGTCAGCGCCGCGGCGGTTTCCGCCTGCGGTTTGCGACGCTCACCGCGCTCGACGCGCTCGCCACGGTCACGGCGTTCACCGCGTTCCTGACGTTCGGCGCGTGCGGCGCCTTCGACGGCTTCCGCGTGCTCGGCACCACGGTTGTCGCGCTCGCGGCCCTCGCGTGCTTCACGCGGCTCGCGTGCCTCACGGCCTTCACGGGCCTCACGCGGCTCACGATTACCACGCGGCTCACGCCCTTCGCGTTCCTCGCGACGCTGCGACGCCTGCTGGCCTTGCGCCTGACGGCCGCCCGTCGCGCCTTCGCCGCGCGCTGCCGCGTCGCGGCCGCCCGCGGTGCC
>NZ_JASGFN010000040.1:0-48449 GCF_047605525.1 Paraburkholderia sp. | reverse complement strand
TTCCTAACAAAAAAAGACCGCCCACAACCGACCGGGCGGGCGCGGCTTTGTTCGCCGCGCCGGCCCGTCATGCCGCTGACGGATGGGTCAGTGAGTCTCAGTCGATCTTGCGTCCGGTCTTCATGCGAGCCGCGACGAGCACCGAGATCAGACAGCCGATCGCCAGATACGCGGCCACCGGATGCCATGAACCGCCGGCAAGACTGACCAGCGCGACCGCGATGAACGGCGTAAAGCCGCCGCCGACCACGCTCGCCACCTGATAGCCGACACCCGCGCCGCTATAGCGGTACTCGGTGCCGAACAGCTCGGTGAACATCGGCTGCTGCACGCTGACCACCATGTCGTGCGCGATGTTCGCGAGCATCACCGCGAAGATCACGATCCATACGGTCGAGCGCGCTTCGAGCGCGACGAAGAACGGCACCGCGCTGAACATGCCGACCAGCGCGCCGATGATGTAGATGCGGCGGCGGCCGAAGCGATCCGCGAGCCATGCGAAGCACGGAATCGTCACGCAACTGAGCGCGCCGACGACGAGGCCGATCGTCAGGAAGAATTCGCGCGGCATGTGCAGGTTCGTCGTCGAGTAGCTCAGCGCGAACGCGGTCACGATGTACATCGTGAACAGTTCGGCGAGCCGCAGCGCGATGATCAGCAGAAAGGCCTTCGGATGACGCAGCAGCGCCTCGACGATCGGCAGGCGCACGCCGCGCTCGCCATGCTGGCCGACCTTTTCGACGAACTCCTGCGACTCCTCCATGCTCGAGCGGATCCACAGCGCGATCAGTACGAGCACGACGCTGAACAGGAACGGCAGACGCCAGCCCCAGCCGAGGAACGCCGCGTTGTCCATCGAGCGGCTAATCAGCGCGACGAGCCCGGTCGACAGCACGAGCCCGACGCCGTAGCCGACCTGCACGCCGCTGCTATAGAACGCCTTCTTTTTCTCCGGCGCGCTTTCGACCGCCATCAGCGCGGCGCCGCCCCATTCACCGCCGACCGCGAAGCCCTGGATCGCGCGCAACGTGACGAGCAGCACGGGCGCCCACCAGCCGATCGACGAAAACGCCGGCAACAGACCGATCGCGGCGGTCGACAGACCCATCATCATCACGGTGAGCACGAGCATGCGCTTGCGTCCGAGCCGGTCGCCGTAGTGGCCGAATACGAAGCCGCCGAGCGGGCGGAACAGGAAGCCGACGCCGAAGGTGGCGAACGCGGCGAGCGTGCCCATCGCCGGGCCGACGTTCGGGAAGAACTCGGCATTGAACACGAGTGCGGCGACGATGCCGTACAGCAGGAAGTCGTACCAGTCGACCACGGCGCCGACAAAGCTGCCGAGCGCCGCCTTGCGCGCCTGACTGCGCGCATTGCGGTGGGGGGCCACGGAGGCCTGCGGTTGAAGGGTGCTCATTGTGTCTCCTTGTAGGCTGCCGGAGAGGATCGCGGCGTGCCCACTGGGCACTCGACGCATTCGATCCGTGGCAGGATGTCCGGAAGGTTAATGACGCGACGCGGTTCTCACAATCCGCGTGATGCTGAAAACGCGCGATCATCGCACGCGGCTGCGCGCATAGCGCGCGTTTTGCGTGTTTACACCAACTGCCGGTGCAACGATCCGCGTGGCGAAGCCGCCAAGGTTGTTGCCGCGTGCTAACGTGGAAGTGGTAGTCTTGAAAACAACACGCATTGATATACTACATACCGAATATTGAAAAATGCGGCGCCGCAGCATATGATTGAGAAATTCACCGTCTCAATCGTCCGGAGTTACACGTGGAATTTGTGCCTCTCGCGCTGTTTGCCGTCGCTGTCATGGTTTTGGGCTCTGCCGCCACGGTTCTGCTCACCGACTGGATTCCCGAGCCGGTTGCGGAATTTGCATCGCAACATGGCCGCTTCGTCGGCCTGGGCGAGCGCGGCAACGCAGCGTCGGCGCCGAGTCGCGCGCCTGTTCAAGCAGAGGCGATGAATGTCGTCAGAACTTCAAACTGAAACAGTGGCCACTCCTCTGACCCTGTCCCTCCAGCCGATCGGCGCGAGCGCGAGCTTGCGCGATCAGGCGTATGTGATGCTGCGCCAGGCCATCGCCGACGCGGATATATACCAGAATCGCGAAGAAATCCGCCTCGACGAGCGCGTGCTCAGCGAATCGCTCGGCGTGAGCCGCACGCCGGTGCGCGAGGCGATGACGCTGCTCGAGCAGGAGGGTTTCCTGCGCATGGTGCCGCGCCGCGGCATCTACATCGTGCGCAAGAGCAAGCGCGAAATCGTCGAGATGATCCAGATGTGGGCCGCGCTCGAAAGCATGGCCGCGCGGCTTGCCACGCTGCACGCGACTGACGAGGAAATCGGCCGTCTGCGCCACATGTTCGACAATTTCCGCGACACGACGCCGGCCGAGCATATCGCCGAGTATTCGGACGCGAACATCGCGTTTCACCAGGCAATCGTCGAACTGTCGAAGTCGCAGATCATTCTCGACACGATCAAGAACATCTTCATCCACGTGCGCGCGATCCGGCGCATGACCATTTCGCAGAGCGACCGGGCCGCGCGCTCGATCGTCGATCATCTGCGCATCATCGAGGCGCTCGAGAAGCGCGACACCGAACTGGCCGAGCGGCTCACGCGCCAGCATTCGCTCGATCTCGCGGCGTTCGTCGAAGCCAATTGCGATTTTCTCGATTGACGGCGGCATAGGCGTGTAGCTCCGTTCAAGCGGTTGGGTGGATTCCGGAAAAAGCCCGCGGTGCGTGAAAGCACCGTGGGCTTTTTTTCGTGCGCGAGTTTCAGCGATGCCGCGTGTGATGACCCTTCGGCGAGCGAAGGGATGGCGGACCGGAACGCACTGCGGGATAAACCGCGCTTGACGGTCTTAAAAATATGGTATGTGATATATCAACAGCAGCGGCCGTACGGTACGACTCAGTGTTTTCCCTCGAATGATTGCCGGACAGTGGATTGAACGTGATATATCACATACCGTATGTGACAGGGCCGCTGAGATGTCGGTGAGCTGGACGCATAGCGAAGCAGACGCGTCCGTCGATAACCGTTGCACAACCGATTGACCCGCATCTCGACACAGGAGACGACCATGTCCGCAGTTGTTTCATCCCCGAGCCCGGCCACGGGCAGCACGACCGCCGACGACACGCTCAAGCAGAAGACCCGCGACGCCGGCGTCGTGTCGGGCGGCCATCTGGTTGCGAAGGCGCTGAAAAACGAAGGGGTCGACACGATCTTCACGCTGTGCGGTGGCCACATCATCGATATCTATGACGGCTGTGTCGACGAGGGCATCCGCATCATCGACGTGCGTCATGAGCAGGTCGCCGCGCATGCGGCCGACGGCTACGCGCGCCAGACCGGCAAGCTCGGCTGCGTGGTCACGACCGCGGGCCCCGGCTGCACGAACGCGGTAACCGGCATCGCCACCGCGTTCCGCTCGGAGAGCCCGATCCTGCACATCGGCGGGCAGGGCGCGCTCTCGCAGCACAAGATGGGTTCGCTGCAGGATCTGCCGCACGTCGACATCATGGCGCCGATCACGAAGTTCGCCGCGAGCGTGTCGAGCACCGAGCGCGTCGCGGACATGATCTCGATGGCCGCGCGCGAATGCTTCAACGGCGCGCCCGGTCCTTCCTACCTCGAAATTCCACGCGACGTGCTCGACCGCGAAGTCGACGCGACGCGCGCGATCGTGCCGCAACCGGGCCGCTATCGCGCGTCGACGAAATCGATCGGCGATCCGCGCGACATCGAAAAACTCGCGGACATTCTCGTCGATGCCGAACGGCCGGCGATTCTGTACGGCCAGCAGGTGTGGACCGCGCGCGGCCATGAAGAAGCGATTGCGCTGCTGCGGGGCATCGAGATTCCCGGCTATTTCAACGGTGCGAGCCGCGGGCTATTGCCGCCGGGCGATCCGCACCACTTCGACCGCACGCGTTCGCAGGCGTTTGCGAATGCGGACGTGCTGATCGTCGTCGGCACGCCGTTCGATTTCCGCATGGGGTACGGCAGGCGCATCAGCAAGGAACTGACGCTGGTGCAGATCGACATGGACTATCGCACGGTGGGCAAGAACCGCGATATCGATCTGGGGCTCGTCGGCGATCCGGGCGCGATTCTCGCCGCAGTGCTGCAGGCCGCGAGCGGCCGGCTCAAGGACGACAAGCGTCAGGCGCGCCGCAAATGGATGGCGCAACTGCGCGACGCCGAAGCCACCGCGACCGAAAAGCTGATGCCGCTCTTCCACTCCGACAGCACGCCGATTCATCCGTACCGCGTCGCCTATGAACTCAACGAGTTCCTGTCCGACGACACCATCTACATCGGCGACGGTGGCGACGTCGTGACGATTTCCGCGCAGGCGGTGCGTCCGCGCCGCCCCGGACAATGGATGGACCCGGGCGCGCTCGGCTCGCTCGGCGTCGGCACCGGCTTCGCGCTCGCGGCGAAGCTCGCGCATCCGCACAAGGAAGTGCTCTGCTATTACGGCGACGGTTCGTTCGGCATGACCGCGTTCGACATGGAAACCGCGAACCGCTTCGGCGCGCCGTATCTCGCGGTGATCGGCAACAACTCGGCGATGAACCAGATCCGCTACGGCCAGCTTGCCAAATACGGCGAAGAGCGCGGCAACGTCGGCAATCTGCTCGGCGACGTGCCGTTCAGCAAATTCGCCGAAATGCTCGGCGGCCACGGCGAGGAAGTGCGCGACCCCGCGCAGATCGCCGGCGCGTTGCAGCGTGCGCGCGAAGCGATTCATCGCACCGGCCGCTCGGCGGTGGTCAACATCTGGGTCGACCCGCGTGAATACGCGCCGGGCACGAAGAACCAGACCATGTACAAGTAAACGCATCCCTCAGGAGAAACGACATGGCCAAGGCACTCGACGGTGTGCGCATCCTCGATTTCACGCATGTGCAATCGGGGCCGACCTGCACGCAATTGCTGGCGTGGTTCGGCGCGGACGTGATCAAGGTGGAGCGGGCGGGCGCGGGCGACATCACGCGCGAGCAGTTGCGCGATATTCCCGACGTGGACAGCCTCTACTTCACGATGCTCAATCACAACAAGCGTTCGGTCACGATCGACACGAAAAATCCCGAAGGCAAGCAGGTGCTCGAAGCGCTGATTCGCACCTGCGACGTGCTGGTGGAGAACTTCGCGCCGGGCGCGCTCGATCGCATGGGCTTCACGTGGGAACGGATTCAGGAGCTCAATCCGCGCATGATCGTCGCCTCGGTGAAGGGCTTCGGTCCTGGGCCGTACGAGGATTGCAAGGTCTATGAGAACGTCGCGCAATGCGCGGGCGGCGCGGCATCGACCACCGGCTTCGACGACGGGCCGCCGGTCGTGACCGGCGCGCAGATCGGCGACAGCGGCACGGGTCTGCATCTGGCGCTCGGCATCGTCACCGCGCTGTATCAGCGCACGCATAGCGGACGCGGCCAGCGCGTGCTCGCGGCGATGCAGGACGGCGTGCTCAATCTGTGCCGCGTGAAGCTGCGCGACCAGCAGCGGCTCGATCGCACCGGCGTGATGAAAGAATATCCGCAATATCCGAACGGCAAATTCGGCGAGGCGGTGCCGCGCTCGGGCAATGCGTCGGGCGGTGGTCAGCCGGGCTGGATTCTGAAGTGCAAAGGCTGGGAGACGGACCCGAACGCGTACATCTACTTCATCACGCAGGCGCCCGTGTGGGCAAAGATCTGCAACGTGATCGGCAAGGAGGAATGGGCCACGGATCCCGACTATGCGACGGCGTCCGCGCGCCTGCCGCGGCTGAAGGAGATCTTCGCCGAGATCGAGCGCTGGACGATGACGAAGACCAAGTTCGAGGCGATGCAGATCCTCAACAAGTACGACATTCCGTGCGGTCCGATTCTCTCGATGAAGGAAATCGCCGAGGAGCCGTCGCTGCGTAAAACCGGCACGATCGTCGAAGTGGATCATCCGCAGCGCGGCAAATATCTGACCGTCGGCAACCCGATTAAACTGTCCGACAGTCCGACCGAGGTCAAGCGTTCGCCGCTGCTCGGCGAACATACCGACGAAGTGATGGCCGAACTCGGTTATTCGCCCGAGCAGATCAGCGCATTGCGCACGGCCGGCGCCATCTAGACGCGCGCAAGGAGCGACGTATGGATACGTGGATGCGGTTCATGTCGAGCGACGGCGGTATCGTGTTCGGCCGCGTCGAAGGCGCTTATCTGCACGAGTACGAAAGTCTCGAGCAGCCGGTGCCGACCGGCGCGGTGCTGTCGATGCGTGCGTTGACGCCGCTGGCGCCGTGCGCGCCCGGCAAGGTCGTCGCGCTGTGGAACAACTATCATGCGCTCGCGGCGAAGCTCGACAAACCCGTGCCCACGCATCCGCTCTTTCTGCTGAAGCCGGCGGCCGCGGTGATCGGCGCGGGCGAGCCGATACGCAGGCCGCGCCATTACGCGGGCAAGATCGTCTACGAGGGCGAACTCGGCATCGTGATCGGCAAGCGTTGCCGCGACGTCGATACGCGCGAGGCCGAGGCGGCCATTTTCGGCTATACGCTCGTCAACGACGTGACCGCCGCCGATCTGTTGAACGAGAACCCGCATTTTCCGCAGTGGTGTCGCGCGAAAGGCTTCGATACGTTCTGCTGCATCGGGCCGGCCATCGTCTCCGGATTCGAGTGGCGGCAGGCGCGTCTTGTGACGACGCTCGACGGCGTCGAGCGGCAGAACTATCCGCTTGCCGATATGGTTTTCTCGCCCGCCGAACAGGTGAGTCTGATTTCGCAGGATCTGACGCTCGAACCCGGCGACGTGATTGCGTGCGGCACGTCGATCGGTGTCGGGTCGATCAGGGACGGCGCAACGGTATCGATCACGATCGACGGGATCGGCACGCTGACCAATACCTTGAGCGCGGCGGCGCCGGGCGAAGTGGCGGAAGTGGCAGTGCAGCAACGGTTGGGCGTTCCCGCGAACGCCGTCTGACATCTGACAGCGCGGTAGAACCGCGCGACCGATCGGCTTCGTGCCGATGCATCGCATCACGGAGGATCACGCATGCCGCAAGCCAGTGGGAGTGCCGTGTGGATGAGCGTGTTGTGCCCGCTCGCGGTGGCCATCTCCGCCGCGTGGGTCGCGGTGCTGACGGTGGCGTTGGCCGCGATCGGACAGCGGCAGTTCAAATGGCGCTCGATGCATCGGCCCTATTGGTGTGCGGGTGCATTGTCCGCTGTTCTCGTGGCGATGCTCGCGGCCGGTCTCGGGGCGAGCGCCAATGTGATCGACGCCGCCGTGGCGGGTACCGCGCTCGGCGCGTGGCGAGTGCACGGACGCGACCTGACGCGGCGGCCGGGACTCGTTGCGCTGCTCGGCAGCGGCATGGGTCTCGCTGTGGTGTCGGTCGGCGTTGCGCGTTATCTGTCAGCGGCGGCGCGCGAGAACACCGAACGTATCGAGCTCTATGCGGCGGTGTTTATCGGCGCGCTGATCTTCGCGACTTCTTCCATTGCGTTCTGCAAGCTGCGCGGCGCGTTGCAACGCGATGCGGTTGCGCGTCCGGGCCATCACATCGTCAATCTGTTCGCGCTGCTGCTGTGCGTCTGGCTCGGCTACGGCTTCGTCACCGAGCAGGCCCAGCCTTTCGGACTCGCCGCATTGCTCGCGATGAGCGCGCTGGCGTCCGCGATGGGCGCGCATCTGATGACGAGCCGTGGGTATCCGGGTGGTCATGCTCCTGCCGCGAACGGCGACAGTTGCACGTTGCATATGCATGCGTTTGCCGCGCGCAGTGATGGCCTGATCGCCGGCAAACCCGTCGGCGAGCGGGACCTGCTGTCGAGCCTCGAATGGCACGGCGGGGAAGAGCCGATGTGGGCGTTGCGCGACGTCGAGCCTGGCGTGATGCGCACGAGTGCTTATCCGCATCGTCGAGGCTCGCGCGACAGCAGACGCGGCAATGGCCGTCAGCGCGAATGCGCGCGCGGACGGCCGGCTCATTTCACGACGCGTCGCTAACCATGAGTGACTGCAAATTCGTTGTAGTACTGGGCTTTTCTATGCAGGATCAATTGCGCGAGAAAGTTGGCGTCGTATGCGCTATGCAGATGACTGTGATAGCGCTCGATGTACGCGGTGATGCGCGCCAGTTCGCCATTGAACTCCTTCAGCATGTCGAGCGTCGCGCGGTCCCAGCGAAAGCGCAGACCAAGGTCGCTGAATGCCGCGTTGTAGGCGCTCAGATGCGCGTCGTCGGGATGATCGTCGCGATCGGCCGTCACGCGCGCGCTGCGCGCGCCGGGTTGGGATTCAACCGGAGCGTGGTTCATGATGGGCCTCCTGGGCTGGCAAGTGAAAGAACTCGCTTGCAGCATAGAAGTCCCGATCGATTTGCAATAGTTAAAGTTTTATTGGGTTTTCATAGCCTACGACTTATGCACGCTCAATTCCTTCACGCGCGTGATCTTCTCGATCAGATTCGCGCCTTCCTCCATCAGGAAGCGTTTGAAGGCGACCGCGACGGGCGGCAGACGTTTGTTCTTCCGATGCACGACATACCAGTTCAGCATGACCGGAAAGCTCTCGACGTCGAGTACGACCAGGTGACCCAATTGCAATTCGAGGCTGATCGTATGCGCGGACAGGAATGCAATGCCCATTCCGGCAATGACTGCCTGCTTGATCGTCTCGGTACTCTTGATTTCCATCGCAATCTTCAGATTGGACAGGCGTCCGGCAAAACCTTCTTCCATCGAATTCCACGTATCCGAGCCGCGCTCGCGCACGATAAACGCTTCGTTCGCCAACTGGCTGAACCTGATGTTGCGTTTGTGCGCAAGCGGATGCGTGGGCGCCGCGACGATCACGTAGGGATGCGGCGCAAACGGTTCATTGGTCGCATCGGTTTCGTGCGGAGGACGCACCATGACTGCGAGGTCGGTCTGGTTGGTTGCGAGTTGGTGCAGCAGTTCCTCGCGGTTGTGCACCGCGAGATTCAGGTCGACACCCGAATAACGGCGCGTGAACTCGGCCAGCAGCCGGGGAAAGAAGTAGTCGCCCGCGCTGATGACCGCGACATTGAGCTTGCCGCCGGAGACGCCCTTCAACTGACTCATCGCTTCGTCGACTTCATGGAACTGCTGCATGATCGCGCGGCTGTAGTGCAGCATTTCGGTGCCGGCCGGCGTCAGATAGATCTTCTTGCCGAGCTGCTCGAAGAGCGGCAGTCCGGCATGCTCTTCGAGCTGCCGGACCTGCGTCGAAACGGCGGGCTGAGTCAGATGCAATTCCTCGGCGGCGCGCGAAAAACTCAGGTGACGCGCCACCGTTTCAAAGACCTTCAGTTGCCGCAGAGTCGCATTGCGCATCGTCATGGTCGATGTATAAGGAATTGTGAATCGACATAATAACAAACTTTAATTATTAGTAATTCAGCAATGACCCTAGCATGCAACTTATAAGTCGCGAAATTGCCGCCGTAGTACGCGATGAAGTATTCGGTTGGTATTCGGATCGGTGTCTGTCCGGCGCAGTCTCCGGGTTAACGCAGGGGTCTGCGGTATAGCGTACTAAATAGCGGGAAACAGCTTGTAATGCTTACCGCGGGGGACGATTAAATCGATCGGAATAAAGAAACAATTTTCTGAAAAATTCGAGTCCGACGCTTTACCAAAGCGGAATAAGCGGCACCAATTTTCAATCCTCCGGAACAGCGGCATTTTTCGGACAAAACAATAAGGTGGGACGCATCCAGCACGGCGCGTAGGCCGGCTGCACTAAATAAATAGTGGAGACAAGGCTCATGGACAATATCACCCAGCAAACAACTGCCGGAATGTTCTGGCGGAATCGATGGTGGCAACTGGTCATCGGCATGGTATGCATGGCGCTGGTGGCCAACCTGCAATATGCGTGGACGTTGTTCGTGGCGCCGATGCATGCGAGGCATCACTGGAGCGAAGCGTCGATCCAGCTTGCGTTCTCGATCTTCATCCTGACCGAGACATGGCTGGTGCCGTTCGAAGGCTGGCTCGTCGACAGATTCGGTCCGCGCCCGGTGGTGGCGGCCGGCGCGGTCTGCGCGGGCTTGTCGTGGATTCTCAATTCATACGCGACCACGCTCGGCATGCTGTACTTCGCCGCGGTGATCGGCGGCATGGGCGCGGGCGGCGTGTACGGCACATGTGTCGGTAATGCGCTGAAACTGTTTCCCGACCGGCGCGGTCTCGCCGCGGGCTTGACGGCCGCGGGCTTCGGCGCGGGCGCCGCGCTCACGGTGATTCCGATCGCGAACATGATCACGCGGCGGGGCTATGAAGACACGTTCTTTTTCTTCGGCATCGTGCAGGGCGTCAGCATTCTGCTGCTCGCGCTGCTGTTGGTCCGGCCGACGTTGCGTCAGCAGGCGGCGCGCAAAACGAAGTTCGCGGTGACGAAGGTCGATTTCACCGCGCGTCAGATGATCCGGACACCGGTGTTCTGGGTGATGTATGCGTCGTTCGTCGCGGTCGCGGCAGGCGGCCTGATGGCGACCGCGCAGATCGGGCCAATCGCAAAAGACTGGGGCATCGCGCGCATCCCGATGTCGGTTTTCGGCGCGACCTTGCCGCTGCTCACCCTCACGCTGTCGATCGATAACATCTTCAACGGTTTGACGCGCCCGCTGTGCGGCTTCGTCTCCGACAAGATCGGCCGTGAAAACACGATGTTCATCATCTTCATCGGCGAAGGTCTCGCGCTGCTCGGCATGATGCAGTTCGGCAGCAATCCGTATGCGTTCATGGTGTTTGCCGCGCTGATCTTCCTGTTCTGGGGCGAGATCTTCTCGATCTTCCCGGCGACCTGCGCCGATACGTTCGGCAGCAGGTATGCGGCGGCCAATGCCGGCACGCTGTATACCGCGAAAGGCACCGCTTCGTTGCTGGTGCCGATCGCATCGATACTCGCCGCCACGGGCGGCTGGAGTCTCGTCTTCATTGTCTCCGCCGTGATCACGATCGCCGCGGGCATCTCGGCGAAATTCATCCTCGAGCCGATGCGCAGGCGCTTTATCGCGTCGCACGATGACCAACCGCAGCAGCAGGGCACATTGGCGATGGCGGGAAATGGAAACTTAAGCGGAAACGTAAGCGGCAACGGCAACGCGTCGCGGATGAGCCACTGGCCCGAGCAGACGGGCGAATAGCGTGAGCCGCGCACGTCCCGAACCGACGCCATGAACGTTTCGCTGCAGCAGCTCAAGGTGTTCGTCGCGGTCGCGCGCGAGCGCAGTTTCACGCGCGCGGCGCGCGAGTTCGATCTGACGCAGTCGGCTGTGAGCCGTTGCGTGCGCGAGCTCGAGGAAGCACTCGAACTGAAGCTGTTCGACCGCACGACGCGTCAGGTCGAGCTGACGAATGCGGGCGCGAGCCTCGAGCGAAGAATCGGCCGGCTGCTCGACGAAATCGAATTGACGCTGCTCGAGGAGCGCGCCGCGTATGACGGACACACCGGCGTCGTGGTATTGGCGAGCAATCCGGTGCTGTCGTCGAGCTGGGTGCCGCAGGCATTGGCGCGTTGCGCGTCGGCGTTTCCCGAACTGATGGTGTCGGTCAGGGACCAGCCGCAGGGTAGTGTGCTGGCGAGCGTCGAGCATGGCGAAGTGGATTTCGGTCTGGTTGCGCTGGCCGAACCGCTCGAGAGCCAACTGCTGCATGCGCAGGTACTTTTCACCACGCCGTTTCACGCGGTGATGCCATCCACGCATCCGCTGGCGCGGCATGACAGCGTGGCATGGCGAGCGCTCCACGAATGGCCGCTGATTACGCTCAATGCCGACACCGGCGTGCGCGCGGCGCTGGAGCCGGCCTTCACAGCGAATGAATTGAAACGCAGACCGATACAGGAACTCGGGCACGTCGCGGCGGTATCGCGCATGGTCGCACTGGGCCTCGGTATCGGCGTATTGCCGGTCGATGCGTATTGGCCTTTAGCGGATTCTTCGCTGGTGAGCCGTCCGCTCGTCCCCGAAGCGACGCTCACCACGGTGCTCGCGCATCGCCGCAATCGCTCGCTTCGTCCGAATGCGGCCGCGGTGTGGGCGCAGTTTGTGGCAAGCACGAGCGCGCCTTCATCTACCGCCGATGCCGCCGATACCGCGCGTGCCGTTGCGCGGGCATTCAATTGGCCTCCCGTGCCGCAAAGCCGCAGCCTTTTGCATGAACCATAGGGTGCCGGTCGCAAGACTTCGATTCAGCAGTTAACGGTCTTCGATCGATGCGCCGCCCGGCCACATAACGTCCTACTCAAGGAGCTTCATGATGGAAACCCAAACCGACCTCAGGCACCATGATCTGCTGATCGACGGCAAGCGCCTGCCGCCAGGCACCGGGGAATATTCCGTCGACATCAATCCGGCCACCGAGGAGCCGATTGCGCGGGTCGCGCAAGGCAGCGCGGCCGACGTGGATACCGCGGTGCGCGCGGCGCGCGGCGCATTGAAAGCGTGGAATTCGATCCGGGCCGCCGAACGCGGCCGCATTCTGCAGCGGCTCGCCGGCCTGATGCGCGCCAATCTCGAAGAACTCGCCGCGCTCGAAAGTCTCGACGGCGGCAAACCGATTGCCGCCGTGATGCGCCAGGACATTCCCGCCGCGATCGATACGGTCGAGTACTACGCGGGCTGGTGCGACAAGATCAACGGCCAGGTCGTGCCGACCCGTCCCGATGCATTGACGTACACGCTGCGCGAGCCGGTCGGCGTGGTCGCCGCGATCGTGCCGTGGAATTTCCCGCTGATGATCGGCATGTGGAAGATCGCGCCCGCGCTCGCGTGTGGCTGCACGCTGATCGTCAAGCCCGCGGAGATCACGCCGCTGACCGCGTTGCGTATCGGCGAACTCGCGCTCGAGGCAGGCGTGCCGCCGGGCGTTCTGAATATCGTCACCGGCAAGGGCAGCGTGGTAGGCGATGCGCTGGTCTCGCATCCCGGCATCGACAAGGTGACGTTCACCGGTTCGCCTTCGGTCGGGCGAGGCATTCTGCAAGGCGCGGCGGGCAATTTCAAGCGCGTGACGCTGGAGCTCGGCGGCAAGTCGGCCAACGTGATCTTTGCCGACGCGAATCTCGACAATGCGGTGCGCGCCGCGGCGTCCGGCGTGTTCTTCAACACGGGGCAGGTGTGTTCCGCGGGCTCGCGGATTCTCGCGCATCGCGACGTATATGACGAAGTCGTCGAGCGTCTGGCCGCGCGGGCGAAGTCGATCAAGGTCGGCGATCCGGCGCTGAAGGAAACGTCGATGGGGCCGTTGATCTCGGCCGCGCAGATGAAGACCGTATTGGGCTATGTCGACACGGGGCGCTCGGAAGGCGCGTCGCTCGTCACGGGCGGCGCGCGGGTCGGCAATCGCGGCTTCTTCGTCGAGCCGACCGTGTTCGCCAATGTCGAACACGAAATGCGCATTTCGCAGGAAGAGATCTTCGGGCCGGTGGCCAGCGTGATCCGTTTCAACGACGAAGCCGATGCGCTCAGGATCGCCAACGGCACCGCGTATAGTCTCGCGGCCGGGGTGTGGAGCGCGGACCTCGGCCGGGTGCATCGCGTAGCGCGCGATCTCAAGGCGGGCACCGTGTGGATCAATACCTACGGCTATACCGACGTGCGCCTGCCGTGGGGCGGTGCCGGCGATTCGGGTTTCGGCCGCGAGCACGGCGACGTGGCGATCGAGAACTTCACGGAGCCGAAAGCGGTGTGGCTCGCCATCGATCAGTGACGCGCCAATAAAAAAGGATCGGATGCATGGCTGCGTTCGATCCTTTTGCCGATATCGCAAACTGTTGCAAGCCGCGAGAAATGCGCGATATCTGCTCGTCTTAATCGCCCTGCAATGCCATGCGCTCGCGCAGCTTGATCAGTGCGAGTACGACGTCGATGGTGGGCGTCGGTTCCGCGACGAGACGGCCCATTTCCTGGACGACCGTCAGCAACGGATCGATTTCCATCGGACGGCGATTCTCCAGATCGACCAGCGTCGACGTCTTATGTGCGCCGACCGCGCCCGCGCCGTCGATTCGCCTTTCCACGTCGACCCGGAAATGCACGCCGAACTGCTCCGCAATGCGCTTCGCTTCGAGCATCATCGTGCGTGAAACCGCGCGCGTGCCGGGGTCGCTCGTGAGGACGTCGAGCGTCGCGTGAGTCAGCGCGCTGATCGGATTGAAGCACAGATTGCCCCACAGCTTGAGCCAGATTTCGTCGCGAATATTGTCGCGAACCGGTGCCTCGAACCCAGCCGCCTGCATGATCTCGTGCAATTGCTGAATGCGCGGCGTGCGCTCGCCGCTCGGCTCGCCGATCGGGAATTTTTTGCCGTACACATGCTTGATGACACCCGGCTCGACGATTTCGGCGGCCGGATACAGCACACAGCCGATCGCGCGTTCGGGTCCGAGCCTGGTCCATTGGCCGCCGTCCGGATCGACGCTCGCGAGACGCGTGCCGGCAAAGCGCCCGCCATGCTGATAGAAGTACCAGTACGGAATGCCGTTGACGCCGGTAACGATCGCCGTGTGCTTGCCGAGCAGCGGCTGCATCGTCTCGACCACACCGGGAAGCGAATGCGCCTTTAGCGTGACGATCACGAAGTCCTGCACGCCGAGCTCGCGCGGATCGGATGTGCAGCGAACCGGTGCGCTGAACGTTTCGCCATCCATGATCAGACGCGCGCCATGCTCTTTCATTGCAGCCAGATGCGGGCCGCGCGCGATAAAACTCACATCCGCGCCGGCGCGCGCCAGTTGCACGCCCATTAAACCGCCAATCGCTCCCGCTCCGAAGATACAGATCTTCATGATGCCGCTCCCATGACGATGAAAAGCCGTTTGCCTGCTACCGCATTTTTCGAGCCGCGGCAGCCGTTACTCCTGGAGCATAAGTTGGATAAACGAATGTCGATAGTTAAAGTTTTTCCGTTAATGCATTAGCTATCGTTTATGGAAGCGGAGATGCAAAGTTG
Source organism: Paraburkholderia sp. (assembly GCF_047605525.1). GTDB lineage: Bacteria > Pseudomonadota > Gammaproteobacteria > Burkholderiales > Burkholderiaceae > Paraburkholderia. The sequence continues at coordinate 33,454 of NZ_JASGFN010000040.1, read as the reverse complement.
CCGGTGCTTTCATCCCCGCCGAACCGGCAGGAAGCTCACTCCGATCGCCGCGAGAAATTCGCCGCAGCAGCGATTGAACCAGCGGCGGATCTTCGCGCGCACGAGCCATTTGCCCAGATACATGCCGACCCATGAATACAGCGCGATCGCGATCCATTCGAGTACCAGCGCGGCGTCCTGCGGCGGCGACGTATCGATGGCGGGCGCGTCGCCGCGCCACAACTGGATGGCGAGCCAGATCAGACAGGCGGCGCCGGTCATCTTGATCGCGAGAAAGAGCGACGCCTCGAGCCGGATTGTAGCGAAACCGCACGGGCCTCTCGCCGCTTACGGGTTCAGTTCAGTTTACCGCCTTGATAAAGCCCGGATCGCCGATCAGCGTATCGACATTAAGCTTGACCGTATCTTCGATCGCGATCGTATTGCTCGTGAATTTCGGCGACTTCTGCTTGACGGTGCGGGTGGTCGAAAACATCACTTTCCGCGTCACGGCATCGGTGACGACGTAGTGCATCTTCAGCGTCCAGAGCGCCGGCGAGCGGGTGTCGTCGACCGTAAACGTTTCGATGGAACCGCTCAGCACGCGCCTGCTGTCGTCGATACGCAAACCGGCGATCCGCAAGCTGTTCGCGACGCTGTTGCGCACGACCTGGCTGATATCGTCCTTGAGCACGAGCCCGGTCATCGCGGTGTTTTCGATGCGGTTCGGTGAAATATGGCCGTCACGCGCGGGCAGATACGGGAAGTCGCGGGCGGGGGCGACGCTGAGCGAGCCGGTTGCGTGCGTCCTCGCGTGCTGCGCGCTGCTGTTGAGGCCGAACCACGACCAGGAGCAGGCGGACAGCATCAGCGGCAGTACCACGGCGCCGCAGCCTTTGACGCAGCCCTTGAGTACGACGGATCTCAACGGCGAACGCGCGGCGGCCATGCTGGAGAAAGCAGCGGTCGAGGTCAGAGGAGTGGCCCTTTCAAATGGAGTCGTCCCGATGGAGAGCAGCATGGTAGCAGTGAGCCGGACCGTTGACTTTCAGACGGGTTCTTTTTTTGATTCGCATAGCGGGCCGGCAGCTTCGGCCATCATATATAGCGGTTCTCGCATGAAGAGGCGAGCCGATCAGAAGAAGCCGGCCTTTCCCTGCGTCATGTCGACTAGCGCCCGCCTGGCGTCGTCAACCGCATTGGCGGGCACGCGCATCGTCATCTTCACCAGCATGCTGTAGGCGCTTTCCACGAGCGCATAACTTTCGGCTTCCATCCATCTGCGTACTTTGGCTTCGTCGGCATAGCTCACTTCGACTCCCAGCGAAACCTGGGCGATTCTCTCGACTCGCGGAGCATCGAGCAGCGCCGACGCGATCGCGTCGGTGTACGCGCGCACGAGGCCGCCCGCGCCGAGCCTGACACCGCCGTAATAGCGCACGACGGCCGCCAGCACGCCATCCAGATCGTGATGTCTTAGTACTTCGAGAATCGGCCGGCCCGCGGTGCCGGACGGTTCGCCGTCGTCGGACATGCCGGATTGGCCGCCCGCGAGCAGCGCCCAGCATACGTGTGTCGCGCTGGGATGTTCTTCACGCAGACGCTGCAATTCGACCATCGCGGCGTCGCGATCGGCGACCGGTATCGCGTGGGCGATGAAGCGGCTCTTGCGGATCTCGAGTTCCGCGCTCAGCGGCGCGGGCAAGGTATAGGTGGGCAAGGCAGGAACTTCAGTCGATGAAAAGAAGCGGGACGCAAGCGGCGCCGTTCCCGTCATGGTAACGGATCGTCGGTGGCTCGCGCATGCGCGCAGCGAAGTTCGCGCATTCGTCTACAATGGCCCGCTGAACGCGCATCCGTTGAATCGATCGAGCGCGTCTGCAAGGAGACGACATGCTTGACCTATCCACGTTGGGGACTTTCGTTGCCGTCGTACTCGGTCTGTTTCTGATTCCGGGGCCGGCCGTGCTGCTGGTGCTGACACGCACCATGCATGGCGGACGCAAGGCCGGCATTCTGACCGGCCTCGGTATCGCGACGGGCGATTTCGTGCACACGCTGGGCGCCGCGGTCGGCCTCTCCGCGCTGCTGATGACATCCGCGCTGGCCTTTAACGCGGTGAAATTCGTCGGCGCCGCGTATCTGGTCTATCTGGGTATTCGCGCGTTGCGCGAAAAGCAGGCGAGTGCGCATCTGCCGGCTGTCGCGCCGCTGTCGGGTTCGAAGGCGTTTTTTCAGGCGATTCCCGCCGAAGTACTGAATCCGAAGACGGCGCTGTTTTTCCTCGCTTTTCTTCCGCAATTCGTGCGTCCCGAGCACGGCTCGACATTTCTGCAATTCGCAACGCTGGGGTTGATTTTCGTCGGTATGAGCGCGCTTTATACGACGCTGATCGTGCTGACCATGCGTCCGTTGGGCAGATTCGTGAAGCGTTTGACGTGGCTGACGCGCTGGCAGAACAAGATTATCGGCGTGCTATTCATTTCGCTCGGTCTGCGCGTGGCCGTGCAAACGCGCTGAGTAACCGGCACGAGCGCTCGTTGCCAGGCTGATCGAAGCCGCGCCGCGTTTCGCACTGGATAACGTGGCGCTGTCTATGCAGGTGGCCTTCGCTTCGCGTGATCCATCTGGCTTCGCGTGCGAACGGCACGCCTTTCCTGTTCGGCGCGGCTCTTTTGCTGTGTATCGTCGATATCGCCGACGCGCAGTACTTCCTGCGCGATCCGTATGCGCAGCGTCATGAGCGGTTCGCCACGTTCGACGAGCGAGCGGTCCGCTGCACGTGCCTGCTGCACGCCGTTATCGATCAGATTGCGCAATTCCAGCAGCATGAGCCGTTGCCGCTGAATCTCGAGGATGAGCCGTTGAACGGCATGCTCGTCCCGCGCCCGCCACCAGGCGCGCAGTTCGGTGAGCGTAGGAGGCTCAAAGGAAGGGAGACGCATTGTTCGGATGAAAAGTACTGTATATGCATACAGTATAGACCGACTTTCCAGGAAAAATGCGCGGCAGGGAACGGTTTGGAAAAGCCGTAGAACCGGGTTGTCGTGAACTCAGGCCAATGCGAGCAGAACCAGCGACGAAACGACGAGAACTAGAAGAAATGTGACGATGAGCAGATCATACGGATAATTCATGATGTAGTTAAAACGTATGAAGCGAAGGGGTCATCATAGGCAGAAGCGCTTCATGCGACTGTCAAGCTTTGCAAGACGCGATGCCGTGACACCCGCGAATCGCATCGTGCACGAATCGGGAGACAGCAATGGGCGACGCCGCAACTTCTTCGGTCTATTCCGCGGCGCCGTCCGCGGATACGGCTACGCGCGCAATCGAGTTCTGGTTCGACTTCGGCAGCAACTACAGCTATCTGAGCATGATGCGCATCGAAGCATTGGCGGCGGCGCGGCACGTGCGGATTCTCTGGCGTCCTTTCCTGCTCGGTCCGGTGTTTCGCAAGCTCGGCTTCGAGAACTCGCCATTCGTATTGCAGAAAGAGAAGGGTGCGTATGTGTGGAAGGATATGGAGCGGCAATGCCGCAAATACGGTATTGCGCTCACGCGTCCCAGCACGTTTCCGCGCGCCGCGCTGCTGGCCATGCGCGTCGCGGTACTCGGCGCGAACGAACCGTGGATCGCCGCGTATTGCCGCAAGATCATGCAACTGAATTTTGCCGATGACCGCGACATCGGTTCGGCCGACGTCGTCGGCGAAGCGCTCGATGCTCTCGGTTTGCCGACGCAGCGCGTCATTGCCGATGCGCAAAGCGACGCCAATAAACTGCGCCTGCGCGAGCAGACCGAATTGGCCATGAACAAAGGCATATTCGGTGCGCCGACATTTTTTGTCGGTGGCGAAATGTTCTGGGGGAACGACAGGCTGGAGGATGCGCTCGACTACTGCGATTCGATGACGCCGCGCGGTTAGCGCGGCGATGGCACGGCGGCGCGCCGTGAATGCCGGTATCAGTCGACCTGCTGGCAGAAGCGGCGGCCCGGCACATGGGAGACCACGGCCTGGGCGATTTCGAGTGGAGTACTTTCGGCGGGAACGACGCGACGGCTCGATTCGGGCGCGTGCTTCATCGTCCATTCGACGAGCCGGTAGGAGCGGCCCCAGGGCGGTTGCAGCGGATCGGAAACCTTGCAGGAATGAATCTGGCGAGTCCATTCATGGCCGGGCATCGCACGCAGGTGTTCGAATACCATCTGTTCAACCATGACTTGCCTCCTTCTTCTCGGGCAGCGGCCGATTTCCGGCGCGTCTTTGACATCCCCTCAAGAAAAAGCGCCGCCGATGTTCTGGCGGCTCAACAGGGGATGAGCGACATGGTTGCAGGGAACAATTAAGCCAAACTTAAGAAGCGCGACGATTGCGCAAACGAATGTCAATACGTGTAAGCGAGTGCAAGTGAATGCGGGCATGCGTCGCGATGATGCCCTCAAGACCTCGGCGCATGAGCCGATATCAGTAAGGTTGGGGCGCCGACCCCGCTTCGCCTTCGGGCCCGCCTGCTGATAACGTGACGAATCTCGCCCAAACGCCGCTTGCCGGGCGCCTTCGCTTGCTCGTCGATACCGTGCAGCACAACGAGCGCACGCTGCGCCGCTTTCAGAACGTCGAGTTGCGTTTGATCGACGCACAGGATTTCGCGTCGTTTCTCGACATCTTGTTCAGCTATCTGCCGCGGGAGTTTTTTCTCGCGAGCGTGACGCTATGGCTCGACGACCGTATACCGATGCTGCTCGAATTACTCGAGCCGATTGCATTGCGCGCCGCGCGTTCTTCGGCGACGTCCCGGCGGCGGTGCTCGGTCAGGCGATGATGGGGGAGGCCGATCGCGCGATGTATCAGGCCAAGCGCAACGGCCGCAATCGCATCGAGGCGCTGGTGAATGTGGGCGGAGAGCCGGCGGCGCGTTGACCGGCTGAAAGACCGCGCTAAAAGACGGCACTAAAAGACGGCACGAACAGACCACGCAAGGAGCACGGCCGCCCACGCCCCATGCGCATCAAACCCCCGGCGCATCCGGCGGCACGCCGAGCAGTTGCAGCGAGCCGCCCATCACGCCGCTGAACACCGGTCCCGCGACCGTGCCGCCGTAGAACGCCTTGCCGGCCGGATCGTCGATCATCACGGCGACGATCAGGCGCGGATCGCTCATCGGCGCCATGCCGACGAAGAGCGCGCGGTAGCGGTTCTTCGCATAGGTCGCGCCGATCTGCTTGCGCGCGGTGCCGGTCTTGCCGCCGACGCGGTAGCCTTCCACCGCCGCCGCGCGCCCGGTGCCGCCCGCGCCGATGGCCATTTCCAGCATGTTGCGGATCGCGCGCGCGGTCGCCGGCGTCGTGACCGGCTGGCCGCGCTGCGTGGACGACGCGGCGGCGTCCGCATCGAGTGGATCGCGCAACAGGCTCACGCGCTGCATCGTGCCGTCGCCCGCGTAGGCGGTGTAGACCTGCGCGATCTGCAGCAGCGATACCGACAACCCGTAACCGTACGCCATCGTCGCCTGTTCGATCGGCCGCCAGCGCCTGTACGGCCGCACCTTGCCGGCGGCCACGCCCGGAAACGTCAGCTCGGGCTTCGAGCCGAGCCCGTACTGCTGATACTTGGTCCAGATCGTCTCGGCCGGCAGGTTCAGCGCGAGCTTCGCGAGCGCGATATTGCTCGACTTCTGCACTGCCTCGGCGACGGTCATCGCGCCGTGATTCGACGTGTCGTGAATCACGGCCGGGCCGATCCGATACCAGCCGGGGGCCGTGTCGATGATGCTTTGCGGTCGCACCTTGCCTTCGTCGAGCGACAGCGCGACGACCAGCGGCTTGATCGTCGAGCCGGGCTCGAACGTATCGATCACCGCGCGGTTGCGCAATTGCCGGCCACTCAGGTGCGCGCGGTCGTTCGGATCGAAGCTCGGATAGTTGGCGAGCGCGAGAATCTCGCCGTTGCGTGCATCGAGCACGACCACGCTGCCCGCTTCGGCGCGATGCTGCGCGATCGCGGCTTTGAGTTGCGCGTACGCGAGTTGCTGGATGCGCCGGTCGATCGTCAGATGGATCGTCGCGCCGTTGCGCGCAGGCACGAGCGGCCGCGTCTCGGAGACGACGCGGCCGAGCCGGTCGCGGATCACCTCGCGCTGGCCGGGCACGCCCTGCAACTGCTCGTTGGCCGCGAGTTCGACGCCTTCCTGGCCGTTGTCCTCGATGTCGGTGAAGCCGACCACATGCGCGGCCGACTCGCCCTCCGGATAAAAGCGTTTGGAGTCGGCGATCTGCGTGATGCCCGCGATCCCGAGCCGCGACAGATGGGCGGCCGTGTCGGCGTCGACCTGGCGTTTGAGCAGCACGAAGCTGCGCTCACCGCTCAGGCGCCTGCGCAGCTCCGCGAGCGGCAGATCCAGCAGCTTCGCGAGCGGCGCGAACGCGGCTTCGTCGACCAGCTTCGTCGAGGCCCAGATTTCGTAGGTCGCGAGGCTGACCGCGAGCATCGAGCCGTGGCGATCGACGATCCGGCCACGCGTCGCGTCGAGTTCGAGCGTGCGCTGATAGCGCTTCTGCCCCTGGTCGACGTAGAAGTCCTGGTTCACGATCTGCACACAGAACGCGCGGACCGCGAGCGCCGCGAACGCGCCGAACATGAGCAGCACGACGAGCTTCGAGCGCCACGCGGGCAGGCGCGCGGCGAGCAGCGGATTCTTCGCGGTGGGAGCGTAGGGATCGTGCGACTGCGATTTCTTCTGGCGGATCATGGGCGCGGATAACGGACGTCTCGATGAAGCGAGGCCGCCGGGATGGTTCGAGGCGGGCGGCGGGAATAAACGGCGATTGCCGGCTGGCTGCGTGATGGCAGGCTTTTCTGGCTGGCTGCCGGCAAGGGCCGTCGCCTGACGGATTGTAAATAAAACGTAATTTAAACGCGAGGCTTGTGAAAGGCGAGAGCTTGGGCCGGAGCGAGGCGAGAACGTGCAGCGGGGAAGTGCCCCCGGCGTGAATTCCCCGTCAAAGCCGCAAGCGAAAAGCCGCGCGGACTTGCAAAATCCGCGCGGCTGGCTCGTTCGATTGATGCGTCGACTCTGACGCGGCGTGTTGAAGAGGCGCTCCCCGCCTGTGGAGTGCCTTCTTTTTTTGCGAATCTGCAAATAGGCTCGCGGTTGAGGTTGAGGCGCCGCTAGCGGTAGCTGCTTCGCGCGCTGTTTTGCCAAGCCGCCCTCAAGCCGGCAACGCGAAACTCGCAATCGCGTCGCGCAGCACGCCGACCTGATCCTTCAGCGAATGCGCGGCGGCGGCGGCCTGTTCGACGAGCGCCGCATTCTGCTGCGTGACCTGATCCATTTCGCCGACCGCGCGATTGACCTGCTCGATGCCCGCGCTCTGCTCGCGCGACGCGTGGCTGATCTCCTCGAGGATTTCGTTGACGCGCCGCACCGACTGCACGATCTCGCTCATCGTCACGCCCGCGTTGGCGACCAGCGACGCGCCGGTTTCGACGGTATCGGTCGAGGTTTCGATCAGCGCCTTGATCTCCTTCGCGGCTGTCGCCGAGCGTTGCGCAAGGCTGCGCACCTCGGCCGCGACCACCGCGAAGCCGCGTCCCTGTTCGCCCGCGCGGGCCGCCTCGACGGCTGCGTTGAGCGCGAGGATGTTGGTCTGGAATGCGATGCCGTCGATCACGCCGATGATGTCGCCGATCTGCCGCGAGCTCGCGGTGATCTCGCCCATCGTGCGCACCACGTCTTCGACGACGCGGCTGCCGCGCGTGGCGACATCGGCGGCCTCGCTCGCGAGATTCGCGGCCTGCATCGCGCTGTCCGCGTTCTGCTTCACGTTGACCGTCATCTGGTCCATGCTCGACGCGGTTTCGACGAGCGCCGCCGCCTGCTCCTCGGTGCGTTGCGACAGATCGGTGTTGCCGGCCGCGATTTCGTTCGCGCCGACGTTGATGTTCTCGGTGCCCTGACGCACGCGCGATACCGTGTCGACGAGGCCCGCCTGCATCGTGTGCAGCGCATGCAGCAGGCTGCCGGTGTCGTGCGGTGCGATGGGCACGCGCGTCGCGAGATTGCCTTGCGCCATCAGCCGCGCGTGCTCGACGGCCACTTCGAGTTCGCCGCCGAGCGAGCGGCGGATGCTGCGCAGCACCAGCAGCATCACGGCGGTGGCGAGCACGCCGAGCGTCACCGTGATCGCGAGCCAGCGCAGCAGGTTGCGATAGAACGCGCTTTGCACGTCGTCCATATACATGCCGGTCACGAGATACCAGTCCCACGGCGCGAAGTGTGCCGCGTAGCTCGTCTTCGCGACGGGCTTCTCGCTACCCGGCTTGGCCCACAGATAATCGACGAAGCCGCCGCCGTTGAGATTGCCCGCGTTGACGATGTCGACGAACAGATGGTTGCCGGCAGGATCGGTGAACTGCGCGAGTTTCTTGCCGACGAGATCCTGCTTGATCGGATGCATCAGCATGACCGGCTGCGAATCGTTGACCGAGATGTAGCCGTCCGTGCCGTAGCGCATCGCGGCGAGCGTCGCGAGCGCCTGTTTTTTCGCGTCGTCCTCGGACAGCGCATGCTGCTGGGCGAGCGTGTAATAACGGCCGACGATATGGTTCGCCTGGTCGATCAGCGAGCGCAATTGATCGCGCCGGTCGGAGATCATCGACGCGCGGTTCTGCCACGCGCCGAAGCTGCCGATCAGGATCAGGCCGACCCACAGGACGGCAATCATCGAGGCCAGTTTTCGGTTCAAAGTCATAGCGAGGGAAATGGGCTTTCGCCACCTGGGTCCATTGGATGCGGTCTATTTGCCGCTAGCTGTGTTTACGGCGCGGCGCGGTATGAGTTCAGGGCAGGGGAAACCCGCTGTTTCGGGCGCCGGTTTGTCCGCCGGTTCGGCTGCTTATTTATCTGATTCCTAAGGGGAATCGTTCTGTTTGCAAGCAGCGGGTTTGCAGTCTGTAAAAATCAGTTCTGGCACTTCGATATCGCCGTATTTATAAAAACCGCATTATGTCCGGCCTGAAAGGGATTTTCGGCGCCCACCCAATGATTTGATTTAATCCCGCGCTTTCGGATAAGACGGGATTTAACGAGCAGAACTCCACAAAACGCCGAACAAATCCAGAATCCCGCTATCTGGCGGCTCACGCAAAAAACGACACATTTTTCCACTTAATCGCAACGACGAAAAACGGCGGACATTTCAAAAACCCCCTCAATAAGAATTCCGCTATAGTCGCCCTTTTCCAGTCGCCAGCCGGGCACATAAAAACATCGATAAGCCCGCCACCAGGAGTACAGAAAATGAATGCTCGCGAACCCGCCTTCGTTTCCGCATCCCGTAGCGCGCGCCTGCGCCAGATGCTCGTCAGCAGCGAACTCGAATTCATGATGGAGGCCCATAACGGCCTGTCCGCGCGAATCGTTCGCGAAGCCGGTTTCAAGGCGATCTGGGGCTCGGGCCTCGCGATTTCCGCGCAATTCGGCGTGCGCGACAACAACGAGGCAAGCTGGACCCAGGTCGTCGACACCCTCGAATTCATGGCCGACGCGAGCGATCTGCCGATCCTGCTCGACGGCGACACCGGCTACGGCAACTTCAACAACGTGCGCCGTCTCGTGCGCAAGCTCGAGCAACGCGGCATCGCGGGCGTGTGCATCGAAGACAAGCAGTTTCCGAAGACCAACAGCTTCATCAACGGCGAGGCCCAGCCGCTTGCCGATATCGACGAATTCTGCGGCAAGATCAAGGCCGGCAAGGATTCGCAGAGCGACGAGAATTTCTCGATCGTCGCGCGCGTCGAGGCGCTGATCGCCGGCTGGGGCATGGACGAGGCGCTGCGCCGCGCGGAAGCGTACCGCCGCGCCGGCGCCGACGCGATCCTGATCCACAGCAAGCTGTCGCGCCCCGACGAAATTCTCGAATTCGCCCGCGAATGGGCCGGCCGCGCGCCGCTCGTGATCGTGCCGACCAAGTACTACAGCACGCCGACCGAGGTGTTCCGCGAAGCGGGCATCAGCACCGTGATCTGGGCGAACCATCTGATCCGCGCGGCCACCTCGGCGATGCAGGCGGTTGCGAAGGACATCCATTCGAGCGAAACGCTCGTCAACGTCGAAGACAGCATTGCCTCCGTGAACGAGATCTTCCGTCTGCAGGATGCCGACGAATACTCGGAAGCGGAAGACCGCTATCTGTCGAGCGGCCGCGCGGCCGGCGCGGCGATCGTCCTCGCCGCGAGCCGCGGCAAGGGCCTCGAAGCAGTCACCGAGGACCGTCCGAAGGTGATGCTGCCGATCGCGGGCAAGCCGCTTTTGCGCTGGCTCGTCGATGCGTTCAAGAAGCAGGGCGTCAACGACATCACCGTGGTCGGCGGCTATCGCGCCGATGCGATCGACACCGCGGGTATCCGCCTCGTCGTCAACGAGCAGCATGCGCGGACCGGTGAACTCGCATCGCTCGCGTGCGCGCTCGACCGGGTCGCGCCAGACACACTCGCCAGCGACACCGTCATCTCGTACGGCGATCTGCTGTTCCGCAGCTACATCCTGCGCGATCTGGTGGAAAGCGAGGCCGCGTTCAGCGTCGTCGTCGACTCGTCGCTGACCGAAGCGGAAAACGCCAGCGTGCGCGATTTCGCGTGGTGCTCGGCCGCCGACGATCGCGGTCTGTTCGGCAACAAGGTCGTGCTGCGCCATGTCGCGAGCGGGCAGGATGCGTCGGCGGCGGCGGCGAGCGCCGCGCAGGCGCCGCATGGCCGCTGGGTGGGTCTGCTGAACGTGCGCGGCGAAGGCCGCGAGCGCTTGCAGGCGGTGATGCGCGAACTGCGCGCGCGCGACGATTTCGCGTCGCTCGACATGCCCGCGCTGCTCAACGCGCTGATCGAATCTGGCGAATCGATCGAGGTGCAATACGTGCACGGCCACTGGCGCGGCGTCAACGATCTCGACGACTTCCGCCGCGCGGGCGACTTCGCGCATGCGCAGGCGCCGTTTGCGAGCGCGGTCGGTCATGTGGCCACGGCGGCGAAGAGCAACGCGGCAACCGGAGGCGCGCAATGATCGAAGCCGCGCAGTTCGTCGAAGCGGCGCGCGAGCGCGGTTTCGACTGGTACGCGGGCGTGCCGTGCTCGTATCTGACGCCGTTCATCAACTACGTGTTGCAGGACGAATCGCTGCATTACGTATCGGCGGCCAACGAGGGCGACGCGGTCGCGCTGATCGCGGGCGTCACGCTCGGCGCGAAGCACGGCCGGCGCGGCATCACGATGATGCAGAACTCGGGGCTCGGCAACGCGGTGAGTCCGCTGACGTCGCTCACGTGGACTTTCCGTCTGCCGCAACTGCTGATCGTCACGTGGCGCGGCCAGCCCGGCGTCGCCGACGAGCCGCAGCACGCGCTGATGGGGCCGATCACGCCGGCGATGCTCGACACGATGGAAATTCCGTGGGAAACCTTCCCGACCGAAGCCGACGCGATCGGCCCGGTGCTCGATCGCGCGATCGCGCACATGGACGCGACTGGCCGGCCGTACGCGCTGGTGATGCAGAAGGGCAGCGTCGCGCCGTATGAGCTGAAGGACGGCGGCGCGCCCGCGCCACGCACCCCCGTCGTGCCGCGCGCGCAGTTCCGCGGCGTCGCGGCGAATGAACTGGCGACGCGTCACGACGCGCTGCAAAAGGTGATCGCGCATACGCCACTCGACTCGACGGTGGTGCTCGCGTCGACCGGCTTCTGCGGGCGCGAACTCTATGCAATCGACGATCGCGCGAACCAGTTGTACATGGTCGGCTCGATGGGCTGCGTGACACCGTTTGCGCTCGGCCTCGCGCTCGCGCGTCCGGACCTGAGCGTGGTCGCGCTCGACGGCGACGGCGCCGCGCTGATGCGCATGGGCGTGTTCGCGACGCTCGGCGCGTACGGTCCGTCGAACCTCACGCACGTGCTGCTCGACAACGGCGCGCACGATTCGACGGGCGGCCAGGCGACGGTGTCGTCGCAGGTGTCGTTTGCGGGCGTGGCAGCGGCGTGCGGTTATGCGTCGGCGCTGGAAAGCGACGATCCGGCCGTCATCGACGAGCTGTTCGCCGCGCCGCCGCTCGCCGGTCCGCGCTTCGTGCGTCTGACGATCCGCCGCGGCACGCCGGACGGCCTGCCGCGCCCGACCATCACACCGCCCGATGTGAAGACGCGCCTGATGCGCCACATCGGCGCCGTCTGACCGAACTCAAAGCAAAGAAAGGAGCGCCGATGCTGCTGCTCAATCCCGGCCCGGTGACGCTCACCGAACGTGTCCGCAACAGCCTGTTGCAGACGGATCTGTGCCATCGCGAAAGCGAGTTTTTCGATTTGCAGGAAGAGGCGCGCACGCGTCTCGTCGACGTGTACGGGCTCGACCCGAACGAATGGCAGGCGGTGCTGATGACCGGCTCCGGCACGGCGGCCGTCGAAAGCATGACGGCCGCGCTCGTGCCGCAAAACGGCAAGCTGCTCGTCGTCGAAAACGGCGTGTACGGCGAGCGCATCGCGCAGATCGCGACGCAATACGGCATCGCGCACGAAGCGCTGAAGCACGGCTGGATGGACGCGCCCGATCTCGCGAAGATTGCCGCGCGCCTCGACGCGGACAGGTCGTTCACGCACGTCGCGGCGATTCATCACGAAACGACCACGGGGCGCCTGAACGATATCGCGGCGCTTGGCGCGCTGTGTCGCGAGCGCGGCGTGCGTCTGCTGGTGGACGGCGTCAGCAGCTTCGGCGCCGAAACGATCGATTTCGCCGATGCGAGTCTCGACGCGGTCGCCGCCACCGCCAACAAGTGCCTGCATGGCGTGCCGGGCGCCTCGTTCGTGCTGGTGCGGCGCGCGGCGCTCGCGCAGGCGGCGAGCCGCACGTACTACCTCGATCTCGGGCGCCTCGCGCGTTTGCAGGATCAGCGCAACACGCCGTTCACGCCGTCGGTGCATGCGTATTACGCGCTCGTCGAAGCGCTGCGCGAACTCGCCGACGAAGGCGGCTGGCGCGCGCGTCACGCGCGCTATGCGGCGCTCGCCGAGCAGGCGCGCGCGGGGCTCGCCGCGCGGGGCATCGGCACCGTGTTGCCGCCGGAGCAGTCGTCGGTGGTGCTGCGCGCGTACCGGCTGCCGGCGGGCATCGCGTATCCGCGGTTGCACGACGAGCTGAAGGCGCGCGGCTTCGTGATCTATGCGGGGCAGGGCGGCCTGTCGGCGGAACTGTTCCGCATTTCGACGATGGGCAACATTCACGCGGCCGATATCGACCGGTTGCTGCGGGGCTTTAGCGAGTTGATGCGCTGATTGACCCGCGGCGCGGGCGATGCCATGCGGCGCCCGCCGCACCGCTCACACCGGATCCTTATCCGGGGGACCATCGGGGCGTTGCGGCTCCTCGACATGATGGCCGGGCGCCGGCGGCACGAGCGGGTCGGCTTCCGGATCGCGGTTCGGATCGGCGTTCGGGTCGGGAATCGGACTGGTGTGCATGTCGTAGCTCATTGCGTCACCTTTGCGGTTGAAAAGCGCGGCTTCGGCGAGTGCGGGCGGCGCCGGCCTCTTTCGGCCGCTGCTGCCCGTCCCCGCGTGACCATTTTTCTTCTAGCGTAGGCGTTCGCCGCGCTTCCTGCTTCCTACTTTTTCGCGCGACGGCGACCGACGCTCAATTGCCAGTAACGCTCGGTCGCGAATACGTCGTCGTAATTGCCGGCGCCGAACGCCCGCAACTGGCTCGCATACGCGTGGACCGCCTCGCGCTTGATCTGCGCGCGGCGCTGCGCGTCGATCGTATAGCCCACGTCCGGTGTCGCCGGCGTCGCGACGATGCCGCGCTGCGCGAGATCGGCGAGCCGCGCCTGCACCGCGCCGGGCGTGCGGCGGTGAATCGCTTCCTCGTAGCCGAACCAGTCCAGATGCGACAGCCTCGGCAGGATTTCGCAGCACGCTTCGAACACGCGCGCGTGGTCGTCGTGGTGCAGGCCGAGCGGCATCAGCAGCGTGTTCGCGGTCGAACGGTAGATCGTTTCCTCGAGCGCGGCGGCCATCTGGCTGATCGACGGCGAATCGGCGTACTGGCTGTCGCGAAACGGCATGCGCAGCGGAATCGCATCGAGCACTTCGAGCGCGCGGTTATCTTCGAGCGTGCGTTCGTGGACCGCGTCGCGGGCGTTCGCGAAGCCCGATTTTTCATCCCATTCGGTGCGCATGTCGTGTTCGGGAGGCGCGGCGAAGACGGTGCAGACGGCGGCGTCGGGGTGCGCGGCGAGCAACGCGCCGCAACTGAAGACGGCGTCGTCGAAGTGGGGGGAGACGATGAACAGGCGTGGACTGGTTTCGCTCATGGGCGTGCGGATACGGTTCGAGGCGCGGCGGGCCGGGCGTCGAGACGTTGGATTTGAAGATCCGGGGGGCGCGAAAAAAAGCGGCGTCAACACAGCTTAGGCGGAATCGCCGCGGATTGCGCGCGGTTGTGCGATGCGCAAGCGGTGTGCCTGGAGCCGACGAAAATGCAGGGGCCGATGAGCGCTCATGCTGTTGAAGGCAGCGGCGCCGGCGCGCTTTTCCGGCCGGGGCTGGACGTATTTGCGACGCCGCCGGAACTTATGCTGCCTGCTGCGCCGCCGACGCCGCTAGCGCGGCCGCCCGGCTGAACGCCGCCACGATGTTCGCGACGACGTCCTCGCGTAGCCGCGCGTCGGCGGTGCGTAGCGCGTACGACGGATGCCATGTCGGTACGATCAGCCGGCCGCGATGCGCGATCGTCAGCCCCAGGTATTCGGACAGATTGATGTGCGCGCCGGTCAGCGCCTTGAGCGCGGCGGGCCCGAGCGTGACGACGACGCGTGGCGCGACCCGCGTCAGTTCCTGCTCGAGCCAGTACTGGCAAGCCTCGATCTCGCTGCGCTCCGGCGTGCGATGGACGCGCTGCTGGCCGGCAATGTTCCACTTGTAATGCTTGACCGCATAGGTCAGATACAGTGCCGCGCGTTCGAGGCCGGCGCGCGCGAGCACTGCATCGAGCAACTGACCCACTACGCCGCCGAACGGTTCGCCATGCTGGTTCTCGTACTCGCCGGGCTGCTCGCCGAGCACCATGATCGTCGCCGATGTTGCCGTGGAAGTTGCCGCAGACGTTGCCGTGGAAATTGCCACCTGAACAGGCCCGCTGCCCGCGACGGCCTGCTTCGCATTGCGCCACAGTCCGCAGCGCCGGCAGGTGGCGAGCGGCCCGTCCGGCTCGCGCAACGGCGGCGTGAGTGCCGGGATTTCGACAGGCGGCGCTTCCGGCACGGTGACGGCCGCGCATTGCGCGCCAATGCGCGTGCGCGCGCGGGCGAGCTGCGCGGGCAGCGGCGGCCCGGCGGCCGGCATGCGCCAGTAGCGCAGCGGCATGGGTGCGGCGCGGCCATTGACGACGTCGGCGTAATAGGCGAGCCAGAGTGCCTCGGTCGGCTCGCTCGTGACGGCTTCGCCGGTCATCGCGCTGGCGGGCAGCGCGTGCGCGGCCTCGATGCGTTCCTCGGCGGCCGGGCGGCCGATACGCAACAGCATGCCGTTCCAGAACGCCGCGCCCCGCGGCGTGGCGAGCATCCACGTGGAATGGCCCATGCCCTCCACGAACCGTGAGGCGGCGCGCTCGAGCAGATCGTGACGCGGCTCGTCCCAGCCGACGAATTCCGGCGGACCCATCGACGGATCGCGCCGCCTGAACAGCGTGCGCAACACCAGTTCGTCGGTTTCCTGCTCGACTGCCTGGACACGCTGTTCGAGTTGCACGCCGTCGGGATCATGCGGTTCGACGACGTGCCGCTCGCCGCGCGTCCAGCGCCACAGGATGCGGTAGAGCAGCGCCCAGCGATCATCCGCGCGAAAGCAGGCAGCGGTTTTCAGCCGCGCGAGCAGTTCGCGGGGAATCGCGGGGGCGGGGCGGACGGGTTCCGGTGCCGCGACGGGGTGCGCGGCTTCATGGGATGCGGTCGCGGCCCCCGGCGTGGCCACTCCTTCGAGCTCGACCCACTCGATCGACTCGGGCGCGCTGCCCTCGCGCAGCGCCTCGCGCGCCGCGCGGCGCCAGGCGGCAAAAGTCGGTTCGATGGAGAGGCGCTTCATGACCTGCAAAATACTGTATGGATATACAGTATGCGCGCAAAGGCCGGCAGGGAGCAAGCGGAGCCTTGGAAGCTCAGTGGAAGCTACATCCGCCGCAAGTCTTCCAGGGTATCCACGTCCCGCAAAATGCCCGGATCGTCGACATCGAGCCTCGTTAGCGCTTGCGTCGTCAGCAGCGCTTTCGCGCCCGTGTCGCCATCGAGCGCGAGCAGCGCCTCGCGATGCGCCGCGCCGAAGCCGACCGGATGACCGCGCTGCCCCTGATAAAACGGCGCGACCAGCGGGGCGCCGCCGTCGAGCGCGCGGGCCACCGCTTCGATCGTCGGGATCGCGATGCGCGGCATGTCGGCGAGCGCGACGATCCAGCCTTCGGCGTCGTCGCTTGCCGCGATGCCCGCGGCGAGGCTGGCGCCCATGCCGCGCTCGGCGGCCGCCGTGAATACGACGTCACAGCCGGCGTCGTTGAGCACGCGGGCCAGCGCATCCGAGCCGGGCCGTACCACGGCGAGCACGCGCGTCACGACCCGCAGCAGCCGATGCGCGGCTTCATGCGCGACGGGCGTGCCGTCGGGCAGGTGCGCGAGCAGCTTGTTGTGCAGCCCGCGCGGATCGAAGCGCGAACCGAAGCCGGCGGCGAGCAACACGCCAGTGGCGAGCGAGGCGTAGGCCATCGGCGGATACCGGTAAAAGGAATGAAGCCGATTGTGCGATGCAACGGGGCGGGAGGCAAGCGGGAATGTCGGCGTTCACGCGAATGCCGGCGCGCGCAAGCTCCACCGCCCACGGCGATCCCCACCATGATTCCGCGCCACCTCACACCCCGACCGGCCCCATCACCTTGTCGAGCGTAATCGGCAAATCCCGCACCCGCACCCCCGTCGCGTGATACACCGCATTGGCAATCGCCGCCGGCACGCCGGTAATGCCGATCTCGCCGATGCCGCGTACGCCGAGCGAGTTGATATACGGATCGGGCCGGTCGAGGAACGTGATGTCGAGCGTGTCGATATCCGCGTTCACCGGCACGTGATACTCGGCGAGGTTCGCGTTCGTGAAGCGTCCGTAGCGCGTGTCGAGCGTGCTTTCCTCCTGCAGCGCCGCGCCGATGCCCCAGACGATGCCGCCCAGCATCTGGCTGCGCGCGGTCTTCTCGTTGAGCACGCGCCCGATGTCGTAGACGGCGACCACGCGCGGCACGCGGATCGTGCCGAGCCCGGCGTCGACGTGCGCCTCGACGAACACCGCGCCGAACGAATGGAACGAGTACTTCTGCTTCTCGTCGCCGGGCCTGACGGTCGAGGTCGCCTCGATCGGCTTGCCGCCCGAGCGCGCGATGATCGCCGCGGCCGGATCGCGTTTGCCCGGTTGCGAGCGGCTCACCACCCAGCCATTGTCGACGGTCACGTCGTCGAGCGGCAGGCCGTGCACCGGCGATGCCTGATCGGCCAGCGCGAGCGCGATCAACTGGCTGCGCGCCTGGCTCGCCGCGTCGCGCACCGCGGGCGATACGCTCGCCGCCGACTGCGAACCGCCCGACACCGGCGCGCGCGGCAGTGTCGAATCGCCGAGCGCGAAGTGGATGTTCTCCGGCGCGAAGCCCAATGCATCGGCGGCGACCTGGGTCATCACGGTATAGGTGCCGGTGCCGATGTCCTGCGTGCCCGACGCCACCATCGCGGTGCCGTCCGGCAGGATCCGCGCGATCGCCGATGCCTCGCTGCGATTCGCCGGATAGGTCGCGGTCGCCATGCCCATACCGATCAGCGTGTCGCCGTTGCGCATCGAGCGCGGCGCGGGCGAACGGCGCGACCAGCCGAATTTTTGCGCGCCGATCTGATAGCACTCGCGCAGCGATTTGCCGGACCATGGCCGGTTTTCCTGCGGATCGCTTTCCGCGTAATTTTTGATGCGCAACGCGAGCGGATCCATGTTCAATGCCGCCGCGAGTTCGTCCATCGCCGATTCGAGCGCGAACGACCCGGTGGTCTCGCCCGGCGCGCGCATGAAGGTCGGCGTGCCGAGATTGAGCGGCACGAGCCGGTGCGTCGTGATCTGGTTGGGCACCGCGTACAGCATGCGCGTGACCATGCAGCAGGTCTCGGTCCAGTCCTCGATCGTCGACGTGTTCGAGATGCTGTCGTGGCGCATCGCGGTGAGCGTGCCGTCGTGCCGCGCGGCGATCACGAAATGCTGCTCGGTGCGCGGCCGCGCGCCGACCGGGCCGAACATCTGCGGCCGCTCGAGCGCGAGCCGCACCGGCCGCCCGGTTTGCCGCGCGGCCATCGCGCACAGCGACACATGCGACCACGATGAACCCTTGCAGCCGAAGCCGCCGCCGATGAACGGCGAGATCACGCGCACGTCAGTCGCGGCGATGCCGAATACTTTGGCGACCGCCTGCGCCGCGCTGCTCACCCCCTGCGTCGAATCGAACAGCGTGAGCTGCGGGCCGTCCCAGCGCGCCATCGTCGCGTGCGGCTCCATCGGGTTGTGATGCTCGATCGGCGTCGTGTACGTGGCGTCGATATGCACCGCGCCGCTCTGCATGCCGTCCTCGAAGCTGCCGCGCCGCGTATCGGTCTCGCGCCCCTGCGGCTTGACCGGCGCATGCGCGTTCGGCTTCGCCGCCGCGAAGTCGAGCGTCGCGGTGCCCGGCTGATAGACGATGCGCACCTGACGCGCGGCATCGGTCGCATGTTCGAGCGTATCGGCGACCACTACCGCGACCGGCTCGTTGCTGTAGTGCACCTCGTTGTCCTGCAGCAGCGACAGGCGTCGTCCCGCGGGCGGCGCGAGCGCCGGCCTGCCGCCGTTCGGCAGGCGCATCGCGTTCTGGTACGTCATCACGAGCAGCACGCCGGGCAACGCCTGCGCGCGGCTCGCATCGATCGACGCAATCGTGCCGCGCGCAATCGTGCTCGTCACGAGCACCGCATGCGCGAGACGCGCTTCGGGGAATTCGGCCGCATAACGCGCATCGCCGGTCACCTTGAGCAGGCCGTCGATGCGATCAATCGGCTGTCCGATCAGGTTCATGCGACACCTCCCGCGTAACCGGCGGCCTGATTGACCGCGCGCACGATCGCGCGTTGCGCGAGCTGCACCTTGAAGCCGTTGTCGCGCCGTGGCTGCGCGCCGCTCAACGCCGCCGCGGCGGCGTTTTTGAGCGCGGCCTGCGTGAGCGGCTGACCGGCGAGCATCTGCTCGGCCGCGCTCGCGCGCCACGGCTTGTGCGCGACGCCGCCCAGCGCGATGCGCGCGGTCCGCACGCGCGCGCCGTCCATCTGCAACGCGGCGGCCACCGACACCAGCGCGAATGCGTAACTGGCGCGGTCACGCACTTTCAGATAGTGCGAGTGGGCGCTGAAAAGCGGCGGCGGCAGATCGACCGCGGTGATCAGTTCGCCGGGCTGCAACGTGGTATCGACGTCGGGTCGCTCGCCGGGCAGCCGGTGGAAATCGGCAAACGCGATCGTGCGCTCGCCGCGGGGACCGCTGACGCGCACGAGCGCATCGAGCGCGGCGAGCGCCACGCTCATGTCGGACGGATTGACCGCGATGCATTGCGGACTCGCGCCGAGAATCGCGTGCATGCGGTTATGGCCGTCGAGCGCCGCGCAGCCGCTGCCGGGCATGCGCTTGTTGCATTGCGTAAAGGCGGTGTCGTAGAAGTAGCCGCAGCGCGTGCGTTGCAGCAGATTGCCGCCGACCGTCGCCATGTTGCGCAACTGCGCGGACGCGCCCGCGAGCAACGCTTGCGACAGCAGCGGGTATTGCTCGCGCACGAGCGCATGATTCGCCGCGTCGCTGTTGCGCACCAGCGCGCCGATGCGGATGCCGCCGCCGGCCAGCGTGGTGACCGAGTCGAGCCCGTCGATGTGCGTGATATCGATGAGCCGCACCGGCCGCGCGACGCCGCCCTTCATCAGATCGAGCAGATTCGTGCCGCCGCCGATAAAGACCGCGCCCGGCTGCTGCGCGGCGCGCACTGCGCCGGCGACGTCGCCGGCGCGTTCGTAGGAGATCGCATCCATGCCGGTCTCCGTTACGCGTTGCCGTGCGCGGCGCGCACCGCGGCGACGATGTTCGCGTAGGCGCCGCAGCGGCAGAGGTTGCCGCTCATGCGCTCGCGGATCTCTGCGTCGGATAGCGCGGCGGGACGCGCGCGCACGTCGGCCGTTACGGTGCTCGCCGCGCCGTTGCGGAATTCGCTGAGAAGGGCAGTCGCGGAGCACAACTGCCCGGGCGTACAGTAGCCGCACTGAAACGCATCGTGTTCGATGAAGGCGCGCTGCACCGGACTCATCACGCCGGTATTCGACGCGAGTCCTTCGACGGTCGTGATGTTCTCGCCTTCGTGCATCACCGCGAGCGTCAGGCACGAGTTGATGCGGCGGCCATCGGCGAGCACCGTGCAGGCACCGCACTGGCCGCGGTCGCAGCCTTTCTTCGTGCCCATCAGACCGGCGTATTCGCGCAATGCGTCGAGCAGCGTCACGCGGGGTTCGAGTTGCAGCGCATAGGCGCGGCCGTTCACGTTCAACATGACGGGACGCGGCGAGACGGCCGGGTTGCCCGGCGCCGGCGGCGCGGCGGGCGTTTGCGTTTGCGCGCGCAGATGCGGTGCCGCGCCGATCGTCGCGGCAGCGGCGGCCGATTGAAGAAAGCGGCGGCGTGAGGGCTGTGAGGGCTCGGAGGTGGGTTCTGGAGGGGCTGCGTCGCCCGAATCCTGACATTCGGTATGCGTGGACATGACGTTCTGTTGACTCCATTGAAAGGTCAATGCAGGCATGACGATGCGTCGGGGTCCAACGCATCGCGTTGAAACAAGACAGACACAGCAAAGCGCAGCAATTTCAGTGCCGTTGCAGGTACAACGGTATTAAAAATTCAGAGGGAGAGCAAAGCCGATCTGCGCAATAAAGGCAGGCTAATATCCGCAATGAACGCCAGGAGTGAACCGCTGCGCCGGGCGCTAACAGGGCGGGTATAAGCGGTGCTACCGTCGCCTGCAATGGCCGCGCGGCTAATACGTGAATACGTGACGAACGCGTGGCCGGCATGCGGCACGTTCACGGGAGCGCCTATGCAATTCGACTACAGGCATTTTCATATCGACTGCCGCGCGCGTCACGCGGACGACGGCGCCTACTACGCGCGCGCGAAGATCACCCGCGTGGCGCGGCGAAACGAAGCCTTTCAGTCGCACGATTCCGGTGACATCGATTGCTTCGCGAACGAAGCCGATGCGATCTGCTGCGCGCGTTCGTGGGCGATCGAGTGGTGCGACGCCGCGGCGGGATAGGTTGAAACAGGCCGTCAGGGAGAAACGATCGTGGCGAAGCTGCGGATTGCGACGTTCAACATCAACGGCATCCGTTCGCGCTTGCCGGCGCTATTGCAATGGCTGGAGCGCGAGGCGCCGGACATCGTCTGCCTGCAGGAACTGAAGGCGGTGGATAGCGCGTTTCCGGTCGAGCCGCTGCGCGATGCCGGCTATGGCGCGATCTGGCAAGGGCAGAGCGCATGGAACGGCGTGGCGATTCTGGCGAAGGGCGAGGCGCCGGTCGAACGGCGGCGCGGTTTGCCTGGTTTCGAGGCGGATACGCATAGCCGCTATCTGGAAGCCGAAGCGGGCGGTCTGGTGATCGCCTGCCTGTATTTGCCGAACGGCAATCCGCAGCCCGGTCCGAAGTTCGACTACAAGCTCGCCTGGTTCGATCATCTGATCGCGCATGCGGCGAAGCTCTTCAGGAGCGGTCAGCCGGTCGTGCTCGCGGGCGACTACAACGTCGTGCCGACCGACGAAGACATCTATAACCCGCGTTCATGGCTGAAGGACGCGCTGCTGCAGCCGCAAAGCCGCGAGCGGTATCGGAAGCTGCTCGCGCAGGGCTGGACCGACGCGCTGCGCACGCACTTCGGCGACGAGCGCATCTATACGTTCTGGGATTATTTCCGCCGCCATTGGGAGACGAATTCGGGGCTGCGCATCGATCATCTGCTGCTGAGCGCCGATCTCGCGCCGCGTTTGCGTGCCGCGGGCGTCGACCGCTGGGTGCGCGGCGAGCCGCATGCGAGCGACCATGCGCCGACGTGGGTGGAACTGGAGATGGGCGCGGGCCGCAGGAAGAAAAGCGCCTGACGGGGCAGAGGGCGACCCGCGCCGCTCGACGCGGACGAATGCCGCGATTAAAGCCGCCAATTAAAGCCGCCGATTGGCGCCACCTGATCGGCGGCCATCAATCAACGCCGATAATCCCGGTCCGCCGAGTTATGCGACCACAGTGCCCCCACGACAAACCCGGCCAGCGCGACAACCGCGAGCGTCGTGAACGGGTTTTCGACTGTCGTGTCGCGTACGAGGCTCGTCGTATTCGCGCAAAGCTGCTGTGCCTTGCCGCTCAACTCGCGTGCCTTGCCCGCCATCTGCATGCCAGTGTCGCCGAGCACGTCACCGGCCGCGCTTTGTACCTTGCCCGCGACTTCGTTGACTGCGCCTTCCGCTGAATTCGTATCCATATGCATTACTCCGGTTGTCATATTTACGTGCGCACGCGTTGCGATTGCAACGGTGCCGCACGAAGGGCTCGCGCAGGCCGCGCCGGCGTGGCGCTGGCCTGCGCCAGTCACGGAGCGGTGCAAGAAGCGCGCCCACGGGAGAGGGAAATGCGTGCGGCGGCGAAAGCGCGACGAAACGTCAGCGCCGTCGCCCGAAGTTGATGCCGACGAATACGGCCATCAACATCAGAAAGCTGCCGAACAGCAGCGCGGAATTGACGAGCACCTGTCTGAGTCCGAGCGTTTCGACGTTGATAAACGGATACGGATAGAAGTCCGACAGGCTGCCGCGCCAGAACGTGATGCCGAGATACGCGAGCGGATAGACGAGCCACAGCACGCAGTGCCGCGGCCGCAGATGAAAGCGCGGCACGAACAGCACCCAGTAGAGCGCGGCAAGCATCGGCAGCACGCTGTGCAGCGATTCGTTGAGGAGCCGCCGGTAGGCGGTCGGCGTCCACAGGCCACGCAACAGCAGGTTATAGGCGATGCCGACGAATACCATATAGACGACCACCGCGGTCACGACCGTCGGCTGCCGGAAAAACCGCACGAGTGGCGAGCGATGCTTCCATGACGCGACGCAGGTGAAGCAGATCGCGCAGGCGAGCACGGTCAGATTGGTCAGGTAGCTGCTCATGCGCGCGAGGCCGTCGAACACGGTCAGCCCGCGGGCAAGCGTGCGATCGATCGTGACGTCGGCTTGCGCGAAGATCGAAATCCACGCGATGACGGCGATGACCGCCGCCAGCGTCAGCGACGACACACTGGGCGTATGCAGCGGAAGCTCGGGCTCGCGCTGCCGGACGGGGGAAGGGTGCATGCGCCGATTCTACCCGCGCGCCGCGCGCCACAGCGTGTGCGGGAGCGCATTCGCCGCCGTGCGCCCGCGTGTGCAGATGTACGGCAGCATTTTTAGCGGCGATCTGTTCCGACCCGCTATGATCGTAATTCATGCCACGGTTCGGACGTGATGCGCGGGTTCGCTGCCGTGGCTGCCGTGGGGTGCCACCGGATGTCATGCAGGCAGGCCCATGCGCCGTTGTTTCGCTTTGTCGTGCCAGTCAGCAGTCTCTGTCATCGCCGGTCAAGACTCGCAAAACGGAGAGAGAGCATGAAAACCAGCACCATTGCCGAACGGGAAGCGCGTGGCCGGGCCGCTCGCGAGCATTCGAAACGTTCGAGCCATCGCGCGGTCGGCGAATTGCATCGCGATCCGATCGAGTTGCTCAAGCAGAGCAGCGCCGGCCGCGTCGGGAATCTCGTGCCGCTGCGCTATGGGCGCATGGCCGTCTCGCCGTTCACGTTCTTTCGCGGCAGCGCGATTCTGCAGGCGCACGACCTCAGCAAGGTTCACGACTCGGGCCTCAGCATGCCGATCTGCGGCGACGGCCATCTGATGAATTTCGGCGGTTTCGCGACGCCCGAGCGGCAACTGGTCTTCGACCTCAACGACTTCGACGAAGTATCGACCGGTCCCTTCGAATGGGACCTGAAGCGGCTCACCGCAAGCTTCGTGGTGGCCGCGCGCCATATGCGCCTGAGCCGCGGCACCGCCGAGCGCCTCGTGATGACCGTGGTGAATTCGTATCGCGATCGCATGGCGCAGTATGCGCAGTGCGGCGCGCTCGAACTCTGGTACGACCGCATCACGTTCGACCATATGGCGGAAACCGCATTGACGCCGGAGGGCCGCCGCGCGGTGCGGCGCGGCATGGAAAAGGCCGCGACCCGCACGCACGAAAACCTGCTCGAGAAAATGACTTCTTTCGACAGCGGGCACTGGAAGATCCACGACGCGCCGCCCGCGCTCTTTCATGTGCTCGGCGCGAATACGCTGTTCACGGCGGACGAAACCGAAACGTACCGCAAAGGCAACGTGGACAAGATGGTCGAACAACTATGGGCCGACTATCGCAAGACGTTGTCGCACGACCGGCGCGAGTTGCTCGATCACTTCACGAGGCAGGACATCGTGTTCAAGGTGGTGGGTGTCGGCAGCGTCGGCACGCGCTGCTTCGTGGTGCTGCTCGTCGATCACCGCAACAAGCCGTTGTTCCTGCAACTGAAGGAGGCACGGCCCTCGGTCATCGCGCAGTTCCACAAGTCGCCGGCCATCCGGCATGAAGGCGAGCGCGTCGTATTCGGGCAGCGCATGCTGCAGGCCGCGAGCGATATCTTCCTCGGCTGGGCGACGGGGCCGCTCGGGCGGCATTTCTATTTCCGCCAGCTTCGCGACATGAAACTATCCGCGAATATCGAGCTGTTCGACAGCGATCTGCTCGAAGGCTATGCGCGGCTGTGCGGCTGGATCATGGCGCGCGCGCATGCGAAGGCGAGCGGCCAGGCGATCGAGGTCAGCGCGTATATCGGCCGCGGCGATCAGTTCGCGGAAGCGCTGAGCGGCTACGCGTCGAGCTACGCGGATCAGGTCGAGCGCGACTACGACGCGTTCATGAAAGCGTGCCGCGGCGGCAAACTCGAAGCGCGCACGGACGAGGACATGGCGGCGGATTTCTGCGTGTAGCGGCGCGAAGCGCGCGGCGCAGGTCCGCGGCGTGTCACGCGTCAATACGCGCGTCGCGCAGCGTGACGAAACGCAGATGCCGCTGGCGTGCCGCTTCGATGATGCTCGGCAGCACCTCGAGAATCAGCGGCTTGCCTTCGAGCGTGAGTGCGGCATTGCCGTCGTGCAGCAACAGGATATCGCGCGCGGCGAGGCCGTCCAGCAGGCGCCGCGTGACCACGTGAGGGTTGCGTTCACGCGTGTCGTAGCCGCGCCGCGTCCACGCGGCGAGACGCAGATCGAGCTTGCGCAGCACCGGCTCGAGAAAAATATTGCGCAAACCCGCGGGCGCGCGGAAGAACATCGGGCGTTCGCCGCTGACGGTTTCGAGTGTACGCTGCGCGGCGGCGATCTCGCGAGTCAGCGCGCGCGGAAACGTCACCGAAAACGTGTGCACATGCACCTGCGAATGATTTTCGAGCGCATGGCCACGCGCAACGATTTCGCGCGCGAGCAGCGGATAACGTTCCACCTTCGCGCCGATGCAGAAGAACGTCGCACGTATATCGAAGGCGTCGAGCAGATCGAGTACCTGCGGCGTGACGACGGGGTCGGGACCATCGTCGATGGTCAGCGCAATGGCGTTCGCGTTGCGCGGGCTGGCGGGCAGGCGCGTCCAGTTCGGACCGAGCAGCGCGGTGCGCGGCAGGAGCCCGGTGATCGTGAAGATCGCGTGGTTCGCGAGGATCGCGGCGAGCCACCACGGCCACGCGGCGGGCGCGAGCAGCCAGCCGGCCAGCACGAGCACATGCCATGCGATCGTACCGTTGAGCAGCGCGGAGTTGCCGGTGCGCGGCCAGCGGCGCGGCGGCGCGGACTGGGCGCCATGCGTCGGATTGGGACATTGGTTCATCGAGCGTGCTTCCTGTGCGTCTTCCTTCGTCCGGGGAAGGCTGTGAATCGTGCGCGACGCGCAACCGCGGACGATACCATTGTTGTGCGCATCGCGGCGACGCGTGAAGCAGTCGCGATGTCGAATGAAAGTGTGCTGAAAGACACCGAATTTCGTCGGAGCAATGAGCCTGTGGCAACATCGCGCGGTTTGCGATCGGTCATCCGCTGTTGTATGGTGCGGGGCGAAAAGAGGCGCGCATCCGGTTATCTCCGCTACGGCGAACCGATGCGCGCTTCCACCAGCACGACACAATAGGAGGTGCGCGATGTCGGAAACGAAAAACGGGAAAGTGGCGCTGGTGACGGGCGCGGGCAGCGGCATCGGCCGCGCTTGCGCGCTCAGGCTGGCGGAGCACGGTTATAGCGTCGTGCTCGCCGGGCGCCGGCAGGCCGCGCTCGATGCGGTCGTCGGGGAAGCGCGGGCACTGGGCGGCGACGCGCTCGCGGTGTCGTGCGACGTGACGCAAGCGGATAGCGTGGCCGCGCTGTTCGACACGATCCGCGCGCGCTTCGGCCGGCTCGACGTGCTGTTCAACAACGCGGGGCGCAACGGCCCGCCCGTCGATCTCGACGAACTCGAGATCGACGTATGGCGCTCGGTCGTCGACACCAATCTGACCGGCGTATTCCTGTGCACGCGCGCGGCGTTCGGCCTGATGAAAACGCAAAACCCGCGTGGCGGCCGCATCATCAACAACGGCTCGATCTCCGCGCATGCGCCGCGGCCGAACAGCGCCGCCTATACGGCTACCAAGCACGCGATCACCGGACTCACCAAATCGGTGTCGCTCGACGGCCGCAAATACGACATCGCGTGCGGACAGATCGACATCGGCAATGCGGAGACCGAGATGGCCGAGCGGATGGCGCGCGGCGTGCCGCAAGCGAACGGCGAGATCGCGGTCGAGCCGTTGATGGACGTGCGGCACGTTGCCGACGCGGTGCTGCATATGGCGAGCTTGCCGCTGTCGGCGAACGTGCAGTTCATGACGATCATGGCGACCAGGATGCCGTTCGTCGGGCGCGGTTGAGCGGCGCTTCGAAGGAAGCGGCGCGCGGGCGTTCAACTTATACTGAGCGCTTCCCGTCTCCACGCGAAAGCCATGTCCGCCGTGCCCCGAGCCACACCCAGCGACGACGATCCGCCGCCGCAGCCGCCCGTGAAGCCCGATCTCGAAGACTGCTGTCATAGCGGCTGCACACAGTGTGTGTTCGATCTCTACGACGAAGCGCTCGAACGCTACGAGATCGCGCTGGCCGCGTGGCGGCAGCGGGATGAGGCGCGGCAAACCTCGCAAGCGACGCCGTCGCGACCAAAAGCACCGCGCACGCGCCGCTGAGCGGCGCACGATCTTCCACCGTCCCCGTCATGACCGACCTTCAGCTCACGCCGACCGACCCCCTGATCGAAGCGCACGCGCTCGACGATCTGCATCGCTTCGTGCTGCGTCATCCGCGTCTGTTCGTGCTGACCGGCGCGGGCATCAGCACCGACTCGGGCATCCCCGGCTATCGCGACGACAACGGCACATGGAAGCGCTCGCCGCCGATCACGCTGCAGGAATTTCTCGGCGCGCAGGCGATGCGTCAGCGGTACTGGGCGCGCAGCATGGTCGGCTGGCCGCTCGTCGCGCGGGCGCAGCCGAATGCCGCGCACGTCGCGCTCGCGCGGCTCGAGGCGGCGGGGCATGTGCCGACCCTGGTGACGCAGAACGTCGATGGCCTGCATCAGCGCGCCGGCAGCCGCGACGTGATCGAGCTGCACGGCGGGATCGACGCCGTGACCTGTCTCGACTGCGGCATGCAGCATGCGCGCGCGTCGATCCAGCAGACGCTCGAAGCCGATAATCCGGCGCTGCTCGACGTCACGGCCGAAGCCGCCGCCGATGGCGACGCGCATCTCGAATGGCATGATCTCGGCGGCTTTCGCGTGCCCACCTGTTCGAACTGCGGCGGCCTGTTGAAACCATCGGTAGTGTTTTTCGGCGAGAACGTGCCGAAGGCGCGCGTCGAAACGGCCTCGCACGCGCTCGACGCGGCCGATGCGGTGCTGGTGGCCGGCTCGTCGCTGATGGTCTATTCCGGCTACCGGTTCTGCGTCTGGGCGCAGCGCCAAGGCAAGCCGATCGCGGCGATCAACCTGGGCCGCACGCGCGCCGATCCGCTGCTGGCGCTGAAAGTGGCCGCGCCGTGCGGCGACACGCTGAGCGCGCTCGCCGGGATGCTGGCCGGTGCTTGAGTACCCTCTGTCGAATCACCCCCTATCTCCCGGGCAATGCCATGCTGACGACGATCGAACAACTCGAAGCCCTCTACGACGAACCGGGAGAGCGCGCGCTGCGCAAGGAGATTGCGCATGTCAACGAGGACTATCGCGCGTTCATCGAGGCCGCGCCGTTCGCGGTGCTCGCCACCGGCGGCCCGCAAGGCCTCGACTGTTCGCCGCGCGGCGAGGCGCCGGGTTTCGTGCGTATCGTCGACGAACGCACGCTCGCATTGCCGGATCGCCCCGGCAATAACCGGCTCGACAGCCTGCGCAATATCATCGTCGATCCGCGGCTCGCGCTGCTGTTCGTCGTGCCGGGTGTCGGCGAGACGTTGCGCGTGAACGGCCGCGGCCGGATCTCGACCGATCCCGCGCTGCTGGACAGTTTCGCCGTCGACGGCAAGCTGCCGCGCACCGTGCTGCTGATCGACGTCGACGCGGTGTACTTCCACTGTTCGAAGGCGATCGTGCGCTCGAAGCTGTGGGATCCGGCGCGCCACGTCGAACGTTCGCGGCTACCGGGCACGGGCGAGATTCTGCGGCGCATCATCGCCGCCAATGGTGGCGAGGAATTCGACGCCGCCGCCTACGAGCGCGATCTGCCCGCGCGCGTGCGCGCAACCTTGTACTAAAACCGACGATGACCGACGCCCGGCAACATTCGCCTTCCGCCGAACGCAACCGCGACGCGATTCTCGCCGTGCTGCGCGACGTGCTGCCGGCCACCGGCCGCGTGCTCGAAATCGCGAGCGGCACCGGCGAACACGCGGTCTGGTTCGCCGGCGCGCTGCCCGGACTCGACTGGCAGCCAAGCGATGCCGACGCCGACGCGCGCGCATCGATCGCCGCGTGGGCCGCGCACGCCGGGCTGCCGAACCTGCGCGCGCCGCTCGCGCTCGACGTGCGTCAGCCGGACTGGGGCGCCGCTGCGCTCGACGCGGTGGTCTGCATCAACATGCTCCACATCTCGCCGTGGGGCGCGGCGCAGGCGCTGTTCGACGGCGCGGGGCGGCGGCTCGTCGACGGCGGCGTGCTGTATCTGTACGGTCCTTACAAGCGCGGCGGCGCGCATACCGCGCCGAGCAACGACGCGTTCGATCACTGGTTGAAGAGCCGCAATCCGGAGTGGGGCGTTCGCGACATGGAAGCCGTTGTCGCGCTGGGCGAAGCGGCGGGGCTGGCGTGCGAGAAAGCCGTCGCGATGCCGGCGAACAATTTCAGTCTGGTGTTCAGGAAGCGGGCAGGGGCCCGAAGCGCGGGTGAGGTGGTGAGCTAACCGCGCGCGCATAAGCAATGTGCAAGCAGACGCCCAAACTCCCGTCTTCCACTGCCCGCCACCAAGCGGCAAGCGCGCATTTCTTTTATCCTTTCACCCTCGACGTCCCGCCGCTGTTTTCCGTGGCGCGGCGTCACGACATTCATTGGACTCTGGAGAATTCACATGGGCAAACAGGCAATCGGCGTGGTGGGGCTAGCGGTCATGGGCCGCAATCTGGCGCTCAACATCGAGAGCCGCGGCCACGCGGTGTCGGTCTACAACCGTAGCCGCGAAAAAACCGACGAACTCATCGCCGAATATCCGGACCGGAAGCTGGTGCCGGCCTTCACGCTGGAAGAGTTCGTCGGGTCGCTCGAAAAGCCGCGCCGCATTCTGCTGATGGTCAAGGCCGGTGCGCCGACCGACGCCACGATTGCCTCGCTCAAGCCGTTGCTCGATGAGGGCGACATCCTGATCGACGGCGGCAATACGCATTTCACCGACACGATCCGCCGCAACCAGGAACTCGCGAAGGCCGGCCTGCACTTCATCGGCACCGGCGTGTCGGGCGGCGAGGAGGGCGCGCTGAAAGGCCCGTCGATCATGCCGGGCGGACAGCGCGACGCGTACGACCTCGTTGCGCCGATCCTCACCGAAATCGCCGCGAAGGCACCGGACGGCGAGCCGTGCGTCGCGTACATGGGACCGGACGGCGCGGGTCACTTCGTGAAGATGGTGCACAACGGCATCGAGTACGGCGACATGCAACTGATCGCCGAGAGCTACGCGGTGTTGAAGCAGGTGGTCGGCCTGTCGAACGAGGAACTCGGCAAGGTCTATACCGAATGGAACCAGGGCGAGCTCGACAGCTATCTGATCGAAATCACCTCGAAGATCTTCGGCAAGAAGGACGACGAAACCGGCAAGGATCTCGTCGACGTGATTCTCGACCGCGCCGCGCAGAAGGGCACCGGCAAATGGACCAGCCAGAACGCGCTCGACCTCGGCGCGCCGCTGCCGCTGATCACCGAAGCGGTGTTCGCGCGCGTGCTGTCGTCGCTGAAGGATCAGCGCGTGGCCGCGAGCAAGGTGCTCGAAGGACCGCAGGCCAGGCCGCTCGGCGGCGCGCGCGACGCGTTCATCGAATCGGTGCGCCGCGCATTGTATTTCAGCAAGGTGATCTCGTACGCGCAGGGTTTCGCGCAACTGCGCGCGGCATCGGAAGAGTACAAGTGGGATCTCGACTACGGCACGATCGCGAAGATTTTCCGCGCGGGCTGCATCATCCGCGCGCGCTTCCTGCAGAAGATCACCGACGCGTACACGAAGGACAAGGCGCTCGCGAACCTGCTGCTCGATCCGTACTTCCGCGACATCGCGAAGAACTACCAGGCGGCGCTGCGCGAAGTCGTGGTGGCGGCGGTCAACGCGGGCGTGCCGGTGCCGGCTTTCGCATCGGCGATCGCGTATTTCGACGCGTACCGCTCGGAGCGTCTGCCCGCGAATCTCGTGCAGGCGCAGCGCGACTTCTTCGGCGCGCATACGTTCGAACGCGTCGACAAGCCGGGCAGCTTCCACGCACATTGGGGCTGAGCGGTTGCGGCGAGACGGTTGAATAGCGGACCGGCGCGCTTTGCGTAACGCGCGCCGGTCTGCCCCGGCTTGCTGATTCCCGGACGGCAAGATTATTGTCGGAATCTATCGACGTTTTAGTCTCCGGCAAAAAAGACGGGGCAATTGTTGCGAAAACAAAAATAGAGTTTCGTGGTTTTAAGTGTTTACCCTAAGTCATGACACTCCTAAACTTGCTTTCAAGCGCTGAGGGACAAACACCGAAGCGCATCACAAACAAGTTATTGGAGGTTAATCATGAAGACCCTGATTTCCGCAGTTGCTATCGCCGCGACTCTTGCTGCTCCTGTTGCTTCGTTCGCTCAGTCGAACCAGCCGGTTACCCGCGCGCAGGTTCGCGCTGAACTGGTTCAACTCGAAAAGGCAGGCTACAACCCGATCGCCAACTCCGTCGACTACCCGGCGGACATCCAGGCCGCCCAGGCTCGCGTCGCCGCGCAAAACGGCACGGCGGTCGCGGCGAACACCGTGAACACCAGCGGCTACGGCGCGCCGGCTGTCGGTACTTCGCAAGCCGGCCATGCGGCGAGCCCGGCCACGTCCGACCGTCATTCGATCTACTTCGGCAACTAATCGCCGATACGAGTCGCACCGAAGCTTGAGGTAGACGCCGCCTTGCGGAGCATTGCGAAGGCGGCGGGCAAGAAAAAACGCCATCCGGTTTGATCGGATGGCGTTTTGTCGTTTACGGCCTGTATCGCATGCGCTCGAAGCGCGGATTTCGCGGCGGTGGAGTCAGAGCGCTCGCGCCGCCCAGCCCGGCTTGCCTACTCAATGCAGCGCGCGGTGCCGGCGGCCGATCTCGTCGAAGAGCGCCCGGCTCGGTTCGAGCGCGAGCAGCCAGGATTCGTCGTAGCCGCTCAGGTTGTCGAGCGCCTCGCGCAGTCGCTCGACCGCCACCGCGGGAAGCTCGACGCTCGCCTCGACGCCGCTCGACAGTCCCGCGACGCTTGCAAGCTGCACGAGCGCATCGGCGGCCTCGGCGACGTCGGCGGCAAAGATCAGGTGGGTGTTCAGCAATTCGACGAGGCCGGGGGACGCGGCTACATCGTCGACGTTGAGTTGCACGGCCAGAAAAGTGGCTTTGTTCATCCTCGACTCCTCCCAGAATCCAGACGCTGTCGTACAGGGTGTGCCCCGCGGCTTGAGTGAGTATAGGCGACGGCTTAGGGGTTTCAATAATCGTACGAAAGGCTCGCCGGGCATGTACCGGCGAGGGCATGCGAGCCGCCAGACCTATAATAAGGGTCAGCCGCGCGAGTGCCGCCGCCGGAGGTTGGCGGACCTGGCCGCGCGGTCCGTGCGTTTGCCGACCGCTTATCGACCATGAAAATCATCCGCAGCAGGAGCTTTACCGCGACGCGTCCGTGGGGCGCGCTCGACATCGCCAACATGAACGGCATCACCACGCGTCTGCACTGGACCGATCAGCCGTACAAGTGGCACGTCAACGACGGCGAAGAAGTGTTCGCCGTGCTCGACGGCCGCGTCGAGATGCGCTATCGCGAAGACGGCGTCGAACGCTCGACGGTGCTCGAAACCGGCGACGTGTTCTATGCGTCGGTGGGCACCGAGCACGTCGCGCATCCGCTCGGCGCGGCGCGCGTGCTGGTCGTCGAAACGCAGGGCAGCGTCTGAAGAACACAGCAGTTTGACGGCGCCCGCGCCGCGGCGCTCGCGTGGCCGTCGCGCATAATAGCTACGCCGTGGAGCGCCGCCGCGACGCCCGGGCTGGCGCAGCGGCACGGCAAATGCTTGCGCATCGATTGAATCCGATTGAGAAAAACACATCGAGGAAAATCACATGACAGGACAATGGCAACTGACGGGGATCCGCCTGCTGACAGCCGCCGCGCTCGGCGCGATGGTCGCCGGCTGCACGACGATGCCGTGGGAGAGCACGCCGTTCTACGGGAACGCGCCGTCCAGCACGACGAGCCTTTCCACGGTTTCCGTGCCGGCCGGCTTCTATCGCGTGAATCCGGGCGATACGCTCGCCGGCATCGCCTCCGCGTACGGCCACAAACCGCAGGAGATCGCGGCATGGAACGGCCTCGCGGCGAACTCGCCGCTTACGCCCGGCCAGGTGCTGCGCGTGTCGCCGCCGATGGCCTCGGGCAGCATCGTGACGCCGCCGGTCGCGGTTGCGCCGGCGGCGCCGGGCGTCGCGGCGCCC
>NZ_JASGFN010000039.1:0-49937 GCF_047605525.1 Paraburkholderia sp. | reverse complement strand
GCCGCGAGCGGCGCGCGCGGCGGCCGCTTCGGCCGCGGGGGGGCCGCGATGGCCAACATGGCTCAGCCGGTGCATGTGGCGACCGCGACGCAGGGCGAGATGCCGGTCGTGCTGACCGCGCTCGGCACGGTCACGCCGCTTGCCACCGTCACCGTGCTGCCGCAGTTGAGCGGCGTGCTGCAGGACGTCTATTTCAAGGAAGGCCAGATGGTCAAGAAAGGCGACGTGCTCGCGCAGATCGACCCGCGTCCCTACGAGATTTCGCTGCGCAACGCCGAAGGCACGCTGGTGCGCGACCAGGCGCTGCTCGCCACCGCGCGCCTCGACCTGAAGCGCTATCAGACGCTGCTCGCGCAGGATTCGATCGCGAGCCAGCAGGTCGACACGCAGGCGTCGCTCGTGCGGCAATACGAAGGCACCGTGAAGTCCGACCAGGCGAACATCGACAGCTTCAAGCTCGACCTCGTGTACGCGCGCATCACCGCGCCGGTCTCGGGCCGCGTCGGCCTGCGCCAGGTCGATCCGGGCAACTACGTGACCTCGGGCCTGACCAACGGCATCGTCGTGATTACGCAGCTCGATCCGATCAGCGTGGTGTTCACGACCTCCGAAGACAACCTGCAACAGATCATCCAGCACACGCGCAACGGCGAGTCGCTGTCGGCCACCGCGTACGACCGCAGCAACACGCACCCGCTCGAAGTCGGCTCGCTGAAGACGATGGACAACCAGATCGACACGACCACCGGCACGATCAAGCTGCGCGCGATCTTCGAGAACAAGGACAACGGCCTGTTCCCGAACCAGTTCGTCAATACGCGGCTGCTCGTCGATACGATCAAGGACGCGGTGATCGTGCCGACCTCGGCGGTGCTCAACGGCTCGATGGGGACCTTCGTGTACGTCGTGAAGCCCGACAACACGGTCACCGTGCGCCAGGTCAAGGTCGGCCCCGTCGACGGCGAGCGCACCAGCATCCAGTCGGGCCTCGCGGTCGGCGAGCGCGTCGTGATAGACGGTTCGGACCGTCTGCGCGAAGGCTCGAAGATCACGATTCCGGCGGCGCGCGCGAGCGGCGCATCGGGCGCGAGCGCGGCGGCCGGCGCCTCGGGCGCATCCGGCGCGCACGCCCGTCACGGCAGACACGCGTCGCAAGCGTCGCAATAAAGTAAAGGCACGGCACTTACCGCATGAATCCATCCCGCGCCTTTATTCTGCGTCCCGTCGGCACCGCGCTGCTGATGGCGGCGATCATGCTGGTCGGCCTCGTCGCGCTGCGCTTTCTGCCGCTCTCCGCGCTGCCCTCGGTCGATTATCCGACGATCCAGGTGCAGACCTTCTATCCGGGCGCGAGCCCGGACGTGATGACGTCGTCCGTGACCGCGCCGCTCGAGCGGCAGTTCGGGCAGATGCCGTCGCTGAACCAGATGTCGTCGCAAAGCTCGGCCGGCTCGTCGATCATCACGCTGCAGTTCAGTCTCGATCTGCCGCTCGACATCGCCGAGCAGGAAGTGCAGGCCGCGATCAACGCGGCGGGCAACCTGCTGCCGTCGGACCTGCCCGCGCCGCCGATCTACGCGAAGGTCAACCCGGCCGACGCGCCGATCCTCACGCTCGCGATCACCTCGAAGACGCTGCCGCTCACGCAGGTGCAGGACCTCGCCGACACGCGCCTCGCGCAGAAAATTTCGCAGGTCGCGGGCGTCGGCCTCGTGAGCCTGTCGGGTGGCCAGCGCCCGGCGATCCGCATCCAGGCGAACCCGCGCGCGCTCGCCGCGTACGGACTGAATCTCGACGATCTGCGCACCACGATCTCGAACCTCAACGTCAACACGCCGAAGGGCAACTTCGACGGCCCGACGCGCAACTACACGATCAACTCGAACGACCAGTTGACCAGCGCCGACGAGTACCAGAGCGCGGTGGTCGCGTACAAGAACGGCCGCCCGGTGATGCTGACCGACGTCGCGAACATCGTGCCGGGCGCGGAGAACACCAAGCTCGGCGCGTGGGTCGACAACACGCCCGCGATCATCCTGAACGTGCAGCGCCAGCCGGGCGCGAACGTGATCCAGGTGGTCGACAGCATCAAGAAGCTGCTGCCGCAGTTGCAGCAGTCGCTGCCGGCCGCGCTCGAGGTGCAGGTCGTCACCGACCGCACCACGACGATCCGCGCGTCCGTGCGCGACGTGCAGTTCGAACTGGCGATGTCGGTCGTGCTGGTCGTGCTGGTGATGTACCTGTTCCTCGCCAACATCTACGCGACGATCATTCCCAGCCTGTCGGTGCCGCTGTCGCTGATCGGCACGCTCGCGGTGATGTACCTGTGCGGCTTCTCGCTCGATAATCTGTCGCTGATGGCGCTGACCATCGCCACGGGCTTCGTCGTCGACGACGCGATCGTGATGATCGAGAACATCGCGCGCTACGTCGAGGAAGGCGACCCGGCGCTCGAAGCCGCGCTGAAAGGCTCGAAGCAGATCGGCTTCACGATCATCTCGCTGACGGTCTCGCTGATCGCGGTGCTGATTCCGCTGCTCTTCATGGGCGACGTGGTCGGGCGCCTGTTCCACGAATTCGCGATCACGCTCGCGGTGACGATCGTGATCTCGGCGGTCGTGTCGCTCACGCTCGTGCCGATGATGTGCGCGAAGCTGCTGCGCCACACGCCGCCGCACGAAAGCCACCGCTTCGAGGCGAAGGCGCACCGCGCGATCGACTGGGTGATCGCGCACTACGCGGTCGCGCTCACGTGGGTGCTGAACCGGCAGCGCTCCACGCTCGTCGTCGCGCTGCTCACGCTCGTGCTGACCGGGCTGCTCTACGTGTTCGTGCCGAAGGGCTTCTTCCCGGTGCAGGACACCGGCGTGATCCAGGCGATCACGCAGATGCCCCAGTCGGTATCGTTCGCGTCGATGGCCGATCGTCAGCAGCAACTCGCCACGCAGATCCTGAAAAATCCGGACGTCGAAAGCCTGACCTCGTTCATCGGCGTGGACGGCAGCAACATCACGCTGAACAGCGGCCGCATGCTGATCAACCTGAAGCCGCGCGACGACCGCAGCAACACCGCGAGCGACGTGATCCGCCAGTTGCAGAAGGACGTCGCGCATATTCCGGGCGCGTCGCTTTACATGCAGCCGGTGCAGGACCTGACGATCGACTCGACCGTGAGCCCGACGCAGTACCAGTTCATGCTGACCGATCCGAACATCAGCGAATTCACCACGTGGGTGCCGAAGCTGATCGACCGGCTCAAGCAATCGCCCGAGCTCGCGGACGTCGCAACCGATCTGCAGGACAACGGCCGCTCGGTGTTCATCGAAATCGACCGCGCGACCGCCGCGCGCTTCGGCATTACGCCGGCCACGATCGACAGCGCGCTCTACGACGCCTTCGGCCAGCGCATCATCTCGACGATCTTCACGCAGTCGAACCAGTATCGCGTGATTCTCGAAGCACAGCCGCAGATGCAGTACTACACCGACGCGCTGAACTCGATCTACCTGCCCTCCTCCACGTCCACTGGCGGCCAGGTGCCGCTGTCGTCGATCGCGAAGTTCATCGAACGGCCCGCGCCGCTGCTCGTCACGCACCTGAGCCAGTTCCCGGCCACCACGGTGTCGTTCAACCTCGCGCCGGGCTCGTCGCTCGGCGCGGCGGTCAAGGCGATCGGGCAGGCGCAGAAGGACATCGGCCTGCCCGAATCGTTCCAGACGCGCTATCAGGGCGCGGCGCTCGCATTCCAGGCATCGCTCGCGAACGAACTGTTCCTGATCCTCGCGGCGATCATCACGATGTATATCGTGCTCGGCGTGCTGTACGAAAGCTTCATCCATCCGATCACGATCCTCTCCACGCTGCCGTCGGCCGGCGTCGGCGCGCTGCTCGCGCTGCTGATCACCGGCCACGATCTGGACATCATCGGCATCATCGGCATCGTGCTGCTGATCGGTATCGTGAAGAAGAACGCGATCATGATGATCGACTTCGCGCTCTACGCGGAGCGCGAGGAAGGCAAGCCGCCGCGCGAGGCGATTTACCAGGCGTGCCTGCTGCGCTTCCGGCCGATCCTGATGACCACGCTCGCCGCGCTGCTCGGCGCGCTGCCGCTGATGCTCGGCACCGGCGCGGGCTCGGAGCTGCGCCGCCCGCTCGGCATCGCGATCGCGGGCGGTCTGATCGTGAGCCAGTTGCTCACGCTGTTCACGACGCCGGTGATCTATCTCGGGTTCGATTCACTTGCCCGCCGTCTGCGCGAGCGCTTCCATCGCGGCGATTCGTCCGGCAGCGCCACGCCGCCCGCCACCGACGCAGGGA
Organism: Paraburkholderia sp.; assembly: GCF_047605525.1. Classification (GTDB taxonomy): domain Bacteria; phylum Pseudomonadota; class Gammaproteobacteria; order Burkholderiales; family Burkholderiaceae; genus Paraburkholderia. Next base: position 45,617 of record NZ_JASGFN010000039.1, on the reverse strand, counting down.
ACTGAGCGATGAATCTGTCGCGTCCGTTTATTTCCCGCCCGGTCGCCACCACGCTGCTGGCGATCGGCATCGCGCTGTCCGGCGTCTTCGCGTTCACGAAGCTGCCGGTCGCGCCGCTGCCGCAGGTCGACTTCCCGACCATCTCGATTCAGGCCTCGTTGCCCGGCGCGAGCCCGGAGACGGTGGCCACGAGTGTCGCGAGTCCATTGGAGCGGCATCTGGGATCGATTGCCGACGTTACCGAAATGACCTCGTCGAGCTCGGTCGGCTCGACGCGGATCACGATGCAGTTCGGCCTGAACCGCGACATCGACGGCGCCGCGCGCGACGTGCAGGCGGCGATCAACGCGGCGCGCGCCGACCTGCCCGCGAGCCTGCGCAGCAACCCGACGTATCACAAGGTCAACCCGGCCGACGCGCCGATCCTGATTCTCGCGCTCACGTCGAATACGCTGACCGCGGGCCAGTTGTACGACTCGGCGGCCACGGTGCTGCAGCAGTCGCTGTCGCAGGTGCAGGGCGTCGGCGAAGTCGACGTGAGCGGCTCGGCGAACCCGGCGGTGCGCGTCGAGCTCGAGCCGCATGCGCTGTCGCATTACGGCATCGGTCTCGAGGACGTGCGCGCGGCGCTCGCCGCGGCCAACGCGAACAGCCCTAAGGGCTCGATCGAGTTCGGCGAGAACCGCGTGCAGCTCTACACGAACGACCAGGCGAGCAAGGCTTCGCAATACAAGGATCTGGTGATCGCCTATCGCAACGGCGCGCCGGTCAAGCTCTCCGACATGGGCGAGGTCGTCGATTCGGTCGAGGACCTGCGCAACCTCGGCCTCTTCAACGGCAAGCGCTCGGTGCTCGTGATCCTGTACCGGCAGCCCGGCGCGAACATCATCGAGACCGTCGACCGCGTGAAGGCGATGCTGCCGCAGTTGCACGCATCGCTGCCGGCGGACGTCGACATCTCCCCTACCTCGGACCGCTCCACGACGATCCGCGCGTCGCTGAAGGACACCGAGCACACGCTCGTGATCGCGGTCGTGCTGGTCGTGATGGTGGTGTTCCTGTTCCTGCGCAACTGGCGCGCCACGCTGATTCCGAGCGTGGCCGTGCCGATCTCGATCATCGGCACGTTCGGCGCGATGTACCTGATGGGCTTTTCGATCGACAACCTGTCGCTGATGGCGCTGACCATCGCGACCGGCTTCGTCGTCGACGACGCGATCGTCGTGCTGGAGAACATCTCGCGGCACATCGAGAACGGCGTGCCGCGCATGAAGGCCGCGTACCTCGGCGCGCGCGAAGTCGGCTTCACGGTGATGTCGATCAGCATCTCGCTCGTCGCCGTGTTCCTGCCGATCCTGCTGATGGGCGGCATCGTCGGGCGGCTGTTCCGCGAATTCGCGCTGACGCTGTCGCTCGCGATCGCGGTGTCGCTCATCGTGTCGCTCACGCTCACGCCGATGATGTGCTCGCGCCTGCTGCGCGAGCCGCACGAGGAACACGAGGAAAGCCGCTTCGGCCGCTGGCTCGAGCGCGGTTTCACGTCGATGCAGCGCGGCTACGAACGCACTCTCGGCTGGGCGCTGCGCCATCCGCTGCTGATCCTCATCGTGCTGCTGCTGACCATCGCGCTGAACGTCGCGCTTTACATCATCGTGCCGAAGGGCTTCTTCCCGCAGCAGGACACCGGGCGGCTCGTCGGCGGTATCCAGGCCGATCAGAGCACGTCGTTCCAGGCGATGAAGGGCAAGTTCTCGCAAATGATGGAGATCGTCGGCAAGAACCCCGCGGTCGAGAGCGTGGTCGGCTTCACCGGCGGCCGGCAGACCAATTCGGGCTTCATGTTCGTGTCGCTGAAATCGAAGAGCGAGCGCAAGCTGTCCGCCGATCAGGTGATCCAGCAGCTGCGCGCGCCGCTCGGCGACGTGGCCGGCGCGCGCACGTTCCTGCAGGCGGTGCAGGACATTCGCGTCGGCGGCCGGCAATCGAACGCGCAGTATCAGTTCACGCTGCTCGCCGACTCCACGCCCGATCTCTACAAGTGGGGGCCGAAGCTCACCGAGGCGCTGCAGGCGCGCACGGAGCTCGCGGACGTGAACTCCGACCAGCAGCAAGGCGGCCTCGAGGCGATGGTGACGATCGACCGCGCGACCGCGTCGCGTCTCGGCATCAAGCCCGCGCAGATCGACAACACGCTGTACGACGCGTTCGGCCAGCGCCAGGTGTCGACGATCTACAACCCGCTGAACCAGTACCACGTCGTGATGGAAGTCGCGCCGCGCTACTGGCAGAGCCCGGAGATGCTGAACCAGATTTTCGTCAGCACGTCAGGCGGCAGCGCGAGCGGCGCGCAGACCACCAACGCGCCGGCCGGCACCGTGACGGCGAGCACGTCGTCGTCGAATCCGACCAGCGCGGCGACGGGCGGCGCAGCGGGCACCACCGCGTCGAGCGCGGCCAGCATCGCCGCCGACTCGGCCCGCAATCAGGCGATCAACTCGATTGCGGCGAGCGGCAAGTCGAGCGCGTCGTCGGGCTCGGCGGTGTCGACCGCGAAGGAAACGATGGTGCCGCTGTCGGCCATCGCGAGCTTCGGGCCCGGCACCACGCCGCTGTCGGTCAATCACCAGAGCCAGTTCGTCGCGTCGACGATCTCGTTCAACCTGCCGCCGGGCGTGTCGCTGTCGACGGCCACGCAGGTGATCTACGACACGATGGCCGAGATCGGCATGCCCGCGACGATTCACGGCAGCTTCCAGGGCACCGCGCAGGCGTTCCAGCAGTCGATGTCCGACCAGCCGATCCTGATTCTCGCCGCGCTCGCGGCCGTCTATATCGTGCTCGGTATCCTGTACGAGAGCTACATCCACCCGCTGACGATCCTCTCGACGCTGCCGTCCGCGGGCGTCGGCGCGCTGCTCGCGCTGCTGCTGTTCAAGACCGAGTTCAGCATCATCGCGCTGATCGGCGTGATCCTGCTGATCGGCATCGTGAAGAAGAACGCGATCATGATGGTGGACTTCGCGATCGAGGCGTCGCGCCAGGGGCTGTCGTCGTACGATGCGATCCACCAGGCGTGTCTGCTGCGCTTCCGGCCGATCATGATGACCACGTTCGCGGCGCTGCTCGGCGCGCTGCCGCTCGCGTTCGGCAACGGCGAAGGCGCGGAACTGCGCGCGCCGCTCGGTATTTCGATCGTCGGCGGGCTGATCGTGAGTCAGATGCTCACGCTCTATACGACGCCGGTTGTGTACCTGTATATGGACCGCATCCGCGTGCGCTGGGAGGCGAGAAAGGCTCGCCGTGCCGGTGGTGCGGCGCCGACGTCGTCATGACGCGGTGCAGGCGGCGCGGCGGGTCAGAGAAATTCTGACGAACGTTCAAAGCTTCTGCTCGATGGCCAGCGAAAAAATCCGCTGCCATTGCCGGGCCTGCCGCTCGCCCGACATCGGCACGAGCCATTCGCCGTGCCGCGCGTCCTTGACCTGCAGCGCGAGCCGCGCCTGCGCGTCGCGGCCCTGTGCTTGCGCGCCGAGCAGATCGGCGAAGATGTACGCCCCCTGCTGGTCGCCGACGCGAATCTCGCAGAGCCGCTTCGCCGCGGCAAGCCGTACCGAACCCCAGGCCCCCTTCAATTCGTGCGTCCAGTCGCCATCGCGCACGTTCGGCGCGACCTCGCGGCGACGTTGCCACCAGTACGCGAGCGCACCGAGCAGCAGCAACGCAGCCAGCACCGCGACGCCGATCGCGACGGCCGGCCCGAACGCGGCCTGCAACGCATAAAAGGCGCGCACCGCGCCGTACACCAGCGCGAGCAGCGCAATCAACGCAACGAGAATCGGCATCGCAAGTTCATTCGACAAAAAGGGGTTGAGCCTGGCACGAGCGCCGGTGATACCCCGCCGCGGCGCCGCGCGACGTATCACTGCGCCTTATGCGCCGCCGCCCAGTCCTTGACCGCCTTCAGCGTGTTCTCGACATGCTTGTCCGGCGACAGGTCCGTGTACTCGTAAATGATCTTGCCGTCCGGCGCGATCACGTACGACACGCGATTCGCCATCCCGCCTTTCATCGGCATGCCCGCGTCATAGGCGCCGATCACCTTCGCGTCGGCGTCGGCCGCGACCGGGAATTTGCTGCGGCATTCGCTGACCGAGAATTTCGTCAGCGTATCGATGTTGTCGTGCGACACGCCGATCACCGTCGCGCCGTACTTCTTGTACTGGTCGACCGCTTCCGCGAACTCGTGCGCCTCGATCGTGCAGCCCTTCGTGAACGCGGCCGGATAAAAATACAGCACGACCGGCCCCTTCTTCAGTTCGTCGGCGAGCGAATAGGTGTAGGTCTTGCCGCCGAGCGAAGCCTCGGCGGTAAACGTCGGCGCGGTGTCGCCGGGCTTCAGCGTCGCCGACGCGAGCGGCGAATGCATTGCGAATCCGATTGCCATGACGGCGGCCAGCGCCGCCGGTATGTGTTTTATCTTCATCTGCTCCTCCATGTGTGAGCGCATGCGTTGGGCCCTATGAGCCGCGGACGGTTTCACCCGGCGCAACGCCGGCCCGTCGCCGGGTCTTCTATTGGACCACGGATGCGCACCGCGCGTAAGGAGCCGGACGGACGGCAAGCGTATCGAAAGCATCGGGCGCGCCGCCCGCCCCGCCGCCGGAGTATCAGACGATCGGCTCCGAGACGTGCGCGCCGAACCACGCCGCCGCCGACAGATTCAGCTCCGACAGCACATCGGGCGTCAGCGCCGTAAAGCCGGCCGCCGCCGCGAGAGGCGCGGCATCGCCGCCCTCGCCCGCCACTTCGGCAATCCGCAGCAGCGCGCCGAGTTCGCCCCCGCGCGTGACGATCGCTTCGCGAATCTGCGGTGCCAGGCCGAGTTTTTCGAGCACCGCGCGCGGCGTGTTGCCGAGCACCACGTGCACCAGCGAGAAAATCCCGGTCATGAACGCGGCGTCGGCGAAATCGCCGTCGGACGGGCGCAGCCAGCTCGCGGCGAGCTCCATGAAGCGCGAGCGCGTCGCGGCCAGTTGCACCAGCGGATCGGCCCGCCACGGCAGGTCGCCCGTATCGGCGTACAGCAGCAGTTGCGCCCAGCGCGCGATCTGCCGCGTGCCGGTGGCGATGATCGCCTCGCGCAGCGAAGCGATGTTGCGTCCGAGCCCGAACGCGCTCGAATTGACGAGGCGCAGCAATTGCACGACGACACCCGGATTCAGTTTCAGCTCCGCCTCGAGCTCGACGATGCCGGCGTCCCGCGACAGCAGCGCGAGCAGCCGCAGCAGGCCGGGGCGCAGCGAGCGGTTGCGCGGCGCGGCCAGCACCTGCGGCCGCGCGAAGAAGTAACCCTGGAACAGATCGAAGCCGAGTTCGTGCGCGAGCGCGAAATCCTCGCGCGTCTCGACCTTCTCGGCGATCAGCGTCTTGCCGTGGCCACGCAGCATCGACGCGAGCTTCGCGACCATGCCGCGCGGCGTCTGCAGGAAGTCGATCTTGACGATGTCGGCGTACGGCAGCATCGCGATCAGCTCGTCCGAGATTTCCCTGACGTCGTCGAGCGCCACCTCGAAGCCGGCGGCGCGCAGTTCGTCGAGACGGCGCGCGAGCGGCACGTCGTAGCGCACGGTTTCGAGGATTTCGAGCACGAAGCGCTCGGGCGGCATCAGATGGACGATGTCGCTAAAGAGCAGCGCGCGGTCGATATTGACGAAGCCGCGGTGCTGTCCGAGCACGGCCGGCACGCCGATGCCGCCGATCGTGCGCGCGACCACCTGGGCGGTCGCCTGGACATCGTCGCTAACTTCGGCATAGTTGTGCGCGCCCGCGCGGAACAGCAGCTCGTAGGCATTGAGCGCGCCGTCGCGATCGAGAATCGGCTGGCGGCCGAGATAGACATACTGCGCGCCGCCGTCCGGCTGAGCGCCGCCGGCGGACGATCCGGCAGATGAGCCGGCGGCCGGATCAACCACCTCGGCCTACCGGAAAGAAGCCTGAAAACAGGCCCGCAAGCAGGCCCGGGAAGACCCGGGGGGCCTGGCTGACCCGGCAACAGGGCGTTCGGACATGGATCATCGGCGCAAGGTTCGAAAGGGCCACGAGGCTGGCGGCGCCACGGCCGGCATCGCACAGGGGATTTTCCATATTAACGGACACGAAGCGGCGCCACTTTAGCCGGATCGTCCCGCCCGCGGCACAAGGGCATTTCCTCAGCCGATGATTTTCATGGCGGCCCGCTAAAGATTTTGCGGCGCGGGTCGTTATCTCGTTCTGATAGAGCGGCCTGCTGCCCGCCGGTCGCCCGAACCGGCGGACAAGCAGCCCCGCCAGCGGACCCACCCAGGTTGCCACCACCGACATACATGGAAGCGAACACGATCACCGCCCCCCGCCGGGGCTCCTTGCGCACGGTCATCGACCGGCTTCGCGCATTCGGCCGGCGCGCGGACGATACCCAGCCGAGCGGCACGAACCGCGCCCCGCAACTGGAGCAGGTGGTGGGCGCGGTCGACCTGCTCGCGCACGTCGACGACGCGCTGCGTTTCATCTACGTGTCCGACGCGAGTCTGCGCTTCATCGGCTATCACCGCGAATATCTGGAGACGGTCACGCTGCACGATCTGGTCGCGCCGGCCGACATCCCGCGCCTCGACGCGCTGCTCAGGCACGCCGCGACCTCGGGCAACGTCGAGAAGGCGACGCTCGGGCTCGTCAAGTCGCTGACTTACCCGATCACGGTCGAGCTGCGCGTCGTACGCAGCAACCACGACGGCGTCGACGGCTATGCGATCGCCGGCTTCGACGTGTCGTCCTGGCGCGCCACCGAGGAGCGCCTGACCCAGGCGCTGCATCTGGACCGCCTGACCAGCCTGCCGAACCAGTCCGGTCTGCTGCACGCGCTGCTCGACGCGCAGCACAAGGCCGACGCGCACGGCACGCCGGTCGCGCTGCTGCTGCTCGACATCGACGACTATCAGCGCGTGAACCGCGCGCTCGGCTACGACGCCGGCGACGAAATGCTGCGCGACACGTCGCGGCGGCTGCTCAACATGACGAGCCCGAACGAAACGCTCGCGCGCGTCGCCAGCGACGAGTTCGCGATCCTCGTGAAGCCGGCCGCGAACCGCACCGACGCGGCGGCCGCCGCCGAAGCGCTGGCGCGCCGCCTGCTGACCGCGATCCAGCAGCCGTACGTGTTCAAGGGCCAGCAGGTGCACCTGTCGGCGAGCATCGGCATCGCACTGTACCCGGACGTGCGCCACGCGAACGACACCGCCAGTCACGACACGCACCTGCTGCGCTGGGCCGACCACGCGATGCTGCAGGCGAAGGCCGCGGGCGGCAACACGCTCGCGTTCTACGTACCGGACGACAACCCCGCCGACGCGGAGCGCCTGAAGCTCGAGGCCGATCTCTACGACGGCGTGCGCAACGGCGAGTTCTCGCTGCACTTCCAGCCGATCACGAGCAGCCGCACTAACGGCGTGGTGGGTGTCGAGGCGTTGATCCGCTGGACGCATCCGGTGCACGGACTCTTGCCGCCGTCGATGTTCATTCCGCTCGCGGAGTCGATCGGCCTCATCAACTTCCTCGGCAACTGGGTGTTGAAGGTCGCGTGCATGCAACTGATCCAGTGGGACACGCAGGGCATCCCGCTGCAGTACGTGGCCGTCAACGTATCGCCGCAGCAGTTTCGCGATCCGCGCTTCAAGGACGCGGTACGCGAGGCGATCGAGCTGACCGGCATCGATCCGCGCCGGGTCGTCTTCGAGATCACCGAAAGTCTGCTGATGCACGACCCCGTGCACGCGAAGGCGCTGCTCGAAGACCTGACCGCGATGGGCATCCGCTTCGCGATCGACGATTTCGGCACCGGCTATTCGAGCCTCGCGTACCTGCAGCGTTTCCCGCTGGCCAAGCTGAAGATCGACCGGAGCTTCGTCGAGAATCTGCTAACCTCGCGAAACGATCAGGCAATCGTTAGCGCGGTCGTCGGGCTCGCGCAAACGCTCGATCTCGAACTGGTCGCCGAGGGCGTCGAAACGGAAGAACAACGCTCGCTGCTCACGGAGATGGGCTGCGATCACATTCAGGGCTGGCTCGTCTGCAAGGCGCTGCCGTCCGAAGAACTCGCGCGGCGTTTCGAGGCGCGCGAGCTTCAGCTGCACTGCGTGTAGCGGCCGATGCAGGCGCGGCGTTCACGCAGCGGAACAAGCCGGCTCACCCCCGGCGTCGCACTCACTGGAACACGTATGGCTTTTGCGGGACTCACATGGTAAAGGCGGCAGTGCTCGACCGGCTCTGGGCGCGCATGAGCGAGCGCGGCGATTTCCCGATGCTGTCGCAATCGCTGCGCTCCACCATGACGGCGATGAACAACGACGACCTCGACTTCACCGGCCTCGTACAGGTGGTGCTGTCGGACTTCGCGCTCACGCAAAAAGTGCTGCGGCTCGCGAACTCGGCAATGTACATGGCCTTCGGCGGCAACATCACGACGGTGTCGCGCGCGCTGATGGTGCTGGGCATGGATGCGGTCGGCCATCTCGTGGTCGGCCTGAAGATCGTCGATCACTTTCATCAGAGCGCGCCGCGCCGCATCGACGCGAAACTCGAACTGAACCGCACGCTGCTGTCGGGCTGCGTCGCGCGCAAGCTGACCGAGCGCGGCGACCTGCGCGCCGGCGAGGAAGCGGTGGTCTGCACGCTGATGCGGCAGATCGGCAAGCTGCTGGTGGTGTTCTATCTCGACGCCGAGTGGGACCAGATCCGCCGCCATATCGACGGCGGCGCGCCCGAAGCGGAAGCGTGCGTGCTGGTGCTCGGCGTCACGTTCGACGAAATCGGCGAGGAAGCCGCGGTGCGCTGGCGCCTGCCCGACATGATCCGCTCGGGCATGGGCGAATTCGATCCGCAGGACACCGAGCAGCCGCGCCAGGTGCAGTGGCTGCGCGCGATCACCAATTACTCGACCGCGGTCGCCGACGTGCTCACGCAGCAGAACATGCCCGACGGGGAGCGCGAGGCGCGTATCGGCGAACTCGCGCAGGAATACAGCGGCGCGCTGAACACGGACCCCGACGTGCTGCTGCAGATGAGCATCGCGCTCGCGCGCGAGGAAGGCGGCGACGGCGTGATGCGCGAAATCGTCGAGCTGCGCGCGAATGCCGATGCGATCGCGCGCGAGGCGCTCACGCCCGAGGCGCGCATCGCGGTCGGCGTGAAGGATCTGCGCGGCCTGCCCGAGGGCAGCCCGCTCGCGCCGGCCCTCGCGATGGCCGCGGAAACCGTGCTCGCCGGACTCGGCTTCGCGCGCACGGTGGTGTTCGTCAAGCACAGCAACGGCACGTTCAAGGCGCGTCTCGGCCTCGGTCCGAAGATCGACGCCGCGCTGCCGAGGCTCACGTTCAACACCGCATTCGAGCCGGACGTGTTTCATCTCGCGATCGCGAATTCGGTGGGCATCTTCATCGAGAACGCGCGCGACCCGAAGATGGTCGCCCGGCTGCCCGAATGGTTCCGCCGCTCGTTCGACGACGCGCGCGCGTTCGTGCTGCTGCCGGTCGTCGACGAAACCGATCAGACCGTCGCGCTGCTGTACGGCGACTGGTCGCACACGCAGGAGCCGCGCCGCATCTCGCAGAAGGAAATGAGCGTGCTCAACGAACTGGCGCGGGAGTTAGGCCGTTTTTTCGGCCAGGGGCAGATGCGGGAAATGGAGATGATGTGAAGACGTGGCGCGATCGTTGATCCCCGCGTTTCACTTTCATCCGTTCCGTGTTTGCCCGAAAACGAATCCGCGCCGGTATGGCGCGTTGTCGTAAGCGCGAGCGTTGCCACGCGGCCGCCGCCGCGCTCAGTCCTCGATTCTTTCGAGTCCTTCCGCGCTGCGATCCGCGACACCGGCCCACGCGGCCGCCGCGAGACCCAATCGCGCGACTTGCTCGGGCGTCAACGGCTGCAAACGCCCGCACAGCTCGCCGATGCGATCCCATGCGCCGCGCTCGAGCGCTTCGACCGCGCTCAGCAGCAGACCCAGCGTGCCCTCGCGATGCAGGATCGCCGCCTGGATCGGGCGCGACAGCGTGAGGATATTCAGCGTCTTTTCGAGCGAGCCGCCGAACACCGCATCGACGAACGAGAACACGCCGGTCAGGAACGCCGCGTCCGCTTCGTCGCGGCCCGCCTCGGGCATACGCTCGATCGCGAGTTCCATGAAGCGCGCGCGCGTGGCCGCGAGTTGCAGCAGCGGGTCGTCCTCGAGCGCGACCTTGCGGCCGTCGGCATAGAGCAGCAGTTGCGTCCAGCGGGCGATGCGATCGGTGCCGGTCGCGTTGATCGCGTCGCGCAGCGTCGTCACCTTGTGCCCGATGGCGAGACCGCTCGAATTCGCGAGCTTCATCAGATGCATCACGAGCACCGGGTTCAGCTTCAGCTCGGCTTCGAGCTGCGCGACGGTCGGGTCTCCCGCGAGCAGTTGCAGCAGATTGAGCAGCGCGTGACGCGGCGCGCTGACACGGCGCGTCGCCGAGCTCTGCGGGCGCGCGAAGTAATAACCTTGAAACCGGTCGAAGCCGAGCCCGTGCGCCATTTCGAAATCGGCCTGCGTATCGAGGTTCGACGCGAGCAGCAGCTTGCCCGCCGACTTCAGCACGCTGGCGAGCTTCGGCAGCAGCGCGCGCGATGCGCGCGTGATATCGATCTTGACGACCTCGGCGTAGGGCAGCAGCTTCGCGAAGGTCTCGGTGGGCTGCGTGACGTCGTCGAGCACGAAGCGATAGCGGCGGCCATGCAGATACACGAGACGCGCGATCAACGCGTCGTCCACTTCGAGCGATGGCGGTATCTCGAGCATGAAGCGCTCGGCGGGCAGCCTCAGGATCGCGTCGTCGAGCAGCAGGTCGCGGCTCACGTCGACGTAGGCCGGATGGCCGGTCACCGCGCCGCGCACGTCGCCTTGCGCGAGACCGCGCACGATCGCGCGCGCGACGCGCTGAGCCGGTGTCGGCGCGCGGCCCGGCGACGCATCGGCGTCGGCTTCGGCATGGGTTTGTGGGACGGCATCGTCCGCTTCGTCTGAGGGCGTGAGCGGCAGTTCAGGCGCACGCACCTTGATCTCGTAACCGCACAGCATGCCGTCCCGATTCAGAATGGGCTGCCGCGCGAAGCTGGCCGCGAGCGACGCGTCGCTCGCGCCGATCCGGCTCTGAGTCTCGATTGCGATGGTGGTCATTCAGCTCCCCCGCTTTGCGCCGCTGACGCTTGCCGCTATATTCCGGCGCTGTGTTCTGGTTTTTTGCCGCGCTATCGCGCATTGGTGTGACGGCGGTGAGATCCGTCGCGCGTGGCGGTATGTCTCGCGATTTTATCTCAGCCTCTTATAGCCGCACACGTTTGCGGAGCAATATCTCTTAAAAATCGACGCATGCCCAGGACGCCCGCGCGTTCGCCGCGCGGCGCGCGCGAAAATGCAAACGGCCGCGCATGGCGGCCGTTTGCATCGATACCGGTCGAAACGCTGTCGCCACGTCATGGCAACGCCGTCGCAACCTTGCGCGTCGTTACTTCAGCACGACTTTCACGTCGAAGTACTTCGCGGCGAGGCGGTCGATCGTGCCGTCCGCCTTCAGTTCCTTCAACGCGCCGTTCAGCGCGTCCTTCAATGCCTTGTCGTTCTTGCGCACGCCGTAGCCGACGCCCGCGCCGAGCAGTTTCTCGTCGCTGACGGGCGGCCCGGCGAACTCGAAGCCCGCGCCCTGCGGCTTCTTCAGGAAGCCCTTCGATGCCGCTTCGGCGTCCTGGAACGACGCGTCCAGACGGCCCGACGCGAGGTCCGCGTAGATCTGGTCCTGCGTCTGATACGGCACGACGTCGACGCCGGCCGTCGCCCAGCGCGCCTTCGCGTAGGTTTCCTGGATCGTGCCCTGCAGCACGCCGACGTGCTTGCCTTTCAGCGACGCGGGCGTCGGCTGCAGACCGCTGCCCTTCTTCGCGATCATCTGGTTCGGGATCGTGTAGATCGGATCGGTGAAATCGATCGCCTGACGACGCTGGTCGGTGATCGTCATGTCCGAGTTGATCGCGTTGAACTTGCGCGCCTCGAGCGCCGGAATCAGGCCGTCGAACGAATTCTCGACCCACACGCATCTGGCCTTCAGTTTCGCGCACACGGCATTGCCGACGTCGATATCGAAGCCCTGCAGCTCGCCGGCCGGCGACTTCGATTCGAACGGCGCATACGACGCCTCGACGCCGAAGCGCACTTCCTTGATATCCGCCGCCGCAGCGGTGTCTGCCGCGAATGCCGCGGTCGCGAACAGCGCGAGCGCGGCCATGTTGGGCCAATTCATCTTCATTACGGGGGTTCCTCTACGGTGTTGACTAAAACGGAGCCGGATCGGCGTGGACAGGCGTGTTACGCCCGGTGCGAGCAGGCTCGCGCGGCCCGCGGGATGACATGCGACAGCCGCGACGCCCGCGATTGTACACGCTACCTGTCTAGACAAGTTTCGACAGCGTTTCGGCGGTGGTGTCGATCACCAGCAGACCGGCGCGCAGGCCGGGCTTGACCGTCGCGTTCGGAAACACGATGCGCTCTTCGTCGTGACGCACCGTATAGCGATAGTCGCCGTCGCGCGCGAGCAAGGTGCCCTTCGCGAACGGCGTGAAGTTCGGCACGTCGGGCGCCAGCAGCAGTTCGAACGCATCGCTTTGCTTGGTCAACTGGTCGATCACGGTGAAAACGCGCGGCATTTCCGCGGGGCGGTCGGCTTCCGCATCGGCGGATCCATCGGCTTGCGGGCCAACCCGCGTGCCGGCGAGCAACGCGCGCACCGCGAGATCGGCGCCCGCGAAACGCGTGAGATCGTTCTGGCCGAACGGCCGCACCTTGCCGAGCTCGAGCGTGCACGCGTCGGCGCCGCACGCGTGCGCGGTGAAGTGCGAATACGTGTTGCCCTTCGTCGTGTGCAACAGCACCGCACTGATGCGCGCGTCGCCGAGCCATTCGAACATCGCGCGCGAAAACGGCTTGCCCGTGTGCGGCAGCAGCGCGAAACGCTCGAACGCGGACGCGCGGATCGCCGTATGCATGTCGATATGCCAGCGCGCGCCCGGCGCATCGGACGCATCCGCGAAGAAGCGGATCGCGGCCTGTTCGAGCGCGGCCGCGCGCGGCGCTTCGTGGCTGTCGGGCAGTTGCAGATGACGGCCGCTGAACAGCCGGTTCAGATCGTCGTCGCGATAACGGCAGCCGTCGCGCATCGCATCGACGTTGCCGAGAATCACGAGCAGCCGGCACGCGAGCGCGGCACGGCCGTGCGCGAGATCGGCGACGATGCGCGACAGCAGTTCGATCGGCGCGGTCTCGTCGCCATGCACGCCCGCCGACACGAGCACGTTGCGTACGTCCGCGGACATTTCGGCGGGCTCCATCGCGAGCACGCCCTCGTCGAGCCATCTCCAGCGCATGCCGTTCGCGCACATGCCGTGCGCTTCATGCGCGGCGGGCCGCGTTCCGGCAAGCGTCCACGCGAGGAAGTCGTCGAGCAGCGGCGTCGGGGCAGAGGTCGGCATCGCGTGCTCAGCGCTGGAAGTCATACAGCGAGCCCAGTCCGAGAATCTGCGTCAGTTCGTCGAGCGCGGTGCGCGATTCGACGAGCAGTTGCGGATCGCTCAGATCGGACGGCGCGAGGCGGTCGCGATAGTGCTTGCCGATCCACGCATCGAGCCGGCCGAACAGCGTGTCGTCGATCCACACGCCCGGTGCGACCGCCGCGCGTTCCGCGTCGTCGAGCACGACACGCAGACGCAAACAGGCGGGGCCGCCGCCGTTCTTCATGCTCTCGCGCAGATCGAACACCAGCACTTCGTCGATCGGACCGCTGTGCGACGTCAGTTCATCCAGATACGCGGCCACGCGCGGATTTTCGCGGCACTCCTGCGGCACCACGAGTACCTGCCTGCCATCGGGCCGCGTCAGCAACTGGCTGTTGAACAGATACGACGACACCGCATCGGCAACGCTCACCTGCGCGTCGGGCACTTCGATCACGTTGAAGCCCGCATGCAGGCTCGCGAGCTTCGAACGCAGTTCGTCGTACACCGCGTTCTGCTCGACGAACGCGAGCTGATGGCAGAACAGCGTGTTGCGATTGCCGACCGCGATCACGTCGTTATGGAACACCCCCGCGTCGATCACCTGGGGGTTCTGCTGCGCGTACACGGTCGCCGCTTCCTGCAGCCCGTGACGATGCGCGACCGCGCGGCTCGCCTCGAACGTCTGGCGCGCCGGATAACGCGTCGGCTCCGGCCCTCGACGGTATTCGCTGCGGCCGTACACGAAGAATTCGACGCCGCGCGCGCTGTATTGCTCGCAAAAACGCGTGTGATTCGCGGCGCCCTCGTCGCCGAGCGCGGGCGTGCCGGGCAGCGCCTCGTGCACGACGAAGCGGTCATGGTCGCTGAACATCGCGCGCAACGTGCGGCGCGTCGATTCATGCTCGATCGCGCGATGCAGCTTGCTGCACAGATTGGCCGGCGTGAAATGCACCCGGCCGTCGTGCGTGTCGGCCGACGGGCTCACGGTCGCCGCGTTCGCGGTCCACATCGCCGACGCGGAGCTCGCCGCGGCCAGCAGCTCGGGCGCGTTCTTCGCGACGCGCGCGATCACGCTCGCGTCGTCGCCGGAAAAACCGAGCTCGCGCAACAGACGCATCGACGGACGCTCCTGCGGCGGCAGCACGCCCTGGTGAAAACCGAGGTCCGCGAGCTGCTTCATCTTGCGCAGACCCTGGCGCGCCGCGGCCTTCGGATTCGCGACCGACTTCTCGTTGCTCTGCGACGCGACGTTGCCGAACGACAGCCCCGCATAGTTGTGAGTCGGGCCGACCAGGCCGTCGAAATTGGCTTCAGTGGCTTGCATCGTCGATCCTTAGAATTGAAGGCCCGGCGATACGCTCGCGGGCATTTGCAGTTGCGCGCTTTCGACCGACGCCATCGGGTACGCGCAGTAGTCGGCGGCATAGTACGCGCTCGGCCGGTGATTGCCCGAGCGGCCCGGACCGCCGAACGGCGCGCCCGACGACGCGCCATTGGTCGGCCGGTTCCAGTTGACGATGCCCGCGCGGATCGTGCGCTGGAAATGCGTCCACAGCGCTTCGTCGTCGGCGAGCAGGCCGGCGGAGAGGCCGAACTCGGTGTCGTTGGCCTGTTCGAGCGCTGCGTCGAAGTTGCGGTAGCGGATGACTTGCGCGAGCGGGCCGAAATGCTCTTCGTCGGGCAGGTCCTTCACGTCGGTCACGTCGAGAATCGCGGGCGTAACGAAGCCGAGTTGCGGATCGCGTTGTTCCATTTTCAGCAGCGCCTTCGCGCCGCTCGCGAGCAGGCGGTCCTGCGCGGCGACGAGCCGCGACGCCGCGCGCGCCGACACGACCGCGCCCATGAACGGCTGCGGATCCGCGTTGTATTCACCGACGCCGAGGCGCGCGGTGACTTCGGTCAGACGCGCGAGAAAGCGCTCGCCGGCTGCATCGTCGGGCACGAAGATACGGCGCGCGCAGGTGCAGCGCTGCCCCGCCGACAGAAACGCCGACTGGATCGTGTGATGCACGGCCGCGTCGAGATCCGCGACCGGGCCGATCACGAGCGGATTGTTGCCGCCCATCTCGAGCGCGAGCACGATCTCCGGCCGGCCGCCGAACTGCTTGTGCAGCAGCGTGCCGGTATCCGAGCTGCCGGTGAAGAAGAGCCCGTCGATCTGCCGGTGATTCGCGAGCGCGATGCCGGTGTCCTTCTCGCCCTGCACCAGATTCAGCACACCAGCGGGCAGGCCCGCGTCGCGCCAGATCTGCACGGTCAGCGCCGCGACGCCGGGCGCGAGTTCGGACGGCTTGAACACGACCGCGTTGCCCGCGATCAGCGCCGGCACGATATGCCCGTTCGGCAGATGACCCGGAAAGTTATACGGACCGAACACGGCCACGACGCCATGCGGACGATGCCGCAGCACCGCGGTGCCGTCGGCCATCGCCGAGCGCCTTTCGCCGGTGCGTTCGTTGTACGACTGGATCGAGATCTCGACCTTCGCGGCCATCGACGCCGCTTCGGTGCGCGCTTCCCACAGCGGTTTGCCGGTTTCGCGGCCGATCGCTTCGGCGAGCGCTTCCTTGCGCTCGGTCACGAGCGCGGCGAAGCGGCGCACCACCGCGCAACGCGCGTCGAGCGACAGCGCCGACCATGCGGCGAACGCGCGGCGCGCGGCGCGCACGGCGCGATCGACGTCGTCCGCCGACGCGCTGTTGCCTTCCCACACCACCGCGCCCGTGCCGGGGTTGCGCGATGCGAATGCGGGTCCTGTGCCGGCGGCCCATTCGCCGTCGATGAAAAGCTCGCTCATGATCATCCCTGTTTGTGTTTCAACGGCAGCACCCGCAGCGGGTCGCCTGCCTCGACGCGCAGCGCGTCGGCCTCGGCCGCGCTCAGGCGGAACACGCCGTCTTGCGGCACGCCCGTCACCACGCCGACGCGAAAATCGCCGAGCGACGTGTTCGACACCATCGATTTCGGCCCGTCCTGCGGCGCCGCTGCGTCGCCCGATTCGTCGCCGATTTCAACCGCCGCCAGCACGCTCTCGCGCACCGTGCGCAGATCGGCGATATGGCATTCGAGCACCGGGCCCGCGTCGAAGATATCGACGTGATTCTCGTAGCGCAGCCCTTCCGCCTCGAGCATGCGGCGCGCCGGAATCGTGTCGCCATGCGTGAGGCCGACGCAGCGCTGCGCCTCTTCCGGCAGCAGCTCGACATACACCGGATAGCGCGGCATCAGCTCCGCGAGAAACGCCTTGCGGCCGTGCGAGCTCAGATAGTCGGCCGCGTTGAAATCGATCTGGTAGAAATGCGAGCCGACCGCGCGCCAGAACGGCGACGTGCCTTGCGCATCGAAATGGCCGCGCAGCTCCGCGCACAGACGCTGCGGAAAGCGCTCGCGAAACTGCGCGAGAAACATGAAGCGCGAGCGCGACAGCAGACCGCCGACGCCGCTGGTGCGATAACGCGGGCTCAGGAACAGCGAGCACACTTCCGCATAGCCGGTGAGGTCGTGCGAGATGTTCAGCGCATGCATGCGCGTCCAGATGCCGAGGTCCTGGCTCGCGTGCACGACCGTGCTCACGCGATAGTTGTAGAACGGCTGCTGCAGACCGACCGACGTTTCGATGCCGCACACGCCGGCGACGTCGCCGCTCGCGGTGTCTTCCATCACGAAGAAGTAGCCGGCTTCGTGCGGCTCGGCCTTGTCTTCCATCGTGCGGCGCGCGCGTTCGACCCGCGCCGCGAGCGCATCGCGATCCGGCTTGAAGGTGGTCAGGCCCGGACCGGTTTCCTGCGCGAGCCGCATCAGCGCGTCCACGTCGCCTCGTTGCACCACGCGAACGACGATCATTGCGCGTCTCCCGATGGTTCGTCCTGGTGCGGCTGATGCAGCGGCACGCAGCGCACCGCATCGCCTTCCCGCACGCCGAGCGCGGCGCGCGCCGCCTGCGACAGCGCGGCGCCCGATTCCTTGCCGGGCGCGAGATCGCCGAGCACGCAGCGGAATTCGCCGCCGGCGCCGTTGTGCGCGATCAGATAAGTCGCGCCGTTCGCCGCCGGCGCTTCATGCACGACGCGCGTTTCGTTGTACCTGACCGACACGCTGCGATCGACCTGCGCGGTCAATACCGGCCCCGCGTCGAAGATGTCGACGTAGCGGTCGGTCTCGAAACCTTCCTCGAGGTGAATCTCATATGCAAGCAGCGCATTCGCATCGGGCTCGCCGAGCACGCGCTGCGCCGCTTCCGGCAGCAACGGCACGTACACCGGATACGTGGGCATCACTTCGGCGATGAACGTACGGCTGCGGCCACCCGATTCGACTTCGATGTCGGCGAAATTGCGGCCGAAGAACTTGCGCCCCACCGCTTCCCAGAACGGCGACACGCCGTTTTCGTCGGTGACGCCGAGCAGCAGCGAGAACACCTCGGGCGTGAAGCGCTTGCGATTGGCGGCGATGTACATCATGCGCGCGCGCGACATCAGTTGCGCGGCCGCGTCGCCGCGCAGCGACGGGTCGATGTAGTAGCCCGCGAGCCGGCTCTTGCCGGTCAGTTCATGCGACATCGTCAGCGCGTGAATCTTGCGGTTCACGTGCAGCTCGCGCGACGCATGAATCAGCGCGTCGTTGCGAAACACGTAGAACGGGTCCGCGTAACCGGCCGCCGCAACGATGCTCGCGGTGCCCATCAGCTTGCCGGTCTCAGAGTCTTCGAGCACGAACAGATAGAACTCCTCGCCCGGAAAATCGACTTCCGCGCGAAACGAGTCTTCCGACAACGCGACGCGCGCCTCGAGCGCGCGCCGGTCATGCGGCAGGGAATGCAGCACCGGCTGCGCGGTGCGCGCCATCTGCTCGAGCGCATCGAGATCGGCGAGGCGGCCTGGACGTACGAAGAGCATCATCGCTCCTGTTGAATATGACGCATGATCCGCTGCGCGGGCTGGTGCGTGCGCGACGGCATGAACATCAGTGCGACGCCGCCTGCGCCGCGCCGACGAGTTCGCCGAACGCCTTCTCGAGGCGCGCGAAGCCTTCGGCCATGTCGTCGAGCGGCATGATCAGCGACGGCACGAAACGCAGCACGTCCGGGCCCGCCATCAGCATGATCACGCCGTGCTGGCCGGCCGCGGTGACGAAGTCCTTCGCGCGGCCCCTGAACGCGTCGCTCAGCTCCGCGCCGATCAGGAGACCCTTGCCGCGCACTTCGGTGAAAAGACCGAAGCGTTCATTCAGTTTCGCGAGATGGCCCTTCAGCGCTTCGCCGCGCGAGCGCACGCCTTCGAGCAGCTTCGGGTCGCTGACCAGCTCGACCACTTTTTCCGCGATCGCGGCGCCGAGCGGATTGCCGCCGTAGGTCGTGCCGTGCACGCCGACCTTGAAGTGCGCGGCGAGCTCGCTGGTGGTCAGCATCGCGCCGATCGGGAAGCCGTTGCCGAGCGCCTTCGCGGTGGTCAGGATGTCGGGCGTGACACCGGTGTCCTGGTACGCGTAGAAGAAGCCGCTGCGGCCCACGCCGGTTTGCACTTCGTCGAAAATCAGCAGCGCGTCGTGCTGATCGCAGGCCTCGCGCAGCGCCTTCAGGAACGCCGGATCGGCCGGGATCACGCCGCCCTCGCCCTGGATCGGCTCGACGATCACCGCGCAGGTCTGCGCGCCGATTGCCTTCTTCGCCGCCTCGATGTCGTTGTACGGCAGATGCGTGATGCCGGCCGGCACCGGGCCGAAGCCTTCCGAGTACTTCGGCTGGCCGCCGACGCTGACGGTGAAGAGCGTGCGGCCGTGGAACGACTGCGTAAAGGAAATGATCTCGACCTTCTCGGCGCCGAAACGGTCGAACGCGACACGGCGCGCGAGCTTCAACGCGGCTTCGTTCGCTTCGGCGCCCGAGTTCGCGAAGAACGCGCGGTCGGCGAAGGTCAGATTTTCGAGGCGCTTCGCGAGGCGCAGCACCGGCTCGTTCGTGTAGCCATTGCCGATGTGCCACAGCTTGCCGCCCTGCTCATGCAACACCTTCAGCAGTTCGGGATGCGCATGACCGAGCGCGGTGACGGCGATGCCGCCGGCGAAGTCGATATAGTCGCGGCCTTGCGTATCCCAGACGCGCGAGCCGAGACCGCGATCCGGTACGAAGGCGGCGGGGGAAAACACCGGCACCATGACTTCGTCGAAGGTCTGGCGTGTCACAGTCAGGTCGTTCATGGCAAATCCTTTTACGGGTGACGGGTAATACAGCTAGTGTAGGAAACCTCGCGCGATACGTCTTGCGCATACGCGACGCTTTCTATGCGGTTCCGCGCGTCGCGGCGGACCGCGTTCGCGCTTTTCGTGGGTACGGTGTGAACGGTTCGTGTCGAATTCATGTCCGGCTGGCTTTCAGCAGGCTTCCGGGTCGCGGCCGCGCCCGCCCCGATGCGCGTCGCTCCCCTCACTCCGGCTCCGGCCGCTCGATCAGCGCGGCCGGCCGCGGCTCGCTCGCCGCCGCGCCATGCGCGCCGGTCTGCCGGTCGATCCAGTTGCGGCGATCCTCGCGTGGCGTGACGCCGAAGCGTTCGCGGTACGCATTCGAAAAATGCGCGGCCGACGAAAATCCGCATGCGAGGCTGATCTGCACGACCGATTTGCTGGTGCGCTGCAATTGCGTGCGCGCCTTGGACAGCCTCAGCCCCAGATAGTATTTGGACGGCATCGAGCCGAGATACTGGCGAAACAGACGCTCCAGTTGCCGCCGCGACACGCCGACGAGACCGGCGATTTCATCGGTGGTGAGCGGATCCTCGATATTCGCTTCCATCAGCAGCAGCGCGTCGTTCAGGCGCGGATGGCGCTCGCCCGGCGCGGTCACGAACGGAATGCGCTGACGCTCCTCGCCGGTGCGCAACGCCCCGACACCGAGCGTATCGGCGATGCGCTCGGCGAGCTCGGGGCCGTGCTCGCGGCCGATCATCGCGAGCATGAAGTCGACGGTCGCCTGACCGCCTGCGCAGGTCGCGCGATCGCGGTCGATTTCGAAGATCTGCTGGGTGACGATCGAGCGCTCGAACTGCTCGGAAAACTGCTGGTAGGTCTCCCAGTTCACGCTCACGCGATAGCCGGACAGTTGCCCGGCCATCGCGAGCCACCACACGCCGTGGTGGATGCCGGTGACGAGCGGCGTGCGCTGACCGACGCGCGCGAGGCTCGCGAGAAAGAGGCGGTAGTCGGCGAACTGCTGGAAGCGCTCGCTGACGACGATCAGCCAGTCGCACGCGATCGCGTCGCCGAACGCGGCGTCGGCCGGCCATTGCGCACCGCCCGCCAGCGGCACCGGGCGGCCGTCCCACGAACACACCTGCACGCGGTACAGCGCGCGGCCGTCGATTTCGTTGGCGAGAGTAAGCGCGTCGACGATCGGCCCGACGCCCGACATCGACACGGGCGGCAACGCGACGATCGCGACCTGGGTCGTGCGAGCCGGGCTGGACGTGCGGGCCATTGCTGGTCGACAGGAATGGAACTGACGCGCGGGCCGCGCGTTACTTCAGGCTGCCGGACAGGAACTGCTTGAGGCGCTCGCTGCGCGGCGCGCTCAGCACCTCGGCGGGATTGCCCTCTTCCTCGGTGCGGCCCTGATGCAGGAACATCACATGGTTCGACACGTTGCGCGCGAAACCCATTTCATGCGTGACGACGATCATCGTGCGGCCTTCTTCCGCGAGCTTCTGCATCACCTTCAGCACTTCGCCGACGAGCTCGGGGTCGAGCGCGGAAGTCGGTTCGTCGAACAGCATCACGTCCGGGTTCATCGCGAGCGCGCGCGCAATCGCGACGCGCTGCTGCTGCCCGCCCGACAGATGCGACGGGTACTGCTTCTCGACGCGCGGCGCGAGCCCGACCTTCTCCAGATATTCGCGCGCGCGGTCCTCGGCATCCTTGCGCTTCAGACCGAGCACGTGAATCGGCGCTTCGACCACGTTCTCGAGCACGTTCATATGCGCCCACAGGTTGAAGTGCTGGAACACCATCGCGAGCTTCGTGCGGATGCGCTGCAACTGCTTGTGATCGGCTACTTCGAGATTGCCGGCGCGATCGGCCTTCGTCTTCACCGCTTCGCCGTCGACGATGATCTGCCCGGCGTTCGGCCGCTCGAGAAAGTTGATGCAACGCAGGAAGGTGCTCTTGCCCGAGCCGCTCGCGCCGATGATGCTGATCACGTCGCCCTTGTTCGCGTTGAGCGACACGCCCTTGAGCACTTCGTTGTCGCCGTAGCGCTTGTGGATGTCCTGTACGGCGAGCTTGCAAGCTTCGGTTTGAGTGGTATGGAGCAAGATGCTCTCCCTATGCCTGTGAAAATACGGATCAGTCTGGTGCGCACGCCGCCGCGCCGATACGCGGACGTCCGGCGCCATAGTGTCGACACACGCTCAATGCGTGCGCACCGCGAGGTACGCGAGCCAGCGGCGCTCGGCGCGCCGGAACAGCGCGACCAGCGCGAACGACACCACGAGATAAATCAGCGCCGCGAGCCCGAACGCGTTGAACGACTGGTAGGTTGCCGAGTTCGCGTCGCGCGCCACCTTCAGGATGTCCGGCACCGTGGCGGTGAACGCGACCGTGGTGGCGTGCAGCATCAGGATCACTTCGTTACTGTACAACGGCAATGCGCGGCGCAGCGCGGACGGTATCACAATGCGCCGGTACATCGTGAACCCGCTCATCCCGTAGGCGCGCGCCGCCTCCACTTCGCCGTGCGAGGTCGAACGGATCGCACCCGCGAAAATCTCGGTCGTGTACGCGCAGGTGTTCAACGCGAACGCGAGGATCGCGCAGTGAAAGCCGCTGCGAAAGAACGCGTCGAGCAGACTGTGCGAACGCACGAACGCGAGGCTGTACATGCCGGTGTAGATCAGCAGCAGTTGCACGTAGAGCGGCGTGCCGCGAAACACGTAGGTGTAGAGACGCACCGGCGTGGAGAGCCAGCGCTTCTTCGACACGCGCGCCACCGCCAGCGGCACCGAGCAGACGAAGCCGATCGCGATCGACGCGACCAGCAGCCACAGCGTGACCGCGAGACCCGACATACGCTGACCGTCCCAGAACAGGTACGCGCGCCAGAACTGATTGAGAATGTCGATCATGTCGCTCAGAGCTCCGCGTGCCGCACGCCGATCGAATAGCGCCGGTTCAGCCAGATCAGCGCGAGATTCGATACCGTGGTGATCGCCAGATAGATCAGCGCGGCGACCAGGATGAAGAAGAACATGTTGAAGGTGCTCTTGCCCGCGTCCTGCGCGGCCTTGACCACATCGGCGAGACCGATGATCGACACCAGCGCGGTGGCCTTCACGAGCACCTGCCAGTTGTTGCCGATGCCGGGCAGCGCGAAGCGCATCATCTGCGGAAACAGGATGCGCGTGAACACGCGCGCGCCGCTCATGCCGTAGGCGCTGCCCGCTTCGAGCTGGCCGCGCGGCACCGCGAGGAACGCGCCGCGGAAGGTTTCGGTGAAATACGCGCCGTAGATGAAGCCGAGCGTCAGCACGCCGGCCACGAACGGATCGATGTCGAACTGCTCCCAGCCGAACGCGTCAGTGAAGTCGTTGACCGCGATCTGGATGCTGTAGAACAGCAGCAGCATCAGCACGAGATCGGGCACCGAGCGGATCAGCGTGGTGTAGCCGGTCGCGATGGCCCGCAACGGGCGATTGAGCGAGAGCTTCGCCGCCGCGCCCGCGAGGCCGAGCAGCACGGCGGCCGCCAGCGACAGAACGGACAGCTCGATCGTCTGGATCGTGCCGGCGAGCAGCACCGGACCATAGCCGTACAGGAACACGCGTGTCTCCATCCAGGTTCGTTGAAATCGCGCGGACGGCGGCGGCCTGACGGCCCTGCCCGCTGATCCGGCATGGCGCGGAGTCTCGCAAGCTGAAATCAATTTCTCAAATAGAGGGGCCACGTCTTGTTGCGACGCAACATCGCGCGGTTCGACGCGGCGCCGCGCCCGGAGTGCTTGGTTTCACAAGGAATATGTTTTTGTAATGCGCGGCGTGGCCGGCCACGCGTGCCGCGATTTAGCAAGTTTCGGGTCGCTTTTTCGATACATCCGCGTGAGCCCGGATGCAACAGGAGTTCAGCGCGGCAAAGCGAGAAATGACTCGTATATGAGTCGCAGAGGGCCTTTATGACTTATATATGAGTCATTGATTGTTTTTTGATCAACCAGGCGCCATAATGATTCACAAATGAGTCAGGAAGGCCCTTCATGACTCATATATGAACCATTCGAGCTTTCATGTCCACTCCCACCACCCGTGCCGCCTCGCGCTACAGTCTGGACGCCGCGCGCCTGCTCGGCCAGTTGATCCGCCGCGCGCGGCTCGAACGCAGGATCACCGCGGCACAGCTCGCCGAGCGCGCGGGGCTGTCGCGCAGCCTCGTGCAGCGGATCGAAAAAGGCGATCCGCGCTGCTCGATCGGAGCGGTTTTCGAAGCCGCCGCGGTCGTCGGCGTGCGGCTCTTCGATGCCGACACGTCGGCCCTCAGCGCCGCGCTGCGCGCCAACGCCGAGGTGCTGACGCTGCTGCCGCGCGCCGTGCGCGCGCCTCGCCCGGAAACCCGCGATGATTTCTGATGCCACCCACGACGAAGCCTTCGTGTGGACCTGGCTGCCCGGCGCGACCGAGCCGGTAGTGGCCGGACGCGTCGTCATGGCCGGCGGGCAGATGCTGTTCAACTACGGCCAGAGCTATCTTGCGCGCGACAACGCGATCCCGCTCTACGATCCGGAACTGCCGCTGCGCCGCGGCACCCTGCCGCTTCTCAACGGCCTGACGATGCCCGGCTGCATCCGCGACGCGGCGCCGGATGCGTGGGGGCGGCGCGTGATCATCAATCGCAAGCTCGGCACGCGCGGCGCGCAGATCGACACCGGCGAGCTCGACGAAATGACCTATCTGCTCGAATCCGGCTCGGATCGCATCGGCGCGCTCGACTTCCAGTTGTCGCCCACCGAATACGTGCCGCGCGTGCCGCACGAAACGGCGCCCGCGTCGCTCGGCGATCTGCAAAGCGCGGTGGCGAGCATCGAGCGCGGCGTGAAGCTCAGCCCCGACCTCGAGCGCGCGCTCTTTCACGGCAGCTCGATCGGCGGCGCGCGCCCGAAGGCGATGATCACGACGCACGAGCGCAAATACATCGCGAAGTTTTCGTCTCAAAGCGATGTCTACGGCGTCGTGAAGGCCGAATACATCGCCATGCGCCTTGCCGCCGAGGTCGGCATCCATGCCGCGCCGGTGCGGCTCGAACACGTCGGCGGCAAGGACGTGCTGCTGATCGAGCGGTTCGACCGCGTGCGCGCGCAGCATGGCTGGCAGCGCCGCGCGATGGTGTCGGCGCTGACGCTGTTCGAACTCGACGAAATGATGGCGCGCTACGCGAGCTACGAGGAATTCGCGACGCTGATCCGCCATCGCTTCACGCATCCGGGCGCGACGGCGAAGGAGCTGTTCGCGCGGCTGCTGTTCAACGTGCTGTGCGGCAACACCGACGATCACGCGCGCAATCACGCCGCCTACTGGAACGGCCGCGAGCTGACGCTCACGCCCGCGTACGACATCTGTCCGCAGGCGCGCGCGGGCAACGAAGCGACCCAGGCGATGCTGATCGTCGGCAACGAGCGCTTCAGCCGCGTCGACATATGTCTGAAGGCGGCGCCGCTCTTTCTGCTGTCGCGTGACGAAGCCATCGCGCTCGCGTGGCACCAGATCGAGGTGATTCTCGAGCGCTGGGACGCGGTGTGCGCCGACGCGCAGTTGAGCGAGGTCGATCGCGAGCTGATGTGGCGGCGCCAGTTCCTCAATCCGTTCGCGTTCGAAGGCGCGCCACCCGAGCTCGCGGCACTGCTGCAATAGAGACACGCATCGGCCGGTCGGCCGGCGCCGCTCGGGTATCCGCCGCTACCTCAATCGAGCGCGAGCCGCGCGCGGATCGCCGGCAGCATGTATTCGACCGCCGCGCGCCCTTCTTCGATGGCAGGCGCCGCGCGGTGAAAATCGAAGATGCCCATGCCGCCCAGACGCGGCTGGATCAGGATGTCCGCGGGCTCCCCGGCGAGCCGGCTGCGCGTGATCCGCACCTGCATGATGTCGATGCTTTGCGCGATCGAGCTGAGCATCGACGGCACGTGCGTACTCGGCTTCGGCGGCACGCGCACGTCGTCGGTCGCGCTCGCTTCGGCCGGCGCGAGCCAGCGCGGCCAGGGCTTGCCGTTGCGGCGCAACGCGACGGGCCGCGGCGCGCTGGGATCGAGCGCGGGTGTTTCGACGACCGGGCCACCGAAGTCGCGGCCGTTCAGAATGTCGTTGTTCAGATCGATCGCGATCACGCAGTCCGCGCGCATGCCGCGCGCGACCGACACCGGCACCGGATTGCTGAGCCCGCCGTCGACGAGCCACACGCCGTTGTGCCACACCGGCGTGAAAATGCCCGGAATCGCGATCGACGCGCGCACCGAGTCGATCGTGCTGCCGTCCTGCAACCAGATTTCGCGGCCGGTATCGAGCTCGGTCGCAACCGCCGCGAACGGCATGTGCAGTTGCGCGATCGAGCGGCCGGCGAATTTGTCGGCGAACAACTGGATCACCTTGCGCCCGCCGAGCAGGCCGCCCGAGATGCGCAGATCGAGCAGCCGCACCACCGTCTGCCACGTGAGCCGCGACACCCACTCCTCGAGCCAGTCGAGATCGCCGTTCGCGTAGACCGCGCCGACCAGCGCGCCGATCGACGTGCCGCACACCACGTCGGGCTTGATGCCCGCGTCGTGCAGCGCGCGAATCGCGCCGATATGCGCCCAGCCGCGCGCGGCACCGCCCCCCAACACCAGCCCGATCCGGCTATGTCGACGTCGACGTATCATGGCTAACCCCCGCTTTTTTTCGTCCACTGCTTTCGTTTGCTTCTTTCGTTCGCTTCCGCGTCTGACTTCGCGGTGCGCTTTTCGATCCGCTTTTCAATCCGCCTAGCGCCCCCGTATCACGTCCGAGCGCGACGTGGTGTACACCTTCTGATGTGCGTCGAAGTGAACGTTGAAGATGCCTTCCTCGGTCACGCCGCCCTCGCGCCACTTCCAGCTCCACACGGTCTCCGGCTTCAGCGGAAACACCGCGATCTGTCCGGGCTTGCCGAGCAGGCGGCGCACTTCGTCCTCGCTCATGCCCGCACGGATCTTCGCGAAGTTCGCGGCGGTCAGCACCTGCGTGATCGCCTGCAGCTTGCCGTCGCGATCGATGTCGACCATATAGGTGTTGAGGCCTTGCGGGCCACGCGGATATTCGAAGCGCTTCGAGCCGTCGGTGAAGGTGCGCTCGGTTTCGGGCTTGCCCATCTGCGCGCGAATCTGCGCTTCGGTCGTGACGCCCGGCGTCATGCCCTTGAGCAGCATCGCGTCCGGCTTGACGGCGTTGAAGAAGTCCTTGAGTTTTTGCACGGCTTGATCGCTCTGCTGCTGGTCGCAGCCGGTCAGCGCGAAGCACGCTGCCAGCAGTACGACACCAAGCGGTTTGAGGCTCACGGCGGTTTCCTGTCCGGATGCGCGCGGTACGTGCTGTACACGCGGGAATGCGGTACTTGCGCGCGTGACCGGTCTGTAGTGTGTACTACAAGCATAACCGCGCATGCGGAAAACCGCGAGACACAGCCGGACTACGGGTGCGGCCGCGCACGCAAGGTGTTGCGCGCAGTCCGCACGGGACGGGGAAAAAACGGATGAATGCGACGCGGATCAATGCGACGGATCGGCGACGGACGAAGCGGCGCGCCACCGCGCCATGGGACACAGAAAGCCGGAAACAAGGCAGCCGGAAGCAAAAAGGCGACGCAGTGCAATGCGTCGCCAGCTCGGTCGATACGGTCAACCGGAAGTGACGGCGGCTCGTGGGCCGCCTCGCGCGAAGCACCGCGGACGACGCGCAGCGGTCTGTTCCCGGCGAAGCGATGAGCAACCTTGGCTGCTCACCTTGCGCCATCGCCGGAATGACAGACCGCTGCCTTGTGTGGCCGCCCTGGTCCCTCGATAAGCCTTCCAGATGCCGCTAATCTAAACGCATTGGACGCTTTGGACGAGAGCGCGTTTACACCGAATCGGCAGATGATTCGCGCGGGCCGCCGGCTCATTCAGATCACACGAAACCCATGCGTGCCGTCGCGCGCGAGCTGCGCGACGAGCCCATGCTCCCACTCCAGATACGCGCTCATTGCTTCGCGCCCGTTGTCGGTGCCTTCATAGGGACGCTGGTAATGGTCGATCCGCGGCGACGCCATGCGCGTGCCGCCCGCCTCCACCGGCAGGCCGGCGCCGATCCACGCGAGGGTGCCGCCGCGCAACACCTGCACCGGCCGGCCGCTCGACGCCGCCAGTTCCGGCGCGACGAAGCGCGCCAGCACGCTGCTGCCGCACGTCACCACATAGCGCTTCGCATCGGGCAGCGTGCGCAACGCGTCGTCGAGCTGGCTGCGGATCACGAACCACGCGCCCGGAATGTGCCGCTTCACGTAGTTCGCACTGTGCGTGAAATCGAGCACCACGGTGCCCGGCGACTGCAGCAGCGCGGCAAGCCCGAACGGCTCGATTTCGTCGACCTCGGGCGGCGCGATCGCATGGCGCGCGAGCGGCGCCGTCCCTTTCTCGGCGAAATCCGCGGCCGTCAGACCATCGACCACGTACACCTCGACGTTCATCTGCGCGAGCCACGACGCGCTCATGTTCGCGCGCACGCCGTCGCTGTCGGCGAGAATCACGCGCGCGCCGCGCACCGGCGCGAACATATCGGTTTCCTGCACGAGCTGGCCGCCCGGCGCGCTGCGAAAACCGGGCACATGACCCGCCTCGTATTCCTCCGGGGTGCGCACGTCGAAGCGATACACGGTGCGCACCTCTTCGTCGGCCCAGCGGCGCGCCTCGTCGCGCGACGTACGGCCCACGCGCGCGCGATCCGCGACCGCGCGCGCGCCAGCGGCGGCGGCCAGCCGCAAGGCGTCGTCGACCGCGCCTTCGAAGCGCCGCGTGCTGCCGTGCGCAAGCGGCTGGCCGGCGAGGGTCCAGCCCATCGTGCCGTTGCGCAGCGCCGCAACCGGATTGGGCACACCCGCATTGATCAGCGACTGCGCGCCGATGATGCTGCGCGTGCGTCCCGCGCAATTGACGATGATGCGCGTGGCCGGGTCCGGCGCGAGCTGCCGCGCGCGCAGCACCAGTTCCGCGCCCGGCACGCTGATGCTGCCGGGAATGTTCATCGTCTGGAATTCTTCGAAGCGGCGCGCGTCGAGCACGACGACGTCGGCCTCGCGATCGAGCAGTGCCTGCACCTCGTACGCGGACAGCGACGGCGTATGGCGCACGCTATCCACGAGTTCGCCGAACGCCTTGCTCGGCACGTTGACGTCCTTGAACAGCTCGCCGCCCGCTTCACGCCAACCTTGCAGACCGCCTTCAAGCAACGCGACATCGCTATAGCCGAGTTCTGTCAGACGCCTGGCCGCGCGCCCGGCGAGACCTTCACCGTTGTCGAACACGACGATCGGCACCGCCGGGCGCGGCAGCAGCCACGGCGCGTCGAGTTCGAGCCGCGAGAACGGCAGATTGGCGGCGAACAACGGATGACTGCGCGCGTGCGGCGCTTCCTCACGCACGTCGACGAGCGCGATCTCCGCGCGGTCGAGCAATGCGTGGCACACATATTCGAATGATCGGGTACGAAACTCTTTGACGACATTCATGGGATCGGAGACTCCTTCACAACATTTCCAGATATTCGGCAACACGTCGCGTCACCGCACCGATGCTTCCACCGTACACTCGAATGCCGCTCGGCGCACGGTCGCTCATTGCATTGTTCCCGCTGTTTTGTTCCGCTTGCATGCCTCTCATTGCACTTCTTATACGCCGATACGGTGAATGGAAAGTGCCGACGCACGAACACGCTACGCATGCGCAATTTCCGCGCCACGCGCCGCGGCGCACGCGAAGGCCGCGCAGCCCCGACAGACCCTTTCGCCGACGTGGACATCGCCGCGCCGTCAGCAGAAAAATGCGCGCTTTGCCACAATGCCCCATCGCGCGAAAGCGCCGCCCACAGCCATGCACACAATGATCCCCTTTTCGGTCCTCGATCTCTCGCCGGTCACCGCGGGCGCCACGCCGGCGGACGCATTCAGGAACACGCTCGAACTCGCGCGGCACGCGGAAAAGTTGAACTACAAGCGCTACTGGCTCGCCGAGCATCACAACATGCCCGGCATCGCGAGCGCGGCGACCTCGGTCGTGATCGGCTACGTGGCGGGCGGCACGAAGACGATTCGCGTCGGCTCCGGCGGCATCATGCTGCCGAACCATGCGCCGCTCGTGATTGCCGAACAGTTCGGCACGCTCGCGTCGCTCTACCCCGGCCGGATCGATCTCGGCCTCGGCCGCGCGCCCGGCACCGATCAGACCACCGCCCGCGCGCTGCGCCGCGATCTGCAGGCGAGCGCCGAAACCTTTCCCGATGACGTCGTCGAGCTGCAACGCTACTTCGCCGATCCGGTCGCGGGTCAGCGCATTCGCGCGGTGCCGGGCGCGGGCCTGCGCGTCCCGCTGTGGCTGCTCGGCTCGTCGCTGTACAGCGCGCAGTTGGCCGCGGCGCTCGGGCTGCCGTTCGCGTTCGCGTCGCACTTCGCGCCCGACTACCTGATGACCGCGTTGCAGGTGTATCGCGCGCAGTTCCGGCCGTCGGCGACACTCGACAGGCCGTATGCGATGGTCGGCGTCAATCTGTTCGCGGCCGACACCCACGATGAAGCCGTGGGTCTTTTCACGTCGCTGCAGCAGCAGTTCATCAATCTGCGGCGCGGCACGCCAGGGCAGTTGCAGCCGCCGGTCGAACGGCTCGATGCGTCGGAGATGGAGCTGAACAACGTCTCGCACGCGCTCGCGTACACGGTGCTCGGCGATCGCGACACGGTGCGCGAAGGGCTGCAATCGATCATCGAGCAGACCGGCGCGAACGAATTGATGCTGACCGCGCAGATCTACGATCACAACGCGCGGCTGCGCTCGTTCGAGATTGGCGCTGAGGTGCGCGAGGAGTTGCTGGCAGGGAATAAGTGATATCAGTAACAAACACGACGGGAAATGCGCCGCCGGGTCGCTCGGCCGTGAGCATTGTGAACAGGAAGCCGGTGTGAGCACCCGCCGCTGATAGCTGATATACGAGCTCATGAACCCTTCCTGCCGGACTCGAAGAAATTCGATCTTCGATTACCGGGAGTCAGAGGTCCACCTGCCATTGTCATCGAGTTCTCATCGTCTTAGTCTTGGCATTTGACGCGATCGCCGCGCAACTGTCGGGAGAGGTGACGATGACGTGGAAACCTGAAAACTATCCATCGATGAGCCCGTACCTTATCTGTTCCGACGGGGAAGCGCTGATCGGGTTTGTCGAACAGGTGTTCGGCGGGGTGCTCATGCGCCGCTTTGATCGACCAGATGGCTCGCTGATGCACGCAGAGGTCAGGATCGATGACAGCATATTGATGATTGGTGGGAGCGCTACAGCGGCTCGCTCAACCGCGCCGCATATCCATCTCTATGTGCCGGATGCCATGGCTGCCTTCGATCGTGCTGTCGCGGCCGGCGCGACTGTCGTCCAGGAGCCGCAGCGAAAGCGGGAGGATGACGATTTGCGTGGTGGAGTTCAAGACTCGTCGGGAACGACCTGGTGGATTGCCTCGCAGTAGCTGTAGCAAATCCCAGGGGGCCGCGCACAAACGACCGTCTCACCTGCTTACGCCCCCTCGCAGTCATTCGCACAAGCATGCTGTAGCAGGACCAAAAACCGTTCGAACGCTCAGCGATTAGCCGGCACCGCCGCCAGCCCATCGAGCAGCGCCTTATGAAATGCATCCGGATCCTGCATCTGCGGCGCGTGCCCGAGCCCCGCGAATTCGACCAGCGTCGCATGCGGAATCGCCTTCGCGGCCGCGCGGCCCAGTTCCGGGTAATGGCCGAGCTTCGCGCGCACGGCGGGCGGCGCCGCGTCCTTGCCGATCGCGGTCGTGTCCTTCTGGCCGATCAGCAGCAGCGTGGGCATCTGCAACTGGCCGAGTTCATAAACGACAGGCTGCGTGTAAATCATGTCGTACAGCAGCGCGGAATTCCACGCGACGATCTGCTTGCCCGGCCCGCGATACATGCCCGCGAGCATCTGCACCCACGGCTCGTAGTCGGCACGCCACTGGCCCGCGTAGTAGGTGTTCTGCTCGTAGCGGCGGATGCCGTCGGCCGTCGTCTTCAATTCGCGCTGATACCACTGGTCCACCGACAGCGACGGTACGCCCTTCGCCTTCCAGTCCTCGAGCCCGATCGGGTTCACGAGCACCAGTTGCCGCGTTTCGTGCGGATACATCAGCGCATAGCGGATCGCGAGCATGCCGCCGGTCGAATGGCCGACCACCGTCACGTCGTTCACGCCGATCGATTCGAGCAGCGCGCGCGTGTTGCGCGCGAGCTGCTGGAAGCTGTACTGGTAGTGCTCGGGCTTGCTCGATTTGCAGAAGCCGATCTGGTCCGGCGCGATCACGCGGTAGCCGACGTCGCTCAACCGGCGAATCGTCGCGTCCCACGTCGCCGAGCAGAAGTTCTTGCCGTGCAGCAACACGACGGCGCGGCCGTTCGGATGCGCCGGTTTGACGTCCATGTAGGCCATGTGCAACTGCACGCCCTGCGACGTGAACTCGAAACGCTCGACCGGCAACGGATAGTTGAAGCCTTGCAGTTCCGGACCGTAGGCCGGGCCCGGATCCTCGACGGCGGAGGCCGCGGCGTTCGGGGCGATCGGGCTGGCCGGCGTGGCGGCATAAGCACCGGACATCATGGACACCGCGACAGCAGTGCAGACACTCGACAGGGCAAGCAGGGCTGGGCGGCGAAGGCTCATCGGGATTTTCTGAAAAACACAACAGTGAACGTACGAGAAACGGATGCCGGTCGCGACGGCCAGCGGCCGGCGCCCATTCCTCCTGCCGGGAGCCAACGATTCTACGACGCGCCGCCGGATTGCGCCGCCGATCGAGCATCGCACGTGGCGCACCGCAATGTGGCATGCGTATTGCTTGCTGGCGGATTGCCTCGTGTTTGCACCCGGCTTGCGCTCGATTCACACGCGCGATCTCGCACCCTATGTGTCTCGCCGCACGGAGCGATGCGCGGCGGGAGCCGATCGTGCGAAGGTGGTCCGGTGCGGGGTCTGTTGAATAAACCCTATTCGCTTGTGTCCAATCGGTGCTAGAACTAGCTGACAGGCCCGCGAAAATAGCGGCGGCGATACGGAAAAGTGTGGCAAAGGCGCGGCAACGCAACGTGGCGGGGCCGTCTGGCGGCACCCGTCGAATCATCAGTGGAGAGCAAACGACCAGATCATCCGGGACATACCAATCAGCAACTGCCTTGCATGGGACCGGAGCAAGCGCCAAGCAATAACTCCGGTCGACCGCGATAAAACTGCATGGGACCGGAGTAAGTGCTGAAGCACTAACTCCGGTCGACAAAGGAGACGAACATGAATACTCCGGCACGGCTGAACGACTTACAACGCACCACCCTCGCGATCGTCCTCGCCGGCGGACGCGGCACCCGCCTCGGGCCGCTCACGAACAAGCGCGTGAAACCAGCGGTGCACTTCGGCGGCAAATACCGGATCATCGACTTCGCGCTTTCCAACTGCCTGAATTCGGGCATCCGCCGCATCGCGGTCGTCACGCAGTACAAGGCGCATTCGCTGCTGCGTCATCTGCAGCGCGGCTGGAGCTTCCTGCGCGGCGAGATGGGCGAGTTCATCGACCTGTGGCCCGCGCAGCAGCGCGTCGAAGGCGCGCACTGGTACCGCGGCACCGCCGACGCCGTGTTCCAGAACCTCGACATCATCCGCTCGATCCGCCCGAAGTACGTGGTCGTGCTGGCGGGCGACCACATCTACAAGATGGATTACACGCGCATGATCGCCGATCACGCGGACAGCGGCGCCGACTGCACGGTCGGCTGCATCGAGGTGCCGCGCATGGACGCGGTCGCGTTCGGTGTGATGGCGGTCGACGAAAACCGCCGCGTGACCGGCTTCGTCGAAAAGCCGGCCGACCCGCCCGCGATGCCCGGCCGTCCGGACACCGCGCTCGCGAGCATGGGCATCTACGTGTTCGACGCCGACTACCTGTACACGTTGCTCGAAGAAAACATCGCCGCGATCGACACCGATCACGACTTCGGCAAGGACATCCTGCCGCGCGTCGTCACCCAGGGCTCCGCGATCGCGCATCCGTTCAGCATGTCGTGCGTGTCGTCGGACCCGAACGTCGAGCCGTACTGGCGCGACGTCGGCACGATCGACGCGTACTGGGCCGCGAACCTCGACCTCGCGTCGACGATCCCGACGCTCGACCTGTACGACCGTAGCTGGCCGATCTGGACGTACCAGGAGCAGTTGCCGCCCGCGAAGTTCGTGCGCGACATGAAGGGCTTGCAGGGCTCGGCCAACAATCTGATCGTATGCGGCGGCTGTGTGATCTCGGGTTCGCAGATTGCGCGCTCGGTGCTGTCGTCGAACGTGAAAGTGAGTTCGTTCTGTAATATCAATGAGGCAGTCTTGTTGCCGCAGGTCACGGTCGGCGCGAGCTGCCGCCTGCAGAAGGTGGTGATCGACCGCGGCTGCACGATTCCCGAAGGCACGGTGATCGGCGAAGACCCGGCGCGCGACGCCGAGCGCTTCTATCGCACCGACGACGGCGTCGTGCTCGTCACCGAAGAGGCGCTGCGCAAACAGCAGAAGTAGCGCGCCGTGCCCGTGCCTGTGCCCGCGCCGGCGGCAATGAGCAGTGAGCCGGCGCGGCCAGCAACGCGCCGCGCGCCACCGGCACCCGGCAGCCCCAACCAACCCGACAGAGACCCGGCCTATGACGATTCGCGCCCTGCACGTCGCAAGCGAGCTGTATCCCCTCCTCAAAACGGGCGGCCTCGCCGATGTCGCGGGCGCGCTGCCGTCCGCGCTGATCGAGCGCGGCGCCGACGTGCGGGTGCTGCTGCCCGGCTTTCCGGCGGTGCTCGCCGGCTTGCGCGACCTGCAGCCGGTCGCGCAGCTGGGACGCCGTTTCGACACGCCGGGCGTGACGCTCGAGCGCGGCACGCTGCCCGCCAACGGGCTGACCGTCTACGTGATCCGCGCGGCGGCGCTATACGACCGGCCCGGCAACCCGTATCTGAACGACGAGCACGTGCCCTACGGCGACAACGCGCAGCGTTTCGCGCTGCTCGGCTGGGTCGCCGCGCAACTCGCGCAGCAGCTCGACCCGGCGTGGTCGCCGCAGATCATCCACGCGCACGACTGGCATGCGGGGCTCGCGCCCGCCTATCTGAAAGCCGCCGAGCGCGAGCAGGGGCGCGCGCTCGCGCGCAGCGTGTTCACGATTCACAACCTCGCGTATCAGGGCATTTTTCCCGCGCATCAGTTCGGCCTGCTCGGCCTGCCGGACGATTTCTTCAGCATGCACGGCGTCGAGTTCTACGGACAACTGTCGTTCCTGAAGGCGGGGCTCTACTACAGCGACCGCATCACGACCGTCAGCCCGACCTATGCGCGCGAAATCCAGACGCTCGCGCAAGGCGGCGGGCTCGACGCGCTGCTGCGGCATCGCGCGCACGATCTGAGCGGGATCCTCAACGGCGTCGACTACACGGTGTGGAATCCCGCCACCGATGCACTGCTGGCGACGCACTACAGCGCGTCGCGCCTCGCCGGCAAGCTCGCGTGCAAGGAAGCGCTGCAAAAGCGCTTCGGCCTCGCGCAGAAAAGCGACGCGCTGCTGTTCGGCGTCGTGAGCCGCCTGACCGAACAGAAAGGCCTCGATCTGCTGCTCGGCGCGGTGCCCGAGATCGTCAGGCGCGGCGGCCAACTGGTCGTGTTCGGCAGCGGCGATCCGGCGCTCGAGACCGGCCTCAGGATGGTCGCGCAGGCGCACCCGGAATCGGTCGCGGTCGAGCTCGGCTTCGACGAAACGCTCGCGCATACGATCATCGCGGGCAGCGACGTGGTCGCGGTGCCGTCGCGCTTCGAGCCCTGCGGCCTCACGCAGCTCTACGCGCTCGCGTACGGGTCGCTGCCGCTCGTGCATTGCGTCGGCGGTCTCGCGGATACGGTCGCCGACGCGTCGCTCGAAAATCTCGCCGACGATCTCGCGACCGGCTTCGTGTTCGAACGCTTCGAGCCGAAGGGACTGGCGTCGGCGATCCGGCGCGCGTTCGCGCTCTACGCGCGCCGCACCGAATGGAAGGCGGCGCAACGGCGCGCGATGCGCCAGGACTTCGGCTGGGGCGCGTCGGCCGAACGCTATCTCGCGCTGTACCGCGAGCTCGTCTGAAGCAGCGGCAGCGCGCGGGATTGTCAGGTTCCGTAAAGATTGAATGACTTTTGATGGTTCGGCGCAACACCAATGGGGGCGGATCGACTCGCATCCGGCAAACTCCTGTATTGTTTGCTGACTCACTGACGATGCAACGCGTGACGGTGCGGGGCAGGCACTTTTCCTGCGCCATCCGGATCAGGCATGTCCGCCGCGCGGCGCCGGGACCCTCGCCCCGCCCGCGCGGCACCCCCTTCCCGTTTCCCTGACCGCGCCCGACCGGTTGCGCGAGCCTTACCATGACGAAAAACGTTTTGAGCATCCAGTCCCATGTCGTGTTCGGTCACGCCGGCAACAGCGCGGCCGTGTTTCCGATGTGCCGGCTCGGCGTCAACGTCTGGCCGCTCAACACCGTGCAGTTCTCGAATCACACGCAGTACGGGCACTGGAGCGGCAGCGCGATCGACGCATCGCAGATGGAAGAACTCGTCGAGGGGATCGGCGCGATCGGCATGCTGCCGCGCTGCGATGCCGTGCTTTCGGGCTATCTCGGCACACCGGAGCAGGCGCGGGCGGTGATCGAAATCGTCAAGGCCGTGAAGGCGGTCAATCCGCGCGCGTGGTACTTCTGCGACCCGGTGATGGGCGCCGCGGGCGGTTGCAACGTCGAGCCGGGCATCCAGGAATTCCTCGTGCGCGAGATGCCGGAAGTGGCCGACGCGATCGCGCCGAATCACCCCGAATTGCAACGCCTCGTCGGCCGCGAGATCGAGACGCTGGAAGAAGCCGTGACCGCCTGCCGCGAAGTGCTCGCGCGCGGGCCGAAGCTCGTGCTCGTCAAGCATCTGCTCGATCGCAACAGCCCCGCCGACCGTTTCAACATGCTCGTCGTCACCGAGCGCGAGGCGTGGATGGGACAGCGGCCGCTCTATCCGTTCGCGCGGCAGCCGGTCGGCGTCGGCGATCTGACCAGCGCGGTGTTCGTCGCGCGCACGCTGCTCGGTGATTCGATCCGCTCGGCGTTCGAGCACACGCTCGCCGCGGTGAACGCGGTGGTCAAGGCGACCTGGCAGGCCGGCCGTTACGAACTCGAACTAGTCGCGATGCAGAACGAAATCGCGCAGCCGCACGAGTGGTTCGATGCGTGGGTTGCGGATACGGCTTAGGCGCGTTGCGTGCCGTCTCGTTGATTCGCCACCGCATGCCGGGCCTGCCACGGCCTCGCCGGCGCCGCCCTATAATGCGTGCCGCGTGGACAGCAGGCGCAAGCCCCTTCTCCACCGCATTTTTCAGGCATCCGGCATTCAGCAGACGAGGCATCGATGGACGGTCATATCCGCAGCGAGCGGGAAGAATATTTTGAACAGTTGTGCATCAGCGTCGACGCGGACGAAGCGCACGAGCAGGAAGCCATCGAGCTCTTCGAGAACCAGTTCGACCAGCCCGACTTCGATCCCGCGCAGTGGCTCGACATCGCGCTCTACTACTCGCCGGCCGTCGCGAGCGGCATCGTCGACATGGTGACGCCCGACGACAAGGCGCGCAGCAACATCGCCGCAATCATCGCGGACAATCTCGACATCTCGTACGGCGAGGACGAGTGCCAGCAGTTTGCGGAAACGATCGGATTCGCGCTGAACAACGGCGTGCCGGTCGATCTCGACATCGTGCTCGACGGCTGCCAGCGCGCGATCGACGACCTCGACACGTGGGCCGACGAAGACACGAAGGCACCGCTGCTGCGTCTGCGTGAAGAACTGCTGCGCCAGCAAGGCGAGCGGTAAGCACGCACGCGACATCCCCGGCCGGCGCGCTCGCGCCGGCTTCTTAAGCATATGCCGCAATCCGCACCCTATGCGGAGTCTTTCGCGGCAAGCCAGCCTGTACCCCATACGCACGCTCTCTGTGCACGCGATGCACGTATCGCGGCCTGTGCCGAAATGCGCACCCAAAACGCCACGAACTGCCAAGACGACCGCAAATTGGCTTCCTATATTCGCGTCAGATTGATCGCCCGAACACGCTGCGAAGCACAACGCCACTGAGCGTATTCCAGCATTGTGAGCGGCGACCGATCGTTCGTAGTCTTTCGATACGCAAGGCGTTGCTTCGGCTCGCCGTGCCGTATCGCGTTGCTGTCTTGCCGCTTTCATCACACCGTCGATGCCAGGAGAGACCATGAGTATTTACAACACGCTCAAACCCATCGCCATGCTCGCTGGCGCCATGTTCGCCATCGCTCCGCTCGCCAGTTTCGCCGACGACCTGCCGGTCAAGATCGGCTTTGCCGCGCCGTTGACGGGCGCCAACGCCGGCTACGGCAAGGACCTGGAAAACGGCGTGCGGCTCGCGATCGACGAAGCCAATGCGCAGAAGATCAAGATCGGCGACAAGGTCGCGCACTTCGAAATCGTCTCCCAGGACGACCAGGCCGACCCGCGCATCGGCGTGCAGGCCGCGCAGAAGCTGGTCGACTCGGGTGTCGCGGTGGTGGTCGGCCACTTCAACTCGGGCACGACGATTCCGGCCTCGCAGGTCTACGAACAGGCCGGCATTCCGATGCTCGACCCGGCCGCGACGAATCCGGTCATCACCGGCCGCGGCTTCGCGAACGCCTTCATGGTGATTTCGACCGACGCGCAGAACGCCGGCAACGCGGGCGCATACGCGGTCGACGTGACGAAGGCCAGGCGCATCGCGATCATCGACGACCGCACCGCATTCGGCCAGGGCGAGGCCGACGAGTTCGAGAAGGCGGTGAAGGCGCACGGCGGCACGATCGTCGCGCGCGACTATACCGACAACCACGCGGTCGACTTCAGCACGCAGATCACCAAGTTCAAGGGCGCAAATGCGGATCTCGTGTTCTTCGGCGGACTCGACAGCCAGGCGGCCGGCTTCGCGCGACGCATGAAGCAGCTCGGCCTGAACGCGCAACTGGTCGGCGGCGGCGGCGTGATGGACGAGGACTTCATCAAGCTCGCGGGCGACGCGGCCGACGGCGTGATGGCCTGGGAGTACGGCCGTCCGCTCGCGCAACTGCCGGGCGGCAAGGAGTTTTCCGCGAAGTTCAAGAAGCAGTTCGGCGTCGATATCCTGTCTTACGCGCCGTTCGGCTATGACGGCGCGTGGGTCGCGATCAAGGCAATGGAGAAGGCGAAGTCCTCTTCGCCGGCCGTGTACCGTCCGGTGCTGAAGGCCATCGACTACGACGGCGTGACCGGCAAGATCTCGTTCGACAGCACCGGCGCGCTGAAGAGCGGCGCATCGACGCTGTATCAGGTGAAGAACGGCGCGTGGGTGCCGATCGTCACGAAGAGCGGCTCGTAATCGCCTCAGTCGTATCCATCCGCTCGCGCCACAGCGCGCCCTGCACGGCATCGGACCCATGTGGGGCCGATGCAGGGCTACGGCGCCGCTATTGCGCCTGCGCCCTCACGACCACCTCGGCATCGAGATCGCGCTCGATGCGCACGAGGTCATCGCGAAGCGCCGCGAATTCGTCGGCGGAACACATCTGATGGCCGAACGCGGCGCGCAGGTGCCGCGTCACCTGCAAGGTCCGCGTCGCCGGATCGAATACGTAGCGCGACGAAAACGCGAGCATCGGATCGTCGACCGTGCTGTCGGCCGGCAGATCCGTCACGCGCGCGAAGCGCGGCAACGTCATTTCCAGCGTCTCGTCGAACTCGCCGCCGATGCACGCCCACGGCTGCGTCCTGACCGGCTCGGCGAGCCATGCCTCGACCTGCGAGCTCATCCCGCCCGACAGGCTCGTCAACGCCGGCACCGCCGTCGTGCCGTCGCGCCAGAACAGATGCGGCACGCGGCCCTGCATCGACGTCGCGAATGGTCCGCCCGTTACGGCGACGTCGTCGGTCTGCAACTGCGCGCTGCCATGCAGCCCCGTCTGCAGCAGACGGCTCGCCGCGATCTGCTGCGCGCGCTGCCGCGTCGCGCGCCGGAACGTATTGCGTTCGATCTCGGCGGTATAGCCCGCGTCCTCGACGCGGTACGCGTAATTCGCGGCGCCGTCGTCGTCGATATCGATCTGCAGGCGCGCGCTGCGCTCGCGCGCCTGCGTGGCCGGCGTGCGCGCGAGCACGCCTTCATCGACGAGCAGTACCGGCCGGTCCATCACGCCGGCCGGCAGATAGCCGAATTCGGTGCCGCCCGCGGTCGTATCCGCGAACTGCGACAGCCCGGGAATCCAGATGATCGCGTGATTGATCGCGCTGGTGCCGTAGCCGGGCACCGCCGGCAGACTGTAGTACGGTCCGAGATTAAGCAGCACCGGCTCGCTGCGGATGCCGACCGCGGCGAGCAGCGCGCCGTAAAGCGCGACGTGGTCCTTGCAGTCGCCATAGCGGTTACGCAGGATATCGGCGGCCTTGTGCGGAATCGCCGCCGTCTCGCCGAGAAAGAGCGCGACGTAGCGGATGTTCAGACGCATCCAGTCGTACAGCACGCGGGCTTTCGCGCGCGGATCGGTGAGCCCTGCCGTCAGGCCCTGCGCGAGACGGACGATCGCGGGATCGTCGCGCGTCGCGTCGTTGCCGGCGGGTCCGCGATAACGCGCGGCGAAGCTCGCGAAGTCCGGCACCGTCGACACCATCAGCCGGTCGCCCCAGTTCGCGTAGCCGACCGCGCCCGCTTCGAGCCGCGCATACGGACCGTGCCGGTAGTCGAACTCATAGCGGGTGCGACCGTTCGCGGTGACCGGCGGCAGCGCGTCATAGCCGCGCGCGTCGGCATACAGCGGCACGTCGGCGGGCAGATCGAAGATCAGCCGCTGCAGCTCGACGGGGTCGCGCGACGGCTCGACCAGATACGCGAACGTGCCGGCCTGCAACGGCCTCGCGCGGGTCTTGCGAAACGCGAGATGCACGCGCGAGCCGCGCTCGACGCCGGGAAAGATCACGGTGCGCAACACGCCGTCCTCGAAACTCGG
Source organism: Paraburkholderia sp. (assembly GCF_047605525.1). Taxonomy (GTDB): domain Bacteria; phylum Pseudomonadota; class Gammaproteobacteria; order Burkholderiales; family Burkholderiaceae; genus Paraburkholderia. Next base: position 4,675 of record NZ_JASGFN010000039.1, on the reverse strand, counting down.
CGCGCCGGCCGAGCGCGGCTCCTGCACGTCGCGAATCGCCTCGGGACCGACCGGGTGCGCGGTGCCGTCCGGGTCGATCGTTTCGGTGGCCAGCAACTGCACCTGCTCGATGTCCTTGTTGAACCATACGTAGCGCTGCGCGATGTCGTCGACGCCGCTCGCCGTGTCGGCGCGCAGCACGGTGTCGTCGTGTTCTTCGACGGAGCCGTCCTTCTGGATCACGAAGAGATGGACGTCGCGCTCGATCGTCGAGGGCGCGGGTTCGTCGCCGGAGGTGGCGATTTCTTCTGCGGCCGCGGACGTGGGGAATGCGACGAAGCATGCGGCCAACGATGCCGCGGATAATGCCGCCCATCCCGCCGCCGATGCCACCGCCAACCGCGCGACAACGCGCGCGCCCCGCGCGAGTGCTGCATTGAAGCCAACGAACGCGCGAGCGCGCGTCATGAACGAAGCGCCCCGCCCCGCACGCGCCAGGTGCGCGGACTCGCGCCAAACTCCACGCGAAACGCGTGGTTGAAATTGGACAGATCGTTGAAGCCGCAATCGAGCGCGATATCGACGATCCTCTCGCCGCCACCGCGCAGCCGCAGCGCGGCGGCCCGCAAGCGCGCGCGCAACAGGTATTGATGCGGCGTCACGCCGGTCACCTGCTGGAACGTGCGCAGAAAGTAGAAGTCGCTCACGCCGGCGGCGACCGCGAGATTCGTCAGCGTGTGCGGCGCGCCCGGCGTGTCGTCTATCAGGCGCACGATCTGCGCGACGCGCGAGCGGGCCGTCGCGCTCGCGGGCGCCGCCTGGCGTTTCAACGTGCCGGCCGCATCGAGCGTCGCGGCGGCCAGCTCGACGGCGAGTTCGTTCCACGCGGTCCGGCGTACGGTCGTTCCGCTCGTTCCGCGTTCACCGTCCTCACCGCGCGTGTCGGCCGCTCCCGCGCAGGCTCGCGCGATCAGCGGCGACAGCTTGCGCAGCGCCGGCACGCTCGCGTGCCGGAAATTCAGTTGACCGCCCGCGAACCCCGCGTCGGCGGCGAGACGCTCGAAATACTCAGGCGCATAGCGAAACGAGATGCAGCGATCGCCGGGACCGTGCCGATGGCCGCACTCGAAGCACTCGCCGGTATTGCCGAGCAGCAGCGCGCCCGGCGTCAGCAGTTCACGGCCTGGCGCCGCGCGATAGTCGAACGAGCCGGCCACCACCATCGCGATGCGCACGCCGTCATGCCACTCCTCGAACGACGGATCGCGCGGGCCGAACGTGCACAGCAGATCGGCGACGTTCCAGCCGCCGCCTTCGGCGAGCACGCGCGACGCGACCCCGCCGCGCGCGCCTTCCCGCTCGCGCCGCGCCAGTGCCTGCTGCAACGTGACGGCAATTTTCCCCAAGATGCACTCCGGCCGGATCCGTATCGTGGTTGTAGCACATCGGCGGCCGGCGCGTTTCGCGCCGGCTCCGGTGCCGCGGCGTCGAAACACGCGCGACACCTGATCGACATTTCACCGGCATTTGCCTGACGGAGCAAGCAACATGGACAGACTCGAAAACGACCTTGCGAACGATTTTCTCGCCACGCTGAGCGCCCCCGCGCGCGCCGCCGACATCAGCGCCGGCGACGATCTGTACGGCTGGCTGATCGGCAGTTGGGACATGGACGTCATGCACTATCGCGCCGACCTGCGCAGCGCGCCGCGGCGCGGCGAGATTCATTTCGGCTGGATACTGGAAGGCCGCGCGGTGCAGGACGTATGGATCATGCGGCCACAACGCGACAGCAGCGACGCGATGTACGGCACGACGCTGCGCGTGTGGGATCCGCTGGCGCGGCTCTGGCGCGTGACCTACGTGAATCCGCGCACCGGCCAGCACGACGAGCTGACCGGCCGGCGCATCGGCGCCGATCTGGTGCAGATCGGCCGGCATGCGGACGGTACGCCCATCCGCTGGAACTTCACCGACATCACGCGCGATTCATTCCGCTGGACCGGCGTCGCGCTCGAAGCGGACGGCGTGACGTGGCGGCTCGAAGCCGAGTTCCACGCGCGGCGCCGCGCCGCGCGGGTGGCTCCGGTGTCGGCCCCGGCGGCGGCAGCTACTTCACTCCCCGCCGGCAAGCTGGCTTAACAATGCCTGCAGCTTCTCGACATGCCTGAGCAGCATGTGGCGATGCTTGTCGATCTGTTCGAGCCGCCCCGCGAGGTCGGCCACGATGCGGTCGTCGAGATCGGCCGCGGCGATCACGTCCTCGACCTTCGCGCGCATCGACGCGAGTTCCACCGGCGCATGCAGCAGATGCCGCTCGAAACGCCGCACCTCCTGCGTCGCGAGTTCGCGCACCTTGCGAAAATGCGCGTGACGCCGGTTAGCTTCGGCGTCGAGCGTTTCTTCCTCGCCGCGCCGCGCCGGTCCCGACTGGCCGAAAATCGGCTCGGGCCGCAGCACCGCCTTCTTGCGCACCGGATGCGCGGTGCCGCGAAAGCGCGCAAGCGGCTGCTCGTTGTCGATCGCCTCGCGCGCATTGGCCGGAACCTCGTGCGCGGTGTGCGGCACGTCCATCCAGCCGACCGGCAAGCCGGTGACCGCCTCGACGCCGCGCACGAATTCCTCGCTGAATTCGCGCTGGCCCGCGAGCATCAGCTTCAGATAGCTCACGGAGAACGTCATCATGCGCGCGAGCCGGTTCGCGGCACCGACCTCGCGGGTCAACAGCACCAGATTTGCTCGCCACACTGTCAGCAGCAATTCGTCGGAATCTTCCATTGCCGGGTCTTCCTTCCTGTTGCCCGATGAACCGATGACAGCCTCGCGGGCGTCACCGTTTTGAAAGGGTAGCCGCTTCGGCGCATCGCATGCAATCCCGCCTCGGCGATTCGCGCGCGGCGGTTCTCTGCCTAAGTCGAATGACATGGGATTGACAGCGCTTCGCGTGTTGCATCGACACACGGATTCGCGCGCCGTTCCTGTTTTCGAACGCGCAATGTGGCATGCTTACACGCCGATGCGGTACGCGCCGTGCTGCATCGGTTGCTCCACAACATTGACTTAAGGGTTTTGTAATGAAGAAAATCGTTCTCGCCATTGCCGCGGCCGTCGCAACCCTGAGCGCGATCGCTCCCGCTCAGGCTTATGAGCATCACCGCGAATGCCACAAGGTGCGCGTTCATCATCACTGGGAAAAGCGCTGCCATTAATGGCGGCGATGCCGTGTCCACGAAGCGCGGCACGCATCGAAAAGCCCCGCTCGCGCGGGGCTTCTTTTTTTATCGCAGGCTGCGTATAAAGCGGCCACGCACGCCTGCGACGTCCCATACATTCCACGTGAAAACGCTGGCGTGCAATCACGGACACATGCTGTTACACGTTCGCGCTACGCGAGGTGTCCGGCTCGACCGGGGCGCGAGGCGATGTGCCGACGAAGGTGCTATATGAGCGACCCGCGTGAGTGACCCGCGTGGTAAGGAGAGGAATCGAACGAAACCGGCAGTGCGGCTTTCAGGCCACTTTCGCGGCAGCCTGAATGCCCGGCTTCGTCGCGTTTATCAGGCCGCCTTGACGCGCTCCAGCGCGGCGTTCACGAGCGCTTCGAGCAGCGGCTCGACCTTCGCCGCGAGGGTCCCGTCGTACGCATAGGGCATGCGCTCTTCCATATACGTGATCTGCGACAGTTCGAGCTGCACCGCATGCACGCCCTGCTCCGGCTGCCCGTATTCGCGCGTGATATAGCCGCCCTTGAAGCGGCCGTTCGCCACCGCCGTATAGCCGCCATGCCGCCCGACGATGGCGGCCAGTTCGTCCGCCATGCCCGGCGCCGCGCTCGCGCCGTTCGACGTGCCGAAGTTGAAATCCGGCAGACGTCCTTCGAAGAAACGCGGCACGTGCGAGCGGATCGAATGCGCTTCCCACAGCAGCACCTTGCCGTGCTTCGCCTTCAACGCCGCGAGTTCGCCGACGAGTGCGTCGTGATACGGCTTCCAGTACGCGTCGCGACGACGCGCGACTTCGGCGTCGTCCGGCAGATGGCCGTCGCGATAGAGCGGCTCCTTGTCGAACGTATCGACCGGCAGCAGGCCCGTGGTGTCCTGCCCCGGGTATAGATTCGCGCCATCCGGCGGACGGTTCAGGTCGATGACGTAGCGCGCGTAGGTCGGCGTCAGAATCGACGCGCCCATGCGCTTCGCGAATGCATACAGGCGATCGAGATGCCAGTCGCAATCATCGGTGCGTTGCGCGACGGGAGTCATCGTCGCGGCGATGTCGGCGGGAATCTGCGTGCCCAGATGCGGGATCGAGATCAGAAGCGGCAGGCTTCCCTGGTGCAGCGAGAAAACCGGTGGAGTGTTCGAAGCAGTCATGTCAGTCCGGAATCGATGGGAGCGGGGAATGGGTTCGACACATCACTGCGCAACCGCGCTTATTTCAGCAGTTCCGCGAGCGCCGCGCGATAGCGCGCATAAGCGCCCTCTTCGTCGCGATGCCTGCGATTGTCGACGACCTTGACGCCGCCCGCATAGACATCGCGGATCGGCGTCTCGCCGTGCTCACAGAATACAACGCCCGAGAGCCACGCCTCGCGCGCATGTTCGGCGATGCCCGAATGATCGGCATCGAGCACGAGCCAGTCCGCGCGATGGCCGGCGCGCAGCGCGCCGACCGCGCGGCCGGTGGCGCGCGCGCCGCC
>NZ_JASGFN010000038.1:0-50737 GCF_047605525.1 Paraburkholderia sp. | reverse complement strand
CTCTCGCCGTCTCGCCGCTCGCGCGCCGGGTCGCGCCGCGCGGTCTGGTCGACGTCGGCGAGCGCCTCGGGTTGCCGCCGCTGCCGGAATCGCGCGTGACGCTGCATTCGCGCGTGCGCGAGCCGCGCTCGGCGGAGACGTTGCGGCTGCTGGCAAACGGATTGGCCGCCGCGTGACGCAACCTCGCGTCGCGTGCATCACGCTCGATGAACGGCACGCGGCAGCGAGCGACTGGGGCCACCAGAGGCCGTGGCCCGTGCGTGGCACTCAGTGGATGATCGGCGGCAGCGAACCGCTGCGGGCTGTGGCCGGATTCGCGGGAGCGCCCATCGGAACAATGTTGCTAACGGTTGCGGATTCGGCCGGCGAGGTGGGCGCAGCCGGCGTCACAGGCGCGCTCGATACGGTCGGACGGGAGACCGCCGGTTTCGCCACGGCCTTGAGCACGTGCGGTCGCGCGGTATGGCCCGGCGCGAAGTTGGCGCGCATCACCTTGCCCTGAGCAGGTTTCGCGTGGGCGAGTTGCGTATGCGCCTGCATGTGCGGCTTCGCGGCCTGCGCGGTCACGGCGCCGTGCGTATGGGTCTTGCCCGCGACCGCGGTCCGCATGCTTCCCTTCAGGCCACTTTTCACGCTTCCGTGGCTCGCGACCTGCTTCGCTCCGCCGCCATGCGCCGCCAGCCTGCTGCGATGGGCCGCGCCGCCCGGCGCGGCGTGCGACGCCTCATGCCGGACACTCGCGATCGGCTTCGCATGCGCGCCGGATCCCGCCTTGACCGCGCCCCTGGTTGCCGCTCCCGTCTTCACCTTCACCGCGGCCGGCTTTTTCCGCGCCGGCTTCGCGACATGCCCGCTCGCCTCCGGCGGATTCCACACTTCCGCATAACCCGCCGCCCAAGCCGCTTCCGACACACACCACACGGCCAGCGCCGCTGCTACTACCGTTCGAACCCGCATCTCCTGCTTCTCCTGATCGACTGCTACCCAAAACGAGCCAGGATTATATTCTCTTGCAAAAATCCACTTTTGGACTAATATCATCAACAAGTACACATAGGGACTTATCCGCTCATGGCTCACGCTGCCCGACTCACCCCGCCCGAAGCGCCGCTGCGACGGCCTGTTTCGGAACCCACGCTCACCGAGATGTCCGCGGCGGGTCTGCGCGCGTTCTTCAACATCGCGCGCGACTGGGACCTGAACGCCGACGAGCAGATCGTGCTGCTCGGCTCGCCGGGCCGCTCCACGTTCTTCAAATGGAAGGCCTCGCCGCAAACGGCGCGTCTCGGGCGCGACACGCTGGAGCGCCTGTCGCTGCTGCTCGGCATCTACAAGGCGCTGCAGATCCTGCTGCCGCAGCCGAGCGCCGCCGACACCTGGATCAAACGCCCCAACAGCGCGCCGCCGTTCGGCGGGCGCCGCGCGCTGGACCGCATGCTGGCGGGCAACATCAGTGACCTCGTGGCCGTGCGCCAGTATCTCGACGCGATGCGAGGCGGCTGGGCGTGACACAACCGCAATGGCAGGACCGCTGGACCAGCGCCACGCTCGACTGGTCGCCCGCGTATCGCGTAATTCCAACGCGCTTTCCGGCCGTCAATCTGTTCGACCGGGTCGCATCCCCGGAAGATTTCGACGCGTTGTACGCGCTCGAAGCGATGACCAACGACCGTCTGCGCACCGAGATCGGCGAACTCGATCTGGTGCCGCGCGAGGAGCGCCGTTTCGGACCCGGCTACGGACCGATCATGGCCGCGCTCACGCATCTGAATCCGCTCGGCAGCCGCTTTTCGGACGGCACCTACGGCGTGTTCTATTGCGCCCGCTCGCGCGCGACCGCGATCGCCGAAACGCGCTATCACACCGGCAAGTTTCTCGAAGCGACCGCCGAGCCGCCGATGCGTCAACAGATGCGTCTCTACACGGTGGCCGCGCAAGGCAGCGTGGTCGATCTGCGCGACGACCCCGCGCTCGATCCCGCGGTGCTGTCGCCGCACGACTACGTGGCCGGCCAGGCGCTCGGGCGCGCGGTGCGCGAAGCGGGCGCGCCGGGCATCGTCTACCCGTCGGTGCGCGATAGCGCCGGTGAATGCCTCGCCGCGTTTCGCACGACGCTGCTACGCGATTGCCATCACGCGGCGTATCTGGAATACAACTGGAACGGCTCGAGCGTCGATATGGTGTTCGAGCTCAATCAGGTGGGCTGAGAACGCATCAGAAGCGCGGCGCGAAGTGCGCCCGGACAAAGCGCGGATCTCGCGCCGAAGGTGCTCGGAAAGAACCCCCACCATGCAACGCCCTCAGGGCAATGCGAGCGCCGCGGCCCCTTCCGCGCGTGCTTCCTCGACCGAGATCGACCAGCGGCGCAGCGCCTGCGGCTGCACGATCGTCAGCGTGCCGCCGGGGCCGAACGCGCCGGTATCGATAAACACCTGCGAGCCGATCTGCGTGATGTCGCGCACCGGCGTATGGCCGCAGTAGGTCAGCGAGAGCCCGCGTTGTCGCTGCGGATCGCCGTTGCCCACCGCGAGCTCGCGGCCCCACAGCAATTGCTGGCGCGTTTCGGCGGAAAAATTCCCCGCGTCGAGTTCGGCGTCCGAGCCGAAGAATTCGGCGTGAAGCACGTTGAAGCGCTCCTTGCCGCTGCCGATCACGCGCACGAGCGGCAACGCGCGCAAATGCTCCGCGTAGTATTGCAGGCGCTCGTCGGGCACATTGGCCGCCCACGCGCCGCCGATGCCATACCACCACTGGCGCCGCAAGCGGCCTTCGGCGACCGCGCACAGCGTGTCTTCGTGATTGCCGAGCACCGCGAAGAACCACGGCTTCATCAGCAGCGCGAGCGCCTCCTCCGAATGCTCGCCGCGATCGACGAGATCGCCGACCGAAAACAGCCGGTCACGCACCGGATCGAATGCGATCTGGCATAGCAGATAGCGCAGTGCATCGACGCAGCCGTGCAGATCGCCGACCACGAAATCGCGGCCGATCTCGTTGGCTGCATGGTGCTGAACAGAATTGACGGGTACGGAATCCATTCGTCGATGATAATCCGGCGAACGTGTATATGTATGCGCGGTGCCTATCGTTTCCTCGCGTGCAGCCTCGCAAAATTGACACAAACGACGCGTAAACCGCCCCTGAACGGTGCATTTATGGCACGACTTACCTGAAACGCGTAGTTTTGACGGCCCCTCCCGGTGCGTCGCCGGGCAGGGGATACGCGACGCGCGGGATCGCCCGCGGTGTGATCGCGTCAAGGGCCGTGCTATTGCAGCGTGCGCAGCTTCGCGACCTGCCCCGCCGTGATCGTCGCCTGCGGATTGCCGAACTGCTTCGTCACGTAATTCGTAATGGCCGCGACCTGCTCGTCGTCGAGATGGCCGCCGAACGCGGGCATCAGTACGTCCGCGTGCGCGGTGGTGCGGCTCACGCCGCGCAGGATCACCATCGCGAGATTGTTGGCGTCGCTCGCGCCGACCGTCGAATTATGGATCAGCGACGGATACGCGCCCGGCGCGCTCGCGCCGATACCCTCGCCGGTCCAGTTATGGCAGGTCGCGCAATTGGCGACGAACAACTGCGCGCCGTTCACGCCGGTAATCGTGGTGCCGCGCAACGCGGTGACGTCGGCGGCGGGATTGCCCCATTGATGACGCGGACGTGTCTCGCCGCCGCTCACGGGCGGCACCGAGCGCAGATACACGACGATCGAGCGCAGATCCACGGGCGTCAGATACTGCGTGCTGTTCGCGACCACTTCGCCCATCGGCCCGGCCGCATTCGCGCGGCCCGGCGCCGCGCCCGTCGCCAGATACGACACGAGTTCGTCGTCGCGCCAGTCGCCGACGCCGCTCGTCTTGTCCGGCGTGATGTTGAACGCATGCCAGCCGGCCTGCACCGCGCCGGAGAATCGCGCGCTCGACTTCAGCCCCTGCATGAAATTGCGCGGCGTATGGCACTCCTCGCAATGCGCGAGCCCTTCGACCAGATACGCGCCGCGATTCCATTCGGCGCTCCGCTTCGGATCGGGCACGAACCGGCCCTCGGTGAAATTGAACATGTTCCAGAACACCATCAGCCAGCGCTGGTTGAACGGGAACTTGAGGCTGTTCGCGGGCGGCGTGTAGTGAATCGGCGCAAGCGTGTTCAGGTACGCGCGAATCGCGAGCACGTCCTGATCGGTCACGCGCGTGTACGCGGTGTACGGAAACGCCGGATACAGCCGCTCGCCGCCCTTGCCGATGCCTTCGTGCATCGCGCGCATGAAATCGGCGTCGGTCCATTGGCCGATGCCGGTGTCGGGATCAGGCGTGATGTTCGGCGTGACGATCGTGCCGAACGGCGTGCTGATCGGCAGGCCGCCCGCGAACGGACGCGACTTGTCCGCGGTGTGGCAGGCCGCGCAGTCGGCGGCGCGGGTCAGGTATTCGCCGCGCTTGACCAGATCGCCGTTCGCGACGGGGCCGGCAACCGCGGTGTCGGGCGGTTGCGCGGCGTCGTCGGCGCGCGCCTGCGTGATCGGCAGCTCGTCGCTCGATTGCTCGTTCGGCCCATGCGACTCGTGCCATGCAACCGACAGCGCGAACAGCGAAAACGCCGCCGCGAGCGCCGCGCCTCCAAAGCGGCGGCGCCGTCTGGCATGCATCGACGCAGGGGCCGGCTGCGCGCGAGAGATGTGCTTCGACATGATGGCTCTCCGGTCAGGGCTCATAGTTCGCGCTTGAGCTTGTCGGCCAGCTTCAGCGACAAGGCCGCGATGGTCAGCGTGCAGTTCACCGAGGCCGCGGTCGGCATCACGCCGCTGCTCGCGATGAACAGGTTCGAATGATCGTGCGTGCGGCAGTCCGTATCGACGACCGAGTTCCCGGCATCGCTGCCCATGATCGTGGTGCCCATGATGTGATTGTTCGGCGCGAAGGTATCGTCGAACGAGACCTCGGTGCCGCCGAACAGCGTCGCGATCTGCGCATACAGTTCGTGCGTATTCGCGGCGCTCTTCTTCACGTAATCGTTGATCGAGTAGTAAATCTCGGGCTGCGGAATGCCGAGCGCGTCCTTGTGATCGGCCGACGGCACGATGCGGTTCTGCGGCTCGGCCAGATGCTCGTGAAAGCTGTTGATGCTCAGCGTGCGCGCCGCGCGGTCGCGAATCTGCCGGTCGAGTTCCGCGCCGGTCAGGCCTTTTTTCAGCAGGTCGGCGGTCACGCTCATGGTCGGCACGCCGTTCGACAGATGCAGCTTTTTCGCCGCGTAATCGGAGCGGAACGAGCCGTCGCGGAAGTTGACGATCGAGGTCATTTCCATCGGCCCGCGGCCCGGCCATAGCGGTTCGTTGGCAAGAAACGTGACGCCGGTGCCCGGATGATCCATCAGGTTGCGGCCCACCTGGTCGGAGCTGTTGCCGATGCCGTGCGGGAATTTGTCGGAAGTCGACATCAGCATCAGCTTCGGCGTTTCGATGCCGTTCGCGGCGAGCACGAACAGCTTGCCGCTCACGCGCGTGCTGTTGCCGTTCGGGTCCTTGTAGTGGACCGCGGTAATGAGCCCCTTGTTGTCCGCTTCGATGCGGTACACGACCGCTTCGGGAATCAGTCTCGCGCCGGCCTGCTCGGCCTTCTCCGCGTGAATCACGCCGTTGTACATCGCGGCGATCGGACAGATCGGCATGCAGTTGTTGTTGCCGCAACAGGTCGGCCGCGCATCGTACGGCCGGCTGTTGCGCGCGACCGGTTCGGGCACGACCTTGAAGCCCTGCGCGTTGAGCACGTCGCTGAAACGCTGGTCCATGTACGACAGCGGCAACTGCTGCATCGGGTACGGCTTCGAGCGCGGCGAACCGAGATCGATCGACTTATCGGGACCGGACACGCCGAGTTGCTCTTCGGCGGCCTGATACCACGGCTCGAGCGTTTCGTACGGATACGGCCAGTCGCGTCCGACGCCGTACAGCTTGTGCAACTGGAAGTCCGACGGCAGCAGCCGCCACGCGGCCGCCGCCCAGTGCCACGTCGTGCCGCCGACGAGCCGGACGTATTGCGAGTTGTACGGATAGTCGCCCTTCTGGATCAGGTAGTCGTTCGCGGGCGAATACTCGGGATGCGGCGCATAGGGGGTCGACGGATACGGTGTCGCGAAATCGGACTTGGCCGGCGAATTGCGAAAGTTCTCGACGATCTGCCAGCGCGGAATGCGCGGCCCGGCTTCGAGCAGAATCACCGACGCGCCCGCCAGCGCCAGTTGATGCGCGACGAGACTGCCGGCGACGCCCGAGCCGACTATGACGATATCGGCGGAATTTGTGTTTGCCATCGTTGCCCTCTTCTGTACCCGCTTTGGTATCCCGGTGTGTTCTGTTCGCCGCTCAGGCGGCCAGCGGCTTCTGCGTCCAGTAGAACGGCACGTCGCGGCAATAGGATGGAATCGTCAGCACGTCCTTCACGGGTTCGAACATCAGCGCCTTTTCATACGCGACCACCTCGACGTGCGGCATGTCGCCAACGAGGCCGAGATACCACGCGCGCATGATCGCGCCGACCACTTTCGCGAGCGCGAGCTGCTCGCCTTGCAGCACTTGCGTCACGGTGTCGGACGGCACGCCGTCGTGACCTTGCAGCCACCGGTTGAGCGCGGCGACGTCCTGCGTGAACTGGCTGTCGGAACGGGAGAGTGCGTCGTAGACACGTTGGCCGAGCACGGCGTCGAAACCGTTGTGGCCGGTAAGACGCTGCGACAGCGCGAGAAAGGCGTCGAGTCCGCCCCCCGCGGGCGGCGCATCGGCGAAGGCGGGGGCGACCCACGACAACGGACGGCTCGCGCCGGCAAACGCAAGCGCCGCGGCCGCCGCGCACGAACCGAGCACCCAGGCCCTGCGCGAAGCCGAAAATGAAAACGATTGCGGCAAGCCGGCCGCATGTGCGACATCGCGACAGGACGTCGCTCGATGACGAGGCGTCACGTCGCCGCGCGCATCGTTACTCTCAGGCACATCTGTCATGGGGGCTCCAGATGATGAGTTCGTTCTCGACGAGCGGCGCGGCGACGGCATGAAGCCGTTCGCGTGCTGCTTCGCCTGTTCTTCCCCAAACCTGGTCTTGCGCCGCTTATTGAGCGGTCTCTATCCGCGCGATGTACACGCGCCACATGCGCGGTGTTGCATGCATGATCGCGATGACAGTCGTATGACGGCGTTCGTTGCGCCGCGAGCGTAATGGCAGACCATGGGCAGACCGCCTCGCGGTTCCTGCAAACAGGGTTTGTTTCTGCCAATCGCCTTTCAACTGAAAGCGGCGTGCAAGGCCGCTGCGAAAGACTATAGCCTGTGACCCACCGATTCGACAATCGGTCCCGCAAGCGCGAGTAGAATCCGCGACACCGGGCGCCGCTCATTCGGCCGCCGCTCATTGCCGCTCATCCCTGACCCATGCTCATCAAATACTATCCGCAGGTTCTTCGCAATCGGCCGCGCACGGTGATCGGCCTCGTCATCGGCATCGCCGTCGCGATCGTCGCCCCGGTGCATACGGGTCCGATGGCGCGCGCGCTGATCGGCTGGGACGCGGCCATCTGGAGCTATCTGCTGATGATCTGGGTACACATGGCCCTCGCCGACGAACATCGCGTGCGCGAATACGCGATACGTGACGATGAAAACGCCGGTGTCGTGCTGTTCGTGATCTGTGTCGCGACGGTCGCGAGCATCGCCGCGATCGTGCTCGAACTCGCGTCCGCGAAAGGCACGGCGGGCGCGTCGAGCGCATGGCACTACCTGCTGACCGGGCTGACGTTGATCGGCGCATGGTTTCTGATTCCGACGATTTTCACGCTGCACTACGCGCGTCTTTACTACGACACCGACGCGCGCGAAACCGCGCTGCTGTTCCCCGATCACAAGCTGCAGCCGAACTACTGGGACTTCCTGTACTACTCGTTCACGATCGCGGTCGCCTCGCAGACATCCGATGTCGTGCTGCGCTCGCGCGAGATTCGCCGCGCGACACTCGCGCAATCGATTCTGTCGTTCTACTTCAACGTCGCCGTGCTCGGCCTGTGCGTGAATATCGCGGCGGGTCTGATGGGTTCCTGACGCGCAACCTGAACGCCGTATGATCACATCCCGCTTCGCTTTTTGCGGCACGCGCCGCCCGCCGCCAATGCGCGCCGTGTAAAACCCGGAGCGCGCCGGCCCGTTTTACATACTGGCGCGCCCGCGGCGTGCGTACGGCAGGCCTCCTTCATCGCGCAGCGTGCGCTCGCGTACATTCCTTTCATGTGCGCCGTCCGGCCCGTCCCGCGTCCCGCGGCAACGGCGCGTCGGCCCCGAGTGGCACAACGTTTGCTGCTTCCGGCGACGAGTGCCGGCGAGCCCCGTGTGCCCGCCATCTGGCGTCAAAGCACCCCCGGCTGGCCAGCAGCGTGACGATCTATGGACTACATTTGACCAGTACGCGCCCTCGTTGACGCATCGCGCGGTATTCGGCTCGGGAAGCCCAATGAGCGCTGTGATCGCATGCCAACTGCATCCACACCGCAGCAGGACAACTCTGGAAAAGACCGATGGAACCTCCAAACGGGTATGCGCCGCGGATTTACTTTTTTCACTCTCTTCTCGTCGGGCCGCTCGATGCCTGGCCCGCGCAGTTCGCTCACGCGGCCGCGCTCGGCTTCGATCATGCACTGATCGGCGGCCTGTTCGAGCCCGGCCGGGCCGGCCACGGCCAGGTGGTCGGCAATCACGCGCGGCTCAATCCGGTATTCGAGGCGAAGCAGCCCGCTCACGACGCATTGCGCCTGCTCGCCGATGCCGCGCGCCGCAACGGCCTGACCTTGCTGGTCGATCTGGTGATCGACCGCATGGCCGCCGACGGCGTGCTCTACGCCGAGCACAGGGACTGGTTCCATGCGCCCGAATCCGACATGGCGCGGCTCGATCCGCGTCACGTGCATCGTGAAGACAACGTTGCGTACGCGAATTTCGACGACCCGGCAACCAGCGCCGCGCTGACGGTCTGGTGGACGCAGCAGTTGCTCGCGCTCGCCGAGGCCGGCGTCGGCGGCTTCCGTTTCGATTCGCCGCATCGCGTGCCGGCCGCCGTGTGGCGGCATCTCGGCGACGAAGTGCGCGCGAAACATGCGCACACGCGCTTTCTCGCCGCGACGCCGGGTCTCGCGCGCGACGAGCTGCCGGGGCTCGAACCCGCCGGCTTCGACAGCGTGTTTTCGTCGGTACGCTGGTGGGACTTCCGTTCGAGCTGGATGGCCGAGGAACACGCGGCGCTCGCGCACGTCGGCGCGCCGATTGCGTTCCCCGAAGCGCCGTACGGCACACGCCTCGCCGCCGAGCTGAGCGACGTGCACGACGCCGCGATCGTCGAACGCGCGTACCGGCGCGCCCTCTTCACGTCGGTGGCGCTCGGCAGCGGCTGGATGATGCCGATGGGCTTCGAGTACGGCATCGCCGAACCGATGTCGCAAACGCGCGGCGACCCCGCGCAGTTCGCGCTCGCCGCGCAGGCGCGCCGTTTCGATCTGACTGCCGCTGTCACCCAGGCCAACGACCTCGCGCGCAACACGCCGACGCTGCACGCGAACGGTGAATTGCGCCCGCTCTCCGGGCCCGGCGCACCGGCGGCGGTCCTGCTGCGCGCCGACCAGGCCGACCTGCGCGACGCCGAAGAAGCGGTGCTGATCGTCGTCAATCCCGAACTCGGCGCGCCGGTGCGCGTCGATCCCGCCCGCTTCCTCGCGGGCGTGCCGGGCGGTTTCACCCGCTTCGCGCCGCTCGACGCGCGCGGCCACACGCAGGCCGCCACGCTCGAGCCGTTCGCGCTCGCGCCCGGCGCGGTGCGGTTGCTGCGCGCATCGGCGCAAACGCCGATCCGTCTCGCGCCGCCGATCGACAAGGCCAACAGCAAGCGCAGCGGCCGCAAGAGCGTGCTCGAAGCGATCGAGGCGCCGCGCGTCGCGATCGAAAGCGTGTCGCCGTCGGTCGAGAACGGCCGCTTCGCGGCCAAGCGCAGCGTCGGCGAACGCGCCGAAGTCCGCGCGGCGATTTTCGCGGAAGGTCACGACAAGATCGCGGCCGCGGTACTGTGGCGCGCCGCCGACGAAACCGCATGGCACGAAGTGCTGATGTCGCCCGCGCCGCCCGCCGGCCTCGACCTGTGGAGCGCGCGCATTCCGCTCGAACGGATCGGCCGCTACGAATTCACCGTGATCGCGTGGCGCGACGATTTTGCGTCGCTCGTCGAGCACATCGAGAAGAAGCTGAAGGCGAACCAGACCGTCGAAATCGAACTCGACGAAGCCGCGCATCTGTTCGCGCTCGTGCTCGCCGAAGTCGAAACGACCGAGGGCGCCGGGAAAGAGCCGCTCGAACGGATCGTCAGGGACTTCCAGAAGGCCGACGCCCAGCAGAAACTCGCGCTGATCCTCGCGCCGGCCACCGCGCGCGCGATGACCGCCGCGCGCCACCGGCCGTTCCTGAGCCGCGACCCGGTGGTCTACAAGATCGATGCGGAACGCACGGCCGCGTACTTCGCGAGCTGGTACGAGATCTTCCCGCGCTCGATGAGCGACGACGAATCCCGCCACGGCACCTTCGCGGACGTCACCGCGAAACTGCCGCGCATCCGCGACATGGGTTTCGACGTGCTGTACTTCCCGCCGATCCATCCGATCGGCCTCACGAACCGCAAGGGCCGCAACAACACGCTGACCGCGCAGCCGGGCGACGTGGGCAGCCCGTATGCGATCGGCGCGGCCGAAGGCGGCCACACCGCCGTGCATCCGCAGCTCGGCACGCTCGACGACTTCAAGGCGATGCTCGCCGCCGCGCATGCGCACGGCCTCGAAATCGCGCTCGACTTCGCGATCCAGTGCTCGCCCGATCACCCGTGGCTGAAGGAACATCCGACGTGGTTCGCGTGGCGCCCCGACGGCACGTTGCGCTACGCGGAGAACCCGCCGAAGAAGTATCAGGACATCGTCAATCCCGACTTCTATGCGCACGACGCGAAGCCCGACCTGTGGCTCGCGTTGCGCGACGTGATCCTGTTCTGGATCGACGCGGGCGTGCGCATTTTCCGCGTCGACAATCCGCACACGAAGCCGCTGCCGTTCTGGGAGTGGATGATCGCCGACGTGCGCGCGCGCCATCCCGACGTGATCTTCCTGGCCGAAGCATTCACGCGGCCACGCATGATGAACCGGCTCGGCAAGATCGGCTTCTCGCAGTCGTACACGTACTTCACGTGGCGCGAGTCGAAGCGCGACTTCATCGAGTACATGAGCGAGCTCACGCAAACCGGCGCGCGCGATTTCTACCGGCCGAACTTCTTCGTCAACACGCCGGATATCAACCCGCGGCATCTGCAATCGCAGGGACGCACGGGCTTTCTGATTCGCGCGGCGCTCGCGGCAACGCTGGCCGGTTTGTGGGGTGTGTATAGCGGCTTCGAATTGTGCGAGGCGACCGCGCTGCCGAACAGCGAAGAGTATCTGGATTCCGAGAAGTATCAACTGCGCGCGTGGGACTGGCACCGGCCCGGCAATATCGTCGGTGAGATCACCGCGTTGAACCGCATCCGCCGCGCGAATCCGGCGCTGCAAACGCATCTCGGCCTGACGTTCCTGACCGCGCACAACGACCACATCCTGCTGTTCGAGAAAGCGACCGAGGCGCGCGACAATGCCGTCGTCGTCGCGATCAATCTCGATCCGTTCAACGAACAGGGCGCGGATATCGAGTTGTCGTGGGAGACTTTCCAGCGCTGGCATCTGCACGATCACGGCGCGCTCGAAGTGATCGACCAGATGACCGGCGCGCGCTTCGAATGGCACGGACGCTGGCAGCACGTGCAGCTCGGCTCGGGCCAGCCGTTCTCGATCTGGCGCATCGCGCCGCTGGGCGGCCTGCCCGCCGAACGCCCGGACGAGACCGGGCAGGATCCGGACAGCGCTTATCACGCCGACGCTGGCAACCCAACCTCTATGGAAGGTGCGACACCATGAAGCGTGACGATTCAGCCCAGAACGCGCAACAGGCGCAAACGGCAACCGCCACCGGCAGCGCGACCAACGCACGCGCGCGTCGGCGCGGCAAACCCGCCATGTTGAGCGACGATCCGCTCTGGTACAAGGACGCGATCATCTACCAGGTGCACATCAAATCGTTTTTCGATGCGAACAACGACGGCGTCGGGGACTTCCCCGGCCTGATCGCCAAGCTCGACTACATCGCCGAACTCGGCGTGAACGCGATCTGGCTGCTGCCGTTCTATCCGTCGCCGCGGCGCGACGACGGCTACGACATCGCCGATTACCGCAACGTGCATCCCGACTACGGCCAGCTCGGGGACGTCAGGCGCTTCATCCAGGAAGCGCATGCGCGCGGCCTGCGCGTGATCACCGAGCTCGTCATCAATCACACGTCGGATCAGCACCCGTGGTTTCAGCGCGCGCGCCGCGCGAAGCCCGGTTCGAACTATCGCAACTACTACGTGTGGTCGGATACGGACCAGAAGTATCTGGAAACCCGCATCATCTTCATCGACTCGGAGCCGTCGAACTGGACGCATGATCCGGTCGCGGGCGCGTACTACTGGCACCGCTTCTATTCGCACCAGCCCGACCTCAATTTCGACAACCCGGCGGTGATGAAAGAGGTGCTGCAGGTGATGCGCTTCTGGCTCGACATGGGGATCGACGGGCTACGGCTCGACGCGGTGCCGTACCTCGTCGAGCGTGAAGGCACGAACAACGAGAACCTGCCGGAAACGCACGCGGTCCTGAAGAAGATTCGCGCGACCATCGACGCCGAATACCCGAACCGGATGCTCCTCGCCGAAGCGAACCAGTGGCCCGAAGACGTGAAGGAATACTTCGGCGACGAAGACGAATGCCATATGGCATTCCACTTTCCGCTGATGCCGCGCATCTACATGTCGATCGCGAGCGAGGACCGCTTTCCGATCACCGACATCATGAAGCAGACGCCGGACCTCCCCGAGTCGAACCAGTGGGCGATCTTCCTGCGCAATCACGACGAGCTGACGCTCGAGATGGTCACGGACTCCGAGCGCGACTATCTGTGGAACACCTATGCGAGCGACCGCCGCGCGCGCCTGAATCTCGGCATTCGCCGCCGCCTCGCGCCGCTGATGGAGCGCGACCGCCGCCGCATCGAGCTGATCAATTCGCTGCTGCTGTCGATGCCGGGCACGCCGGTGATCTACTACGGCGACGAACTCGGCATGGGCGACAACATTCACCTCGGCGACCGCGACGGCGTGCGCACGCCGATGCAGTGGTCGTCGGATCGCAACGGCGGTTTCTCGCGCGCCGATCCCGAGCAACTGGTGTTGCCGCCGGTGATGGGTTCGCTGTACGGCTTCGATGCGGTCAACGTCGAAGCGCAAAGCCGCGATCCGCATTCGCTGCTGAACTGGACGCGCCGCATGCTCGCGACGCGGCGCGCGAAGCAGACCTTCGGGCGCGGCACGATCCGCTTCCTGAAGCCGGAGAATCGCAAGATTCTCGCGTATCTGCGCGAGATGCCGGGCGAGCCGCCGATTTTGTGCGTCGCCAACCTGTCGCGCGCGCCGCAGGCGGTCGAGCTCGACCTGTCCGAATTCAACGGCGCGGTACCGATCGAAATGACCGCCGATTCGGTGTTCCCCGCAATCGGCCAGTTGACTTATCTGCTGACGTTCCCGCCGTACGGCTTCCTGTGGTTCCTGCTCTGCCAGGGCGGCCAGCGTCCGACATGGGCGCAGGCGCACTCGGTGCCGCTGCCGGAATTCGTGACGATCGTGATCCGCGAAGGCCAGACCGGCCCGACGCCGGAAAACGTGCGGCTGCTCGAATCGGAAGTGCTGCCTTCGTGGCTGAGCCGGCGCCGCTGGTTCGCGTCGAAGGACCAGAAGATGCATGCGGTGCGGCTCGCCGCGCTGACGACGATTCCGAACGGCGGCTTCGCGTTCACCGAGATCGAAGTGGACGTCGGCGATCACACCGAGCGCTACGTCGTGCCGATTGCGATCACGTGGGGCGGCGAAACCACCACGCCGCTCTTCATGCAACTCGCGCTCGCGCGTGTGCGGCGCGGCCGCAACGTCGGCCATCTGACCGACGCGTTCGCGCTGCCGATCTTCGCCCACAACGTGCTGCGCAAGCTGCGCGAGCGCGCGGTCGTGCCGACTGTGCAGAAGAGCGAGATCAAATTCGTGCCGACCGAGCGCTTCGCCGAACTCGACGAGCTCGGCGAGCGGCCCGAAATTCGCTGGCTCGCGGCCGAGCAGAGCAACAGTTCGCTGATCATCGCCGATGCCGCGGTGCTGAAGCTCGTGCGGCGGCTCGTCAGCGGCGTTCATCCGGAAGCGGAAATCAGCCGCTACCTGACGCAGCTCGGCTACGCGAACACCGCGCCACTGTATGGCGAAGTGGTGCGCGTCGATCCCGAAGGCGTGCCGCATACGCTCGCGATTCTGCAGGGCTATATCGACAATCAGGGCGATGCATGGAACTGGTCGCTCGACTATTTGCGCCGCTCGGTCGACGAACTCGCGATCGCGATCGACACCGAAGCGCAGACCGCGCCGGACCGCGCGAACGAAACGATCCTGCTGGACGGCTACGGCGAACTCGCCGGCATCATCGGCAGACGGCTCGGCGAGCTGCACGTCGCCCTTGCGACGCCGAGCGACGACCCCGCCTTCGCGCCCGAGCAGGCCAGCGCGGAGCAGGTGAAGGCGTGGGTCGACGGCACGCAGGCGATGCTCGCGAGCGCGCTCGACCTGCTCGCGCCGCGCATCGACCAGATGCTCGATGCCGAAACGAAGGCGCTCGCGCAAAGCCTGCTCGATCGGCGCGACGCATTGGTCGCGGCGGTCGACCAACTCGTTTCCGCCGACGCGGGCGCGTTGCGCATCCGCATTCACGGCGACTTCCATCTCGGCCAGGTGCTGGTCGCGCAGGGCGACGCGTATCTGATCGACTTCGAGGGTGAACCCGCGCGTTCGCTCGAAGAGCGCCGGCAGAAGTCGAGCCCGTTACGCGACGTCGCGGGTCTGCTGCGTTCGCTGTCGTATGCCAGCGCGGCGGCGCAATCGACCACCGAAAGCGCCCCGCAGCAGACCGCCGATCGCAAGCGCGCGCTGTTCGAGCGGTTCCGCGCCCAGGCCACCACCGCCTTCCTCGCCGAATACCGCGCGGCCGCCGCGCAAGCGCCAACGCCGCTCATCGCGCCCGAATCCGAACAGGCGCTGCTCGATCTGTTCCTGATCGAGAAGGCCGCCTACGAGATCCGCTACGAAGCGGCCAACCGGCCGACGTGGCTCAGCCTGCCGGTGCGCGGCCTCGCGGCGCTCGCGAGCCGGCTGCTCGGCGATACCGGCGATCCTTCAACCCAGGCGCCCGGCGCCGACACACCGCCTCATCCGGCCGAGGGCGACTATGAGTGAGCATGATCCGGCCGCAGGCCTTCAACCCGTCGATATCGACACGCTCGTCGAAGCGCGTCACCCCGATCCGTTTTCGCTGCTCGGACTGCATCGCACGGACGCGGGACCGGTCGTGCGCGCGCTGCTGCCGAACGCCGCGCACGTCAGCGTGATTTCGCGCGCCGACGGCGCGATGCTCGGCGAACTCGAGCAGTTGCGCCCGGGACTGTTCGCGGGCCGCGTCACGTCCGCGATGCCGTACCGTTTGCGGATCGACTGGCACGGCGTCGTGCAGGAAGTGGAAGACACCTATTCGTTCGGCCCGGTGCTCGGCGACGAACCGCTCGAACGTCTTGCGCGCGGCGATCCGTATGCGGTGCTCGAATGCCTCGGCGCGCGGCCGATGGAAATAGACGGCGTGCCCGGCGTGCGCTTCGCGGTATGGGCGCCGAATGCACGGCGCGTCTCGGTGGTCGGCGACTTCAACGCATGGGACGGCCGCCGTCATCCGATGCGGCTGCGTCACCAGGCCGGCGTGTGGGAGCTGTTCGTGCCGCGGGTCGGCGCGGGCACGCGCTACAAGTACGAAATGCTGTCGCGCGACGGTCATCCGTTGCCGCTGAAGGCCGACCCCTGCGCGATGCAAACCGAGAAGCCGCCGGGCACCGCGTCGGTCGTCGCGCATGTCGACGAGGTCGAGCAGTTTCCGTGGACCGATCACGAGTGGATCGAGTCGCGCGCCGCCAGACAGACCGCGCGCGCGCCGATCGCAATCTACGAAGTCCACGCGGAATCGTGGCTGCGTATCGCCGAGCAAGGCCATCGCGGCCTCGACTGGGAAGAGCTCGCCGAGCGCCTGATTCCGTACGCGAAGAGCATGGGCTTCACGCACGTCGAGTTTCTGCCGATCGCCGAGCATCCGTTCGGCGGCTCGTGGGGCTATCAGCCGCTCGGGCAGTTCGCGCCGTCCGCGCGCTTCGGCAAGCCCGAACAGTTCGCGCGCTTCGTCGACCGCGCGCACGCGGAAGGGCTCGGCGTGATTCTCGACTGGGTGCCCGCGCATTTTCCGAACGACGCGCACGGCCTCGTCGATTTCGACGGCACGCCGCTCTACGAGCACGCCGATCCGCGCGAAGGCTATCACCAGGACTGGAACACGATGATCTACAACCTCGGCCGCAACGAGGTCAGCGCGTTCCTGATCGCGTCGGGGCTCGCGTGGCTCAAGCGCTATCACGTCGACGGCCTGCGGGTGGATGCGGTCGCGTCGATGCTGTACCGCGACTATTCGCGCGCGGCCGGCGAGTGGGTGCCGAACATCTATGGCGGCCGCGAAAACCTCGAATCGATCGCGTTCCTGAAACGCCTGAATCACGAAGTCCGCTATGTGCCGGGCGTGCCCGGCGCGATCACGATCGCCGAGGAATCGACCGCATGGCCGGGCGTGACCGCGCGCGTCGAGGACGGCGGCCTCGGTTTCGACTTCAAGTGGAACATGGGCTGGATGCACGACACGCTGCACTACATGCACGAAGACCCGGTGTACCGCCAATACCATCATCACAACATGACGTTCGGCATGGTGTACGCGTATTCGGAGCGCTTCGTGCTGCCGCTGTCGCACGACGAAGTGGTGCACGGCAAGGGCTCGCTGCTCGGCAAGATGCCCGGCGACAGGTGGCAGCGTTTTGCGAACCTGCGCGCGTACTTCGGTTTCATGTGGACGCATCCGGGCAAGAAGCTGCTGTTCATGGGCGGCGAATTCGGCCAGATGGCGGAGTTCGATCATGACGGCTCGCCGCACTGGCATCTGCTGGACGATGCGCATCACCACGGCGTGCAATTGCTGGTGCGCGATCTCAACCATCTGTATCGCGGCGAGCCCGCGCTTCATGTGCTCGACAGCGACGCGGGCGGCTTCGAATGGCTGATCGGCGACGACAGCGCGAACAGCGTGTTCGCCTATCGCCGCACCGATGGCGCCGGCCAGGAGTTCGTCGTAGTCTGCAACATGACGCCGGTGCCGCGGCATGGCTACCGGCTCGGCATGCCGTGCGCGGGACGCTGGTCGGAAGTGCTCAATACCGATGCGAGCGCGTATGGCGGCTCGAACATGGGCAACGGCGGCGTGATTCACGCCGACCATATATCGAGCCACGGCAGGCCGCATTCCGCAGCGCTGACGTTGCCCCCGCTCGCGACGATCGTATTGCGCGCGGATTGATGAAGATGCAATAACACGGGCGCGCGGCTCGCGTGGACACACGCCGCGCGCCCGTTATCAAGAGCCAGGCTGTGCGCTCAACAATCAGAAAAGGGGAATCATGTCGCATGCCATGCCCGACCGGCTGCTGCCCGGCTCGCCGTACCCGCTCGGTGCGAGTTGGGATGGCCTCGGCGTCAACTTCGCCGTGTTCTCGGCGAACGCGCAAAAAATCGAGTTGTGCCTGTTCGATCCCACCGGCCGCAAGGAAATCCGCCGCTTCGCGCTGCCCGAATGCACCGACGAGGTCTGGCACGGCTATCTGCCGAACGCGCATCCCGGCACCGCGTACGGCTTTCGCGCGCACGGGCCGTATCAGCCGCATTTCGGACACCGCTTCAATCCGCACAAGCTGCTGCTCGATCCGTATGCGCGCAAGCTCGTCGGGCACTTTCGCTGGTCCGATGCGCTGTTCGGCTATCGCATGCATTCGAATCGCGCGGATCTGTCGATCGACCGGCGCGATTCGGCGCCCGCGATGCCGAAGTGCGTGGTGATCGACGAGGCGTTCGACTGGTCGCACGACAATCGCCCGAACGTGCCGTGGGGCGAGACCGTCATCTACGAAACGCACGTGCGCGGCGCGTCGATGCTGCGCGCCGATCTGCGCGCGCACGAACGCGGCACGTTCGCCGCGCTCGCGTCGCCGGAGTTCATTGAGCATCTGCTGAAGCTCGGTGTGACCGCGGTCGAACTGCTGCCCGTGCATGCGTTTCTGAACGACCGCTTTCTCGTGGAGCGCGGCCTGCGCAACTACTGGGGCTACAACACCGCCGCGTTTTTCGCGCCGGAGCCGTCGTATCTGAGCACGCACCGGCTCGACGAAATGCGTATCGCCGTGCGGCAACTGCACGCGGCCGGCATCGAGGTGATTCTCGACGTAGTCTACAACCACACCTGCGAAAGCAACGAACTGGGCCCGACGGTCTCGTGGCGCGGTCTCGACAACGCGAGCTACTACCGGCTGATTCCCGGCGACGAGCGCCACCATATCAACGACACCGGCTGCGGCAACACGTTGAATCTGCCACATCCGCGCGTGCTGCAAATGGTGATGGATTCGCTGCGCTACTGGTCGACCGCGTTCAATATCGACGGCTTCCGCTTCGATCTCGGCGTGACGCTCGGGCGCGAAAGCCACGGTTTCGATCCGGGTTCGGGCCTGTTCGACGCGCTGCGCCAGGACCCGATCCTGTCGCAGCGCAAGCTGATTTCCGAGCCGTGGGACATCGGCCCCGGCGGCTATCAGCTCGGCAATCATCCGCCGGGCTTCAGCGAATGGAACGACCGCTTCCGCGACACCGTGCGGCGTTTCTGGCGCGGCGACGCCGGCCTGCGGCCCGATCTCGCGGCGCGTCTCACCGGCTCGGCGGATCTGTTCAACCGGCGTCACCGCAAGCCGTGGGCGTCGATCAACTTCGTCACCTCGCACGACGGCTTTACGTTGGCCGACGTGACCGCTTACGAGCAGAAGCACAACGAGGCGAATCAGGAAGACAACAACGACGGCCACAACGAGAATTGCAGCCGCAACTGGGGCGTGGAGGGTCCGAGCGACGACCCCGCGATTCTCGCGACGCGCCGCCGCGTCGCGCGCTCGCTGATGGCCACGCAACTGATCGCGCTCGGCACGCCGATGCTGCTCGCCGGCGATGAAGCGCTGCGCACGCAGCTCGGCAACAACAACGCGTATTGCCAGGACAACGACATCTCGTGGATCGACTGGGAGCTCGCGAATTCGCCGGAAGGCGCGCGCATGACGGAGTTCGTCGCGCGCCTGGTCGCGTTGCGCAAGTCCCATCCGCTGCTGCGCGAAACGCGCTTTCTGTTCGGCGACCGCGAAGTGCTGCCGGGACTGTTCGACGTCGGCTGGTTCGACGAGCACGGCGATCCGCTGACGATCGAAGCCTGGGAAGATCCGGAAGGCCGCGCGCTCACTTTGCGTCGCGCGGGTCCGGGCCTGAATGGAGAAACCGAAGTATTGTTACTGATGCTCAACGCGCACGAGGAATCGTTGCAGTTCGTTCCTCCCGCACCGCACCTGGAATGGCACGTGCTGCTGGATACGGCAAACCCCGAACGCGCGCCGCAGCCGCTGACGGCAGCCGAGGTCGAGGTCGCCGCGCACGGTCTCGTGATACTGGCCGCGCAGCCGACCGGCGAAGCGGACTGGCAAGCCGGCTGGAAGGCCGGCGCGCAGCACGGGCCGCGGCTTCTGACCGCGCTGCCGCCCGATCCGGGCACGCAGACGGACGGCGACGGAGCGCCGTAGGCAAGGATGTTGCGACGCAATGCAATGACATCGCAATTCGCGGCTCGATAGCAGATTCGAATGGTGAAGAATCATGTCCGAAAGTCCGATCGATCCTCACGCGCATCATCACGCGCATTGCCTGCCGTTCAGCGCGCAGTTGTTCGGCGCGAGCGGCACCAAACCGCGCACGCGGTTCCGTTTCTGGGCGCCGTCGTGCAAAAGCGCGCAGGTGGTCGTCGAAAACGGCCCGGCGCAGGGCGTCCATGACATGACGCCGACCGGCAACGGCTGGTTCGAGGCCACCGTCGAAAGCGGCGCGGGCACGCTGTATCGCTTCCGGCTCGACGGCGGCCAGATGGTGCCCGATCCGGCGTCGCGTTTCCAGCCGCGGGACGTGCATGGCCCGAGCGAGGTGATCGACCCGCGCGCGTACCGTTGGGAGCACACCGACTGGCATGGGCGGCCGTGGGAGGAGACCGTGCTGTACGAGTTGCACGTCGGTGCGATGGGCGGCTATGCGGGTGTGCGCAAGCGTCTGCCGGCGCTCGCCGCGCTCGGCGTCACCGCGATCGAGCTGATGCCGTTGAACGACTTCCCCGGCCGCCATAACTGGGGCTACGACGGCGTGTTGCCGTACGCGCCCGATTCCGCGTACGGCCGCCCCGAAGACCTGAAAGCGCTGATCGACGCCGCGCACGGTCTCGGCCTGATGGTGTTTCTCGACGTGGTTTACAACCACTTCGGCCCGGACGGCAATTATCTGCATAGCTACGCGCAGCCGTTTTTCCGCGCCGGCTCGACGACGCCGTGGGGCCCCGCGATCGACTTCGCGCGCAGCGAAGTCAGCGACTTCTTCACCGACAACGCGGTCTACTGGATCAACGAATACCGCTTCGACGGACTGCGTTTCGATGCGGTGCATGCGATCGACGATCACGACTGGCTGCGCGAATTGTCCGACCATATCCGCGCGCGCGTGCAGCATGGCCGCCATGTGCATCTGGTGCTCGAAAACGAGCACAACAGCGCGAGCCTGCTCGACACGCATTTCGACGCGCAATGGAACGACGACGCGCACAACACGCTGCACGTGCTGCTGACCGGCGAAACGGAAGGCTATTACCACGCGTACGCGGAACGGCCGATCCGCCACCTCGCGCGCGTGCTGGCCGAGGGCTTCGCGTACCAGGGAGATCCGTCGCCGATTCACGACGGCGCGCCGCGCGGCGAAGCGAGCGGGCATCTGCCGCCGGCCTCGTTCGTGATGTTCCTGCAGAACCACGATCAGATCGGCAACCGCGCGCTCGGCGAGCGGCTGCGTGCGCTGACCTCGGACGACGCATTGCGCGCCGCGACCGGACTGCTTCTGCTGTCGCCGCACATTCCGCTGCTGTTCATGGACGAAGAATACGGCTCGACGCAGCCGTTCCTGTTCTTCACCGACTACACCGGCGAACTCGCCGACGCGGTGCGCGAAGGACGGCGCCGCGAATTCGCGCGCTTCTCCGCGTTCAGCGACGAAAAACGGCGCGCGCAAATTCCCGATCCGAACGACGAGCAGACCTTCGCCGCCTCTTCACCGCCCGCGCCCGAAGTAGCGCCGACGCCGGATCGCCTCGACTGGATGCACTTCTACAAATCCGCGCTGGCGGTACGCGCGAAGCTCATTACGCCGCGCCTGCAACATGGCAGGGCGCTCGGCGCAACCGTGTTGAGCGCGGCCAATGGCAGCGACGCGAACGCGCTGATCGCGCGCTGGAAACTCGGCGACGGACAAACGCTGTCGATCGCGCTGAATCTGTCGCGGGAGAGCGTCGCATTCGACCATGTCCCCGACGGCAAGGTCATTTTCGAAACGCCGCCGCGCGTGCGCGAGCAGATCGACGCGCACGTGCTGCCCGCTTGTACGTTCGTCGCGTGGCTCACCGGCGATGTCAGCGAATACGCGAGCGGCCACGATGCGCGCGTCGCGTGCCACGAGGAGCATCGCGCGTGACGACCCGACGCCCCAACGACAGAATCGTCGCGCTCGCCACTCGCGCCGGCTTCGAGGTGGAGTGGCAGGACGCGCACCGCAACACCCAGCACGTGCCCGAGAACACGCTCGCGACGCTGCTCGACCGCATGGGCCTGCCGTGCGGCAACGCCACGCAGATCCGCCACAGCGCCACCGCGCTGGAAGCCGAACTATCGGGCCGCAGGATGCCGCCGCTGATGACCGCAGTGGTCGGGCGCGGCATCGCGCTGCCCGCGGCGGCGGTCAGGTCGGGCAGCCACTACCGGATCGAGCTCGAAAGCGGCGCGATCATCGATGGCCGCTTCACCGCGCCGAAGGGCGAGCAGGCGCTGCTCACACCGATCGACGAAGCCGGCTATCACACGCTCGTCATCAACGAACTGCGCGTGACGCTCGCGGTTGCGCCGCCGCGCTGCTATACCGTCGCCGACGCGTGGCGCACGCTGCATGACGGCAACGGCGACAGCGCGCCGCCCGCGCCGCCGCTATGGGGCATCGCCGCGCAACTGTACGGCCTGCGCCGCGGCGGCGACGGCGGCATCGGCGATTACACGGCGCTCGCGCAGCTCGCGCAACACGGCGCGCGGCGCGGCGCGCACGCGCTCGCGATCAGTCCGACGCACGCGATGTTCAGCGCGCAGCCGCAGCGCTTCAGCCCGTACTCGCCGTCGTCGCGTTTGTGGCTCAACGTCACGCATATCGATCCCGCCGCGGTATTCGGCGCGGATGCGGCGCGCGCCGCGCTCGCCAGCGTGCAGGGCGGCAACGCGTGGACGAAATACGAAGACCTGACGTTGATCGACTGGCCGAACGCAACGCCGCTGAAGCTCGCGGTATTGCGCGCACTTTACGAGCAGTTCAATACCGGCGAACGGCCGCGGCACTCCCCGCGCGCGCTGGAATTTCACGGCTTCTGCGAACGCGCGGGCCGCGCGCTCGAAGACCATGCGCGCTTCGAAGCATTGCAGGCCGCGCAGCTCGCGCAAGGCGGCGACGGCCATTGGCGCAACTGGCCCGACGCGTTGCGCGATCCGCGCAGTCCCGAAGTGGAGGCGTTCGCCGCGGCCCATCGCGATGAAGTCGACTTTCATCTGTTCCTGCAATGGCTTGCCGCGCGCGGCTTGTCGCACGCGCAGCACGTGGCGCGCGAAGCCGGCATGGCGGTCGGCCTGATCGCCGATCTCGCAGTCGGCTGCGACAGCGCCGGCAGTCACGCGTGGTCCTATCCCGACGACATGCTGCAAGGCGTGTCGGTCGGCGCGCCGCCCGATCTGTTCAACCAGGCCGGCCAGTCATGGGGACTCACCACCTTCTCGCCGCGCGCGATGCGCACGCAGGGCTTCGCCGCGTTCATCGACATGCTGCGCGCGGCGTTCGCGCATGCCGGCGGCATCCGCATCGATCATATTCTCGGCTTGCGGCGGCTGTGGCTCGTGCCTGAAGGCGAAAGCGCGCGCAACGGCGCGTATCTGCGCTATCCGCTCGAAGACCTGCTGCGGCTGATCGCGCTCGAATCGTGGCGGCATCGCGCGATCGTGATCGGCGAAGACCTCGGCACGGTGCCGCCCGGTTTTCGCGAACGGCTCGACGAGCACGGCATCGACGGAATCCGCGTGCTGTGGTTCGAGGGCGCGGCCGATGGCAACGGCTTCAAGGCGCCGCGCGACTGGGATCGTCACGCGGTCGGCACGACGACCACGCACGATCTGCCGACGGTGGCCGGCTGGTGGCGCGGCAGCGACATCACGTGGCGCAACCGGATCGGCCAGACGATGGCGCGCGCGGACGGCCGCGATCCGGAGCAGGCCGCGCAGGAAGAACGCGCCGAGGACCGCGCCAAGCTGTGGCGCGCGTTCCAGCAAGCCGGCGTGGCCGCGCGGGACGTCCCGCCGCCGTCCGTCGACAACGCGCCGGTCGACGAAGCGCTCGCGTTCGTCGCCGCGACGCCGTGCCCGCTCGTCACGTTTCCACTCGAAGACCTGCTCGCGCTCGCCGAGCAGCCGAACCTGCCGGGCTCGATCGACGAGCATCCGAACTGGCGCCGCCGCATGATGCTGCCGGTCGAGGCGATGTTCGCCGACGCGACATTCAACGACCGCCTGATGGCCGTCGACCGCGCGCGCCGGGTGGCCGCCTCCGGCGCCGGGCCTTCTCCTTCGTCCGACGATTCTTCGGAGCCTGACACGCCATGACCGTCCCACGCTCCACGCTGCGCCTCCAGTTCCATCGGGGCTTCACGTTCGACGACGCCGCGCGGCGCGTCGACTACTTCGCCGCGCTCGGCATCAGCCATCTGTACGCATCGCCGATCACGACGGCCGAGCCGGGCTCGATGCACGGCTACGACACCGTCGATTACACCCGGGTCAGCGCCGAATGCGGCGGCGAGGAAGGCCTGAAGCGCCTCGTCGACAAGCTGCGCGCGCACGGCATGGGGCTCATCGCCGATATCGTGCCGAACCATATGGGCGTCGGCGGCTCGAGCAACGCGTGGTGGCTCGACATCCTCGAATGGGGCCGCCATAGCGCGTATGCGCGCCATTTCGACGTCGACTGGCATTCGCCCGATCCGGCCTTGCGCGGCAAGGTGCTGTTGCCGACGCTCGGCGCGTCCTACGGCGACGAGCTCGCGGCGGCCCGCCTCGCGCTCAGGTTCGCGGCCGACAGCGGGCGCTTTTATATCGGCTACGGGCCGCACGTGTTTCCGGTGTGCCCGATCGATTACGCGCCGATCCTGCAAAGCGCCGACCGCGCCGATCTGGCCGCGCTCGCCGCGCGCTTTCACGGCCTGACCACGCAGCCCGCCGACCAGCCGCGCGCCGCCGAGGGGCGCGACGCACTGCGCAAGTTCGTCGCGCGCGAGGGCAACTCGGCGATCGAGTTCGTGCTGGAAGCATATGCGCCCGAGGACCCGGTCACGCGCGACCGGCTGCATCGGCTGCTCGAGCGGCAGCATTTCCGGCTCGCGTGGTGGCGCACCGCGTCCGACGAAGTGAACTGGCGGCGCTTCTTCGACATCTCGACGCTCGCCGGCGTGCGCGTCGAGCGGCCCGAGGTGTTCGACGCCGTGCATGCGCTGATCTTCCGCCTGTATTGCGAAGGACTCGTCGACGGCTTGCGGATCGATCACGTCGACGGGCTCGCCGAGCCGCGTGAATACTGTCAGCGCCTGCGGCAGCGGCTCAGCGAGCTGCGCGACACCGCGCCGTACGTCGTGGTCGAAAAGATTCTCGGCCGCGACGAGCCGTTGCGCGACGACTGGCCCGTCGACGGCACGACCGGCTACGACTTCATGAACGACGTCGGCGCGCTGCTGCACGATCCGGCCGGCGCCGAGCCGCTTGCACGCACGTGGGCCGAGCTGACCGGCCGCAGCGCGCATTTCGCCGACGAAGCGCTGGCCGCGCGGCGCCAGATTCTCGCGGAGAACCTGGCGGCGGAACTGGATCGCGCGGCGCGCTCGTTGCATCGCATCGCGCGCGATTCGCTGACGACGCGCGACTTCACGTTCACGACGCTGCGCCGCGTGCTGACCGAGCTGGTCGTGCATTTCCCGGTGTACCGGATCTATCCGCAGAACGGCTTGCGCAGCGCCACCGACAACGTCTACTTCGACGCGGCGCTGGCCGGCGCGCGCGCGACGCTGCCGCGCTCGGACCATGCGGCGCTGGAGCACGTGAACGCATGGCTCGGCGGCAGCGCCGAAGACGCGCCGCCCGCGCGCCCCGGTGCCCAGGTTCAGCAGCAGGTCCAGAGCGGCGGACCGCCGCCGCACGCGGGCTCGTCGCGGCGCAACGCGCAAACGCTGTTTTCGCAATTGACCGCGCCGCTCGCCGCGAAGGCGATCGAGGACACCGCGTGCTATCGCTACGGCCGTCTGCTGTCGCGCAACGAAGTCGGTTCGGACCCGGGCGAATTCGCGCTGCCGGTCGAGCAGTTTCACGCGGGCAATCTGGAGCGCGCGCAGCGCTTCCCGCACGCGTTGCTCGCGACGGCGACCCACGATCACAAACGCGGCGAAGACGTGCGCGCGCGGCTCGCGGTACTGAGCGAAATCGCCGACGCCTGGGGCGCGACGTTGCGCGCATGGTCGACGCTGAACGCGCCGCAGCGGCGCGCGCTCGACGGCAAGCCGATCAGCAGCGTGAGCCAGGACAAGAGCGACGCATGGGCGCCCGGCCCCGCCGCCGAGGCGATGCTGTATCAGACGCTGGTGGGTTGCTGGCCACCGGATCTACGCGCGGACGATGAAGCCGGCGTGAAGGAACTGGCCGAGCGCGTCGCGCAATGGCAGTTGAAGGCGCTGCGCGAGGCGAAGCTGCAAACCAGTTGGCTCGCGCCCGACGAAGCGTACGAAGCCGGCTGCCGCGATTTCCTGTTCGACATTCTCGCGCCGCAGCGGCGCAACGGCTTCCTGCAGGAACTGTCGGCGTTCGTTGCGCGGATTGGCCCAGCCGGCGCGCTCAACAGCTTGCAGCAGACGGTGTTGCGGCTCGCGTCGCCGGGAATTCCGGATCTTTACCAGGGCACCGAGCTGTGGGACTTCAGCCTCGTCGATCCGGACAACCGGCGGCCCGTCGATTTCGCGAAACGCGAAGCGTGGCTTGCGCGGACACCGCCGTCGGAATTCCTGTCCGATTGGCGCGACGGACGTGTGAAGCTCGCGGTGATCCAGCGCGTGCTCGCGTTGCGCGCGCATCTGCCGGAGTTGCTGAGTCAGGGCACCTATCTGCCGCTCGCGGTGCGGGGTGCGCACGCGTCGAATGTGATTGCGTTTGCGCGGCGGCATGGCAACGCGTGGGCCGTGGTGCTCGCGAGCCGGCTGGCGGCGGGATTGCTCGGCGCGGACCGCGACGGCGGCGGCGCCGATGGCGATCTGCCGCTCGTCGATCCGGCGCAATGGGCGGATACGGCGGTCGAGATGCCGTCCGATCTGACGGCGCGCGCGTTGTTCGACTGGCTGAGCCCGGCCGCGCCGAAGGTCGAAGACGACGGCCTGCTGTATCTGCGCGACGCGCTCGCCGCGATGCCGGTGGCGGTGCTGGTGGAGGATGGCGTGCCGCGGAGTTGACGCGTGGGGTGGACTGAGTGGCGTAAAGGCGAGGTTTCGAGCCCCGCCTTAACCCCCCTCATCGTCGAACATCTTCGGATACACGCGCACGAGCACGATGCGCGGCCCCTTCATCTTCTTGACCACCACGTCGAAGTGTTCGAACTCGACACGTTGCCCTTCGCTCGGCAAATCGTTGAGCGCCTGGATCACGAGACCGCCCACCGACTCCGCGTTGCCCTCGTCGATATCGATGCCGAGCGCGCGTTCCAGCGACACCACCGGCAAGCTGCCCTTGCCCATCAGCGTGCCGTCGTCCATGCGCGTCCAGTCGGCGTCGCCCTGACGGAACTCGTCGTGGATCTGGCCGACCAGCGCGCCGAGCAGATTGTCGAGCGTGAGGAAGCCGATCGGCTTCGCGTTCTTGTGGCCGACCAGCGCGAAATGCGGCGCGCCCTTGCGGAAGCGGCGGAACAGTTCGAGCGCCGGCATGTCCGGCTTCACGTACTGCACCGGCCGCACGTAGCGCGACAGGTCGTCGAGCGTGCTGCCGGCCTGGCGCGCGAGCAGCAGATCCTTCAGATGGATCATGCCGGTCACGCGCTCGCCCGACGCATCCTCCAGAAGCGGATAGCGGCTGAAGCGATGCTGCGCGACCACCTGCATGTTGTCGCGCAACGGCAGGTCGCGCCGCAGGCTCGCCATTTCATGCGCCGGCCGCATCAGGTCCGATACGGTCATGCGCGAGAAGTCCAGCGAGTGCGCGATCGTGTTCCATTCGTCCTGGCTGTACGCGCCGTCGGGCGAACCGAGCTCGCTCGCGACCCGCGCGCGGCGGCCGCGCAGAATCACCTTCAGTTCCTCGGTCGAGTAATGCGAGTCGTGACCGTGCCCGGTATCGAGCCCGGCAGCCTTCAGCACCGTGTTCGCGCTCGTGTTGAGCAGCCAGATGGCCGGATACATCGCCCAGTAAAAGCCGTAGAGCGGCGTCGCGGCCCACAGCGAGATCTTCTCCGCCTCGCGGATCGCGAGCGACTTCGGCGCGAGTTCGCCGACCACGATATGCAGGAACGAAATGCAGGAGAACGCGAAGAACAGCGAGATGCCGTGGATCAGCCTTTCCGACTCCACGCCGATGAGGCTGAAAAGCGGCATCAGCAATTGCGCGAACGCGGGCTCGCCGATCCAGCCGAGCCCGAGCGACGCGAGCGTGATGCCGAGCTGACACGCGGACAGATAGGCATCGAGTTGTCCGTGCACCTTCGCGAGCAAACGTCCGCGCATGCCATGCTGGGTGGCGAGGCTTTGCACGCGGGTCTGCCGCAGTTTCACCAGACCGAATTCGGCGGCAACGAAAAAGCCGTTGAGGGCAACCAGAAACAATGCACCGATAAGGGCGACAACCTGAATCAAAGCGGGGGGCTCCGGCAACAAAAGTTGTCAGTATAGAGGGTGAAAGCTCGGTGAAAAGTTTCGCGCGCGAGAACGTTCGTACGCGGCGCTCATTTAGGCGCCGACGCGCTCAGCGGTACGCGCAGTGCGAGCGTGGCGATTCCAGGGCGGTCCGCCTGCCCCTGCGCCCCCGCCTCTGCCTCATCGCATTGCTCGAAGCTGCCGCCGTGCGCCTCGGCGACGCGTTTGCACAGCGCGAACACCCATGCGATGCGCTTCGCCTCGCGCGGCTCGCCGGCCTGCTTGCGGGCAAACGCTTCGAGCATGTGCGGCAACGCGGCATCGTTCAATGCGTCCTCGTTCGGTGTGTACGCGACGCTCGCGTGCCATGTGCCGGTGTCCGCGCGCGCGGCCAGCGTGACCTCGGCGTCCCGCGCGCTCGCTTCGACCGCGAAGGTGAGCATCAGCCACAACGCGGCGGCAAGCCGTTCGCGGTCGCCGTTCAACTGCTCGGTGGCGAGCCGCGAGTCCAGCCTGAGCTCGACGCCGCGCGAGCGGGCGAGACCGGCGCGGACCTCCTCGACGGTTTCGTCGAGCAGCGGATGCAGCGGAAACGGCGCATACGCGAGCGCGAGCGACTTCGTTTCGGCACGCGTCGCATCGACGATCGTCTCCAGCAGTTTCACCTGCTGATCGACACCACTGCGAATGCCGGTGATCGCGCGCTGCGAGTTGGGGTCGTTCGCATCGAGCTTGCGTTCGAGCACGTACGCCCAGCTATGGATCGCATTCAACGGGCCGCGCAGATCGTGCGACACCAGCGACAGCACATGATCGCGCATGAACAATGCGGTTTCGGCGCACAGATGCGCGCTGCGTTCGGAGATGACGAAGCCGGCAGGAGTGGGCTGAACGCCGGCACTCCCGGTTGAAGACGTTGTCACGATCGAGCCCTCTGAGGCAATGCTGGATGACGGAAGGAAGCCTCATTATAGGCATCCCGTCCGGCCCGGCCGGACGGCCAACAGCGTCGCAATCCGCGTGCCACCCGCAAGACGCGGCAAGGCCCGCCGAGACCCGGCAATACCCGCGCGATGCGGGATCAACACGCCTACAATGTCGGTTTTACGTTTTGATTGAGGAGCGACGCATGTCGACTGTGACGACCGAATCCGGCCTGAAATACGAAGACCTCGTGGAAGGCGCGGGCGCCGAGGCAGTAGCGGGCAAGACCGTGACCGTGCACTACACGGGCTGGCTCACCGACGGCCAGAAGTTCGACTCGAGCAAGGACCGCAACGACCCGTTCGCATTCGTGCTGGGCGGCGGCATGGTCATCAAGGGCTGGGACGAAGGCGTGCAAGGCATGAAGGTCGGTGGTACGCGCAAGCTGACCATTCCGCCGCAACTCGGCTACGGCGTGCGCGGCGCGGGCGGTGTGATTCCGCCGAATGCGACGCTCGTGTTCGAAGTCGAACTGCTCGAAGTTTGAGTCACACCCGAGCTGGTTTTTATGAGCCACGCCGCCGTCACCGCCCCTAACGTTTCGCTGCGCTGCTACGGCGCGATCGAAGCGTCGGACCTGCACGATTTTCATCAGGTCGTGCTCGGGCTCGACGGCGCGATGGTAATGGCGGTGGACGGCGTCGAGCATCGGATCGACGCCGGCTCCGCATGGCTGATCCCGGCCGGCGCGCGGCACGATTACGCGGGCGTCGGTTCAAACCGGCAACTGGTGCTCGATTTGCCGGCCGCGTCGCTGGCGGTGCCGGAGCGGCTGTTCGAGCGCGCGCGGGCTGTTACCGTCGATGCGTCGCTCGGGCGGCTCGTGCATCGGATCGCCGCGCATGCCGCGGGCGGCGTATCAGCCGATGCCGTCGACAACCGTCGCTTTCACTGGGATGCCGCGGCCCGTCTTGGCGCCGCACTCGTTGCCGATACCGGTGCGCTCGCCGGCACGCAGGCGGACGGCGCCGGCCTCGATTTCGCGCGCATCGACCGCTGGCTGCGCGCGCATCTGTCGGAACCGCTGCGCATCGCCGACCTCGCCGCGCATTGCGGCTTCGGCATGCGGCGCTTTCATCAGCTTTTTATCGACGCCTTCGGCGAAACACCGCATCGCTATTTGCAGCGGCTGCGGCTCGATACGTCGATCACGCTGCTCGCGGAGCCGCGTCTGTCATTGACGGATATCGCGCTCGAGATCGGCTTCGGCGAT
Source organism: Paraburkholderia sp. (assembly GCF_047605525.1). GTDB lineage: Bacteria > Pseudomonadota > Gammaproteobacteria > Burkholderiales > Burkholderiaceae > Paraburkholderia. Next base: position 20,103 of record NZ_JASGFN010000038.1, on the reverse strand, counting down.
CAGAGCGCTTATACGCACGCGTTTACGCGGCGTTTCGGGCTAGCGCCCGGGCAGTGGCGGGCGTTGCGGCATTGAGGTCGCGCGAGCCGCCTGAAAAAGGCGGCCCGCTGCGCGCTTAGCCCTCGAGACCGCGCTGCAGATCCGCGCGGATATCGCCTGCGTTTTCCAACCCCACCGCGAGACGGATCAGACCTTCGCTGATGCCCGCCGCCGCGCGCGCTTCCGGCGTGATGCGGCCGTGCGTGGTCGTGGTCGGATGCGTGATCGTCGTGCGCGTGTCGCCGAGATTGCCGGTGATCGAGCAGATCTTCGTGCCGTCGATCACGCGCCACGCATTCGCGCGCATCTGCTCGGGTGTGTCGCCCTTCAGTTCGAACGACACGATCGCGCCGCCCGACTTCTGCTGACGCATCGCGAGCGCATGCTGCGGATGCGATTCGAGCCCCGGATAGAACACGCGATTCACGGCCGGATGCGCGTCGAGCCAGCGCGCGATTTCGAGCGCGTTCGCCGACTGCTTTTCGACGCGCAGCGACAGCGTTTCCATGCCCTTCAACAGCACCCATGCGTTGAACGCGGACAACGTCGGCCCGGCGCTGCGCACGAACGGAAACACCTTTTCCATGATGAATTTCTTCGAGCCGACCAGCGCGCCGCCGAGCACACGGCCCTGGCCGTCGAGGAACTTGGTGGCCGAGTGCATGACGACGTCCGCGCCGAGCTTCAGCGGCTGCTGCAATGCCGGGCTGCAGAAACAGTTATCGACGACGAACAGCACGTTTGCCGCCTTCGCGATCTTGCCGATCGCCTCGATGTCGGAGACTTCGGTCAGCGGATTCGACGGCGTTTCGAGGAAGAACATCTTCGTTTCAGCACGCACCGCGTTTTTCCACGCGTCGAGATCGGTCGGATCGACGAAGGTGGTCGTGATGCCGAACTTGCTGAAGATCTGCGAGAACATGCCGAGCGTCGAGCCGAACAACGCCTGCGAGCTCACCAGATGGTCGCCCGCCTGCAACGTCGACATCACGACCGACATGATCGCGGCCATGCCCGAAGCGGTCGCGATGCAGGCCTCGCCGCCTTCGAGCGCGGCCAGGCGGTCCTGGAACATCGAGACGGTCGGATTCGTGAAACGCGAGTACGTGAAATAGTCTTCGGAGTTCTTGAAACGCTCGGCGGCATCCGCGGCGCTCGCGAATACGAAGCTCGAGGTCAGGAAAATCGCTTCCGAGTGCTCGTTGAAGTCGCTGCGCGCGGTACCCGAGCGGACGGCCAGCGTGTCGAAATCGAAGTTCAGGGAGTCGTCCATGTTGGTTCTGGTTTCCAATGTTTTCCGTGGCTGTGTACGGCGCGGCGCCGGACGACAGCAACAAAAAAGCCCGCTTTGCGTCGGCATAAGCGGGCTTCAGTGCGGAGAAGCTGGAGCGGAGGCGGATGACTGCGGCGTTCCGCCCGTCGCTTTAGCTGTTTCGGGTTGCCCCGCGTCCGCAAGCTGAGATCAAATCGACGCAAGCCGCCATGTTAACACGCTCGCGGCGCGGTGTGCGGCATGTCGTTCGACGCTCGTCAGCCCACCGACAACTGCAGATGCAGTTGCGAACGTGCCGGGGCGCCACCGTCGATCGCTTCGCTCGCGGCGTCGCGGTCCGATTGCGAAGACGGCGCGAGACGCGCGCTTTCGATGCGGTCGAGGTACTCGGTCGTCACGTCGCCGGTCACGTAGTGGCCGTCGAAGCACGACGCCTCGAACTGCTTCAACGCCGGGTTGATGTCGCGCACCGCCTGCTTCAGCGCATCAACGTCCTGGTACACGAGGTGATCGGCGCCGATCATGCGCGCGACTTCTTCGTCCGAGCGGCCGTGAGCAACGAGTTCGCCGCGCGTCGGCATGTCGATGCCGTAGACGTTCGGGAATTTCACCGGCGGCGCCGCCGACGCGAAAATCACCTTGTTCGCGCCCGCATCACGCGCCATCTGCACGATTTCATGCGAGGTCGTGCCGCGCACGATCGAGTCGTCGACGATCAGCACGTTCTTGCCCTTGAACTCGATGTTCATCGCGTTCAGCTTCTGGCGCACCGACTTCTTGCGCACCGCCTGGCCCGGCATGATGAAGGTGCGGCCCACGTAGCGGTTCTTGAAAAAGCCCTCGCGATACTCGACGCCGAGTTTTTTCGCGACCTGCATCGCGGCCGGGCGCGACGAATCGGGAATCGGCATCACGACGTCGATCGCGACGTCGGGCAGTTCGCGGCGAATCTTTTCGGCGAGGTAGTCGCCCATGCGCAGACGCACGTTGTAGACCGGCACGCCGTCGAGCACCGAGTCCGGACGCGCGAGGTACACGAGTTCGAAAATGCAGGGATTCAGGCTCGGGGAGGTCGCGCACTGCTGCGAATGCAGGTTGCCGTCGGTATCGATGAAAATCGCCTCGCCCGGCTGCACGTCGCGGACGAATTCGAAGCCGATGCCTTCGATCGCCACCGATTCCGACGCCAGCATCCATTCGACGCCATCGGCCGTTTCCTGCTTGCCGAGGCAGAGCGGCCGGATACCGAACGGGTCGCGGAAACCGAGCAGGCCGTAGCCGGCGATCAGCGAGACGATCGCGTACGAGCCGTGCACCCGCCGATGCACGCCCGACACCGCCTTGAACACCGCGGCCGGATCGAGCTGCAGACCCGAACTCGACAACTGCAATTCGTGCGCGAGCACGTTGAGCAGCACTTCGGTATCGGAATTGGTGTTCACGTGGCGCCGATCGATGCGGAACATCTCGTCTTTCAACTGCTGCCAGTTGGTCAGATTGCCGTTATGCGCGAGGATGATGCCGAACGGCGCGTTCACGTAGAACGGCTGGGCTTCTTCTTCGCTCGACGCCGAACCGGCGGTCGGATAACGGACCTGGCCGATGCCGGTCGTGCCCGGCAGGCTGCGCATGTTGCGCGTGCGGAACACGTCGCGCACCATGCCGTTGGCCTTGTGCATGTGGAAATTGCTGCCGTTCGCCGTCGCGATGCCGGCGGCGTCCTGACCGCGGTGCTGCAGCAGCAGCAGGCTGTCATAGATCAGCTGGTTGACCGGAGAGTGGGAAACTACGCCTACGATGCCGCACATGGCATGTCCTTCAAAGGTACGAAATTCGTGATGGCGGCCGGTGCCTGCGACCGCGTCCGCGCTGACGCGACGGTACGCGCTACGACGTCAAGGCAACCGGCGTGCGCCGGAGTCCTGTTGCGCATTGCTCTGGGCGCCTGGATCGTCCACGTGGACATACGCGGCGAGCGCCTCGGGGAGCAGTGGTTTCATTGCGCGCACACCTTCGACCGCATATGGACGAAGCAGCGCGTTGCGCCAGAATTCCTCTTTGGGCAATTCGGTCAAGCCTGCGAGGGCGACCAGAATCAGCACCAGAACGACCCCGCGCACGAGGCCGAACATCAGACCAAGCGAGCGGTCCGCGCCGCCGAGCCCCGTGACCTGCACGAGACGGCTGAGCAGCGCGCTCACCACGCTCGCGACCAGCACGACGCCGATCACCACCAGCGCGAAAGCCAGCAGCCACTGGGTCAACGCGCCGCCCGGCCAGTTGGACGGGATATAAGGGACCACGTAGCCGACAAACTCGCAAGCCAGGAAAAACGCCGCGACCCAGCCGATCAGCCCGAACACTTCCGCCAGGAAGCCGCGCCAGGCGCCACGCAGTGCCGACAAGCCGATCACCGCCATTACAGCGTAGTCGAAGGCAGTGAACATCGCTGACTTACTGTGCGGTTCCGCCGCTCGAGCCCGACATCAGGCCCGCCCCGCGCACCTTCGCGATTGCCGCCGTGGCCGCGGCGCGGTCGGCGAACGGGCCGGCGCGCAGCAGCGTCAGCGTCGAGCCGTCTGCCTGCTTACGATGTTCGGTATATGCGGGTACGCCTGCCGCTTTCAACTTCGCGGCCCAGGTGCGCGCGTTCGCTTCGTTCGCGAACGCGCCGAGCTGAACCGCGAAACGGTTGCCCGGCGGCGACGCCGGCGTGCCGGAATTCGCGTCCGCGCTGGCGGCGGTGTTCGTATCGTCGTCGTTCGAGGTCGCGGCGGCGGGTGCTTTCGCCTGTCTGGCGGGTGCCGCGGGGGCGGTGTTGGCGGCGAGCGCCTGGGTTTGCGGCTTCGCGGCCGGCCTGGCCGCGGCGGTTGTGTTCGTGTCCTGCCTGGATGCGGTCGACTGGGCCGGCTTCGTGGCGGAGGCGGTTGCCGTGGCGGCCGCCGCGTTCGTTGCCGGCGCGAGGCCGGAAGCGGCGACGCCGGTATCGGCGGCAGGCGGATTGTCCGGCGCGACGCCGGCCTGCACGTCTTCGTTGGCGGAGGATTTGGCGAGCTTCGGCGCGGGGCGGCTGGGGATATCGATGGAGATGTCGTCGGTGACGGGCTTCGGATGCGAGTCCAGTACCATCGGCAGGACGATCACCGCCGCCACGACCAGTGCGATCGCACCGACCAGCCGGCGACGCGCGCGCTGCTTTTCCGGCAACGTGGGGTCGAGCAGCATTGCATCGGCATCGACGGCACGCTCGGCGCGGCGGCTGCGCCGCTCGACGCGCTCACCCCGGGCGGCCCGACTGGAACTGGTGTTTGCGCCGCGCCGGCTGGGCGCGTCGTCTTTCTTGCCGAACGAGAAAATTCCCATGAATCGCTTGGTTCGAGCCTGGCGCCCGCTCAATGTTGCTGCGATTTCCGGTAGGCCATCACACCCGCTACCGTATAGAAACTGCCGAAAACCACGATTCTATCATTCTCCGACGCCCGTTTTAGCGCATCCTGGAAAGCTTCTGCCGGGCTCGCGTAGCGCGTCACGCTGCTGTCGGTGCCGTCCTCGACACCGAGTTCGCGCAAGGCCGTTTCGAGCTCCTGCGCCGACGCGGCGCGCGGAGTCGGCAGGTCGGTCACGCACCAGTGATCGACCTCGCCTTTCAGATGGTTGAGCACCCCGACGATGTCCTTGTCGCGCATCGCGCCGAACACCGCGTAGGTATACGGAAAAAAGCCCATGTTGCCGAGATTTTGCCCGAGCACCGCGGCCGCATGCGGATTGTGGCCGACATCGAGCACGATGGACGGCTTGCCGGGCAATACCTGGAAACGCCCCGGCAAGTCCACGTTGGCGATGCCGAGGCGGATGTCCTGCGCCGACACCGGCAAGCGGTCGCGCAGCGCCTCGAGACCGGCCAGCGCCGCCGACGTATTGATCAACTGATTCGCGCCGCGCAGCGACGGATAGGCAAGCGCCGAGCGCCGCATGGTCGGGCCGACATAGCTCCACTGCTGACGTTCGCTGCCCGCCTGCCCTTCGTAGCGGAAATCGCGGCCGAACAGCCACAATTCGGCGCCGATCTTTTCCGCGTGATCGATCAGCGATTGCGGCGGCACCGGGTCCGCGCAGATCGCCGGCTTGCCCGGACGGAAGATGCCGGCTTTTTCGAAGGCGATTTTCTCGCGTGTGTCGCCGAGATAATCGGTGTGATCGAGGTCGATGCTCGTGATGATCGCGCAGTCGGTATCGAGAATATTGACCGCGTCGAGACGGCCGCCGAGACCGACTTCGAAAATCACCGCGTCGAGCCCGCGTGAAGCGAACAGGCTCATGATCGCGAGCGTCGTAAATTCGAAGTACGTCAGCGTGACCGGTTCGGCGAGGCTCAGGCGCGCGGCTTCGACGGCTTCGAAGTGCGGCAGCAGATCCGCGTCGCTCGCCATCGCGTCGTTGATACGCGCCCGCTCGTTGAACGACAGCAGATGCGGCGACGTATGACAGCCGACTGCGTAGCCCGCGCGCAACAGGATCGCTTCGAGAATCGCGCAGGTCGAGCCCTTGCCGTTCGTGCCGCCGACCGTGATGATCGGGCATGCGAACGACAACTGCATCGCGTCGCGTACCTTGGAAATGCGGTCCAAACCCATGTCGATGCCGACCGGATGCGCGGATTCAAGGTGCGTGAGCCACGCGTCGAGGGTGGGGAATGTCGTCATCGGGTGAATCTTGAGTGAATCGCGGGTGTTCGCGGTGGTTCGGTTCTGCGATGTGCTGCGAATGGTTGCTGGTTGAACGGCTGTGCCGCGTTGCCAGTCGTGACGCGCCACGGCTCATCGGCGGACGCCATCGCATGGTCATGGTTTATGCGCACAAATCCGTACGCAAGGCCACGTTCACTTTGATTTCAAGCGCCGCCGCCTCGCAAGCGCCCGTAATTATCCCGGAAATGACAGCGCGCCGCTTGATTGCTCACGCGGCGCGCTATGTTTTTGATGGCTTCTTCGGCCGTTGCCACACGTGTGTGTTTTACGCGGCGGCGAAATGGCGGCAAATGCCATACCGCCGTTGTGCTGCGCGACTCTCCGCTACGCGACAGCGTCCGCCGGCTGATGGCTCAACAGCGCCAGCAATTGCGCGATCTCCTCGCGCAGTTTGCGGCGGTCGACGATCATGTCGATCGCGCCCTTCTGCAGCAGGAATTCGGCACGCTGGAAACCTTCCGGCAGTTTCTCGCGCACGGTCTGTTCGATCACGCGCGGGCCGGCGAAGCCGATCAGCGCCTTCGGCTCGGCGATCACGACGTCGCCAAGAAACGCGAAACTCGCGGATACCCCGCCCATCGTCGGGTCGGTCAGCACGGAGATGAACGGCAGCCTGGCTTCGGCCAGCTTCGTCAGCATCGCGGTGGTTTTCGCCATCTGCATCAGCGACAGCAGGCTTTCCTGCATCCGCGCGCCGCCCGAAGCGGTAATGCAGATGAACGGCACCTTCTGCTCGAGCGCGTTCTGTGCGCCACGCGCAAACCGCTCGCCGACCACCGAACCCATCGAGCCGCCCATGAACGAAAACTCGAAGCACGCGACCACGACCGGCAGCGTATGAATCGCGCCGCCTATCACGACCATTGCATCGGTTTCGTCGGTTTCGTCCATCGCCTCCTTGATGCGTTCCGGATACTTGCGGCTGTCCTTGAACTTCAGCGCATCGACCGGAACGATTTCCTGGCCGATTTCGTAGCGGCCTTCCGGATCGAGCAGGCCGTCGAGCCGCTCGCGCGCGCCGATGCGCATGTGATGGTCGCATTTCGGGCAAACATGCAGATTGGCCTCGACGTCATTGCGATACAGCACGGCTTCGCACGACGGGCACTTGATCCACAGGCCTTCCGGAATCCCCTTGCGGTTCTTCGGGTCGGTTTGTTTGATTTTCGGCGGCAGCAGCTTGTCGATCCAGCTCATAGGGAATCCTTCTGGGTCAGCAGTCGCGCAAACGGCGGGCCAAGCCCGCCGCTCACGTTACTGCGACAAAAATAACTGTTATCGGGCAGTCGCGACGCTATCGAGCGCCTCGCGCACTTCGGCAATGAAGCGCGTCAGCGTCTCAGCAGCGGCGTCCGGTGCTGCCAGCTCGAGCAATTGAACGATACGGCTGCCGATCACGACGGCGTCGGCCACGCCGGCCACCGCGCGCGCCGTTTGCGCGTCGCGAATGCCGAAACCGACGCCCACCGGCAGGGGGACGCGCGACTTGATGGCCGGGATTTTACTCGCGATGCTGGAAACGTCCAGATTTGCCGCGCCGGTCACCCCTTTCAACGACACATAGTAGACGTAGCCGCTGGCGATGCGGCCAACTTCGGCGATACGCCCGTCGGTCGACGTAGGCGCGAGCAGAAAGATGGGATCGATGCCGGCGGAACGCATCTGTTCGGCGAAGCTGGCGCTCTCTTCGGGCGGATAGTCGACCACCAGCACGCCGTCGACGCCAGCTTCCTGCGCGGCCTTCGCGAACGCTTCGGCGCCCATCCGTTCGATCGGATTCGCGTAACCCATCAGCACGACCGGGGTCTTGTCGTCGGTTACGCGGAAGCGCTTGACGTCGGCGAGCACGTGGCGCAGCGATACGCCGCGCGCCAACGCACGCTCGGACGACTGCTGAATCACCGGGCCGTCGGCCATCGGGTCGGAAAACGGCACGCCGAGTTCGATCACATCCGCGCCGCCGGCGGCGAGCGCATGCATGAATTCAACCGTGCGCGCCGGGTCCGGGTCGCCGGCCGTCATGAACGGAATCAAGCCTTTCTTACCTTGGGCGGACAGCGCGGCAAACGTGTTCTTGATACGGGACATGGAAATATTCTCGAATTTGGGCTATTACGCGCTCATTGCGATGCTTTTCAAGCGCATTTCGCGACATCGTTCACGCTTTTCACTGCACTTCGGTCGGCGGCTGCACCTTCGGCCTGGCCCGGGTCCGACGTGTGACAGGAGGAGAAGCCGCGGCGCTGACGCGCTCGCGCGCTATCGCGCAATAGCTTTCGTTGATCTCATAGCCGACGAATTCGCGCTGATGACGGACGCAAGCAACCGCGGTGGTGCCGCTGCCCATGAACGGGTCGAGCACACGGCCGCCTTTCGGGCAGCTCGACAGCACCATCCGCTCGACGATTTCCAGAGGTTTCTGGGTCGGGTGCGCGACGCGTTCGGCGTGTTGCCGATGCAGCCGCGAGACCGACCAGACATCCTTCGGGTTATAGCCAAGCTCCAACCACTTGCTTCCTTCGAACAACTTACGCGAACGCGCCTTCTTCGTGACTGCATCGTACGGGATGCGGACGGGATCGAGATCGAAGAAATAGTCCTTCGACACCGCGAAAAAACCGATGTTGTCGTGCACCGACGTAAAGCGGCGCGTCGTGCCGCCCATGCTCGGCACGCGCCGGTCCCAGATGATTTCGTTGATCATCGTGAGTTTTGTCTTCAGGAAGCTGAAGATTTCAGGCGCGTACTGCCAGGTGCAGAAGATATATAGCGAACCCGACGGCTTGAGCTTCGGAATCGCAAGCTCGAGCCAACCACGCGTCCAGACGAGAAATTGCTCGCCGGTGCGCATGTCGGAATCGTTGCCGTAATCCTTGCCGAGCCCGTAGGGCGGATCGCAAACGATCAGGTCGATCGACCCGTCGGGAAGGTTCGCTACATCGGTCAGAAAATCGCGGTTCAACAGCTGTATGCCGGCCGGCACCTGCGCCAGTAACGGCGCGGGTGCCACGGCCGCCGCTACCTCGGCGGCCGGATTCGCGGTTTCAATCGCCGGCTGCGGCTCGTCGAACTCGTCGCGCATCGTCGCGGCTCAGAACTGGATGCCCGATCGCTCGGCGACCGTGTGCATGTCCTTGTCGCCGCGGCCCGACAGGTTGACCAGCAGGATCTTCTCCTTCGGCAAGGTCGGCGCGAGCTTCGTCGCGTAAGCGAGCGCGTGGCTCGACTCGAGCGCGGGAATGATGCCCTCGATGCGGCAGCAGTCGTGGAACGCCTTGAGCGCTTCTTCGTCGTTGATGCCGACGTATTGCGCGCGATTGCTCTCTTTTAGCCACGCATGCTCAGGACCGACGCCCGGATAGTCAAGGCCGGCCGACACCGAATGCGTCTCGATGATCTGGCCGTTTTCGTCCTGCAGCAGGTAGGTGCGGTTGCCGTGCAGCACGCCGGGGCTGCCGCCAATCAGCGAGGCCGCATGGCGGCCGGTTTCGATGCCGTCCCCGGCGGCTTCAACGCCGATCAGCTGCACCGAAGCGTCGTCGATATACGGGTAAAAGATACCCATTGCGTTCGATCCGCCGCCAACGCACGCGATCACCGTATCGGGTTGACGGCCGGCCAGCTCGGGCATCTGCACGCGGCATTCGTCGCCGATCACACGCTGGAAATCGCGCACCATCATCGGATACGGATGCGGACCAGCCACCGTGCCGATGATGTAGAACGTGTTCTCGACGTTCGTGACCCAGTCGCGCATCGCTTCATTCAGTGCGTCCTTCAGCGTGCGCGAGCCCGATTCGACCGGTACGACGGTCGCGCCGAGCAACTTCATGCGGTACACGTTGGCGGCCTGGCGGCGCACGTCTTCGGAGCCCATGTAGACCACGCACTCCATACCGAAGCGCGCCGCGATCGTCGCAGTGGCTACGCCGTGCTGGCCGGCGCCGGTTTCCGCGATCACACGCGGCTTGCCCATGCGCTTCGCGAGCAGCGCCTGGCCGATCACGTTATTGATCTTGTGCGCGCCAGTGTGATTGAGGTCTTCGCGTTTGAGGTAGATCTGCGCGCCGCCGAGCAATTCGCTCCAACGCTGGGCGTGATAGATGGGGGAAGGACGACCCACGAAGTACTTCAGTTCGCGCTCGTATTCGGCGACGAATTCCGGGTCTTTCTGAAATTTCTCGTACGCTTCGCGCAACTCGTCGAGCGCGGAAAACAGCGTTTCGGCAACGAACACGCCACCAAATTGGCCGAAATGGCCTCTTTCGTCAGGCAAGTTGTACATGGTGATCACTCTTCTCAGTGTGGCCGGCGGCTCTCATTGCGAAAGCGCCGCGAGCCTGAATCATTCGGCGTCCGCCGCGCGCACCGCGCGTACGAACGCCGCCATCCGGGCGTGATCTTTCACGCCCCTGGCGCCCGCTACTTCGATGCCGCTCGAGACATCGACCGCGTACGGGCGCACGCGATGGATCGCATCACTGACGTTTTGCGCGTTCAACCCACCACTCAAAACGGCCCGACGCGCGAGCTCTGCTGGAATAAGTGACCAATCGAAAACCTTCCCACCGCCGCCATAGCCTTCGACATGCGTGTCGAACAGGAGACCACTGGCTGCTGAATAATTGAAAGCGGATTTTACCAAATCGGCCGGTTCAGTATCCGCCGCAATCCGCAGCGCGCGCAACCAAGGCAAACCCGCAATGCTGGCGAGCGCTTCGCACTGCTCGGGCGTTTCGTCGCCGTGAAACTGCAGCAGCGTGAGATTGACGTTGCTCGCGACTTCGCGGATCCAGTCGGACGTCGCATTGACGAACAGGCCGACGATCGACACGAACGGCGGCAGGTCGTGCACGAGTTCGACCGCTTGCGCGACGCTCACCGAGCGCGGGCTCGGCGGATAGAACACGAGGCCGATCGCGTCGGCGCCGAGACCGATCGCGTGGGAGATATCTTCGGGTTTGGACAGCCCGCACAGCTTGATGCGGGTGCGACGCGGCACGCTCTGCTGGACGGCCGCATCGGCGTGGCTTGCGGGATTGTCGGCTGCTTTCATGTTTCCGGTTGCTCGGTCCATACGCTACTCCACGGCACGCTGCCTGTTACCGGCGCGGGCACGGCGAATTGTTCAGGATAGCCCACCTCCGCGAGGTACAGGCCGTCCGGCATGAAGGTCGGCGCGGCGCAGTCGCGGCTGCGGCTCGCGAGCACGTCGGCCATCCACGCGGCCGGACGGCGGCCGCTGCCGATTTCGATCAGACAGCCCATCACGTTACGCACCATGTGGTGCAGGAACGCATTCGCGCGAAAGCGGAAATGCACGAAGTTGCCGTGCCGTTTCACGTCGATCTGATACAGATGCTTGAACGGGGTCTTCGACTGGCATTGCGACGAGCGGAACGCCGAAAAGTCGTGCTCGCCGATCAGATGCCCGGCGGCCGCGCGCATCGCGTCGACCTCGAGCGGCGTATGCACCCAGCCGGCGCGCGTCGTGAGCATCGGCGAGCGCACGGGACTCACGTACAGCACGTAGTAATAGGTCCGCTCGAATGCCGAAAAGCGCGCGTGAAAGTCCTCGGGCATCGGCTTGGCCCACTGCACGCCGATCGTCTTCGGCAGAAACGCATTGGGGCCGCGCACCCACGAAATGTCGACGCGGTCGAGTTCGGTATCGAAATGGACGACCTGCCCGAGCCCATGCACGCCACGGTCCGTACGGCCGGCCACGACCGTATGGACGGGCGTCTGCGTGAATTCGCGCAGCGCCCGTTCGAGTTCGTCCTGCACGGTGTTGCCGTGCGGTTGCGACTGCCAGCCGGCGAATGCCGAGCCGTCGTACTGAACACCTAATGCGATGCGCTTCACGACAGCGGTGCGAGAGTCGAAAGCAACGCGCGAGCTTCGTTGCGTGTGGCCGGATCGTTTGCTTCGATCACTTCGTTGATCAGCACGCGGGCGCCGGCGAGGTCGCCGAGTTCGATGTATTCGGAAGCTAGTTCGAGCTTGTTGCGCGCGATCCGGCCGAGGTCGGCCGGCGTGAACGCGGGCAGTGGCTGGGCCGGACTGGGCGGTAATTCGAGGTCGAAGTCGAGCTTCAACGCGCCGAAGCCAGCCGCGCCGAGGCCCGCGACGGCGCCGTGGCCTGCCGTGCCGGCGGCAATTTCATCGGCGATATGCGGGGCGTCGCCGTCCGGCTCTTGAGGAGGGAAAGCCTGCTGCGAGGTCATTTCGGGCGAGGCGACCGGCTGCGTCGACAGCGAGGTCGACACGTCCGCGCTGCCAGCCGGCATTTCGATGCGCGGTGGCAGCGGCATGTCGAGGCTGTTGAATGCGTCGATGGCATCGCGCGGGAAGTTGGCCGGTAGGGATGGCGGCGGCTGCGTCGGTGCCGAGGTGTCGACGTGCGGCTGGCCGAATGGCAACGTCGTGCGCGGTTCGGCCGGTTGCGCGAAATCGATCACCGGGGGTGGAACGTTTAATGGGGGCTGCGGTTCGGTCTCTGGTGTTTGCGGTGCGGCCGAAGTGGCTTCTGTCGTTGTGTCTGCGCCGTGTATGGGTTCGTCGTTCCGTTGCAGCCGGTGAGCGGGCTCGTCCTGCGCGTCGCCCGGTTCGAGCGGTCCCCGCGACAACGCCTCGGCGCCAGGGTCCGTGGCGGCGGCGAGGTTTGCTGCCGTGGCCGCGCTGCCCAGGTTTTCGTGATGAGCGGCTGCGAGGGGTTCGGCTGGGAGGTCGCTTCCGGTGGTGGAAGGCGCGAGGTCCGCTGCGACCGGTTGGGTCGGCGCGGTGGGCTCGGGTGCAGGGTGGGGTTCGGGGGCTGCCGGTTCTGCTGCTGGCGTATGTTCTGCCGCGGCTTTTTCGGCAGCCTCGCGTTCTGCTGCTGTACGTTCTGCTGCTGCTCGCTCGGCTGCCGCCTGCCGCGCAGTCTCATCATCATCCCGCGCATCATCCGGCCGTGCCGATCTCGCCATTTCGGCGCTCACAGCCGCGGAAGCGCCCGCATCGACCGCTTTCTCGCGTTTGCGCCGGCCGATCCGCAGAACCGCAAGCAGAGCGACCAGCGCCGCGCCAACCGCGGCAGCGATGCTCAGCTCCCGTTGCGACATGCCGCCATCATTCGACGGCGCCGCCACCGCACTCGCTTGCTCCGGTGTCGCAGCGACGACCGCCGCGGAAGACGCGCCCGCAGCCGGCTGCGCAACGCTCGTCGGCGCGGCGCCCGAAGCCGCCGGCGTACCGCCGATGCCGTGTTTCTGCAACTCCATCAGCACGCGGTTTTTCAGCGCAAGCAATTGCTGCAGGCTCGAGACCTGCGGATGCGAGGCCGGCTGTGCGCTCGCCGTCGCCGCGGCGGTCGCGGCAGGCGCGCTCGCCGCCGGTTGAACCGATCCGGCCCATTCCTGCGCGCCGCTCGCCGGCTGCGCCGCCGAACCCGCTACGGGCGCGGACGAAGCTGCGTTTCCCGCGGCCAATCCAGTCGACATCGCCGCGCTCGCTCCAACCGGCGCACTGGCCGTGCCGGAGACCTCAGGCGCGGCCGGCGTCGTTGCGCGAGCCGCCGCACTTGCCGCGCTCGCGGCTGCGGCGTTGACCTGCGCGACATCGCTCGCAGTGCTGGCTACCGCTGCTTCCGGCGCGGAGGCAGGCGCAGCCGTCGCTGGTGCCGCCACGGCACCAGACGCACCCGCGGCACTCGCCTCGCTAGCCGACGACGCCGCCAACGCGCCCGACGCATCGAGCGCCGGCACGGTCAATATCGCGCCTATGCGCAGCCGGCTCGGATCGTGATTCATGAACGCGGCCGGATTCGTATCGAACAGCGCACGCGTCGCGCGAGCAAGTACAGCCCGGTCATGCGACTGCGTGACGGCGATCGCCACGTCGTTCAGCGATTGCCCGGCCCGCACCGTATACTGGCTGCCCGCCACGAGCGCAACGGCAACAGGGGCTGAACCGGCATCCGGCGCGCTCGCCGCACCGGCCGGTGCCGCCGTCGCGTTGCCCACGCCGCCGCCGGCCAGCGCAAGAGCCAAAGCGGCACCGGCTACCACGGCTACCGGGCGGCGTTTAAATCGACTGTTATCGCGATGGAGAGACATAGCCCGAAGAGCGGAGCGTCGAAGGTTCATCGGAACTCCTGGCGCGTCAGCGCGCGGCCTGTTTTGCAAGTGGAAAGAGACAAGATAATCGGAGCACACAATGAAAAAAGCGCCGCGCAAGCGCGACGCTTCTGAAGTTGTCTACGCGTCGTGAGCGCGTAGTTTACTTTACTTGTCGAGCACAATGCGAAGCATGCGACGCAGCGGTTCGGCCGCGCCCCACAGCAGTTGATCGCCGACCGTGAAAGCCGACAGATACTCACCGCCCATCGCCAGCTTGCGCACACGGCCGACTGGCACCGTCAGCGTGCCCGTTACGACCGCCGGGGACAGATCGCGCATCGACGCTTCACGCTCGTTCGGCACGACCTTCACCCAGTCGTTGCCCGACGCGAGGATGCTGTTCACTTCGTCGAGCGGCACATCCTTGTTCAGCCTGATCGTCAGCGCCTGCGAATGGCAACGCATTGCGCCGATCCGCACGCACAGACCGTCGACCGGAATCGAACCCGGCGTGCCCATGGCCGGCTTGCCGAGAATCTTGTTGGTTTCGGCGCCGCCTTTCCACTCTTCCTTCGACATGCCGTTGCCGAGATCCTTGTCGATCCACGGAATCAGCGAGCCCGCGAGCGGCACGCCGAAGTGACCGGTCGGCATGCTGTCGCTGTTCATCGCGTCGAGCACGCGACGGTCGATGTCGAGAATCGCCGAAGCCGGATCGGCGAGTTCGTTCTTCACGGCGCCGTGCAGCGTGCCCATCTGCGACAGCAGTTCGCGCATGTTCTGCGCACCCGCGCCCGATGCGGCCTGATACGTCATCGCCGTCATCCAGTCGACGAGGTTTTCGCGGAACAGGCCACCGAGCGCCATCAGCATCAGGCTGACCGTGCAGTTGCCGCCGATGAAATTCTTCTGGCCTTTGACCAGCGCGTTCTTGATGACGTCGAGGTTGACCGGGTCGAGAACGATGACCGCGTCGTCCTTCATGCGCAGCGACGATGCCGCGTCGATCCAGTAGCCGTTCCAGCCTGCGGCGCGCAGTTTCGGGAACACTTCGTTCGTGTAGTCGCCGCCCTGGCACGAGATGATCGCGTCGCACTTCTTCAGGTCGTCGATGCTTGTCGCATCCTTGAGCCGGGTCTCGTTTTTGGCGAACGACGGCGCGTTACCGCCCGCGTTGCTGGTGCTGAAAAACACCGGTTCGATCAAGTCGAAATCGCCTTCCTGCTGCATGCGTTGCATCAGGACGCTGCCGACCATGCCGCGCCAACCTACGAGACCTACGTTCATGACTTCATACCCTTCGAATGGAAACTTCCCCGCATCTTTGCCCGCAGTGGCCGCGCGGGGAAGATGGGCGGACACGACGGACGATCAGCGCTTCGTGATCGTTTTCGGGGTAATCGTTTTGGTGGTAATGGCGAACTCGACCGCACGGGCAGTGGTGCCGTGCTGTTTGGAAGTCGAGGAGATTTGGGAGATCTGCGCCATCGCGACAATATACACGAAAACCGGAACCAGACCACGGGCGATTGCCGCGGCCGTTTATATCTTCAGCGAATTTCGCGCGAATCGGCCCGTTTCGGAGCCGATTCGCGTTTTAAAGATTGATAGCTGCTTCAGCCTACGATTGCCTTACCACCTGAACACGCGATACCCACGCGTTTCACATCTGCTTTTTACAGGGCCGCCACGACGGCATCGCCCATCGCGGCGGTACCGACCTGCTTGCAACCCGGCGTGAGGATGTCGCCAGTGCGGTAGCCCTGCTCGAGCACCTTCTTCACCGCGGTTTCGATGCGATCGGCCTGCTCCGCCTTGTTCAGCGAATAGCGCAGCATCATTGCCGCGGAGAGAATCGTGGCGAGCGGATTGGCCATGCCTTTACCGGCGATATCCGGCGCGGAACCGTGCGACGGCTCGTACAAGCCCTTGTTGTTCTTGTCGAGCGACGCCGATGGCAGCATGCCAATCGAGCCGGTCAGCATGGCCGCCTCGTCCGACAGGATGTCGCCGAACATGTTGCCGGTGACGATCACGTCGAACGACTTCGGCGCCTTCACGAGCTGCATCGCCGCGTTGTCGACGTACATGTGCGACAGTTCGACGTCCGGGTATTCCTTCGACACGTCGATCATCACGTCCTTCCAGAACTGCGACGTTTCGAGCACGTTGGCTTTATCGACCGACGTCAGCTTCCTGGCACGCTTTTGCGCCGCCTGGAATGCGACGTGCGCAATGCGGCGCACTTCAGGCTCCGAATAACGCATCGTGTCGAAACCTTCTTTCGCGCCGGCGAAAAGGCCGTCCGGCGACGTGCGCACGCCGCGCGGCGCGCCGAAGTAGATGTCGCCGTTCAGCTCGCGCACGATCAGGATGTCGAGACCCGAGACGATCTCTTCCTTCAGCGACGACGCACCGGTGAGTTGCGGATAGCAGATTGCCGGGCGGAAGTTCGCGAACAGCTCGAGATGCTTGCGCAGACCCAGGATCGCCTGCTCCGGGCGCAGCGCGCGTTCGAGTTTGTCGTATTTCCAGTCGCCGACCGCGCCGAACAGGATCGCATCGGCTTCCTTCGCCAGCGCAAGCGTCGAATCGGGCAGCGGATGGCCCTTCGCTTCGTAGCCCGCGCCGCCCACCGGCGCTTCTTCGAGTTCGAACTTTTCGCCGAGCACGTTCAGGACCTTGACAGCCTCCTTGACGATTTCGGGACCGATGCCGTCGCCCGGCAATACTGCGATCTTCATGCGAATTCCTTGATGATTTTTTCGAGACTTTCTGGTGTGAGCCGACGCGCCCGAGGAGCGCGAGCCTCAAGCCAGCACGCGCTTAACCGACGAGGCGATGATTGAGCCACGGCTGCTTCGCGAGACGCTCCGCTTCGAACTGACGAATTTTGTCCGCGTGACGCAACGTGAGGCCGATATCGTCGAAGCCGTTCAGCAGGCAGTACTTGCGAAACGCCGCGACCTCGAACGGATATTCAGTGCCACCGTCCGCCGTGCGCACCACTTGCGCTTCGAGATCGATGGTCAGCTTGAAGCCGTTGAACGCGTAGGTTTCGTTGAACAGATGATCGACCTGCTGTTCGGTCAGCACGATCGGCAGCACGCCGTTCTTGAAGCAGTTGTTGTAGAAGATGTCGGCAAAACTCGGCGCGATCAGCGCGCGAAAGCCGTACTGCTGCAACGCCCACGGCGCGTGCTCGCGCGAGCTGCCGCAGCCGAAATTCTTGCGCGCGAGCAGCACCGAAGCACCCTGATAGCGCGGCTGGTTCAGCACGAAATCCGGGTTCAGCGGACGCTTCGAGTTGTCCTGACCCGGCTCGCCGTGGTCGAGGTAGCGCCATTCGTCGAACGCATTCGGGCCGAAACCGGTGCGCTTGATCGACTTCAGGAACTGCTTCGGAATGATCGCGTCCGTGTCGACGTTCTCGCGATCGAGCGGCGCCACGACGCCGGTGTGTACGATGAATTTATCCATGACGCTTACGCCTGTTCAGGACCGGGCGATGCGGGTGACGGCTGGAAACCCCGCGCCGCATCGCCGGCAAAAATCAAAAACCGCTTATTTATCAGCGTGATTGCTGATCGAATTGCCGAGGTGCGACATGTCCTCGCCGAATCCGTGCACCGTGTTGCAGCCGGCGAGACCGAGCAGGAGCCCGGCGAGCGTACCGAGTGCGAAGCGGCGCAATAGAGTGATGCGATTCATGTTCTTCATCATGCGATTTATCCAAGCTTGCGAATATCGACGAAATGCCCTTCGATGGCCGCGGCCGCGGCCATTGCGGGGCTCACCAGGTGCGTGCGGCCACCGGCGCCCTGACGACCTTCGAAGTTCCGGTTCGACGTGGACGCGCAACGCTCGCCCGGATCGAGCCGGTCGGCGTTCATCGCGAGACACATCGAGCAGCCAGGCTCGCGCCATTCGAAACCGGCGTCGGTAAAGACCTTGTCGAGGCCTTCACGCTCCGCCTGCGCCTTCACGAGACCCGAACCCGGCACGACCATTGCCAGACGGATGTTCGGCGCGACGCGGCGGCCGAGCTTCTTCACGACGTAAGCCGCGGCACGAATGTCTTCGATGCGCGCGTTGGTGCACGACCCGATGAAGATTTTATCCGGCTTGATCGACTCGATCGGCGCGTTCGGCTCGAGCGCCATGTACTTGAGCGCGCGTTCCATCGCGTCGCGCTTGACCGGGTCCTTCTCGCGCTCCGGATCCGGCACGCGGCCGTCGACCGGCGTGACCATTTCCGGCGACGTGCCCCACGTGACCTGCGGCACGATTTCGGCGGCGTTCAATTCGACCACGCGATCGAAATGCGCGCCTTCGTCCGACTTGAACTGCTTCCAGTACTCGACCGCGTGATCCCACTCGACGCCCTGCGGCGAGAACGGACGGCCCTTCAGGTATTCGACCGTGATGTCGTCGACGGCGACCATGCCGGCGCGCGCGCCGGCTTCGATCGCCATGTTGCAGACCGTCATGCGGCCTTCCATCGACAGCGCGCGGATCGTCGAGCCGCCGAATTCGATCGCGTAACCGGTGCCGCCCGCGGTGCCGATCTTGCCGATGATCGCGAGCACGATGTCCTTCGCGGTGCAGCCGCGCGGCAGTTGGCCCTCGACCTTCACGAGCATGTTCTTGCTCTTCTTCTGCAGCAGCGTTTGCGTGGCCAGCACGTGCTCGACTTCCGACGTGCCGATACCGTGCGCGAGCGCGCCGAACGCGCCGTGCGTGGACGTGTGCGAGTCGCCGCAGACGATCGTCATGCCCGGCAGCGTGGCGCCCTGCTCCGGCCCGATGATGTGGACGATGCCCTGACGCACGTCGTTCATCTTGAACTGCGTGATGCCGTAGGCGTCGCAGTTCGTGTCGAGCGTGTCGACCTGCAGCTTCGACACCGGATCGGCGATGCCGTGGCTGCGGTCCGTGGTCGGCACGTTGTGATCGGACACCGCCAGGTTCGCGCTGATGCGCCACACCGGGCGCTCAGCCAGCTTCAGGCCTTCGAACGCCTGCGGGCTGGTCACTTCATGCAGCAGGTGACGGTCGATGTAGAGAATCGCGGTGCCGTCGTCTTCGGTGTGGACCACGTGCGTGTTCCACAATTTGTCGTAGAGAGTCTGTGCCATGGTATGCGGGGTAGTAATGACTGCGGGGACTGCGGGCTGACTATGTCAATCGATTATGCCACGCAGCGCCGCGCCGTGGGCTGCTCCATTGACGAAAAAACCGATAAAAAACATGGGGTTGGCTGGTAGTGGCAATACCTGTATCGAGGTTACCCGGCAAACATGGGCGGCCGGCGCCGCAATGGGCCGCATGCACCGCGAGCCGCGGCCGCAAAAAACAGAACGCCCCAACGGCGAACCCGTTGGGGCGTTCTGTTTACTTCAACTTCGCGCTTCCGCGCGGCACGCATGCCGCTACGAAGCACGCGTATCGGGATCGATCAGCGATCAGCGTTGCGCGATCGGTTTCGCCTCGCGCAGCGTCTCGCCGATAAAGAGCTGACGCGGACGGCCGATCTTCTGTTCGGGATCGGCGATCATTTCGTTCCACTGCGCGATCCAGCCGACCGTGCGCGCCATCGCGAAGATGCACGTGAACATCGAGGTCGGGATGCCCAGCGCGCGCTGCACGATGCCCGAGTAGAAGTCGACGTTCGGGTACAGCTTGCGCGACACGAAGTATTCGTCTTCGAGCGCGATCTTCTCCAGCGCCATCGCCAGCTTGAACAGCGGGTCGTCGTGCAGGCCCAGTTCCTCGAGCACTTCGTGGCAGGTTTCGCGCATCAGCTTCGCGCGCGGGTCGTAGTTCTTGTAGACGCGATGACCGAAGCCCATCAGCTTCACGCCCGAATTCTTGTCCTTCACCTGTTTAATGAACTCGGGAATGTTGTCGACCGAGCCGATTTCTTCCAGCATATTCAGCGCGG
>NZ_JASGFN010000037.1:0-51435 GCF_047605525.1 Paraburkholderia sp. | reverse complement strand
AGGCTCCCCCCTCCAGCCAGAAACCCCACCCCTCGCGGTGGGGTTTCGGCGTTTAGGGGCTCTGCGTAAACCCATGCGGGCTTCCCGACTGCTCGACCGCAACCTGTAACGCACCCATATGACGTTGTCGTGACACTCCGGCCGCCACGATTCGACAATACGACGCGGGAAAACGCGCGAGTTAACCTTCTTTCGATTGGTCAAGCTATGCTCAGGAATTCCTTCAGGAAGGCAGGCGTTGAGTGACCCATGAGATCTGATCTGCTATTGCAAACCTATGGCGCGGACTCGTCCGGTATGGTCTGCGGTTTCCGCTTTTCTCCGACGCTTGCCGGGCGGCCCGTAGACGCGGACGAAGTCGTCGAATGGTTCCGCGATAACGACCATGACGCGAGCGCCGCCGCGAAAGACGGCAGCGAGTTTCTGTGGCTCCATTTCAATCTTGCCCATAGCGCAAGCGAGCGCTGGATGAGAACGCAGCTCGACTTGCCGGAAACGTTCTTCGACGCATTGCGGGAAGGCTCGCATTCGACGCGGATCGAACATGCGGACGGTGCGCTGCGCGCGGTCGTGAACGACGTGATGTTCAACCTCGAATTCATCCCATCCGAAATTGCGACGCTATGGATCTATGCGCATAAGCGGATCATCGTTACGGCGCGCCTCAAACCACTGCGCTCGGTCGATCGCTTGCGCGCTTCCGTGCGGGAAGGCGAGATATTCAGATCGCCTGTCGAACTGCTGGTCCATCTGATGCGCGACCAGGCCGACCTGCTCGTGCAGATCGTGCGCCGAACCAGTGCCGACGTCGACCGAATCGAGGATCGTTTCCTGTCGCAACGGCCGACGCAGAACCGGCTCGACCTCGGTGCAATGCGTCGAACGCTGACGCGTTTGCAACGGATGCTCGCCCCCGAGCCCGGCTCGATTTTCCGTCTGCTGGCACGGCCGCCTCGCTGGCTTCATCAGGAAGACGTGCAGGACCTGCGCGAATCGACGGAAGAGTTTTCGGTCGTTCTCTCGGATGTGGCCGGGTTGATCGAGCGGGTGAGGTTGTTGCAGGAAGAAATCACTTCGCGTCTCGAAGAGCAGAACAACCGTACGCTGTTTACGCTGACGCTCGTGACCGTGCTGGCGATGCCGATCAATATCGTCGCGGGTTTCTTCGGCATGAACGTCGGCGGCATCCCGCTCGCCGAAAACAAGAACGGCTTCTGGTTAATGGTATTTCTGGTCGCCGGTTTTACCGGACTGGCGGGATGGTGGGCGTTTCGCAGGAGAAAGGAACGCTAGTGCGCGCGGCGGACCTGGCCTCTTTTTACGAGGCCAGATCCAAAGAGATCGATTACTCGCAGCGCTATTCGAGCGCGGCGGCCGGCCCGAAGAACTCGTAACGGCTTTGCGATTCAGGCACGCCGATCGCCTTCAGGCACTTCCTGATCGCCTTCATGAACCCGACCGGACCAAGGAAATACACGTCCACGTCGCGCGTTTCCGGCAGCCATTTCTTCAGATGCGTTTCGTCGAGATAGCCGATTTCATGCGCGTCGGCATCGCCCGCGCGGCGCTGCTCGTAGCAATAAAAACGCTTCAGTTGCGGATGGCGCGCGGCCAATGCGTCGATTGCATCGCGGAACGCATGCACGCCGCCATGACGAGCCGCATGGATGAAATGCACCGGCCGATTGGTCTTCAGCGCGGCTTGCAGCATCGCCATCGTCGGCGTGATACCAACGCCGCCGCTAATGAGCACCAAAGGCTTGTCGCCGGCCTGAAGCGTGAAATCACCGGCCGGCGCGAACAGTTCGAGCGCATCGTTCTCGTTGATCTGTTCATGCAGATACTTCGACACGGTGCCGTTCGGCTCGCGCTTCACGCTAATGCGATATTCGCGGCCATTGCCCATTGCCGACAACGAATAGTTGCGGCGTACTTCCTCGCCGTCGATGACCAGACGCACGCCGATGTACTGCCCCGGCTGAAACGCGAGCAATTCGCCACCGTCATCGGGGCGCAGATAGAACGACGTGATCTCGTCGCTTTCACGCACCTTGCGCGCGACGCGGAAGAGCCGCGTGCCGCGCCAGCCGCCCGGCGCCGTTTCGCGATCGGCGTAAATCTTTTCTTCGAGCCCGATCAGCAGATCGGCGAGTTGCTGATAAGCGGCGGCCCAGGCTTCGATCACGGCGTCGGTCGCGACTTCCGCGCCCAGTACTTCGCGAATGGCGCGCAGCAGACACTCTCCGACGATCGGATAGTGCTCGGGCTGCACGTTGAGCGACACGTGCTTGTTGATGATCTGCGACACGAGGCCGCTCAGTTGCTCGAGTTGATCGATATGACGCGCGTACATCAGCACGCCGTTGGCCAGCGCGCGCGGCTGTGCGCCGCTGGCCTGATTCGCGAGATTGAACATCGGGCGCACTTCCGGATGTTCGTTGAGCATCAGGTTGTAGAAATGCGTGGTCAGCGCCTCGCCTCCGCTTTCGAGGAGCGGTACGGTTGCTTTGACAATGGCGCGGTGTTCGGCGGATAGCATGGTGAAAAGTCCTGATGAAAGTCAGTTTAAGAGTCTGTCTATCAGCGAGTATCGAGCTGGATTCGGCAGACCTGCTGCTATAACCACGATCCATGCCAGGTATAAAATGCCGTGA
The DNA here is from genome assembly GCF_047605525.1 of Paraburkholderia sp. GTDB lineage: Bacteria > Pseudomonadota > Gammaproteobacteria > Burkholderiales > Burkholderiaceae > Paraburkholderia. Next base: position 48,781 of record NZ_JASGFN010000037.1, on the reverse strand, counting down.
AATCAATGATCTGGTGATAACCATGGTTCATTCGACTCTGGTCGAAAAGACTCAGTCCGCAGTCAGTCTGACTGCGGAAGCCGTCCTCGACATCCTGACTCCGCTGATCCTCGATCTGTCGCGCGAGCTCTCCGATCGTGAGCGTTACCGGCGTCTTTTGAGCAGCCTGCGCACGTTGTTTCCGGGCGACGCCGCCGCACTCCTGCGTCTGGAGGGCGACACGCTCGTGCCGCTCGCGATCGACGGTTTGAGCAGCGACACGCTCGGGCGGCATTTTCGCGTGGCCGAGCATCCACGTTTTCAGCAACTCCTCGCGCGGGCGGAGCCGACCCGCTTTGCCGCCGACTCCGATCTCCCCGACCCGTACGATGGCCTCGTGCAAGGCATGGCGGCCGGGCGTCTCGAAGTTCACGACTGCCTCGGCTGTCCGTTGTTTATTCGCGGCGAGCCGTGGGGCTTGCTGACGCTCGACGCACTGGACCCGGCGAGCTTCGATGCGATCGACATGGCCTCGCTGCAGGCGTTTCTCGGACTCGCCGCCGCCACCGTGAGCGTCGTCGAGCGCATCGATGCATTGGCGCGCAACGGCGAGGAGGCACAGCGTCGCGCCGAGGCGTATCGCCAGGCGAGCAGTCAGAGCAGGCGCGAGATGATCGGCAGCAGCGATGCGCATCGCCGCATGGTCAAGGAAATCGAGGTGGTGGCCGGCAGCGATCTGACGGTGCTCGTCACCGGCGAAACCGGCGTCGGCAAGGAACTGGTCGCCAACGCGATTCACGCGTTGTCGCCGCGCGCCAACAAGCCGCTCGTCAGTCTGAACTGCGCGGCGTTGCCCGATACGCTCGTCGAAAGCGAACTGTTCGGGCACGTGCGCGGGGCGTTTTCGGGGGCGTCGGCGGATCGGCGCGGCAAATTCGAACTCGCGGACGGCGGCACGATTTTCCTCGACGAAGTGGGCGAATTGCCGCTCGCCGTGCAGGCAAAGCTGTTGCGCGTGCTGCAGAACGGCCAGTTGCAGCGCATCGGCTCGGACCATGAACATAGAGTCGACGTACGGCTGATTGCCGCGACGAATCGCGACCTCGCCGAGGAAGTGCGTGCGGGGCGCTTTCGCGCCGACCTCTATCACCGCCTCAGCGTCTATCCGTTGCGCGTGCCGCCATTGCGCGAGCGCGGCCGCGACGTGCTGCTGCTCGCGGGCTTCTTTCTCGAAGACAACCGCTCGCGGCTCGGTCTGCTGAGTCTGCGGCTCGCGGCCGATGCGCAGGCCGCGTTGCTGCATTACTCCTGGCCCGGCAACGTGCGCGAACTCGAACATCTGATCGGACGCAGCGCGTTGAAGGTACTGGCGGCCAATCGCGAGCGCCGCCGTATTCTCACGCTGGGCGCCGCGGATCTCGCGTTGACCGACATAAAAGTGGGCGAACAGAATCCGGCGCCGGCACGGAATCAGGAAAGCGGCACGAAGGATTTTCGCCGCGCGGTGACGGAGTTCGAACGAAACCTCGTTGTGGACGCCCTGGCCCGCAATAACCGGAACTGGGCCGCCGTCGCGCGGGAGCTGGGTCTGGACCGCGCCAATCTGAACCGGCTGGCCAAGCGGCTCGGGCTCAAATAGCCGATAACGCGCCACACCGGCGGCACCGGCGCGAAGTTCGCCGGACCGCCTTGCATCGCCCGGATTCCCCGCGCGCCGCGTCAGTAAAACTACCAGGTCAGGCGGCGCCTTCGACACATGCCTTAACCAAAGCCAAAGACCCGCTTAGGAAATACAAACTTCGCGGAACGCAGCGCGTCGTTCATAGTAAGGCCCTATAACGCTCAACATCCGTACCGGAGACTTCGCCGATGTCCGCAGCCTCAGAGAAACTCGATGACTGGCTCAACAAACAGGAGGTGGCCGAGGACGACATCACCGCGTTTGCGCTGAGAGCGCTCGCCGCCACGCTCGATCGTGAAGAAAGCGGCAATACGGTGCCGCCGCTGTGGCATTGGCTGTACTTTCTGCCGGTGGCGCCGCTCGCCGAGGTCGGCCCGGACGGTCATCCGAAGCGCGGCGGTTTCCTGCCGCCGGTGCCGCTGCCGCGCCGCATGTGGGCCGGCGGCCGGCTCACGTTCCATGCGCCGCTCAAGGTCGGCGAACGCGCACGGCGCACCTCGACGATCGCCAATATCGAAGACAAGACCGGCCGCTCGGGCCGCCTCGTGTTCGTCACGGTGCAGCACGCGATCGAAGTGGACGGTGAACTGAAGCTCGAGGAAGAGCACGACATCGTCTATCGCGACGCGCCGCAGGAAGGCGCGCGGCCGCAGCAGCCGGCGCTTGCGCCCGAAGGCGAAACATGGCGCCGCACGATCGACGCCGACGCGGTGATGCTGTTCCGCTATTCGGCGCTGACCTTCAACGGCCATCGCATTCACTACGACTACCCGTACGTCACGCAGGTCGAAGGCTATCCGGGCCTCGTCGTGCACGGTCCGTTGATTGCGACGTTGCTCGTCGATCTCGTGCGCCGCGAACTGCCGCGCGCGACGTTGCAGAGCTTCGCGTTTCGCGCGCTGCGTCCGACGTTCGCGGGCCAGCCGTTCGCCGTGTGCGGCAAACCGTCCGCCGACGGCAAGACTATCGACTTGTGGGCCAGGGACCACGAAGGCTATCTGACCATGCGCGCGACCGCCGCGCTTGCCTGAATTCCACGAGAGTCGAATATGCAAACCACGCAACACGATTCGTTCCAGGACATTCGCGAAGCCGTGCGCGATCTGTGCCGGCAGTTTTCCGGCGAGTACTTTCGCAAGATCGATGAAGCGCGCGGCTACCCGGAAGAATTCGTCGATGCGCTGACGAAGGCCGGCTGGCTCGCCGCGCTGATTCCGCAGGAGTTCGGTGGCTCGGGGCTCGGACTCACAGAAGCGTCGGTCATCATGGAGGAAATCAATCGCGCCGGCGGCAACTCGGGCGCGTGTCACGGCCAGATGTACAACATGGGTACGCTGCTGCGTCACGGCTCGGAGGAACAGAAACGCAGGTACTTGCCGAAGATCGCGAGTGGCGATCTGCGTCTGCAATCGATGGGCGTGACCGAACCGACCACCGGCACCGATACGACGAAGATCAGGACCACCGCCGAGCGGCGTGGCGACCGCTATGTGATCAATGGCCAGAAGGTATGGATCTCGCGCGTGCAGCATTCGGACCTGATGATTCTGCTCGCGCGCACCACGCCGCTTGCGGACGTGAAAAAGAAATCGGCGGGCATGTCGATCTTTATCGTCGATCTGCGCGAAGCGATTGGTCATGGCATGACGGTGCGGCCGATTCTGAATATGGTCAATCACGAGACCAACGAACTGTTCTTCGACAACCTCGAAATCCCCGCGGAGAACCTGATCGGTGAAGAAGGGCAGGGCTTCGGATACATCCTCGACGGTCTCAACGCGGAGCGCACATTGATCGCCGCGGAATGCATCGGCGACGGCTACTGGTTCGTCGACAAGGTCACGGAATACGCGAAAGAGCGGGTGGTGTTCGGCCGGCCGATCGGGCAGAACCAGGGCGTGCAGTTTCCGATCGCGCGCGCGTTCATCAATGTCGAGGCGGCCAGCCTGATGCGTTTCGAAGCGGCGCGCCGCTTCGATGCTCACCAGCCGTGCGGCGCGCAGGCGAACATGGCGAAGCTGCTCGCGGCGGATGCATCGTGGGAAGCGGCCAATGCCTGTCTGCAATTTCACGGCGGTTTCGGCTTTGCGTGCGAATACGATGTCGAGCGCAAGTTCCGCGAAACGCGTCTTTACCAGGTCGCGCCGATTTCGACCAATCTGATTCTCTCGTACGTGGCCGAGCATATTCTCGGGCTGCCGCGTTCATTCTGACCCGCTGGCGGAAAACATGAGACCACTCGACGGCATCAAGGTCATCACGCTCGAACACGCGATTGCCGCGCCGTTCTGCACGCGTCAGCTCGCGGATCTCGGCGCGCGCGTGATCAAGATCGAACGGCCCGGCGTCGGCGATTTCGCGCGCGGTTATGACGAACGCGTGCATGGGCTCTCGTCGCATTTCGTCTGGACCAATCGCTCGAAAGAAAGTCTTTCGCTCGATCTGAAGCAGCCCGCGGCGGCGGAGATTCTCGATGCGCTGGTCGCCGATGCCGACGTGCTGGTGCAGAACCTCGCACCCGGTGCGGCCGAACGGCTCGGCCTCGGCTACGACACGCTGGGCGGGAAGTATCCGAAGCTGATCGTCTGCGATATTTCCGGCTACGGCGCGGACGGCCCGTACCGTGACAAGAAAGCGTACGACCTGTTGATCCAGAGCGAATCGGGCTTTCTGTCGATCACCGGTTCGCCGGGCGCGCCCGCGAAGGCGGGCTGCTCGATTGCCGATATTGCGGCGGGCATGTACGCGTATTCGAACATTCTGAGCGCGCTGCTGTTGCGCGCACGCACGGGGCGCGGCTGCCGCATCGACGTGTCGATGCTCGAGAGCATGGTCGAGTGGATGGGTTATCCGCTTTACTACGCAATCGACGGCCAGTCGCAGCCCGCGCTCGCGGGCGCCGCGCACGCGACGATCTATCCGTATGGACCATTCCCCGCCGGCGACGGCAAGATCGTGATGCTCGGTCTGCAGAACGAACGCGAATGGAAGCTCTTTTGCGAACGTGTGCTCGAACAGCCGGAACTCGCGACCGACGAACGTTTCGCGTCGAATTCGAAACGCACGGCGGCACGCGACGCATTGCGCGCGGTGATCGTCGCCGCGTTCGCGAAGCTGAGCGCCGCGCAGGTGATCGAACGGCTCGACCAGGCCGGCATCGCGAATGCGCAGATGAATACGCTCGCCGACGTATGGGCGCATCCGCAATTGAAGGCGCGCGACTGCTGGCAGCAAGTCGATACTTCGGCGGGCGCGGTGCCCGCGCTGCGACCGCCCGGTCTGCCGGATGACTTCGAGCCGCGCATGGATCCGGTGCCCGCGCTGGGCGCGCACACCGAAGCCATCCTGCGCGAACTCGGCTATGACAGCGCGCGTATCGACGCACTGCGAGCCGCGGGCACGATCTGATCCCGCATGCTGCTTTCGCGTCGGCGTGCGTGACGCAGGCCACGCCGGCATTTCGAACGAACCCGAGGGTGCTATCTCGCACATTACGATCATGAACGATCATCCGAGTCTCACGCTTGCCACTTTCGCCGCGCAACTCGATTTCGGCAGCATCCCGCACGAGGTCGTCGAGCGCGCCGTCAACCTGTACGTCGACTGGCTCGGTTCGGCGCTCGCCGGTAAAGGCGCGCGGCCGGTCGAGACGATCGCGCGTTTTGCGCGGCAGGCGGCCGGTGTGGCGAATAGCGCAAGCGGCAATGGTCCATGCGAAGTACTGATCGACCGCAGCCGCACGACGCCGTATTTCGCCGCGATGGTCAACGGCGCGGCGTCGCACTTCGCCGAGCAGGACGACGTGCACAACGGTTCGGTGTTTCATCCGGCGACCGTCGTGTTTCCGGTTGCGCTGGCACTCGCCCAGGCGCGGCGCGCATCGGGGCACGACTTCATCGCGGCCGTGGTCGCGGGCTATGAAGTCGGCATCCGCATCGGCGAATTTCTCGGGCGCTCGCACTACAAGGTGTTTCACACCACGGGGACGGCCGGTACGGTGGCGGCCGCGGCGGCGGCGGGACGGCTGCTCGGTTTGTCGCCGTTGCAGATGCTCGACGCGTTCGGTTCGGCGGGCACCCAGGCGAGCGGCCTGTGGGAATTCCTGCGCGACGCCGCCGACTCGAAGCAACTGCACACCGCGATGGCCGCCTCGAAGGGGTTGATGGCCGCGCAACTCGCGGCCGATGGCTTCAAGGGCGCGACGCACATTCTCGAAGGCGCGCAAGGGATGGCGGCGGGCATGTCGAGCGACGCCGATCCGGCGCGTCTCGTCGATCGCCTCGGCAGCCGCTGGGCGCTCGCGGAGACTTCGTTCAAGTATCACGCGGCGTGCCGCCATACGCATCCGGCCGCGGATGCATTGCTTGCCGTCGTGCACGCGCATCGTCTTGCGCCGGGCGATATCGCGAACGTCGTCGCGCACGTTCATCAAGGCGCGATCGACGTGCTCGGCGCGGTCGTCACGCCGAGTACCGTGCATCAGGCGAAGTTCAACATGGGCACGGTGCTCGCGCTCGTCGCGTATCACGGTTATGCGGGCGTGACCGAATTCGAACAGCGCTTCGATGCGAGCGAGATCGCCGCATTCCGCGACAAGGTGGCGATGGTGTTCGACGCCGAAGTCGACGCCGCGTATCCCGCGCGCTGGATCGGCAAGGTCACGGTGACGACGACCGACGGCCGCGTATTCGACGGCCGCGTCGATGAGCCGAAAGGCGATCCGGGCAATACGCTCACGCGCGATGAGATCGCGACGAAGCTGCATCGGCTCGCGGCGTTTTCGGGCGCGGCAAGCGCAGGCGAGGCGGCGCAATTGCTCGACAACGCATGGCGTATCGCCGACGAGACGCAGGTCGGCTCGGTGTTCGACGCGACTTCGCACGCGGCGGTGCCGGTATGAGCGCCGCGCTGCCACGCTCGTATCTGTTCGTGCCGGGCAACCGGCCGGACCGTTTCGACAAGGCGTTCGCGGCCAGCGCGGACGCGGTGATTCTCGATCTCGAAGATGCCGTACAGCCCGGCGAAAAACCGGCGGCACGCGCGTCGGTGTCGGCCGCTGTATCCGCCGATGCATCGCGTGCGGCGTGGGTGCGTATCAATGGCCCGGATACCTCATGGTTTGACGATGATGCCGCCGCGCTTGCCGCTCAGTCCGGTGTCGCCGGCATCGTGCTGCCGAAGGCCGAAACGCGTGAGCAGATCGATGCGGTGCTCGCGCATGCGCATCCCGCGCTGAGCGTGCTGCCGATTGTCGAGACCGCGCGCGGTTTTGCCAGTCTCGCTGAGCTATGCGGCACGCCGCGCGTGCAACGCATCGTATTCGGCACGCTCGATTTTCAGATCGATCTCGGCATCGATGGAGATGGCGAGGAGCTGCATTTCTTTCGTTCGCAGATCGTGCTCGCATCGCGGCTCGCGGGAATCGGCGCGCCGGTGGATGGAGTGTCTACGACGATTACCGATGCTGACGTGGTGGAAGCCGATGCGCGACGCGGCCGGCGTTTCGGCTTCGGCGGCAAGCTGTGCATTCATCCGAAGCAGATCGACGCGGTGCATCGCGCGTATGCGTGGAGCGATGCCGATGTCGCATGGGCGCGGCGCGTGCTGGCGGCGGTTGACGCGAGCAATGGTGCGGCGGTTGCGGTGGACGGGAAGATGGTCGATATGCCGGTGATCCTGAAGGCGCGCGGAATTATGGAAGGGCGGTAAGAGGTCACGTCCGCCCCCCACGGCCCGCGCGCGCTATCACTGCACGCAGGTAAACGACGCCGCGCTGTTCACATCGCCCGCGCCGTTATAGCTCGGCCACGCCGGATACTGGCACAGCGGCCGCGTGCGTCCCGGCACGCCGGCGGTATCGGTGACCACCTGATGCACTGGCGGCGTCCCGTGCTCGACCCAGTTCTCCAGCGTCGTCAGCGAGTCCCACGACGCATTGAACTCGGTGCCGACCGCGTGCTGCAATCCCGGAATCTCATAGAAGCGCGCGAACGAGCCGACGGCGCCAAACCCCATCGTCACCAGCATGCGTTGATAGTAGATCTCGGTTGCTCGCGTGCTGACGGTCTGATCCACGGTGCCGTGCGCCATCAGCAGCTTGCCGCCGCGCCGCATGAAAGGCGTCAGGTTCGCGTTGGTCGCGTCGAGCCCCGAGAGCATGCTGACACGCCCGGACCATCGGCCGGCGAGCGCCGGATTGAACGTCAGCGAGTCGAAGTTCGGGTTGTCCATCACCGTATAGCGGACGAACTCGTCGCTGATCTGTCCGTCGAACATCGCGGTGCTCTGCAATGGATACGACGGCTGGGTCGTGCCGAGCGCGAGCGTCGTGACGGTCCCCTCGAGCGGCGAACTGCTGCCCACCCCGAGATCGGCGCCATACACGTTATAGCCCGGATACAGCGTTTCGCCGCTCTCGAGCGGGTACGCAAACACGAGCGGCGTGTTCATCGTGTTCAGCGCCGCGATCTGCGGGTCCGACAGGCATGTATCACCGCGCGCCCGACCGCCGGCGCAGCGCAGTGGTTTGCCGTCGACGCTGGCGGTCGCCGGGTTGAACGTCGCATTGCATGCCTGCACGTTGCTGATCAGTCCATCGACGACGCCGTCGAGTCCGTCGCATGCCTGCATCACCGCGTTCAGCAGCAGCGCGCGTTGCGCGGTGTCGAGGTATGCGCCCGGCGCCGCGAAGCCTTCGGTCACGCGCAACTGTTGCAGGCTCAGCGTCGTGAAGTCGTACGCGGGATAGAACGCGATCACGCCGTCCCAATCCTGCGGCCAGCGCTGCGCGACGGTCAGCGCCTCGCGCCCGCCGGTCGAGCCGCCCGCGAAATACGCCTTGTATGGATGCTTGCCGTAATGCGCGTCGATGATCGCGAGCGACGCGTCATGCGTTTTCTTTAATGCCTCACCCATGAAATTGTCGTACGCCTCGGCGTTGACGGAGAACGCGCCGTTCACCGACCCGTTGGTCGCCTCGTGCCCGGAGTCGCTGGCGAACACCGCGTAGCCGCGCGACAGCGGTCCCGGCAGATCGGCCGGCGCGCTCGGCACGTTACCGGTTATCGCGGGAATGGAGCCGTCGAAGCCACCGCCACCGAGCATCAGAACTTTGCCGTTCCATTGGTCCGGCAACGCGACGTTGAACAGGATGTCCGGCGCGGACGGATCGACCGGATGAATCGCGCCGGCCACGAGGCAGTACGATCCGATAGCCGTCGCGCCGCTGCCGCTCGCCGCCACTTGCGTCGTCGATGTGACGACAGCTCCCGTCGTAGGCAGGCCGATCTCGCGAGCGCGGATGGTCAATCCATCCAGTTTCGGACAGCTTGTTTTCGATCGCGGCGGTGTGCCGTGCGGTCCGCATGCCATGCCCCGGCATGGACCGTTGTCCGGATCCGCATAGGCGCCGTGGCTCCACATCGCGCACAGCGCCAGCACACAGCACGTACCCACCCACGACGGCACGTGCCCACGCGCGCGCCACATTCTGCTCAAGTTCATCGCCGTGTCTCCTTCCAATGAGGCCTGGAGACGGCGCCGGGCGTCGCGGCATCAGCCCCTATGCCGCAACGCACACATGACCCTTGTTCCTTTAGTCAACAGCGCGGCTACTGCGTGCCCAACGCTCAATAGCGTTGCGCGCAATGCCGCCCGGCACCGCATACCCGCACTTGCTGTCGATTTAGTAAGAAGGCTTTCACCGGCCTGTCGATGTAGCGCTCGAAGGCCATCGCATTCGCATTACAGTTGGCGTTCTCTCTCCATACCGTCGGTGGCGGAGAGTGCTCAATTCATAATAGGCGCTAACTCACGCGACACGCGCCGAATTGTTCTCGAGTGCACGCCAGATCGTTGCGTTGCTCCGCACAGCGATTTCTATATTGTGTTGACGGCAGCCCAACAGATGAGAAGCACATTGCCCCATCGATACCGTAGCCGGACACTATAAACGAACGAAGCACCGTGATTTTTCACGGGAGTAGCGGAACCCGCGGATCGCAATTCCGTTTGGCATAGTCATTGCGTGAAAGGCACGCATGAACGGTAACGTTCATCACCCGCCGACCAAGGCATTGTTATTACGCCCCCGCTAATCACGAAGGAGAATCGAGATGTCTACGCTCACTATCAAAGATCTGTGCCTGACGAAAGACCTGGACCGGGACGCCATGGCCAGCGTGCACGGCGGCGAGGGCAAGTCCATGGCCCAGGTCGCGGCCGAAACCGTCACGCTGCTGAACCAGATCGCCTCGGGGGAATGTGAGTTCTCCAGCACCGGCAAGTCGTACGTCTGCTACTGAAAGACTGGACTGGAGACGATGACCGCCGTGCACAACGGCGGTCATCGCTCATAGCCGCGAATACCGACGTCGTCCGATACGCACTGACGCCCTGCGCATAATCAGGCCGCGCTCGCCTGTTCATTCGAATTCGTCGTGTTGCGGCAACTCGTCGGTGATGGAATACCACGGTGCTTTTGAACCCACGAAAATATGGGCATTCGGACGAATAGTGGGCGTATCCGTGAGCGTTCCCAATGTGACGTGAACGTATTCTCCGTTACGAACTACCGAGAACATGAGGCTTCCGCATAGCTTGCAGTGCACGTCATGTGACGCTCGTTCGTCGCCGAAAATCAACACGCTGTCTTCGCCCTGAGTAATACGCAGCTTGCGCGCTCGATACCGGCGAATGGTTTGAACGCCGAGCCTGTCGCGCGCCGGCAGTTTGAACAGTGGCAGTTCAACGCATAGGTGAATTCGTCCTTGACCGAGTAATGAACGGCGCCGCAAAGACATCGGCCAGCAAGCAATGGTTTCACGGCTGGACTCCGGAAAGAAGGGTACGTCGCACATCGACGGGAGCGAAGCAGCCATGATTATTGACGCGCTGAAGGGCGATGTCGAATGACCAGAACCGGCCGGGAGGACTCGGCGCTGAGATCATTCCGCGACGGCGCGCCGCCAGCGCCTGAAAGCCAGGCCGGTGCCTGGGCTCGCGCTACCGCTGCGTCGGATTGAACCCCCGGCCTCGCGCAATACGCGTGGCGGATGCAACCGCGACCGCGTTGCGCCCAGGCGCCGGAAACGCGAGCAGCAGCAACACGACGCCCGCCATCAGCGTCACGGCAAGTCCGATCAACCCGTATTGCACGCTGCCCGTCTGCGTCTTGACCCAACCGACGAACGCCGGGCTGACGAAGCCGCCCGTGCCGCCGAGGCTTGTGATCATCGCGATTCCGCCCGCCGCGGACGAGCGGGGCAGGAACGTCTGCGGGATGGTCCAGAATACGACGAAACAGCCATACGATGCCGCCGCCGCAAGCGCGAGCAGTCCGACGCCGACCGCTATATGATGGCCCGCCGCGGGCAACAGCGCGAACGCGAGCGCCGTCACCGCCGCGCTGCTCGCGACGTGCCAGCGCCGCTCCATCATCCGGTCGGAACTTGCGCCGACCACATACGTCCCCAACGCAGCCGCGATGAACACCAGCGCCGACAGCAAGCCGACGTCGAGCACGTTCGCCACGCCGAGATCGCGGATGATCGTCGGCGCCCAGAAGCCGATCGCGTTGAACGGCATCATCACCGCGAAGTAGACGAGCGCCGCGAGATACACGCGCGGATTGGCGAGCGCGCCGCGCAATCCGTCGAGATGGCTGGTGTGCTTCGACTTTTCGTCCGCGAGCAGTTCGCGCGCGACCAGCGCCTTCTCCCGCTCGTCGAGCCAGTTCACCTGCGCCGGCGCGTCGCCGAGAAGGAAGAACGCGACGATGCCGAGCGTCACGGCCGGCACGCCCTCGAGCAGAAAGAGCCACTGCCAGCCGGGCATGCCGCCGACGCCCGCGAGGCGCGTCATGATGAACCCGGAGAGCGGACCGCCGATGATCCCCGCAACCGCGGTCGCCATCATCAGGAACGCGGTGACGCGTGCGCGCCGGGCGCCCGGAAACCAGCAGCTCAGGTAATAGATGATGCCGGGAAAGAAGCCCGCTTCGGTCACGCCGAGCAGAAAGCGCATCGCATAGAACTGCGCCGGCGTGCGCACGAACATCATGAGGCTCGACACGAGGCCCCACGCGAACATGATGCGCAGCAGCGTGAGACGCGCGCCGATGCGCTGCATCCAGAGATTGCTCGGCACCTCGAAGAGCACGTAGCCGATGAAGAACAAACCCGCGCCGAGCCCGTACGTCGCTTCCGAGAAGCCGAGGTCGTGCATGAACTGCAACTTGGCGAAGCTGATGTTCACGCGATCGATGTAGCTGATCACATAGCAGAGAAAAAGCAGCGGAATCAGCCGGAAAAACACCTTGCGATAAATGCGCTCGATTTCGGCCGGCGTGTAGTCGCCCGCATCGGTCTCACCGTTGATCGAAGAGCTGTGCATGATGGTCTCGTGAAGAAGAAGACGAAATACGATAGTCGGTGGATGCTCGCGATCAACGCGCGGCATCCCGTCTCGCTGCAGCCGTCTCGCGACTGCTATCCGTCGACGATCTCCCCCGCGCGCCGTTCGGCTTCGGGTTCGTCTTCCCGCCTGTCCGAGGCCGCCGGCACGCAGTGCGCGAACGCATCCCCCGCCCGCACGCCCTTGCCCGCGGGGAGGACGAACAGCGGATTGATGTCGAATTCCTTCAGGCCCGGCGCGAGATCGAGCGCCATCGTGGACATCGCGACGATCGCATCGGCGAGCGCATCGACATCGCAACGCGGCTTGCCGCGCGCACCGTCGAGCATCGCGAAGGCCCGCAACTCGCGGATCATCTCGCGTGCCTGCCCGTGTGTCACCGGCGCGAGACGCCACGCCACGTCCTTCAGCACTTCGGCATAGATGCCGCCGAGCCCGCACATGATCGCGGGCCCGAACGACGGGTCGTTGTCGATGCCGACGATCATCTCCACCGCATCGCGAATCTCTTCCTGCACCAGCACGCCGTCGATGCGCGCACCCGGAACGTGCCGCCGCGCGTTCGCGACGATCTCGTCGAACGCGCTCGACAACATCGCCTCGTCGCGGATGCCGACGCGCACCGCGCCCGCTTCCGTCTTGTGCGGAATGTCCGGTGACTGCACCTTGACGACGAGCGGAAAGCCCGTCGCCCGCGCAAACGCGCGCGCCTCGTGATGGTTTTTCGCGAGCGCGCTCTTCGGCGTCCCGATGCCGTAGTGTGCGAGCAACCGCTGCGCGGCGTGCTCGGTCAGTCCGGCGGGACTTCGCGCGATCAGCGCGCGCGCCGCATCGGCGCGGAGCCGATCGGGGGTGGGCGCGCGTTCGGCGCGAGCAGCCGAACGCGTGCGCCGTGCCCGCGCATAGTCCGACAGCACCGCGAACGCGCGGCCGCAGCGCACCGGCGTCGCGTAGAGCGGCACGCCGGCCGCTTCGATCACGCGATACGCGTCCGCCGCCATCTCGCGGCGCGCATTCCACGCGAGCATCAGCGGCTTGTCGGTCGCGCGATGGACGCGCACGATCGCTTCCGCCATCGCGAGCGCGACCTCGCCGCTCGCCGCGGCCGCCATGATTGCGATCGAATCGATGCATGGATCGTCGGCGATGAGTTGCAGCGCGTCCGAGAAGATCCGCGGCTCGGCGAGGATGCCCGCCGTCAGGTCGACGGGATTGGCGAGCGATGCGAACGCCGGCACGATTGGCCGGAGCGCGTCGAGCGTCGCCGGTGAAAGCGGCGGCACCGACATGCCGCGTTCGCTGCACGCATCGGTGATCAGAATGCCCGCGCCGCCCGACAGCGTGACGACCGCGATCCGGTTGCCGCGCGGCAGGCGCTTTGCTTCGAAGGCTTTCGCGTAGTCGCCGAGATCGGCGACATCGGTTACTTCGATCACGCCCGTTTGCCGGAACGCCGTGCGATACAGCGCCGACGCGCCGCCCAGGTTCGCGGTGTGCGAGGCGGCGGCCTTCGCGCCGTCGACCGTATTGCCGACTTTCCACGCGAGCAGCGGCTTGCCCGCATCGAGCGCGCGTGTCGCGACCTCGACGAGCCGCCGCGCGTCCTTCAGCCCTTCGATGTACGTGGCGATCAGCGAGGTTGCTTCGTCGTCGATGCAGGCATCGACGAGATCGAGCAGGCTCACGTCGGCTTCGTTGCCGGTCGTGATGAAGTGGCGCAGGCCGATGCCGAGTTCGTCGGCCATCAGCAGGAGCGCGCAGCCGAAGCCGCCGCTTTGCGAGATCAGCGAGAGGCCGCCCGCACGGTAGTCGACGCCGAACGGCGCGCCGAAACCCGCATAAACGCTCGCGCCGGTGCTGACGGCGCCTTGGCAGTTCGGCCCGATCACGCGCACGCCGAACATGCGCGCCACCTCGGCGCATTCGCGCTGCAACGCGGCGCCCGCCTCGCCCGCTTCGGCGAAGCCCGAGCTATAGACGATCGTATGGCGAATGCCTTTCTCGCCGCACTGCCGCAGCATGGCCGGCACGCGACGCGCCGCGACCAGTATCAGCGCGAGCTCGGGTGTGCCCGGCAGGCTGGCGATGTCCGGATGACACGCCACGCCTTCGATCCGCGCGTACTTCGGATTGACCGGGTAGAGCGCGCCGCGATAGCCGTGCTGAAGGAGGAAGCGCAATGGCTGGCCGCTGATCGACTTCGGATCGTTCGACGCGCCCACGATCGCGATGGAACGCGGCGCGACGAGCCGCTCGAGGTCGAAACGCTGGGGATTCATAGCGGCACTCATGCGGCACGCGCGGCGGTCATGGCGACGCCGTCCCCGAGGTGTGCCGCGTGCTGCTGTGCCGCGCGGCGCAACGTGATCTTCGCGATGTTCAACTGATGAATCTGCGTCGTGCCCTCGTAGATGCGAAAGGCGCGCACGTCGCGATAGAAGCGCTCCACCGCGTTGCCCGCGAGATAGCCGCGTCCGCCGAGCATCTGCACCGCGCGATCCGCGACGCGTCCGCACATCTCCGAGGCAAACATCTTGCACATCGATGCTTCCAGCGCGACGTCCTCGCCGGCGTCGCGTTTGCGTGCGGTTTCGAGGATCATCGAGCGCGCCGCGTAGATTTCCGTCTGGCATTCGGCGATCAGCGCCTGAACGAGCTGGAATTCCGCCACCGGCTTGCCGAACTGCTCGCGGCGCGACGTGTAGGCAATGGCTTCGTCGAGCATGCGGATCGCGGGGCCGGTGCACAGCGCCGCCAGATGGATGCGCTGCTTGTTCAGCACTTTCATCGCGGTGCGAAAGCCCTGGCCTTCGACGCCGCCGATCAGACTGGCCGCCGGCACCCGGCACTCGTCGAAATGCACGTCGCCGACGGGCGAGCCGGCCTGGCCCATCTTCGCGTAGGGCTCGCTCGTCGACAGGCCGGGCGTGCCGCGCTCGACGAGGAACGCGGAAATGCCGCCCGCGCCGGGCATCGACGGATCGGTACGCGCCATCACCGTGAAGAGGCCGGCAAGCGGCGCGTTCGTGATGAAACACTTGCTGCCGTCGAGCACGTAATGGTCGCCGTCGCGGCGGGCGGTGGTGCGAAGCGCGGTGGCGTCGGAACCCGCGTCCGGCTCGGTCAGCGCGAATGCGCCCGTCAGCGCGCCCGACGCGAGTTGCGGCAGGTAGCGCCGCTTCTGAGCCTCGGTGCCATCCGAGACGAGCGCTTCCGAACCGATGCCGGTATTCGTGCCGACCCGCGCGCGAAATGCCACCGACGCCTGCGACAACTCGAATGCCCCGCGCACGAGCTGCTCCGTCGTCAGGCCCGCGCCGCCGAATTCGCGGGGAATGCTCCAGCCGAAATAGCCGAGCGTGCGCATGCGTTCCACCAGATCGGCGGGCACGGCGTCGGCCTGCTCGATTTCGTTTTCACGCGGAATCGCTTCTTCGCGCACGAAACGCGCGACATCGGCGAGCATCGGGTCGAAATCCGGGTTTCTGCTGGTCATTCGTTGTCTCCGTGATATAGGTCGATTTAGGGCCTACTATCGAACTTTTTCTTCCGGAGAGGCAGTTTAGTTCGACTATGCTGAACACAGTTTGGATATGCGGAACGGGCGCGTCAGAATGAACGCAATCGAACGGAGGAATCATGGCACGCAACGATGCACCGGAAACCGTGCCGGTCGCGAGCGACTATCTGGATTCGAAGACGCGCTACACGCCCGATGAATTCGACGGCGACCGCCAGTTCGCCACGACGCTCGCGCGCGGCCTCGACATCCTGCACTGCTTCACGCCGCGCGATTCGCAGCTCGGCAACGCCGAACTCGCGGCGCGCACCGGCATGACCAAGGCGACGATTTCGCGTTTCACCTACACGCTGACGCGGCTCGGCTATCTGCGCGTGAACCGGATGAACAGCAAGTTCCAGCTCGGATCGGCCGTGCTGTCGCTCGGCTATCCACTGCTCGCGAGTCTGCCGGTGCGGCAGATCGCGCGGCCTTCGATGAAGGAGCTGGCGGATCACATCCGGGGCTCGGTGTCGCTCGGCATGCGCGACCGGCTGAACGTCGTCTATCTGGAGAGCAGCCGCAGCAGCACGCCGCTCGGCCTGCCGCCGGATATCGGCTTGAGTTTTCCGATCGTGCGTACCGCGATGGGTCGCGCGCTGCTGGCCGCGCTGACCGTCGAGCGGCGCGAAGCGTTACTCAACGAGATTTCGGTCAAGTCGCCCGACGACTGGGCCACGTTTGGCGAGCGCGTACTGCGCGGCATCGACTATTTCCGGGAGCGCGGCTTTTGCGTGTCGTATGGCGATCTGCGCCGCGAAGTTCACGCGGTTGCGGTGCCGATGAAACCGGCCGCCGACGGTGAGATCCTCGTGTTCAATTGCGGTGTGCCGTCGTATTTGCTCAAGGAGGGACAACTGGAGAGCGATGTCGGACCGCGGCTCGTGTCGATGGTGCGCAGTGTGGAAGGGGCCATGGGAATGTTCTAGCGCCTGGTTCGACTGGACATTGCCTTACGAACCTTGAACGCCGGCGTACGGCGAAAATCCGTGACTTTCGAATAAACGTTCCGAAGCTACATTTCCCTTGGTAACCATCGCACAACATTGCGAATGACCACGGCCGGCCAATATGGACAATACGGCGTCGAGCAACGTTGCGGCTCTGCCTGACCGCTTACTTGCAGGGACAGTGGCTACGATGGCGATGACCGGGCAACCATAAGGCTCGTAGTCGCAAACGAGACACGCCGATTGAAGCCGTCCAGCCTGTTCGAGGATCCACGATGCCTCGGAAATCCATTCGCCATACCGTCCTCCAAGGATAGCCGCTGCCTTCAATGCGTATTGAGCTTCTGTCTGCCCGGCATCGTCGATCGTTCCCTGGAACGCCGAGAAGAAAAGCTGTCCCAGTTCCGGTATGTCTTCAGACTGAATGTGGCGCAAGCTGGCTGACAGCGCGATCGATGGACGGGGGCTGTCGGACAGCGCGCGCCTCCAAAGCTGCGCGCTACGTTCGTGGGTCGAAGCTGGCATCGCCGGGGTTTCCTTCCTGAGAAGTCTGTTGTTTGGCCACCTTCAGATTGAACATACCCAACCAAAGCTAAGGATGCTGTGTTGCGGTCACGTCGACAAATATATTGCCCTGCGCGTCGGCTCTAACGTCGCGAACCAGGATCCCGTACCGGACGTGGCTTACCGTCACCTCGAAGGGCTCTCCACCTGGTTTGAGTTCGAGCACTTCGTTGCCCCACGCCGGGCTCCGCAGCCCCACGGTGTATTGCGAGTCTACGCCGTATATATGGTCAATCACCAGGGAAAGGTCGGGAGTGAATTCGACGGGTAGGCCCAGTATGAGCTTGCGGCGAATTACCTTGGGACGGTGGTCTACCGTGATGTTGTCGACGTCCTTCAGGAACACCGATGACGCTGCTCGTGCCGTTGAATTCGCGGCGGAAACAGGTGCGGCGACGGAAGAGGCAATTGCCGTTAGCTTCGGTAAATTCCTCTGTGACGTTTGAGAGGAAGTCGTCGTCTTGTCGAAGGGCGGCCAGCTCATCATCGACTTTGCATTGGTCAGCAACGTTGTCGCATCGGAGAGCACGCCAACGATAGCCGCTGCGATGGCGCCGGCAGCGGCAAACCTGGACCAGTTCGGAACTTTCACACGAGGGCCTTCACGGTAAATGACTTACCGCTGTTATCGGCTGTTTCTGACTCCAGGTTGAGGTGATTCGCGGCGGATTGAACCTCGTGACGAACCGCGTCGGCCAGCGCAATGGCATCGTATTGTTTCCGCTTGCAACGATTCTGCCCGGCTTCGTCTTCGGCTAGTGCGAACGCGCGGCATCGACGTCGACACCGTACATCGGCTCTGCTCACCCGGTTAAGATGAAGCCCTCTTCAGCACACGCGTCATCCGCAGCTTTCACCATGCACTTCGATTTCGTCGATCTACGCCTGCTCCTTCATATCGCCGATACCCGTAACCTCGCGCGCGCGGCGGAGCGTTCGCATCTGTCGGCGCCGGCCGCCAGCAACCGGGTCAGGAATCTCGAGGAGCAACTGGGCTTCAAGCTGCTCTATCGAACCAGCCAGGGCGTGACGCCGACGCCCGCCGGCGAAGCGTTCGTGCATCATGCCCGGCTCGTGCTCGAACGCGTCGAGCATCTGGCGGGCGACATGCAGGAGTACGGCGAGGGCATCAAGGGACATGTGCGCATCTGGGCGAACACCACGGCAATCAGCGAATTCATGCCGGCCGTGCTCAGTCGATTCCTGCGCGATCACCCGGACGTCAACATCGATCTGCGCGAAGTGCTCAGCGGCGAGATCGTCAAGGGCGTCGCGGATAGCGCGACCGATATCGGCATCGTCGCGGGCAACGTGCATGCGGAGCATCTGGAGGTGCTGCCCTATCGCGACGATCGGCTCGTGCTCGTCACGTCGCTCGATCATCCGTTCGCCGGGCTGCCGGCGGTCGATTTCTCGCAACTGCTCGACGCGCACTTCGTGAGCCTGCCGACGTCGAGTGCGATTCACGCGTTCATCACGAGTGCCGCCGATGCGCTCGGCGCGCGTCTGAAGCTGCGCATCCAGGTCGGCAACTTCGAGGCCGCGTGCCGGATGATCGAGGCGGGTGTCGGGATCGGTATCGTGCCGGAGTCGGTCGCGCTGCGGCACAGAAAGACGATGCATATCGCGCTGGTCGGTTTGAACGATCCGTGGGCCGAGCGCAAGCTGAAGATCTGCGTGCGTAGTCTGAAGGATCTGCCGCCGTTCGCGCGCGTGCTGGTCGACCGCTTGATGGCGGGGGTGGAAGGAGAGGATCTGGCGATGCGGTCGTAGATGGAAGGGCCGCCTGCGCTCGCCTAAACTTGAAACTTCACGATTCTTCTTCAGCGCTCGGGACGATCGGCTGCCGGTTCGGGTTGCGCGCCGAACGCCGAACGGCCAGCGCATCCCCATCATGAAATCTTCGAAACAGTGGTTCGTGCTCACGGCGTTGCTGGCCGCCGTCGCGACACAGCCGGTGCTGGCTGCTGCTTCCGATGTATCGCCGCAAACAGCCGCATCGCCAGACGTCGCGCCGCAATGCGATTCCGTCAGCTTTGCTACCGGCTCGCCGCGCAATCGCGCCGCGTGCCGGCGTATTTTCGCGCGCGAGGCGCGCCCGACGGTGCAAACGTCGCCGCTCACGGCGTCGGATTTTGGCTCCTGAGGTTTGCCTAAGAAAAGCGCGTGTCATGCATGCGCGTTGTTCTGAGCGCCGCATTCACACTCACACCGCACTCGCCGTTACCGCGCGCGACGTCAGACTGCTTTCCCTGACGACCAGCTCAAACCCGACATCGACCACCTTCGACTCCGGCGCCCGCTCGATACCGCCCGCGCTATCCGCATCACCGCCCGTTTCGAGCCGATGCAGCAATTCCTCCGCAATCCGCAATCCGATCGTCGCCGCATGCGGTTGAATCGTCGTAAGCGGCGGCACGCACACCTTGCTGAACGGCAGATCCCCGAAGCCTGTCACCGCCAGTTGCTCCGGCACGCTGATACCACGCCGCTGCGCCTCGAACAGCACGCCCAACGCCATCACGTCGTTCGAACAGGCAATCGTCTGCAAATCAGGCACGCTTTCAAGCGCCGTACCGAGCGCGTCGCCCCCACTTGTCGGCGACGCACCGCTTTGCAGATCGATGACGAACACCTCGACGCCTTTCCTCGCCAGCCAGTCGCGCAGACCATCGCAGCGCTGCCGCGCGCGCAAGTCGCTGGTCATCCGCGCGCCCGCGAACGCGATGCGCCGCGCGCCGAGGTCATACAGATGCCTGGCCAGCGTCTCGCCGACCGCGCGATGCGAAAACCCCACCTGAAGATCGAACGGCTCGCCGCCGAGCTCCCACATCTCGGCGACCGGCGCGCGGGCCTGGCGCAGCAGCGCGCGGGTCGCGTCGTCGTGGCGGCAGCCGGTCACGACGAGCGCGGTCGGCGACCACGACAGGAACGTGCGCACGAGGCCCGTTTCGCGCGCGGCGTCGTAATCGCTCGCGCCGAGCAGCAGTTGATAGCCGTGGCGGTCGAACTCCTTCTGCATCGCCGCGACGGTCGCCGAAAAGAACGCGTTGCTCAGCGACGGCACCACGACACCGATTGCGCGCGTGCGCGCCGCGGCGAGACTGCCCGCGAGCAGATTGGGAACGTAGCCGAGCACTTCGATGGCCTGCTTGATGCGCGGCGCGATGCGTGGCGAGACCGCCTCGGGATTGCGCAGAAACAGCGAAACGGAACTGGCGGAGACGCGCGCGCGTGCCGCGACGTCGTCCATGGTGACGCGGTTGGTGCCGCGTCGGATGCGAGTGGGAGCTTTGCTTGTCTGGGACATTCGGCCATATTGGGGAAGGAGCCGCGCGATCCGCGCGGCGCGACCGATCATTTTAAACCCGCAGCGCAACGAATTCTTCGATCAGTAATAACCCTGGTGGCCTTACATGGAATCGCAGCGCTATTATTTCGCAGCGCTGCGATTTTTGATGAAGAGGTTGATCGCGGCAGTTTTCGGCGCTTCTCCATCGTTGCACGGCGCCCCTCGTGAGACCTTTTTCATCCGCCCGATCATGACCGCTCAATCCGAGTTCACCGAGTTTCGCTGCGTGCTGGACGCCCGCGCCCAGCTCGGCGAATGTCCGCGCTGGGACGAGCGCGAGCGCGTGCTGTACTGGGTCGACATTCTCGAGCCGGCGCTGCATCGCTTCGATCCGGCGAGCGGCGCGGCAACCAGATTCGCATTACCCGAACATATCGGCTGCTTTTCGCTAAGCAAGGGCGGCGGCTTTATCGCCGGCCTGCGCTCCGGTATCTGGACGCTCGACGGCGAAGCCCGGCCGCGGGAAATGCTCGCGGCCAATCCCGAGAATCCCCGGACGAGCCGCTTCAACGATGGCCGCTGCGACGCCGCCGGCCGTTTCTTCGCCGGCACGATCGACGAACCGAAGGCGGGCGGCAACGCCCATCTGTACCGCCTGAGCCTGAACGGCGGCGCGACGCTCGACGCGATCAGCGCCGGCCTGATGACGTCGAACGGTCTCGCCTTCAGCCCCGATGGCCGCTGGCTCTACCATTCGGACACGCCGCGCTTCACCGTCTACCGTTCGGCCTACGACGCCGCCACCGGCACCTGCGGCGAGCGCGAAACGTGGATCAGCGTGGAACCGACACCGCAAGACCGCGGCCGCCCGGACGGCGCGGCCGTCGACGCCGAAGGCTATTACTGGAGCGCGTTCTACGAAGGCGGCCGGGTCGTGCGCTTCACGCCCGCTGGCCGCGTCGACGCGGTCTACCCGCTGCCGGTCACGTGCCCGACGATGTGCGCGTTCGGCGACCCGGACCTGCGCACGCTGTACGTGACGAGCGCACGCGCGGGCCGTCCCGCCGACGAACTCGCCCGCGAACCCCTGGCCGGCGGCCTCTTTGCGCTGCGAACGGCAGTGCCCGGCCTCGTTGAACCCCGCTGGCGAGGCTGAACCGGGATGAACCGCGGGAGTTCTGGATAAACGTAGTCGAATATTTTTTTGCTCGAAAATCGTAGCGCTGCGAAAATGACGCCCGCCGCAACCGGGATCCAGCAGACAGCGCCCGCATTAACCTCAGGAAGAAATCGAGGAGACGATCATTTTTACGATATTGAGTTTTGCCTTCTTCACCGCGCTGGTCGGCTTTGTGTCCTATCTGTTCACGCGCCGCGCGAAAGACGTCGGCGCGCGCGGCTACTTCATGGCGAGCGGCGGACTGACCGGCTGGTTCATTGCCGGCTCGATGATGCTGACCAATCTGTCGGTCGAGCAGATGGTGGGTCTGAACGGTGACGCGTACGCGCACAACCTGTCGGCGATGGCCTGGGAGTGCACGGCCGCGGTAGCGACCGTCGCGCTCGCGATGTTCTTCCTGCCGCGCTACCTCCGCGGCGGTTTCTCGACGCTGCCACAGTTTCTCGAAGAGCGCTTCGACGCGACCACGCGGCGCGTGGTCAGCGCGTTCTTCGTGGTCGGCTACATGCTGGTCGTGAATCCGTCGGGCCTCTATCTCGGCGCAATCACGTTCAACCAGGTGTTCGGCGTGCAGGCGCTGCTCGGCACCTCGTATCCGATGACGATCACGCTGCTCGTGTGGTTCTCGGGCGCGATCGGCGCGCTGTACGCGATCTTCGGCGGGCTGCGCGCGGTCGCGGTGTCCGACACGATCAACGGCGTCGGTCTGCTGGTCGCGGGTCTGATGGTGCCGGTGCTCGGCTTCTATGCGCTCGGTCACGGCAATTTCTTCAGCGGCTTTCATATGGTCGCGACGCAGGCGCCGGAGAAGCTGTCGGCGATCGGCGGCCCGCAGGACTCGGTGCCGTTCGGCACGCTGTTTACCGGCATGATCTTCGCGAATCTCTTCTACTGGTGTACGAACCAGGCGATCGTGCAGCGCACGTTCGCGGCGAAGAATCTCGCCGAAGGCCAGAAGGGCGTGCTGCTGTCGGGTCTGCTGAAGCTGCTCGTGCCGGTCGTAATGATGCTGCCCGGCGTGATCGCGTTCCATCTGTACAAGAGCAATCCGCTGAGCCGCCCGGACCTCGCGTATCCGCAACTGGTGGCCGATCTGCTGCCGTGGTGGGCGAAGGGTTTCTTCGTCGCGGTGCTGTTCGGCACGGTGATGAGCCACTTCAACGCGGTGATCAACAGCACCGCGACGCTCGTCGCGTTCGACTTCTATCGCGTGTGGAAGCCGAAGGCATCGGACAACAAGCTGATTCGCGTCGGCAAGACGGCGAGCATCGTGATCGCGGTCGTGTCGCTGCTGATCGCGCCGCTCCTGATGTATGCGCCGGACGGCATCTATACCGTGATGCGCCGTTTCACCGGCTTCTTCAACATTCCGATCATCGCCGTGGTGCTGGTGGGCTTCTTCAACCGGAAGATCGGCGCGCTGCCCGCCAAGATCGTGCTGCTGCTGCACGTGATCGCCTACACGCTGCTGATTTTCGTGTTCAAGGTCGACAAGGTCTACGGCATCAACTTCATTCACATCATGGGCATCCTGTTCGTGTGCGAAGTGTCGCTGATGCTGCTGCTCGGTATCCGCTATCCGCGGGGGGTGCCGTATGAGCCGCATTTCCGCCAGCACGGCGACCTCACGCCGTGGCGTTTCGCAAGCACGATGAGCGTGCTGCTGATGGCGATGCTCGTGAGCCTGTATCTGACGTTCTCGCCGCTCGGCGTCGCGCGGCATGGCGGCGTGACCACCCAATACATCGTGTGGATGGCGATTACGTGGTGCGTGGCGGCGGTGCTGATCGCGACGTTCCGGCGTCGGGACGCGGCGATCGCGCAGCGCAACGTGGACTGGCACGCCGCGCAGTCGGAACACCAGCATTGATTTTCTGAATCACGCAGCAAGTACCAGGCAAGGACGAAACTGATGAACTGGCAGACAGATGCAAACGGTGGCCTCGTGCTGCGCATCGCGAACCGCGTGCTGTTCGAGCACACGCCGCGGGCGCCGGCGGTGTTCGTCGGGCACGGCACGCCGAAGGTCGACATGTATCGCGGCAACTTCGACATCAGCGATTACGTCGAGGAACGCGTCGCGTTGCGCGACGCGCGGCTTACGCATGACGCCGATGGCAGCGCGCGCATCGAGCTGGCCCGTCAAGCGGGCGCGCCGGCCGAGTTGACGATCGTCGCGCGGCCCACCGCGAACGGCGTGCATCTGGAGCTATCGACCGGCTCGGCGCTGAACCGCGTGTGGTGGCGCGTGCCCGCCGAGGCCGACGAACACGTATGGGGCTGTGGCGAGCAGATGTCGTATTTCGATCTGCGCGGCCGGCACTTTCCGCTGTGGACGTCCGAGCCCGGCGTCGGCCGCGACAAGAGCACGCATCTGACGTGGCAGGCCGACGTGACCGCGAAAGCGGGCGGCGACTACTACCACACGAACTATCCGCAGCCGACCTTCGTGTCGTCGCGGAAGTACTGTCTGCACGCCGACACCACCGCGTATGCCGATTTCGATTTCCGTCATGACGCATGGCACGAGTTGCAGTTCTGGGCCGTGCCCGAGCGGCTGGAATTTATCGTCGCCGACGATTTCGTCTCGCTCGTCGAGCGCATTTCGCTGCGCTTCGGCCGTCAACCCGCGCTGCCGGGCTGGGTGATGGACGGCGCGATCCTCGGCCTGAAGAACGGCCGCGATCACGCGCAGCAGATCCTCGAAGCGAGCCGCGCGGCGGGTGTCGCCGTGAGCGGCTTGTGGTGCGAGGACTGGGTCGGCATTCGCCAGACTTCGTTCGGCAAGCGCCTGTTCTGGAACTGGTGCTGGAACGACGAGCGCTATCCCGATCACGATGCATGGCGCGCGCGGCTGAAGCAGGACGGCGTGCGTTTTCTCGGCTACGTGAACCCCTATCTGTGCAACGACGGCTCGCTGTACGAAGAAGCGCGCGCGGCCGGTTATCTGGCGACGCGTAAAGACGGCGGCGACTATCTGGTCGACTTCGGCGAGTTCGATTGCGGCGTGGTCGACTTCACGAATCCCGCGGCGGCGCGCTGGTTCGAGGAGCGCGTGATTCGCGGCGAGATGCTAGAGCGCGGTCTCGACGGCTGGATGGCCGACTTCGGCGAATACCTGCCGACCGATCTCGCGCTCGCGAACGGCGTCGACGCGCTGCTGATGCACAACGCGTGGCCGACACTGTGGGCCGAAGTCAACGCGCGCGCGGTCGCCGCGGCGGGCCGTACCGGCGACGCGCTGTTCTTCATGCGCGCCGGCTATACGGGCGTGCAGGCGCATTGCCCGCTGCTGTGGGCCGGCGATCAGTCGGTCGATTTCACGCGCCACGACGGCTTGCAGACCGTGATCTGCGGCGCGCTGTCGTCGGGGCTGCTCGGCAACGCGTATCACCATAGCGATATCGGCGGCTATACGAGTCTGTTCGGCAACGTGCGTACGCCCGAGCTGTTCCAGCGCTGGGCCGAGATGGCCGCGTTCACGCCGGTGATGCGCACGCACGAAGGCAATCGTCCGGCCGAAAACTTCCAGTTCTGGCAGGACCCTGGCGTACTCGCGCACTTCGCGCGCATGACGCGCCTGTTCGTCGCGCTGAAGCCGTACGTGCAGGGTCTCGTCGACGAAGCCGCCGCGCGCGGCCTGCCGTTGCAGCGGCCGCTGTTCCTGCACTACGAGCACGACGCCGCGACCTACGCGATCCAGGACCAGTACCTGTACGGCCGCGATCTGCTCGTCGCGCCCGTGCATGCGGCGGGCGCGTCGCAATGGAGCGCGTATCTGCCGGCCGGCGATGCATGGACGCATCTGTGGAGCGGGGTCGACTACGACGGCGGCCAGCGCGTGACGGTGATCGCGCCGCTCGGCGAGCCGCCGGTATTCGTGCGGCGCGGCGCCGCGCGGGCCGCGCAATGGCTCGCGCTCGCGAAGGATCTCGGATGAACGCCGCGGGTTTCCTGCATCACCTGATGTTCGCGCTGTGCGTCGCACTCGCGACGTTCACGCAGAGCCTGACCGGCTTCGCGTTCGGGCTCGTGCTGCTGGGCCTCGTCGCGGTGTTTCATCTCGCGCCGCTACCGGTCGCGGCGAACGTCGTCACGGTGATGGTGCTCGCGAACGCCGCGCTGCTCGTGCGCGGAATGCCGGCGCTGCCGCGCCGGTTCGTCGCGCCGACGTTCGGCAGCAGCCTCGTCGGCGTCGCGCTCGGCGCGTTCCTGCTCGCGTGGCTGTCCGATAACGCGATCGGCGTGTTGCGCGTCGTGCTCGGGCTGGCGATTCTCGCGTGCAGCGTGCTGCTCGTCGTGCAGACGAAGCCACGCCCGCAGTTGTCGCAACCCGGCGCGTTCGCGTTCTATGGCGTGCTCTCCGGCGTGATGGGCGGCGTGTTCGCGAGCGCCGGGCCGCCGATGGTGTTTCACATGTATCGCCAGCCGCTCGACCGCCTGATCGTGCGCGACACGCTGGTGCTGATTTTCGCGGTGAACGCGGTGTTGCGGCTTTTCATCGTGTTGCAGCAGGGCCGCTTCGGCGCCGATTCGGTCGCGCTCAGTCTCGAAGCGCTGCCGGTCGTGCTGCTCGTCACCTGGCTCGCGCGCCGTTATCCGCCGGGCTGGTCGCCGACCGCGGTGCGCCGCGTCGTGTTCGTGCTGCTGGCCAGCGCGGGCGCAAGCCTCGTCGGGCCCGCGATGACCGCGACGCTCGCCGCGCAGCACGCGCAGTCCCAACCTTCTTCCTAAGCCAACGGCGTTCTCTATCGTGCAAGACAAGCTCAAGCTCAAACAACTCGCCGATCTGCGCAGTCAGCGCTGGCTCGCTCCCGACGACATGCGCTCGTTCGCGCATCGCCAGCGTCTGCAGCAGATGGGTTTGCGCCGCGAGGAATTCATGTCGCGGCCGGTGATCGCCATCATCAATACGTGGAGCGATCTGTCGCCGTGTCACGCGCATCTGCGCGAGCGCGCGGAGGCCGTCAAGCGCGGCATCCTGCAGGCGGGCGGCATGCCGTTCGAACTGCCGGCGATGTCGCTCGGCGAAGTGATGGTCAAGCCGACCACGATGATCTACCGCAATCTGCTCGCGATCGAAACCGAGGAGCTGCTGCGTTCGCTGCCGATCGACGGCGCGGTGTTGATGGGCGGCTGCGACAAGACCACGCCGGGTCTCCTGATGGGGGCGCTGTCGGCGGATCTGCCGTGCATCTTCGTGCCGGCCGGCCCGATGCTGAGCGACCGTCATCGCGGCCAGGTGGTCGGCGCGGGCACGCATACGAAGAAGTTCTGGGACGAATACGTCGCGGGCAATCTCGACCAGCCCGAATGGATTTCGCTCGAAGCGCGCATGACGCGCGCGCCGGGCACCTGCAACACGATGGGCACCGCCAGCACGATGACCTCGATCGTCGAGGCGATGGGCTTTACGCTGCCCGGCGCGACCAGCATTCCGGCAATGGACTCCGCGCATCCGCGCATGTGCTCGGCGAGCGGCGAGCGCATCGTCGGCATGGTGTGGGAGGATCTGAAGCCGAGCCGCTTCTTCGACCGCGCGGCCGTGGAAAACGGCATCGTCGCGTATATGGCGCTCGGCGGCTCGACCAACGCGGCGATTCACACGATCGCGATCGCGGGGCGCGGCAACGTACCGTTGACGCTCGACGAGATCTCGCGCGTCGGCGCGAATATTCCGGTGCTCGCCGACATCTTCCCGTCGGGCGCGCGGCTGATGGAAGACTTCTATTACGCGGGCGGCTTGCCGGCGCTGCTGTCGGAGTTGAAGCCGCGTCTGTCGCTCGACTGTCTGACCGTGAACGGCAGGACGCTTGGCGAAAACCTCGCGGCTTTCGAGGCGGGCATGCGTCCGCAAGGCGAGGACGCGATCCGTCCGCTCGGCAATCCCGTTACCGAAGGTTCGGCGCTCGCGGTGCTGCGCGGCAACCTCGCGCCGTCCGGCGCCGTGATCAAGCCGAGCGCGGCGAGCCCGCATCTGCTCAGGCATCGCGGCCGCGCGCTCGTGTTCGATTCGATCGCCGAGATGAACGCGCGGATTCACGCGCCCGATCTCGACGTCGATGCCGACACCGTGCTCGTGCTGCGCGGCGGCGGCCCGATCGGCGCGCCCGGCATGCCCGAGTGGGGCAATCTGCCGATTCCGAAGAAGCTGCTCGCGGCCGGCGTGCGCGACATGCTGCGCATTTCCGACGCGCGCATGAGCGGCACGCATTACGGCACCTGCGTGCTGCACGTCGCGCCCGAGGCGGCGGCGGGCGGTCCGCTCGCGCTGATCCGCACCGGCGACATCATCGAGCTCGACGTCGAAGCGGGCCGCCTCGACGTGCTGCTGTCCGCCGCGGAACTCACGGCTCGCCGCGAAAGCTGGCGCGCGCCGCCGAAGCCGCGGCAGCGCGGCTACATCCGTCTTTACGTCGATCACGTGACGCAGGCCGACCAGGGCTGCGACTTCGATTTCCTCGCCGGCTTCGAAGAACCGGTCGAACCGCCCATCTTCTGATTCTTCCGATTCCAGGACACGTCATGAACCAACGACTCAAGCAGGACCCGACGCGCAATGCGTTTCGCGATGCGCTGAAGGCGCAGCCCGGTACGGGCACGATGCGCGCCAAACCGCTCGGCACGTGGCTGATGGCCGCGTCGCCCGCGAGCGCCGAAGGGCTCGGCCATGCCGGCTTCGACTGGCTGCTGATCGACATGGAGCACGTGCCGCTCGAATTCACCGACGTGCTGCATCTGCTGCAGGCGGTCGACTGCGGCGGTGCGGCGCCGGTCGTGCGGCTCGCGAAAACGGATGCGACGCTCGCCAAGCGCGCGCTCGACATGGGCGCGCCGACCTTGATGTTCCCGTTCGTGCAGAGCGTCGAAGAGGCGCGCGCGGCGGTTGCCTGCACGAAATTCCCGCCGCTCGGCACGCGCGGTTTCGCGGCGATGCATCGGGCGAGCCGCTATGGCACGTGGAGCGAATTCGGCCGGCGCGCGAACGAAGCAACCGCCTGCATCCTGCAACTCGAAACGCCGGAAGCGATCGCGCAGCTCGAGGCGATTGCCGCGGTGCCGGGCGTCGATGCGCTGTTCGTCGGACCGGGCGATCTGTCGGCGGCGATGGGCAAGATCGGCAACCTCGCCGATGCCGAAGTGCGCGCGGCGCTGGCCGATTGCGCGCGCCGCGCGAACGCGGTGGGCATCCCGATCGGCATCGTCGGGCCGACGCCGGCGATGGTGCGCGAGTTCATCGAGATGGGCTACGACTTCGTCGCGATCGCCTCGGACATGGGCATGATGATGCGCCAGGCCAACGCGTTCATCGCGGAGCTGACGGACGCGCAGCCGGCCGCCAATGCAGGCGGCCCGTACTGAGATGCGTATCGCTCACCCGCTGCTCGAATTGACCAGCGACGTATGGCGCGTGCGGCTCGCGCCGTCGCTCGGCGGCTCGATTATCGATGCGCGCTGGCGCGGCCATCACGTGCTGCGGCCGACGACCGAGGAACATCTCGCGGCAGGCAACGTGCGCAAGACGGCGTGCTATCCGCTGGTGCCGTTTTCGAACCGCGTCGGCAGCGCCCGCTTCGATTTCGACGGTCACGCGTACGCGTTGCACGCGAACTTCGCCGACGAGCCGCACGCGGTTCACGGCGTCGGCTTTCAGCGCGAGTGGTCGGTGCAATCGCACGGCGATGGCGCGCTCGATCTGCGTCTGAACCACACGCCCGATCGTTCATGGCCGTTCGCGCTCGACGTGCGCCAGCGTATCGGCATCGCCGGCGACACGCTCACGCTGACGATGAGCGTGACCAATGCCGACTCGCGCCGCGCGCCCGCCGGTCTCGGCTGGCATCCGTTTTTCCCGCTGCATGCCGGACCCGGCAAGACCCGGCTCGCGACGCAGTGGGACGCGATGCTCGTCAACGGTCCGGACAACCTGCCGGGCGCGCGCGTCGAGCCGCCCGCGCTGCAAGCGCTCGACGACACCGTCATCGACAACTGCTTTACCGGCTGGAGCCGCGCTGCGTCGATCGATACGCCGCATCACCGCATCCATATCGACGCGAGCGACACGCTGCGCTGCGCGGTGCTGTTCCGCCCCGAGCGCCAGCCGTTCTTCGCGTTCGAACCGGTGAGCCATCCGAACAACGCACTGAACGGCGTCGAGCCGGCGATGCACGTGCTCGAACCGGGCGCGACGCTCGAAGGGCAGATGCGGCTCACGCTCACACCGCAAGCAATCGATTCTCGAAGGAAACACCCATGACATCACGGCCACTTTATCCGGGCCTCGCGGGCCACGTTGCATTTATTTCCGGCGGCGCGTCCGGCATCGGCGAGGCGCTGGTCGAAGCGTTCTGGGAGCAGGGCGCGCAGGTTGCGTTCTGCGACATCGACAGCGCCGCGGGTCTTGCGTTGTGCGAACGCCTCGCCACCGCGGGCGACGACCTGGGCGGCGAGAATCGCGTGAAGCGTCTGAAACCCTGGTTCGCTGCCTGCGATGTGCGCGACATCGACGCGTATCGCGTCGTGCTCGACGATGCCGCGCGCGCGCTCGGCCCGATCCGCACGCTGGTCAACAACGCGGGCCGCGACACGCGTCATGCGCTCGGCGATCTGAGCGTCGAGATGTGGCACGACATGCTCGCGGTGAACCTCACGCATCACGTGTTCGCGACGCAGCGCGTCGCACCGGCGATGCACGCGGCGGGCGGCGGCGCGATCGTCAATCTCGGCTCGATTTCGTGGCTGCGCGGGCGGCCCAACCTGATCGGCTACACCGCGTCGAAGGCGGCGATTTCGGGCATCACGCGCACGCTCGCGCGCGAGCTCGGCGAACAGAACATCCGCGTGAACGCGGTGCTGCCCGGCGCGGTCGTCACCGAACGGCAGAGCGCGCTGTGGCGCGATGCCGCCGCCGACCGGCAGTTCATCGACCTGCAATGCCTGAAGTTTCGCGTCGAACCCGCGCATATCGCCGACTCGGTGCTGTTTCTCGCGAGCCCGCAGGCGGCGGCGATCACCGGCCAGAACCTCGTCGTCGATGCGGGACTCGCGCAGGTGTCGGTGGTCGGGTGACGCGCAAGCGCCGCGGTTGCGCGGCGATGCAGTCGGATCGAAGTTTGTTGGCGTGATTAAAACCAGAAATACAAGTTTGGAGACGCTTTGATGGCAGCCGAAAAGAAACTCTCGCAGTATCGCCACGCGCAAGCTCGCAGCATGCGTGACCACACTAACGGGCAGCGGCGCGGCAAGCCGGCCAACGGCATCGCACTATGCGCGCTCGCGGCCGCCTGCGCTGCCGCCGCGCCGGCGGCGCGCGCGCAATCGAGCATCACGCTGTACGGCATCGTCGACGCGGCGGTCCAGTACGGCAAGTTCAACAGCACCGTATCGCCGACCGCGATGGCCGCGAGCGGCAACCTGCAGGCGTCGCGTTTCGGCTTTCGCGGCAGCGAGGACCTGGGCCAGGGCTATCGCGCGAATTTCCAGTTGGAGACCGGCTTCAACACCTATACCGGCGTGGGCGGCGGCTCGACGATGTTCAACCGGGGCGCGTCGGTCGGTCTGTCGAGCACGCGCTACGGCAGCATCGACGCGGGCAGCCTGTATTTGCCGATCTACTGGGTCTACCTCGGCTCGGACGTCGCCACCTATGGCCTGTCGAACCCGGCCGCGATCATGTCGCTGCAGCACACGACGACGCTCGGCAAATCCGGCACCGGCGGCTTCTATCAGAATGCGGTGCGCTACCGCACGCCGAACACGCTCGGCGGCTTTTCGGCTGAACTCGGCTATTCGTTCGGCTCGCAGAATGCGTCGGGGCAGACCGCCGACGGCCGCAACATCGGCATGAACATGCAGTACGCGAAGAACGGTCTGATGCTCGGCTACGGCTTCAACCGCTACCAGTACTACGAGAACACGACGACGTTCACGCCGTCGTCGCAACTGACGCAGATCGTCGCCGCGACGTATCAGATCGGCAACAACGTGTTCGGCGCGAACTACCTGTACTCGAAGCGCACCGACTCGACCGCCTGGTTCGCGTCGTCGTTCATGGTGAACGCGAAGATTCCGGCCGGCCCCGGCGATATCGAGCTCGGCGTCGCGCGCCGCATCGAGAATGCCGAAGCGCGCGCGATGGCCTACAACGTCGGCTATGTGTACTACCTGTCGAAGCGTACGCAGCTATACGGCTACGCGGCGCGGATCACCAACAACAGCCATTCGACCCAGGGCTTCGCGCTGCTCAACCCGACCTACGCGGCTGTCACGCCGGGCTTCAATCCGTGGGTGGTCACCGCCGGTCTGCGCACGTCGTTCTGACCGCGCGCGAGGACGGACGGCCCGCCCGGCGCGGGCCGCCGCGCCTTTGCTTCGGATCTCCCGCGAATTCCCTGCCGCCCTTGTCAACCCGCGCGCGTCGTTACCACGACCATCTCACTCCCGCATTGCCGGTCACCACACGCTGGTGCTCACCGCCGAAGTTCGACAGATAGCTCGCGGTCGCGAACACGCTGCCATGCTTCGTCAGTTGCGCGACGAGCCCCACGCCGACCTGCCCCATCGTCTGGCCCACAGGCGTGCCCAGCGTGGTCGTGCCGCCGAAGGTCGTTTTGTCGTCGGCGCCGAATGCGCGCAGCACGTTCACACGCAGATACGGCTTCCAGTTCACGCCGCTCGCGTCGAACGTCCATTGCAGCCGCGCGCCGATGCGGCCGAGGAACGTGTTGCCGTTATTCCATGTGACGTCCGAGATGCCGTCGTTGAACCTGTCGAGCGAGAGCCATTGCCAGACCAGTTGCGCTTGCGGCTCCAGCGTCAGTCCGTACCCGAGGGCAATCGGCAGACCCGCTTCGATGGACCCGGTGAACGCGTTGCCGTCGGTCGAGCCGCCGACGTTTTCGTTCGAGTGCGTGCGCACCGTTAGCGCGCTGCCCATTGCGACCGCATCCGTGTACCAGCCACCCGCGCCGATGTGCGTCCAGTACCCGCCCAGACTGTATGCGTTGACCTGCAGCGTGCCGGCGCCATAGCCGTACTGGCCCATCGCCAGGCCGTCCACGTCGCCCACCGCGCGCGAGAACCCCAGCAGGAAGCCGTAGTGATTGCGTGCGCCGCCCGGCTGGTTGTCCGCGTAGAGGTCCTGGCCGATCTGCATGCCCCAGACCGAGCCGTCGAACGAAGGCTTCACGTCGCCGCTCTGCGAGATGTTGCTGTAGCCGCCCCAGGCACGCGCCCATGACGCCGGGACAGTGCCGCTTTCAGTCAGGAGCCCTTGTTCGCCCTGGCGGTCGTGGAAGGTGTCGATCTGCAGGATGCCCAATTGGCGCGCGACGCTTGGCGCTTCCGTATAGAGCGGCACTTCGGGGCGGTAGACCGGCACCGAGTCCTTGTTGGCACTCGGGTTCGCATTGGCTGTCGGCTCCAGGCCGGCCTCGGCGCTCGCCACCTCCTCGGCGATCGGCGCCGGGGTGCCGGGAGCCACGACGATGGGTGTCTGCTGCCCCGCAGGCGGTGTGGGCGTACCCGGCGGCGAGGTTGGACCGGTCGGCGGCGTTTCGGTCGACGCGGGGATCGTATTGCGCAGATACCAGCTCTCGCCCGTTCCCGCACTCTCGCCGCCCTTTACGAGGAAGTACTCGTATGCACCGGCCTTGATCGTGCCGCCGCCCGAGAGCGAGAAGGCGCCCGGATTTGTCGTCGCGCCGTTCGCGGCCTGCACCACCTGAATGCCGTCGGTGAGCGTGGGCGCGCCGGGGCCGCCCGCGTTCTGCACGTTCAGCGTGCTCGTGCCGCTCGCCGTGCCGCCGCTCACGACCAGCTTGTCCGACGGCGCGCCGTCGCCGGCCAGATACGTGTTCAGCGCGAGCGTCGCGTTCTGGCCGACATAGTTGCCCGCTACGGTGAGCGTATTGCCCACGCCATTGGTGCCGGCAAGCTGCGCGAGACCCGCGTTCGTGAGATTGCCGTTGATCTGGAAGTTGCCTGTCGGGCCGCTCGCAAGACTCGCAAGCGCGTTCGCAACCGAAATCGTCCCGCTGTTGGCGACGTCGCCGGTCACGCTGCCATAGCCGCCCAGTGTCGCGCCCGCCGCGACCGCCACTGGGCCGCCGCCGGACAGCGAGGCCGACGCGCTCGAGCCGTCGCCGACGACCAGCGTGCCTTCGTTCACGTCGGTGCCGCCTGCGTAGCTGTTCTCGCCGTTCAGCGTCAGTGTCCCGGAGCCCTGTTTCGTGAGCGAACCCGCGCCCGTGATGTTCTGCGCGATCGTGGAGTCGAAGCCCTGCGTGTCGATCGTGCCATTGCCCGGCAGCACCGATATCGGCCGCGTGCCAGCCAGATCGAAGCTGCTGTCGAGCTGCAACGTGCCGCCGTTGAACGCCAGGCTGCCCGTCGGCGCGCCGATCGCGCTGTCGGCGGAAATCGCGAGCACGCCCTGATTCAGGACGGTGCCGCCCGAATACGTGTTGCCGCCCGCTGCCGTGGGTGCGAGCGTGAGGGTGCCCGCGCCGTCTTTCTGCACCGCGCCGACACCCGTAATCAGGCCCGCGTAGGTGCCGTCCACATTCTGGGTGAACTGGACGAGGCCGTTGTTGTTGACCGTCGGCGGCAGGCTTTGCGCGGGCGCCTGCAACGTGCCGGCCGGATCGACCACCACCTTGCCCGTGTACTGCGAGTTATTGCCGTCCAGCGCGAGGATGCCCTGCTGCACTTCGGCAACGGTCACGCCGATGATCGAGCCGGTCAGCGTCCACATGCCGCTGTCCTGCTTGTAGAGCGACTGGAAATTCCTGATATTGCCGGGCAGCGTGCCCGTACCGGTACCGTTCAGCGTGATGAGGTTGTTGCCCCCGCCACCGTCGAAGTTGCCGGTGATGATCGAACCCGTGTACAGGTGCAGCGTATCGCTGCCGCCCGCGAAGATCAGGTTGCCGATCACCTGGCCGCGGTTCGTGAAATCGACCGAACCATTGCCTGATGCACCGATCACATTGCTGGGCGCCTGAATGACGCCCGTTGCGTTGTTGATGACGGTATTCAGGCCCGACGTATTCTGAAACCAGATGGCCGCCGAGTTGACGCCGCGAATCGTGCCGTTGTTGATGATCGTGTTGCCGCTGCCTTCGGGGTTCACCGCTTCGGCCTGGCCTTGCGTGCCGGCCGAGATGACCGTCGCGCCTTGCTGCACGGTCAGCGTGCTGTTGTTGCGGAAGTCGATCGTGTTGGCGCCGGTGCCATATAGCCCGTTGTTCGTCCTCGCCGTGTTCTGCACCAGCGCGCCCGAGTTCACCGTGATATTCGCGTTGTCGCCGAGCGCGATCGCTGTCGCGTCCCCCACGACCACCTGCGCGTTCGGCTGAAGCGTGACGCTCGCGCCCGATGGTGCGGCAGGTCCGGCACCGATCGTCGATGCCCAGGGCGATGGAGAACTCGTATCGCAGGTCGTTGCCGTACCGCTTGTCGTGCAGTTGGCGAACACGGGCAACGGCAGGAGGGCGAGATTGGCGAGCACGGCCGCGCACGCGGCCGATATCCGAGGTTCGATGTGCTGTGGAATGACTTCAGGAGGGGGAAATGCGCCAGAATTCTTCTGGAAAACAGGTTGTCGAATTGAGCGTTTACTGCGCATACGACCTCCCGAATAAAAATTTGGTAAGTTCCCCGTAAGTTTAGATTTGGTTCACAATTTTTCGTAATAATCGGGAAGAATATTTGATATTTCCTGTATTGCCAAGAATCGGTAAATCGGCTATGCCGCAATAAGGCCGCGCCGTAAAATTTACGTTGCGATATCGCTCTCTACGGCTGTGGGCGGTAGCAGAGTGTCCTGGCAAATGGGAAAGCAACGAGGTCTACAGCGAGGGCTTCTTTTCGGGAATCAGGCAGCGGCCTCTATTCGAAGGGATTAGGAAATATGGGAAACATTTCGGTAATAGTAATTACCTGAAAATTAGATATTGGAAGGAAATAAATGAATGGCTCAGCCTCACGGATTTCTATTTCCAGATCCAGAAATATCCCTAGAACTTTTGTTTTACCGGGGAGTGCAGTCGCAAAAGAATGGGACGATAGTCAATTACGTTCGGACAGGAGTAGTTGATCAGGTCCGGCGCATGGTTAATTAGTCGGCTCTAATAGTTCGTCCTGATCGGCGCTGACGCTTACGCTGAGCCAGTTCCGGTCGAGTTTGCCGCCTGCCTTCATATAGGGATTTCCGAAAAGAAACGATGTTTCTTATCATATCTCTCCGTTCGTAGCGTGGAACTTATCCGAAGAACTGCCGCGCCGCCGTAGAAACCGGGTTTTAGCGATGCTTGAGCAGATGTGGCTGTCGCCCATCCGGCAAAGGATTCGGCGAGATATCAGGCTGCCGCGTCCAGAGCTGATCCCGCGCTGTGTCCGCTTCTGACCGGTAGCTTCACCTTGCCGCCATAAAAGCCCGCGTGTATAGTTTCCGAACTTACTCTTGTTTCGCATCGGAAATTAAAGGGGTTCAAATGGACGCGTCCACCATCCTCGCCGATCTCGGCATTGCTCAAGCCGCGCAAGCCGGCGACATCGCGGTTCATTCGCCGATCACCGGCGAGCTCATCGGCCGTGTGGCCAGCAACACGGTGGCGCAGGTCGACGCGGCGCTCGCGCAGGCCAACACCGCCTTTGCCGCGTGGCGCAACGTGCCGGCGCCGCGCCGCGGCGAGTTGGTGCGGCTGCTCGGCAACCGTCTGCGCGAACAGAAGCAGGCGCTCGGCAGCCTCGTGTCGCTGGAGACCGGCAAGATCCTGCAGGAAGGCATGGGCGAAGTGCAGGAAATGATCGACATCTGCGATTTCGCGGTCGGTCTGTCGCGCCAGTTGTACGGTCTGACGATTGCGTCGGAGCGCCCCGGTCACCGGATGGCGGAAACGTGGCATCCCATGGGCACCTGCGTCGTGATTTCGGCGTTCAATTTTCCGGTCGCGGTATGGTCGTGGAATGCGGCGCTCGCGCTGGTGTGCGGCAACGCGGTGATCTGGAAGCCGTCGGAAAAGACGCCATTGAGCGCGCTTGCGGTCAACAGGATTCTCGAAGATGCGCTGAAGGAATTCGGCGACGCGCCAGCCGGCCTGACCGCGCTCGTGATCGGCGGCCGCGACGTCGGCGAGAAGCTGGTGGCCGATCCGCGCGCGTCGATCGTCAGCGCGACGGGCAGCACCGAAATGGGCCGCAAGGTCGGCGTCGAAGTGGCGAAGCGCTTCGGGCGCTCGCTGCTCGAACTCGGCGGCAACAACGCGGGCATCGTCACGCAAACGGCGGACCACGAACTCGCGATGCGCGGCATCCTGTTTTCGGCGGTCGGCACGGCGGGTCAGCGTTGCACGACGCTGCGGCGTCTGTTCGTGCACGACAGCGTGTACGACAAGACCGTCGAGCGTCTGAAGCAACTGTATAGCCGCGTGCCGATCGGCAATCCGCTCGAAAAGGGCACGCTGATGGGTCCGCTGATCGACCGTCAATCGTATGACCGCATGCAGGAAGCGTTGCAGCAGGCGAAGGCCGAGGGCGGCAAGGTGACGGGCGGCGAGCGCGTCGAGGTGAAGGGCTATGAGGGCGGCTACTACGTGCGTCCGGCAATCGTCGAGATGCCGTCGCAAACGGCCGTCGTGCTGAAGGAAACCTTCGCGCCGATTCTATACGTGCTGCGCTACGCCGATTTCGCCGATGCGGTCGACGCGAACAACGCCGCGCATCACGGTTTGTCGTCGTGCGTGTTCACGAACGATCTGCGCGAAGCGGAGCGCTTCCTGTCCGCGTCCGGCAGCGACTGTGGGATCGCGAACGTCAACATCGGACCGAGCGGCGCGGAAATCGGCGGCGCGTTCGGCGGCGAGAAGGAAACCGGCGGCGGCCGCGAGTCGGGTTCGGATGCGTGGAAGGCTTATATGCGCCGCGCAACCAACACCGTGAACTATTCGTCGGCGTTGCCGCTCGCGCAGGGTATCGACTTCAATCTCGCTTGACGCCTGATAAGCGCGAACGTCGTGACGTGTGCGGCGGGCAATGTGTTCATGCGCTGCCCGCCGTTGCGCGCGCTTTCCATTCTGCAATCCGTTGCGCCGCCCGGCGTTCCTGAGCGGCCACGTTACTCGTGGAGCAGGACGTGAGTTCCAAAGTCGTGATCGTCGGCGGTGGGGTGATCGGCAGCTCGATTGCGTATTTCTTGCGGCTGTCCGATCCGGCAGTCGGCGTCACGGTGATCGAACGCGATCCGACCTATGCGTGTTCGTCGTCGGCATTGTCGGCGGCGTCGATCCGTCAGCAATTCTCCACGCCGCTCTCTATTCAGATGTCGCTGTTCGGCATCGAGTTTCTGCGCTCGATCGGCGAACGGCTCGAAGTCGACGGCACGCGGCCGTCGATCGATCTGCACGAGGGCGGCTACCTGTTTCTCGCGACGCCCGCTGGTGAAGCGACGCTGCGCGAGAATCACGCGCTGCAAAAAAGTCTCGGCGCGGACATCAGCCTGCTCGACCGGCACGGTTTGCAAGCGCGCTTTCCCTGGCTCAACACGGACGATCTCGCCGCCGGCGCTTACGGCGAAAGCGGCGAGGGCTGGTTCGACGGCTACGGTCTCGTGCAGGCGCTGCGCAAGAAAGCGCAGTCTCTAGGCGCACGCTATGTCGCCGCGGACGTCACCGCGCTGCATCGCGATGGCCGGCACGTCACGCAGGTGCAAACCGCGGACGGCGAGCGCCATGCGTGCGACGTCGTCGTCAACGCGGCCGGCGCCTGGTCGCGCACGGTCGCGCGGATGATCGGTATCGACCTGCCGGTCTATGCGCGGCGCCGCAGTATCTTCAACGTCACGTCGCCGGCTCGGCTCGAACGCTGTCCGCTGCTGATCGATCCGAGCGGCGTGTACTTCCGGCCCGAAGGCAATTCGTATATCTGCGGCACGTCGCCGTCGCCGGAAAACGATCCCGACGATCTGCCGCTCGACGAGGTCGATCATGCGCTGTTCGACGATGTGATCTGGCCGACGCTCGCGAACCGCGTGCCGCAATTCGAGGCGCTGCGCGTGCAGAACTGCTGGTCCGGCTACTACGAATACAACGTGCTCGACCAGAACGCGATCATCGGCTGTCATCCGGATGTCGATAACTGCATCTTCGCGAATGGCTTCAGCGGACACGGTTTGCAGCAAGGGCCGGCGACGGGGCGCGGCATCAGCGAACTGATTCTGCACGGCCGTTATACGACGCTCGATCTGAGCGCGCTGAGCTTTGCGCGCGTGCTCGAAAACCGGCCGATCGTCGAGAAGAACGTCGTCTAGTCATCCCACGACTACAGGCTGCCGTCACCATGTTCTCGTTCAACCCCGCATTCGAAGCGCCGAGCGGCTCGCCGATCCGCGAGCTGTTCCAGTACCTCGCGCGGCCCGGCATGATTTCGTTCGCCGGCGGCTATCCGGCCAGCGATCTGTTCGACCGTGAAGGACTCGATGCCGCGGCGGCGCGCGCGTCGCAACAGCCTGTGCTGTGCCTGCAATACGGCCCGACCGATGGCCTCGCGATCCTCAAGGAACAACTCGCTCGGCTGATGACCCGGCGCGGCACGCGGTGCGCGCCGCAAGACCTGCTGGTGACGACCGGTTCGCAACAAGGCTTCGATCTGCTGTTGCGCGTGATGGTCGCGCCCGCCGATGTCGTGCTCGTCGAGCAGCCCGCGTATCCAGCGACGTTGCAGGCGCTGAAGCTGCAACAGGCCGACGTGGTGACGGTGCCCGTCGATCAGCACGGCCTCGACGTCGCCAGGCTCGCCGTGTTGCTCGAAGCGGGCACGTTGCGCCGCGCGCCGAAGTTGTTGTACACGGTACCGACGTTCGCGAATCCGACCGGCGCGACGTTGTCGCTCAAGCGCCGGCTCGCATTGCTGAAACTCGCCGCGCGTCATCGGTTTGTGATCGTCGAGGACGACCCTTATGGCGATCTGCGTTTCGACGGCGCCGCGCTGCCTTCGCTCGTCGCGTTGAGCGAGCAGGTGCCCGGCTCGCGCGACTGGGTCGTGCATTTTTCGAGTCTGTCGAAGATCGTCGCGCCGGGTTTGCGCGTCGGCTGGATGCTCGCGCATGCGGAGATCGTGCGCCGCTGCGTGGTGGCCAAGCAGACCGTCGATCTGTGCAGCGCGCCGTGGACCCAGGCGATCGCCGCCGAGTATCTGGCGAGCGGCGCGCTCGAGCGGCATCTGCCGCGTATCGTCGATGCGTATGCCGTGAAATGCCGCGCGCTATGCGATGCGCTCGGCGCGCATCTCGCACCGCACGTTGCGTTTCATCGGCCGGCGGGCGGCATGTTCGTGTGGGCGCGGCTGAAGGCGGGGGGTGACGCGTCCGATTATCTGCGCGTGTGCATCGAACAGAACGTGATGTTCGTGCCCGGTGTTGCGTTTTATAAGGACAGCGTGGATACGGCCGCATTGCGTTTATCGTTTGCCGCACCGGGGGTGGCGGATATAGAAACGGGTGTGAATAGAATGAAACAGGCGTTCGAAAAGTTTTTCGACGGGAAATAAAATCTGATCGCTCCAGGAAGGCCAGCGGAACGTGTGAAACAGCCCGGCGAGCATCTAAAGTGCAGCCGGGTTTTTTTATTCGACTCGAACCAGTTACTGTTGTGAATCGATAAAAATATGGCCGATTGTCAAATTGCGGATGCGCGTGGTTTTAGTGAAAAAATATCGGTTATCATCGCGCCTTCAATACCCGATACAGCAGGTTTTTAAATCCTGACTGGCATCCGCGTTTTAATACCATCCATCGCATCGACCCAGAAGAAGAAATCAGATGAAGATGTCGCGAAAAAAGATGGCAATTCTGATCGTCGGTCTTCTGGTCGTGGCCGGCGTGATCGTTCAGGCGGTGTGGCGTCCGTTCGCGCATCGCAAGGCCGCGCAGAGCGCCGCGGTCGCCCTCGATATTCACCATCCCGATGCGGTCATCGACAGCGAAGCGCTGTCGCGGCTGCCGCGCGACATCGTGCGTGTGCCGCTGCTGCACG
Organism: Paraburkholderia sp.; assembly: GCF_047605525.1. GTDB lineage: Bacteria > Pseudomonadota > Gammaproteobacteria > Burkholderiales > Burkholderiaceae > Paraburkholderia. The sequence continues at coordinate 8,132 of NZ_JASGFN010000037.1, read as the reverse complement.
ACGTGCTGACGCAGGACTTCGTCGACTACTACGAATCGGATACGACGCGCCTGTCCGCCGAGGGCGCGTTGCGGCGGCTCGCGTTCGAGCACCAGCTCGACTGGCGCGACGAACTGGTGCGCCGCGTATTCGACGAACCCGCGCATGTGTTGCTGTGGCGCTCGCCCGATGGCCGGCTCGGCTACTGGCTGATGTCGATCCATCGCAATGGCCTCGCGAAACTGCTGCAAGGGCTCGGCAACGTCGCCACGAGCGACGCGCAGTTGAGCCAGGTCGCGAAGCTTGCCGGCGACGTGCCGGTGTATGCGCTGAAACTCGCGGTCGGCCGCACGCTGCTGTTCGCCGTGAAGGATGACCGTCTCGTGGTGCTGTCCGCGCCCGGCATGCTGCTCGACGAAAAGGGCGGTCTGCTCGGCGAGCGTGCGGATGCGGTGTCCGACATGCTGTCGTCGGGCCGCGACGATGCGGCGCGCGCGTACAGGCTCGATGCGGCGGGCGATGCGCCGAAGGGTCATCGGCTGGTGGTGTCGGCCAACTATCTGTCGTTCGGTTATCAGGCGTTTTTCTCGGGCATCGACGCGCTGCGTTTCGATTTCGCGCCCGGTGCTTCAGCGAACGGCAACGCCGCCGCGACGTGGAAAACGTGGGCGCTGATCGAGCCGGACAAGCTGCCGCGACAATGGAACAGCGCGGACCTGTGGCACGCGTTGCCGGCCAATCCGGCGGCCTGCGCGAGCTTGCCCGCGGATTGGCGCGATGCGTCGGCGCTGCTCGCCAGGGTCGTCGATAACGGCGCGCAGGGCGCGGCCACGATCGGCGATCAACTCGCGGGTCCCGCGGCGGTCTGCTGGTATGCGAAGTCCACGCTGCTCGCGCCGGTGTTCGTCGCGCGCGTGAAGACGCAGGACGCAGCGGGCAGCGCCGCATTGAAAGCCGCGCTCGGCAAGACTTTCAGCGACGTGATCGGCGCGTATGAAGCGAAGGCCACGCCGGCCGATGGCGCGAAGCCGGGCTATCTCCGCCTGCCGGTCACGATGCGTCAGCAGGGCGCGGACGTCATCGTGTGGCAGCGGCCGGTCAGCGCGCGTTCGGGCACCGCGCTTGCCGGCAAGGCGTCGTTCGCGGCGCAGTTATCGGCGGAGCGTTATTTCCCGGTGACGCTCGCCCTCGCGCACGGCTATCTGATCTTTTCGCCGGACAGCCGTCTCGTCGACGACACGCTCGCGGTGCTCGACAAACGCTATCCGGCGCTCGCCGATACGCTCGCGCCGCAGCGTCTGCCGCGCACGATTCTGACGCTCACGCCGTCGTCGGCCGCCGCGCTGATCGAGCGTGAAGCGGGCGCCGCGCTGCCGCCCGATCAGGAAGCGGTGTTCCGCAACGCGTCGCGCACGCATCTGGTGCCGAAGCTGCATGCGCTTGCGCACTATCCGCCGGTGTCGTTGACGCTGCCGCCCGATTTGCCGGGGTCGACGGGGTGGGTGCCGGTGGAGTGGTGGTTCGATCGCGCGCGGGGCGATGCCGGCGGAACTGCGGCACCGGACAGTGACGCTGGCGGGCTCGAGGCGCCGGTGGATCAACCCGGCACCGAGGCTGACTAGGTGAACCGCCTTCGCCCAAAGGATGCGGCGCGGCCCGACACCGCGCGCCGCCTCTGGCTGGCCCACGCAGCAGCGCTGATCGTGCTCGCCGGCACCGCACCCGTCGCACGCGCGCTCACTTCGACGACCGCGCTTCCCGACCCCGACGCATTCTCGCCGCAGCAATCGGCCGCGTTCCGCGCATGGTTCGCGCGCATCGTCGATCAGCAGTTGCGGCGCGGCCCGACGCCGCGCTGGACGCAGCGTGATTGCGCGGGCCTCGTGCGCTTCGCGGTCGGCGAGACGCTGAAGCCGCACGACAACAAATGGCTGCGCGCGAACGGCATGACGAGTCTCGCGGACGCGAGCAGCATGCCGCCCGAGCTGCAACTGTCGGCGTCGCAGCGCACGATCGCCAACCGCTGGACCCAGCTCGACGGATCGACCGGCGCGTACGCGTCGGCGATCGCGCTGATCCAGCGCAACAGCCGTTTCGTCTCGAAGGACATCAATCAGGCGCTGCCGTGCGACCTGCTGTTCTTCGACCAGGGCGACGACCAGCATCTGATGGTCTGGCTGGATCGCTACATCGCTTATCACACCGGCACCGTTACGCCGACCGATACCGGTCTGCGCGCCGTCGCCGTTTCCGACCTGATGCAATGGAAAGACTCTCGCTGGCAGCCGCGCGACGGCAATCCGAATTTCGTTGGCGTGTTCCGTCTGGATTTTCTGACACCATGATGCGAAGAATCGAGCGCGGCAGTTTCATCGGCTTCATCGAGGCGGCGACCCGCTCGCGTGGTGTATGTCGTCGCGCGGCATGCCTGCTCGCCGCACTGTTCGCGGTGCTGACACTCGCGCTCGCTTTCACATCGCCGGCCCGCGCCGACGACGACGCCGCATCGGACAACACCGCCGATGCCAACATCGCCGCGAACCCGACGCTGCAATCCGCGCCGCCGAGCAACTACGGTTCGCAGAAGGTCGACGGCCAGCCGTTCTTCCTGCTGTCCGACGCGAGCTTCGGCAGCGATCAGCTCGCGCAGGTGCGGCTCGAAGCGCCCGGCCGCGATTTCAAGGACGCGTTGCAGCCGTACGGCGGCGCGGACATCGTCGTGTATCGGGTGCCGAAGCCGCTCGAATTTCTGAAGGCGCAAAAGAATCTGCATCGGCTGAACATCGCGCCGAACTATCAGGGCGAAGGGCTCGCGAATACGCTCGCGTATCTGTGGGACCGGTGGTTGACCGAAGCGCGCCGCGCGTGGCAGCGCGTGCTGTCGTTCGCGACGCGCAGCAAGGCGACCGAGGCCGCGCCGCAATTCAGGCTCGGCGAGCAGACCGGCAAGCAGACGCAGTTCGAGCCGCGTTCGTCGTTCGCGCCGTTGAAGGGCTACGACGTGGTCGCGCGTTTCCGCTATCCGATCTGGGACGCGAAGGTGATCGAACCGCCAAAGGGCGTCAAGCTCGAAGGCAGCAGCAGTAACTTCATCGAGGCGAGTTCCGGCAACGTGATGATTCCGGTCGGCAAGCTGCCGCCGGGGCTCTATATCGTCGAGGCGGTGATCGGCAACTATCGCGCGCATACGCTGCTGTTCGTGTCGGACACGGTGGCGGTCGTGAAGGCGGCCGCGGGCGGCATGCTCGTGTGGACCGCGCGGCGCGACAACGGCAAGCCGGTCGCGAATACCGACGTGAGCTGGACCGACGGCGTCGGCGTGCTGCAAAGCGGCACCACCGGTGGCGACGGCGCGCTGCTGTTGCAGCACGTGAGCCCCGAGCGCAGCTACGTGCTCGGCGTCGATCCGCAAGGCGGCGTGTTCGTCTCCGAGAATTTCTATTACGACAGCGAGATCTACAACACGAAGATCTACGCGGTGACGGACCGGCCGATGTACCGGCCCGGCGAGACGGTGCACGTGAAGTTCGTCGGCCGCACGTTCCAGAACGCGACGCAATCGTCGGCGGCCGCCGCGGCCGATATCAGGCTCGACGTGCTCGATCCGAACGGCGCGCCGGTTGCGACCAGCACCGTGCATTTCGCGTCCGATACCGGCGCGGATACCGCGTTCACGCTGCCCGCCGACGCGACCGCCGGCGGCTATACGTTGCGCTTCGATTATCTCGGCGACGTCTATGGCAGCGCGTTTCGCGTCGCCGAATACGTGAAGCCGCACTTCGACGTCAACCTCGCGATGGACAAGGCCGACTACGCGACCGGCGAGCCGCTGAAGGGCAGGATCCAGTTGCGCTACCCGGACGGCAAGCCGGTGCGCGACAGCAGGATCTCGGTCACGCTGCGCGCGCAGAAGGTGACGATCGTCGACGGCGAATTGCGTTACTCGGGGCTTTTTCCGGTCAAGCTCGAACAGCAGGAGCTGAAGACCGACAGCGACGGCAACGCGAACCTGACGCTGCCGGCCGCGCAGGAGCCGAGCCGCTACGCACTGACGCTGTTCGCGCAGGACGCCGCCGCGTACAAGGTGCGGGTGACGCGCGAGGTGCTGATCGCGCGTGGCGCGACGCCGTATCGGTTGAGCACGGCGAAGTCGTTTACGCAGCCGAAGGAATCGGTCAGCTTCGATCTGCAACCGCTCGGCACGGTGGACGCTTCGTCGCACGCGCCGGCGAAATGGCAATGGACCCGCCTCGAGTCGCGGACGCAAGGCGAAGGCGCGTTGAAGAGCGCGAGCGCGGGCGGCAAGCTGTCGTTCCCGGTACGGTTCGACGAACCGGGCTCGTACATGCTGTCGGTGAAGGACGATGAGGGCAATCTGCTCGCCGCGACGAGTCATTGGGTCGCGGGCGACGGGCTGAAGGCGATTCCGGGCAGCGTCGAGATCGTGTTCGACCGTGACCGCTACAGGATCGGCGATACCGCCGAGGCGCTGATCACGTTCCCGATGCCCGTCGACGATGCGCTGCTCACGCTCGAGCGCGACAACGTCGAGCGCCGCGCGCTGCTGAGCACGGGCGGCGACTGGCTGCAACTGCAACGCGTCGCGCCGTCGCAATGGAAGGCACGCATCAAGGTCGGCGCGGACTTCGCGCCGAACATGACGTTCTCGGTGCTGTACGTGCATGACGGCCAGTACGTGTTCCAGAACGCGGGCATCGTCGTCGCGCAACCGCGGATCGAACTGAACGTGAAGAGCGACAAGCCGGTGTACGGGCCAGGCGACACCGTCACGCTGAATTTCGACAGCACGCTGAACGGCAAGCCCGAAGCGGCCAATCTGACCGTCAGCGTGGTCGATGAAATGGTCTACGTGCTGCAGCCGGAAATCGCGCCGGACATCGTCGACTTTTTCTATCATCCGCGCCGCAACAACGTGCGCACGTCGTCGAGCCTGTCGTTCATCACCTATGACCTCGCGCGCGCGCCGCTGAAGGGCGCGCCGGGTGGCCCGCAGCGCGCGAACTACAACGAGCGTGGCGTCAAGGTGCTGGAACGTCCGCGCCGCGACGAGCAGGACACGGCCGCGTGGGAAGCGAATCTGAAGACCGACGCGAACGGTCACGCGACGATGAGCTTCCGGATGCCGGACTCGCTCGCGCGCTGGCGCATCACCGTGCGCGCGGCGGCGCCGGACGGCATGGTCGGGCAGCGCACCGCGTACGTGCGCTCGGACAAGGCGCTGTATCTGAAGTGGAGCGGCCCGACGCATTTCCGCGCGGACGATCAGCCGGCCGTCGACATGATCGCGTTCAACCAGACCGATGCCGATATGGACGCGCAGTGGGTGGTGAACGGCGGCGGCCTGGCGCTGAACCAGAAGGTCACGCTCAAGCGCGGCGCGAACTATCTGCGTTTGCCGAGCGGCGCGCTGAAGGCCGGTGTGATCGACGCGACGCTGCGCGCCGGCGGCAAGGACGTCGATCGCCTGCAGACGACGATCCGTCTCGACGCGAATGGCTGGCTCGATCTGCATCAGAACACCGTCGCGCTCGATAGCGCGGGCAAGCCGCTCAATCTGCCGGCCGATGCGCAGGACGTTCGCGTGCGCTTCATCGGCAACGCGGCGAGCCAGTTCCTGCGCGTCGCCGACGATCTGATCGACTATCCGTATGGCTGCGCCGAGCAGACTTCGAGCCGGCTGATTCCGCTCGCGCTCGCGCACGACACGCTCGGCCGCGGCGGCGACGCGAGCGCGACGCAGGGGATCGAAGCGCTGTTGCGCAATCAGCGTCAGCGCCTCGCGATGCTGGCGGGTGTCGGCGGCACGTTCGGCTGGTGGGGCGATACGACGGGCGGCAGCGCGCTGATCACCGCGTACGCGTATTACGCCGACTGGCTCGCGAGCCGCGGCCTCGGCATCAGCCTGCCCGCCGATAACTGGCAGCACGCGATGGATGTCTATCGCGACGCGGGGGCGAAGGAGCCGCTGCTGCATCGCGCGCTCGCGCTGTGGTTGCTGCAGCAGATGGGGCTGCCGGTTGCGACGCCGGTCGCCGGTGTCGCCGAGGATCTGCTGAGCGACGCGGCGGCGCTCGCGAACGACAAGGCCAACGGTGGCGCGAGCGCGGCGGCGGCCAACCGCAGAGGTAACGGCAACGGCAGCGGCAGCTATGGCACGGCGGACAGCATCGTGTTCGCGCAGGCCGATTCGCCGCGCGGCAAGCAGATGGCGACGCTGCTGGTCGCGAGCATGGCGCGCGGGTCGAATGCGACGTTGCCGGCGGGCTTCGATACGGCCGTGAGCGACGCACGCAGCGCGCTCGCCAACGATCCCGCGCCGCTCGTGCAGAGCCTGCTGTTCATGACCGGCTCGGGCGCTGCCGATGCAGGCGCTGCGCCGGTCGATCCGGCCGCGTTGCTCGCGCAAAGCAGCGCCGACTATCCGACGATCGATCGCGCGTTGACGCTGCTGTGGCTGCGCAAGGCGCTCGGCGGCGACGTCGCGGTTGCGTCGTTGCCCACGCTGCAAGGCGCGGACTGGACGCGCACGGCGACGCCGACCGGCTCGCCGCTGTATCGCTGGACCGGGGCCGCGCCGCCGGCCACGCTCGAGGCGGGCGCGCCGCGCGGCGACGTCACCGCGCTCGTGTCGTTCCGCAGTCATACGAGCGAGGACAGCCGGCTCAACATCACGATCGCGCGTCGCCTGTACAAGCTCGAACCGCTCGATGTCGCGGCCGATTCGAAGAAAGCGGGTGCCGGCGCAAGCCAGGCCGGACGAGCGACGTTCAGCGCGCGCCTCGTGAAACCGGGCGACGCGATCGACAGCAACGCGCTCTACGTCGACGAAGTCGCGCTGACACCGCGTTCGGGCAATGCGTACCACTATGGCCTCGTCGACGTGCCGCTGCCGCCGGGCGGCGATGTCGAGGCGACCAGTTGGGGCGTGTCGATCGACGGCCTGCCGGGCGCGAAGGACGGGAGCGGTCCGCAGCCGTTCCAGCGCGTCGCGTCGTACGAGATGGGCGAACTCGCGTATCACCAGCCGGTGCCGCTGCTCGACCGGCCGGTCACGTTGCGGCAACTGGTGCGCTTCTCGTTGCCCGGTACGTTCACGCTGCCGCCGGCGCGCTACTTCCGGATGTATCAGCCGGACGCGAAGGCGTTCGAGGGCGGCAGGAGCGATCACATGACGGCGTTGCGGATTCAGTAGGCGAGGTCGCGATGTTTGGGGCGCGTGGGCGGATGGATGATCGATTGGCGGTGCCGTCGCGGCTCGGGTTCGCGGTGGGACGGTGTGCGGGTGGGATGAGTGCTTTGGTGTGGCTAGCGGTTTCGGTTCTGGCGTTGATTCTTGCTTCGGCGTTGGCTGCGGCTTCTTCTGTACCCGCTTCGGCTGCCGCCGCGACTTCGATGCGGGAATCGACTCCAGCCGCACGCACACCGGCACGAGCCATCGGCACGAGCGCGACAAAGTCCACGATCTCGCCGCTACCGCCTCTGCGCTTCGCGTGGTTGCGCGACAACCAGAGCCAGCTCTGGCAAACCGACGCGAGCGGCGCGTCACTCGCGCTGTCGCCACGAGCCGCGCAGCCGTTGCCCGCGACGCTGGAAACGCCACTCGGCAGCGTCTGGAAGCTGTTCGTCTACGGCTACCTGGTGGACCGCAACGTCGCGACGCCGGACTACGTCTGCAACGGCGGCGATCCCGACGAAGTGTATTGCTGCATGACGGGCGGCCACGTCGACCGCGAACACGCGCTCGTGCAATCGTGTGGACTTTATTTCAACCCCGCGCGCCTGCAACTCGATTCCGCGGACTGGCGCCGCTACTGGACGGCCGCGCACGCGCCGGCCTGGCTGCGCGATCTTCACGCGATGACACCCGCGCGTCGCGTGCCGGTCGCCGATCTGCTCGCCGCGCTGCAGTCGATGCCCGCGCGGCCGCGCGAAGCGGCGGCGAGCACGCTCGTGTCGGTGCTGACGAGCGGGCGCGGCGAAGGCACGGTGTCGCTGTACGGCAGCATGCTGCGCGCGAAGACGTGGACGATGCCGGATCCGGCGCGGCCGGGCGCGTCGATCGGCGGCGCGGCCGGCTGGCTCGCCGACGGCACGCCGGTGTGGCTCGGCGGACCCGGTGGCAGCGCGCGCGT
>NZ_JASGFN010000036.1:0-63520 GCF_047605525.1 Paraburkholderia sp. | reverse complement strand
GAGAAGCGAGATTATGGAGAACTTTCACACGACCGTCAACAGGTTTTTATCTCCCGACCGACCGGCCCATTCCGCCAGAACCCCTGCCAAAAGATGAGCAGCAACCCATGAAGCCAAACGCCCCCCGAAGTGCCCCGACTCAGATCGTCACATGCCTGTGCATCATCCGCTCGACCACACCCAGATAATGATCAAGATCCGATGTCGGGCGATCTTTTTCTTTTGCGCGGTCGTCCCATTTACGCAGACACAACGCATCCTCCGCGTAAGGCTTGCGCAGAAACGCCTCGGCCTCTTCCTTGCTGAAAATGCCGCCCTGCAATTGCAAGCTGCGCACCGAATCGGCTGAAAGCTGGCCGAAGTAAGTGGCGTCGATTGCGCACAGGCAGCGCTTCGCGTCGACGTGCAAACGGATCGGTTCCAGCACTCCTTCTGACAACACCGGCCGCAAGAACGGCAGCGCGAAATACTGATGCAGATCGTCGACACCCCGTTGCGTCGGCGTTTCCCCTTGCAGATTGAGCAGATGTCCAAGGTCGTGCAAGAACGCCGCGGCGACCAGTTCATCGCTCGCGCCCGCTTCCTCGGCCAACGCACCGCTCTGCAATGCATGCTCGAGCTGCGTCACCGGCTCGCCGCTATACGCGAGACTGCCGTATCGCTCGAACAGCGAACGGATATCGTCCAGACTCAATGCCACCCTGCTACTCCCACGGTAATGAAAAGGTCTTCGGATGGGTAAAGCTTTGCATCGCTTCGACAACCCGAACGGCGTCCCGCTGCTGATGCGGATCGACGTTGTCGAGCCGCGACACAGCGCTCACGATGCCGACACGCGATTCAACGCGACGTCGAAGATATCGAAGTTGCGCAGTCTTCGGCCGTTCACGCCGCCATCTGCGGCCAGCGCCTGAACGCGCCGGTTGAACAGCAACGGCACCTCCTGCTCCGAAATCCCGCCGTGCGAGCGCAACGGCACGGTCAGCCCGGACAGATCGTGCTCGTCACGCCGCGTGCCGAGCACGACGTGCTTCGTGCCGATCACGACGATATCGCCGATGCGATCCTCGGGCAGTTCGAAGCGAACACACGCGGCACGCCGCTCGAGCACGGCCTCGATGCCCGGCAGGAGCGCAATCCGCGCAATCATCTGCGCGGCATCGACATCGCGCGGCAGATAAACCGTCGCGAACGAACCGAGCGCGCCGTGATGCACGACGTACGGATCGGTGATCGGCAGAATCACGCGCGCCGTCGACTCGTCGAGCCAGTCGTCGAGCAGATCCTGCAGATAGATCACGTTCGGCTCGCCGGTTTGCGGATCGTGCTTCGCGTTCATGCCGTGATCGGCGGTCAGCCCGATCACCCAGCCGAGCACGTCGAGCTTCGCGAGGTAGCCGTCCATCATCGCGTAGAACGCGTTCGCGCCTTCGGTGCCGGGCGCCCATTTATGCTGGATGTAGTCGGTGGTCGACAGATACATCAGGTCGAGCTTGCGCGTCTGCGCGAGCCGCACGCCGGCCGCGAATACGAATTCGGACAGCCCCGCGCTGTACACGTCGGGCAGCGGCAGGCCGACCAGACCGAGCACATCGTCGATGCCGTTTGCCTCGCGCGTGACCTTGTCGGCTTTTTCCGCCGAGAAGCAGATGCCCTTCAACTGCCAGCCGAGCAGCCCGCGCAGCTTGTCCTTCGCGGTGACGACGGCAACCGCGGCGCCCGCGTCGGCGGCGGCCGCGAGCAGCGTGCCGGCGCGCAGGTAGGCGGGGTCGTTCATCATCACCGCCGCGCCCGCGCCGCCGTTCGCGTCCGGGTCCCAGAAGTAGTTGCCGCAGATGCCGTGCACCGACGGCGGCACGCCGGTCACGATCGACAGGTTGTTCGGGTTCGTGAAAGACGGAATCACGCAGTCGCCGCGAAAGGCCGCGCCGCCCTCGAGCATCGAGCCGATGAACGGCGCGACGCCGGCCGCGACCGCCGCTTCGAGGTACGCGAACTCGCAGCCGTCGACGCAGACGACGACGGTCGGTTGCGAGGGCAGCCGGTAACGGCGGCCATTGACTTCGATCGTGCGTGGGTCGGTGTGTGTCATCGTCAGGTTTCCCATTGCCGCGTTGTCATGCCGGTTGTCTTCGCCAGAATCCGCTCCGCGCCCGCCGCATCGCCTGCCGAGTCGCACGCCGCACGCGCACGCTGCAAACCGCCGTTCACATGTGAATGCATCAGCGCCGCGGCCCGCTCGGCATCGCGCGAAGCGAGCGCGTTCAGAATCGCGCGATGCTCGGCGAGCGAGCGCTCCATCGTGTCGGCCTGCACCGCCAGCGCGACGCGCCGAAACAGGCTCAACTCGCTGACCAGTCTTCGATACGTCTCGTACAGCTTCAGGTTGCCCGCCGCCGCGACGAGCGCGTCATGAAACGCGACGTTCGCGCGCGCATACGCATCGTGATCCCGCGACGCGAGCGCGGCGCGCATCGTGTCGACCCAGTCGCGCAGCCCCGCGAGCTTGCCCGCGTCGATGCGCGCGGCCAGCATCCGGCACGCCGCTTCTTCGAGCACCGCGCGCACCGCGTAAATCTCGTCCGCCTCCGCCAGCGACACCGTCCGCACGAACACGCCGCGATTCTTCTCGGTGCGCACGAGCCCGGCCTGCTCGAGCGCGCGAAACGCCTCGCGCACCGGTCCGCGCGACACCTGCAGCCGCGCCGCCCAGTCGGCTTCGTTGAGCTTGTCGCCCGGTGCAAGCGTGCCGTCGACGATATGCCGCTCGAGCTCGTCGCGCACCAGCGTCGTCAGCGAATGGCGGCGCACGACCTCGATCTGATCGACGGAAGCAGAGTGCATATTTTCGGTCACTTTGACAATTTTTGCCACACGAACATCAGCACGCGGCGGTTTGCGCGCCGCCGTGGCGCGCGTACGTCGAAGCACGGAAGTGGCAGGCAGGCCGTCAGTCGATCCGGCGGCGGGGAGCGCGCGCCGCGATCAGCAGCAGCGCGACCAGCGAGACCAGCAGCAGGATCAGCGATAGCGCGGAAGCCGGCAGGTAATAGCCGCGCTCCACCTGTCCGACCACGACGATCGGCACCGTCGCGAAACCGGGCGGATACACGGTCAGCGTCGCGCCGAGTTCGCCGAGCGACAGCGCGAAGCCGAGCGCGAGGCTCGCGCGGATCGCCGGCACCAGTTGCGGCAGCACGACGCGGCGCAGCACCATCGACGGCGGCGCCCCGAGGCTCGCGGCCGCCTCGCGCAGCACGGTGAGCTCCGGGCGCAGCGCGGCAGCCGCGCACCGGTAGCAGAACGGCAGCACCAGCGCGAGCTGCACGAACACGACGATCGCGGCCGAACTCGACAGATCGATCGGCCGCTTGTGATACGCGATCAGCACCGCGAGGCCGAGCACCACGCTCGGCACGCCGTTGGGCATCATCGCGATCATGTCGACGACGGCGCCGAGGCCGCGCCGGTCGCGTCCTTCCAGCGCGAGCGCAAGCCATAGCCCGACAGCCGTGCCGAGCACCGCGACGCCCATGCCGACTTCGAGGCTCGTCGTCAGCGCGTCGAAGTCGCTCGAGCTCAGGCGCTCGAACCAGCGCATGCTGAAGCCGTCGGGCAGGATCGTGCCGGACCAGTGCGACGCGACGCTCGACAGCGCGACCACCAGCACCGGCAGCACGAACAGCCAGAAGCACAACAGCGCGGCGAAGCCGAGAAACAGACCGCCCAACAGGCGCACCGCGAGGCTGTGCCGCACCGGCCGGCCCTTCTTGTGCATGACCGGCAGCACGGTCGGATCGAGTTCAACGGCCATGACCGGCTCCTTTCACCTTGCGACTATTGACGCGCCGGTACAACGCGTACAGCGACAACGACATCAGCAGCATCACGACCGCGCCGGCAGCGGCGGTCGGTAGATCGAGATCGACGGTGGCGGCGCTGTAGATCGCGACCGGCAGCGTGATCAGATGCGCGCTGCCGAGCACGAGCAGAATGCCGAACTCGTTCAACGTCAGCAGGAAACACAGGATCGTGCCGGCCGCGATGCCCGGCCACGCGAGCGGCAGAATCACCCGGAACGCGACCATCAGGCCATTCGCGCCGAGGCTGCGCGCGGCTTCGATCAGCCGCTGGTCGAGCAGCGCGAACGACGCGAGCGTCGGTCGCACGACGAACGGCGTATAGAACACCACCTCCGCGAGAATCACGCCGCCGATGCCGAACAGGAAATCGAGCGGCGGGTCCTGCAGATTGAAGAGCCGTTGCAGCCCGATGCTGACCGAGCCCTGCGAGCCGTACAGGAAGATCAGCGTGAACGCGACGAGGAACGACGGAAACGCGACGAACAGTTCGAGAAAGCGCGTGACCATCCGCGCGCCCGGAAACGGTTTGAAGAACAGCAGCGCCGCGAGCGCCACGCCGAGCAGGGAAGCCAGGCTCGCGCTCGCGAACAGGATGCCGAGCGTCGTGCCGATCACGCCGCGCGTTTCGGGATTGCCGAAGAACGTTGCGTACGCGTGGACGCTCATGCCGTGCGCGCCGGTCAGGCTCAGCATCACCAGCCGCACGAGAGGATAGATGACGAGCGGGCCGAGCACCACCACGGCGATGAACAGCAGATGCCATTGCGCGAGGCGCTCGCGCCGCTTCACCGCGGCGGTGTGCGCCGCGGCGCTCGCGAGCCGGCGCGCCGCGGCGGCCTCGGCGTCGGCGGACAGGCCGAGCGGATTAGCCGTATCAGGGCTTGATAAGGACGACATTGTCAGCCTCGTAACGCAGGGAAACTCGCGCGCCCTTCTCCGGCGACATACCGTGGCCGCGCGGCATCGTGACGAGCACGGGTTCGTTGGGCAGTGCGTCGAGCACGACCGACACCGACACCACCGCGCCATACCATTCGACCGACGCGATCGCGCCGTGCAACTGTCCTTCGCCGAGCGGCACGATGCGCAGCGATTCCGGACGCAGACAGGCGACCCGCTCGCGCTCGTTGTAGCGCGCGTCGTCCATGCCGAACGCGACCTGCGGCGGCAGCAGATTGGCCGCGCCGAGATAGCGCGCGACGAAGCCGTCGGCCGGCGTGTCGTACAACTGCTGCGGCGTGCCGAGCTGCGCGATGCGGCCGTCGCGCATCAGCAGCGTGCGGTCGGACAGCACGAGCGCGTCGTCCTGATCGTGCGTGACGCAGACGATCGTCAGATTCGGCAGGCGTTCATGCAGCGCCTTCAGCTCGGAGCGCACCGACGCGCGCAGATTGGCGTCGAGCGCGGACAGCGGTTCGTCGAGCAGCAGCACATCGGGCTCGATCACGAGCGCGCGGGCGAGCGCCACGCGCTGCTGCATGCCGCCCGACAGTTGCGCGGGCATCACGTGACCGGCATCGCCGAGCTGCACGAGCTTCAATGCGTCGGCGACGCGGCGCGCAACGTCGCGCGCGGGGATACGGCGCGCGCGCAAGCCGAACGCGACGTTCTCGAATACCGACAGATGCGGAAACAGCGCATAGCTCTGGAACAGCAGACCGAGATTGCGCCTGTGCGGCGGCACGTGCGTGAGGTCGTGGCCGGCGACGCTCAGCGTGCCGGCGAGTCCGTCCGCCTCGATGAAGCCCGCGATGAACCGCAGCAACGTCGTCTTGCCGCAGCCGCTGCGGCCGAGCACGGTGAGCAATTCACCGCGCCGGATAGTCAACGACAGATCGTCGAGCACCGTGCGCGCGCCGAAGCGCACCGTCAGGTGATCGATCTGCACGCCACCCGGCGCGTCCGAAGGCAGGGCATCGAACGCATCCAGTGAAGCGCCGGGCGCGTTTGGGTGAGCGAGACTGACCGTATTCACCGGGGTCTTCCTCCAACAGGATTAAAGCTGATGCGGCGCCGCGCGCGATGCCGGACCCGCTGGCCCGGTTCCCGGCAAAGCGCCGCCTGAATCGGTTACGTCAACCGCCGCGGCATGCCGCGGCTCATCCGTGAACAGGCCACGACTGATTTCCGCGATTTACCGCGGCGGCTTACCGCGGCGATTTACTTCGGCTTGACCACTTCGGTCTGCTTGCCCGACGAACCGATCACGTCGTTCTTCCAGCGCGTGGTCCAGTCGGCCTTCTTCGCCATCACCTGATTCCAGTCGACCGGAATCAGCTTGACGCCGCTGATCGCCTGCTTGACGGTTTCGCCGTTCTTGCCGGCAAGCGGCACGTCGCTGCGGCCCGGAATGCCGAAGATGTCCGGCACCCTCGACTGCACTTCCGTCGACATCAGATAGTCGATCAGCTTCTTGCCCTCGGCCTGGTTCGGGCCGTTCTTGATCAGCGCGATCGCGTACGGCAACTGGAACGTGGTCGGCTGGCCGCCCGCCTCGGCGGCGAGGAACACCGGCTTCAGCGACAGGCCGCCGTTGGCCGCGTCGTCGAGATCCATCTGCAGGTCGCCGTTGGCGACCGCGATTTCGTTACGCGAGAGCAGCACGTCGAGATAGCCCGTGCCCTTGGTGTGGAACTTGGCGCTCTGCTCGAGCTTCTTCAGATAGTCGAACGCCTTGTCCTCGCCCATCAGCGACGAGGTCAGGATGATCACGGCCATGCCGTCGCCGGCGGTTGCCGGATTCGAGTAGGCGACCTTGCCGCTGAAATCCGGATGCAGCAGATCGGCGAAGGTCTTCGGCTGGGTCTTCGTGACTTCCGGGTTGATCGCAAACGAGAAGTAGTTGTTCACGAAGGTCGCCCACGCGCCGTTCGACGCCTTCGCGATGGCCGGCACGTTCTTGTAGTTGGCGCTCTGGTACGCCTGCAGCAGCCCGCTCTGATCAGCCTGCTGGATGAACGGCGGCAGCGTGACGAGCACGTCGGCCTTCGGCTGATCCTTCTCGATGGTCGCGCGGTTCACGACTTCGCCGCTGCCCGCCGTGACGATATTGACCTTCACGCCTTCCTTCTTCTCGAAGCCCGGCAGCACGTCCTTGTAGAGATTTTCGAGGCCGTCGGCGGTGTACAGCACCACCGCGTCGGCCGCGTGGGCTTGCATCGCGACACCGCCGAATGCGGCGGCGGCGACCAGCGTGGGCAGCAGTTTGCGCGCGAGACCGGCCGCGGCGTGAAGGGAATTCGTCTTTTTCATGTCGCTCTCTCCGAAAGGCAAAAAACCAGACGGTCGGGATAACCCATACCTGTAGTGATTGAACGGCGGCTCGCGCCGCGCCGCTTGCGTGTCGCCCGCGGCCGTTGCCGCGCCGGTCTGTCGTGAATTGCAGATTGCCAACAACTTCGCCGCTTCTCGTCCAGCCTGACTGACGGCGCGGCCTGCGAGACTCGCGCTGCCTGCCGCGCCTGAACGGGCACGGCAAGAATCACAGGTTTCGATGACAACGCCATGACTATTCTGTCGAATTCCAAAAAACGACACAATTCGCCAAATTAAGCCAACCCATGCGAGCGGCGTCGCGACCGGAATGCGCAGGCCGCGCGCCGATCCCATCTGGATCGTACATGGCGAAAATGACGATGTATGCAGGATGCGTCGGGGAAACTGCGTTGCATGCGGCGCGGGCAGTGGCGGGTGTCGGTGCTCGTGTGCACCGCCTCCTCAGGCGATCAGAATTTCCAGCCCGTGCGCGGTGAGCGCCTTGCCGAGCGCGCGCTCCGGCGCCAGCTCGGTCACCAGATAACGCGCCGACTCGATGCCGTTGATACGCACCGGCGTCACGCGTCCGAACTTCGAATGGTCGGCGACGATCACCACCATGTCGGCCGCGGCGATCATCCGGCTGCGCACCTCGGCGGCCATGCGGCTGTAGTCGCTCAGATAGCCGTCGGGCGAAATGCCGCCCGCGCCGATAAACGCGAAGTCCGCGTGGTACTGCGTGAGCTGGTGGACCGTGTCGAGGCCGAAGGTCGCGTCCTCGATATCCGACAGCTCGCCGCCGAGCAGCGTCACGCGGTTGTCGTTGCGCCGGCCGAGCAGCAGTGCGATGCGCCAGTCGTTCGTATAGACCGTCAGCCGGTGCCGGTCGAGCAGCGCCCGCGCGACCGCCTGCGTGGTGCTGCCCGAATCGACGATCAACGACGCGCCGTCCGGCACGAACTCGGCCGCGCGCTCGCCGATCGCGCGCTTGGCGCCGGCGTTCTCGGTTTCGCGCGTATCGAGATCGGGCTCGCGCCGGTCGTTCGACAACGCGCCGCCGTGCGTCGTCACGAGCAGGCCGCGGCCGGCGAGTGCGTTGAGGTCGCGGCGGATCGTCTCGCGCGATACGTTCAGTTCGCGCACCAGTTCGGCAA
The DNA here is from genome assembly GCF_047605525.1 of Paraburkholderia sp. GTDB lineage: Bacteria > Pseudomonadota > Gammaproteobacteria > Burkholderiales > Burkholderiaceae > Paraburkholderia. The sequence continues at coordinate 55,248 of NZ_JASGFN010000036.1, read as the reverse complement.
CCGAGAGCGCGCCGTTCTTGGCGACTTGCGCGAGGATGTATTGATGACGTTGTTCTGCGAGCATCTGTGAAGGCCGGAAGCCGGCACGCTGGGGTTTCGCCGTGATTGAGGAAGGCCGGGCGTATTGTATTACGCGTCGTTGGTGTTGGTAGTGGCCCGCCCGCCGACCTGCTAACCTTGACGGTCCGGGTCCGCCGGCCTGGCCGCCGCCTCGCCACGCACACCGTCTCGCCCGTCAACCGAATTGCCGATGCCGCCACTGTTTCGCCGTCTACTGCTGCTGTTCCATGCGCTGCGTTACGGCGCGCGCCTGATCTGGCTCGCCGCCCCGCCCGACCACAAACTGCACTGGATGATCGAGCTGATCGGCCGCGTGCATGCGTCGGAACGCAGCGGCGCGCAGTTGCAGCGCGTGCTGCCGGCGCTCGGGCCGCTCGCGAGCCGCTTCGCGCAGACGCTCGCCGAGCGCCCCGAACTCGCCACCAGCACGCTGCACGACGCGATCGACGCGATCGATCACATGGAAGCGCCGCTGCCGCCGGCCGAGTCGGAAGAAGCGTTGACGCGCGCGTTCGGCAAACCGCTCGCCGAGCTGTTCAGCGCGGTCGACCTGGTCCCGGTGCGCAACGGCTTTGCCGAGCAGACGCATTTCGCGCGGCTCGCGACGCCGCTCAAAGGCCATCGCGAAGTGGCGATCAAACTCGTGCGCGCGCAGCAGCTACAACAGATCGGCGACGAACTCGCGCTGCTGCGCTGGGTCGCGCGCTGGCTCGAAAAGCTGTCACGCACCGCGCGCCGCCTGCAACTGCGCGCGCTCGCGCAAACCTTCACCGACGACATCCTGCGTCGCTTCGACCTGCGCGCCGAAGCCGCGAACCTGAGCCAGACCGGCCACCATTTCGACGGCGACAGACGCATCGTCGTACCGGACGTGATCTGGGAACTCTGCACCGACCACACGCTGACGACGCAGCGCGTCAATACGCTGCCGGCGAGCGACCTGCCGGGCCTGCACGCGCATCGGGTCAAGCTCGCGCCGCTCGCCGCGCATATCGTCGAGGTGGTCACCGAGCAGGCGTTCGAGCACGGCTTCTTCCACGCGACGCTCGATGCACGCCGGGTGCGTGTGAGCATCGAACCGGACACGCTCGGGTGTCTCGTGCTCGCGGAATTTTCGATCATGTCGACGCTATCGGGCGACGAGCGCGAGTTCTTCGTGCACGGTGCGACCGCCCTGTTCGACCAGGACTACGGTCGGCTGGCCGAGATGCATCGCGAGGCCGGCCACGTGCCGCACGACACCCGCGCCGAAATGCTCGAAGCCGAGCTGCGCACGCGCGCCGAAGCGCACTTCGCGGCCGACCCGGAAGACCGCTCGGCGGGTTCGCTGTTTCATCATCTGCTGCACGGCGTGCTGCCGTTCGACGGCCACGTGCCCGGCCGCCTCGCCACCGCGCAGCGCTCGTTCCAGCAGGCGGAGATGCTCGCGCGGGCACTGCATCCGGGCGTCGATACATGGAACATCGCGCGCGGCGTGCTCGCGGATATCGCGCGCCGCGACCTCGATCATCGCGGCTGGCTCAAGCGCCTGTCGCACGAACTGCCGCATCTCGCGCACATGCTGCCGCGCGTGCCGCAACTGGCGGTGCGTTATCTTCAGCAGCAGCACGATCGTGCGCGCACGCCGCAGCAGAACGCGCAACTGCTCGCCGATCTCGCGCGCGAATACCGGCGCACCCGCTGGCTGCTGTGGGGTTGCGTGGTGTGCGGCGGTGCGCTGGGAGCGGGGGCGATATTGCTGATGTGGTGGTGAAAGCTCCGCGCGTTGCCGTTGCTGTTGCCGGGCGACGCAAGCGCCACGGCTAACACTCATGGCCACTCGAACGCCGCGCCGATTGCAGATTCAAACAAGACGCGCGCCGTATCTACGGCCAGGATGGCGGCTTTGCTACGCCATACGTTTCAATGCTCGCTTCCTTTATCGCCGCCGTTTTCGTCGTGCTGTGGTCGACCGGCTTCGTGGTCGCCCGCGCGATCACGCCTTACGCCGATCCCAATCTCTTTCTGCTCGCCCGCTTCGGCGGCACCGCGCTGGTCTTCACGCTGGCCGCGCTGGTCGCGCGCGCGGCATGGCCGGCAAGCCGCGACTTCGGCAAGCATCTGGCCGCGGGCGCGCTGCTGCAAGGCGTGTATCTCGGCGCCGGCTACTGGGCGGTCGCGCAAGGCCTGAGCGCCGGTGTGATGGCGTTGCTCGGCGCGCTGCAACCGCTCGCGACGGCCGCCGTCGCCGCGCCGCTGTTCGGCGAACGGCTTTCGCGGCGCGGCTGGAGCGGAATGGCGCTCGGCCTTGCCGGCGTCGTGCTGGTGCTCACGCCGAAACTCGCCGCCGCGACACCGCCGACGCACGGCAACGCACCCGCATGGCTCGTCGTGCTGGTGTCGATCGCCGCGGTGGCGGCGATCACGGCGGGCACGCTGTTTCAGAAGACTTCGCTCGCGAAGGCCGACATCCGCAGCGCGAGCGCCGTGCAGAACGTCGGCGCGGCAATCGTCGCGGGCGTGCTGGCGCTCGCGCTCGGCGAGCATCGCTGGATCGCGTCGCCGACGCTGTGGGCATCGCTCGCGTGGGGCGTCGTGATGCTGTCCGGCATCAGCGTCACGCTGCTCGTCTGGATGGTCCGGCGCGGCGATGCGGCGCGCGCGACCGCGCTGATGTTCCTCGCGCCTCCGCTGGCCGCGCTCGCGGGGTACGTGGGATTCGGCGAAACGCTGCTGCCGGTGCAGATCGCGGGGTTTGCCGTGGCGTTAGCCGGGGTGTTGCTGGCGCGCTCGTGAGGCGCGCCAGGCGGCGCCGCTCATCCGCCGCTCATCCGCCGCTCATCCGCTGCTCAGTCCGCCGTATCCGCATGGGCCGGCATCCTCGCGCGCGCGACGCTGCCCGGCGCAGGCGACCACCCCGGACGCACCTTGCGCTGTGAATCGACGACGACGATAAAACGTCCCGCCCACGGCATGATCTGCCGATCGCTCTTCAGAACCCACAGCGATTTGCCCGAATCGACGAGCGCCGCGTATTCGGCGTCGAGAATGCCGTAATGGTCGAGAAACGTATTGAGCGACGCGGGAATCCGCACGCAGCCCTTCGAATGACGAATGCCGAGCAGCGGTTCGAGCCGCTCGGGATCGGTCGCGTGCATCTGGAAGCGCATCTGCGACATGCCGCCCTTGCCCCAGCCGCGTTCGCCCTGCGCCCAGCCGAGGTCGAAGATGCGCATGTCGCGCCGGCCGTAGCCGCGAATATGGTTTTCGTTCTGCGTGCCCTCGGAGCGGAAATCCATGTTCTCGGGCGTGTGTTCGAACACGCCTAACGGCGTGATGAAATGGTCGTACTCGCCGGGCCGTCCGGTCGACACCGGCGATGCGCCGATCATCTCCCAGGCGTCGGCCGGCACCGCCCGGAAATAGATGAAGAGTGCCTGCACGTTGGCGTTGCGATCCACGAGCACGACGTACTCGCCCGACAGATTGCCGAGCACGTGCGCGTCGAGCGCGGCCTCCAGACGGTCGGCGTAGGCGCGCTGCTCCGCGGCCGGCACCTTGAGCCGGCGGGTCACATCCTGCGCGAACACGTCACGCAGCAGGAAAGCGCGGCGCGGATCGACGACGCCGGCCGCATCGGGCGCGGCGACGGCCAGCGCGTTGATCGTGGGCAGCGGCCGGCTTGCGCGATCCACTGCGTACGGCGACGACGTCGGCGCCTTCGCTGTCCCTTGCGCCAACTCCATGGGCTCAACCTGCACCGCGAGCGCGCCCGCGCACCACGATGCGTAAAACGATACGCAAACCCATGCCCACACAGCCGCGCGAAGTGAGCGTGTCAGACGCAGCGCGCGGCGAGGCAACGCCTGCGTGCCGCGCCCCGCGCGCGGCGTCATGCATGAAAGCAGTATCCCCATCATCTCGCGCCGACGAACTACCGGGACGGAAATCAGACGGGCCAATCCAGGCTGGCCAGGCCTATCCGGGTAGTTCATCGCGTATCAGAGCAAACATGATTATTATTGATTGCCCGCGGGTTTTCCGCGGTGCTCGGAACGACGATATTACTCAGCGCATTGCGGCGTGTCGATGAAAATACGTCAGCCGTTGAATCCGTCTTAATAACAGACGATTTGCGACAATCCGCGCCTCGTCTAAAAATCCGGTTAATACGCGATTTAAAGCGGATACCGTCGATTAAAACGCCGTATAAGATCATCGGTTCATCCGGCAAAAAGTTTCGATGGGCCGCCGCCGCGCGGCCCGATTTTCAACCTGCTTGCGCGAGGAGACAGAAAAATCATGGCCCACCCCGATCCAGCCGTCCGTCAGGCAAGCATTGCAGCGGAGATGCACGTCGCCGCGGAATTCGACGCAAAACGCGAAATCGAGCGCCGGGTCGATTTTCTGGCCAGCTATCTGCGCGACGCCGGCCTGAAAACCTATGTGCTCGGCATTAGCGGCGGCGTCGATTCGACAACGGCAGGCCGTCTCGCGCAACTCGCGGTCGAACGTTTGCGCGCGAATAATTACAACGCACAGTTCGTCGCAATACGATTGCCTTACGGTGAACAACGCGACGAAGCGGATGCGCAGCAGGCATTGCATTTCATTCGCGCCGACGAAAATCTGACGATCGATATCAAACCCGCCGCAGACGCAATGCTCGCGTGGCTCGATAAAAGCGGCGTGTTATTCAAGGACGAAGCGCACCAGGATTTCGTGCACGGCAATATCAAGGCGCGCCAGCGCATGATCGCGCAATACGCGGTGGCCGGCGCGCGCGCGGGCGTCGTGATCGGCACCGACCACGCGGCCGAATCGGTGATGGGCTTCTTCACGAAGTTCGGCGACGGCGGCGCCGACGTGCTGCCGCTCGCCGGACTGAGCAAACGCCGCGTGCGCGCGGTTGCGAAGGCGTTGGGCGCGCCCGAAGCATTGGCGCACAAGGTGCCGACCGCCGACCTCGAAATGCTGCGCCCGCTTCGCCCCGACGAAGACGCGTACGGCATCCCGTACGACGCCATCGACGATTTCCTCGAAGGCAAGCCGGTCAGCGATGCCGCGCGCGACGTGATCCTGCAGTTCCATGAAGCGACGCGTCACAAGCGGGCGCTGCCATACACGCCGTTCGACTGGCCGGCGCGGACAGACGGAGAATGAAAAACCTCGAAAGAATCCTGCGAAAGCGTGAGTGAGCCGAAGCCGGCTAGCGCCCGGCGGGTGGTTCGTCGCTAAACAGATCGGCGCTCGCTTCGAGCGGCTGGCCGCCGAGGTGCTTGCCCTGAATCTGCCGGGCGATCACGTCGCCGACATACGGCACATTGGCGTCCAGTTGGACCGTCGCGTAGGCGCCAGGTTTGCCGGCGTCCACCACCTCGACGTTTTTCGCGTAATGCCCGAGTTCGCGCATCAGAAACTCCCGCACTTCCTGCTCGCTGCACGACTCGGCGATATTGCGCACGGTCAGGTTCATGTGGCCTACCCTTGCCGCGCGTCGCGGCCTGTCCGACGATGCGCGCTTTCGATACGCACCGGTCGCAACGCGGCGCGCTGCTTCGCCCGAGCGGCGGCGAGTTCGCGAATCGCGATCGCGCCGGCCGCGCCCAACGCGAGCAATGACAGATAGAACGCCATCATTCGAATCTCCTGTGCGAATTTCGTCCTGTTGTCAGGATAGCTCTCTCGACATCGGAAGCACTGTGACACGATGTCGTGGGGAAACGGCGAAACGTCGCCGTCAAGGCACTGTACCTGAACAAGCCGCGTCGACAATAGCAAAACATCGGCTCATTCAGCACGCTGCATGCCCAGCCGGCGCGCTGGCTGCCGATCGTGCGGATCAGTCCGCCGCCTGCACGTTCGCCGCGTTCACCCACCACGCGTTCTTGCCGTGCGGCAGCCGGATCAGCACCGCGGACGGATCGTCGACGCCGTCGTCGGCGATCTGGCATACCGGCAGGCCGTCGCGCAGATGCTTCACTTCGCCTGCCGCCTGAAACAGCGCGATGCGCTGCGCGTTCAGCGGACGCAGTTGCCGGTACACGTCGAAGCTGATCGCCGCGGGCACGTCGCCGCGGATCACGAGCGAATCGGCACTGGCGCAATGCGCGGACGCCGGCGTCGACGCAAGCGCGGCGGCGCTGCCGCACAGGCAGCCGATCGTGAGCGCCAGGGTGGCAAGAGGGGGATGGGTCATGCGTGTTTCTCCGAAAAAATGAGGGCGGCGGACTGCGAACTACCGATCGCGGACAACGCGCATCGCAGGTTCGAATGACTGCGCGCGCAACGAGCCGATGCGCGCCGCCAGCAACAACGCGCCGGACCGGCGCAGCCCACGTGGCTGCGCACGACGCCGCGTTCAATGCGCGCGCTCGTGCTCCCCGACGCGCCGATTGTCGTCGCTATTGTCGCTGTCGTCACTATCGACTGCGCCGCCGTCGCCGGTCGCGACGTCGAGCGGCCCGACGTCGCAGGACGTCTGGCCGAAGCCCGAATAGACGGTGGACCAGTTGCCGAGGATCGTGGCTTGCGCTTGCGCGAGACTCAGCTTGCCGTCGCACACGCAGCGCTTGAGCATCACCGCCGCGCGCGCCTTGCGGCGTTCGCCCCGCGGGCCTGCCCACGGCAGAAGATCGAGATTGGCGGGCGCGTCCGGCGAACCGCCGAGCACGATCGGCACGTGCCGGTCGAGCGCGAACGCGACGCCATTCCCCGCATCGATGCCGCGCGCGGCGAGCAGGCGATCCTTGTGCGCCATCAGTGCGTCGAACGGCGGCGCGACCGTGTCCGCGTATCCGGGACGGCAAATCGTTTCACCGATCGATTGCTGCGTGACCCGTTCATCGAGCATCCCGCTGTCCTGCGCGGCGGCGTCGCCGATGCGCAACGCCAGCAGCCCAGTCGCGCAGAGCAGAAGCGCACGGCGTGCGTTGCGCGCGGGGCGGGCGAAGCCCTCTTCGCGCGCGAGCGGCGGCGTACGGGTCTCGTCGGTGCTGCGGATTGTGTCGCTGGAAAGACGGGTGCGACGCGTGTCTGCGATGCCTGCGTTCATTCGTCGGCGCGCCGGCGGCGGCGCGCGGTAGTTCAATTCGCAGGGCAATTAAAACACATTCAATATGCGTGGGTACAAAAGCCGGGCATCGCGCAAAGCGCGGGAGACGGCCGGGAACGCCGAGCCCAACGCCGCGCGCGCGGCGTTGCGAGGGCGCTGGCGCCCTGCGCACCGGCCCTCTTCGCCTCTTCAAAGCGAGCGTTGCCAGCCTCGCCCCAACTTCCGTCGCGTCGCGGTCGTATCGACGCCCGCCGCTATTTCGCGACGCGCGCCTGCAACGCGCGAATCCGGCCGAGCGCCTGCGTGTTGGATACCGTCTCGTCGTACATATGCGCGAGATCGGCCTTCAGCGCGGTGCGCGATCCGCCGTCGAGATAGACCATATGCCCCGACGGATAGAACCGCGCGGACAGGTTCTGCCGCACCTGCTGGCTGAGCAGCGGCATCTGCTGAAGATCGAGCACGGTCTGATAGAACGGCGTGACGAAATCGTAGAAGCCGTTCGCCGACAACACCTTGAGGTCCGGATTGAGCGCCATCACCGCGGCGAGATCGCCAGCCGTATACAGAATGATGTTGCCTTTCGAGTCGATGCCTTTCTGCGCGCCGGTCGGATCGATATGGCTGAAATCCCAGTACTTGAATGCCTGGTCGTTGAGGTCCGTGAACGACGAATTCGACGTGTACTTCAACTGCTCGTTCAGATACACGTTCCACATCGTCGTGTAGACGCCGGTGACTGCCGTCATCGTCGGGTCGTTGCCGCCGGAGTTCGGATCGATCTTGCCGGCGATGCCCGTGCCGATCGCCGTCACGCGGCCGTCATATTCGCCGAGCGCGAGGCCCTGCGACTTCAGCAGCGTGGTCAGGAAAAGCGAATTGCCGCGGCTGTCGTAGCCGGCGATATCGAGGCTCCACGCGAGCAGCGTGGTCTTGTCGATGCCGGTGTATTCGCTGAGCTTTTCGACGGTTGCCGAATCGGTGGCCGGAAATTTCCGCAGCGCGGCCAGATAGTCGGTGCGCGCGAACTGCGCGACCTCCTCGGCGAACGTGCCGAGATCCGTCGGTCGCGGCGCGACACCGAGCTTCTTGTGATACCAGGCGTCCGCGGCCGCCGTGGGTAGCGCGCCGACCGGATTGCCGGCCTGCGTGTAGTCGAGAATCGACGATTGCAGTGTGACGCCGTTCAGATCGACGCCGTCCTCATGCAGCCGATACGCGAGCACGCAACTGCGCGCCGTGCCGTAAGACTCGCCGTACAGGTATTTCGGCGAATTCCAGCGGTTGTTCTTCGTCAGGAAACGTTTGATGAACTGCTTGAGCGAATCCGCGTCCTGATCGACGCCCCAGAAGTCGCGATTCTTCTTCGGCGCGATCGCCGCCGAGTAGCCTGTGCCGACCGGGTTGATGAAAACGAGGTCGCTTCTGTCGAGCAGACTGTCCGGATTGTCTTCCATCGAATACGGCGCGGGCGGCGTGAAGCCGGGCATCGACGTCTTGATACGGCGCGGCGCGAACGAGCCGAGCAGCACGAACACCGACGACGACCCCGGCCCGCCGTTATAGAAGAACGTGACCGGCCGCGTTTCCTCCTTCTGGTTGTCCTGCGTAAACGCGACGTAGAACATCCGTGCTTCGGGTTGAGAACTGCTCGGATCGACGATCACGAGGTGACCCACCGTCGCCGTGTAATTGATCTTGCGCCCGCCGATCGTGATGGCGTGATGCGTGATCGCGGCGCTCTCGTCGGTTGCGGTCACCGAGTCGTCCGGTCCGTTGCCGTAGGCGACCGGATCGAAGAACGGCTGGTCGCCGGCCTTGTGCGGCGTGCTCGTGGTGGTGGCTGCGCCCGCCGTGGCCGCGGCAGGTGCGTCGTGCGACGAATGCTGATTACCGGAAGCTGATTCTGTGTTCGTCATGATCGCTCCAAGGGTTCGTTTTTACGTGCCGTGCTTCCTCGTTCCTACATCCTCTGCATGCAGTGCCGCGTCTGTGCCATGTGTTGCAGACGTGTGTTGCTGACTATAGTGCGGCCGCCACCTTCGCGCCATCGGGACTGCCGAGTCCCGTGCAGGCGTCCCACCCCTTCGACGCCGCGAAGCTGCCATTGTTGCCCTGCGTGATGTCGTTGCACACGCCCGGCGCCTTGTAGAGCTTCGGATTGACGAAGCCGGCCGGCTGACCCTTCGCCGCGTTGATCCGCGCGATCAGCCCGGCCCATAGCGGCGCGACCGCGCTGGTGCCGCCGACCACCGTCTGCGTGCCGTCGATCAGCACGCTGTAGCCGGTGATGGGCGACGCATCGCCCGCGACGTCCGGTACGCCGCGCCCGCTGAGCGCCTTGCTGCCGCCGCCCGTCGACGTGGCCGACAGGCCCTTCTGCCACACGGGCACCGGAAACGCGCCGCTGACGCCGCCGCCGCTCGCGCCGCCCTGCTCGCCATCGTTCCACACCACCTCGCGTGAAATCGACGAGCCGGACGCGCTCAGGCTCGTGCCGCCGCACGCGAGCACATACGGGCTCGACGCCGGAAAGTCGACCTGATCGCCGCCGCCCGAACCGTCGCTGGAACCGCTGTCGCCGGACGCCGCGCAGATCGTCACGCCGAGCGCCGCGGCCGACTGCAGCACGCTGTTGAACGCCTGCATCGACTGGCTGGTCCAGACCGATTCCGGCGCGCCCCAACTGATCGAGATCACCGAGGGCTTGTTGGTCGTGTCGTGTACCGCGCGGTTGACCGCGTCGAGAAAGCCCGCGTCGCTGTTCTGCGTAAAGTACACCGCGATGGTCGCGCGCGGCACGAGCGCGCCGACGATCTCGACGTCGAGCGTGACTTCGCCGTCCGGCCCGTTCGGGTCGCCGCTCGGGCGGTTGCCGCTCTGATCGACACCGACCGCTTTCACTGTCGGCGCGGCCACGCCGAGGTTCGCGAAATAGGTCTTCAGATCGGACGTGTTGTAGCCGCCGCCGAGCTCGATGATGCCGACGCACTGGCCGTTGCCGTCGCTTTGCGGAAACTGGTACAGCGACGCGAGTTGCGGCGGCGTGAATGACTCCTGATGCGCGCGCGCCGCCGCGAACGGCGGCCGGATGCGGAAATGCGGCCGTGCCTGCGGCCGGTTGTCGAGCCCGAGCACCGCCTGGACGACGCCGTGCAGATCGTCCGGCACGCTGATCGTGCCGGTGCGGCCGCGAAACTGCCCCGCCGTGTGGTGCTGATAGTGCTCCAGCTTGACCTCGAACGCGTTCTGGAACTGCGCGATCGTGCCGCTCAGCAGCACCGAGCGCTCCGCCGCGTCTACGCGCGCGACCGTGAGTCCATGCGCGGCGGCGAACGCCTCGACCTTCGCGATGTCGTCCGCGGCGGCGCCATAGTCTTTGGCCAAGTCCTCGCGCGACAGCGGCTTCACGTTCGGGTCGCCCGCTTCGATCCGGCTCATCAACGCATCGAACTGCGCCTGCCGCTGGCGGCGCAGCATCACGAAAACGTCGATCCGCTCCGCCGGGTCGCATTGCCCGATAACCTTCGTGCCTTTCTCGATCGTTCGCTCGCTGCCTGGCAATGGGTGCTTGGTGATCATGGTGTCGACTCTCCTGTTAGCGTGGCGGCGCGCGATCATGCGCGACGACGCGCGATTCCCGCGGCGCGTGGGCTCGCCCGCCCACCCCGCGCCTGCACTCGCGCGTTGCGTGGCAATGCGCGGCAGGGTGCTGTTCAAGGACTTCGTCAACCGTCCGACCAGAGCATTCAAACACAGTTCCGGCGCGCGCGGCAGTCATCCGAATGGCTAATGCGCGACGCGCGCGCGGCGCGCTATGATGCTGGAGCGGCATTCCTGCCGTTTCATTGCCTCGCGCGCCGCCTGCGCGCACGATCGAGAAATCAGAGGAACCCATGTCAATTTCGATGTATCAAGCATCACTGCCTGTGCTGATTCGCGGCCTCACGAACCTGCAGGCCATTCTGGGCAAAGCCGAGGCGCATGCCGCCGCGAAGCAGATCGAGCCGTCGGTGTTCACGAATGCCCGGCTCGCGCCGGACATGCTGCCGCTCGTGCGCCAGGTCTATATCGCGAGCGATACCGCGAAGGGTTGCGCGGCGCGGCTGGCCGACGTCGAGCCGCCGAAGTTCGAAGACGTCGAGCAGACTTTCGACGAATTGCAGGCCCGCATTCAAAAGACGATCGATTATCTGAAGGAATTCAACGCGGCGCAGATCGACGGTTCGGAGAGCCGCGCGATCACGCTGAAATTGCGGCCGGGTCCGATCGAGTTTACCGGGCTGTCGTATCTGTTCGGTTTCGTGCTGCCGAACTTCTATTTCCACATCACGACCGCGTACGACATCCTGCGTCATAACGGTGTCGAACTCGGCAAGCTCGACTATCTGGGCGGCATGAAGTAAGGGGAACGGCCTGCCCGGTGGACGTCGGGTCGACCGGTTTTACCGTCGGCGATCCGCACCGCGCTGCTATACGTGGATGCGCGGCTGGAACGCGATCACCGCCATGCCGGCCAGCGTCAGCGTGACGCCCGCCGCATCCCACAGCGTGGGCCGTACCTTGTCCACGCCCCACAGCCACGCAATCGCCACCGCCACGTACACGCCGCCGTAAGCCGCATATACGCGGCCCGCGGCGGTGCCGTGCAGCGTCAGCAGCCATGCGAACAGCGCGAGACTGAGCGCGCCGGGCAGCAGCAGCCACGCGGAGCCGTCCTCCTTCAGCCAGCGCCACGGCAGGTAGCAACCCAGAATTTCGGCAATGGCGGTCACGACATACAGCAGGAAGGTTTTCATCGACGGATGGAAGAAAGTGGTTGTGGCGCCGCGCGCGGACATGGCGGCCTGTTCGGCTTTATTAACACAATCACCTGGCGCCGCGGATTACGCGACGATGGCCGCGGCAGGCCGGCGCACGCCTCCCCGCCAAACCCACTTCAATCCAGCGAAAGCCGCAACGCGAATCCGATCAGCGCGGCCGAAAACGTCCACCGCTGCAAGGTCTGCGCGAGCGGATGAGCGCGCATCCAGTCGGCGATGCGCGCGGCGCCGAGCGTGTACATCGCGTCGAAGCCCACGCCGATCGCGAGCAGCACGACACCGAGTTCGACCATCTGCAACGCGACCGGTCCCGCTGAAGGCCGCACGAATTGCGGCAGCAACACCGAACAGAACAGCAGCGCCTTCGGGTTGAGCAGATTCGTCAGCAAGCCTTTGACGAACGCGGCCCGCAACGGACGCGCCGCACCGGCCGCCTCGCCGCTCGCCGCGTTCGTCACCTTCGCCGTCACGGCCGCGCGCTGGTCGCGCGCATCGCCCGGCAACGCGAACCCCGGCGAGCGAAAGATCTGAATCCCGACCCACGCAAGATATACCGCGCCGACGTACCGCACCGCGTCATACAACCACGGTGCGTTGCGCAGCAGCGCCGCCATGCCGCACGCCGACAGCGTCACGTGCGTGGCGCGCGACAGCCCGAGGCCGGCGGCGGCCGCGAAGCCGCTGCGCACGCCGCGCGTAATACTGGTTTGCAGGATCAGCGCCATGTCCGGCCCCGGCACCGCATACACGACGACCAGCGCCGCCACGTAGACGGCCAGCAGGTGAGCGGAAATCATCGTAGCCTCCTTGTTTTTGGAGGATCCATCTTGCGCCAGAGCATGGAGCGTTTGCTGGCGAATTACTGACTATCCGATGCTATCGATAGGGGAATATGCTAATATTTTCACATTCAGAAGCGCTTTCCCCCAACCCCTAAATCACCACCTCAATCATGCCCGTGGACGACCTCGACAAAACCGACCGCGCGATCCTCTCCGCGCTGCAACACGATGGCCGCATGTCGAACGCACGACTCGCCGAAACGGTCGGCCTCAGCGAGACGCCGTGCGCGCGGCGTCTGAAGCGCCTCGAAAACGACGGCTATATCGACCAGTACCGCGCGGTACTGTCGCGCGCCGCGCTCGGCCTTGGGGTGATCGCGTTCGTGCTCGTGCGCTTCGCGGTGCATGACCGCGCGGTCGCGACCCGCTTCGAGCGCGAGGTGCAGGCGATCCCGCGCATCCTGTCGTGCCACAACGTGTCGGGCAGCGCCGATTACATCCTGCAGATCGTCGCGCGCGATCTCGACGACTACGGCGCCTTCATGCGCGACGAGCTACGCAGCCTGCCCGGCGTGACGTCGGTGGAGTCGGCGTTATCGTTGCGCGAAGTGAAGGCGTTCGGCGGCCTGCCGCTCTCCTGAGCCGGGCGCGAACGTGGCATAGTCACCCCTTGACGCGGCGCGAACCGCTCTGAAGAAACCCAGACGAACCCGGAGTTTTCATGGACCACGACAAGGCGCGAGCCGAAGAAGCCGCCGCGATGGAACGCGTGTTGAGCGCGACCCGACGCGTGCAGACGGCGTTTGCGTCGCTGCAATCGCAGTTCCCGCCCGCGGGCAGCGGCCAACCCTCGCAGTTTGCGCTGCAGACTTTCGACGCCGCGCTGCAGGAACTCGAAGACGCGCAGGCGGCGTTCGACGAAATGCTCGGCGACCTGCTCGACGGCAAACGTTGAACGACGGCCGGCGAACGCGCGTCAGCGAGCGTCCGTTTCGATCAGCGGCTCGCAGAGAATGGGAAAGTTGACCGAGTTCGCGATGTAGCACTTCTCGTGTGCCACGTGATGCAGATGCGCGGCCAGTTCGACATCGCCGCCCGCGCGGATCACGACGCGCGGCCGCAGCACGATCCGCGAGAAGCGGCCCGGCTGGGCGCTGTCGAGCAGCGTGCCTTCGGCGTCGTCGTGATAGTCGAGCACGACGATGCCCGCGTCGGAACACAGATGCAGATACCAGAGCTTGTGGCACGCGCTCGCCGATGCGACCAGCAGGTCCTCGGGATTCCAGCGCCGCGCGTCGCCGAGAAACGCCGGATCCGACGAGCCCGGAATAGCGGGCTTGCCGCCCGCGGAGATCACATGATCGCGGCCGTAATCGCGATACCCCGAAGTGCCGCTGCCACGGTTGCCGGTCCATTGCACCGATACGTGGTACTTGTGCTCGCCGTGCGCCATCCCCTTCTCCCTGTTGTCGGACCGGATCTGCATTCTATATACGGCATGCGGCGCGTCATACGCGAGTGGCACGCTAGCGGGACGGCGGCGCCCTGCCGGTCACATTCGGCGCGCGCGGATCGACGGGCATATAGAGGGCCGTGCCGTTGGCCCGCATGGTGTTGAGGGCCGGGCCCGAGCCGACCGAGCCCGCCGCGCCGGTGCCGTACACCGTGCCCGCGGACGTCCCCGCGCCCGGTAACGAACTGGACCCGCCGCCGGTCCCCGCCCCCACAGTCGAGCCTGCACTGCCGCCGCCCCCGCCCGACTGCACGCCGCCCACACCACCGGGATTGCCCAACTGCTGTGCCTCGACCCCACCCGTGGCGCCCACCGTCAGCACCGTCACAATCAGCGCCGACCGCGCGACGCCGCCCATTACGCTCCGCATGACTCACTCCCGACTCGATCGACCCACTCCCGCGTGACACCGGCTCAGCGCCGACGCCCATCACCCGCGCTACCGCCTATTCTGAGCCGATCGCCCGCCCGGTGCAGCGCCGCGCCGCACGGCGAGGCCCCCGCTTGCCCCGCTTCGCACCGGAGCGCGCCCGCGCGCGCTATGATCGATCGCTATACCAGAACGCCAGAACGCCAGAACGGCCGGTCGCGCACGATGGAGCACGCCTACATCCACCTTTTGCATCTGCTCGCCGGCCACTCGACGTGGATGCTCGCGATCGTGTTCCTCGCGGCGTTCCTCGAAGCCGTCGCGGTGATCGGCACCTTCATCCCCGGCAGCACCGCGATGTTCCTCGCCGGCGCGCTGACCGGCACGGGCGCGCTGAGCCTCGGCTGGGTCTTCGCATGGGCGATCCTCGGCGCGATCGCCGGCGACGGCATGAGCTTCTGGCTCGGCGAGCGCTACAAGGAGCGCATCGTCCATCTGTGGCCGTTCCGCACCCATCCCGAGGTGCTCGACGCCGGCCAGCGCTTCTTTATCAGGCACGGCGCGAAGAGCGTCGTGCTCGCGCGCTTCATCGGCCCGTTGCGGGCCATCGTGCCGGTCGTCGCCGGCATGATGGGCATGCGGCCGGTGCGCTTCTACGCGATCAACGTGCTGTCGGCGCTGATATGGGCGCCCGCGCACATCCTGCCGGGCGTCGTGTTCGGCGCGTCGGTGCTGCTCGCCGGCGCGGTCTCGTTCCGCCTCGTCGTCATCATCGCGATGCTCGTGTGCATAGTCTGGCTGAGCTTTCGCGGCGCGAGCTTTCTCGTGTCGCACGCGAACGCATGGTCGAGCGCGGCGGGCCGCCATCTCGGCAACTGGGCATGCCGCCATCCCGGACCGCTCGGCCGCATCGCGCGCAAGCTGCTCGATCCCGACACGCCGGACGCGACCCATATCCTCGGCACGTCGCTGGTCGTGCTGGTGGCGGGCGCCCTCTTTTTCGGGGTGCTCGAGGACGTCGTCAGCGGCGATCCGCTCACCACCGTCGACCTGTCGGTCTATCACTTCCTGCAATCGGTGCGCACGCCGTGGGGCGACACCGTGCTTGCCCATCTCGCGACGCTCGGCAGCGGCCTCACGCTGACCGCGCTGATCGTCACGGTCACGCTATGGATGCTGTGGGAGCGACGCTGGCGCACGATCAGCTACTGGCTCGCGGCGGTCGCGTTTTCGCAGTTGCTGATTCTCGGCCTGCAATTCGCGATGCGCCGCGCGCCGCCCAACGAGCTGATGAGCAGTCACTATGTGTTTCCGAGCAATCACGTCGCGGCGACGGTCATCGTCTACGGCTTCCTCGCGTTCCTGCTCGCGCGCCGCGTCGGCAAGCTCGAGGGCGTGCTGGTCGCGGGCGCGAGCATCATCGTCGTAATCGTGGTCGCGCTCGCGGGCGTCTACTTCGGCCGCTACTGGCTGTCCGACGCGATCGGCGGCGCGGCGCTCGCGTACGGGTGGGTGGCGATCGTCGCGCTGACCGCGATGTGGCGGCATCCGCGGCCGCCGGCGCGGCGCCGGTTCATGCCGTTCGTCGTGCTCGCGGTCGTGCTGGTCTGCGTGGCCATGCAACTCGGCGTCAGCACGCCCGCGCCGGCGGACAACGCGCTGCAGCCGCCGCCCGTGCTGTTCACGCAGGCCGCGTGGAAGCAGTCCGGGTGGCAACGCCTGCCGTGCTACCGCTCCGACATGGGCGGCGATCACAAGGAGCCGCTCACGCTGCAATGGGTCTCGGCGCCGGGTTCGATTCGCGACCAGTTGCGCGCGCAGGGCTGGGTCGAGGGCACCGACATGTCCGCGCACAGCCTGCTGTCGCTCGCGTCGCCCGACGTCGCGGCGGTGTCGCTGCCGGTCCTGCCGAAGCTGAACAACGGCGTGCCGTCGTCGCTGGTGTTCATGCGGCCGGGCGAATCGCGCAACGAACGCTACGTGCTGCGCTTCTGGCCGAGCGGTTATGCGGTGGACAACGGCACGTCCACCGCGCCGCTATGGGTCGGGGCGTTCGCGCACGAGCGGCTGTCCCGGCCATCGTGGCCGCTCAACATCCTGCGGATCGACAAGGAAACGGGTCCGTCCGGCACGCGCGCGAAATGGCGCAGCGAACTGGGCGCGACGATCGTCGCGGAAGTCGATTGTCATGGCGTGCCGGTGTCATTGCTGGTATCGCCGATGGAGTGAGCGGCACGTTCATCTGCTTGCCGGCGCCCCCGTCCAACGAAACGACCCGATGAAGGAGACAACCGTGACACGCTTCCCGAGCGCACGACTCGATGAATTCGCAACGGCATTCGAACGCGACGGCATGGTGGTTCTGCGCGGCCACTTTCCGAAAGCGACGCTGCTCGCATGGCGCGACGCTTTCGCGCCGTTGCTGCAACAGCGGATCGCGTCGAATGCGACCGCCGTGCGCGGCGAGAACCGGCACTACATCACGCTGCCGTTCACGGGCCTGTTCGCCGATCAGAGCATCTTCTGCGATCCGGACATCCTCGGCATCGTCGAACGGGTGGCCGGCGACGACCCGGTGATGTGCCAGCTCGCCACCGACACGCCATTAAAAGGCTCCGCCTACCAGGACGTTCATCGCGACACGCCCGCGCTCTTCGACGGCGAAGCGGAAACGCCGTCGTTCCAGTTGGCCGTCAACTTTCCGCTGTGCGACGTCACGCCCGACAACGGCCCGTTCGAAACGACGCTCGGCACGCACCGGATGCGCGCGGAAGACGCCCTCGCCGCATGGCGCGACGGCCGTCTGCCGTTGCATGCGATCACGATGGAGCTCGGCGACGTGATGATCCGCGACGTGCGCGCGCTGCATCGCGGCACGCCGAACCGCACCGATGTGCCGCGTCCGATGGTGGTGATCGGCTATAGCCGAAGCTGGTATTTCAGACCGGAGGTGCGCATCGACGTACCCATGGCCGTCCATGAACGGCTGACTCCGCGCGCGAAGCGGCTGCTGCGCTATATGCCGCGTGTGAGCGAACTCGAAAGCACGGCGGTGCCGGAGCAATATCAGAAGTTCGCGTATTGAAAAAGGGTTTTTCAATTGCCGTGAAATGTGAACTACGGGATGCGAAATGTGAATTGTGAATGCGGACGACGAACCGCAACGCATTGACGAATCCCGGGATTTACCTATGACACTGCCGCTATACACCGACCGCGGGAATCGCGCGTTGCGCAAATGCAACGGCAAGAATCCGATATCCGTTCTTTAAACGCTGGTTCTCCCTGGTACGGCTAATTCTTTTCCGCTCGCGCAATTCGTAACATGGCGGGCAGAATAGCCCAATCGAATAGCGGGACCCGCCACGTATTGGCGCTCCGGCAATGAAACACATGACCCTGATTTTTTACCCAATTACACGCTTTAACGTTATCTTCTCGTTGCGACCTGAATTCGTAGATCAATAGGAGTCCCGTGTGCGGAATCAATTGATGCTTCGCGTGGAGAAAGACGCTCAGTCCGCCGTACCCAGCCACCGCTCGCGTGTTTCCAGCCTGTCCTTCAGCCTGTTCCCCGGTTCGTTTCCCAACCCGTTTTCCAGTTCATTTGCCAGCGCATTTGCCGGCTCATTTGCCAGACTTCCTTCCCGGCTCTCCCTATGCATGAGCCTGCTGGTCGTCGGCGCCAGCTACTCGACCTATAGCGTCGCCGGCGTATCGGTATTGCGTCCGCCGCGCGAAGCGTTATCGAGCAGTCCGCTCGAAGTGACGATCGTCTATTCGGGCGATCAGCCCGGCGGCACCGAAGTGAACATTCCGCCGCAGTTGAACATCGCGATCAGCAACACGGACGTGATACCGAAGCCATTGGCGCTGACGCGCGAAAGCGGCGCGCCGGATCATCTGAAGCTCGCTCCGGGCGAACTGAAGGCGGTCCGCTATTTCGGCACGTGGCCCGAGTGGGCGCGCGGCGCGATGAAGATCGACGTGCCGGAACTCGACGTCTCACCGTCGTTCGTGCTGCTCACCCGTCCGCCGCACTCCGGCAAGGACACGGCGATCGCATCCGCCGACGGCAAGCCGGCGGATGCGACCGCCGCCACCGCGAACACAGCCGCGACCGAACCATCCTCGACCAGCCTGATCGCATCTTCACCGCCGCCGTCGCGGCCGGATGCGCCGGTGCCGGAAGTGAACAGCTTCCTGAGCCGCTTCTCCGCCTACGAGCCGATGTACTTCGCCGATGGCTCGAACGGCGAGAACCTTGCCAAATTCCAGTTGAGCTTCAAGTTCCGTCTCGTCGTACCGGACGACCCGCGCTCGCGAGGCTTCGGCGACAATATGTACTTCGCCTATACGCAAACCTCGCTATGGGATCTCGGCGAATACTCGGCGCCGTTTCGCGACACGAGCTATATGCCGTCACTGTTCTACTACCTCGAAGATACCGGGTGGAAGAGCAAGTGGTGGAGCAAGATGGGTTTGATGGCCGGCTACGAACACGAATCGAACGGGCGTGACGGCCCCGAATCGCGCGGTATCGACATCTTCTTCGTGAAGCCGATCTGGGATTTCGGCGACCTCAACGGCAACCATCTGACCGTCGAGCCGAAGGTGTACTACTATGCGCACATTGCCGGAGAGAACCACGATATCGCCGACTATCGCGGCTATATGGATCTGCGGCTCAAGTACGGCAGCACCGATAGCTGGCAACTGGCCACGACGCTGCGCAAAGGGATGAAGGGCGGCAAAGGCAGTATCGATACGCAATTTACCTATCCGTTGGCGAAGCTGATCAATAACCGCTGGGGCGGTTTTCTGTGGGTCGGCTTCTTCACCGGCTATGGGGAAGACATTCTCGACTACAACCAGCACCGCTGGATTGCGCGAATCGGCTACAGCATCACGCGATAGCACGGCGTTACCGAAGCACGCCAACGAAGGGCCGCGGGATCCGGCAAAAGATCCGCCCGGGCGGCCCTTCTCACCATCGATGACTGCGTGATTACCCGCATGAGCGCATCGTTGGCTTCTTCCGGATCCCTCGCCGGAATTCGCCCAAAGTTAATTCCAACTGCCGGGTGCGCCAGAGCGTTAAATAGCTTGTAAATTCTGTGTGCACGAACAGACGGGCACAACGGCGCGGATTTCTCTAGAGTTGAAGGGTCGCCGGTGGATCCGGGCTGACCACGCCGCGCGCTGACTTTTCTGGCGTTAATTCAAATCCAAAAGGGAAAATTCAATGAAAACCTCTCTCCTTAAAGACGTGTCGACCATTTCCAATGAGCAAAGCGGCCTTCTTTTGCATCGGAATAGTGCACCGCTGACGCTCAAGCACGAAATTCACCCGGAACAAATCCGGGACAGCCTGCCGGCCCGCCAGGGTGGGGTCGGCTTTCTGTTTCACGCGACGGACTGGGAAACCCTTTCATTTTCTTTTCACAACGTTCGCCATCGAAGCGAATCGTTTGAGGAAGAACTGTGGAATACCCGGCCTTTCATCGCGTCGCCGATCTATTCGGGATCGCAGGTGATCGGCGCCAATATCGCCTGCCCGGTGCCGCTCGAAATGTGGCTCGGCAGCCCGCGCGGCATCAAGCGTTTCCGCGAGACGCAATTTTTCCCGGCGCTGGAACTCGCAAGGCAGGCCGGGCTGAACATGGTCGCGATGGGCGCGTCCACGCCGTATGCGTGCAACTACGGCGCGCTGCCCCGTCCAATCAAGCCGCCTCACATCACGACCGGCCACGCGGCCACCGCGGCGATGCTGAAGGACTGGGCGATGCACTGCTGCGACCAGCTCGACCTCGAATTCGGCAACACGAAGCTCGCGCTGTTCGGCGCGGCCGGCCGGCTCGGCACGACGGTTTCCAAGTACCTGCTGTACAAGGATGCGCCGAAGGAACTCGTGCTGATCGACCTGCCGGACAAGATCAACCTGCTGATCGACCAGGCGAAGGAACTGCTCGCGTCGGACCTGCTCGGCAAATCGAAAGTGTCGGTGCATACGTTCAGCCCGGACACCCCGCTGCCGGATTTCGACGGCGCGATTCTCGCGAGCAGCACCAGCGTGCCCTACCTCACGGCCGCCGACCTCAAGCGCGCGCAATTCTGGATCGACGATTCCCACCCGCGCGCGGCAAGCGTGGAGGCGGAACTCGCGTCACGCGGTCATACGCTCTATATTGAATGCTTCGCCCGCGGCCCCGCTGGACTCGACACAGCCTTCCCGTTCCGGCTGCCGTCCACCCGCGACTGCTACACCTGCTTCGCCGAAGGCTATTCGGCCTGGCAGGAAGGCATCGCATCCGATTTCATCATCGGCAGCCCGCCCGTGTGGTCCGTCTCTTATACTCATGGTCTCCTGAAGAAATACGGTTTTTCGGTCGGACCGTTCCACGGCAAGAACGGCGATTCGATCGGCCTCGAAGGACTGGAAACTCAAAAATTCAATACGCATGAATTGATGGGTTCGTAACGACAATGGAGGCCCGATGGCACAACCGCGCGAAAGTATGCGGGACATGCTGGAAAGAAGCAGGTTTGCAATTCGATGGGGAGGCGCGCTTGGCCTCCTGTGTCACCCCATCTATTACGTCGTGTGGACCTACATCCTTCCGCAGCCCTACGACAACCTGCTGCTTCGGCTGAGCGCGGCGGCCGTCTGCGTGCCGCTGCTGTTCCAGTCGCGCTGGCCGAAACGCTACAACCAGTACCTGCTGATCTACTGGCATTGCTGCCTGATCTACGTGCTGCCGTTCGTCTGCACGTTCCTCACCGTCAGAAACGACTTCTCCACGATGTGGATGATGACCGAAGTCATGATGATCTTCATTCTGGCGCTGTGTATCGACAACCCGCTGCTGCTGATGACCTGCATCGGCATCGGCGTCTTCACCGGCGGCTTCGCCGCCGTCGTCAGTTCGCCCACGCCGGTCATCCTCAGCGCGGAAGACAAATCGAATATCGCGCTGCTGCCGGTGGTCGTCCTGTGCAGCATGGCGTTCAGTCATGCGATCAGCAAGGGGCGCATCTTCGTCGAAAAGAATCGCGCGCTGCAGGCGCTCGCGGGATCCATTGCGCATGAAATGCGCAATCCGCTGAGCCAGTTGCGGCACGTGCTCGACCGCGTGGAAGAAGCGCTGCCCGCGGTCACGGAGCCGGGCGAGGCGCCGACGCTGACGGACGGCACCGCCTCGGTGCTCTACAACCATCTCGCCCAGGGGCAATTGTCGATCGAGCGCGGCCTGCGCATCATCGCGATGACGCTCGACGAAGTCGGCGCGAAATCGATCCGCTCCGACAGCCTCAGCTATCTGCACGCGGCGGCCACCACCCGCAAGGCGCTCGAGGAATACGGCTTCGACAGCGACAAGGAACGCGCGAAGGTGAGGCTCGTCGTCAAGGAAGACTTCGTCTTCAAGGTCGACGAGACGGTCTATCTGTTCACGCTGTTCAACCTGATCAAGAACGCGCTCTATCACATCGCCCCGTATCCGCAGGCGACCCTCACGCTGACGATCGACCACGACGCGGTGATCGTGCGCGATACCGGCGCGGGCATCGCGCCCGAAATCGTCCAGCATCTGTTCGAGCCGTTTCGCACGGCCGGCAATTCGAGCGGCACCGGGCTCGGGCTCGCATACTGCCAGCGCGCGATGCGCGCGTTCGGCGGCAGCATCGAGTGCCAGTCGGAAGTCGGCAAGTTCACGGAGTTCACGCTGCGCTTTCCGCCCGTGTCGGCCGGCGAAGTCGCGGATCACGAGCGCCGGCTCTTCGAGCGAGCGATGCCCGCGTTCAAAGGCAAGCGCATTCTCGTGGTCGACGACGACAACACGCTGCGCGCCCGCACCCGCAGCGTGCTGACGAAGGCGGGCGCCTACGTCAGCGAGGCGGAAAGCGGAGAAATCGCGCTCGCGACGCTGCGGCGCGCGTCCCCCTACGACCTCGTGCTGATGGACATCAGCATGCCGGTGATGGACGGCTATGCGACCACCGAGCGGATCCGCGCCGAGCGCGAATGTCCGAACCGCAACGTGCTGATCGCCGCGTATACCGCCGAGCCCGGCAACGCGGTGCGGTTGCGCGCGCGCCGCGCCGGCATGGACGAGATCATCAGCAAGTCGTCGAGCGTGCAGGAGCTGATCACCGCGCTGCAGGCGCTGTTCGAAAACGGCGCGCGGCATCATTCGGGCGAGCAACCCGACGGCTTCATCGGCAAAACGATCGTCGTCGCCGACGACGACACCTATAGCCGGCTCGTCGCGAAGACGTATCTGGAGCGCTGCGGGGCAAACGTCATCGAGGCCGAGCATGGCCAGGCGGTGCTGACCCGACTGCAGGAAGACGGCTTTATCGATGCGATCCTGATGGATATGAACATGCCGGGCACGAGCGGCATCGACACGACGAAGTCGATCCGCGCGCGCACCGATGCGTATGCGACGGTGCCCGTGATCGCGCTCACCAGTCACTCGGACGTCGAATCGGTGCAGGCCTGCCTCGCCGCAGGCATGAACGAGGTAATGATCAAGCCGGTGCAGGCGGGTTCGCTCTACGCGTGTCTCGCGCGGCAATTCGGCACGCGGGGCGTGCCGGTCGTGGACGGTGCACAGGGGACGATGGGCGCGGCGGTCGTTGCCGCGCCGCCGGCGGCCCCAGCCCCGGCTTTGAGCCCGCTCGCGGCCATCGCCCAGGAAAGCCTGCTCGACGAGGAACATCTGGAGGAACTGGCCGCGCTCGATCTGCTCGACGAATCGTTCGTGAACGGTATCGAGCAGATCCGTTCGCTCGTGATGCGGCTCGCGGCGAGCACGGCGGCCGTCGACATCAAGGAGACCCACGTGGTGTTGCACGCGCTGCTCGGCGTCAGCGGCAACATCGGCGCAAAGGCGCTGCACCGCTTCGCGCGGCAGATCTATCCGCGCGTGATCGCCGGCGAATGGCCGCTGGAAACCGACTGGCTCACGCAGATCCGCGCGTTGAGCGCGCGCTCGACCGACGCGCTGCAGCGCTACTACGCGTCGGCGAAAGCGCGGCACGATCACCGGGATGCGCTAAGCGATTGAGGGGCGCGTTGGCGGCGCCCCTCTGCCGGCAATCTCCGCGCTACTACACGCGGCCTTTCAGATTCGGAAAGCCCATCGTGACCGTGGTGCCCTCCCCAACCGTCGATTCGATGCCGAGGCTGCCGCCGAACGACTGCATGATACGGTTGCAGAAGATCATCCCCATGCCGTGACCGCCCGCGCCCGCGTGCGTCGTAACGGGGTCCTGCAACAGCCGCGCCTTGACGTCGGGCGCGATGCCCGGACCGTTGTCGCGAATCCGGATCTCCGGATCGGGGCCGTCCACCACCTCGAGCCACAGCGACGGCGCGGGCATGTCGCCGAGCGCGCGCAGCGCATTGGACAGCAGCGACGACAGCACGAGCGCAACGCAATTGGGCATCGCGCGCACGACGAAATCGCCCTGCACGTCGACCCGGATCCAGTCGCGCTGCGCGCCGACGAACGGATAGGTGTCGAGCAGCGACGCAATCAGCCGCGTCGCCTTGATCTCGCGGGCACCCGCCTCCGCCACCGACTGCTGGCCGCCGCTCTTGTGCACGGTCGCCCAGAACGACGAGATCAGCGTCAGGCAATACTGCGCGTTGTTCAGCATCGAGCGCGCCGCGTCGCCGATCTCCTTCTGCCGCTCCGGATCGTACTGTTCGGCGACGTCGTTCTCGACAGAACGCGCGAACAGCGAGATCGCCGCGAGCGGCGTATTGAGCTCGTGCGCGAGGAAGGCGAGCGTTTCGTCCATCGCCAGCAGGCGCTGCTGACGCGTTTCGCGCTCGGCGTAGCGCGCGATCGCGAGTTGCAGCACCTCGCGCACCTTGTCCGTGCGCAACGGCTTTTCGAGTATGCGGAACACATCGCCGGTATTGACGGTTTGCAGCAGCATGTCCTTGTCGGCATAGGCGGTCACGAGGATGCGCACGATCTGCGGATACTCGTGCGCGACCTGGCGCAGCAGATCGTCGCCGTCGCGGCCCGGCATGCGGTAGTCGGTCACGAGCACGGCGATCTCGGAGCCATACTGGCCGAGCACCTCGATGGCTTCGTCCGCGCTCTGCGCGACGTGCACGCAGTAATCGGCGCGAATCGCGCGGGCGAAATGGTTGCGCGACATCTCCTCATCGTCGACGAACAGAACGGAAAACGGTGGCTGCGTTGTGTCACTCATGGCATTCCAGACGGATAACGGTTTTGCCCGCGATAAAAAGCGGCGTTCGCGACGATCATATACAAAGCGGCGGCAAGGCGGGGGTTCGCGTTCCGCGTTTTCCCGGCGCGCATCGGCGGCGTCCGCATGTCGATGAGGCCGCTGACCGTGCTCCTTGCTCACCGCGCGGACCATTTCCACGCGGGAATATCAAGTTCGTCGGCACCCACGATGCGAGTCGCGCCAAGCTGTTTTTCCAGCACGATCGACTGGCTCACGGCCTCACGCTCGAGCGCCGCGATGAGTCGTGTCGCATGTGACACGACGATGACCTGCGAACGTGTCGACGCATCGGCGATGAGCCGTGCCAGTGCGGGCAGCAGATCGGGATGCAGGCTCGTCTCGGGCTCGTTCAGCACAAGCAACCCGGGCGGGCGCGGCGTGAGCAGTGCGGCTACCAGCAGCAGATAACGCAGCGTGCCATCGGAGAGTTCACGAGCCTTCAGCGGTCGCAGCAGCCCGTGCTGCCGCATCGTTACTTCGAAGTGCCCGTCGCGATTCGCAACTGCAATCCGGCAGCCGGGGAATGCATCTTCAATAGCCGCGTCGAGCGCCACCGGATTGCCGATTTCCCGGATCGTCTGCAGCGCGGCCGCGAAATCCGCGCCGTCGTTGGACAGCACGGGCGTATGCGTGCCGATCTGGGGGCGGCGCGACGGCGCGTCGGTGTCGGTACGAAAGTGATCGTAGAAGCGCCACGAGCGGATCTGCTCGCGTACGGCGATCATCTCGGGTGCCGTTTTCGGGTCGGCAAACTCGGTCACCATGCTGTCGAAGCTCGCGATGGGCTGAGCGACCGGTGTCCACTTGCCTTCGTCGTCGCGCGTGCGCAGCGCTGCTCCCTGCCGGTCCACCAGCAATGCGGACGGCCGCAGCACGGGGCCGCTCCAGATGCACTCGCGTTTGACGACCGGGTCGAGCTGAAACTGCGAAGTGCTGTCCGGCGGCGGCAGGCCCAGGTCGATTGCGTAGCCCAATGCGTCACCGGCGAAACCAAGCCGCAGGCTCACCGGATCCTTGCGCACCGTTCCGTGCACCGGTTGCTCGCCCGCGAGCATGTCGCGCGAAAAACGCTCCGGACCGGCCCATAGCGTCGACTGCAGACCGCCTTCGCGGGCCAGCGACGGGATCAGCTCGCCACGCGCCGTTTCCGCGAGCAGACGCAGGGCGCGATACAGGTTCGATTTACCGCTGCCGTTGGGTCCCGTCACGATGTTGAGCGTCGTGAGCGGCACGATCAACTCGCGCAGTGAACGATAGCCGGCAATCGCGAGTGTGGTCAGCATTTCAGGCTCGGGTGCAAATCGCGAAATAGTCGAGGAAGCTGATTTTGACAGAATGATCTATTGAGCCGAAGGGTTGCATTGCAGACGGTCGGCGTCGTAGTGAGCGGAAAAAATCCGTACCCCTCGTATAGTGGACAAACTTGCGCAACCGCATACAGCTCGTATACTTAACATATAACTTCAGTGAGATCGCGTGAATACTAATTCCACCTCCAGTCCCGAGAAACTCGGCGAACTAGCCTATCAGACACTTCGCCGGATGATTCTGGACAAGGCGCTACGCAGCGGTGGCCCGGTGGTCGAAGGACGGCTTGCCGACGAACTCAGAATCTCCCGCACCCCTATGCGCGAAGCCCTGTTGCGGCTGGAGGGCGAAGGCCTGCTGGTACGCGCGGGCGCGCGCTCGTATTCCGTACGCTCCGTGAGCGCGCAGGAATACTTTCAGGCCATGAAAGTGCGCGAACTGCTCGAAGCGGAGGCCATCGGACTCGCTATCGGCAAGATCGACAAGAAGCTGGTTCGGCAACTGGTCAAGAAGATCAAGGCATTGAGCAGCGGCCAGCAGGAACAGGCTCACTGGCAGATCGACGATCAGGTCCACACGATGATGGCGCGCGCGAGCGGCAACGATGTGCTCGCGCGTATGATCGACCTGGTGCGCACGAACAGCCGGCTGTTCGAACTGGTCACGCCATTCAACCGCATCGAGGAAGATCGCGCGGAACATCTGGCGATTCTCGAAGCGTATCTGGCGGACGATACGGAAGCGGCGCGCACCGCCGTGCGCTCCCATCTGCAGAACCTGCGCCGCTTTGTGCTCGACCGGCTCGTCGAAGGCACTTACAGTTGATCGCTAACGCATCGCCCGCCGCGCGCGCCACACGTATTTGCCTACGCGCCGGCCAGCAGGTCGCTGAGCGCAAGTGCGACGGTCTTCGTCGCGACGCGCAGATCTTCGAGCGCGACGCGCTCGTCCGCGCGGTGTCCATTTGCTTCGAGCAGCGTACGCGGACCGGCGCCGTAAATGACGGTTGGTACACCCGCTTCGCAATAGAGTCGTGCATCGGTATAGAGCGGCACGCCTTCGGTCGGAATGTCCCGTTGCAGCGTGATCTTCGCGGCGCGCTGCAGGGCGGACGACAGACGCTGCGCGCCGTCGATCGCACGCAGCGGCGAAGTCACCAGCACCTCCCGTATCTCGACGCTGATGCCAAGCTGATTCGTCACGGACGCCTCGATCAGTTGCCTGAGTTGCATCAGCACCGCCTGCGGACTTTCTTCGGGCACGACACGCCGGTCCAGACGCAACGTCACTTTGTCCGGTACGACATTCGTATTGATTCCCCCTTCGATTAATCCCACGACGAGCGTCGGATGCTCGATACCGTTGGTTGCCGAGCGGATCTCCCGCAGCGCCGCCCGATGTTCATACAGTGCGTTCAGCACCGCCACCGCGCCTTCGAGCGCATCGTGCCCGGTATCCGGCCGCGCCGCGTGGGCAGACTTGCCGCGCACCGTCACTTCCAGGTGAATCGCGCCGTTGTGCGCCGTCGTGATGGCATAGGAAAAGCCCGCGCAAATCGCGTAGTCGGGTTTTACGATGCCCTGCTTCAGCAACCACGCCGGCCCGATCAGACCGCCGCTTTCCTCGTCGTAAGTGAGGTGCAGTTCGACGGTGCCCGAAAGCGGCGCCCGGGTGTCGATCAATGCCTTGAGTGCGAACGCGTAGGTCGCGAAATCGGATTTCGAAACAGCCACGCCACGTCCGTACATCCAGCCGTCGCGCACTTCGGCACCATAGGGGTCGAAGGACCAGCCGTCGCCCGGCGGCACGACATCGCCATGCGCGTTCAACGCGATGGTCGGTCCATCACCGAAACGATGCCGCACGACCAGATTCGTCACGCTGATCATTCCGGCCCGCGTGACGTCGTCGACAGGCACCGGATGGCGCTCCACCGTGAAGCCCAGCGCTTCGAGCGCAAGCGCGACCATCCCGGCATGCGCGGCGCAATCGCCGGGAGGATTATCCGATGGCGTGCGCACAAGCGCCGCGAGAAAATCGACTTCCGACGCGAAGCTCCGGTCGATTGCGTCGAACAACGCCGAGGTAGAAACAGGGGTAGTCATGCAGGCAAGCCTCAAGGTTTGAGAGGGGGTGAAACCGGTCTGACCCACAACAATGTCACGCTGCAGGTAATGACGATCGCCGCGCCAATCCAGGTCGTCAGTGCCGGCGCCCGCTGGAACAGAAACGCATCGGCTGCGCTGGCCCAGACGATCTGTACGTAGAGAAACGGCGCGATCCATGAAGCGCGCGCACCGCGCAGCGCGTTCACCAGAAGAAAGTGACCCGCCGCGCTACCGAGCCCCATCAGCGCCATCAACGCGATCTGGCGCGCGCCGAGCGCGGGCTGCCAGAACAGCCAGGCGAAGCTTGCAACCGCCAGACCGACGAGATTCGCGCAGAACAGGCTGACAAGCGGCGTGTCGCGCGACGCGACGTGGCGCGTCAGCAACTGATACGCGGCGTAGCAGAATGCCGAGACGAGCGGCAGAAATATCGCATAGCCGAATGCGGCGATATCGGGCCTCACGATCGTGAGAACGCCACAGAAGGCGATTGCCATCAGACCGATCTGCGTACGCCGCGGGCGTTCGCGCAAGAACGCGACGGACAGCACACCCACCAGCATCGGCGACGTGTATTGCACCGCGTAAGCGTCTGTCAGCGGCAGATAACGGACCGACATGAACATGAAGCCGGTCGTCCCCAACAGGCTCGCGCCTCGCAGAAGTTGCAGCGCGGGCGCATGGGTACCCCACAACGCGCGCGGGCCGTATCCGGGCAACAGCGCGAGCAGCACGACGACGCTCGATGCGTAGCGCCCCCATACCACGATGCCGGTCGGCAACTCGCTCACCAGCAGCTTGCCGATGCCGTCCACGCCGACGAACAGCAGCGTCGCGCAGACGACCTGCAGCGCGCTTCTGACAGGCGCGTCGCGCAGGCCGCCGCGGGTCGCCACGAACGTCGCCATCAGTGCCGCAGGATCTTGCCGACGAACTCCCGCGTGCGTACTTCCCGCGGTGCATCGAATACCTGCTGCGGCGTCCCCGTCTCGACCACGTGGCCGCTCGCCATGAACACGACCTTCGACGACACCTCGCGCACGAAGCTCATTTCGTGCGACACGATGAACATCGTGATGCCATCGGACGCAAGCTCGCGGATCGTGTCGAGTACTTCATTGACGAGTTCCGGATCGAGCGCGGCCGTCACTTCATCGAGAAACAGCAGCTTCGGTTTCAACGCAAGCGCGCGGGCGATCGCGACGCGCTGCTGCTGGCCGCCCGACAGCTCGTCGGGGTACGCATGCAAGCGGTGCGCGAGCCCGACGCGCGTCAGCAGACCGATCGCGTTCTGTTCGACCTCCTCGCGCGGCCAGCCCTTGATCCTGGTGGGCGTGATCATCACGTTGTCGATCACGGTCATGTTCTGGAACAGGTTGTACTGCTGGAACACGATGGCGATATCCGAGCGCAGCGCGCGCACGGCCGCCTTGTCGGCGTAGTTCACCACGCTGCCGTTCAGGCGAACGCTGCCGTGTTCGGGCGGCAGCAGACCCATCAGGACGCGCAGCAACGTGCTCTTGCCCGATCCCGACGGCCCGATCAGGCTGACGATTTCACCCTTCTCGACGGACAGGTTGATACGTTCCAATACCGTGTGCGGCCCGTAGGATGCTTTCAGATCAATGATTTCGAGTTGTGGCAAGCTTTTTCTCCACGCGCTTACCGAAGCGCGACAACGGATACGACATCAGGAAATACAGCGCCAGAATCGTCCCATATACCAACGTTGCGGAAAAACCCTTGTTGCTCAGCACCTTTCCCGCCGACGTGAGTTCCATCACGCCGATCTGCGACGCCAGCGCGGTGTCCTTGATAAACATCACGAAAAACCCGAAGGTAGGCGGCAGGATCACGCGCCATGCCTGCGGCACGATCACGTAGCGCAGCGTTTCCAGATAGCTGAAGTTCAGCGTGCTGGCGGCCTCCCACTGGTTGATGTGGATTGACTCGAGGCCGCTGCGCACGATCTCCCCGAGATACGCGGCGGCAATCAGGCATACGCTGATCAGCGCGACGGCAAACGTCGACAGGTTGGCGTTGATCGACTGGCTCGCGAAAAACACCAGCATCAACGTGACGAGAAACGGCACGCGCCGGAACAGCAGGCAGTACGCGAACATGAGCGCGCGCACCGGCGCCATCGCGCGTGAGCGGGTCACGCGCAGGATCGCGACCACGAAGCCCGAAACGAAACCCGCGAGGCAACCGATCGCCGAAAGCACGAAGGTCGCGACGAGTCCTTCGAGCAGCAACAAAGCGTTGTAGTACGAGAACAGGTGGGTGATTTGTGTCATCGTCGAGCCGGCCATCAGAACACCTTTATCTTCGCGCGGCACACCTTGCGGCCGAACATCGCCAGCGCGAAGGTCGCCAGCAGCGTGATCGCGATATACATGACCGCCGCCACGCTGAACGCCTCGACTGACAGATACGTCTGCGAACTCAGGTTGTAGGTGCGACCGGTCAGCTCCTCGACCCCGAAAATCGATGCCATCGAGGTACCCAGCGTCATCACGATGAACTGGTTCGACAGCGGTGGAAACATCACTTTCATCACGTGCGGAAAAATCACGTGTCGCACGATCTGCGGCGTCGAAAAGCCGAGTACCTCGGCGGCCTCGATCTCCGCCCAGCGCACCGACGCGAAACCGGCGCGCTGGATCTCGCACAAATAGGCGCCCGCATTGAAGGTGGCGCCGAGCAGAACCGCCGTGTACGGTGAGAGCGTGATGCCGATCGCGGGCAGCGCGAAGAACAGAAAGAAGATCTGCACGAGCTGCGGCGTGTTGGTCGCGAAGGACACATATGCGGTCACGAGCCGACGCATGAAAGCCGGCCCATAGCGCAGGAGCGACGCGCACAGCAGCCCGATCAGCATGCCGAAGGCAAACGCGAGCACCGCGATCTGGAGGCTGAGCCACGCGCCGCCGAGCAGATACGGCCATTGCTCGAGGATCGGCCCGAACTGAAGCGTCATTGAATCAGTACTCCCTGCAGCGAAATGATGCGGCGTACGTTGCCACGGGCTGCGACGCGCGCCGCCGGTGGCAAGGCCGGGTTACTGCGCGGGCAGCACGGGCGGCGCGGCGGTCGGATCGTACAGCATCGAGCTGCCGAACCATTTCTTCCAGCTTGCCGCGACGAAACCGCTCTTTTGCAGCGTGCCGATTTCCTTGTTCAGGCGCTCGGTCAACGCGGTATTGCCTTTCTTGATACCGATACAGTCGTAATCCACTTCAATGGGCGCGTCGACGACACGCCACTTCGTCGGATAGTTCTTCGTATAGCTCAGCATGAAGTCGAGCACGTCGATCAGCGCGTCGGAGCGCCCCTGGGCAATCGAGCGTACCGCGTCGGGATAATTGTCCAGCAACAACAGTTGCGCCTTGGGCAGCTTGTCCTGGATCAGCTTGACCGGCGTCGTGCCGCGCACCTGTACGAGGCGCACCGATGGGTCGTTCAGTTGCATCCAGTTCTTGTAGGGCTTGTCCTGCGTGGTCAACACACCGAGCACCTCGGTGTTCACCGGATCCGTAAAGTCGATCACTTTCATCCGGTCGGCATTACGCGTCATGCCGCCCATCGACGCGTCGATCTTGTCGGTCATCAGAAACGGCACCCGGTCATTCGACCCGACCGGCACGATTTCCAGCTTCACGCCCAGCGAGTCCGCAATCTTTTGCGCGATGCTCACATCGAACCCGTCGATATTGTTTTTCGCGTCGTACGTGCCGAGCGGCGGCAGGTTCGGGTTAATCCCGAACACGATCTTCTTCGACGCGAGAATTTCGTCCAGCGTGCGCGCGCTTGCACTGACTGAACCAAGCAGCGCGCATGCCGCGAGACCGACGGCAAGCATGCGACTCAGGATGATCGACGGTTTCATGCTGTAGCTCCGTGAGAGGACGTGAAAGTGCGGAAGTATTCGCACTCGCGTGAGGCATTCGCAGCGCCGTTTTTTTGTCGGCTTTGCGTATACGTATCGTATACGTTACTATCAAAACATCGCCTAAATTACTTGTCAAGCGAGGGTTGCGCCGATGTCTTCAGAGCATGCGATGCGTATCCACGATTCGGACCAGATCGTTGCCGTCGAGCTGTTTTTCGATGGCCGACGGTTTGCGGCGCGCACCGGTGAAAGCGTGGCAGCCGCGTTATTCGCATCCGGTGTCAAGACCTTGCGCGCGAGTCCGCGCCTGCACGAGGCGCGTGGCATGTTCTGTCTGATGGGCTCGTGCCAGGAGTGCCTGGTGATGGTCGATGGCCGCCGCACGCTCGCCTGCCAGACATCCGTCACCGCGGGCATGCGTGTCGAAACCGTGGCGGAGACTGGCGGCGATGTCTGAATTCGACGTAGTGGTGCTCGGCGGCGGTCCCGCTGGTGCGAATGCCGCGCTCGCGGCAGCATCGGCCGGGTTGAATGTCGCGCTGTTCGATGAAAATCGGAGCGCCGGCGGACAGGTTTATCGTGCGCCGATCCATCCCACGGCGGTTGGACACAGTGCCGACCAGCGCACGGGCGACGCGTTGCGGCGCGATCTCGCCGCCAGCAGCGTCACCACGTTCTTTGCGCATCCCGTGTGGGCGGTGACGGGAGACTACCGTGTCGACGCCATCGGCCCGAACGGCCCCGTCCATTGCACGGCGCGGGCGCTGATCGTTGCGTCCGGCACCACTGAACGGGTGGTTCCGTTCGAAGGGTGGACCACGCCGGGGGTCATCGGACTGGCCGCCGCGACGATTCTGCTGAAATCGCAGGGTATGTTGCCGGGCCGCTCGACGCTCGTCGCCGGTTGTGGCCCGTTGCTCGCGGCCGTGGCGGCAAAGACGATCGAAGGCGGCGGCAAGGTCGAGGCGATCGTCGATCTCGCCGGCACCGCCGACTGGGCCCGCGCGCTGCCCACGATGCTCGCGCGCCCCGACCTGCTGCGCCAGGGCTTGAACTGGTGGAACACGATTCGACGCGCGGGCACGCCACGTTATGCACGCCACACGCTGATCGGCGTCAAACCGGTGGACGATCGGCTAGCCGTGACGCTCGCCCGCTGCGACGCTGCCGGCCGCCCTGTCGGCGGCGAACGAAAAACGATACTGGCGGATTGCGTCGCAGTCGGTCACGGGCTCACACCTTCCACTGACGTTACCCGTCTGTTGCGCGCGAAGCACCGTTATTCGCGGGCG
This sequence comes from Paraburkholderia sp., assembly GCF_047605525.1. GTDB lineage: Bacteria > Pseudomonadota > Gammaproteobacteria > Burkholderiales > Burkholderiaceae > Paraburkholderia. The sequence goes on along the minus strand of NZ_JASGFN010000036.1, from coordinate 21,792 downwards.
GCGGGAGGATGGATCGCTGTCGCCGATCAGGATGGGCGCACCTCGCGGCCACGCCTCTATGTCGCGGGGGACGGCGCCGGAATCGCCGGCGCCGCGGCGGCTGCCGCGTATGGCACGCTGGCTGGACTCGCGTGCGCGTTCGATCTCGGCGCATCCTGTGTTTCACGCCTGCAGCGCCGCATTGAGCCTGCACGCGACGAGCAGCGGCGCGCGGCACGCTTCGGACACGCGATGGCAAATCTGATGGCGCTGCGCCCCGGTCATGTCGACAGCATCTCACCGGACACCATCGTCTGCCGCTGCGAGGACGTGACCCGCGCCGAGATCGACGCAGCGGTCAATGCCGGCGCTCGCGATGTCAACCAGCTCAAGGCGTGGACGCGCTGCGGCATGGGACCATGCCAGGGCCGCACCTGCGGCGACGTCGTCGGCGAACTCCTGATGCGGCGCACCGGTGTCACGCGTGAGGCGGTCGGCTGCTTCTCCGCGCGCACGCCTTTGCGACCGGTAACGGTCGAAGCGCTCACGGGTAGCTTTACGTACGACGAGATCCCCATTCCGACGGCGGCTCCGCTATGAGCGCGGCGATCGAAGTGGAATACGGGCCATTCGACGTCCTCGTGGTCGGCGGCGGCGTGATGGGTTGCACGACCGCATTGTTCCTTGCCCGCGCCGGGATGCGCGTGGCGGTGATGGAGCGTGACGCGCTGTGCCGCGCGGCATCCGGCGTCAACGCCGGCACACTGACGCTGCATATGACGCGAGCCGCACTGGTTCCGTACGCAATCCGGGCGTGGCGGATGTGGATGGAGACCGACCGATGGCTCGGTGAAAGCGTCCTCGCGACCGCGGCGCCCGGCCTTTCGCTCGCCTTCACCGAGGCCGAACGCGATCTGCTGCGCACGCGCGCCGCCGCGCGACGCGAATACGGCGCGCGGATCGACCTGCTCGACCGCGATGCGGCGCTGGCCGTCGAGCCGGGGCTCAACCCCACGATGCTCGAGGCCGCGTTCTGCACGACCGACGGATTCGCCAGCGCCTATCTGACCGGCCGCGCGTATCGCGCGGCACTCCTTGCGGCGGGGGTGCAGATCTTCGAGCAAACGCCGGCCACGCGCATCGAACGGACGAACGGACATTACCGCGTGCACGGTACGCTGGACTCAGGCGGCGCCGCGGCATCCATTCGCATCAACGCGACGCGACTGGTGATGGCGGGTGGTGTCTGGCTCGAACCGTTGCTCGCGATGCTCGATATCCGCATCCCGGTGAAGACGCTCGTCAATCAATTGATCGTCACCGAGCGGATGCCGCCCGTGATGCGCTCGGTACTGAGCATCGCGAACGGGCTGCTTTCGATGAAGCAGTTCTCCAACGGCACGGTGCTGATCGGCGGTGGCTGGCAGGGCGTCGGCGACCGGGCGCTCGGCCCCGTCGAAACCATTCCGCAAAACCTCATCGGCAACTTGCGGCTTGCCCAGCACGTGATCCCGGCGCTGGCGAAAGCCCGCGTGGCGCGCATCTGGCTCGGGCTCGAGTCGGAAACAGCCGATGCGATGCCGATGATCGGCCCGCTGCCGGGTCTTCGCGATGCGTGGGTCATCGGCTGCGTGCACTCCGGTTATACGAGCGGTCCTTATATGGGCAAACTGCTCGCCCAGACGATGCTCGGCGAAACGCCCGAGCTGCCGCTGTTCGATCCCGGGCGGCTCATGACCGCCGCGCCAGAACTTCCTCATCGAGAACAGATCCCATGATTCCCTCGCACGATGCTCCCTTCAACGGCATTTATGCCGCCACGCTGTGTCCGCTCGACGCACACGGCCGCCATCTCGACGAAGCCGCGCTCGCGCGCCACCTCGAAGACGTGGTGGCGGTCGACGGCATTGTCGGCTTACTGATCAACGGCCATGCCGGCGAGAACTTCGCGTTGTCGCGCGACGAAAAGCGGCGAGTGGTCGAGATCGCGCACAGCGTGGCCGGCGACCGCTCGATCATCGTGGCGGGTGTGAACTCGGAAGACAGCTATGAAGCCCAGGCGCAGACCGACGACGCGAAACGCGCGGGGGCCGATGTTTTACTGCTGTTTCCACCCTATTCATGGGCACTTTCCACCGATCTGCAAACGGTTATCACCCATCACAGGATTGCCAACGAGAACGCGCGACTACCGATGATGCTGTATCAGGCGGGTGTCAGTACCGGCTCGATGGCCTACACGCCCGCCATGCTGACAGCGCTGGTCAGCCTGCCCGAGGTGGTCGCGATCAAGGAAGGCAGTTGGGAGACCAGCGCCTATGAAGCCAATCGCAGACTCGCGAAGTCCGTCGCGCCGCATGTGGCCGTGATGGCCTCCGGCGACGAGCATCTGTTCTCCTGCTTCGCGATCGGCACCGAAGGCAGTCTCGTGAGTCTCGCGGCCGTCGTGCCGGAACTGATCGTCTCTCTTTATCGCGCGGTGAAGCACGGCAATCTTCCGCGAGCGCAACAGCTCCATGCCCGCATTTATCCGCTTGCGAAGGCCATCTATGGCACGGCGCCCGGTTCTCACGCGAATGCGCGCCTGAAGGCCTGCCTGCATCTGCTCGGCAAGATTCCCTGTCCGTCGATGCGCCCTCCGGTCCCGCCGCTTCTCGCCGCGGAAGTCCGCCGCCTCGAAGACGCCCTCGCCTTTGCGCTAGACATTGACCACGAACGGAGCGATTCATGACTCACGCCACGACCCGCACATTGATCCGGGGCGGACGCCTGATTACGGCCGTCGACGATTACGTCGCCGATATCGTCGTCGAAGGTGAACGCATCGTCTGTATCGGACAGCAGCTCGAAGCCGGACCGGACACCCGCGTGATCGACGCGAGCGGACTGCTGGTATTTCCCGGCGGCGTCGATGCGCATACGCATATGGAGAATACGTTCGGGCCGTCGGTGACCTGCGACAACTTCGCTTCCGGCACCCGCTCGGCCGCCTTCGGCGGCACCACCACGATCATCGACTTCGCGCTGCAAACCGCGGGGACCAGCCCCCTCCATGCGATTGCGCGCGCGCAGTCGAAAGCGGCGTCCGTCGCCAGCATCGACTACAGCTTCCATGTCATCGTCACGCAGGTCGACGACGCCGTGCTCGGCGACATGCAATACGCGATCCGCCACGAAGGGGTGTCGAGCTTCAAGATGTTCATGGCGTATCCGGGCACCGTGATGTCCGACGATGCCGCGATCTTTCAGGCGATGCGCATGGTGGGCCAGCATGGCGGGATGATTGCGCTGCACGCCGAGAACGGCACCGTGATCGACCTGCTGATTCGCGAAGCGATCGCGCAAGGGCATACCTCACCGCGCTATCACGCACTCACGCGTCCGGCCATCATGGAAGGCGAGGCGACACATCGCGGCATCAAGCTCGCCGAACTCGCCGGGGCGCCGGTTTACTTCGTGCATCTGTCGGCGAGAGAGGCGCTCAAGCATGTGATCGAAGCGCGCGACCTCGGCATTCCGGTGTTTGCGGAAACCTGTCCGCACTATCTGTTCTTCGACGAATCCGCGTACGCCGACGAAAGCTTCGACACCGCACGCTATGTGATGAGTCCGCCGCTGCGTTCGAAAGACGCGCAGAACGCGCTATGGACCGCGCTGAAGACCGACGACCTGCAACTGATCTCCACCGATCATTGTCCGTATTGCATGAAGGAAGGTCACCGCGGCAATGTGAACCAGAAGCCTCTCGGCCGCGACGACTTCTCGAAGATTCCAAACGGGGTGCCGGGCGTCGAAACGCGCATGACGGTGGTCTATGACGGCGGCGTGCGAACCGGCCGCATCTCGCTGAACCGCTTCGTCGAGCTGACGTCGACGGCGCCTGCGAAGCTGTTTGGTCTATTCCCGAAAAAAGGCACGCTTGCGGTCGGCAGTGACGCCGATATCGTGCTGTTCGATCCGGGCGAATCGCATACGATCAGTGCCGCCACCCAGCATAGCGATTGCGATTTCACGCTATTCGAAGGCCAGCAGGTCACCGGGCGCGTGAAAAAGGTGCTGCTGCGCGGCGAATTGCTCATCGACGATGGTCAGTGGGTCGGCCATACAGGACACGGACAGTTTGTGCCGCGCGGCGAACTGGGCGCGCACTGGTAAGAAAAGAACCATGCCGATCCATGCCGATCTATAGCTACCGGTGCGCAACGTGCGGCCCGTTCGATCTGATGCGCCGCGTCGACGCGCGTGATCTGCCGGCTGATTGTCCGGCGTGCGGCACGACCATGCACCGGATTCCGAATGGCTTGCCCGTGTTGCCCGATCACGCAGACGATCAGTCGGCCGGCAGCGAGGGCTCGTATCTGGCGAAGCATCGACGCGGGTGCGGGTGTTGCGGCTGACAAGGCGCCACTCGCCCCTTCGCCGGTGTCAGCTATCCTGCCTGAAATCTTCCACCGAAATCCGCAGCCTGCGGAGCTTGTCATACAGGGTGGGCTTGGGCAAGCCCAGCGCCTTGGATGCAAGCGTCACGTCGCCGCGATGGCGCCTCAACTCCTCGGTAATCATCGTCCGCTCGAAATGCTCGACCTGTTGCGGCAGGCCGCTGAGCATTTCGTGAGTGTCCGTCGTAGCGGTCAAACGATCGCCGAGCAGGCCCAGCACGAAGCGGTCCGCCACGTTTCGCAATTCCCGGACGTTGCCCGGCCACGCATGCGCCATCAGTTCGGCCAGTTGCGCACTATTGAGCATGGGCGCGGGGCGCTCGTAGCGCGTCGCAGCCAGCAGCGTAAAGTGCTCGAACAACAGCGGTATGTCCTCTCGCCGCTCGCGCAGCGGCGGCAACTTAACGAAGGCGACGCCGATGCGGTAATACAGATCCGAGCGGAATTTCTGCTGGTCGCTCAGCACTTTCAGGTCGTCCTTCGACGCGGCGATCACCCGGCAATCCACCGGAATAGCCTTGTTCGACCCGATGCGCTCGATGCTGCGCTCCTGCAGCGCGCGCAGGAATTTCACCTGCACGGCCATCGGCATGCTTTCGATCTCGTCCAGAAACAGCGTGCCGCCTTGTGCGTACTCGAACTTCCCGATGCGCACCTGGGTGGCGCCGGTGAAGGAGCCCACTTCGTGGCCGAACAGTTCGCTTTCGGCCAGCGACTCCGACAGGCCGCCGCAGTTGAGCGGCACGTAGTTCGCGCGGCGCCGGCCGCTGTGATCGTGAAGACACCGTGCAATCAGGTCCTTGCCCGTGCCGGTCTCGCCGTAAATGACCACGTCGGCCGAGGTGCCGGCGAGCGTCAGAACCGTTTCGCGCACGTGTGCCATCTGCGCGGAGTGGCCGAGGATCGCGGACTCGATGCCTCGCGAGTTTTCCAGCCGTTCGCGCAACGCCTGTACCTGCAGCGTCAGGCTGCGTTTTTCGGCGGCGCGGCGGACCACCACGACCAGGTGTTCCGACGGAAACGGTTTCTCGATGAAGTCGTAGGCGCCCTGGCGCATCGCCTGAACGGCCATCGCGATGTCGCCGTGGCCCGAGACGAAGATGACCGGCAGATTGGCGTCGATGGCCCGGATCTCTTCCAGCCACTCCGTGCCGTCCATGCCGGGCAGTTTGACGTCGCACAGCACGACCGCCGGCACGCCGGCCCGAACGTGCGGCCGCGCCTCCTCGACACTCGCAAAGGCATCGACCTCGAAACCGGCCAGCTCCAGCGCCTGCTGGCTGCCCATGCGCACATCGGGTTCATCCTCCACGAAGATGACGCGAATGGCCTGTTTGTCACTCATCGACATTTGTCTCCGATGCTGCCGCAAGCGGCAATTCGATTGTGAAGCACGCGCCGCCGCCGTCGATATTGCGGCCCAGCAGATTGCCGCCCAGTTCGCGCACGATGTGCGCCGAGATCATCAGCCCGAGCCCCAGTCCCGCGCCGGCCGGCTTGCTGGTCGTAAAGGGCTCGAATAGCCGCAGCAGGATGTCGGCCCGGATGCCGGGGCCTGTATCACTGACCTCGATCACACAGCGCGCCCCGCTCCCGTCGGCCACCTGTGCCGTCACACGCAGGAGCCGCCGCGGCGAGGCCGCCATGGCATCGATGGCATTGCCGAACAGGTTGACCAGCACCTGTTCGAGCCGCGCCTCTTCGGCCAACGCACAAAGCGTGGCGGGATGAACGTGCACTTCCAGCTCGACGTTGTTTTCCTGAAGACGTTGCCGCACCAGAAACTCGGCGCCGCTGACGGCCTTCGCGACCGCGACGGGCACCCGGATCGGACTGGCTTTGTGCGCGAATGCCTTGAGTTGATAGGTCAGGCGCCCAAGGCGATCCACCAGATGCGCAACGCGGTGCAGATTGCTGCGTACGTCGTCCAGCCGGGATTTTTCCAGCAGGACACACGCGTTGTCGGACAAAGTTCGCAACGCGGCGAGAGGCTGATTGAGTTCGTGGACCATGCCGGCCGACATCTGCCCCAACGCCGCCATTTTGCCCGCATGAACCAGTTCGGCTTGCGTGACGCGCAGATCGGCCTCGATGGCCTTGCGGACTTCCACCTCGTTGCCGAGCTGGCTCACCGCGCTGCGCAACTCGGCCGTGCGCTCCGCAACCTTGGATTCGAGACTGTCATGCGCGGCTTGCAGGGCGGCCTGGCCGGCCAGCCGGTGACGCAGCGCGCGCTGGCGCTGCAGGAAGATCATCGCCAGCAGCAACAGGACGGCCGCCGCCAGCGCGGCAATGATGGCCAGGTCGCGCGCGTTCGCGCCAACCGGCGCCACGTCGTCCAGCACGATCAGGCTCCAGCCATTCTGCCCGAGAGGCCGCGTCGTTCCCAGAAACCGCCTGTCGTCGAGGGTAATCAGCGATGCGTCGGGCGCCAGACGCTTCATCACGTGCCAGTTCAACGGGTTGAGCGTGGCATCCCCATAGGGCCGCGTCGCGGCGATTTCCCCGAGCATCCGGGGGGTGAGCGGCGCCAGCGGCCTGAAGTTCCATTCTTCGCGCGACGACAGGATCACGACACCGCGCTGGTCGATCAGAAGCACACTCCCGGGCAGCTTCTTCCAGCCGAGTTCGGTTTTCTCGAGATCGACCTTGACGGTAGCCACGCCGCTCATTCGCCCCTGATGGTAAAGCGCATATGAAAGGTAATAGCCTGCCCGCTTGCTGGTGAAACCCATGCCATAGAAGTGGCCGCGGCCGTGTGCGAGCGCGTCCTTCACATAAGGGCGAAATGAGAGATCCGTTCCGATCGGCGTACTGGGCTCATTCCAGTCCGACGCGGCGACACCGACGCCGGCGAGATTCAGTACGTAGAGGCTGGAAGCGCCGGCCGTCGCGTTGACGCCCTGCAGATAACGATTGACTCCGTCACGCAAGCTGGCGTCCCCTGGCGAAGCGAGCAACGCAAACACACTGGGCGTCATTTCAAGCAACGACGGCAGGTAATCGAGACGCGCGAGATCGCTTTGCAGCCCAGCGCTGACCAGATCGAGACGGTGCTGGGCCGCCTCGCGCATGCCCGCGAGACCTGCGCGCATCCCCACCGCATGCCCCATCGTCGCGGCGGCGCCAATGAATACCAGGGCGGCACACCCGCTCAGCGCGCGCCGTATGCCGACGCCCACACCGTCTCGCACCCTGGGCGGCTGGCTCATGATCCGGCGAGCCCGCGCCCGCGCCGAACGGCGCCGCACCGTTGCACTCTGATCCCGGACGTGAACGGCGTCACGATCGTGTCTCCTCTCAGGGGTCAGCCGGATGCCGGTTGCGACGCATGCCCCTGGGTTCGAAAGCCTGACTGAAGTCACTCGACTGCGGCAGGAAGCACTCGCGCGTGGGCGCCTGAGGAGATCGCCACCGCATGCGGCACTTTCGTCCATGATACCTGCGTCATGGCCGGCGGGGGACCGGGACACCACCTAATCGCGAGGAGGATGTGGCTCGTGCGCGGCGCCCGGCTGCAACCCCTCCGACATGCCGATCAGCACACCGCTTACCAGCGCGGCATAGCTGTTTATCATGGCCTGGACCGCGCGCACGCCATTCACGCGGCCATCGCGCACGGCCTTGCGCGCCTGCTCCAGCAACTGTTCGAGCGCCGCATTCGCCTCCTCTCCCGTCTCGGTGCCTTCGAGTTTCATCGCCTGAAGCAGGTGTAGCCACGGCGTTCGCAGGGTATTGCCGCTGTGCTGCGTCGCCTTCGTGACCGCGGCGAAAAAAGTATCTTCGATCAGTTCCAGATTGGCCAATGCGCCCTTCATCTGCCTGTTCTCGAGATGAGCGCCCTGGGCGACGAGCCGCTCCAGTGCCTTGTGATGCGCCTCGACGGTTTGCAGCAAAGCGGCATCCATTCCCTTGAACGCACGCGCGAGCAATGCCTCGATGTCGACAGGCTCGGCCTGATTCCGAGCGGCGCCCGCGGACGCAGCCTGGGTCACGACTTTCAACACCTTGCCGATATTGTCCAGCGTCAGTTCGCGCCCCTGCAATGCCCTCAGGGTCGCCTCGCGCACCGCGTGCCCCACCGCCTCACCCTGCTTCGCCGTAGCTTCGGAAAACATTCTGATCAACGCTTCCTGATCGATTCCCGACTTGATCATGCCTGTCACCTTATATGGTAGAAGTGCGGTACCCCATGTTTGTCCGCGAAACGCCCGCTCGGCGCGGGCGCTCCGCTGTGCTCCTTCACTGCATGTGCTGGCCGCCGTTGATGGCGATGTTGGCGCCGGTCACGAAGGCGGCTTCCTCCGAAGCCAGGTAGATGATCAGACCGGCCACTTCCTCCGGCTTGCCGAGACGGCCGACCGGAATATTCGGCAGGATCTTGGAATTCAGCACCTCCTCGGGAATGGCCGTGACCATCTTGGTGCCGATGTAGCCGGGCGAAATGGTATTGACGGTCACCCCTTTCTTCGCGACTTCGAGCGCGAGCGCCTTGGTGAAACCGTGTACCCCGGACTTGGCCGCCGAATAATTGGTCTGTCCAAAGGCGCCCTTGGAACCGTTGACCGACGACACATTGATCACGCGTCCCCAGTTGCGCTCGACCATGCCGTCGGCAACCTGCTTGGTCATGTTGAACAGGCTGTCGAGGTTGGTGCGCAGTACCGCGTCCCAGTTGACCTTGTCCATCTTCTTGAACGTCATGTCGCGGGTAATGCCGGCGTTGTTGACCAGCACGTCGACCGGGCCGAGCTTCTCCTGCACCTGCGCGACGGCCTTCGCGCAGGAGTCGATGTCGGTCACGTCGCAGGGCACGGCGAGGATGTCATAACCCTTCTCCTTCATCTGCGCGACCCATTCCGCGTGCTTCGTGTTGCCGGGCGAATAGGTCACGGCCACCTTGTAGCCGGCGTCCACCATCTTGGTGGAAATCGTTTCACCGAGGCCGCCCATGCCGCCCGTTACCAGTACCACGCGTGCTTTCGTCATGTTCCGTCTCCATATCGGTAGATATCGTCGTTCAGGCTCGTTCGACGGCGAGCGCCACGCCCATGCCGCCGCCGATGCATAGCGACGCCAGCCCCTTGTTGGCGCCGCGGCGCTTCATCTCATGCAGCAGCGTCACGAGGACCCGGCAGCCGGACGCGCCGATCGGGTGGCCGATGGCAATCGCGCCGCCGTTGACGTTGATCCGGTTCGTGTCCCAGTCCATTTCCCGGTTCACCGCGCAGGCCTGCGCGGCGAAGGCCTCGTTGATTTCCATCAGGTCGAGCGCATGCGCCGACCAGCCCGCCCGCTGCAGACACAGGCGGGACGCGGGCACCGGACCCATGCCCATCAGCGTCGGATCGAGACCCGCGGACGCATACGCGCGAATCACCGCGAGCGGCTGCAGGCCGAGCGTCGCCGCGCGCTTCGCGGTCATGACCAGCACGGCGGCGGCGCCGTCGTTGAGACCGGACGCGTTGCCGGCCGTCACCGATCCGGCCTTGTCGAAGGCCGGCCGCAAACCGGCCAGCCCGTCGGCGCTGGTTTTGCGATTGATGAACTCGTCGGCGGCGAACACGATCGGATCGCCTTTCCTCTGCGCAATGGAGAACGGCAGGATCTCGTCGTTGAAGCGGCCCGCGTCCTGGGCGGCGGCGGCCTTCTGCTGCGACGCGAGCGCCAGCGCATCCTGCATCTCGCGCGTAATGCCGTAGGCCTTGGCCACGTTCTCGGCCGTGATGCCCATGTGGTACTGGTTGTAGACGTCCCACAGGCCATCGACGATCATGCTGTCGACCAGCTTCGCGTCGCCCATGCGGAAACCGTCGCGCGAACCCGGCAATACGTGCGGCGCGGCGCTCATGTTCTCCTGGCCGCCCGCCACCACGATCTCCGCGTCACCGCATTTGATGGCCTGCGTCGCCAGCATCACGGCCTTCAGGCCCGAGCCGCACACCTTGTTGATGGTCATGGCCGGAACGCTTTGCGGCAGTCCCGCCTTGATGACGGTCTGCCGCGCCGGATTCTGGCCGGCCCCGGCGGTCAGCACCTGGCCCATGATGACTTCGCTGACGGCGTCGGCGGGCACGCCGGCCTGGGCCAGCAATCCCTTCACGACATGAGCGCCGAGATCGACCGCGGGCGTTCTGGCGAGCGTGCCGCCGAATTTGCCCACGGCAGTGCGGGCAGCGGCAACGATGACGATATCGGACATGTTCACTCCTTCTCGATGGATGGATGAAAAACCACAAAACCAGCGGCCTCGGGCCGTCTTCTCCCTGATCTCACCGTCCGCCGCCGGCTCGACGACAAACCGTTCGCGCGGATCGGCATCAGCCTTCCCCGTGTCAGCTTTTTTTGACTCGATTCACCGGGCCGTCACGCGTGCAGCGAGGCTTCCCGCCTTGCCACCGCGCCGCGTCGATAGAGCACCCAGGTACCGATCAGACCGCAGCAGGCGGCAAAACTCATCCACAGGCCCGGCGCCCCTTTGTTGCCCGTCGTCTCGATCAGGAAAGTCGAAACAACGGGCGTGAAGCCGCCGAAGATGGCCGTGGCGAGGCTGTAGGCCAGCGAGAAGCCCGAGGTTCGCACGTTGACGGGCATCACCTCGGTGAGCGCCACCACCATCGCGCCGTTGTAACTGCCATACAGGAACGACAGCCAGAGTTCGGCGATCAGCATCTTCTGGAAGGTGGGCGCGACCACCAGCCACGCCATCACCGGATAAGCGGTGAGGATGGTCAGCACGGTAAAAAAGATCAGCAGCGGCTTGCGTCCGACCCGGTCGGACAGCGCGCCCATCACCGGCAGCCAGAACAGGTTCGACAAGCCGATGCAGAAGGTCACGACGAGGCTGTCCCGTGCCGACAGCTTGAGCACGCTGCGTCCGAAGGTCGGCGTGTAGACGGTGATCAGGTAGAACGACACGGTGGTCATCACCACCAGCATCATGCCGGCGATCACGATGCCCCAGTTCTGCACCATCGAGCGCAGGATTTCGCGCGCGTTCGGCCTGTGCGTGCGGGCCATGAACTCCTCGGTTTCCTGCAGCGAACGGCGGATCACGAAGATGAACGGCACGATCATGCAGCCGATGAAGAACGGGATTCGCCAGCCCCACGCGACGATCGTTTCATGCGCCATCGTGGAGTTGATCACGTAGCCGATGAACGCGGCAATGATGATCGCCACCTGCTGGCTGGCCGATTGCCAGCTCACGTAAAAGCCCTTGTGACCCGGTGTCGCCATTTCCGCGAGGTAGACCGAGACGCCGCCCAGTTCCACGCCCGCTGAAAAGCCCTGCAGCAGCCGGCCGATCAGCACGAGCAGCGGCGCGAACAGGCCGATCGTCGCGTAACCCGGCACGAACGCCACCAGTATCGTGCCCATCGCCATGATGGACAGCGTCGTGATGAGCCCTTGCCTGCGGCCCACCTTGTCGATATAGGCCCCCAGCACGATGGCGCCCACCGGCCGCATGATGAAGCCGGCGCCGAAGGTGCCGAACGTCAGCATCAGCGAAGCGAATTCGCTGTCCGCCGGGAAATAGGTTTTGGCGATGTAGGTCGCGTAAAAACCGAACAGGAAGAAGTCGAACATCTCCAGGAAGTTGCCGCTCGTCACCCGGATAACCATTCCGACCTTGGACTGTGTTGCGCTTGCGTTCGACATTTTCGTCGTCTCCTCTGATTCTCATGTTCGACCGGCGCGGCCGGCTGCCGCCGGGCCTGCCGGTCCGGACCTCCCGCCGCCGTCGCTCAAGCGACGAACTGGCACTGCGATGCCGGCGTGCGGGTGTCCATGTTGCGGCCGCGATTCATATGGTCGTCGACCTCGGCGGCGCAACCGAGCATGCGCGGGTACAGGAAGATCGTGAAGGCCGCCGTCTCCAGCGCGGCGCTGTCGTATTCGCCGCGGCGGTACGGCTGCCACAGCATCTTCAGCAGCAACGCGGCAATGACCGCATCGACGTTCACGCAGTAGACGTTGCGCGATACCCCGGCCTCGAACAGCGTCTCCACCAGGATGCCGTAGAAATCGTGGAAGACGTTGTATTCCTGGTGCTCCGCCATCAGCTTGCGGATGAATACTTCGCGCGGGTCGTGATTGACCGGCTTGTCCTTGAACACGGGGTGATTGACGCCCGGAATCTTCTGGATGTCGAGGCTGCCGCTGTTTTTCCTGTCCGATTTGTAGCGGGCATAAGCCTCGACGTATTTCAGGGCGAGCGCCTTCAGGTCGATGCCGTGATTCGGGTCGCCGGGGTCCGTCAGACCGGTATCCCTGAACTGCTCGATCAGGAACGCGATACCCTCGTAGCCGTTGCCGCCGTGCGTGTAGCCCGTGTGAGTAAGAAAACCGACGAGACCCTTGTTGAGCTGCACCCGTTCCGGGTCTTCCGGACCGTCGGCCGACACCGCGCCTTTGGCGCCCTGCGCCGAGATCGTGCCTGGACCGTTGGACAGCAGCAGCCCGACCAGCACCTGAAACGACAGCAGGTCGGCCGGCGTCGGCGGCACGCCGAGCAGCGCGGCGAAGGCGACCTCGCTGATCGGCCGCTGCTGCAGGATGTCCGCCGTCGCGATGCCGCAGAAACTGTCCGGCCGATGCTGTTCGGCCGAGACCGACGCGCCGATCAACGCGCCGAACAGCCGCATCCACCACGGCAGGCTTTCGGCCGTCAGCCGCGAGATGCGCTTGCGCATCAAGGGGCCCCACGCGAGCGTGGTGGTAATGGCGGCGAGCACGGCGTCCGCGGTGGGATGACCCGGCAAGGTTTCCAGGTAACGCACGAAAATCGACTTCACGCCGCGGGCACGCAGACCGGCGAGCATCGCTTCCGCGCGGGGATCGGAATCGACGCCCACGAAGAGCGCCGGGTCCTCGATCCCGATGCGGCCGGTATCGAAGCTTTCGTCCAGCGCGTCGCTCACGCCGGCCGCCACGAAGCTGTCGATCAGCACGTGCACCGCCTGGCGCGCCTGTCCCTGGCTACGCGGCCCGAGAATGCTGGCCGCCGCGGCCAGCACGCTGTTGGGGGCGTTGCCGGCCTCGCGCGCGGCCTGCGCCGCGGCCAGCGCCGGGTGGCCGTGCAGGTTGAGCCCAGCGCCGATCGCCACGTTGATCAAACGCTGATCGTTCGCGCCGCCGGGTTCGTGCAACAGCGCCAGACTGACGTTCGCCTCCAGCGGGTATTGCGCGGCGTCGAGCATCGAAACGCCATACAGGCTGGTGACCTGGGTCCGCGCGTCCATCTGCGACGCGCCCGACGCATCCTTGAGCGTCTGGCGCGGCGGCACGGCGCCGATCTGCCGGTTGAGCGCCGCGATCTGTTCGTTATAAGGAGCCGCGGCCTCGACGACTGGCAGGTCGAGTTCGGGCGGCAACGTCAGGCCGTGGTTTGCGCCGAACCACGGCTTGAGCGCGAGGTTGCCCTCCGGTTCGAAGTCGGGACGGCAGGCATTCTCGCGCATCACCGCGGTCAGGGCCGCCGGAATGTGCGCAATGTTGGTCACCACCGCGCCTTTGGCCGAGAACACCGGCTGCTCGGGCGTGAAGATGCCGTCCACGCCGAACTTCTCCATGAACCAGCCTTCCTTGCTCATCGCGTCGTCGGCGCCGCCGGCCATCGCGCCGGCATGTCCGACCGAACGGGTCAGCTTGGACTTCCAGCGTCCCACCACGCACGCCACCACGGGCTTGGTGAAGTTCGCGTCCAGTTCATAGTAGCCACCGGGCTCGACATAGAGCACAGCCGCCTTGCTGCGGGCATCGTTGGACAGCGCAAAGGCGAACTCGGGCGCAGCGAAGTGAATGTAGACATCCTTGCCGCTGGAAATCGACGTGGTCGTGCCCCAGCCGGCCATGCGCAGATAGGTTGCAATGGTCGTGGTGAAGTTGCCCGAGTTCGAGAAGATCGCAATCGAACCGCGCCGCAGTGCTTCCTCGGGATGGTCGCCGCCCAGCGCGCCGCCGATGCGCACCTGGTTCCACGTATCGGCCACGCCCAGGCTGTTGCCGCCGAAAATGTCGATGCCGTTGGCCTGCCCCATCGCGCGGATTTCGCGCGAATCGTGTACCGCCAGTTTCTCGGTGACGATGAAGATCTTCCTGAGCTCCGGATTGACCCGGATCAATTCAGCCACGCCGTCGCGAGCGGCTGCCGGCGGCAGATAGATCACGCCGCAATTGAAGCGGTGACCGTCGTTGATACCCTCGAGCACGTTGTTGTAGACGGGAACGTTTCCCAGCGCCGTCTCCAGCACCTGGCCGCGCTTGCCCGGCGCGGTGCCGAACACCACGTTGCCGCCCGAATAGGCATGGCCCACCGGGGTCACGTCGCTCGATTCACCGCCCAGGATATTGAGCACGCAGACCCGGTCCTCGCGCGTGGCCACCTGAGCGAGGGAACTGGTGCCGACGAAATATTTGAAATCGCCTACGCCTTGTTTGTACATGACACTCTCCTAATGCGCGATTGCAACGTTCAGGTAACAGTCAGACAACCAGGCTGGGCACGATGCCGAGCTGCGCCGCGATCTGCTCGCGGCCGCCGGCTTTCATCCACGCGTCGACCTGCTTCGCGTGCAGCACCACTTCGCTCATGTCGGAGTCGAACCCGAAGAACCGGTACGGCAGGCCCAGCGCATCGAGCGTGTCGCGCATGGCGCCCATGCCGCGCACCAGGTTCGGACCGCCGCGGCCGATCACCACGTACAGCGGCGTGGCCCCATGCCGGCTGAAATGCTCGCGCAACGCATCGGCCATCGCGCGGAAAGTCTCGAAGATGTCCGTGTTGTTCGACTTGCCGCCGATGATGAACAGCACGTTGCTCTGCTTGAGCCAGTGCTTGAAACAGATGCGCGCCACCTCCTTCATCTTTTCGTAAGGCGGGTTGCCGCCGAAGTCCGACGAGATGATCGCGTCGTCGCCGAGCATCTGGGTGACGAGAGAATTCGCGCCGCCGCCGAAGGTCGGCGCGAGAATCGTGCCGCTGGAATTGATCACGTAGACGTCGCTCTGCCCCTGGTAGGTACGCAACTGGTTGATCTCCTGCTCGAAGTCGGAGTAGTCGACCGCGAACAGGCTGGCCGGCAGATTCAGGCGGCGCCAGCGCGGATCGTCGCGATCGAAACCGCATTTGAAATCGCAGGCGACGGGCGTCATGCGGCCTTTCTTGTCCACCCGCATGCGGATCGGATTCAACTCGAGCGTGGTCATCCCGTAGTCGTGGTACAGCTCCCACAGCTTGGGCAGGTGCTGCACCAGCGGCGAGATGATCTGCCGGGGCGCGCCGAGCGCGGAGAGCGCATTGGCCACCACGAACGCTTTCAGGCCGGTGAGCGGATCGAACGGCACCTGCGCCACCATGCTCCTGTCGAGCTCCTCGATGTCCATGCCGCCGTGGTGAGTGAGCGTCATCGTCGGCGCACGAAAATGGGTCGAGTCGGTAATCGAGAAATAGACCTCGTGCTCGGCGGGTACGCCGGCCTCGAAGGTCACTCCGTTGGCCTTGGCCACCGTATTGCCGACGCGGTGCTCGACGAAATACAGACGCTCCTTTTCCTTCAACGCGGTCTTCAGGTCGGTGGCCTTGCCGATCAGTCCGGCCTTGCCCTTCTTGCCGACGCCTCCCTTGAACACGGGCTTGATGAAAATCAGGCCGTGCCTGTCGATCAGCGCGCGAATCTCCTCTTCGCTCGCGCTGGGCCCGAGTACTTCGGTGGTGGGGAAATCGACGAACTGGAGCATCCTCGCGCCATGAAACATACCGGTGACTTGCATGATGTGCCTCTTAAGAAGAGCATTTCGCTAGCGGTCAAAAGACGACGGGTACAGGCAGATTCAGATTCGGCAGGGCTGGCTCGCGGCACGGCCTGACACGCCGTGCCGCCGTATAGGGATGGACGTGGCGAAACCCGGCGCGCTCCGGAGTCGGGCCGCTACGCGGGGTGTCGTGAAAAGGGATGTGAGCGAATGACTTGCAGACGCGGCGTGACGTCGCGCGCCCGTTGCCGCACGGGCGCCGGGCCGCTGGACCCGCTCGCTGCCGCGACGCGGTTGAACAGAGCGTGAAAGGCCTTTCAGCTCGCCGGTCGCAACAACCGGATCGAGCCTGTCACTGGCGTTCATTCCGTCTCCTCCTGGCGGCCCGCATCAAAGGCGGCGCCGCGCGTTTTGACCTGAAAAGAGCAATGGCTATGCCAATTTCGCACCGCCATACGGCCCTGACCAAACCGTTGATTTGACTTATTTTTCGATGAACCAGACCCGGGCGGTGGAACGGAATGCCGTAATGGCGCGACGCGCGGAGTATGGTTTTCCGTGCGGGCCGATCCGGGCAAACGCGCGCCGGCGCGACAAGCCCGTCCCGGCCTTCAGGCAGCCATCACGCAGCCATCATGCGGCCGCGCGAGACACACCGGCATCGACGGCGGCCAGCGCGGTCATGTTGACGATCCGGCGCACGGTCGACGACGGCGTGAGGATATGCACCGGCCGCGCCGCGCCGAGCAGAATGCCGCCCACCGTGATGCCCCCGCCCGCTGCGATCCGCAGCAGGTTGTAGGAGATGTTGGCCGCGTCGACGTTGGGCATCACCAGCACGTTGGCTTCGGTGTTCAAGCCCGATTCCGGGAACTCGTGTTCGAGGATCTCGCGCGAGAGCGCCGCGTCGCCGCGCATCTCGCCGTCGACCGCAAGCTGCGGATCGAGCCCCCTGACGATCGCCAGCGCCTCGCGCATCTTGACGGCACTGCGAACGTCCGAGCTGCCGAAGCTCGAATGCGACAACAGCGCCACGCTGGGCGTAATGCCGAAGCGTCGCACCTCGTCGGCTGCCAGCAGCGTGATCTCGGCGATCTGCTCAGCCGTCGGGTCGGGATTGACGTGCGTGTCGCAGATGAACAGTTGACGCCCGGGAAGCATCAGCATCTGCATCGCCGCGAAAGTCCGGGTGCCGTGTTTCAGGCCGATCACGTCGCGCACGTAGCGCAAGTGGTCCTGATACCGGCCGAACGTGCCGCACAGCATCGCGTCGGCGCGGCCCTCGCGCAGCGCCATGACGCCCACCAGGGTGCCGTGACTGCGCATCTCCGCCTGCGCCTGCGCGCTCGATACGCCCTGGCGGCGCACGAGCCGGTAGTACGCGTCAGCGGTCTTGCCGCAAGCGGCTGGATCGAACGGATCGATGCACTCGAAGTCGGTGCCGGGCCGCAGGCGCAGACCGTATTGCGCGATGCGCCCGGCAATCACGTCCGGACGGCCGGCCAATAGCGGGTAGGCGATCCCCTCGTCCACCGCCACCTGCGCGGCGCGCAGCACGCGCTCGTCTTCGCCTTCCGCATAGATGACCCGCTTCGGCGCGCGCTTGGCGGACGCGAACACCGGCTGCATCGCGCTGCCCGACTGGTAGACGAACTGGCCGAGACGCTGCCGGTAAGCGGCCATGTCGTCGATCGGCCGCGTGGCCACGTTGCTGTCCATCGCCGCCTGCGCCACCGCCGGCGCCACCACTTCGATGAGGCGTGGATCGAACGGCTTCGGGATCAGATACTCCGCGCCGAAGCGCAGGCCGACCGCGCCATAGGCCCGCGCCACCACTTCGGGAATCTCGACGTGCGCAAGCCCGGCGATCGCGCGCACCGCGGCCAGCTTCATCGCCTCGTTGATCGTCGTGGCGCCGACATCGAGCGCGCCGCGGAAGATGAACGGAAAGCACAACACGTTGTTGACCTGGTTCGGGTAGTCCGAGCGGCCGGTGCCGAGGATCGCGTCGGGCCGCGCGGCGAGCGCTTCCTCGGGCATGATCTCGGGAACCGGATTGGCCATGGCGAGGATGATCGGCGCGCGCGCCATGCGCTTGACCATATCGGCTGTGAGCACGCCGGCAGCCGACAGGCCGAGAAAAATGTCGGCCCCCTCGATGACTTCGCCCAGCGTGCGCGCCGGGGTATCCTGCGCATAGCGCGCCTTGTTCGGATCCATCTGCTCCTTGCGGCCGGCGTAGACGATGCCTTTGCTGTCGGACACGAACACGTTGTGCCGCGGCAGCCCGAGGCTCACGATCAGGTCGAGGCAGGCGAGCGCCGCGGCACCCGCGCCCGACGCCACCAGCCTGACCTCGGAAATATCCTTGCCGACATGTTCGAGCGCGTTGAGGATGGCCGCCGCGGCCACGATCGCCGTGCCGTGCTGGTCATCGTGGAAGACCGGAATCTTCATGCGCTCGCGCAGTTTCTGCTCGATGTAAAAACACTCGGGCGCCTTGATGTCCTCGAGGTTGATACCGCCGAAAGTCGGCTCCATGCGCGCGATGGTGTCGATCAGCAGATCGGGGTCGGTCTCGTCGAGCTCGATGTCGAATACGTCGATGCCGGCAAACTTCTTGAAGAGACACCCCTTGCCTTCCATCACCGGCTTGCCCGCGAGCGCGCCGATGTTGCCGAGACCCAGCACCGCCGTGCCGTTGGTGACGACAGCCACGAGATTGTTGCGCGCCGTCAGGTTGCCGGCCTCGCGCGGATCGTCGGCGATCGCGAGACAGGCTTCGGCCACGCCCGGCGAATAGGCCAGACCCAGGTCGCGCTGGGTCGCCATCGGCTTGGTCGGCGTGACCGAAATCTTGCCCGGCGTCGGGTAGCGATGGTAGTCGAGAGCATCTTCGCGCAGATTATCCGTCATGGTTGTCTCCAGATATTTTTTAAAGCGGCAACGCGGCGCAAACGCGGGGGTGGAACAACGGACCTGTCGCGCCTATTTCTTCCTCTGCGGCGGCAGATCCGTGCAATGGCCTTCGAAGAGTTCGGCGCTCATGCCGATCGACTCGCCGAGCGTCGGATGCGGGTGGATGGTCTTGCCGATGTCGGCCGGCTCGCATCCCATCTCTATCGCGAGGCACACCTCGCTGATGAGGTCGCCCGCATGGGTGCCGACGATGCCGCCGCCGATCACGCGACGGGTCGCCTCGTCGAAGATCAGTTTGGTGAAGCCTTCGTCACGGCCGTTGGCGATCGCGCGCCCCGACGCGGCCCACGGAAATACCGCCTTGCCGTATTTGATGCCTTCGGCTTTGCACTGCTCCTCGGTCTTGCCGGCCCAGGCCACTTCGGGATCCGTATAGGCCACCGAAGGAATCTGCCGCGCATCGAAGAAGCTCGCGTCGCCATGCGCGGCCTCGGCGGCCACATGCGCTTCGTGCACCGCCTTGTGCGCGAGCATCGGCTCGCCGACGATGTCGCCGATCGCGAAGATATGCGGCACGTTGGTGCGCATCTGCCTGTCGACGTGGATGAAACCGCGCTCCGTCACCGCCACGCCGGCCTGGTCCGCGCCGATCCGCTTGCCGTTCGGGCTACGCCCCACGGCCACCAGCACCAGGTCATACACCTGCGGCTCGCCGGGCGCGCTGGCGCCCTCGAAGCCGACTTCGATACCGGCCTTCGTCGGCTTCGCGCTGACCGCCCGGGTCTTCAGCATCACGTGGCCGAAGCGGTGCGTGTTCATCTTGTCCCACACCTTCACCAGATCGCGGTCGGCGCCCTGCATCAGGCCATCGAGCATCTCGACGACGTCGATGCGCGCACCGAGCGTCGAGTAGACGGTCGCCATCTCCAGTCCGATGATGCCGCCGCCCACGACCAGCATGCGCTTGGGGATGGACTTGAGCTTCAGTGCGCCGGTCGAGTCGACGATGCGCTCGTCGTCCGGCATGAAGGGTAGCTTCACCGCCTGCGACCCCGCCGCGATGATCGCTTTCGCGAACTTCACGACGCGCCTGGCGCCGTCGGACGCCACGACTTCGAGATGATGTGCGTCGACAAAGCTGCCTACGCCGGTGACGACCTCGACCTTGCGGGCCTTCGCCATGCCGGCGAGACCGCCGGTCAGCTTGCCGACCACGCCGTCCTTGAAAGCGCGCAGCCCGTCGAGATCGATCTCGGGTGCGCGATAACGGATGCCGTGATCGGCCAGATGAGCCGCCTCGTCCATCACGGAGGCCGTGTGCAGCAACGCCTTGGACGGGATGCAGCCCACGTTCAGACATACGCCGCCCAACGTCGGATAACGTTCGACCAGCACCGTCTTCATGCCCAGGTCGGCGCTGCGGAACGCGGCCGAGTAGCCACCGGGGCCGGCGCCGAGCACCAGCATCTCGCACTCCACGTCGACCTTGCCGCCGTAGCTCGAGGCCGGCAACGGCGCGGCGGCGGGCGCGGGCGCGGGCGATGGTGATGGCGCCGCGGCCGATGCGGCCGGCGTCGCCGCGGGTACGGCCGCGGCAGCCGCCGCATCCGCGGCCTCGACCACCAGAATCACCGAGCCCTCGCTCACCTTGTCGTCGACCTTGACCTTGATTTCCTTGACCACGCCGGCATGCGTGGACGGAATCTCCATCGAGGCCTTGTCGGACTCCACCATGATCAGGCCGGTATCGACGGCGATCACCTCGCCCACCTTCACCATCAACTCGATGACGGCGACATCCTTGAAGTCGCCGATGTCCGGCACTTTCACATCCACGAGATTGGTCATTGCAGTACGCCCATCAGAACAGCGCGCGCCGCAGGTCGGCGAGCAGGTTGGCGAAATGGACGTTAAAGCGCGCGGCGGCGGCGCCGTCGATCACGCGGTGGTCCCAGGACAGCGACAGCGGCAGCGCGAGCCGCGAGGTCCAGTTCCTGCCATCGCTGGAGTGCTGCTTCCAGTAGCTCTTGCACACCCCCATGATGGCCACCTCGGGGGCGTTGATGATCGGTGTGAAATAGATGCCGCCGATGCCGCCGAGCGAACTGATCGTGAAGCTGCCGCCCTGCATCTGCTCGGGCTTGAGCTTGCCTTCGCGGGCCAGCTTCGCCAGCTCGGCCATCTCCTTCGCGATCTCGGGCACGCTCTTGCGATCCGCGTCGCGGATCACCGGCACCACCAGTCCATTCGGCGTGTCGGCCGCGAAGCCGATGTGGTAGTACTGTTTGAGGACGAGCACGTCGCCGTCGGCGGTCTTCTCGAGGCTCGCGTTGAACTCGGGAAACGCCTTGAGCGTGGCCACCGCCGCCTTCATCATGAACGGCAGCATGCTGATCTTCACGCCCGACTTCTCCAGCTCCTTGTTCATCCGCACGCGAAACTGCTCGAGGTCGGTGATATCGGCCTCGTCGTGCGTGGTCACGTGCGGAATCATCACCCAGTTGCGATGCAGGTTCGCCGCCGAAATCTTCTTGATGCGCGACAGCTCCTTGCGCTCGACGGGGCCGAATTTCGCGAAGTCGACCTTCGGCCAGGGCAGCAGGTCAAGGCCGCCGACACCCGCGCCGGCCGCCGGTGCCGCGGACGCCGCCCTGGCCGAAGGTCGACTTCGCGAAATTCGGCCCCGTCGAGCGCAAGG
>NZ_JASGFN010000035.1:0-66370 GCF_047605525.1 Paraburkholderia sp. | reverse complement strand
ACAACGCACGCAGCGCCGCCGCCTGCGCGCGCCACGCGGCCACGCGCGCGGCGGCCTGCGGATGCGCATCGAGTTGCGCTTCGATTTCAGCGTGCCGCGCATCCGGCAATTCGCCGTCGACATACGCCGACAGCGCTCGCAGATCGAGCCCTTCGGGCAGACCGGAATCGTAGTCGTCGTTGTTCATTATCGGTTTCTCACCACTTTCAGCGGCGCGACCTTCGGCGCCGGCCGCGCCGGACCGTGGGGCTCATCCCGCAGCGGCTCCCGCGGCCCCTCGGCGAGCAGCGCGCGCATATGCTCGCGCGCCCGCGAGAGCCGCGACATCACGGTGCCGATCGGCACGCCCAGCGCGCTCGACGCCTCCTGATACGACAGTTCCTCGACACACACCAGCAGCAGCACCTCACGCTGCTCGAGCGGCAGGCAATACAGCGCGCGCTGCACATCGCGCAGCACGAGACCGTCGACTTCGCCGCGCGGCGCCTCGAGATTGCGCCACGGCGCGCTTTCGTCGTCGACGGCGATCTCGCGACGGCCGCGCAACTGGTCGATATAGAGATGCCGCAGGATCGTCAGCAGCCATGCGCGCAGGTTGCTGTTCGGCCGGAACGCCGACCAGCGCGCAAGCGCGCGCTCCGCCGTATCCTGCACGAGGTCGTCGGCCCAGGCGTGATCGCCCGTCAGCGCGCGCGCATAGCGGCGCAACTGCGGGAGCCACGCAATCACTTCCGCTTCGAATGTCACCCGGCGTGCAAAGCTCGGTCGCGGGCTTAGTAGCCGCCGCCGCTGCTGCTGTTGCCGCTCGTGCCCGACGCGCTGTTATCGGCGGTCGTGGAGGCGCTCGTCGTGAGCGTGCCGAATGCGAGCGCGCACAGCACGAAGAGCGCGGACAGAATATGGGATACCTTCATCGTGAGCCTCCTGACGGATGCCCGGCGCGCGGCCCGCGGGCCGGCTAACCGGGCGGCATGCCGCGACGTGCGGCACTGCCATACCGGACAAACGCCGGCGGCGCGCAATTTATTCCACCGTTATTTCACGACTTTCAAGATTCGCCGCCGCCGTCGGGCGCCCCCTCGCGCTTCCTTTTCCGCCAGTCGCGCCGGCAGCGCCTGGAGAGGCAGGAAGAACACGCCATCGACCAGCAGATTCGTAACTCAACGTTACAGTGCGCCCTTATCGGATGCTTATGTGCTCACAAGCCGTTATAGTGGACAAAGTTCGCCCCGTCGACGCGTTCCGCCCCCACGCAGAGTAGAAAGGGTAGAATCGCGGCGAACCACCGTCTATCTAACCCGAATTGTCCATGGCTTCCGCAGAATCGCATCCGCAAAACGACTTCATGAACGCCGCGCGCAAGGAACGAAAGCGCGTCGAGATCTATCTGGTCAACGGCATCCGCCTGACCGGATGCATCGAGTCGTTCGATCAGTACCTGGTGATGCTGCGCACGCCGGTCGGCCTGCAAGGCATTTACAAGCGCGCGATCTCCACGATCCAGCTCGACACCGGCACGCGTCCGGCGCCGCGCACGGGGCGAACGTCGCATGGCGAGCACGGCTCGCGCGGCCCGCACGGTTCGCGCGAACATCGTGAGCCGCGCGAGGCACGCGAGTCGTATGGCGCGCCGGCTTCGGAGCGCCCCGCGAGCGAACGCAACAGCGGCAACTCCGATGGCCCGGTGGTCGTGACGCGCCGCCGGCGGCTGTTCGGCACCGGTGGTGGCGACGGTGGCAATCACGGCGGCGGCCACGGCGGCGCGGGCAGCTCCGGCGGCCATAACGAATAAAGCGACGCACAGGCAACACGCAACGCCGGCGGCGCGTGGCTAGTCGGCGGACTGGCCGAGCCGCTGCAGGATTTTCTCCAGTTGCCTCACCTGCTGCTCCGTCAGCTCGAATTTTCCCTTGACCCCCAGCACGCGGCGACGCCAGTAACCGGTGTCGAACATGTGCAGCGCCGGTTGCTTCGTTGCCCAATCCAGATGTTCCAGTTCGGCGTCCACGACGTGCGATGCGAGCAGGCGCCGCGCATGCGCAGGTTTATTCCCGTTCATGTGATTCGCTGTCTTGAGGTTCGATGAGTGGTTGGTTCGGACCCTCGTCTGGCGGTCCGCGGATGGCCCGCGGCGGCCCCCGTGCGGTACTCGCACGGACGCGGCTCCCCGTGGCCGCTGAATGCGTTGGCGGGCCTGCTTGTGACCGATCCCCAGTGGAGTGGACACATACAAGGAACGAATCTATGCCGGTTGATTTCAAACCGGTTTCAGATGATGCACCCCAGGCCATCCGGCCGATGCTCGTCCGCAGCCGCGATGCGCTATGCTGAATCATTGATTCACTGTCTACCGATGGAGCGCATCATGACCAGCAAGAGCCATCATCCGTCCCAGCCCACGCGTACACGGCGGGCAGCGCTCGAGTCTCTCGATACCCGTCTCGACGAAGCACTGATGGAAAGCTTCCCCGCCAGCGACCCGATCGCCGTCGACGTGGCGGAGCCGCATCGCGCGCGCGTGCGCAAAACCCCGGCGCAGAGCCGGAAGCGGCATTGAAGCTGGCCGACGAGCCGGGCGACGCGTTCGGCGCCCGCCACACCCCACCCATCCGCCGATGCTCACGCCGCCGCGCTCAATGCGGCGGCAAACCGCTTTCCAACTGGCGCTGAAGTTCGCGCACCTGACCCTGCGCGGCGCGCAACTGGTCTTGCGCGGCCGCCTTCTGCCGGGCCAGGGCCATCGCCTCGGCACGCTTTTGCCGCTGCTGGCTGTCGACGATGCTCTGCTGCTGGCGCGCGACGTCGAGGTCGGCCTGCAGGCGGCTCGCGTGCTCCTGCGACAACGCGATCATGCGCTGCGTAAACGCCTTCTGCGCTTCGAGCTGGGTGTGGCGAATTTCGACGTCCGACAGTTGCACCGTCTGCCGCACGAAATCCTTGTAGATGAGATCCGCGCGCGTCGCGTCCTGCGTCCTGATCACGCGCCAGAAATTCTTCTGCTGGAACAGCGTGACGTAATAGGTCATTTCCTTGCCGTAGAACAGCAGGCTCGTGCCGTAGCTGCCGTTGTACGTGGTGCGCAATTCGCTCAGATCCGGGCCGTGGATCATCTGCTGCAATTCCACGACATTGCCCGCGGCGGATTGCCGGTTTTCATCCGGCGTCAGTGCGGTGGTCTGCGCCTGCTCGACCTGCTGGCTTGCGCCGCTGTTCTGCAGAGCCTCTGCATTCGTGCCCTGAGCGGCCCCCAATACGATGCACACGGCCAGTGCGCGCTCTCGTAGCTTTGTCTTTCGATCCATGTAATCCCTGCTCGAACAGTTCTTGTTTTATGACAAATGCGCGCTTCTACAACCTCGATCTGCCGGTTGCCAGGGCGCCCGGCGATGCGCCGGTGAAAACCCGTCACGCAGCCCGCGTGCCGAATAGAAGCTCCTCTATCAAACGGCACGCGTACTTTCGCGTATTCTGCGCTGACGATGCAAACGGCAAGCCGCCGGCATCGTCCCGCATCGCGAAGGGCGGCGCCGCAAGACCGTCCGCGATGCCCATAAAGCCGCGCGACCACGATCGCGCCGTCTCTCATCAAGGAGGAAGGCAATGACGCAATTCACCCAACGCGCCCGCGCGATCGCGCTGCGCACCGTCCGGCATGCGGCGCTCGCCGGCGCCCTGCTCGCAAGCGCCGCGACCGCGATGGCGCAAACCGATACCCCGGTCGGCACATGGCAAACGATCGACGATCACACGGGCCAGCCGAAAGCGCTCGTGCAGATCACGCAGGACAGCGACGGCGAATTGAGCGGCAAGGTCATCAAGGGGCTCGGCGCGAACAACCAGCCGGATCGCCGCTGCACCGAATGCACCGACGCGCGCAAGGATCAACCGATTCTCGGTATGACCATTATCAACAGCATGAAGAAGGACGGCGACGCGTGGGATCACGGGCAGATTCTCGATCCGGAAAACGGCAAGGTCTACAAGTGCAAGATGCACCTCGAAGACGGCGGCAACAAGCTCGTGGTGCGCGGCTATATTGGCGTGGCGCTGTTGGGCCGTTCGCAAACTTGGGTTCGACAGCAGTGACATGCGAGGTGTGACGTATGTGAAGTTCACGCGCTGACTTCACGGCGGTAGCGCGTTCGTCGCGGAGAAACAGACGGCAAAACGCGCGACAGGAAAAAGAAACGGCCGGCGATCGCGCGGCCGTTTTTTTTGAAGCGAGCCGTTCGGAATGGTTACGCTGCCTGCTTGAGCGACTCCGCGTAGGCAAATGGAGACGAAGGCAGCGGCGCGGCGGTTGCCGACTTGTACGCCCCCGACGGAACCCGGACCACCGCGGGCGCGCCTTTCGCCGCGGCGCGCTTCTGTTGCGCTCTCACATGCTTGCGCATGCGCGATTCCATCAAGCTGCAAAGTTCTTCGCTCTTCGGACCAAGCAACTGCTGCGTGACGTGCTTGAGTATGCCGGCTTCGTACCACGACTTGAAGCGGCGATGACATGTCTGATACGACGGGTACCTGCGCGGCAGCGCGGACCAGGTCGCGCCGCTATACATGACCCACAGCACGCCGTTGAGCACCGCGCGGGTATTGGCAAGCGGCCGTCCGCGCAATTCCGCGCGCGGACGCAGTTCGGGCAGCAGCGGCGCCACGCGCCGCCATTGTTGATCGGTGATATCGCTGTATGGCTTCATGCTCCCTCCTTTGTCAGAACTACAACAAAAGATAGCCAGTCAGCCGTGTGCGGAATATAAGACCACTCTGAATCTTGAAAAGGCGTCGCCTGACTTCTCAGACGCACGATCCCACTGTGCCCGGTCGTGCGTGTTGCCTCCGCGCCTCAGGCGGCGCACACGCAAGCGGCTCAGGTCAGCGACGTGTCGACGATCCGGCGCGGCGCGTCGAGATACTCCTTCGATTGCATCTCGACGATGCGCGACACCGTGCGCGTAAATTCGTTGGCCATCGGGCCATCCAGATAGAGTTGTTCCGGCGGGACCTCGGCCGACATCAGCAGCTTCACCTTGTGGTCGTAGAACACGTCGATCAGCCACGTGAAGCGGCGCGCCTCCGACGCCATGCGCACCGACATCTGCGGCACGTCCGACAGAATCACCGCGTGAAAGCGGCTCGCGAGTTCGAGATAGTCGTTCTGCGAGCGCGGGCCGCCGCACAGCGTCGCGAAGTCGAACCAGACGACGCCGTCAGCGCGGCGCAGGGCCCTCAGTTCGCGCTTCTCGATATGCAGCAGCGGGCTCTCGTCGGGCACCGCGGCAAGCCGCGCGAACGCATCGCGCAATGCCTTGCTGGCGGCCGCGTCCAGCGGCGTGTGATAGACCTCCACCTGAGCGAGCGTGCGCTGCCGGTAGTCGATACCCGCGTCGACGTTGAGCACGTCGAGCTTCTGCTTGATCAGCTCGATTGCGGGCAGCATGCGATCTCGATGCAGGCCGTCCGGGTACAGCGTATCGGGATCGTAGTTGGACGTCATCACGAACTGCACGCCGTTCTCGAACAGCTTGTCGAGCAGCCGGTACAGGATCATCGCGTCGGCGATATCCGACACGTGGAATTCGTCGAAGCAGATCAACCGATAGCGCTTCGCAATGCGGCGCGCGAGTTCGTCGAGCGGATCGGCCTGGCCCTTCAGTTCCTCGAGCTCGCGATGCACTTCGCGCATGAACTCGTGGAAATGCAGACGCGTCTTTCGCTGCACCGGCACGATCATGTAGAAGCTGTCCATCAGGAAGCTCTTGCCACGGCCCACGCCCCCCCACATGTACACGCCGCGAGGCAGATCCGGATGAATGAGCAGCTTCTTGAAGGCGTTCGAGCGGCGCGATTTGTATTCGACCCACTCTTCATAGCACCGCTGCAGCCGGTCGACCGCCGCGCGCTGCGCCGGATCGGATTGATAACCGCGCGTCTGCAGTTCTTTTTCGTAGTATTCGGTGACGTTCATCGTGTTGCTGCAAAAAAGAAGGGCGGGAGGGGATGAACCCGCCCGCCCTGGTGATGCCAAAGTTGCGTTCAGTCAGGCGTGCGTGATTACATGTTCAGCGCGCGCTTGTCGACGGCCAGTGCCGCTTCGCGCATGACTTCCGACAGCGACGGGTGCGGATGGCAGATACGGCCGATGTCTTCCGACGCCGCCTTGAATTCCATCGCCACCACGGCTTCCGCGATCAGGTCCGATGCGTTCGCCGAGATGATGTGCACGCCGAGCAGTTCGTCGGTCTTCGCGTCGGCGATCATCTTGACGAAACCATCCGCCTTGTTGATGCCGAGCGCGCGGCCGTTCGCCATGAACGGGAACTGGCCCGTCTTGATCTCGCGGCCTTCCGCCTTCAGTTGCTGCTCGGTCTTGCCGACCCACGCGATTTCCGGTTCGGTGTAGATCACCCACGGAATGCAGTTGTAGTCGATGTGCGGCTTCTGGCCGTCGATCACTTCCGCGACCAGCACGCCTTCGTCTTCCGCCTTGTGCGCGAGCATCGGGCCGCGCACCACGTCGCCGATCGCGTACACGTTCGGCACGGCCGTCGCGCAGTGGTCGTCCACGTCGATGAAGCCGCGCTCGTTGGCCTTCAGGCCGATCGCTTCGAGGCCGAGGTTGTCGGTGTTCGGCACACGGCCGACCGACACGATCAGGCGGTCGGCTTCGAGCGTCTGCGCGTTGCCGTCCTTGTCCGTGTAGGCGATCGTCACGCCGTTGTCGCCCGTCTTCACTTCGCCGACCTTCACGCCGACGTGGATGTCGAGACCCTGCTTCTTGAACTGCTTGGCCGCTTCTTTCGACAGCGCCTGGTCAGCCGCGCCGAGGAATTCCGGCAGCGCTTCGAGCACGGTCACGTCCGCGCCCAGGCGGCGCCACACCGAACCCAGTTCCAGACCGATCACGCCCGCGCCGATCACGGCGAGCTTCTTCGGTGCCGTGTCGAAGCTCAATGCGCCTTCGTTGTCGGCGATCAGCTTGTTGTCGACCGGAATGCCCGGCAGATGACGTGCCTTCGAACCCGTCGCGATGATCACGTTCTTCGCCGTAACGACTTCAGTTTCGCCCTCGCCGCTGACTTCGATCTGCACGCCGGCGTCCGTCTTGCCGGTGAACTTGCCGTAGCCCTTGAGCCACGTGATCTTGTTCTTGCGGAACAGGAATTCGATACCCTTGGTCATCTTCTCGACGATGCCGTCCTTGCGGGCCATCATCTTCGAGATATCGACCGTCACGTCGCCCACCGAGATGCCGTGGTCGGCGAGGTGGTGCGACGCGTTTTCAAACTCTTCCGACGACGCGAGCAGCGCCTTCGACGGAATGCAGCCGACGTTCAGGCAGGTGCCGCCGAGCTTCAGCGCGCCGGCCGGGTTCTTCCATTTTTCGATACATGCGACGGTCTTGCCGAGCTGCGCTGCACGGATGGCGGCAATATAACCGCCGGGGCCCGCGCCGATCACGACGACGTCAAATTCTTTGGACATGACAATCCCTTTGATGGCGGAACGGCGCCGGGCCACGTTGGGTGGCGCGCGCCGTTCCTGTACTGCGAAATACCAGGACTTGCGACTGACGGCGCCGGCCCGCGCAATGCAAGCCGGCGCCGGTGGAACGTACGCTTACAGGTCGAGCAGCAGGCGAGCCGGATCTTCCAGCGCATCCTTCATCGCGACCAGCGACAGCACTGCTTCGCGGCCGTCGATGATACGGTGGTCGTACGACAGCGCGAGGTAGTTCATCGGGC
The DNA here is from genome assembly GCF_047605525.1 of Paraburkholderia sp. GTDB lineage: Bacteria > Pseudomonadota > Gammaproteobacteria > Burkholderiales > Burkholderiaceae > Paraburkholderia. Next base: position 58,628 of record NZ_JASGFN010000035.1, on the reverse strand, counting down.
GGATCACGATCTGGCCGTTTTCGACCACCGCGCGTTCCTTCGTGGCGTGCACGCCGAGAATCGCGGACTGCGGCGGGTTGATGATCGGGGTGGACAGCATCGAGCCGAACACACCGCCGTTCGAGATCGAGAACGTACCGCCGGTCATTTCCTCGATCGACAGCTTGCCGTCCTTCGCCTTCTGGCCGAATTCGGCGATCTTCTTCTCGATATCGGCGAGGCTCATCTGATCCGCGTTGCGCAGGATCGGCACCACCAGACCGCGCGGCGAGCCGACTGCGATACCGATGTCGAAGTAGCCGTGATAGACGATGTCGTTACCGTCGATCGACGCGTTCACGAGCGGGAATTTCTTCAGCGCATGGACCGCGGCCTTCACGAAGAACGACATGAAGCCGAGCTTCACGCCGTGTTCCTTCTCGAACCTGTCCTTGTACTTGTTGCGCAGGTCCATCACCGGCGCCATGTTCACTTCGTTGAACGTCGTGAGGATCGCGTTGGTTTGCTGCGACTCGAGCAGACGCTCGGCGATACGCGCGCGCAGACGCGACATCGGCACGCGCTGTTCCGGACGGTCCTTCAGCCACTGTTCGGCCGATGCCGGGGCCTTGACGTCCGGCAGCGACGGCTTCGCGGCCTTCGGCGCGGCGGCCGGCGCAGGAGCGGCCTTGGCGGCCGCGGGGGTAGCCTGGCCCGCGGCGAGCACGTCGCCCTTCGTGATGCGGCCGTCGCGGCCCGTGCCGGCGACGTCGCCCGCGCCCAGACCCTTCTCGGCCATCAGCTTGCCGGCGGCCGGCGAAGCAGCGGTGTTCGAGCCCGTTGCGGCGGCAGCGGCAGTTGCCGACTGAGCGGCCGGTGCCGGCGCGGCAACCGGAGCCGGCTTCACTTCGGCTTCGACAGCGGCGGCGCCTGCCTTGCCTTCAGTGTCGATCTTCGCGATCACCTGGTCGGCAACGACGGTGTCGCCGTCGTTCGAGATGACTTGCGCGAGCACGCCGGCCGCGGGTGCCGGCACTTCGAGCACGACCTTGTCGGTCTCGATTTCGATGAGGATTTCGTCCTGAGCGACAGCCTCGCCGGGCTTCTTCTTCCACTGCAGCATGGTGGCTTCCGAGACCGACTCGGAGAGCTGGGGAACCTTGACTTCAACAATAGCCATTATGAGTATCCTGAATACGTATCGGGTGACGGCACGCTAAACCACTACCGCCTGCGAACCGTGCGCGCCGCGCCTGAGCCTTTACTGGATCATTAAGCGCGACGCGGGAAAGCGCGCCACGCTTTCCCGGTTCGTCTGTTCTCTTTATTTAGCGATCGACGCGCTCTTGAGGCGGCCGAAAGCACCTTCGACCAGCGCCTTCTGCTGCTCGTAGTGCTTCGCGTAGTAGCCGACTGCCGGCGAGGCCGAAGCCGGACGGCCGCTGTATGCCAGCTTCTGCCCTTCCTTCATGCCTTCCTTCAGATGGTGCTCGATGTAGAACCACGGGCCCTGGTTCTGCGGCTCGTCCTGCACCCACACCACTTCGGTCGCGTTGTCGTACTTCTTCATTTCCGCTTCGAACTGCTTGTGCGCGAACGGATAAAGCTGTTCGATACGGACGATCGCGACGTCGTTCGCCTTCGCTTCGCGGCGATGCGCGACGAGGTCGTAGTACACGCGGCCCGAGCACACCAGCACGCGCTTGACCTTCTTCGCGTCGATGGCTTCGTCGACTTCGCCGAGCACCGGCTGGAACGAACCCTTCGCGAGCTCCGACAGATCCGACACGGCTTCCTTGTGACGCAGCAGCGACTTCGGCGTGAAGACGATCAGCGGCTTGCGGAACAGGCGGATCATCTGGCGGCGCAGCAGATGGAAGATCTGCGCCGGCGTGGTCGGCTGAACGACCTGCATGTTGTGGTCCGCGCACAGTTGCAGGAAACGCTCGATACGCGCCGACGAATGCTCCGGACCCTGACCTTCGTAGCCGTGCGGCAGCATCATGGTCAGGCCCGACACGCGGCCCCACTTCACTTCGCCCGACGAGATGAACTGGTCGATCACGACCTGCGCGCCGTTCACGAAGTCGCCGAACTGGGCTTCCCATGCGACGAACGTGTTCGGTTCAGCGGTCGAGTAGCCGTATTCGAAGCCGAGCACCGCTTCTTCCGACAACACCGAGTCGATCACCGTGAACTTCGCCTGACCATCGGCGATGTTCTGCAGCGGCACGTAGGTGCCGTCGTTCCAGCGCTCGCGGTTCTGGTCGTGCAGCACCGCGTGACGATGCGTGAACGTGCCGCGGCCCGAGTCCTGACCGGTCAGGCGCACTGCGTAACCCGATGCGACGAGCGACGCGAACGCGAGGTGTTCGCCCATGCCCCAGTCGAGCTTCGCTTCGCCGCGGCCCATCGCGCGACGGTCGTTGATCACGCGCTCGACGAGCGGGTGAACCTTGAAGTTTTCCGGGATCGTGGTGATGCGCTCGGCGAGGCGCTTCAGTTCCGCGAGCGGCACGGCCGTGTCGGCCGCGTCGGTCCACTTGCGGTTCAGGAACGGCACCCAGTCCACCGCGTACTTGCTCTTGTAGTTCGAGAGCACCGGGTCGACCGTGTGATGGCCTTCGTCCATCGCCTTGCGGTAGGCCTTGACGTATTCGTCGCCCTCTTCCGCGGTGATCACGCCCTGCTGCACGAGCTTTTCAGCGTACAGCGCGCGCGTGCCCGGGTGCTTCGCGATCGTCTTGTACATCAGCGGCTGCGTGACCGCCGGCGTGTCCTGCTCGTTGTGACCGAGCTTGCGGAAACAGACGATGTCGACGACGACGTCCTTGTGGAACTGCATCCGGAAGTCGATCGCGAGCTGCGTAGCCAGCACGACCGCTTCGGGATCGTCGCCGTTCACGTGCAGCACCGGCGCTTCGATCATCTTGACGACGTCCGAGCAGTACAACGTGGAGCGCGAATCGCGCGGGTCCGACGTCGTGAAGCCGATCTGGTTGTTGATGACGATGTGCAGCGTGCCGTGCGTGCCGTAACCGCGCGTTTGCGCGAGGTTCAACGTTTCCATCACGACGCCCTGGCCCGCGAAAGCCGCGTCGCCGTGGATCTGCACCGGCAGCACCTGCAGGCCGGCGTCGTCGCCGCGGCGGTCCATGCGCGCCTTTGCCGAACCTTCGACCACCGGGTTGACGATTTCGAGGTGCGACGGGTTGAACGCGAGCGACAGGTGAACCGGGCCGCCTTCGGTCGCGACGTCCGACGAGAAGCCCTTATGATACTTGACGTCGCCGGCCGGCAGATCGTCAACGTGCTTGCCTTCGAATTCGGCGAAGAGATCAGCCGGCATCTTGCCGAGCGTATTGACCAGCACGTTCAGACGGCCACGGTGCGCCATGCCGATGACGATTTCCTGGACACCGTTGGCGCCGGCGTGACGCACGACTTCGTCCATCGACGCGATGAAGCTCTCGCCGCCTTCGAGCGAGAAGCGCTTCTGGCCGACGTACTTGGTGTGCAGGAAACGCTCGAGGCCTTCGGCGGCCGTCAGGCGGTTCAGGATGTGCTTCTTTTTCTCGCTGCTGAAGTTCGGGGTCGAACGGATCGACTCGAGCTTCTCCTTCCACCAGCGCTTCTGCTCCGGATCGCTGATGTACATGTACTCGGCGCCGATCGTGCCGCAGTACGTGTCGCGCAGGGCCTTGACGATGTCGCGCAGCGTCGCGCGCTCGAACCCGAAGTACAGATTCGTTGCGCTGAACTCCTGGTCCATGTCGGCTTCGGTGAAGTCGTAGAACGCGGGTTCAAGTTCGGGGATCGCGGGACGTTCGCGGCGCTTCAGAGGATCGAGGTTGGCCCATTGCGAGCCGAGGAAGCGATATGCGCCGATGAGGGACTGGACGTAAACCTGTTTGCGGGCGGTTGCGAGATCTTCGCCGCCGGTTGCCGCGCGTGGCAGGAAGGCATTGGCCTTGGCGCGCTGGGCAAATGATTCGACGATCGGGCCATGGGCCACATCGTTGGCGTTGCTGCCGTCCGATGCCGGAACGTTCTGCAACGCATCGAAATAACTGCGCCAGGTCTCGGGCACTGACGCCGGATTATCGAGATACGCTTCGTACATTTCTTCAACGTACGGAGCATTGCCGCCGAACAGATAAGAGTTCGACTGGAATTGCTTCATCATTTTTACGCTCACCTTTCTTCGAGCTTCTCGAGAAATAGCGGGTTACAGAACCTTCCGCGACACGGCCTGACCGTTTAGCGGATTGCGCGAATCAAGTCTTGCTTGGAAGGACCTAAAACAGTGCACCCGGGAGCATAGCACAGAACAAATAGCCCAGATAGCGAACAGCATAGCCCCGAACGCCCGTCATGACGGGTGTTTCACGGGTGGTCCAGCCTCTCTTCGAGGCGCGCAACAGTATTCTGTGAAAATTGGGGGCAAGGAGCGTGATCGACCGCAAAACGCGGCGCAATGAGCACAGGAGCGCATCTGGCGCGTCACGCGGCTCGCCCGGCTTTCCGGCGCCAGAAACAGCGAAGCCACCCGAAGGTGGCTTCCGTTTGCTTCCGTCCAGCGGTTCGCTTATCGGCCCGCTTACTCGGTCGTGACCTTGTTGCGGCTCGCGCTGCGGCGCTCGTGCTCCTTCAGGTGGCGCTTGCGCAGACGGATCGACTGCGGCGTGACTTCGACCAGTTCATCGTCGTCGATGAATTCGACCGCGTATTCGAGCGACATCTGGATCGGCGGCACGAGGCGCACGGCTTCGTCGGTGCCCGAGGCGCGCACGTTGGTGAGCTGCTTGCCCTTGATCGGGTTCACGACGAGGTCGTTGTCACGGCTGTGAATGCCGATGATCATGCCTTCATAGAGCGCGTCGCCCGGCGTCACGAACATGCGGCCGCGATCCTGCAGCTTCCACAGCGCGTAGGCGACGGCGGCACCGTCGTCCTGCGAGATCAGCACGCCGTTGCGGCGCTCGCCGACCGCGCCCTCCTTGACCGGCTGGTACGAGTCGAACGTGTGGCTCATCAGACCCGTGCCACGCGTAAGCGTCAGGAACTCCGACTGGAAGCCGATCAGCCCCCGTGCGGAAATGCGGTATTCGAGGCGCGTGCGGCCGCGGCCGTCCGACGTCATGTCGAGCAGTTCGCCCTTGCGGCGGCCGAGCTCTTCCATCACGCCGCCCTGATGCGTGTCTTCCATGTCGACGGTCAGGTTTTCGAACGGCTCATGCTTGACGCCGTCGACTTCCGTCATCACCACGCGCGGACGCGACACGGCCAGCTCGTAGCCTTCGCGGCGCATGTTTTCGACCAGAATGGTCAGATGCAGCTCGCCGCGGCCCGACACTTCGAACGTGGTTTCGTCGCCGGTATCCTTCACGCGCAGCGCGACGTTGTGGTTCAGTTCCTTCATCAGGCGGTCGCGGATCTGGCGGCTCGTGACGAATTTGCCTTCGCGGCCGGCGAGTGGCGACGAATTGACGAGGAAGTTCATCGTCAGCGTGGGTTCGTCGACGGTGATCATCGGCAGCGCTTCCGGCTGCTCCGGCGAACAGATCGTCACGCCGATGCCGATTTCCTCGATGCCGTTGATCAGCACGATGTCGCCCGCTTCAGCCGAGTCGACCTGCACGCGGTCGAGGCCCTTGAACGACAGCACCTGGTTGATCTTGCGATTGAGGATTTCGCCCTCGGGACCCGAACGCACCGCGACGGCCATGCCCGGCTTGATGCGGCCGCGCGTGATGCGGCCGATACCGATACGGCCAACGTACGACGAATAGTCGAGCGACGTGATCTGCAGTTGCAACGGCGCTTCCGGATCGGCCGGGCGCACCGGTACGTGCTGAAGAATCGCTTCGAACAGCGGGCGCATGTCGCCTTCGCGCACGTCCGGCGTGAGGCCGGCATAGCCGTTCAGGCCCGACGCGTAGACGATCGGGAAGTCGAGCTGTTCGTCGTTGGCGCCCAGCTTGTCGAACAGGTCGAAGGTCTGGTTGATGACCCAGTCCACCCGCGCGCCCGGGCGGTCCACCTTGTTGACCACGACGATCGGCTTCAGGCCGAGCGCGAGCGCCTTCTTCGTGACGAAACGCGTTTGCGGCATCGGGCCCTCGACCGCGTCGACGAGCAGCAGCACCGAGTCGACCATCGACAGCACGCGCTCCACCTCGCCGCCGAAGTCCGCGTGTCCCGGCGTGTCGACGATATTGATATGCGTGCCCTCGTATTCCACCGCGCAGTTTTTCGACAGGATCGTGATGCCGCGCTCCTTTTCGATGTCGTTCGAGTCCATCACGCGTTCGGCAACCTGCTGGTTGTCGCGGAACGTGGCGGTCTGACGAAGGAGCTGGTCGACGAGCGTGGTCTTGCCGTGGTCGACGTGAGCAATGATGGCGATGTTGCGTAGGGCGCGGGTCATAGGAAACCTGAACAGTTGGAGTGCGCCGCTTGCTGCCGCCTGCTTATGCCAGTCGGGGAAATAAACCCGGCAAGCCTGATATACGACAAGCCCAAAGCGCACTTTTGGGAACCCAATATTGTAGCATGGCGAAATGATGCTTTCTGGTATTCCCCGATAGACCACCGCCCCTTCTCCACTGCGTGCGGCGCCCGACATCCGCCGCGCCCGTCCTACAACACCGCGTATCTTTCCCCACTTGAGCGCGAAAAAATCCTTGCCTAAGCTGTAATAACGCTTGTCGTGTCAATCAACAGCCAGCTATACTGCTGCCTAGTCAACCATTGCATTCGCACGAGAATCATGACGGAGCCGTCCACCGAACCCACGCCGGACCTCAGCGAGTACCAGCTCGGCGAAAGCGTCGGCTATCTCATCACCCGGGTGAAATCCACCATGTCGAATCTGGTCACGCAGCGCAGCGTGGCCGAGCTCGGCATCACGAGCCAGCAGGGCAGCATCCTGTTCATGGTGGCGAGCGGCAAGTGCCTGCTGGCGGCCGAACTGGCCCGTGAGTACGGTATCGACGCCAGCGCCGTCACGCGGCTGATCGACCGGCTCGAAAAGCGCGGCCTGCTCACCCGGGTACGCAGTAACGAGGACCGGCGGGTCGTGCGCCTCGCGCTAACGCCGGAAGGCCACGCAATCGCCGCTCGCATGCCAGGCATTTTCAACGGCGTGCTCGACAACCTGCTGAACGGCTTTACGCCCGAGGAAGTCGGCTTTCTGAAAAGCATGCTGCGCCGCGTACTCGTCAATTCCGGTGAACAAACGGGGCTATCCCGTGACGCCGCAAGTAATTTCGATAGCAAATCGTAAGAAATTAATTGCTGCGTCCACCATCACATTCCACTCAAAGAGTCGAGCGATGAAATCCCTTTCCCTGTCCGCGCCCGCGTTTTCGAGCCGGGCCGCTGTCGCTGCCGCGGTGACAGCGTTCGCCCTCACGGGGTGCGCGAACTACTTCGGCGTGAAGAGCGACAAGCAGATCTCGTCGCCGACGCAATACGAATCGACGCAGAGCCTGCCCAACGAGGGCGGCCAGTGGCCGTCGCTCGACTGGGCCAACCAGTTCGGCGACCCGCAACTGCCGAAGCTGATTGCGGAAGCGCTCGAGGGCAACCCGTCCATCGCGCAGGCACAGGCGCGGCTCGCGAAGGCCTCGTCGTATATCGAAAGCTCGCGCTCGGCGCTGTTCCCGAAGGTCAACGGGAGCTATTCCTGGACCCGCGAGCTGTTCTCGGGGAACGGGCTCTACCCGCCTCCGTACGGTGGCACCTGGTATAGCGAGAACAACGTGCTCGCGAGCGCGTCGTGGGATCTCGACCTGTGGGGCAAGAATCGCCAACGCCTCGGTCAGGCCGTGTCGCAGCAAAAAGCCGCCGAGGCCGACATGCAGCAGGCGCGCGTGGCGCTCGCCGCATCGGTCGCGAGCACCTACAACCAGCTCGCCCAGCTATATGTGTTCCGTGACATCGCCGAGCGCGAGATCGCCAACCGCCAGGATGTCAGCCGCATCACCAATGGCCGTGTAACCGCCGGGCTGGACACCGAGGTCGAGAAGCAGACCGCCGCCGGCAACATCGCGACGAGCCAGTCGAACCTGACCGACCTCGACGGCCAGATCACCGTCGTGCGCTATCAATTGGGCGCGCTGCTCGGCAAGGGGCCGGACCGCGGCCTGCAGATCGCCAGGCCGGCGCTCACCGGCGGCGACGCCGTCGCGCTGCCGGACAACATTCCCGCCGATCTCGTGTCGCGCCGCGCGGACATCGTCGCCGCGCGCTGGCAGGTCGAAGCCGCGATGCACGACGTGAAGGAAGCGAAGGCCGAGTTCTACCCGGACGTGAACCTCGCGGCCGGCTTCGGTTTCGACGCGTTCGGCTGGGGCCGCTTCCTGACCGCGTCGAGCCGTCAGATCCAGTTCGGCCCGGCGATCCATCTGCCGATCTTCGACGCCGGCGCGTTGCGCGCGCAACTGAAGGGCCGCTACGCCGACTTCGACCTCGACGTCGCCAACTACAACCAGACGCTGATCAACGCGCTGCAGGATGTGTCGACGCAAGTGTCGTCGATCCGTTCGATCGACCGCCAGGCGGGCGATGCGCAGCGCGCGCTCGACGCGTCGACCAAGGCGTATCAGCTCGCCGTGGTGCGCTACAAGGCCGGCCTGTCGCCGCAGTTGCAGGTGCTGACCGCCGACGAGAACATGCTCGCCGCCGAGCAGACGGTGGCGGGCCTGAAGATGCGCCGCCGCGCCCTGCAGATCGGCCTCATCAAGGCGCTTGGCGGCGGCTTCGACGCAACGCAAACCGGTCTCGTGGTACCGACCGATGCCCCGGCATCGGCCACTGCCGCGACCGCCGCTGCAAACTGAGCGCGCAGGCAACCGACAGAGCGCACACACGCACGAACATCCGAATAAACGACGACGTTCAAGAGAACCCGGAGCACATCAATGAGCACCCCCCAACAGCCCGCCACCCCGCCGCAAACGGCGAACAACGGCAAACGCAAGCGCATGATGACGCTGCTCGTCATCGTGATCCTGATCGCCGCGGTCGCGTACGGCCTGTACTACTTCCTCGTCGCGCGCTTCCATGAAGACACCGACGACGCCTACGTGAGCGGCAACGTCGTGCAGATCACGCCGCAGGTCACCGGTACCGTGATCGCGGTGAATGCCGACGACACGCAGATCGTCAAGGCCGGCGACCCGCTCGTCGTGCTCGATCCGGCCGACGCGCGCGTCGCGCTCGAACAGGCCGAGGCGAATCTCGCGCAGGTGGTACGCCAGGTGCGCGGCCTCTTCGCCGACGACAGCCAGTATGAAGCGCAGGTTTCGCTGCGCCAGGCCGATCTGTCGCGCGCCGAAGACGATCTCAAGCGCCGTCTGACGGTCGCGCAAACCGGCGCGGTGTCGCAGGAAGAAATCTCGCACGCACGCGACGCCGTGAAGACCGCCCAGGCCGCGCTCGACGCCGCCAAACAGCAGCTTGCGGCAAATCAGGCGCTGACCGCGAACACCACGATCGCCGATCATCCGAACGTGCAGGCCGCGGCCGCGAAGGTGCGCGACGCCTACCTGAACAACGCGCGCAACACGCTGCCGGCGCCCGTTACCGGCTATGTCGCCAAGCGCTCGGTGCAGGTTGGTCAGCGCGTGTCGCCGGGCACGCCGCTGATGGCGATCGTGCCGCTTCACGACGTGTGGGTCGACGCGAACTTCAAGGAAGTGCAGCTCAAGCACATGCGCATCGGCCAGCCGGTCGAACTGACGGCCGACGTGTACGGTTCGTCGGTGCCGTATCACGGCAAGGTGGTCGGCTTCTCGGCGGGCACGGGTTCGGCGTTCTCGCTGCTGCCCGCGCAGAACGCGACCGGCAACTGGATCAAGGTCGTGCAGCGTCTGCCGGTACGGATCGCGCTCGATCCGCAGGAACTCGAGAAGCACCCGCTGCGCATCGGTCTGTCGATGCAGGCGGACGTGAACATCAAGGACGACTCCGGCGGCCAGCTCGGCAACGCGCCGAACACCGCGTATCAGACCAACGTCTTCGACAAGTACGGCGCGGAAGCCGACGCGGTCATCGCGCGCATCATCGCGGAAAACGCAGGCCCGAACGGCAACCAGAAGTCGGCGCAAACCGGTGCAGCGGCCAAACCGGCGGCGAAGAGCTGAGCGGCTCCGACGATTCATAGAAGGCTTTTTTAATGGCTCAGGCTCAGGCGCAAGTCCCTCACCCGCCGCTCGAGGGCGCGCAACTGGTGATCGGCACCATCGCGGTGTCGCTCGCCGTGTTCATGAACGTTCTGGACACGTCGATCGCGAACGTGTCGATCCCGTCGATTTCCGGCGATCTCGGCGTGTCGTCCGACCAGGGCACGTGGGTCATCACGTCGTTCGCGGTCGCCAACGCGATCTCGGTGCCGCTCACCGGCTGGCTCACCGACCGCATCGGCCAGGTGCGCCTCTTCATGGCGTCGATCGTGCTGTTCGTGATCTCGTCATGGATGTGCGGACTGTCGCCGAACCTGCCGTTCCTGCTCGCGTCGCGCGTGCTGCAAGGCGCGGTGGCCGGTCCGATGATTCCGCTGTCGCAAACGCTGCTGCTCGCGAGCTATCCGCGCGCAAAGGCACCGATGGCGTTATCGATGTGGGCGATGACCACGCTGATCGCGCCGGTCGCCGGCCCGATTCTCGGCGGCTGGATTTCCGACAACATCTCGTGGCCGTGGATTTTCTACGTCAACATTCCGGTCGGCATTATCGCCGCGGCCGCGACATGGATGATCTTCCGCAACCGCGATTCGGTCGTGAAGAAAGCGCCGATCGATGGTGTCGGCCTCGGTCTGCTGATCGTCTGGGTCGGCTCGCTGCAGGTCATGCTCGACAAGGGCAAGGACCTCGACTGGTTCTCGTCGACGACGGTCGTCGTGCTCGCGCTCGTCGCGGTGATCGCGCTCGCGTTCTTCATCGTGTGGGAACTGACGGCCGAGCATCCGGTGGTCGACCTGTCGCTGTTCAGCCGGCGTAACTTCACGGGCGGCACGATCGCGCTGTCGATCGGCTACGGACTCTACTTCGGCAATCTCGTGCTGTTGCCGCTGTGGCTGCAAACCGATATCGGCTACACCGCGACCGAAGCCGGTCTCGTCATGGCGCCGGTCGGTCTGTTCGCCATCCTGCTGTCGCCGATCACCGGCAAGGTTCTGCCGCGCACCGATCCGCGCTACATCGCGACGCTGTCGTTCCTCATATTCGCGCTGTGCTTCTGGATGCGCTCGCGTTATACGACCGGCGTCGATACGTACTCGCTGATGCTGCCCACGCTGATTCAGGGCATCGGCATGGCCGGCTTCTTTATTCCGCTCGTGTCGATCACGTTGTCGGGCTTGCCGGGCCACCGGATTCCGGCGGCGTCGGGTCTGTCGAATTTCGTGCGGATCATGTGCGGCGGTATCGGCACGTCGATTTTCCAGACGGCGTGGGATCACCGCACGATCATGCATCACGCGCAACTGACCGAGCAGGCGAATGCGTACAACCCGGCGTTCGATCAGTCGATCCATCAGATGGGCGCCGCAGGTTTTAGCCAGCCACAGGCGTACGGTCTGTTCAACTCGACGGTCTCGCAGCAGGCGGCGCAACTGGGCGTGAACGATCTGTTCTTTATCTCGGCCGGCATCTTCGTCGCGCTGATTGCGCTGATCTGGATCACGCGGCCGGAACGCGCGGGCGGCGACGCGGGTGCGGCGGCGGCCGCGGCGCACTGAGGCGTCGCTTACGGGACGCCACGCCGATTCGGCGGTACAGTGGACGGTATGAAAAAAAGCGGGATCGCTCGATGGCGATCCCGCTTTTTTACTTTTACTGTGCGTGCGTAACTGGCAAGACGGCTCGCACTTACGATCCCGCGCGCTCCGCGTCGCTCTCCGTCGTCACGACCAGACGCTCGGGTGCGAGCACGCCGTCGCCCGGCTTCGCGACGCCAAGAAGCCTCCCCTGCGCGGAATAGACCCTGACGCGCAGCGCTTTCTGCGCATCGCTGGGGATCGTCAGCGTGGCAAGCTTCAGGCGCTGGCCGTGCAGAAAGCGGCGCGTATCGTCGTCATTCAGGCACACCTGCGGGAATGTCGACAGCAATGCATCGACCGGTTGCAGCCATGCGTCGCGCTCGGCCTGGCTCGCGTCGGATAACGCGTCGAGGGTGACCGAATGCTCCAGCGTCAGCGCGCCGACGCCCGTGCGGCGCAGCGCGATCAGATGCGCGCCGCAACCGAGCGCTTCGCCGATATCTTCGGCAAGCGTGCGCACGTACGTGCCCTTGCTGCACGTGACGCGAAACGTCACGTCCGGTAGCGCGCACGCAATCAGTTCGAGCGCGACGATCATCACCTGACGCCCTTCCCGTTCAACCGTCTGACCAGCGCGTGCGTATTCGTATAACGGCTTGCCATCGCGCTTGAGCGCGGAGTACATCGGTGGAATCTGCACGATCTCGCCGAAGAATCGGCGCAAAGCTGCCTGCACCGCTGCTTCGTCGCACTGGACGACGCGTATGTCGATCGCCTCGCCTTCGGCGTCGCCGGTGGTCGTGCGAATGCCGAGGCGCATCGTGGCCTCGTAGGTCTTGTCGGCTTCGAGGAGGTCTTGCGAGAACTTGGTGGCTTCGCCGAAACACAGCGGCAGCAGACCGGTCGCGAGCGGGTCGAGCGTGCCAGTGTGGCCCGCCTTTTTCGCCTGATAGAGACGCTTCGCGCGGACCAGTGCGTCGTTGCTCGACAGGCCGATCGGCTTATCGAGCAGCAGCACGCCGTCTATCGCGCGACGCGGCACGCGGGGGCGTTGAGGTACGGTCATGTCAATGAGGCAAGGACTTCAGGGGATACGAAAACAACGCCAGAGGCCGCGGTGAACGTCACGGCATAGCAAACACTCAATCGTCTTTCGCGCGGGTCGAGTTCGCCTCGTCGATCAGACGCGACATCTCGACGGCCCGCTCGATCGTCTTGTCGTAGTGGAAATGCAGCGTCGGCACCGTATGGATGTGCAGGCGCTTGAACAACAGGTTGCGCAGATGGCCGGCCGCGTGCGTGAGCGCCTCGAGCGTCTCCTGCGGATCGCCCGTCAGCGTCGTGAAGTAGACCTTCGCGTGCGCGTAGTCAGGCGTCAGCTCGACACTCTGAAACGTGACGATGCCGATACGCGGATCCTTGACCTCGCGCAGCAGCTCGGACAGGTCGCGCTGGATCTGATCGGAGATCTGCGCGTTGCGATTGGGTGAAGAACGTTTTTTAGGCATGGTGTTGATGATCCGCTCTGACGGATGCAAAAAAGTTGTTCGCGCGCGCCACGGTTTTTATCTGTTCGATACGACGGCATCACGGCGCCGCGACATATGGATGACTCGCTCGCGCGACGGACTCGAAACAACGGGCTCAAAAACAACGGGCGGAGCGGGCGTCAAGCCCGTTCCGCCCGTTGTGCCGTGCCGCGTGAATTACAGCGTACGCGCGACTTCGGTAACTTCGAAGACTTCGAACTGATCGCCTTCGACGATATCGTTGAAGTTCTTGATCGACATACCGCATTCGAAGCCCTGACGGACTTCCTTCACGTCGTCCTTGAAGCGCTTGAGCGAATCGAGTTCGCCCGTGAAGATGACGACATGGTTGCGCAGCACGCGCACCGACGACGAGCGCTTGACGAAACCGTCTGTGACCATGCAGCCCGCCACCGTGCCGACCTTCGGCACCTTGAAGACCTGACGCACTTCGACGGTGCCCGTCACGACTTCGCGTTTCTCCGGCGCCAGCATGCCCGACATTGCCGCCTTCACGTCATCCACTGCGTCGTAGATGATGTTGTAGTAGCGGATATCGACGCCATTGGCTTCCGCGAGCTTGCGAGCCTGCGCATCCGCGCGGGTGTTGAAGCCGATGATGACCGCCTTCGACGCCGTCGCGAGGTTGACGTCCGATTCGCTGATGCCGCCGACCGCGCCGTGCACGATCTGCACACGCACTTCGTCGGTGGAAAGCTTCTGCAGCGACTGCACCAGCGCTTCCTGCGAACCCTGCACGTCGGCTTTGACGATGAGCGGCATGTACTGCACTTCGCCTTCGCCCATCTGCTCGAGCATGTTCTCGAGCTTCGCGGCCTGCTGCTTCGCGAGCTTGACGTCGCGGAATTTGCCTTGACGGAACAGGGCGACTTCACGCGCCTTGCGTTCATCCGGCATCACGATGACTTCCTCGCCCGCCTGCGGCACTTCCGACAGACCCTGAATTTCGACCGGGATCGACGGGCCCGCGGATTTGGTCGGCTTGCCGGTTTCATCGAGCATCGCACGGACGCGACCGTAGGCGCTGCCTGCGAGCACGACGTCCCCACGGTTCAGCGTGCCCGACTGGACGAGGATCGTTGCGACCGGACCCTTACCCTTATCGAGCTTCGCTTCGATGACGAGACCCTTGGCCGGCGATTCGACCGGTGCCTTCAGCTCCAGCACTTCGGCCTGCAGCAGCACGTTTTCGAGCAGATCGTCGATGCCCGCGCCGGTCTTCGCCGACACCGGCACGAACGGCGAATCGCCACCGTATTCTTCCGGTACGACGCCTTCGGCGACGAGTTCCTGCTTCACCCGTTCCGGATTCGCTTCCGGCTTGTCGATCTTGTTGATCGCGACGACGAGCGGCACGCCACCGGCCTTCGCGTGAGCGATCGCCTCCTTCGTCTGCGGCATCACGCCGTCGTCGGCGGCGACGACCAGAATCACGATGTCGGTCGCCTTCGCGCCGCGGGCACGCATCGCCGTAAACGCTTCGTGACCCGGCGTGTCGAGGAACGTAATCACGCCGCGCGGCGTTTCGACGTGGTAAGCGCCGATGTGCTGCGTAATGCCGCCGGCTTCGCCCGCCGCGACCTTCGCGCGGCGGATGTAGTCGAGCAACGAGGTCTTGCCGTGGTCGACGTGGCCCATCACGGTAACGACCGGCGGACGCGGCAATGCTTCCGCATCGGTCACTTCGCCCTCGACCAGCATTGCTTCCGGATCGTCGAGCTTCGCCGCGACCGCACGGTGGCCCAGTTCCTCGACGATGATCATCGCCGTTTCCTGATCCAGCATCTGGTTGATCGTGACCATCTGGCCCAGCTTCATCATCACCTTGATGACTTCCGACGCCTTCACCGCCATCTTGTGTGCGAGATCGGCAACCGTGATGGTTTCCGGTACGTGCACTTCGCGCACGATCGGTTCGGTCGGCGCCTGGAACGTGGTGGTCTGCTCCTGGTGCTTGCCGCGGCCCTTCGGACCACCGCGCCAGCCACGATCGACACCGCCGCTCGAATCGCCGCGAGTCTTGATGCCGCGGCGCTTCGCTGCGTCGTCCTGCCAGTTGCCGCCACCCTTGCCTGCGCCCGGCTTCTTCTTGTCGCCCGACGGCGGCGCGCTCGTGGTGGCCGGGGCCGCCGCGGCCGGCTTCTTCGCGGCCGGACGCGCCGGCGCTTCACCTGCCGGACGCGCCGGCTTGTGCAGCGTGCCCTTGGCTTCGGCGGCCTTGGCCGGCTCGGCGGGCTTCGGTGCCGGTTCCGGCGCCTTCACCTGCGCCTTGCGCGGCGTGTTCATCATTTCGCGAATTGCGCGTGCTTCGGCTTCCGCCGCCGCGCGGCGCTTCGCGATTTCTTCCTGCTCGGCGCGCGCTTTCTCGGCAGCCTGACGCGCCGCATCTTCCGCTTTCTTTGCGGCTTCGCGTTGCGCGGCACGTTCCGCTGCGGCGCGTTCGTCGTCCTGCTCGCTGTCCTTCGCGGCGGCCGGCGCCACGGCTTGCGCAGCCGCCTGCTGGGCCTTCTCGCGAGCTACCGCCTCGGCCGTGGTCGCCGCGCGCTTCTTCGCTTCCTCTTCCGCACGCTGACGCTCGGCTTCCGCGGCGCGCTCACGCGCCTGACGCTCGGCCTCTTCGCGTTCGAGCTGCTCCTGGCGCGCTTTCAGTTCCTGCGCCTGCTTTTCGAGCAGTTCGGCTTCGTGACGAGCTTCCTCTTCACGACGCTGGAGTTCGAGCTCCTCGGCATCCGCGCTTTCGGCCACATGATTCGATGCATCCCCGCCTTCCGCGACGGTCTCGTCGCGGCGGACGAACGTGCGCTTCTTGCGCACCTCGACCTGAATGGTGCGAGCTTTGCCCGTCGCATCGGACTGCTTGATCTCCGACGTATGCCGGCGCGTCAGCGTGATCTTGCGCTTGTCGGCATCGTTCGAGCCATGCGACTTGCGCAAGTGATCGAGCAGACGCGCCTTGTCCGCCTCGGACAGGTTGTCGTCTTCGCTCGCTTTCTGGACGCCCGCCGCCTGCAGCTGCTCGAGCAGCACGCCAGCAGGCATTTTCAGTTCCGCGGCAAATTGGGCTACGTTGTTACTCGCCATTCATTCCTCTTAGTGCAAGGACCGATTCCTTGCGGTTAGCATCGGGTCATGCGGCCTCGCGGCCGCGTTCAGTTCAGTGCGCCATGGTCATTTCTCACTGGAACCAGTGTTCACGTGCTTTCATGATCAACGCCTTAGCGGCATCCTCTTCCACTCCAGTCATTTCGACCAGTTCATCCACGGCCAGCTCGGCGAGCTCGTCGCGCGTCTGGATCTGATGTTCGGCCAGCTTCGCGAGCAGCTCGGCGTCCATACCGTCCAGGCTTTTCAGGTCGAGCGCTACATTCTCGACCTTTTCTTCGTTTGCGATCGCCAGCGTCAACAATGCGTCGCGTGAGCGGTTACGCAGTTCGTGAACGGTGTCTTCGTCGAATGCCTCGATTTCGAGCATTTCGTTGAGCGGCACGTAGGCGATCTCTTCGAGGCTCGTGAAGCCTTCGTCGATCAGGATGTCGGCGACCTCTTCGTCGACATCGAGACGCGCCATGAACAGGTCGCGCAGGACGCCACGTTCCTGATTCTGCTTCTGCGCAGATTCGTCCGGCGTCATGATGTTGATCTGCCAGCCGGTGAGTTCGCTGGCGAGACGGACGTTCTGGCCGCTGCGGCCGATCGCGACCGCCAACTCGTTTTCGTCGACGACGACGTCCATCGAATGCTTTTCTTCATCGACGACGATCGACTGCACGGCAGCCGGCGCGAGCGCGCCGATCACAAACTGGGCGGGGTCTTCCGACCATAGCACGATGTCGACGTTTTCGCCACCGAGCTCGTTGCGCACGGCCTGTACGCGCGAACCGCGAATACCGACACAGGTGCCGATCGGATCGATACGCTTGTCATAAGCGACCACGCCGATCTTCGCGCGCACGCCCGGATCACGAGCCGCCGCCTTGATCTCGAGCAGGCCCTGCTCGATTTCCGGCACTTCCATCTCGAAGAGCTTCATCAGGAATTCCGGCGCCGTGCGCGACAGCTCGATCTGCGGGCCGCGCGCGGTACGGTCGACCTTCGCGATGTACGCGCGCACGCGGTCGCCCACCCGCAGGTTTTCCTTCGGAATCAGTTGATCACGACGCAGCAGCGCTTCGACGCGGCCCGATTCGACAATGAAATTGCCCTTGTCGAGACGCTTAACGGAGCCGGTCATGATGTGCTCGCCGCGCTCGAGGAAATCGTTCAGGATCTGCTCGCGCTCGGCGTCGCGCACCTTCTGCAGAATCACCTGCTTGGCGGCCTGCGCGCCGATACGGCCGAATTCGATCGACGGCACCGGCTCTTCGATGTATTCGTCGAGCTGAATGCTCGGCTGCTGCTCGCGCGCCTCGAACAACAGGATTTCCTGATCCGGCTCCTGCAAACCGGCTTCGTCCGGCACCACCTTCCAGCGGCGAAACGTTTCGTGTTCACCGCTTTCACGGTCGATATGGACGCGAATATCCGCATCTTCTTCGAAGAGTTTCTTGGAGGCCGAAGCGAGAGCCGCTTCGAGCGCGGCAAATACCACGTCCTTGTCGACATTCTTCTCGCGTGCCAGCGCATCCACCAGCATCAACACTTCGCGACTCATTGTTTGCGGCTCCTAAAGTCAACTTTCGGAACAAGGCGCGCCTTGTCCATGTCCGCGAGCGTGAAATCGAGCATCGCGGCGCCTTCTTTCCCTTCAAATTCCAGACCGATCGTCTCGCCTTGCGGAGCATGCAGAATGCCCCGGTACGATTTCCGTCCGTCGAATGGCTTTTTCAGTGTGATTACCGCTTCGCTGCCCGCGAAGCGCTCAAAATCCGCCAGTTTTTTCAGCGGGCGGTCGAGACCGGGCGACGATACTTCGAGTCGCTCGTAATCGATATTTTCGACCGTCAGAACGTGCTGGAGCTGACGCGTGACTTTCTCGCAGTCTTCGATCGCGATGCCGGCCGGCTGGTCGATATAGATACACAACATGCCGCGCCCGGTGCGCTCGAGATCGACGAGCTCGTAGCCGAGTCCCACGACCGTGGTTTCAATCAGTTCCGTCAGTTGCACAGTGCCCTCTTAGATGTTCGCGCAGCGAGCCTCGCGCCTCTCTTCTGCAAACAACCAAGCGGGCCGCGCGCCAAGCCGGCGCACGCTCGTGCGAACCCGAGATGCCGCACCACACTGAACTGAGCGGCAAAAAAAAATGGGCTGAACGCCCATCATCTTATTGCCGGTGGTCGCACCTGAGCCGCACATAAAACCGTACGCCCAGCGACTTCGCGATTGTAGCCATTTTTCGGCCCAAACGCAATCCGCAGAGCGCCGCGCGGCGCTCATTTCCGCTTGATTTCATGGGAATCTTTGGCGAATGTAGCGGCGATCGGCGGTTTTTCCAAGGTGACTTATATTGCGGCGACGCTCAACCGGGCGACCACGCAAATGATATCCGGCGATCCGCCCCTTACTTGGCCACCGCGCGGTTTCGCACCACATCTGGAGTCTGAAACCGCCTGTTGAATGCGGTGAATGGCGAGACGCGAAAGCCGTTAAGAATGGTCAACGACCCGCCGTCGCGCACGGGCCGCGTCGCTCAACGGCCCCGTGAGCGACCGCGCGGCGCGCCGCCACGATTCGCACCACCCGCGCCAGCATTGCCGCCCGCGCGATTGGGATTGGTATTGCCGCCCCGATTCCCGGCCTGGCCGCGATTTCCACCGTTACCGGCCGCGCCGGCCCGCTTGCCGCCGGTACGCGCGCGATTGCCGTTCGGCGACGGCGCGCGATTGCCGTCGACATCGCGGCCACGCTGACCGCCCGCGCCACGATTGCCGTAACCCGTACCGAAGCCCGTGCCCGTACCGGCACCAAAACCGCCGCTCGCGGCGCCCCGACGGCCCTGGCCGCGCGGCTGCTGCTCGAAGCGGCTATGCGACATCAACACCGGCTCGCGATTGATAAAGCCCATCGACGTCTGCATCGGATCCGGCTGCCGACGCTCCGGCGCCGCATTGCGGCCGCCGCGCTCCTCGCTCGGCGCCTTCAGGCCGACCGAAGCCATCAGCGCGCGCACCTGGTTGTCCTCGAGCTCCTCCCAGCGACCACGCTTCAAGCCTCGCGGCAGCGAGATCGGACCATGACGCGTACGGATCAGCCGGCTGACCATCAGGCCGGCTGCTTCGAACATGCGGCGCACCTCGCGGTTACGCCCTTCGGCGAGCGCGACGTGATACCAGTGATTGGTGCCCTCGCCACCGCCGTCGCGGATACGCAGGAAATTCGCGGGACCATCGTCGAGTTCGACGCCGTGCAGCAGCTTCTGCCGCATACCTTCCGCCAGTTCGCCGACCACCCTCACCGCGTACTCGCGCTCGACGCTATAGCGCGGATGCATGAAGCGGTTCGCGAGATCGCCCGAAGTCGTCAACATCAGCAGACCTTCAGTGTTGAAGTCGAGACGGCCGACCGCAACCCACTTGGCGGTTTTCATCGGCGGGAGCTTGTCGAACACCGACGGACGGCCTTCCGGGTCCGCGTGACTAACGATTTCGCCGGTCGGCTTGTGGTACAGCAGCACGCGCGGCGGCTTGCTGGCCAGTTTGCGCTTGACCGGCTTGCCGTTAATGCGAACCTGGTCGGTCGGCATGATGCGCTGGCCGATATGCGCCGGCTCGCCGTTCACCGACACGCGGCCGGCGATGATCAGCTCTTCCATGTCGCGGCGCGAACCCATGCCCGCCTCGGCGAGCACCTTGTGCAGCTTCGGCGCGTCGTCATCGGGCGAGAGCACGCGCTTCGGGCCGGCAGCCTTGCCCTGGCGCAGCATCGGCGCCCGCACACCGCCGGTCGTACTGTTGTCGGCGTCGAACGCGGGCGACGTCACGTACGAGAACAGATCGTCCTGAGCGGTATCGGTCGCCGCGGCAGCGTCGCCACCGCGCCGGTTCTGGCGCTGACCGCCCTCGCGCGGCTGGCGCTCGCGCTGGCCTTCACGCTTCGCGCCACCCGCGCCTGCATTGCGCCGCGCTCCCTGTTTCGCGCCCGCGTCCTTGCCCGCGTCCTTGCGCGGCATGCGCACCTGCGCGACGACTTCACCGTCAGGCGGCGCTTCGGCGACCACCGGCGTGCCTTGTGCCGCCGCGCCTTCCGCTGCCTTCGTCTTCGCTCCGGCGCGGCGCCGCGCGATCAGGCTGCGCGGCCCGCGACGCAGGCCGCGGCGCGGACGCTCTTCGCCGTCTGCTTCCGCGCTCTGGGCCGGGCGCTCGCCCTCGCCTGCCGACGCTTGCGGGGTGCGCGCTTCGTCGGGCCGCGCCGACGGCACAGCGCGCTCGGATTCGGACGAATCGGTGTCGTGGGTATGTGTCAAAACAACCTCAAAATGTCAGGTCGCGCGCGCCCGTTGCGGGCGCGGCAAAAAAAGTTCGGTTACGTCAGGCGCTGCGCGACTCGGTTTCGTCGTCGGTCAGAAAGCCTGCGTCCTGCGCGGCGTCGCGGCGATCTTCAGGATCGCCGTGCGCCGCTTCGATTGGGTTCGGCTCGGCGGGATGTTCCGTGTTGCGAGACACGCCCGAGTCGTGCGCGGGTGCCGCCGGATCGGTCCCGGCGACTGGATCTTGATGCTGTGCCGGGCCGACGGTGCTGGTCTGCGCTGCCGCGTGCGCCGATTCGGTTTGTTCTTGCGCGTCGTGTGGCGCACTTGCCGCGTCAGTCGCGTGCGTCACGCCGACCGTGTCGGCCGGTTCCGTCGCGCTCGGCTCCGGTTCTGATACCGGCTCGGCCTGCGCGACGTGATCGGCCGCTTCAGCTTGCGCCTCTTCCACTGCGCCTACTGCTTCAATCGTGCCGGCCGCGTGCGCTGCCGCTTCATCTGGCTGCGTCGACTCCGACGACGAAAACTCGACAGACTCGCTTTCTACGTCTTGCACTGCTTCCTGGGCACCCTCCGCTCCACCTTCGGCGAACTCGATCGCATGCTGGCCCAGCAGATCCACGTTCAATTGCGCCGACGGATCCGCGAGCGGTGGCAATTCATCGAGCGCCGTCAGGCCCAGGTCGTCGAGAAACTGCCTCGTGGTCGCATACAGCGCCGGACGCCCCGGCACATCGCGATGACCGATCACTTCGATCCAGCCGCGATCTTCAAGCTGCTTGACGACCTGCGTATTTACTGTCACACCGCGAATTTCTTCGATATCGCCCCGCGTAACCGGTTGCCGGTAGGCAATGATCGCGAGCGTTTCGAGCACCGCGCGCGAATATTTCGGCGGCTTTTCCGGATGCAAACGATCCAGATACGAACGCATCGCGGGTTTGCTCTGGAATCGCCAGCCCGACGCCAGCCCGACCAGCTCCACACCGCGCCCCGACCAGTCGTGCTTCAGGTCTTCGAGCAAGGTCCGAACAGTGTCTGCCGATACGCCATCGGCAAAGAGCTTGCGCAATTCGACGAGCTTTAACGGCTCCTGCGCGCAGATCAAGGCAGTCTCGAGGACGATCTTCGCCTCTTGGGTATTCATGCAGCTAGGTCAGACCCTGTGGTCAAAGAACCGGATCAAACAGACGATGTGGAACTGAAGACGCGCTCGCCCGATTCTGATCGGTCATATTGATGGGAGCACGCACCGGGGGGCGGCGAACAGACTTATCGAACCAAACCCAGCCGGACGGAGCGGCGATATTCCTGAAAGGAATCGCGTGACTGAGCGCCATATTACGCAAAAACGACCGGTGCGTAAAGCCGCAATCCCCGCTGCATTTTCTCGCCGCGCGCCGGCTGGCGCGCCTGAAGCGGCTGAGCGGAAAGTTCACCTGTTTGCTGCATTTTCGCGACTTGCGGCTCGCCGCAGGCCGCGGGATTGGTATGCCCCAAAGTGCCCACGTGCCTCAGGCGCCGGCGTGCCGCGCCAAAAACCGCCTCAGACGCTCGACACCCTGATCCAGCCGGGCCGTATCGCACGCATAGCACCAGCGCACGAAACCCTCGCCCTGCGGCCCGAACGCGCTGCCCGGCGCGACGCCGAGCCCGACTTCGCGCACCATTGCCTTGCACAGTTCGAAGCTGCGCGCCGAACCCGGCATCGAGAAGAACAGATACATCGCGCCCAACGGCGCCTTGACGTCGACACCCGGGACCGCCGACAGCGCCCGCACCAGATGATCGCGCGACGCTCTCAGGTCGCGCACCAGTTCCTGCGTGAAACGCTCGCCCTGCTCGAGCGCGGCGATGCCCGCCTGCTGGACGAACGACGGCGCGCACGACGTGTTGTACTCGACGAGCTTCGCCAGGTCGTCCATCAACGCGGCCGGCGCGACGATCCAGCCGAGCCGCCAGCCGGTCATCAGCCATGCCTTCGAGAACGAATTCACGCAGATCACGCGCTCGTCGCGCGTCGCCAGATCGAGAAACGACGGCGCGGTACGCGCGCCGCCCCCCTCGCCGGCGTAATAGAGCCGTTCATAGACTTCATCCGCGACGATCCAGATGCCGTGACGCCGGCAATGCTCGAGCACGGTGCGCTGGTCGTCGCGGTTCATCACCCAGCCGGTCGGGTTGTTCGGCGAGTTGATCATCAGCATCTTCGTGCCCGGCGTCAGCGCGTCCAGCAATTGCTGGACGTCCAGTTGCCAACCGCGTTCGCCGTAGCCCAGCGCGACGGTTTCGACGTGCGCGCCGAGGATCTTCGGAATCTCGACCAGATTAGGCCACAGCGGCGTCACCGCGACTACGCGATCGCCCGCGCCCACCACGAGCTGCGCGGCGAGCATCAATGCGTTGACGCCCGCGCTCGTTACCGCGATGTGATCGGCCGACGTCGCGCCGTGCAGTCCGCTGACATAGTCGGAGAGCGCGGCGCGCAACGGCGCGATGCCGAGGTTGTGCGTATAGAACGTCGCGCCGGCGGCAAGCGCGGCGCTCGCGGCGTCGCGGATAAAGGCCGGCGTGACCCGGTCCGACTCGCCGAACCAGAACGGCAATACGTCCTCGACGCCGAAACCGGCGTTGGCGACTTCACGGATCTGCGACGGACGCAGCGCGCGCACGGCATCGCGCGCATTCGGGGTAGAGGGCACAGACAGGTCCAATTCGCTCATCAGGCTTCCGGATGAATCAGGGGTAGAGGCTCTGCGAACACGCTCAACGGACGTGCTCGAGGAAGGCGGTAGTTTAGCGCTTCGCCTGCCCGGGAGCGGCGAAGCGGGCAGTGGAGCTCGCGTGGCTCCTGTAGTCCCCGCGGGCCACTAATCAAGGACGCGCGAACGGCCTTCCAACCGCGACCGGCGCCGCTAATTCAACTCTTCCGCCCGCGCCGGCAATTGCCGGATCAGATTCCATACGGCCTCGGCCGCCGGAGACAGCGAGCGATCGCGCCGCCGCACCAGCTCGACGCGGCGCTCCGCGCGCGGCACGAGCGCACGCGCCACGAGCGACGCCCCCGCCGGTAACGGCAACGCGAGCCACGGCAGCACGCTGATGCCGACGCCCGCCTCCACGAGCCCGAACACGGTCGCCGAATGGCCAAGCTCCTGCACCACGGCGGCGTTCACGCCCTGCGCCTGCATCACCGCGTCGATGATCGGCCGGCTGCCGGACGCGTAATCGAGCATCACGAGCTGCTCGCCGTCGAGATCCTTCCACGCCACCTGCTTGCGTGCGGCGAGCGGGTGGTCGTCGCGCGAGACGACGCAGAACGAGTCGGTCATCAGCGTTTCGCTGAGCAGATCGTCGTCGGAGAAAGGGCCGATGATCACGCCGAAGTCGACTTCGCCCGACTTCACCTTGCGCACGACGTCGCTCTGCACATCGTCGCGCAAACCGAGTGTGACGTACGGAAACTGCTGCACGCACGAGGCCACCACACGCGGCATCAGGCGGCACGCGACGGTCGGGCTCGCCGCCACCACCACGCGGCCGCGGCGCTGCTCGCCGATTTCGCGGATTTCGCGCAACGCGTCGTCGAGGTCGGACAGCAGCCGCGACACGCTCGACACGAGGTTGCCGCCGACGTCGGTGAGCTGCACGTCACGCGTCGTGCGATCGATGAGCTTCAGGCCGATTTCGCCCTCGAGTTCGCGCACGCAGCGACTCACCGCCGACTGCGTCAGGCCGATTTCATCGCCGGCCCGGCTGAAGCTTTGCAGGCGCGCAACCTCGATGAAAACCCTTAGTTGCCGCAGCGTCACATTCATTTACCCACCTCATCAATAGCGCGATTTGATGCGCATTGTAAGACCAAACCCACGTCACGCGGTGCCTCTAAACCCACTCGCTGCAATGCAGCAAAAAGGCGCGAACGCACGCTGGCCGGGCCTCGCTGCACAAGATTGGTGATTGTCCCGATTTGCGAGATGGGTTTTTTGGATTCTTATACGGCCCTGGTTGGCGCCCGCGCTAGCCCGCCGCCACGGGGCTTTGAGGCGATCGGAATCAAATTGGCACACTTCATGCGTTGAGAAGCGCACAGGGTCGGCGCCATGACTTCTGACTGAATAGCAGACCGTGGCACGCCCGTCCCCTTTTGGCACTCCACTATCCGGGTGCATGAAGAGTGCGCGGCGCGGGGCAGCGCACCGGAGTTAGCTTCGCTGAGGTGAAACATGATGCTGTTCGACGATTTGAGAGACAACGAGTGGGCGCTGGTCGAGGCTTTGTTCTGTGCCGAACCGGCGCGCAGCGAACGGCGCGGCCGACCGCGCGTGGAAGCGCGCGCGGTGGTCAATGCCGTGCTTTGGGTGCTGTCGACGGGCGAAGGCTGGTCCAAGCTGCCGGGCCGCTACCCGTCCCCGCCGACTTGCCGCCGGCGCTTCGACGAATGGCAAGCCGACGGCACGCTCGCTGAGATTGTGAAGCGGCTTGGCACCAGCGGCCGCGAAATTTCGCTGCGCGGCCGGATCGGAGCGACCGCCGCGAAACCGCCGGCACCGCCGAGCCGCGACCGTCTGCGCGGCGCTTTCTGGACCAATCCAGAATCGTGGCGCGCGCCGGTCAAGATGGCCTGACGCGAAACCATGTTGTTATCGGGCGCCTGCGGGCGCCCGGTTTTTATCCGGCGCCGTAACAGTATTCGCGCGCGCCGGTCGCCCACCGGTCTCGCCGCGGGCATTCCCGTCCGCGCACGCGAGGCTCGGCTCCGTCCTTTTTCTCCTCTCTCCGCGCCAACGCGCCCAGCCCCTTCTTCCGGCTGCCTCAGACACATCAAGCCTCGGATCTCTCCGGGTGAAACATCCATTTACTATTAATTACAGCGCCCTTTCGTGACCCGGCATACCTTTGCATGTATGCAAACAGGCCTTGCATCACTGGCTTGAACGGGAGTTCTGTATGAAACCAATGTCACTGCTGTTGTGCGGCATTGTGATTTCATCGATGGCCACTACGACATTCGCCCAGCAACGTCCGCAGGGATGGAACTGGCGACCGGATCGTCCGGCTACGCTGGAAGCGTGGCAACAAAGCGAAGTGCGCAGCCGCGATTTCACCCCGCCGGCACCGCGCGGCGATTTGCGTGGCGATATCGCCAGTAATGTGCGGGGGCGGCCCGATGAAGCACGCACGGATCAGCCGCGGCGTCGCTAACGGCGATCGACCGCGCGTTCAATGGCGCGACTCGGCATGCGCCGATTGCAATGCCAAAAGCCGAATCTCGCGGTGTAAATGAACAATCGGGGAACCACCGGGCGTCGCACCAGTCTGATTCAACGCCATTAGCACAGCGTGGCAGTAGTAATTCCGGTATGCCCGTATCTTCGCGATACGGGCTTTTTTTTGCACGCAACACGACAACCGCCGCAATCGCACGGCGCCGTCGTTGCTGGGATGCAGGGAATCGCCGCCCGGCACGCCACGCGACCTGGTCGGCGGAAGAAAGCAGTCCACTCTGACGGCCGATGCATCTGAGCGGACTACTGATCTGAGGGAGCGATGAGCCTTGAACTAGGACCTGATTTCGGCAGCGGTGGCGGCGGCCTGCGGTTCGGCCGCGGCGAGCACATAGTCGTTCATGCGCTGCGCGGTCCACGTGAGCAGACGTTCGTCGTGCTCGAGCCGCGCGAACTCGGCTTTGCCCCGCTCGGTGAGCACGGCGATGTCGACAGGGGCATGAAAGCCCGGCGCCGGCGCGACGGTGCGCTGTCGGACGGTGTCCATCAGACCCAGCGCGCGAAGATATTGGAATACGCCCGGCCTTCTGGCCCAGGGAACCTGACGATATTGCGCTCGCCGCAGCGCTTCAAGTACCGCTTCGTTGGAATACGTCGTCATCTCACTTCTTTCTTAAAGTGCAGCTATGACACACCGTGCCTACGCTTCACCACGCCACTGGTGACGCGCGTGGCACCCGCCTCTGGCCGGAAGCGCGCCGCATGTCGAGCGGCGGAATTCCGCCAGGTGCTGCCTGGTCTCGTTTCCGGAACCCCCGTCTGAACGTCGTGTTAGCGTTCTCTCCACGAACCGACGATGCAACCGCTGCGGCGCGATGGCAAGCCCGTAGATTTGTCCCGAAAGACATACGTTACCCCATTTAAATTGATTCTATTCACTTTATTGGCGCTTTTTTTTGCAGCAATCGTGCTATGGAAACGTGCGCGCCGTCCTCTAATCATATGCATGATTGCACTGTTCTGGCTGCTCGCGGCCGGCTGGCTAACCGCACCGCTGCTCGATCTGGCGCAGCCGAATCGGCAAAGCGCCGCACCGGCCGCGTTCGCGCCGCGCACTGCGATCATCCTGCTCGGCGGCGGCACGATCTACGATGACGACGACGTGCTCGTGCCGCCGCGCGACGTGCTCGCCCGCATCGAAGTGAGCGCGCAAAACTACGCGGCCTGCAAGCGAACGGCGGTCACCTGCCAGGTGATCGTAAGCGGCGGCAATCCGCAGCGGCACAGCGCGACCGAGGCCGACACCTACCTGCCCTATCTGCTGCGTCACCAGGTGGCACGCTCGGACATCGTGCTCGAGAAGAGCAGCCGGACGACCTACGAAAACGCCCGCAACGTTTCGGCTATTGTCGGCCGATCACATTACGACACCTTGATACTCGTCACGTCCGCGTATCAGATGCCGCGTGCGTTACTCGATTTCCGCTGCTTCGGCATCACGCCCCAGCCGCTGATTTCCAGCGCGCGGCACGCGCGGCTCGGCGTGCTGCCGCGCGTCGACAACCTCGTGGCGGCGGAAATCGCGCTGCATGAACTGGGCGGGCTTGCGCAATTTCACGTGTATCGGGCGATCGGCTGGTTCTGATTCCGGCAACGGGCTATTCAAACCGTGAATGACTTCCGGACCGGGTTCGCGTGACGTTCATCTCATCCGGAAATCACACTGCGTCAAAGGAAACAAGCCGCTCGCGCACTGACCGGGTCCGATAGTTACCAGATGTAACAAATGTTTATTGCAGTTACAAAGCCATCCGCTGGAGTAGAGTTTGCTCGATAGAATGCATTGTCTTTCCCAACGGACAGGCAATACTCGGGTCCACCACCACTCTACGGAGGTAACGATGAAGAAAGTGTCCCTGGCGATCCTGGTTTCCCTCTGTGCCGCAGCGGGCGCGGCCTATGCACAGGACAACGGCATCACGACAAGTACCGATCCGGCCAAGGCCGCGGACATCGAACAGCGCGCGCAGGATTTGCAAAACCGCCAGCAAGCAATGGAAAGCGCACCCGCCGCGCCGGCCAAGCACCACAAGATGGCGCCGCATCATCACAAGAAGGCTCCTGGCGCGTCGGGCACCTGATCGAGCGTGAGAGTCTCGCTTCACGGCGTTCCCGTGAAGGTGAAAAGCCGAAGCTGGCGCCCGCCGGTTTCGGCTTTTTTGCTATCCGGCGCATCGTGAAGACGGGTTCGGAAAGCGGCGCGCAAAGCGTGCGGGCATGAACGCGCAAGGCCGGCGGCGTCCCGCGTTCGGTATGCTAAAGTCGCGCACCGACCGGCGCCTGGCCGGCATCCCCTAACCCGTGCGCACCCTGGTGCGGAGGACAGCATGAGCAACATCCAGCTAGATATCGAATGGACCGAAGCGGCATCCCGCAAAATCGAAAAACTGATGCCCCGCGGCGGCCAGGAAGCGTATCTTGCGCTGCCGCCCGTCGAATGCCTGCCGATGGAAGGCGACGTGCTGTTTCTCGGTCCGGCTGGCAAGCAGCAGCCGTTCATCGTCGCGGAACGCCAGTATCACCATGACGGCGACGCGGACTGGACCATCATCCTGATTCTCGACGTGCCGCAAGCGACTCACTGATAGTCAGTCACGCGCAGTCAGTCATGGCGAACGCGGCGGCCCGGTGCCCGCTTCGCGCATTCGCATACCACCGATGCCAGCGCCGGAACTCAGGCGAAGAAACTCACGCGATCTTCGACACGACGCGAATTTCCGAGTGCTCGACCCAATCCGCGACCGCTTTCCTGTAAGCCTGGATATGCGCGGATTTCGCATGCGCCGCGAGCGCTTCCTGGCTTTCCCAACGCTCGACGAATACGAACCGGCGCGGCTCCTGCACATCGCGATGCAGGTCGTACTGCAGCGCGCCCTGCTCATTGCGCGTCGGCCCGACGATCCCTTCGAGCGCCGCGCGCAGTTGCTCCTCATAACCCGGCTTCGCCACCGAAATTGCGACCACTGCGATTTCCGCCATGCCTGTTCTCCTTTTCACGAAAAACAGCAGCATACCCGTCGACCCGGGAACCTGCCGGCAAGCAACCTGCAAGCGCACCCGCAAGCGCGCAAACGCATGAATCCGGTCTTTGCCCGCCATGCCGCGACACCTCCGGGGCCAGCCGAAAGCGCTGACGGCAATGCCGGCGAAGACCCAGCAAAAGCACCGTGCAGGCTTCGCCGCCGGCACTCACATCCGAGCACCGTCCTCGCCTGGAGTTTGGCGGGCGGCAGCTTACCGCCCTGTTACCCTCAGCCTGGTGCGGCAACGGGTTGGGTTGAGATTCGCGCATGGCAAGCGCGCGAAACGCTCCGGCGCATTACTACGCTAAACGCGTTGCCGAATGGCCGCTCGCGGCCCGGTTTGCTGGCGATTTTCTCGCTCGGGCGTTTGTGATAACCCGCACATTATTACGTGCTGCAAACTGCTAGACTCGTTTTGACCAATTCGCCGGAGTCCAGCATGGCTGGCGTCGTCCTCCGCGTTCCCGGGCCGTATCCGAGTTGCCCCGTCGACGCTTTGGGCGATCTGCCGCTGTGCGCCGAATGGGTTTGCGTGCCCCTTCACCCGCTTGCCGCAAGAATCCCATGTCAGCTCTCATGCCCGCTTCCATGCCATCCGTCAGCGAATTGACTCTGAGCGGTCTGCTCCCGCATCTGGTCCACGGCGAGTCCGGATGGACCGCGACATGGCGAGCACTGACCTTGCATAGCGTGTTCCAGCCGGTGTTATCGGTCACGCATCAATGCGTGGTCGGCTACGAAGGGCTTCTGCGCGCATTCGACCCGGTCGGGCTACCCGTCTCGCCCGAAGTGCTGTTCTCCGGCGCCCGCTCGGCCGCCGAGGCGCGCGAACTCGACCGCATCGCGCGCTGCCTGCATGTCGCGAATTTCATGGAGCAAGGCATCAGCGCGGGCTGGCTCTTTCTGAACACGCGCCCGCAGGTGTTCGAGACCGGCTGGCCGCAGCGCGCGTTCATCGATGAGTTGTCCGCGCATTTCGGGCTGCCGCAGGAGCGCATCGTGATCGAAGTGCTCGAGCAGCCCGCCGACGACGAATCCGCCGTCGCCAGCATGCTCGCCGCCTCGCAGCCGCGCGACTTCCTGATTGCGATCGACGACTTCGGCACCGGCTTTTCGAACTTCGACCGCGTGTGGCGCTTTCGCCCCGACATCGTCAAGCTCGACCGCTCGCTCGTCGCGCGCGCCGGCAAGCGCGAGGGCGACGAGTCGATGATCAGCCATCTGATCGCGATGCTTCATCAATCGGGCACGCTCGTGCTCGCCGAAGGCGTCGAAACCGACGAGGAGCTGATGATCCTGATGCAGGCCGACGTCGATTTCGTGCAGGGCTTCTGGTTCGGTCAGCCGATGAGCACGGTGCAGGCCGCCTGCACGAAGGTGCCGGCGCTCGTCGCGTCGATCTGGAGCAAGTTTGCCGAATACGAACGCGCGCATGCGGGCCACCAGCGGCTCGGATTCGAAGGGTTCGCCGAAGCGGTGCTCGCCGCCGCCGATGCCTACAAGGCGACCGGCGACCTCGAGCAGGCCGCGCAAAAGATCTGGCATCTGCCCGAAGCGCGCCGTGTGTTTCTCACCGACGGCCAGGGCGAACAGACCCAGCCGTCCATCACCGCCGCATCGGTGCCGCCGCCGCCTCTACGGCTCGCGCCGCTCTACGCGCAGACGCGCGCCAACTGGTCGCGGCGCGCGTATTTCCGCCATGCGCTCGCCGCGCCGGGACGTGTCGCGATGATGGGCCCGCACTATTCGCTCGCCGATGGCCAGGACTGTTACACCGCGGCAATCGCGTTCGAGCATGACGGCACGCACGTGCTGTGCGTCGATTTCGTGCCGGAGGCGTCGAGCACGGATGCGCGTACCGGCAAGCGTGGCGGCAAACGGTAGCGGGTAGCGGACGGCGCTACTCGTGCACTCGCCCGCGGCCTGACTTGACCTCGCCGCGCTTCGCCTTGCTATCGAGCCGCCGCAGATTCGACGCGCGCGTCGGGCGGGTCGCGACGCGCGGCTTGCGCGTCACGCTCACGCTTTCGATCAGCTCATCGAGCCGTGCGAGCGCCGCCGCCCGGTTCATCTCCTGAGTCCGATATTCCTGCGCCTTGATGATGACGACCCCGTCGCGGGTGAGCCGGTGGTCCGACAGCGCGAGCAGACGCATCTTCAGCACCTCGGGCAGCGACGAAGCGTGTACGTCGAAACGCAGGTGGATGGCACTCGAGACCTTGTTGACGTTCTGGCCGCCCGCCCCCTGCGCGCGCACGGCGGTCAATTCGATTTCGTTCGGCGGGATCGGATAGCGGGATGTCATCGGTGCAATGGGGTGAAGAGCGCTCAGTGTACAGGCCGGGGCGTGATGGCGCGTTGCGCTCAGCCGCTCGCATCGCGGAACGAAAAACCGTTTGCGTCGGCGCACCCGGTTCATCGATACTGCATGCTTCGCTTACGGCGTAAATTCATATGAAAATCCGTCCGGGTTTCGTGCTCGAACTGGCCGTCAACTTCCTGCTGCCCTGGCTCGCGTACCGGCTGGCGTTGCCGCACGTCGGCGAGACCGGCGCGCTGATTGCATCCGCGGTGCCGCCGCTCGTGTGGAGCGCGATCGAGCTCGCGCGCTTTCGCCGCGTCGATGCGCTCAGCGTCATGGTGGTCGTCGGCATCGTGCTGTCGGTTGCGGCAATGGCGCTCGGCGGCAGCCCGCGCATGCTGCTGTTGCGCGAGTCGCTCGTGTCCGGCGCGGTCGGGGTCCTGTTCCTGCTGTCGCTGCCGATGCGCCGCCCGCTGATCTTCTATCTCGCCCGCGCGACGGTCGCGCGCGAAATGGAAGGCGGCGCCGCGCACTTCGAGGCGTTGTGGCACGAACGCCCGGGACTCGCCGCGGCAATGCGGACGATGACGCTCGTCTGGGGCGTCGGCCTGAGCGCCGAAACCGCGCTGCGCGCATGGATGGCACTGACGTGGCCGATCGAGCGCTTCCTGGTAGTCTCGCCGTTCATCGGCTACGGCATCTACGCCGGCCTCACGCTGTGGACGCTGTGGTACCGGAAGACGATGCGCAGCCGCGTCGAGGCGAGCGCAAGAGCGAGCGAAGCCGCCGGTTAGGTTAAGGCCACCACGCACGTCCAGGCTCCTCGCTCCCGCGCCACAGCCCGCCTCGACCTCAGTAACGCTATGCGTCCGCGATGCGTGCGTCCAGACCGGAATCGCGCTGCGTCGGCGTGGCGATCGCCTGCGCGAGCACCGCGGGCGCGCCGATCACCTCGACGCGTTCGCGCGCCCGCGTAATCGCCGTGTACACCAGCTCGCGCGACAACACCCGGCTGAACACCGACGGCAACACCAGCACCGCATGCTCGAACTCCGAGCCTTGCGACTTGTGGACGGTCAGCGCGAACGCGGTGTCGTGCGGCGGCAGCGCGGCCGGCGATACCGCCCGCAAACCGCCGTCGCCGGAGCGGAAATACACGCGCAGCGCGCCGCCCGCGCCCGGCAGCGCAATGCCGATGTCGCCGTTGAACAGGCCCAGCGCGTAGTCGTTGCGCGTGACCATCACCGGACGCCCAGCGAACCACTGCGCGCCGATCGCGAGCGTGACGCCCGCGGCGCGGCGCACCTGGGCCGCCATCGCCGCGTTGACCTGATCGACGCCGCGCGGCCCGACGCGTGTCGCGCACAGGATGCGGAAGCTGTTCAACGCGTCGAACAGCGGCAAGGGGTCGGGTGCATCGGTTGCGAGCGCCGCGGCGAGTGCGTCTGCATAAGGCGCGAAGCCGGCGGCGAGCCGCGCGACGGTGTGCTCGGCCAGCGTCGTGTGGGCGTCTTCGCGCAGCGCCGCCGCGCAGGTTTCGGTCGGCTCGACCCGCAAGATCTCGAGCGCGGTGCTCGCCGAACCGTTGCGGATCGCGAGCGATAGACGGCCGATTGGCGATTCGAGACCAAAGCGGTAATTACGTTCGAGCCAGACGACGCAGTCGGCGAGCGGGTTTCCTTCGTTCGCGGGCAGCCCCACCGGCTCGGCCGATTCGCGTGCAGCGGGCTCCATGCCGTCGAACAGATCACCCGGCGGTTCGGCTTCGAAAACTTCCCGCGCTTCGGGCGTCTGATCGAAATCACGCTCACGCGACGCGCGCGGCAACGCCTTCGCAAGCCGCGCCTCGTCGATGTCGAGCGCCTGCGCGACGCGCCGCAACCCGTGAGCCGTCAACGCCGGCCGCGCGCTGAGTTCGGCGAACACCGCGCCGGCCTCGACCGCGGCAAGCTGGTCCTTGTCGCCGAGCATCACGAGACGCGTGTGCGGCGCGATCGCATCGAGCAGATGCGTCGCCATCGCGACGTCGATCATCGATGCCTCGTCGATCACGACCACGTCGTACGGCAGCGGATTGTCGCGATGATGGCGAAAGCGCCCGCCCGGCCCCGAGCCCAGCAGACGATGCAGCGTGTACGAGGTTTGCGGCAAACGCGCGGCGAGTTCGGGCGGCAGATCCCCGGCGCGCGCGAGCAACGCTTCCTGCATCCGCTGCGCCGCCTTGCCGGTCGGCGCCGCGAGCGCGATGCGCAGATCGGCGCGCGCATCGATCAGGCACGCGAGCACGCCGACCACGGTCGTGGTCTTGCCGGTGCCCGGCCCGCCGCTGACGATCGTGAGCCGTCCCGACAGCGCCATCACGGCCGCGACGCGCTGCCAGTCGACCTCATCGTCTTTCGGCGGCCCGAAGTAGCGCAGCAGACGTTCGCGCAAGGCTGCGGGATCGCTCTCGATATCGGCATCCGTCACGCGCCCTTCACCCCTTGCGTGCGCAACGAGCGCGCGCGCCAGACGCCGCTCGTAATCGTAGTAACGCGCGAGATACAGCCGCCCCTGCCCGTCGATCACGAGCGGCAGCAACGCCGCCGCGCTCCGCGCGCTGCCGTCCGCCATGCTGCTCGCCATCCCGCTCGCGAGCAGCGCCGCGCGCACCTCGGCGCTCGACGCGTCGAAGCGGCTCGCAAGCACCGCGAGCGGTACGCACACGTGACCTTCGGCGGTCGCGCGGCTCGCGGCAAACGCGCCGCGCGCGGCCCACCTCACCGCATCGGACGATGCGCCGCCGCGCCGCGCGAGCATACCGATACGGCGCGCGAATCCTTCGGCGAGCGCGATACTGAAGTCGGCCGGCGCGGGCAGATTGACGCCGATGTCATCGAGGCCTGGCGGCGGCGCCGCGCCCTGTTCGAGCGTGCTCATGCGCCACCCCCGATCATCGCCGCGTCGAGCAGCGCAACGAGCTCAAACGGTGCCCGCCGCCGATGCACACCGGCCGGGCCATCGGCATCGCGCCAATCCGGCCGCACGCCGCGCACGAACAGATACAGATAACCGCCGACATGCGTGTCGTACGCATAGTCGCGCACGCGCGTTTTCAGATAGCGATGCAGCGCGACCGTATAGAGCAGCGCCTGCAGGTGATACGCATGGCTCGCCATTGCCGCTTCGAGCGGCGCGGCGGCGTAGTCGGCGACGGTGTCGCCGAGATGATTCGATTTCCAGTCGACGATCCAGAAGCGGCCGTCGTGCTCGACGATCATGTCGATAAATCCTTTGACGAAACCACGCAGCACGCCGGGCTCCAGCGCGACGTCGGGATAGCCGTATTCGATCAGCAATTCGCGCAGCGCCGGGAAATCGAGCGACGGCGCCGCGAACAGAAACTCGAGTTCGTTCAGACGCCGGTGCCGGTCGAGCTGTGCGAGCGTCATGCCCGGCACGAGTTCGGTCGAGACGACGTCGCCGATCAGCCGATGCATCATCGCGGGCAAGCGCGCCGCAAGTTCGGGCGTGGCCGGCGCAGGACGCTCGCGCAGCGCACCGCGAATCGCGTCGGGCCATGTATGCGAGTCGGTGAAATCGGCGAGTTCGAACATGCGGTGCAGGCAGTCGCCCGCCGCCGCGCCGCGCGGGAACGCGAGGATGTCGTCGGCGGCATGTGCCGGCGCGTTCGCAGCCACCCCCCGTACAAGCAGCGGCGCCGCTTCGAGCGCGTCGGCAATTTCATCGTGATCGGGTCGCACGTCCTCCTGCGGCGCACGCGTGTGAGCGTCCCCGCCGCGGCCACCCGCCGCGATCAGGCCGCTGAAACTCGCCATGCGCCACTGATCGCGCAGCGGCCGGCGATGCACGCGCGCCTGTAGATGCGCGCCGTGATCCTGCAGGCTTTCGAGCGGTATGGGACGCGTCACTTCGGGCAGCGGCCGCAACGTGACCGGTCCGCCCGCGAGCGCCTGCCAGCTTGCGGCCAACGCGGCTTCGTCGGGCGGCTCGGCGAGCCACGCGTCGAACGTGTGGCCCGCGCCGCCGACGAGCCAGTTCAGCACGCTGCGGCGCGACTCCTTCGTCGAACGCGACGACAGATATGTGCCCACGACCAGATAACAGCGATACACCGCGCGCGTGAGCGCCACATAAACGAGGCGCGCGCGCTCCGCCGCCTGCTCGCGCACCGCGTAACGCGACGCGCGCTCGGCCTCGTCGTCGTCGCAACCGTAGTGCAGCACCGCGTCGCCGGTCTCGTCGTGATATTCGCGCGCATCGGGCAAGCCGGACGACGGCGGCTCGCGCAAGCCGCCGTCGTTGAGGAACGGACAGAACACGACCGCATATTCGAGGCCTTTCGACTTGTGGACGGTCACGATCTGCACGAGATTGCGATCCGATTCGAGCCGTAGTTGCGCCTCTTCACCGCCACCCTGCTCGCGCTGCGCGGCGAGCCAGCGCAAGGTCGGCGCGATGCCGGGCTGCGTGGCCGCGCGCGCCTGCACGAGTTCGGCGAGGTGATTCACGTTGGTCAGACGGCGCTCGCCATCGGGCCCGGCGACGAGCCGTTGCGCGACGCGCAGCTCGCGCATCAGCGTACGCCACATCACCGCGAAGCCACGCTCGTGCCACAGCATGCGGTAGCGCGAAAAACGCTCGACCCAGCCCATCGCGTCCGCCGCCTGTGCCGGGTCGTCGACTGGCGCCGGCGCGTCGGCGACCTGCTCGAGACGCCATAGCGCGGCGGCGTCGAGCCCGAGCCAGTCGGTCGCGAGCGCGGCGCGCAGACGGCGCAGATCGCCGGGCATGTCGATCGCGGCGAGCACACGCTCGATCTGCTCGGCATCGGGCGTCGCGAACACCGAAGCCTGCGCAAGCTCCACGCTGCCGACGCCCCACGCCGCGAGCACGCGTTTGACGAGACTGCCCTGCTTATGCGTCTGCACGAGCACCGCGATGTCGCCCGGCGCGAGCGGCCTGTCGCCGATCGTTACCGTACCCTCGCGCGCGCCGCGCAGAAGGCGCACGATCTCGGCCGCGCACGCTTCGCTCGCGGCGCGCTGCGCGGCGCGTTTGGTCAGCGCCGCCTCGCCCTGCGGCAAGGTCCAGATGCGGAAATCGCCGCCGCTCGCATCGGGATCGACAAACGGCGCGCGACGCCGCTCGCCCGCGCGCACCGGCTGATAGTCGAGCCCTTCCAGCACGAACGCCCGCGGGTTGGCTTCGAAAACTCGGTTGCAGGCGTCGACGATCGGCGCGGTCGAACGCTGGTTGACGGCGAGCGTGTAGCACGCGGATGCGGACACGCGCGCGGCGAGATAGGTGTGCAGATCCGCCGCACGGAAACTGTAGATCGCCTGCTTCGGATCGCCGACCAGAAACAGCGGCCCGGCCGGCGCGAAGATACGGCTGAAGATCGCGAACTGCAGCGGATCGGTGTCCTGAAACTCGTCGATCAGCGCGGCCGGATAGCGGCGGCGCAACGCATCGGCGAGCCACGCATGCGCGGCGAGCGCACGATACAGGTTCGCGAGCAGATCGTCGAACGAGACGACGCGGCGCGTGCGCTTGCGCGCCACCAGTTCGGCCGGCGCGTAGTCGAGCCAGGTCTCCACGAGCGCGAGCCAGCGCGCGCGTTGCGCGGCTTCCGCCGCGGCAACGGCGGCCGCGAGTGCTTCGGCATGCTCGAAGAACGGGTGCTGGGGCGGTTCGAACTTGACTCTGGTCGCCTTCTTCAACGCCGACGCGGTCAGCTTCAACGCGGCGCGCGGCGGCGGCGCATGGCAGTCGCCCTGCGCGAAGTAATCGGTCCACGCGGCGATCGCCGCGCTCACGTGATCGGGCTTGTGCGTGGTCTTGCTCAGCCGCTCCTGTGCCGCGGCGAGCAGACTGACGATCGCGTCGCGCTCAGCCTGCCAGATCGCGCACGCGGCATCGAAACCGGCTTGCGCGTCGACACCCGCGCCGTCCGCGTCCACACGGCCCCAGCGCAATTGCGCGAGCGGCTTTTTCAGACGCCTCGCGAGCTGCTCGTCGAGCGACGCGGGGCCGGCACGCTTCGCCACCAGCCACGCGGCGAACGCGGGATGCGCATGCGCGATCGGCTCGACCTGCTCGCGCCAGAAATCGGCGGCAAGTTCGAAACGCAGCGCGGCATCGTCGGCTTCCATCTCGAACGCGAACGGCATCGCGGCGGCGAACGGCGCCTCCTGCAACGCGCGCTGACAGAACGCGTGAATCGTGTGGATCGCGGCCTGATCGAACGTGCGCAGCGCGCGGCGCACCACCTTCAGCGCCTCGTCGCGCCCGATGCCGCTTTGCGGCGCGAGCGTCGTTTCGAACAGCCGTTGAATGAACGGATCGCCGCCATCGTCGTCCATCTCGATCGCGCGATGCAATTCCGCGAGACGGCCGCGAATGCGCTCGTGCAGTTCGGCGGTCGCCGCCTTCGTGAACGTCACGACCAGAATCTGATCCGCGTTCAGATTCTTTTCGAGCAGCAGGCGCACGTACAGCGCGCAGATATTCCACGTCTTGCCGGTACCGGCCGACGCTTCGATCTGGTTGACACCGTCGAGCGGGCACGCGAACACGTCGAGCTCATCGGCGATCAGCGCATGGTGGCGCGGCGCGGCGCTCATGATGCGCTCCGCAGATGCTGGATCAACGGCTTGAATACGATCGCGGCGAGGCTGCCGAACGGTTCGTCGAGCGTGAGCGGCGTGCCGCGCAGTGCGATGCGCAATGCAGGGTCGTCGGCTTCGCCACGCACGCGATCGTTGATCCACACGCCTTGCGCGGCCGAATCGCTTTCGCTGACTTTGGTCCACGCGCTTTTCGGGAAAAAGCGCAGCGGCAGCCGGCGGCCGGCTTTGAACAACGCGGCGAGCGGCGCGAGTTCGTCGAGGGGAGCCGCGACCGGTGTGAGTTCGAAACTGTCACCGCTGCCGTGCCAGACGGTGCGGCGCGGACCATCCGGCTGCGCCGCGCAATAGACCAGATGCGCAAGCCACGCGGACAGATAGTCGCGCGCGGTGGCTTTGGCGTAACGAAAGATCACTTGCCCGGTTCCGGTCAGCAGGTTCAACGTGCCGCGCAATTGCAGCGGCGTTTCGGCGGCCTCGCGCAACGCCGCGTCGTGCGCGCCGAACAGCGCGACGGGGAAGTCCGTGCTATCGGCGCTATCGGGCCAGCGCGGCGCGATGTCGAGCACGAACGGCAAACGCTCGACACCGGACGCCACCTCGCGACGCACGCTCGTTGCCAGTTGCCGCAACGCGGCGAGTTCGCGCGCGCGCCATACCGCGCCGGTCGCGCCGCCGGGCAGCTCGGGGCTCGCCTCGGCCACGCGCCGCACACGCTCGAACATGACTTCGTCCTCGCTATCGGTGTCGAGCAGCACCGGCAACAGACGTCCGGCGAGCGTGTCGCGGCCCGCGTAATCGAGCTCGAACGGTTCGGTGTCGAGCAATTCACCTTGCGCGTCAGACAACGCAATGCCGAGGCGATCGCGCAGCAGCGCCCGTGCAGGGTGGCGCCAGAAGCGCACGAAGTCGTCGAATTCGACCTCGCAGGTGTCTTCCGGCGGCAGCGGCTGGTCGAAGAACGGCGCGGCGGCCGGATGCCGAGGCTCGGCGAGCAGCGTCGCCAGTTCGGCACGATCGGCGTCGTACGTGAACAGGTCGGGCTTCGATGAAAAATAGTCCGACGCGAACGCCTGCAACGGATGCTCGACGATGAATTCGCGCCGCGCGGCATCGACTTCCGCTGGACTCGCGCCCTCGCCCGCCGACACCCGCGCGAGGTGATCGAGCAGTTCGTCGACGAGCGCGGCCGGCGGCAGCGGCGCGTTGTCGCGGATGCTGCGGCCGGTGTACGCGATGAAGAACCGTTCGCGCGCGGCGAGCAGCAGATCGAGGAACAGGTTGCGCTCGTCGTCGCGGCGCTGGCGGTCGCCGGCCTTGCCGAACGCGGCCATCAGATCGAACTCGTCGGCGCGCGCGAGCGAAGGCAATACGCCGTCGTCCATGCCGAGCAGGCAGATGACGCGAAACGGCAAGCCGCGCAGGCTCGTGAGCGAAGAAAACGTCACGCTGCCCCACGGCACACCGCCGCGCGCGGGGTCGTCGAGCGCTTCGGTGAGCGCGCTGCGCACCACCGACGCCGGCAATCGCACATCGTGCGCGCCGGCCTGCATCGCGTCGCTCATCGCGCCGATCGCGTCGCGCACGGCGGCGAGCGTTTCGGCGAACTCGACGCCGCCGTCGAAGCACTGCGCAAGCGTTTCGAGCAATAGCCGCGCCCATTCGGCGGGCGGCCGCTCGATGGCGCACTGCGCCGCGAAGCTGTCGATGTCGTCGACGAAACGCGACAGGCGGCCGAGCAGTTCCGCGTCCGAGCCCCCCGCGCCTTCGACCGGCAGCCAGGCGTCGACGGGCTCGCCACCTGCCGGCATCGCGTAGCCGAGATAGAGCCGCGTGAGCGCATCCGCGAACGTATGGCGCGCGACCGGCACGTTTTCGCCGACCGGTTCGAGCGGCGCGAGCCCGCGCCGCGCGCCGGCCGCCGCGAGCCATTCCTGCGCGACTTCGAGCAAATTCGCATCGATCCCGTAACGCACGGCGATCGCGTCGACGCGCAGCCATTCGATCAGATCCGGCGCGCCGACGCTGCGCTCGGGCAGCGCGAGCCAGTCGAGCAGCAGACGCGCGACCGGATTCGCCTGCGACGGCGGCAGGCCGGTGATCCGATACGGAATGCGGCGCGTGTCGCCGGCCGGCGTGGTGCCGAACACCGCGTCGATCAGCGGACCGGCTGCCGCCAGATCGGACACCGCGACGAGCACGTCGGACGGCTGCAGATCGTCGAACTCGTCGAACCAGCCGAGCAGCCGGTCGTGCAGCACTTCGAGCTGACGCGACAGGCTATGGCAGACGTGCACCTCGATGCCGCGCTCGAGCGGCGGTTCGTCCGCGTCGCTCTCCGCGCGCAGATCGAGGATGCCGTTCTGCACCGCCGCGAGCCAGCTCGGCTCCGGGTTTTCAGTGAAGTCGCCGGTCTCGGCGGACGCGGCGCTCTCGGTCAGCTCGTGCAGCATGTGCAGTTGGGCCTGGGTCTGCCGGCCCCACTCGGCGAGCAGCGGATGGCCGACTTCCTGATAGTCGAGCTGCCCGGCCGCATCGAGCGCCTGCACGCGAGCTTCGCTGACGACGTCGAACCAGAACTCGCGGCACGGATTCATCACGTACAGACGCACGTCGACCCAGCGCGACAGCGCGCGCAGCAGCGCGATATGCAGCGGCGGCATGGTCGGCAGCGCGAACACGCTGACCGCCTCGGGCCAGCGCGCATTCGAGATCGCCTCG
The DNA here is from genome assembly GCF_047605525.1 of Paraburkholderia sp. Lineage (GTDB taxonomy): Bacteria > Pseudomonadota > Gammaproteobacteria > Burkholderiales > Burkholderiaceae > Paraburkholderia. Next base: position 17,964 of record NZ_JASGFN010000035.1, on the reverse strand, counting down.
AGATCGAGCGTGCCGATCTGATCGAGGAAGCGGTACGCGGGCGGCAGCGCGGCCGCGGGCGAGTGCGCGTGTCCCGTGTGTTCCATGTGTTCCGTGACCGGCCGCGCCGCTTGCGCGACTTCCGCGAGCACCGCGCGCCACAGCGCCGCCTGCCAGCGCTCGTCTTCGCGCGCCGCCTCGCTCGCGCCACTCAGGCGCGGGCCGGTATCGTCCGCGCTTTTGTCGGCTGCGCCGCTCGCGAAGATCGAGCCGCCCTTCTGCCACTGCAACAGCCATTCCGGACGGTACGTCAGGTAGTGATCGAGCACGGTCGCGACGCGCCGCGCGAGTTCGTAGCGCATCGACGCATCCGCCGCATCGAGATAGGTGCGCAGACGAGGCGACGCGTTCCACGGCGGTGCTTCGTGCGCGTCAGGCCCGGTCCCGAGCAGGCGGTAACAGCGCCACACGAGCCGGTCCGGCGCGAACGGCGAATGCCTCGGCACCTCGATCACGCCGCCGATCTGCGCCCACAGCCATTGCGCGAGGTAACAGAAGTCGATGTTTGCGCAGATGCCCCGGCGCGTCGCGATATCGAGCTCGAGCCGCCTGCGCACGGCCGCGCTCGGCACGATCACGGGCTGCGCGGTCCACGGGTCGGCCGGCGCGCGCGCGAGGTCGTCGAGCAGCGCGCCGACCAGCGTTTCATAGCGGTTCGAGTAGAAGAGCTGCAGCATGGATTCCGGGTGAGATGTGACACGCGGGTGGCTCGCGAGCGGCGCGCGCGAGCCACGGCGGACATTGAAGCGACAGCATAACAAACGCGCTCCCAGGGCATAACCTGGCCGAATGGCCAAGGTCAGAACGCGCGCAAAATCAGTTAGACTCGACGGCAGTTTCGAGTTGTCTTTTCAACTGCGGCTTTCTCGGTGAATGGATTTCAGGTAGTCGATGCGCTATTCGGTCGAAATAAAAAAATTCCTCTATAGCCAGTATTTCTATGGCGGCCTGCGCATCGCGGTCGGCGTGTCGTTACCGGCCATCCTGTGCCTGATCGTGTTTCACAACCGCGAACTCGGTTTCACGATCGCGACCGGCGCGCTCGGCGCCTGCGTCGTCGACATGCCGGGCCCGCTCAAGTACAAGCACAACGAGATGCTAGCCTGCACGGTGATCGGCTTTCTGTCCGCGCTCGCCACCGGGCTTGCCACCGTCAATCCGGTCGCGCTGTGGTGCACGGTCGTGCCGCTCACCTTCGTGCTGTCGCTGATCGTCGTGTACGGCAACCGCTGGCCGCAGATCAGCTTCGCGACGCTGTTCATGATGATCATGACGCTCGAGGAGCACTTCACGCCGATGCAGGCGCTCATCAACGCGTCGTGGATCCTGCTCGGCGGCCTCTGGTACACGTACTGGTCGACTTTCGTGAGCCGCTGGATGATGCATCGCATCGAGCAGCAGGCGCTCGCCGAAAGCGTGTTCGCGTGCGCCGACTATCTGCTCGCGCGCGCCGCGTTTTACGACCTCGACAACGATCTCGACGAGTGCTACCGCAACCTCGTCGACAAGCAGATCTCCGCGGTGGAGCGCCAGGACGCCGCGCGCGACATCGTGCTGCGCAATCTGCCGACGTTGAAGCGCGGCGAGCTCGAACCGCGCCGCGCGATGCTGTACAACCTGTTCATCAATACCGTCGATCTGCACGAGCTGTTCGTCGGCGCACAAACCGATTACACGCTCGTGCGCAGTACGTTCGGCGGCTCCGATCTGCTGGTGTTCTATCGCGATCTGATCCGCAAGGCGGCCGAGGATCTCGAGGAGATCGGCCTCGCGGTGCTGCAGAACCAGGCGCCGCGCCGGCGCGTGAACGTGAAGGCGGAACTGCGCGCGATCGAGTACGAAATCGAGCTGATGCGCAAGCAGGCGTTGCCGGCGCAGAACCCGGAAGCGTATTCGGCGGTATCGTCGAACTTCCGGCGCATCTGGAGCGCCACGCGGCTGATCGACAAGATGCGCCGCAGCCTCACGACCGAGCCGGGCGCGACCGAAACCGAATTGCGCATCGACGAGGCGCTCACCCGCTTCGTGTCGAGCCGCCGCGTGCCGTTCGGGCAGATCTTCTCGAATCTGACGATGGCCTCGCCGAGCTTTCGCCACGCGCTGCGCGTGACGATCGCGGTCGCCGTGGGTTTCTGGCTCGGCCGGCTGCTGCCGCTCACGAACGCGTACTGGATCGTGATGACCACCGTCATCATCCTGAAGCCCGGCTATTCGCTGACCAAGCAGCGCAACGGGCAGCGGATCATCGGCACGCTGATCGGCTGCGCGGCGAGCATCGCGCTGATCATCTTCGTAAAGGAGCCGCACATCCTGATGGTGGTGATGTTCGCGTCGATGGTGATGAGCTACAGCCTGCTGCTGTTCAATTACACGGCGAGCGTGGTGTTCACGTCGTCGTACGTGCTGATGATGTTTCATCTGCTCGCGCCGGGCAGCATGCGCATCATCGGCGAGCGCGCGATCGACACCGTCGTGGGCTGCGCGATCGCGATCGCGGCGAGCCATCTGTTCCCGTACTGGGAATACCGGCTGATGGGCAAGCTCGTCAACAACATGATCAGCGCGACGCGGCAGTATCTGGAAGCGAGCTGGTGGTGGAGCGGCAGGCCGGCCGCGGCGGTCGTGACCGCCGTGACGGAAGCCGGCGCGCGCGCGCCGGCGGCGGCGATGGCGGATCCGGCGATCGGGTTTGGGGGAACCGCGCTTGCCGGGGCGGGCATTGGCGCTGATGGCGGCGCCGGTGCCAGCGCCAGCGTGGCCGCACGGCCGGTCGCGAACACCGGCATCGACACGAGCGCGGCCGATGCCGCCACGGACACCGCCACGACCACGATCAGCAACGCGACCGCGCGACCCGCCGGCGGCGCATCGGCCGCGGCCGCCGCGGCGGCCACCGCGCTCGATCGCGACTACCGCTACCGGCTCGCGCGCAAGAACGTCCACGTCGCGTTCGCGAATCTGGGCCAGGCGTTCCAGCGGATGATGCTCGAGCCGAAGTCCGCGCAGAAGTTCGTGCCGGAACTCAATGGCCTGCTGGTGCGCAGCCACGTGCTCGCGTCGCAGATCACCGCCGCTGCCCCGTTGCTGCGCACCTCCGCGCAACAACAGCAGCAGGTCGAGGACATCTCGCTACAGCCGCTGCAACGCGCGCTCACCCTCGTGCGCGACAACCTCACCGCGGCCGAAGCCGGCATCGCGTTGCCCGGCGAGCAGAGCGAGCAGATCAAGCTGATGAATCGCGAACTCGATGCGATGGTCGTCGAAACGGAGAAATCGCCGGACTATGCGGCCGATGCCGTGCACGACATGAAGCAGCTCGCTCACCAGTGCAAGCAGATGCTGGCGGCGTCGGCGCAGATTCGCAAGGATGCGAGCATCATCCGGCTGCCGGAGGAATAAAACGGGAGGGAAGCGGCTCGCGTTACTGCGCGGCGCCGCTCGCGGGCTTCATCGCATTCGCCGCCGCCGCGGCCTGCGACGTCACCGACGGCGCCTGCGCGTTCTGGCTGTCGAACTCGTCCTTCTCGCGGATCGCGTTGTAGAACAGCGTGGCAATCACCAGCAGGATCGCCACCACGATGAAGACGGCGATGCCCAAGGTCGGGTTCTTCTTGCGCGGCGGTTTGTTCATGAAGCAGGCTCGGTTCGCGACGCGGTCGCGGATGGGTCGGGGAAGGCGGAATTCTACGCCCACTGAGCTTGCACACGGCTTGCAGTCGACAGCACCGGCAATGAAGCGGGACGCGTGGCGCTCACCTTCAACCCAGCAAGCGGCGCACCTACCCCATGCGCCGCGCATCGTGCGTCGCTCTATACATCACTTGTGTGTCATCCGCGATTTTCACGTCACTGCAAAAAACGCATCGTTAAATGAAAAAAGCCCGCCGAAGCGAGCTTTTTTACTTCAATCGAGCTATCGCCGCAGCGTAGACGGCACTTCGCTCGCGCTTGCCTACCGACACCACAGTAACAGTAATGGTGCTATCAACTACCTGATACACGAGTCGATAACCTGATGCCGCAAGCTTGATCTTGTAGCAGTCTGGCATCGTGCTTAAGCGCGCCGACTCGACACGCGGATTTTCCAGTCTTTCCGCAAGCTTGCGCTTGAACTGCTGGCGCACCGTGTTGTCGAGGTTGTCCCACTCCTTTCGGGCGGACGTCAAAAACTGCAGACTATAGGTCTTCAAGTTTCACGCTCACAGCAGTTTCGCCGCTGCGCGCCCTGACGATTTCCGCCAGCTCGATGTCTTCAAGCCTCTCGCAAATCGCTTCCCATTCCACGGCCGGGATCAGGTATGCGACCGGTTTGTTTCTGTTGAGCACGGCGACCGGTCCATCAGCTTGCTCGATTGCAGCAGTCGGATTGACCTTGAGCTCGCTGATGCCAATCGATGTGCGGGCAAGAATGCTTTCCATCGGGGTATTACCTCTCAGCCAATTTAGCCGCCAATATTGCGTCGTTTCGTCTTCAGAAGAGCACGGACCTCATGAAGTCGTTGGCTGGCGCCTAGAAAGACCCATTTAAAGATTTAATAATAGGTCATTTATCAGGTCTCGTCAAATTCCTCTCGAGACAATTCCGGGCAGGGACAAAAAGATGCGGCGGCACCCCTGATACGCGACAAAGGTTAGGCTTACACGGTGTACCGCACCGGCAACGCCGTCGAGTACTTGATCTGCTCCATCGCAAAACTCGAACTCACGTCGTACAGCGGCACGGTCGTGATGAGTTGCTTGTAAATACGGTCGTAGTCGTCGATATCGGACACCACCACGCGCAGCAGATAGTCGGTCTCGCCGCTCATCCGGTAAACCTCGACCACCTCCGGAATGTCCCGCACCGCCTGCGTGAACGTGGCGGCCCACGCCTCGGTGTGCTGGTTGGTGCGCACCGCCACGAACACCGTCGTGCCGACGCCCAGTTTGCGCGCGTCGCACAGCGCCACCTGCGCGCGAATCACGCCCGCCTCCTTGAGCCGCTGGAGCCGCTTCCAGCACGGCGTCTGCGACAGGTTCACGCGTTGCGCGAGTTCGGCGATCGGCATCGTCGCGTCTTCCTGCAACAGTTCGAGCAGCTTGCGATCGATGATATCCATACCCATGGGACACTCCATATAGGAAATTATTCTACTTTTTAGAGCCTCGAGGGAATTATATGAAAACTCTTTCTCCGGTCAAACGGGTATAAATATCGATACCGAAAATAGCCGACAGGCAGCGCGCACGCTGCACCACGACCATGAGCGACAACCTTCGCGCCAGCGCTTTCGAGCGCACTTCCCACTTCCTCGCCACGCTGGCGGAACCGGCCGGGATGCCCACCGGCACAACGTCCGTCCATATGCCGAGCCGCCACGGCCGCACGCCGCTCGAGCGGCTGTGCGACACGCTGGACGCGATGTTCGAGGCCTGCGCGAAATTTCCCGAGCCGTCGCATTCGACGTTCTTCGCGCGCGGCATGCGGCTCGCGCTCGCCGAGGCGGCCGCCGATCCGGCCCTGCTCGAACCGGCGCAACGCGAAGGCTCGGCCACTGGCTATCGCCGCCATCTGCTCGCCGCCGATCCGTACGGCCGTTACGCGATCGCCGCGCTGGTCTGGCAGCCGGGCCAGGCGAGCCCCGTGCACGCGCATCACACGTGGTGCGGTTACGCGGTGGTCGAAGGCAAGCTCAGCGAGACGATTTACGAATGGAACGACGCGCGGGATTGCGCGAGCGCGCTGCGCTCGCAGGCGCGCCAACGCGGCGCGGTGTCGTTCGTGCGCGACGGCCGCGGCGCGATTCATCGGCTCGGCAACAGCAGCGACGCGCCGGCCGTGTCGCTGCATGTCTACGGCGTCGAAGGCGCGCGGATCGGCACCCATGTGAATGACATCGTGCGCGTGGCCGACGCGGCGGCATTGGTTTGACGGGCCAACGCCGGGCGCGTCGCGGCGCGGGCCGGCATCAATTGAAGTCGATCAGTTGAAATAATTGCGCCGCACGCCTGATCAGATTCTCACCCCGTCAACTCTTGCCGCCCGCATCGCCGGCTGTCGGAATCTGCGGCGGAATCGGCGCGGTCTGTCCGGTCGGTGGGGGCGCCGGACGCGGCTCATGCGACACGTCGCGTGCCGGCGCAAGCGGCACCTGCGCCGACACGTGCGGCGAAGCACCGATCCCGCCCGGCTCGTGCGCCCCCGCGTGCGCATTCTCGTGCACCCTTTCATGGGTCTGCTCGTACGTCCTTTCATGCGCGCGGGCCGACACCGCCTCCTCGGCCTGATCGCGCGCGCTCCCTCGCGCCCGCTCATGCGCTTCCCCACGCGACTCGCCATGCGCATGCCGGCTCTCCCGCGCCTCCACGGGCGCGACGAAGCCGGTCATCTCATCGTCGCGCAACGGTTCGCCCTCGCTATCCTTCGACGACGTGTACACCCGCATCTGCGCGACCGGAATCTCGATCCCCGCTTCGTCCATCTTGCGCTTGAGCTGCAGATTGAACGCGCGCGCGACGCTCCATTGCTGGAGCGGCCGCGTCTTGATCTGCCCTTTGACGACCATCCAGTTCGGATCGAAGCGGTCGAGCCCCCACACCTCGATCGGCCCGAGCATCTCGCGCCGGTAGCGGAAATCAGCCATCAGATCGGCGCCGACCTCGCGGATCAACTGGATGATCTGATCGACGTCGGTCGAGAACGACATGCGCACCTCGAACACCGCATACGCGAAATCGCGAGACAGGTTCTTCACGATCTTGATCTGCGAGAACGGGATCGCGTGGATCGCGCCCTGCCCGTCGCGCAGCCGCACGGTGCGAATCGACAGATGCTCGACCGTGCCCGCGTGTCCGCCGTCGACATCGATCCAGTCGCCGACCGAAATCGTGTCCTCGATGATGATGAACAGGCCCGTGATCAGGTCGGTCACGAGCGACTGCGCGCCGAAGCCGATCGCGAGACCGATCACGCCCGCGCCCGCGAGCAGCGGCGTCACGTTGATACCGAGATTGGCGGCGGTGACGATGCCCGCGATCGTCATGATCGTCACCAGCAGCACGTTGCGCACGAGCGGCAGCATCGTGCGCGCGCGCATGCTCGGGGCGCGCGCCTTGTTGCGCGCGCTGCCCGGATTGAGCGACTCGGTGATCGCGGTGTCGATCAGAATCCACAGCAGCCACGCGATGAACACGGTCGCGACGATCGCCGTGACCGCATGCGCGATGCCGCGCGCCGCGACGTTTTTCTCGACCATCGCGGCAAGCGACACGCCCCACAAACGCGCCGCGAGTTCGAAGAAGAACAGCCAGATGAAGAGCGTGAACAGCGTGCCGCAAAAGCGCAGCAGCCGCGTCAGATACGGTGAGCGGCGCCGCGCGCGGGCACTGCGCGGACGCGTCATGCGCAGCACGATCGCGGACAGGAAAAACGCGAGCACCAGCAACAGCGCGGTGACGATCGAAATCTGCAGCACGTTTTCGCTCGAGTCCGAACCGCCAAACGTCGCGACCACCGAGGCGGCCGCGAGCACCAGCACCGGCACGTGCCACAGCGCGGCAAGCACCTCGAACGCGTCGGTTGCGGCCTTGTGGTCGTTGCGCTGCTCGTAGGGCCGGTTGCGGATCAGATGCGCGACCGGGCGCCGGAACGCGACCGCGAAATAACCGGTCAGCACGGCGGCCGTCATGTTGGCCGCGGTCGAAATCAGCGCGGCGAGATTCGGGCCGAGCTGATGCGCGACGTCGTAATTGACGGCCGCGTCGCCGAGCGCGCCGCACACGCCGATCACGAACAGCACGCGCCGCGCGTGATCGATCAGTTGACGCACCGCGACGCGCCGGTGCCCCGAGCCGAACAGAGAAAACATGATCAGGCAGATCGCCGAAAACACCGCGCCCGCGACGATCGCATACGCGACGACCATGCCGAGCGTGCGGCCGAGCGCATCGGGCATCGCGCGCACGAACAGCAGCGCGGCGAGAAACGCGATGATCCACGGGCCGACGCGGCGTAGCGCGAAGATCAGCAGCTCGCGCGTGGTCGGGTTCGGCCGCAGTCCGACATCGATGCCGAAGCGCCGGTAGAAGCGGTGCTGCAGATAGATCAGCGCGCCCGCGCATGCACCCCAGCCGGCCAGCATCGCGAGCATCGACAGCAGGATGCGGCCGAGGCTCTCGCGCCCCTGCCCCGAGACGATCGTGAAGAGCTCGTTGCCGGCCGCGTTGACGCGCCCGCTCCAGTAGCGCACCGGCGTGCGGCCCTGATGCACGTCGGATTCGAACGACGCGATGCCCGATGCGATCGCGCCGAGCAGGCCGGGACTCGGTTGCACCGGCGCAGCCGGGCCGACGGTTTGCGCGGCGTTTTGCGATACGTCGCGCAGTTTCTTCAACTGGCTGACGAGCGCGGCGCGCTGGCGGTCGTTGTCGAGCGTGCTGATCACGCTGTCGAGCGAGCGCGCGAGTTCCGCCTGGCTCGCGGGCGATGGCGCGGAGGCCGCGTCGGCCGCCGATGCGCCCGAAGCCGCCGACGCGGGCACCGCCGCTGTCACCGTCGCGCTGTTGATGAGGCTTTGCAATGCCGGAATGACCGGCGTGCCGGTGCCGACCACCGGGCCCGCGGCTTCGGCCTGTAACGGGATTGCGCCGAGGCACAGCAGCAGCGCGGCGCCCAGCAGCGCGGCGATCCATGTGCCGAATCTCGCTGACATGCACGCGCGGATGTCACCGCTGGACGCGCGGCGAGTCGTGCGGGCGGTGGGGTCGGAGGAAAAATGAGGGGCGGCGCGGGTCGCCGGCTGCTGCGCGCCATCAGACGGCGCAGCCTCGGACTCACGCCGCAACGGGCATGACTGCATGGCAATCCGCAAGAAAACGGAAGACGCCAGTGTAGCCGCAGTTGCGCCCGGCGCGCCCGAACATGCGTAACCGATTGTTAGTGTGCTTGCGCGGGCGGTAATGGGTGTGCGGTGGAATGTATGCCGGCCGGGCGACGGCTTTACGCATTCACGCATCACGCATCACGCATCACGCATCACGCATCACGCATTATGCATTCGCGTGCTGCGGGCGTAAGGCAGCGCAACGCCGCCGGCACCGGTCCCCGTCAGTACGCCGCCGTCGCGATCTGCCGGATGAAACGGCCCTGTTCCAGTTCGTCGACGAATGCGATCGCATAGTCTTCCGCGGAAATGCGGCTATTGCCATCCGCGTCGGCAATCAGCGTGCTGGCGCCCGTGCGGAACTTGCCGGTGCGCTCGCCCGGCGCGATCAGCGCGGCCGGCGCGAAGAACGTCCAGTCGAGATCGGCGACGCCGCGGTAGTAGTCGAATGCGTCGCGGTGCGCGAGCGCGATTGCCTTATAGGCGTCCGGAAAACCTTCCGTGTCGACCAGTTGCCTGCCCGGCGCGACTTCGAGCGAGCCCGCGCCGCCCACCACCACGAGGCGCTTCAGACCCGCCGCGCGCACGCCCTCGACTAGCGCCTGCGTCGCGCTGCTGAGCGTCGCGAGGTCGCTTGGCGGCGGCGCATACGCACTCGCCACGACGTCGTGACCGCGTACCGCCGCGCCGACGCTCGCGGCGTCGAGCAGATCGGCGCGCGCGGCGTGCAGATTCGCGACGCCGGCCGGCACGCGCGCCGGGTCGCGCACGAGCGCCGTCACCTGATGCCCGCGACGCGCGGCCTCGGCGGCAATCCGCGAACCGATCATGCCGGTTGCTCCAAACAATGCGATCTTGAGTTGCTGGCTCATTTCACCGTACTCCTGATGTCGATATATGTAACCACAAAAGTTACATATAGAGTGGAAAAAAACGGGGTGTTCACCCCGTCCGTTTTTTCAGGCGCGCGTGCCGCAACCGCCCGACACGCGCCACCGATACTGCTTTCTGTCCGCCTTCTGCCGTTTATTGCCGCCCGCTCATTCCCGCGGCGTCACGCTTGCGCGCGACGCCTGCGCTCGCGCTGCTTTTCCGCCCGCACCACGTCGGCCGTCGTATCGGCGAGTGTGCGCGCGGCAAGCGATGCCTCCATGGCCCGCTGCGCTTCGTCGATGACACCGCGCAGCACGCCCTGGATATGGCGTCCTACCATGCACGCCGGATTCGGATCCTCGCGATGCAGCGCGAGCAACTGAGCATCTTCCACCGCGTGATACACCTCCAGCAGCGTGATCTGCTCGGGCGGCCGCGCGAGCAGCGCGCCGCCGCCCGAGCCGAGCTGCGACGTGGTCAGTCCCGCTTGTGCAAGCATGGCCAGCAGCCGACGGATCAGCGCGGGATTCGTGTTCACGCTGCCCGCGATCATTTCCGAAGACAGCGGCACACCGCCCTGCAACGACAGCAGTGCGAGCACATGCACGGCAAATGCAAACCGGCTACTCGTGTTCACAGCGAATCCGCCCGGCAACGACAAAATGTAACCATGGTAATTACATTTATCTCCGCCGTCAAACCGCGGAATGGAACCGTGCGCCTGTCATTTGTCCATCTGCTTCTGTGCGTCGGAAGAATCGGCGGAGCTGGTCGAGGCGCTCGCCGCAGCCGCTGACGCCGAATTCTGCGCCGACCACGACTGCAGCTTGCGCCCCGCCACTTCGAGACCCTGGCCGGTAATCGACGCAGCCTTGCCGAGCTGCGCGTTGGCCGCGCTCGCCGCGTTCTGCAGATTGGCCTGCGCGCTCGACGCGAGCGCGGCGGGATCGATCCTGATCGACGGCGCGGACGCGGATTCGAGGTTCTGCTGCGCGGCGGAGCGGGTCGCGTCGACCTGCTGGCCGACGTAGCTCGCCGCCTGATCGAGCTTCTGACCGGCGGCCTGAGCGGCATCGTCGAGCTTGCCGGCGACCTGACCGGCCGACGCGTCGTTCTTCTGGCATGCGGCCAGCGCGCCGAAGACGAAGAGGATGCACGCCACGCGGCGCGGCAACGACGAGGAAAGAGCTGAAATCATGTTTGGGTAGGAGCCGCGCGGGGCGGCTCGTGCATGCGAAGACGCGCCAATGATACCGCCGAAGCGCCGCGCGCCCCAGTCACCGCCCCACCTCGTCGCGGTTCTGTCAAACATGATGGAGTAGACTGCCAGAGTATCAACCAGCATCTGTCAGCATCTCCTCGCGTCGATGCCCGTGCGGACCTCGGCGCAGTGTTTCGTTGATCAACTGGAGGCATACGATGGCGGCAAAGAAGATTCTGTTCCTGACCGGCGACTTCGCCGAGGACTATGAAACGATGGTGCCGTTTCAGGCGCTGCAGGCAGTCGGCCATGTCGTCGACGCGGTCTGCCCGAACAGGAAGGCGGGCGAGCGTGTGAAGACCGCGATCCACGATTTCGAGGGCGATCAGACTTATACCGAGAAGCCGGGCCACCAGTTCACGTTGAACGCAACGTTCGACGACATCGATCCGCGCCAGTACGACGCGCTCGCGATTGCCGGCGGCCGCGCGCCGGAGTATCTGCGGCTCAATCCGAAGGTGATCGACATGGTTCGGCAATTTGCCGAGGCGGGCAAGCCGATCGCCGCGATCTGCCATGCGGCGCAACTGCTCGCCGCCGCCGACGTGATCCGCGGCAAGCGCATTTCCGCGTATCCGGCCTGCGCGCCCGAAGTGAAGCTGGCGGGCGGCGAGTATGCCGACATCCCCGTCGACGCCGCGATCACCGACGCCAATTTCGTCACCGCGCCCGCGTGGCCCGCGCATCCCGAGTGGCTGCGGCAGTTCTTCGTCGTGCTCGGCACGCGGATCGAGCACTGAGTCCGGCGGCGAGCGCGTTCGGCGCTCGCCGCAACTTCATCGGCCAACTCCATTGGCGATTTCGCGTGCATCCGCCTGCGCCCGCCCGCTCCCCTTGTCGCGTGAAAGCTGACCCGCGGCCGCTTCCGGCCGCCGCCCGGCCGCCGGCTCTCTCGCTCCCGCATTCGCCGCCGCCAACCCGGCTTCGGGCAGCGACAGATAAAACGTCGTGCCCGCCCCTTCCTTCGATTCCGCCCACACGCGTCCGCCGTGCCGCTCGACCATCCGCCGCACGAGCGCGAGACCGATGCCCTCGCCGGCCGTCGCATTGCCGTGCAGACGCTGAAACGCACTGAAAAGACGCGGCAGCGCGATCGCCGGAATGCCGAGGCCGTTGTCGCGCACATAGAAGATGCGCAGTGAATGCACACCCGGTGGCGCGGGCGTCGTGCCGATTTCGATGCGGCCTGCGCGCGCCGGATCCAGATAATTGACCGCATTGCCGACGAGGTTCGCAAAGATCTGTTCGAGCGCGGTCGGATCGCCCCACACCGCGGGCAGTTCGCCGACGGTCACGCGCGCGCGCCGCGCGCGGATCGAGCCCTGCATCGCATCGACGACGCGCTGCACGATGTCGCGCACGTCGACTTTCTGGCGCCGGTACTCGACGCGGCCGACGCGCGACAGCCGCAGCAGCGCGTCGATGATGTGCGACGCGCGCAGCACGGCGGTCTGCAGATAATGCAGCGCCTCGCCGATGTCTTCCTCGACGATCCGCTCGATCCGCCGCCGCGTGTCCGCCGCGAGCGACGATTCGCGCACCGCCACGCGCAGCTCGTCGCACGCGCGGATCAGCTCCTTCGAAAAGCCCTGCAGGTTCACGAGCGGCGCGCGCAGATCGTGCGACACGCTGTAGATGAACATTTCGTTTTCCTGGGTCTGCTGCCGCAGCGTCTCGTTGATGCTCGCGAGCTCGGCCGCGCGGCGTTCGAGATCCGCATGAAAACGCGCCTCGATGCGCTCGGCTTCGAGCAGACGCCGGCTGGTCTCGTGCAACGTCAGATCGAGTCGCGCGATCTCGTCGCGGCCCGCGCCGATCGGCGCAAGCGGCTCGTTGCCGGCGAGGCGCCCGGCGTTGTCCGACAGCAACGCGAGCCGGCCGCGCACGCCGCGCGTGAACAGCCACACGGCCAGCGCGACGAACAGCAGCGAGCCGAGCGCGGCCGCGACGATCAGCGTCTGCTGCCGCTCGCGCGCGGCGCTGGCGGCGTTCGCGCGCAGCGTGTCGATACGCCGCTCCTCGGCCTGGAACGCGGTGACCTGCACGCGGAAGCGATCGAGCACGTCGACGTCGGAGAGGTCGTGAAAACGCTCGCGGATATCGGCGCGGCGCCCCGCATGCAGCATGTCCTGGATCCGGTCCGACCACTGGCGGTACGCCTGCGCCGCCTGGCGCACCTCGACCACGCGCTCGACCTGCGCGGGATTGTCGGCGACGAGCTCGGCCAGTTGATCGATGCGCCGGTCGACGTCCACCCAGGCCGCGACCGGCGTCGTGAAATGCGTGTCGTTGGCGAGCACCGCGCCGCGCAACGCGACGGACTCCACGAGCACCGGATCGAGAATCGCGGTGGTCTGACGCAGCACGTCCTCGCTATGCATCGCCCAGCGCTCCGCCTGCGTCGTGTCGGCCTGCGCCTTCACCAGCCCGGAAAGTAACGCCAGTTCGAAGACGGCCGGAATCGCGATCAGCAACAGGCCTTTAGTGGTCAGTCTCATGCGTGCACATTGGAGGAAGTAGCCGGCGGATCATGCACGGGGTCGGCACATTATGTCGGCGTTTGGGCGGGAAGACAAAGAGGGGCACGAGTCGCGGCGGGCGTCTGTGCCGACGCGGGCGGCAGTGCCGCCACACCACGGGCATCGGCCGTCAGCATGCGGAATAAAGCTGTAATTAAAATCGAATATTGCGCCCCGAGTTGGATCATCTCCGGTGCGATCCTGGCTATATGCACATATATTGTGCTTATCGTCACCGTTAAGGTGCGGATCGCGCTTCATTCCGAAACACTCAGATCATCATCGGATCCCATCCCGGTGCCAGACTGCACCGTGTCGATGCGATCGGCACAACTTTGGCCCGCTTCTTGCTCGCATAGCGCACTTTTTTGGCATAAGCGGGACACATCGATGGAAAGTCTGAAATCCGGCGCCGATACCGAGTTTCTTCTGCTCGGCGCCGCCATGGTGCTGGCGATGCACGCGGGGTTCGCGTTCCTCGAACTCGGCACGGTACGCAAAAAGAATCAGGTCAATGCGCTGGTCAAGATTCTGGTGGACTTTTCGGTCTCGACGATCGCGTATTTCTTCATCGGCTACACGATCGCATATGGCGTGCAGTTCTTCGGCAGCGCCGAATCGCTTGCCCAGCACAACGGTTATGGACTGGTGCGCTTTTTCTTCCTGCTGACGTTCGCCGCCGCGATTCCCGCGATCGTGTCGGGCGGCATCGCCGAACGCTCGAAATTCAACCCGCAACTGTTCGCGACCTTCGTGCTGGTCGGCTTTGTCTATCCGTTCTTCGAAGGGATCGTCTGGAACAACCGTTTCGGCATCCAGGGCTGGCTCGCGCACGTGTTCGGCGCGCCGTTTCACGACTTCGCCGGCTCGGTGGTCGTGCATGCGTTCGGCGGCTGGGTCGCGCTGCCGGCCGTGCTGCTGCTCGGCGCGCGCCACGGACGCTACCATCGCGACGGCGGCATCGCCGCGCATCCGCCGTCGAACATTCCGTTTCTCGCGCTCGGCGCATGGGTGCTGACAGTCGGCTGGTTCGGCTTCAACGTGATGAGCGCGCAGACGCTCGACAAGATCAGCGGTCTCGTCGCGGTCAATTCGCTGATGGCGATGGTCGGCGGCACGCTGACCGCCTGGTTCGCCGGCCGCAACGACCCCGGCTTCACGTATAACGGCCCGCTCGCGGGGCTCGTCGCGGTGTGCGCGGGCTCGGACATCATGCATCCGCTCGGCGCGCTGGTGACGGGCGGCATCGCCGGCGTGCTGTTCGTCTATATGTTCACCTGCGTGCAGAACCGCTGGCGCATCGACGACGTGCTCGGCGTGTGGCCGCTGCACGGCCTGTGCGGCGCATGGGGCGGCATTGCGGCCGGCATCTTCGGCACGCACGCGCTCGGCGGCCTCGGCGGCGTGTCGTTCGGCTCGCAGGTGATCGGCACCCTCGGCGGGATCGTCGTGTCGGGGCTCGGCGGCACGGTCGTGTACGGCCTGATCCGCATGACGGTCGGCCTGCGGCTCGACCAGGAAGAGGAATACAACGGCGCGGATCTGTCGATCCACAAAATTTCGGCGACGCCGGAGTGAGAGGGCGCCGGGCGCAGTGTCCGTCCGCGTGGCGAGCCCGGCGGCGGATACGCAATGCCGTCGCTGCGCGTCACCGCCGCAGCCCGCCTGTCCCCAAATGCCCGTGCCGATGTTAGACTTCGCCGCTGGAGATGGCATTCTCCGTTAACCGCCCCTGGGGCTGATGATGCCTGCTACGCCCGGCTATGCGGACGCGGCATCGGCTCGCCCGCATGAACCGGTTTGTCGACACTCCGGTTTCCGTACCTCTCCATGTACTGGTCCTTACTCGCTGTCGCCATTGGCGGTGCACTCGGCTCGCTGTTCCGCTGGTTCCTCGGCATTCGCCTGAACGGCATTTTTAGCGGCATGCCGCTCGGCACGTTCGCCGCGAACGTGATCGCCGGCTACATCATCGGCGTCGCGATCGCGGGCTTCGCGCGCGTGCCGCAAGTCGCGCCGGAATGGCGGCTTTTCGTCATCACCGGCCTGATGGGCGGACTCTCCACGTTCTCGACCTTCTCCGCCGAAGTCGTGCAGCGTCTGCAGGACGGCCGGCTCGGCTGGGCGGCGGGCGAAGTCGTGATTCACGTGAGCGCTTCGCTTGTCATGACGATTCTCGGAATCGCGACTGTTTCGCTGCTGGCGCGTTGAGATCGTCGCGAGAAATATAGTCGTAGCGCGCCGTCCGGCTATTAATTGCTCCGCGCTCGACAAAATCCTGTTCGGGATCACGTAAAGCGTATCGGAGATGCATCCAGTGAGTTGAAAAACCCACCGGCAATTCATCCAGAAAATCGACCCGACAATTGAGCGGGGCATCACGCTTCGCCATGTCACCGCCTTCGATGCCCCTTAACTGATGCGGCCCGTCGGCAATATCAAAGTAAAGCGATAACCGGCGCAAAATCGCCGCTGATGAAAAACATCAAAAAAAAAGCGTCACGTTGCCGTGACGCTTTAAAAAAGTTCTAGCCATTCCGAGGGCCGTGCTAGAACCTGAGAGAGGGGATTCGAAAACGAAGCCGCCGAAAACCGGGAAAATCGCCGTAGCCTGTCGACGACAAATCCTGTCAATTCACATTAAACCCATAATGTGAACAGCGAACGCGGAAGCTGAAATCATTTTCGAAATGAAGTTCCATTTTTTATGGTTATGCTGACCAAGTCAAGCAAAATATAAGAAGGCCCGGCGTGTTCCGGAAATTTATTCCGATACCATGAATCTTCTTATGAAAAGTAAGCTTATGCGCGGAGTGGAGACGATGACGCCGTCTCGCCCACCAGCCACCAGCGGGTTACGCACACATAATCTGAAATACAGTTCCAGAAAACGATGAATCACCCCGCCCGTACCCAGATCGAAGCCGCCCAAACCAAAGAGAAAGAAGGCACGAGCGACGAAGTGACCGCGCTCGCCCGCGGCCTGACCGTGCTGCGCGCCGTCGCCGCCGCTCACGCGCCGCTCAGCAATCGCGAGCTCACCGAGCAGACCGGAATTCCGAAACCCACGGTCTCACGCATCACCGCGACGCTCGTCAGCGCCGGCTTCCTGTTGCGGCTGCCCGACAGCGAGCGTTTCGTGCTGACATCGTCGGTGCTCGAACTGAGCAACGGCTTTCTGCGCAACTTCGACATTCGCGCCCGCGCGCGGCCGTTCCTGATCGAGCTCGCGGAACGCACCGCGCTGTCCGTGCATCTTGCGGTGCGCGACCGCTACGACATGGTCGTCATCGACACGATCCGGCCGCGCTCCGCAGTCCTCGTGTCGCGGCTCGAAATCGGCTCGCGCGTGAGCCTTCCGCGCACCGCCGTCGGCCGCGCGTACCTCGCGGCGCTCGCGCAGCCGGAGCGCGACCGGCTGCTCACCGGCCTGCAGACTGCCGAGGGCGACGATTGGGGCTACCTGGGGAGCCGACTCGAAAGCGCGGTCAGGGACACGCTCGAACGCGGCTTCGCGATCGCCACCGGCGAGTGGTACGACGGCCTGAACGCGATCGCGCTCGGCTTCGTCGGGCCTTCGGGCGAGCGCTACGCGGTCAATTGCGGCGGCTCGGCCGATCAGTGCCCGCGCGACTGGCTGATCTCGCACGCGGCGCCCGCGCTGCTCGAATGCATCGACAAGATCGTGCAGGAAATCGGCGGTTCGCCGGGGCGCCGGCTCAACGAATGACGCATAAAGACGGCTTGAAATGGCAAGTCCGGCGGCGCGCATTGCACTCGCATCCGCCCTCGCGCCGTCTCGCATTACACTGCCGCGCGCGCCCAGCCGACAATATCCCAACATCCTGTAACCTTCGTAATCAAACGAAAAATAGACGGCTGGACTGTTACAGATGCCGCAACGTACGATCACGCATCCTGTGGCGGAAAGCTTGCGCAACAAGCCTCGGCGCGGTCGAAAGCGGGCTTTGTCTGGCCATGATGATTCCGCCTTGCGCTTTTGGCGTGCGCTTTTGGGTGCGTTAACATCTCTGTCCCGCGCCTCGGGTAGCATCGCGCTTCAGCGTGCACGGCGCACTCGCTGCCGAGACCGCCTGTCACACCGCCCGCGCGCGGTCCGCCGCCCTTCAACGATGGCAACCGCGCGAGCAATTCACATCACAAAGCCAGCCACCTGACCGAACCGATGGACGAACAACAAAAGCATCCGGAAACCCAACGCCCCGCCGCCCCGGCTTCCCAACCGTCCGCCGGCGGTGCGCAAGCCGGCGCGCCCGGCACGGTGAAGCGGCATCGCGGCCGCACCATTGCACTGATCGTCGCGGCGCTGGTCATTCTCGGAGTCGTGCTGTGGCGCTGGCATCCGTGGGGCGGGCCCGGCAGCGGCGCGAGCGCGCCGGCTGCCGCGAGC
>NZ_JASGFN010000034.1:0-69469 GCF_047605525.1 Paraburkholderia sp. | reverse complement strand
CCTTGTCCACGAGCGCCTTGAGCAGCTTCGCGACCGCGAGCGGCTGCAGGTCTTCATTCGATTCGATCAGGATCGCGCGATCCGCGCCGATCGCCAGCGCCGTACGCAACGTTTCCTGCGCCTGCGTAACACCGGCCGACACGGCGATCACTTCGGTCGCGACGCCCGCTTCCCTCAAACGCACGGCTTCTTCAACCGCGATTTCGTCGAACGGATTCATCGACATCTTCACGTTCGCAATGTCGACACCCGTGCCGTCCGATTTCACGCGGACTTTCACGTTGTAGTCGACCACTCTTTTCACTGGCACCAGAATTTTCATGCACACGCTCCAAAGTTACGAATACGTCAACCCGACGAACATTATAGCGACTGCCCTCATGGCAGCCTGTCGCGGGCGCTCTAGAAAAAGGATATCGCTCCTCTACGGCGTGACGGCAATATCGAACGATCGTTCTATTTTAATCTCCAAAAAACCCGGGAGACAACCCCCGGGTTTCAACTGAGACCTCTAGTTTCGCTTCACCGCCATGTACTTCGAGGTTCGCGGGAGCTGCCGGATTACCAGGAGGTGATCACCGAGCCACCGAATTTACTGTCGACAAACTGCTTCACTTCCGGCGAGTGGTAGGCCGCGACGAGCTTCGCGACCCACGGCTTGTTCCTGTCGGCCTCGCGGATCGCGATGATGTTCACGTACGGACCCTTCGGGTCTTCGAGCGCGATTGCATCCTGCTTCGGCTTCAGGCCCGCTTCCATCGCGAAGTTGGTGTTGATCGCGGCGGCGTCGACGTCACCCAGCGAACGCGGAATCTGCGCGGCGTCGAGTTCGACGATCTTCAGCTTCCTCGGATTCTCGACGATGTCGAGCGGCGTCGCCTTCAATCCCGCATCGGCGCGCAGCTTTAGCAAGCCCTGCTTCTGCAGCAGCAGAAGCGCGCGGCCGCCGTTGGTCGGATCGTTCGGCACCGCGATCTTCGCGCCCGGCTGCAATTCGGCGAGCGTCTTCACCTTCTTCGAATAGATGCCCATCGGGTACGTGACCGTATCGGCGATACGGATCAGCTTGTAGCCGCGATCCTTCACCTGCGCTTCGAGATACGGGTCGTGCTGGTAGCTGTTCGCGTCCAGATCGCCGCCAGCGAGCGCCGCGTTCGGCTGCACGTAGTCGGAGAATTCGATGATCTTGATGTTCAACCCGTTCTTCGCCGCGACCGTCTTCACGACCTCCATGATCTGTGCGTGCGGACCGCCGGTGACGCCGACCTTGATCGTGTCTTCGGCATGCGCCGCGGTGGCGGCGAACAGCGAGGCCGCGCCGAGCGCGGCAGCCAGCTTGAGAATAAAGCGACGTTGCATGATGGACCTTTCCAAATCCGTTAGTGGGCTTCCCCTGGCGGGTTTTCACGAGCCCTTGTTTATTTGTGGCTCAAACGACGCACGAGCCAATCTCCAAACGACTGCACGAGTTGCACGAACACGATCAGGATCAGCACGACCGCGAGCATCACTTCCGGCAGGAAGCGCTGATAGCCGTAGCGGATACCGAGATCGCCGAGCCCGCCGCCGCCGATCGCGCCGGCCATCGCCGAATAGCCGACCAGCGACACAAACGTAATCGTGAGACCCGCAATCACGCCCGGCAGCGCTTCGGGCAGCAGCACCTTGAAGACGATCTGGCGGGTGGTCGCGCCCATCGCCTGAGCAGCTTCGATCAGTCCGCGATCGACCTCGCGCAGCGCGGTCTCGACCAGACGCGCGATGAACGGCGCGGCGGCGATCGTCAACGGCACGATGGCGGCCGCGGTGCCGATCGACGAACCGACGACGAGCCGCGTGAACGGAATCACCGCGACCAGCAGGATGATGAACGGCGTCGAGCGCACCGCATTGACGATCACGCCCATCACGCGATTCACGGCGACGTTCTCGAGCACGCCCTGACGGTCGGTCAGATACAGCAGCACGCCGAGCGGCACGCCCACCAGCGCGCCAATCAGTCCGGACACGCCCACCATCACGAGCGTTTCCCAGAACGACTGCACGAACATATCGAACATTTCACTCAACATGCGAAAGCTCCTCCACCACCACACCCTGTTCGCGCAGGAACGTCAGCGCCTGCGCGACCTTCGCCGGTTCGCCGCCCGCGAGCACCGCGAGCGAGCCGAACGCCTGCCCCTGGATCTCGTCGATCTGGCCATGCAGGATGTTGAAGTCGAGTTCGTAGCGGCGAATCGTTTCCGACAGGATCGGCTGATCGACACCCGAGCCCGTGAACGCGAGGCGCAGCAGATGGCCGCTGCCGGTCTTCAGCCGTTGCGCGACGCGCGCCTTCATCGCCGGCGGGAGCTCCTGCGCGATCACGTCGCCGATCAGCGCGCGCGTCACTTCGTGATGCGGCTGCAGGAATACGTCGATCACCTTGCCCTCTTCGACGACCCGGCCCGCGTCGAGCACCGCGACGCGGTCGCAGACCTGCTTGATCACGTCCATCTGGTGCGTGATCAGCACGATCGTCAGGTTCAGTTCGCGGTTGATGCGCTTGAGCAGGTCGAGGATCGCGCGCGTGGTTTCGGGATCGAGCGCGGAGGTCGCCTCATCGGAGAGCAGCACTTTCGGCTTGCTCGCGAGCGCGCGCGCAATGCCCACGCGCTGCTTCTGGCCGCCGCTGATCTGCGCCGGATAGCGGTCCTTCTGCGCCGACAGCCCGACCAGATCGAGCAGCGGCAGCACGTTCGCCTCGATTTCGTCGCGCTTCATGCCGGCCAGCTCGAGCGGCAGCGCGACGTTCTCGTACACGGTGCGCGAGGACAGCAGATTGAAGTGCTGGAAGATCATGCCGATCTCGCGGCGCGCCTCGCGCAGTTGCGCGGCGGGCAGCGTCGTCAGATCGCGGCCGTTGACGACGATGTTGCCTTCGGACGGGCGTGTAAGCAGGTTGATCGTGCGCACGAGCGTGCTCTTGCCCGCGCCGCTGCGGCCGATGATGCCGAACACCTCGCCCGCCGGAATCGACAGATTGACGTTGTGCAGTGCCTCGACCCAGCCCCGTGGCCCGGCAAACCGCTGGGAAATATTACGAATTTCGATCATGAAAAAACGAAACGGCGGAGGCTGCCGGCGAGCATGGTGCTCCCGACAAGCGGCCGCCGTTGCTTTTATTGGGATTTGAGGCCGCCATTCTACCGCAGCGTCGACATACTCTTTAATAATCAATTCCGATCTTTTCATAACCTGAGAGCATTAGAGGACCGCACGGTGCGCGAGACTCGCATGCGGCCCACCGCTGCGACTATGATCGGGCCACCTCCTTTCAGCACGTATCGCAGCCATGCAGACCTCCCCGAGCCATACCGTGCGCGCGAGCGCGGGCAGCCTCGATAACGACGCGCCGCGGCGCACCTCGGTCACGACCGCCGACGGTGTCGAGTTGCCGCTCTACAGCTGGCAGCCGAACGGGCCGACGCGCGCGACGGTCGCGCTGCTGCACGGCCTCGCCGAGCATGCCGGCCGCTACGCGGCGCTGGCCGGCCGGCTCAACGCGGCGGGCATCGAGCTGGTAGCGATCGATCTGCGCGGTCATGGCCACGCACCCGGCAAGCGCGCCTATGTGAAGCGTTTCGACGACTATCTGCTCGATGCGCATGCGTTGCTCGACGCTGCCGCGCAAAGCTGCGCGCCGCTGTTTCTGATGGGCCACAGCATGGGCGGAGCGGTGGCCGCGCTGTATGCGATCGAACGCCTCGATACGAGCGGCCGACGCGTTGCCGGCCTGATCCTGTCGAGCCCCGCGCTCGCGCCGGGCCGTGACGTGCCGAAGTGGATGCTCAGCCTGAGCCAGGTGATCAGCCGGCTCTACCCAGCCTTCCCGGCGATGAAGATCGACGCCGCGCTGCTATCGCGTCTGCAGCCGGTCGTGAACGCCAATCGCAACGATCCGCTCGTGCATCACGGCGCGATTCCGGCGCGCACCGGTGCCGAGCTGCTGCTCGCGATGGCGCGGATCGAACGTGGTCGCGCGAAGCTGCGCATGCCGCTGCTCGTGTTTCACGGCACCGAGGACAAACTCACCGAGCCCGACGGCAGCCGGGAGTTCGGCGCGCATGCCGGCTCGCCGGACAAGACGCTCACGCTGCACGAGGGCAGCTATCACGAGACGATGAACGATCTCGATCGCGATCGGGTGATCAGTGCGTTGGTCGAGTGGATTGAAAAGCGGGCGGTGGGGCGGAGTTGATGGCGGGCACGCTGTAGCGCGTCGACGGCTTTCACCTGCGGGAACCGTGGACGAACGGCGCGCCGCAAACCGCTAACGCACCGATACCTGCAATCGTTTATCGCTTCCAGTCCGGCGCGCGTTTGTCGATGAACGCCTGCACGCCTTCGAGCGCCGAGTCGTCCATCATGTTGCAGGCCATCGTCTGGCCGGCAAGCTGGTACGCGGCCTCGATGCCCATTTCGAGCTGACGATAGAACAACCCCTTACCCGCGCTCACCGCGTCGGCCGGCTTCGCGCAGATGCTCGCGGCGAGCCGCGCGACTTCCTCGTCGAGCGCATCGGCCGGGGTCACGCGGTTCACGAGGCCCTGCCGCTGCGCTTGCGCCGCGTCGATGAATTCGCCGGTCAGCAGCATTTCGAGCGCCGCCTTGCGCGACAGGTTGCGCGACAGCGGCACCGACGGCGTCGCGCAGAACAGCCCGAGGTTCACGCCCGATACCGCGAAGCGCGCGGTATCGGCGGCGACCGCGAGATCGCACATCGCGACGAGCTGGCAGCCGGCCGCCGTCGCGATGCCGTGCACCCGCGCGATCACCGGCTGCGGCATGCGCTGGATCGTCATCATCAGCTTCGTGCAGCGCGCGAACAGTTGCTGGTAGTACGCGAGCGACGGCGCCGCGCGCATTTCCTTCAGGTCGTGCCCCGCGCAGAACGCCCGCCCCGCGCCGGCGATCACGACCACGCGCGCGTCGGTCTTCGCGATGCCGTTCAGCGTGTGTTGCAACTGGTCGAGCAGCGCTTCGGACAGCGCGTTGAACGCATCGGGCCGGTTCATCGTCACGCGCATGACGCCCGGCACGCGGTACGCGTCGTGCTCGATCCCGACCAGCGACGCGCTGACGGGGTTGGCGGGGCTGGCGTTCATGGCTCGCTCCTCGTGGCGTTGAAGTTGCTCGCCGCATGCCGGCCGTTGCCGCCGACCGGCATGCGGCGACAGGCGCGGATTCAGATCCCGGCTAGCGCCCGCACATGCGCCACCACGCTGCGCCCGAGCGCCGACAGGTTATAACCGCCCTCGAGACAACTGACGATTCGTCCGCGCGCGTAGCGCCTCGCGATCTCGCGGATCTGGTCGGTAATCCACGCGTAATCGTCCTCGACGAGCCCCATGTTGCCGAGATCGTCCTCGCGATGCGCGTCGAAGCCGGCCGAGATGAACACCATCTCCGGCTTGAAGTCGTGCAGGCGCGGCAGCCACAGGATATCGACCGCCTCGCGCACGGCCATGCCATTGGAGCGCGCCGGCATCGGCACGTTGCACATGTTGGGCGCCTGGTTGTCGGCGCCGCTGAACGGATAGAACGGGTGCTGGAAAATGCTGCACATCAGCACGCGCGGGTCGCCAGAGAACGCGGCCTCGGTACCGTTGCCGTGATGCACGTCGAAGTCGATGATCGCGACGCGCGCGAGGCCGTGCACGTCGAGCGCATGACGCGCGGCGATCGCGACGTTGTTGAAGAAGCAGAAGCCCATCGCGCGCGCGGGCTCCGCGTGATGGCCGGGCGGGCGCACGCTGCAGAATGCATTGTCGTAACGGCCTTCGATCACCGCGTCCGTCGCGGCGACCGCCGCGCCCGCCGCGCGCAACGCGGCCTGCCACGTGTGCGGATTCATCGTCGTGTCGGGATCGATTTCCGCCGTGCCCACCGCGGGCGAGCGGCTGCGGATGTAGTCGACGTGCGCCTGCGTATGCACGCGCAGCAGCGCGGCTTCGTCGGCGAGCGGCGGCGATTCGCGCTCGATCAGCATGTCGATGCGGCTCGCGATCAGTTGATCCTCGATCGCCTGCAGGCGCGCGGGACATTCGGGATGCCACTGCCCCATGTCGTGCAGCAGACAGTCGGCGTGGGAATAGAAGCCTGTTGCCATAGTTCTGTTGTGCGTCTCTTTTCCGACGCGGCGCATTCGATGCGCGCGCGGCGTGTCTCCGTGGGGCGGCGTGCCCTCCGGCGCGCCAATATTCATCAAGTTACCACAGGGCGCCGCTGTGGCACATTCGGCACGGTTTTGCAAAAGGCGTCGGGTATACTGCCCCGACCCGTTACTCGCTGTCCGCTCCTGGCTCTCTTCGTCTCCCACGCATCGCGCTCACCGCTCACCATGACCGTCAAGCTTGCCCTGTCTGCACGATCCACCCGCAACCGGCTCCGCCTCGTCACCCTCGCCGCCTCCCTGTCCGTCGCATCGTGCATGTTCATGGCAGCCGGTCCGGCAAGCGCGCAAGGCGCCGCGAAGAAGCCGCCGGTGCTGCTCGCGCAGAGCCAGCCTCAGCAGGCGGTGCCGCAAGGGCAGACGTTCGAGGAAGAGATCATCCCGCAGCGCTATGCGAACAACGCGAATGTCGACGCGTTCATCAACGAGATGGTCGCGCGCTACGACTTCGACGAAGCGTCGCTGCACGCGCTCTTTGCCGGCGTCAGCTACTCGGCGACCGCGGTGAAGCTCGTCACGCCGTCGCCGACGCCGGCGATCAAGAACTGGCGCTCGTATCAGGCGCGCTTTCTGGATCCGGTGCGCATCAATGCCGGCGTGCAGTTCTGGCGCGAGAACCAGGCCACGCTGCAGCGCGCGGCTCAGGAATTCGGCGTGCCGCCGGAGGTGATCGTCGGCATTATCGGCGTCGAGACGATCTACGGCCGCTACATGGGCAACTTCCGCGTGCTCGATGCGCTGACCACGCTCAGCTTCGACTATCCGAACACCGCGAATCGCGCGGACCGTCAGGCCACCTTCCGCAAGAATCTCGAAGACTATCTGGTGTGGACGCGCGACGCGCAGATCGACCCGACCACGGTGCTCGGCTCGTACACCGGCGCGATCGGCATTCCGCAGTTCCTGCCGAGCAGCATCGTGCAATACGCGGTGAACTACGACGGCAACAGGCGCATCGATCTGCGCACCAGCGAAGCGGATGCGATCGGCAGCGTCGCGAATTATCTGCGGCAGAACGGCTGGGAAAGCGGCCGGCCGGTGGTGTGGCGCATCGGCTCGGACATCGGCAGTCTCGGCGTCGCGCAGGCAGCCGCGAACGGCCAGCCGGAACCGCGCTGGCCGCTCAACCAGTTGCTGCGCGCCGGGCTCGTGCTGAACGAGCCGAACGTCGATATCGCCGCCGAGGCGAGCACGCCGGTGACGGTAGTCGATCTGCCGTCGCCGGGGCGCGGCACCGAGTTCGTGCTCGGGCTGAAGAACTTCTATGTGCTCACGCGTTACAACCGCAGCTTCTTCTATGCGCTCGCGGTGTATCAGTTGGGTCAGAAGGTCAAGGCGCAGATGGAAGCGATCGATGCGGCCAATGCCGCGAAGGCGGTCAACAACGGAACCATGTCGCAAGGCCCGGCGAATCAGCCAGACTCCAATTCGCAGTGAGTTCCGCTGCGAGGCGCCGTGCGTGCGTAGCGTCGAAGGACATGAAAAAAGCGCCGGCCAGACCGGCGCTTTTCATTGGTTCACGCGGTGGGCGACGGCGCGCTCGCCGTTCGTCCCGCTTACGCGGGAAACACACCCGTGGACAGATAACGGTCGCCGCGATCGCAGACGATGAACACGATCGTCGCGTTCTCGACCTGACGCGCGATGCGCAGCGCGACTTCACACGCGCCACCCGACGAAATACCGGCGAAGATGCCTTCGACCGACGCCAGCCGGCGCGCCATCGCCTCGGCCGCGGCCTGGCTCACGTTCTCGACGCGATCGACGCGGCTGCGGTCGAAAATTTTCGGCAGATACGCTTCGGGCCATTTGCGGATGCCCGGAATGCGCGAGCCCTCTTCCGGCTGCGCGCCGATGATCTCGATCTGAGGATTCTGCGTTTTCAGATACGTCGACACGCCCATGATCGTGCCGGTCGTGCCCATCGACGAAACGAAGTGCGTAATGCGCCCTTCGGTGTCGTGCCAGATCTCCGGGCCCGTGCCTTCGATATGCGCGGCCGGATTGTCCGGGTTCGCGAATTGATCGAGAATGATGCCCTTGCCTTCGCGCTGCATCTGCTCGGCCAGATCGCGTGCGTATTCCATACCACCCTTGACCGGCGTGAGAATGATCTGCGCGCCGTAGGCGGCCATGCTCTGACGGCGCTCGACCGACAGATCCTCCGGCATGATCAGCACCATCTTATAGCCGCGAATCGCGGCCGCCATGGCGAGCGCGATGCCGGTATTGCCGCTCGTCGATTCGATCAGCGTGTCGCCCGGCTTGATGCGTCCGCGCGCTTCCGCCTTCTTGATCATCGACAAAGCCGGGCGGTCCTTCACCGACCCCGCGGGATTGTTGCCCTCGAGCTTCGCGAGGACCACGTTGTTGCGGCCGCGGATCTCGTCGTCAGTGAGCCGGACGAGTTGCACGAGCGGCGTATTGCCGATCGTGTCTTCAATCGTTTTGTATGCCATATCTCGGGTTCAGAAGCTGTCAATGCGCGAATTTGGGTTTAACTCATCGATTCTAAACCACCATGTCCGATGCTGCCGCGCGGCCCTGCTGCCCGCATGGATGCATGCATCGGGCGTGCAAAAAGCCCGCGGCCGAAGACCGCGGGAGCCAGTCACGGGTAACAGCTAAAGGAGTGTGGGTACACTCCGACCACGAAGGAGAAAACGAAAGAGGAAATTTTGGCGGACCATGCGCGCCTGCAAGCCCTACTGGGGGGAGCCACTACGCACGCACGGCCCGCGTCCGCTTACTTCTTCACCGCCACTGTGGCGCCGTTTTTCTGCGCGGCGGCCGGAACGGCCGCGTCGCCGGACTGTGCAGCCGCCGCAACCTGCGTGCCAGTAGCCGCGCCAGCCGGACCGACAGCGAGACCCTCCGCCTGCAGGCGCTCGACGGTATGCCCGCCCATGCCCTTGACGCGCTTGCCGAGATCGGCCGCGTCCTTGAACGGACCGTGCGCGGTGCGCTCGTCGAGAATGGCTTTCGCCTTAGCGGGACCGATGCCTCTGATGCCGCGCAGCGCGTCCTCGTTGGCGGTGTTGACGTCGACCGCCGCATACGCGTGGCCGAAAGCGGCGAGCATAGCCGCGGTAACCAGTACTTTTCGAAACATATTGGAATCTCCCTTTTGCCACTGGCCGGCGACCATCACCGGCCAGGAGATTCCA
The DNA here is from genome assembly GCF_047605525.1 of Paraburkholderia sp. Taxonomy (GTDB): domain Bacteria; phylum Pseudomonadota; class Gammaproteobacteria; order Burkholderiales; family Burkholderiaceae; genus Paraburkholderia. The sequence continues at coordinate 60,088 of NZ_JASGFN010000034.1, read as the reverse complement.
GTTTAAAGAGGCTTCCGAAATATTTACACCTGGCCGAATAGCCAACGTACGTAGCGATCGACGCCTTCCTGCACGCTCAGGAACGGCGCGTCGTAGCCGGCCGCGCGCAGCTTCGACTGATCGGCCTGCGTGAAGCACTGATATTTGCCGCGCAACGCGTCGGGGAACGGAATGTATTCGATCAGCCCGCGCTGCACGAGCTCCGCGAGCGACAGCGCCGACTCGTTGTTCAGCGCGCGCAGCGTGTTGACCACCGTGCTCGCGATGTCGTTGAACGGCTGCGCGCGGCCGCTGCCCAGATTGAAGATGCCCGACTTGTCCGGGTTGTCGAAGAAGAACAGGTTGACCTTCACGACGTCTTCGACCGACACGAAATCGCGCGTCTGCTCGCCGGCCGCATAGCCGTTGTATTCGCCGAACAGCTTGACCTTGCCCTCGGCGCGAAACTGGTTGAAGTTATGAAACGCGACCGACGCCATGCGCGCCTTGTGCGTTTCGCGCGGACCGTATACGTTGAAGTAGCGAAAGCCCGCGATCTGGCTCTTCGCGGTGGGCAGCACGCGGCGGATCACCTGGTCGAACAGGAACTTCGAATAACCGTACACGTTCAGCGGCTGCTCGACCTCGCGCTCCTCGACGAAGCGGCTCGAGCCGCCGTACGTTGCCGCCGACGACGCGTACAGGAACTGGATGTTCTGCTCGAGACAGACGTCGAGCACGTCGCGGCTATAGCGATAGTTGTTGTCCATCATGTAGCGGCCGTCGGTTTCCATCGTGTCCGAGCAGGCGCCTTCGTGGAAGATCGCGCGCACCTGGCCGAAGTCGCCGCGCTGGAAGCGCTCGATGAATTCGGTCTTGTCGAGATAGTCGTCGATTTCGCAGTCGACCAGATTTTTGAACTTGTCCGCGCGCGTGAGATTGTCGACGGCGATGATGCGTTGTTCGCCGCGCTCGTTGAGCGCCTTTACGAGATTGCTGCCGATAAAACCGGCCGCGCCGGTGACGATGACGGTCATGATGATCCTGCGATAGTGAGCGTTGCATGGGATCGGAGTCAGCGCGCTAAAGCGTTCACTCCGATCGACAGGTTCTGTCGGCGTCTCGCGCGAGACCCGCTGCTCCGTCGGGACGGCGGGGCCCGGCGCGCTGTATCAGGAAAAGAGTTCGTCGTAGTCGACGGTGGCGGTGCCGAGTTTGCCGACCACGATGCCGGCCGCGCGATTCGCGAGCCCGACCGCATCGACGAGCGACAGACCCGCGCCGAGCATCGCGGCGAGCGCCGCGATCACGGTGTCGCCCGCGCCCGACACATCATACACTTCGCGTGCAACGGCCGATGCGTGCAGGATGCCGTCGTCGGAGAAGAGCGTCATGCCCTCTTCCGAGCGCGTGAGCAGCAGCGCCTTGAATTCGAGTTCGGCGCGCAGCTTCGTGACGCGCGCAATCAGATCCTCTTCGGACTTCCACTGACCGACGACCTCACGCAGCTCCGCGCGATTCGGCGTGATCAGCGTCGCGCCTCGATAGCGTTCCCACTCGTCGCCCTTCGGATCGACGAGTACCGGCTTACCGGCCGCGTGCGCCCTCGCGATCATCTGCGTGACGTGCGTGAGGCCGCCCTTCGCGTAATCGGACATCAGGATCACGTCGTGCGACGGCAGCAATTCGTCGAAGCGCGCGAGCCCCGCGAGCAGCACCTCGTGCGTCGGCGAGTTTTCGAAGTCGACGCGCAGCAGTTGCTGCTGACGCGACAGCACGCGCAGCTTGATCGTCGTGAGCAGCGCCGGATCGCGTTCGAGATGCGGCGTCACGCCGCTTTCGCCGAGCAGTTGCACGATCCGCTCGCCGGGCTCGTCGTGGCCGACCACGCACAGCAAGCCCGCCTGCGCGCCGAGCGCGACCGCGTTGCGCGCGACGTTCGCGGCGCCACCGAGGCGGTCTTCCTGACGCTGCACGTGCACGACCGGCACCGGCGCTTCCGGCGAGATGCGGCTCACGTCGCCGAACCAGTAGCGGTCGAGCATCACGTCGCCGACCACGAGCACGCGCGCCGCGTTGAGCTGCGCGCGCGGCACGATCGTGAGCTTGGGCGCCGGTGTGGATACGGAGGCAGCGGGCACGGTCTCAGGCATCGGCCGGAAGTTCAGAGGGTTGGGCATAGGGGCGTCCAATGGCGTGATAGTCGATGCCGAGTTCGGTCATCGCATCCGGTTCGTACAGATTCCGGCCGTCGAAAATCAGCGGCGTCTTCAGCACCGATTTCAGGTGCACGAAATCCGGACTCTTGAATTCCTTCCATTCGGTCACGATCACGAGCGCGTCGGCGCCGCTCAGCGTTTCGTCCTGCGTGCCCGCGAACGTGAGGCGCGCGAGCTGCGCCGGTGCCGCGTGCAGATCGAGCGCGAACACGCGGCGCGCTTCGTCGACCGCGACCGGATCGTACGCGCGCACCGTCGCACCGCGCGCGAGCAGCTCGCCGATCACGCGCCGGCTCGGCGCCTCGCGCATGTCGTCGGTATTCGGCTTGAACGCGAGGCCCCACACCGCGAACGCGCGGCCGCTCAGATCGTCGCCGAGCTTCGCGGTGATCTTGCGCACCAGCACGTCCTTCTGCTCGTGGTTCACTTCCTCGACCGCTTCGAGAATCCGCAGATTGTGGCCGCTTTCGCTCGCGGTGCGGATCAGCGCCTGCACGTCCTTCGGAAAGCACGAGCCGCCATAGCCGCAGCCCGCATAAAGAAAGTGATAGCCGATGCGCGGGTCGGATCCGATGCCGCGGCGCACCGCTTCGATATCCGCGCCGACCTTGTCGGCAAGATTCGACATCTCGTTCATGAACGAGATGCGCGTGGCGAGCATCGCGTTGGCCGCGTATTTCGTGAATTCGGCGGAGCGCACGTCCATGTACAGCGTGCGTTCGTGATTGCGGTTGAATGGCGCGTACAGACGCTTCATCAGTTCGCGCGCGCGCTGGCCCGGTTCGTCTTCGTCGATGCCGATCACGATGCGGTCGGGACGCATGAAGTCGTCGACGGCCGCGCCTTCTTTCAGGAACTCGGGGTTCGACACGACCGAGAAGCGATGCTGCGCGCTGCCCGTGAGACCCCGTTTGGCCAGCTCTTCCTCGATCACCGCGCGCACGCGCTGCGCGGTGCCGACCGGCACCGTCGATTTATCGACGATCACCTTGAAGCCGTTCATCGTGCGGCCGATGTTGCGGGCCGCCTCGAGCACATATTGCAGATCGGCCGAGCCGTCCTCGTCGGGGGGTGTGCCGACCGCGATGAACTGTACGTCGCCGTGCGCGACGCTGGCCGCGACATCGGTCGAAAACGTGATCCGGCCGGCTGCGCGCGTGCGGGCGATGATCTCCTGCAGACCGGGCTCGTGAATCGGTACGCCGCCGTTGTTGAGAATCTCGATCTTGCGCGGATCGACATCGAGACAGAACACGTCATTGCCGATTTCGGCAAGACATGCGCCGGTGACGAGGCCCACGTAGCCCGTGCCGATAATGGTGATTTTCATACGCTTTCCGATAGAAGATTCCGGTGATGGCCACCGGTCGTGTGGCTGGCGGCGGACTCGCTGCGCATGCCGGCCGCGCGACGCGGCGGCAGTGCCTTTATCACCACCGCGATTGCCAGCCCGGCCGGCGCGGCATCAGTTCGGCGCCGTGATCGGTTCGACGCGACGCGGCGCATAGGTTTCCCAACCGCTGCAACCCGGGCACTGCCAGTAGAAAAGCCGCGCCCTGAAACCGCAATTCTGGCACGTATACCGCGGCAAATTTTTGGTGCGCTGGCGGATCAGCGTGTGCATCAGTTCGAGCTCGCTGCGCCGCGGTTCTTCAGCAACGGCCTGCTGCGCCTCGAGCAGACGCGTCATGCCGGCCAGATTCGGCGACTTCTGCATCTGCGAGCGCGCGAGTGCATGAGCGGCGTCGGTACCGCGCAACGACGCGACGTGCTGATACGCGACGTCGAGCAGATCGTTGCTCGGATGACGGTCGACCCAGGTGGTGAGCAGATCGGCGCCTTCCTGCGCGCGGCCGAGCGCCTCGTATGCCTTCATGATCTTCTCGGCGACGAGCGGCAGATACGCCGGGTTCTGCTCCTCGACGCGACGCCATTGCGCGATCGCCGCTTCCGGCGCGCCGCCAGCCGCATCGACATCGCCGAACAGGATCGTCGCGCGCACGTTGGTCGGGTTGGCCTTCAGCGCGAGTCCAAGCTGACGGCGTGCCTCGTCCGGCTTTTTCTGCTGCAACGCTTCCTGCGCGAGTTCGCAATGGAACTGCGCGATTTCCTTGTCGAGCGACGGTGCGCCCATCGTTTCGAGATGGCGCGCGGTGTCGATCGACTTGACCCAGTCCTTCTCGATTTCGTAGATCGTGAGCAGCGCGCGTTGTGCGCCTAATGCGTAGTCGCCGGCCTGAAGCGAGCGAAAGGTTTCCTCGGCGCGGTCGAGCAGGCCTGCTTTCAGGAAGTCCTGTCCGAGCTCGTAGAGCGCATGATCGCGTTCGCTGACCGGCAGGTCCGCGCGGCTTAGCAGATTCTGATGCACGCGAATCGCGCGGTCCGTTTCGCCGCGGCGCCGGAACAGATTGCCGAGCGCGAAATGCAGCTCGACCGTTTCGGGATCGAGCTTGACCACTTCGATAAACGCATCGATCGCCTGGTCAGGCTGCTCGTTGAGCAGGAAATTCAGTCCGCGGAAATACGAACGCGGCAGATTGGCGCTTTCGGAGAGCAGCGTCTTGAGGTCGTAGCGCGCGGCCATCCAGCCGAACGCGAACGCGACAGGTATGACGAGCAGCCACCAGAAGTCTAGATCCATGCGATTAATGCAAATGTGCGGGAAAGCGGAAACGAAAAGCCGCGCTCAGGCGCGCGGCGCGGGACAGCTCAGATCAGCGGCGGCAGCGGCGGCTGTTCGACGACAGCCGGAGTCTCGCGTACCACCCGTAACTCGCGCCTGAGGCGGCCGTTCTCCATACGCAAGCGCACGACGGCCGGCATCGCCGACACGAGCCCCGCCAGCAAGCCGACTACGAAGAACGCGAGGCCAATCAGAATCAAAGGCGCCGACCAGGCGTAGCCGGCGAGGAAATTCAGCGTAGCGGGTTGCGTGTTGGAGAGCGCCAGCACCAGCAGCAGCACGAACACCAGAACACGGATCAGCCAGACGATAAATTTCATGAATAGATCTCTTGACGGCAGTTGCGGGGACGCCGGCTTGATGACGCGTCGCGCCAAGGTGTTGCCCGCGCCGAAGTGACCCGTATTGTAATTGAAGCCCTCGCGGCTGGGCAGCACGTGCCGGCCGAGGGTACCGGTGGTTGCCCGCACAGAGCGGCCTGTGGCACGCGACCTGCGCGGCACGGACGAAAAAAAAGCGCCCGAAGGCGCTTTTTCTGGTCTTTTGCCGATTGGGCGTTGGCCGCTGACGCTGGCTTTGCCACGCTCCAGGACGCATAGCGGGGCATTTACAGGTCGTCATCCGGCTCTTCGGCCTTCAACGGCTCACCCGCGCGGCGATCCACCCGCTCGCGCAATTCCTTGCCCGGCTTGAAGTGCGGTACGTACTTCTCGGGTACCAGCACCTTTTCGCCCGACTTCGGATTGCGTCCGACGCGAGATGGACGGCGGTTGAGGCCGAAGCTGCCGAAGCCGCGAATTTCGATGCGATGACCTTTGGCAAGCGCCTCCGACATCGCATCGAGCATCGTCTTCACCGCGAAATCCGCATCTTTGAGAACAAGCTGCGGAAATCGCGTAGCCAGTTGGGCGACCAATTCCGATTTGGTCATACTGCAGCAGACCTCTCAGACTTACTGGTTCTGGCCGTCGAGCTTGGCCTTCAGCAACGCGCCGAGGTTCGTCGTGCCGGTAGCGGCTGCGCTCGAATCCGAAGCAGCGAGGCCACGGATGGCTTCCTGCTGCTCAGCCGAATCCTTCGCCTTGATCGACAGGTTGATGCCGCGCGACTTGCGATCGATGTTGATGACCATCGCGTTGACCTTGTCGCCTTCCTTCAGCACGTTGCGAGCATCTTCCACGCGGTCCTGAGCGATTTCCGAAGCACGGAGGTAGCCTTCGACTTCACCCGACAACTGGATCACAGCGCCCTTCGCATCCACCGACTTGACGGTACCGTCGACGATCGAACCCTTGTCGTTCATTGCAACGTAGTTGCTGAACGGGTCGCCTTCGAGCTGTTTGATACCAAGCGAAATGCGCTCTTTCTCGACGTCGATGCCGAGAACGATCGCTTCCACTTCGTCGCCCTTCTTGTACTTGCGAACGGCTTCCTCGCCGGTTTCGCTCCACGACAGGTCCGACAGGTGAACCAGACCGTCGATGCCGCCCGGCAGACCGATGAACACGCCGAAGTCGGTAATCGACTTGATGGCGCCGCTGATCTTGTCGCCCTTCTTGAAGTTGCGGCTGAAGTCGTCCCACGGGTTCGGCTTGCACTGCTTCATGCCGAGGCTGATACGACGGCGGTCTTCGTCGATTTCGAGAACCATGACTTCGACTTCGTCGCCCAACTGGACAACCTTCGACGGAGCAACGTTCTTGTTGGTCCAGTCCATTTCCGACACGTGGACGAGGCCTTCGATGCCCGATTCCACTTCGACGAATGCGCCGTAGTCGGTGATGTTGGTGACCTTACCGAACAGACGCGTGCCCGACGGGTAACGGCGCGAGATGCCTTCCCACGGATCGTCGCCCAGTTGCTTGATACCGAGCGAAACGCGGTTCTTTTCCTGGTCGAACTTGAGGATCTTCGCGGTGACTTCCTGGCCAACCGACAGAACTTCGCTCGGGTGACGCACGCGACGCCATGCGATGTCGGTGATGTGCAGCAGACCGTCGATGCCGCCGAGGTCGACGAATGCACCGTAGTCGGTGATGTTCTTGACCACGCCTTCGACGATCGCGCCCTCCTTCAGCGTCTCGAGCAGCTTCGCGCGCTCTTCGCCCTGGGTCGCTTCGATCACGGCGCGGCGCGACAGCACCACGTTGTTACGCTTGCGATCGAGCTTGATGACGCGGAATTCGAGAGTCTTGCCCTCGTACGGGGTCGTGTCCTTGACCGGACGCGTGTCAACCAGCGAACCCGGCAGGAACGCGCGGATGCCGTTGACCATGACGGTCATGCCACCCTTGACCTTGCCCGTGATCGTGCCGGTCACGAGTTCGTTGTTGTCGAGCGCCTTTTCCAGCGACAGCCACGAAGCCAGACGCTTCGCCTTGTCACGCGACAGGATCGTGTCGCCATAGCCGTTTTCCAGGGCATCGATCGCGACGGAAACGAAGTCGCCCGCCTGCACTTCTACCTCGCCCGCGTCGTTCAGGAACTCTTCGAGCGGGATGTAGGCTTCGGACTTCAGACCAGCGTTGACGACCACGAAATTGTGGTCGACACGCACGACTTCGGCGGAAATCACTTCGCCAGCGCGCATGTCCTGCTTGGTCAGCGACTCTTCGAACAGAGCCGCAAAAGATTCGGTATTCGGGGTAGAGGTTTGCAGGTCGGACATAAAAATCAGAATTTGCATGGTTTTCGCCGTGCCTGGCTCACCGGACGGTCAGCAACTTCGGCAAACGCGCGAATGCCACGCGGGGTTAAAGGGTTAAACACAACGCTTCGCGACCATCGCGAAGCACCTACCAACAACGGATTGACCACCGGTTACACGATGCGTCACTTATATCGAAGTCACGCATGCGGAACCAGCGCTTCATACCACTGCACCACCTGCTCGACCACCTGGTCGACCGACAATGCGGAGGTATCAAGCAGCCTTGCATCCGCCGCGGGCTTGAGAGGCGCGGCCGCGCGCTGACTGTCACGCTCGTCGCGCTCACGCAAATCCCGGAGCAAGTCATCTATATTAGCAGAAAATCCTTTTTGGATCAATTGCTTATGCCGGCGCGCAGCGCGGGCCTCGACGCTCGCAGTCATGAACACCTTGAGCACGGCGTCCTGGAAGATCACCGTGCCCATGTCGCGGCCATCGGCGACGAGCCCCGGCTCCTTGCGGAACGCCCGCTGACGCGCCACCAGCGCGGCTCGCACCGGCGCGTGCACGGCGATCGCCGAGGCGCGGCCGCCCACTTCCTCGGCACGGATTTCGGTCGACACGTCGACGCCGTCGAGCTGCGCGAGCCCTTCGCGGAACGTGATGTGGAGATCGTCGATCAGCTTGACGAGCTCCCCGACGTCGTCCGCCGCGATGCCGTAGCGCAGGCTCGCGAGCGCCGCGAGGCGGTACAGCGCGCCGCTATCGAGCAGGTGAAAGCCGAGGTTAGCGGCCACCATCGCGGCTACGGTGCCTTTACCGGAGGCACTCGGGCCGTCGATCGCAATGACGGGCGTCTGGTGAAAGGGACGGATCGGTTTCATCGAAAAGGTCGCACGTCAGGCGATTCGCACGCGAATCAGGGTCGGGCGAGCGCCGTAAAGCGCTCGAAATAATCGGGGAATGTCTTGCCGACGCACTTCGGGTCGTTGATCCGGATCGGCACGCCGCCAAGGCTCACGAGCGAGAAGCACATCGCCATGCGGTGATCGTCATAGGTGTCGATCGACGCGTTCGGGATCAGTTTTTCAGGCGGCGTGACGACGAGGAAGTCCTCGCCCTCCTGCACCTTCGCGCCGACCTTGCGCAGTTCGGTCGCCATCGCGGCGATCCGGTCGGTTTCCTTCACGCGCCAGCTCGCGATGTTGCGCAGCGTGGTCGTGCCGTCCGCAAACAACGCGGCGACCGCGATCGTCATCGCCGCGTCGGGAATCAGGTTGAAGTCCATGTCGATCGGATCGAGCTTGCCATGGTCGTTGCCGACACCGCGTACTTCGATCCAGTCCTCGCCCATCTGCAGATTCGCGCCCATGCGGATCAACGCGTCGGCAAAGCCGACATCGCCCTGGATGCTCGCGCGACCCACGCCCTCCACCTTCAACGGGCCGCCGCCGAGCGCGCCGGCCGCGAGGAAATACGACGCTGACGACGCGTCACCCTCCACCATGATCGTGCCGGGCGACTGGTAGCGCTGCCCCGCCGGCACGACGAACTGGTGCCAGTCATGGCGCTCGATCCTGATGCCGAAACGCTCCATCAGCTTGATCGTGATCTCGATATAGGGCTTGGAGATCAGCTCGCCGTCGACCTGCACGGTGCTCGCGCCGCTGGCAGTGCGCAACAGCGGCAGCGTCATCAGGAGCGAGGTCAGGAACTGGCTGGATACGTCGCCGCGCACGTGGATCGGCGCGTCGGCGGCAATCTGCGCGGGGCGGATCCGCAGCGGCGGATAGCCTTCGTTCTGCTCGTAGTCGATCTTCGCGCCGATCTGGCGCAAGCCGTCAACGAGATCGCCGATCGGCCGCTCGTGCATGCGCGGCACGCCGTGAATCCGGTAGTCGCCACCGTTGACGGCCAGTGCCGCGGTCAGCGGACGCACCGCCGTGCCGGCATTGCCGAGAAACAGATCGGCCGTGCGCGCGGTGAACGCGCCGCGCGTGCCGGTCACGACGCAAGTATCCCCGTCGCGCTTCAGACGCACGCCGAGCTTTTCGAGCGCGTCGAGCATCACGCGGGTGTCGTCGGAGTCGAGCAGGTTCGTGATCGTCGTCTCACCCTCGGCAAGCGCCGCGAGCAGCAGCACGCGGTTCGAAATGCTCTTCGAGCCGGGCAGACGAACCGTGCCGGACGCACGGGAAAAAGGTCCGAGATCGAGGAATTCCATGATGAGTCCAGTTTCCGGTTATTTCGACGCGTCACTGCCGGCGACACCGGCTGCGCGCTGCTCCTGCCACTGGCTGCGCGCGACGCGCGAGCGGGTGAACACGGCTTCGAGCGCGGCGCCGTCGGCGGCTTCGATCGCCGCGCGCAGGCGCGCGAGTACCGCGGTGTACGCGTCGAGTTCGTCGAGCAGCGCCGCGCGGTTGGCCACGCACACGTCGCGCCACATTTCCGGGCTCGACGCGGCGATGCGCGTGAAGTCGCGAAATCCGCCCGCCGCGAACGAGAATTTCAACTCGGCATCGGGCGAGTTGAGAATCTGCTCGACGAGCGCGAACGACAGCACGTGCGGCAGATGACTGACCGACGCGAACACGCGGTCGTGCTGCTCCGGTGCCATTTCGCGCACGAGCGCACCGGTGGCGCGCCACATCGCGGCGACGCGCGCGACCGCCGCCGACTCATTCTCCGGCAGCGGACACAGCACCACGTTGCGGTTGACGTACAGGTCAGGCAATGCGGCATCGACACCACTCGACTCGCGGCCCGCGATCGGATGGCCCGGCACGAACTGGCCGATCCGCGCGCCGAGCGCCGCGCGCGCCGCGGCGACCACGTCGGACTTGCTGCTGCCGGCATCGGTGACGATCGTGTGCGCTTCCAGATACGGCACGATGCGCTCGAGCAACGGCTGCGTCTGCGCGACGGGGGCCGCGAGCAGCACACAATCCGCACCCGCGAGCGCGTCGCGCAAGGCGGCATCGTCATGCAGCGCCGCCGCGCCGTCGATTACACCGAGCGCCAGCGCCCGCTCGCTCGACGCGGATGTCCGCCCGACGCCGATCACCGTGCGCGCCCCGCCGACCTCGCTGCGTTCGCGCAATGCGCGCGCGAGCGATCCGCCGATCAGGCCGACACCGAAAATCACCAGCTTGTCAAAAGAAAACGCGGCCACGTCGGTCAACAAAATAAGCGCGCCACTCCTGTCTGGCGGACGCGCGGGTCAAAGGATCGATATTTACGCGGCGGCAGGCTCGGCCAGCGTCTTTTCAAGCGCCGCGAGGAAAGCTTCGTTTTCCTCCGGCAGGCCGATCGTGATTCGCAGCCACTGCGGCAAACCATAGTTGTCGACCGGACGCACGATCACGGCCTGCTTCAGCAATGCGAGGTTCACGCGGGCACCGGCAGCGTCGTCGTCGCCGACGCGCACGAGCACGAAGTTGCCTTCGGACGGCACATATTCGAGGCCGAGCTTATCGAATGCGTCGGTCAGACGGCGATAGCCCTGTGCGTTCAGCGCCGCGCTCTTCTCGAGAAACGCGTTGTCGTTCAGCGCGGCGATCGCCGCGGCTTGCGCGAGCGTGTTCACGTTGAACGGCTGACGCAAACGGTTCAGCAAATCGGTCAATTCGGGCTGCGCGATCGCAAAGCCGATGCGCAGACCCGCGAGGCCAAATGCCTTCGAGAACGTGCGCGACACGAGCAGGTTCGGGTAGCGGCGCACCCATGCGATCGAGTCGTAACGCTTGTCCGCCGACAGATACTCGGTGTATGCCTCGTCGAGCACGACGACCACATGGCGCGGCACCTCGTCGAGAAACGCCTCGAGCGCCGGACCGTCGACGAACGTACCGGTCGGATTATTCGGATTCGCAATGAAGACGAGACGCGTGTCGTCGGCGATCGCGGCGAGCATCGCGTCGAGGTCGTGACCACGGCGCACGGCCGGCACAACAATCGCGCGCGCGCCGACTCCTTGCGTCGCGAGCGCGTAGACCGCGAACGAATACTGCGAGAACACGACCGACTGTCCCTTCTCGACGTATGCATGCGCGGCGAGTTCAAGAATGTCGTTGCTGCCGTTGCCGAGCGTAATCCACCCGGCCGGCACGCCGTAACGCGCGCTCAATGCGGCCTTCAGCTCGAAGCCGTTCGAGTCGGGATAGCGGCCGAGATCGGCGACTGCCCGCGCCATCGCGCGCTGGGCCGATTCCGGCATGCCAAGAGGATTCTCATTCGATGCCAGCTTCACGATGCTCGCCTCTTCGAGACCGAACTCGCGGGCCACTTCCGAAATCGGTTTGCCGGCTATATACGGCGCGATCGCACGCACGTAGGAAGGGCCGAAAGACGCTGTCATGAAAATCTCCGAACGACAATGAATATTGGAAACATGCGGAAATAATGGATAGGCGGCGCATTCGACGTCCGCCGGACTCCGGTGCCGACATCCCGTCAGCGGGCGCGCGGATACGAGCCGAGTATCTTCAGGAACGCGGCCTTCTCGCCGAGCCCCGCCAGCGCGGCCGCCACGGCCGCGTCATCGCGATGGCCCTCGACGTCGATGTAGAAGTAGTACTCCCACGTGCCGACGCGCGCCGGACGCGATTCGAAACGCGTCATCGACACGCCGTGACGCGCGAGCGGCTCGAGCAGCTTGAACACCGCGCCCGGTTCATTCATCACCGACACGATCAACGAGGTCTGGTCGTGACCGCTCGGGCCGGTCGGCTGCTTGCCGATCATCACGAAGCGCGTGCGGTTGTGCGGATCGTCCTGGATCAGCGCGTTGGTAACCTGCAAGCCGTAATGGATCGCGGCGCGATCGCCCGCGATCGCCGCGACGGTCGGATCTTCGGCCGCCATCCGCGCGGCTTCCGCATTACTCGCCACGGCCTGACGCTGCAGATGCGGCGCGTTCGTCGACAGCCAGCGCTGACACTGCGCGAGCGCCTGCGCATGCGCGCACACGCGCGTAACGCCGGCGAGGCCGTTCTGGGTGAGCAGATTGTGGTGGATCGGCAACGCGAGTTCGCCACCGATGATCAGTTGCGTTTGCAGTAGCAGATCCAGCGTGCGCGACACCGCGCCCTCGGTCGAATTCTCGACCGGCACGACGCCGTATTCGGCGGCACCCGCTTCGACCGAGCGGAACACTTCGTCGATCGACGGGCACGGCAGCCCTTCGATCGACTGACCGAAGTATTCGTGCATCGCCTGTTCGCTATAGGTACCGACCGGCCCGAGATAGGCGGCCCTGATGGTCTTCTCGAGCGCGCGGCTCGCGGCCATGATCTCGCGCCAGATCGCGTTGATATGCTCGCCCGCGAGCGGCCCTTCGCTCATTTCCTGCAAGCGCGCGATCACCTGCATCTCGCGCTCCGGCCGGAACACCGGCGCGTTGAAATGCTTCTTGATCTCGCCCACTTCGAGCGCGACCGATGCACGCTGATTGAGGAGCGCGATCAACTGCGCGTCGAGCGCGTCGATACGATCGCGCAGAGGTTTGAGTCGGGTATTGAGTTCGTCGTCCATGCGTGAAAACGGTCCTGCCGGGTAACTGCGGGAAAAGATGCGCGCGCCTGCGAGTCAACCGACTCAGGCGCTGCGCTGCTCGAATTCCTTCATGTATTCGACAAGCGCTTTGACGCCTTCGAGCGGGACGGCGTTATAGATCGACGCCCGCATGCCGCCGACGGACTTGTGGCCCTTTAGCTGCACCAATCCCCGCGCTTTCGCGCCGGACAGGAAATCTTCGTTGCGCGACTCGTCGGCGAGGAAGAACGGCACGTTCATCCGCGAGCGCGAGCCACGCTCGACCTTGTTCAGATAGAAGCTGCTCGAGTCGATCGTGTCGTACAGCAACCTCGACTTTTCGAGGTTGCGTGCTTCCATTGCAGTGAGGCCGCCCTGCTTCTTCAACCACTTGAACACGAGCCCGGCGATATAGATCGCGTAGGTGGGCGGCGTGTTGTACATCGAATTGTTCTCGGCGACGGTTTTCCATTCGAACGCCGATGGGCAGATCGGCATCGCGCGATCGAGCATATCTTCGCGCACGATCACGACCGTCACGCCGGCCATGCCGATGTTCTTCTGCGCGCCGCCGAACAGCACGCCGTATTTGGCGATGTCCATCGGGCGCGACAGGATGTGCGACGACGCGTCCGCAACGAGCGGAATATCGCCGAGGTCGGGAATCTCGAAGGTTTCGACGCCGTGAATGGTCTCGTTCGTGCACAGATGCACGTAAGCGGGATCGTCCGACAGTTGCCATTCCGCGCGCGCCGGTGCGCGCGTAAAGCCTTCCGCGGTCTGGCCGCTCGCGGCCAGATGCACGCTGCCGTATTTCTGCGCTTCCTTGAATGACTTTTGCGACCACGAACCGGTGACGACGAAATCCGCACGCGGTTTCGCGCCGAGCAGGTTCATCGGCACGATCGCGTTTTCGCCGAGACCGCCGCCTTGCAGGAACAGAATGCGATGACTTGCCGGCACCTGCAACAATTCGCGCAGGTCGGTAAGCGCTTCCTCGTGGATCGACATGAATTCCTTGCCGCGATGGCTCATTTCCATCACGCTCATGCCGCTGCCGTGCCAGTTCAGCATCTCGTCGGCTGCCTGGCGCAGCACTTCTTCGGGCATGGCCGCCGGGCCGGCGGAGAAATTAAAGACGCGCATGTGAGGTCCTGGAAGCGGGCGCGAGAAAAAAGGAATCGCGCGGAAATCGGCGAAAAGATCCGCGAGACTGCTCGCCGAAAAAAGAAAATGGCCGTCTGCGCCAGTGCGCAAACGGCCATTATCGCATTGTCGCCGCCAACCCGCCACGCCGTGTGACCCGGCAGATGCGCCTTCCCGGCATGCCCCGGAAGGCGGCAGCCGGCTGCGAACCCGGCGCAGCCTTGCGAGCGGAATTTACTTCGCGGCAGCCGGCTTGACCGATGCGACTTCCTTGTCGGCCTGAGCACGCGTCGCCTTGATCGATTCCGGCATGTACTTCTGCATCAGACCGTTCACGACGTCACGGCCAACCTGGTCTTGCACCTGGATGAACTTGCGGCCGGTCGGGCTCTTGTAGAACGTGGTCAGGTCCTTGATTTCCGACGTGCTGTAGTACTTCGCGTACGCGTCGTACTGAGCCTGCATTGCGTCCTGACGGAATGAGTCGGTTGCGAACACCTGGCCTGCGCTGTCAACCAGCTTCGGCACCGCGTTCTGCTGCAGCGACGGGACGGCAGCCTGCTTCTGCTTGTCCGTCATCGTCTTGTTTTCGCTCAGCGCGTCCGACAGAATCGCCGGCACGAGCTGCTTGGCCTGCATCTGCGCGCTGTTGCCGATTGCGCCAACCAGCTTCTGCGCGTCGATGGCGTCGAGCAGGTCCTTGATGGCAGCCTGCTTGGCCGGATCAACCGGTGCTGCTGCGGCAGCCGGAGCCGCCGGCGCCTGGTTTTGCAGCGCTTGAGCCATAGCGAAGGTCGGCACGAGGGCAGCCAGCAACATCAGTTGTTTGAATCGTTTTTGCATCATTACTCCCTAAGAGAAATTAATCTGAACCGCGCGCCGCGCCGGAAAGCGTATCGGCCCGATACGCGAGGCTTCGCAGCGTAGCTTCAACTTATTAACCGGGACTGAAACACCGCGGACACGACTCAAGCCGCGCCGCCGCTCTCACCGCCGTTGTCGCCTTCGGCGGGGCTATCCGAATCGTTTTCCGACTCGCCTTCGGCCTCGGCCACCTGTTGCAGACCGGACAGCTTGGTCCCTTCGTCAAGGCTGATGAGTGTAACACCTTGGGTTGCGCGCCCCATTTCGCGGATTTCCGATACGCGCGTGCGAATCAGCACGCCCGTCGTAGTGATCAGCATGATCTGCGCCTCTGGATCCACCAGCGTCGCAGCAACCACCCTGCCGTTACGCTCCGACGTCTGGATCGCGATCATGCCCTTCGTGCCACGGCCGTGACGCGTGTATTCGGTGATCGGCGTGCGCTTGCCGAAGCCGTTTTCCGTCGCGGTGAGCACCGACTGCTGCTCGTCGCCGGCCACCAGCAAGGCGATCACGTTTTGTCCGTCCTCGAGCTGCATGCCGCGCACACCGCGCGCCTCGCGGCCCATCGGACGCACGTCGTTTTCGTCGAAGCGCACCGCCTTGCCCGAATCCGAGAACAGCATCACATCGTGCTGACCATCCGTGATGGCCGCGCCGATCAGGTAATCGCCCTCATCCAGACCGACCGCAATAATACCCTTGCGCAGCGGGCGGCTGAATGCTTCGAGCGGGGTCTTTTTTACCGTTCCTAACGCGGTGGCCATGAACACGAACTTGTCGGCCGAGAACTCCTTGACCGGCAGCACGACCGTAATCTTTTCGCCTTCCTGCAGCGGGAACATGTTGACGATCGGCCGGCCGCGCGAGTTACGCGAGCCCTGCGGAACTTCGTAGACCTTGACCCAGTACACCCGGCCGCGGTTGGAGAAGCACAGGATGTGATCGTGCGTATTGGCGATGAAGAGCGTGTCGATCCAGTCGTCTTCCTTCATCGAAGTCGCCTGTTTGCCGCGACCGCCGCGCTTTTGCGCGCGATATTCGGACAACGGCTGCGATTTCACGTAGCCCGCGTGCGACATCGTCACGACCATTTCCTGCGGCGTAATCAGGTCTTCGGTGTTCAGCTCGGTCGCGTTCAGCTCGATCTTCGAGCGGCGCGCGTCGCCGAATTCGGCCTTGATCGACGTGAGTTCGTCGACGATGATCGCCGAAATGCGTTCCGGGCGAGCCAGAATGTCCAGCAGGTCGGCGATCTGCGCCATCACGTCGCGATATTCGCCGATGATCTTGTCCTGCTCGAGACCGGTCAGGCGCTGCAGACGCATCTGCAGGATTTCCTGCGCCTGGGTGTCGGACAGACGGTAGAGGCCATCGGCCTGCATGCCGAACGACGGATTCAGACCTTCCGGACGGTAGGCTTCGCGACCGCCCGCCGCCGCGTTTTCGCTCTCGGCGCGCGACAGCATCTCGCGCACGAGCGACGAATCCCACGCGCGCGCCATCAGTTCCTGCTTCGCGATAGGCGGAGTCGGCGCGGCCTTGATGATCGCGATGAATTCGTCGATGTTGGCCAGCGCCACCGCGAGGCCTTCGAGCACGTGACCGCGCTCGCGCGCCTTGCGCAGTTCGTAGACGGTGCGCCGCGTCAGCACTTCCCGGCGATGCGACAGGAAGCACGTCAGCATTTCCTTCAGGTTCAGCAGCTTCGGCTGGCCGTCGACGAGCGCGACCATGTTCATGCCGAAGGTGTCCTGAAGCTGGGTCGCCTTGTACAGATTGTTCAGCACGACTTCGGGCACTTCGCCGCGCTTGAGCTCGATCACGACGCGCATGCCGCTCTTGTCGGACTCGTCGCGGATGTCGGAAATGCCTTCGAGCTTCTTCTCGTTGACGAGCTCGGCGATACGCTCAAGCAACGAGCGCTTGTTCACCTGGTACGGCAGCTCGTCGACGATGATCGCCATGCGCTGGCCGCGGTCGATTTCCTCGAAGTGCGTGAGCGCGCGCATCACGACGCGCCCGCGGCCCGTGCGGTAGCCGTCGCGCACGCCAGCCACACCGTAGATGATGCCGGCGGTCGGGAAGTCGGGCGCGGGAATAATTTCGATCAACTCGTCGATCGTCGCCTCGGGGTTCTTCAGCAGATGCTGGCAGGCGTCGACGACTTCGTTGAGGTTGTGCGGCGGAATGTTGGTCGCCATGCCGACCGCAATGCCGGACGAGCCATTGATCAGCAGATTCGGGATGCGCGCGGGCAGGATCGCCGGTTCATTTTCGCTGCCGTCGTAGTTCGGCACGAAGTCGACCGTTTCCTTGTCGATGTCGGCCAGCAGTTCGTGACCGATCTTCGCCATGCGGATTTCAGTGTAACGCATTGCCGCGGCGTTGTCGCCGTCGACCGAACCGAAGTTGCCCTGGCCGTCCACGAGCATGTAGCGCAGCGAAAAGTCCTGCGCCATCCGGACGATGGTGTCGTATACCGCCGTGTCGCCGTGCGGGTGGTATTTACCGATGACGTCGCCGACGATACGCGCCGACTTCTTGTACGCGCGGTTCCAGTCGTTGTTCAACTCGTGCATCGCGTACAGCACGCGCCGGTGTACCGGCTTCAGGCCATCGCGGACATCGGGAAGCGCTCGCCCTACGATCACGCTCATCGCGTAATCGAGATACGAACGGCGCATTTCCTCCTCTAGGGAGATTGGCAGAGTCTCTTTGGCGAATTGATCCATTATCCGTATCTTTTACGTGCGAAGGCGACGGACAGACCGTCGCCTTCGCGTAAGCATTGCAGGCGCAACACATCACATGATTCTAACATGGCCGGCATCCGCCCCCGACCACGGTACGTATACACATTAGAGGGGACCTCATCAGCGCTCTCCCGACACCCCGTTTCCTCGACGATCAGGCTCGATTCGTGCGTCCGGCAATTCGCCGCTCTGCCAGATCTGGCGGACCTGCCAGGCGAATGCCTTTGTTGCGCATGCACCACAATTGGAGGGGGATTTGATGGGGGACGGATTTTTTTTTCGTCGGAAGGGAACGATATGGCAAAATGCCAACGCACAAAGAGTCAGACACTGCTCGAAGTCTATACAAACGTTTTTTGTTCCGCACCAATGTTATACTTCGAGCAATGTATGACTGGTCTTCGTCAACAGGCTCGCAGTAAACCTGCGGTAATCTCAATTTCGAGAGGAGAAATATGAATAAACTTTCAAAGCTCGCGTTCATTGCAGCTACCGCGGTTATGGCTGCATCCGCCATGGCACAGTCGGTGCCGGCGTCGCGACAAGCCACGAACGACAACTGGGTGAATGGTACCGGCGAATACGTGTGGATGAACGGCACGAACGAGCTGTGCTGGCGCGATGCATTCTGGACGCCGGCAACCGCCAACGCAAAGTGCGACGGTGCACTGGTTGCTCAGGCTCCGACGCCGCCGGCTCCGGCTCCGGCTCCGGTTATCTCCAGCGAAAAGATTACGTATCAAGCTGACGCGCTGTTCGACTTCGACAAGGCAATCCTGAAGCCGGCTGGTAAGGAACGCCTGAGCGAACTGGCAGCGAAGATCCAGGGCATCAACCTCGAAGTCGTCGTTGCAACGGGCCACACCGACCGCATCGGTACGGATGCGTACAACGACCGTCTGTCGCTGCGTCGTGCTCAAGCTGTGAAGGCCTTCCTGGTCAGCAAGGGCGTCGAAGCCAACCGTATCTACACGGAAGGCAAGGGCCGTCGCAACCCGGTTACCACTGGTTGCAACCAGAGGAACCGCAAGCAACTCATCGCCTGCCTCGCACCGGACCGTCGCGTGGAAGTCGAAGTTGTCGGTACGCCGAAGCAGTAAGCTGCACATTACCGCAGTATCAAAAAACCCCGCTCCGGCGGGGTTTTTTTATGCGTGGATTCCGCGCGGTGCGCGGCGCTACCACTGCCTGTCGCCGTAGGCTTTTCGCGCCCATGCCCCACCCAGCGCCGTCCTTTTGCCGCTCTTTTGCTGCCCTCTCTCTCGCCCTATATACTCAGGGTTTATCCTCGAGCGTCCGCTCACCGCCCTCATCGAGGCAGCTTTCGCCATGACCAACGCCGATCCCCACGAACTACAGAAATTCAGCGACCTCGCGCATCGGTGGTGGGACCCGAATGCCGAATTCAAGCCGTTGCACGAACTCAACCCCATCCGCCTGAGCTGGATCGACACGCACGCGCATCTCGCGGGCAAAAAGGTGCTGGATATCGGCTGCGGCGGCGGCATTCTGTCCGAATCGATGGCCGGTCTCGGCGCTCACGTGAAGGGCATCGACCTGTCGACGCAGGCGCTGGGCGTCGCGGATCTTCACAGTCTTGAAAGCGGCGTAACCGTCGATTACGAAGAAATCGCCGCCGAGGCGCTCGCCGCCCGCGAACCGGGTACCTACGACGTGGTGACCTGCATGGAAATGCTCGAGCACGTGCCCGAACCGGCGGCGATCGTCGAAGCGTGCAAGAACCTCGTGAAGCCGGGCGGCTGGGTGTTCTTCTCCACGCTGAACCGCAATATGAAGTCTTATCTGTTCGCTGTGATCGGCGCCGAATACATCGCGCGGATGCTGCCCAAGGGAACGCACGACTACACGCGCTTCATCCGTCCGTCGGAACTCGCGGGCTTCGTGCGCACCGCCGGCCTGCACACGGCCGACATCAAAGGCATCGTCTACAACCCGCTCAGCAAGCACTTCATGCTGTCGTCCGACACGAGCGTCAACTACATGCTCGCCTGCCGCCGCGACGCCTGAACCGCCCCGACCCACCGCCTCCAGACAAACAATGAGCGCCCCGACCCCCCTGCCTCAACGCGAAGACAACGACGACGCGCTCGGCGTCTGCCAAGCCGTGCTTTTTGACCTGGACGGCACGCTAGCCGACACGGCGCCCGACCTCGCGGCGGCCGTCAACAAGATGCGCCACGACCGCGGACTCGAGATGGTTCCGCTCGAAAAGCTGCGCCCGCTGGCCTCCGCGGGCGCGCGCGGGCTGATCGGCGGCGCGTTCGACATCGGCCCGGATCATCACGAATTCGCGTCGATGCGCGAGGAGTTTCTCGCCAACTACGAAGCGGATCTGTGCATCGAGACCACGCTGTTCCCCGGCATCGCCGAAGTACTCGACGAACTCGACGCGCGCGGCGTGCGCTGGGGCATCGTCACCAACAAGGTCGCGCGGCTCACCGAGCCGCTGATCGCGCAACTGGGGCTCGAGGAGCGCGCCGGCTGCGTCGTGAGCGGCGACACGACCCCGCACTCGAAGCCGCACCCGGCGCCGTTGCTGCACGCGGCGCGCGAACTGGACGTCGCGCCGGAGCGCGTCGTCTATGTCGGCGACGACCTGCGCGACGTGCAGGCCGGTTTTGCCGCCGGCATGAAGACGGTCGCGGCGGCGTACGGTTATTGCGGCAACGATATCCCGCCGACGCACTGGCATGCGCAGCACGTCGTTCAATCGCCAGCCGAATTGCAGAAGCTGTTGCGAGACATCGCGTGATGCGTGCGTCCGACACACTTGCTAACGAAGTTGCGCAATCCCGGCGTCCGCACGCAACACACGACGCGGCCGTCGATCTATTGTAAAATTGTTGTTTGGCTCATATATGTGAGCAACGAACCGCGGGGGCGACCTGGTTTCGACAGGGGTTGCGAAGCGGCTAGGGCATGTCGAGGACCCGTCACCTCGTTAATCAATGGGAAAAACGTAACTGCAAACGACGATACGTTCGCACTGGCAGCCTAAGGGCCGCCGTCCTCTGCCTAGTTCACTGACGGGCTAGTGTCGCAAGACCGGTAGCAATACCGACAGAGGTCATATACGTCAGTTAAGCCTTGGCGGCGTCACGACGTCCGGGTCGAAAATCTGGTGAATCGCCGTAGCGCAGCGTGTTCGTCCGCGTCGCCACGGTTAAATCAAAAGACAGAACTAAACATGTAGAACTGGTCGTAGAGTGCTTCTGGACGCGGGTTCGATTCCCGCCGCCTCCACCAATATCTAATCCTGACTCATTCCAGGATTTCCTGAAAACCCTGCCAGCCATCGGTTCGCGGGGTTTTTCCTTTCCGGGTCCATGTTTGATCATCTGGCCCGACCCAACGGCGTTTGAGAGGATATCGTCGGCATCCCGCCCCCTGGAATATCCCCTTATCCCCACCCGTTCACTCCATGGCACGCACAACGCGAGACTGCAAGTCTCCCCATGCTGCCTATACTCGAAACGCGCTGTCCGTCGTCAAACACGTCGTCAACACTGGAGTCCCCATCATGCGCAAGTCGATCCTCCTGCTGGCCCCGCTCGCGTTAGCCGCGTTGCAACAAGGCGCCTTCGCCGATCCACCCAAGGTAGAGAACGGCCGCTTCGTCACCGCCGACGGCATGACGCTTTACACCTTCGACAAGGACACCAAGCCCGGCGTAAGCGCCTGCACCGGCGGCTGCATGAACTACTGGCCGCCGGCCACGGCGACCTCGATGGACAAGCCCTCCGGCGACTGGACGCTGATCCCGAGCGCGGACGGCAAGCAGCAATGGGCGTACAAGGGCCATCCGCTGTATCGCTACTCGGCCGACAAGCAGGCGGGAGATGCGAAGGGAGACGGCTTCAAGGACATGTGGCACGTCGCGAAGCCTTGAGAAGTGGGCCGGGCCGAACGGCCGCAAAGCCCCCTTGGAGAGTAAGGCCGGCGACGCAACTCCCGCAACAACAGACCACGCCACAAAACACAACGCCGGCACGAAGGCCGGCGTTGCGTCAAACATCGATCGTCAAACAACGGACGAATCTTATTCGTCTTGCGGGCACTGCAGATTACAGCCGTTCGGATCGCCCATGTCGCCGCGCTTGCGCGCCGCCGAGCGCTTGCCGTGCTGATACTTGTCCGACGGCGCGGACGCGGCGAACGGCATCTGCGGATGCTCGTTGATACGGAACTCGTCCGTCAGAACGCCGCCCGGCACGCCGGGCGAATTCTGCGCGAACGCAATGGAGACGGTGCCACAGAGCACACCAGCCGCCGCAACGGCGGCAAATGCGTGAAGAAGAGCTTTCATATCGGTTCGGCGCGGCGTCGCGCGCGGTTAAAGCGGAAGCGAAGCCAAGAGAGTAGCCGAAACCGGCGTGCTTCGCAGCGGCACGGGCGGTCCGGCCCGGCTTTTATGATTACAGGCTCTTACGCCACCCCCTCTCCAAGCCCCTCGGCCAGTCCCACCAATCTGCCGCAATCACGCGGATCGTAGCCGTCGAGATGCTCGACACTATGACGAAACGCGCTGCTGCGCAGCAGATCGATCACCGCCGCGAGCGGTGCGCGCCCGAGGTGCGCGCGGTCGCACGCGAAGTAATAGTCCTCGTCGACGATCGGAATGAAGTCGAGTCCGAAGTGATGCGCGGCCGGCTTCACGCCGAAACCGACGTCCGCCATGCCGCTCGCGACGAACGCCGCGATCGCCGAATGCGTGAGCTCGGTCGACGCATACCCGTTGACACGGTCCGGGTCCACGCCGAGCCGGCGCAGCGCGAGATCGAGCAGCATCCGCGTGCCGGAGCCCGGCTGGCGGTTGACGAAGCGGATGTCGTCGCGCGCGAGATCGCCGAGCCCACCGATCCGCTTCGGATTGCCCTTGCCGATGAAGAGCCCCTGCTTGCGCCGCGTCAGATGCAAGAGCACGTGGCGCTGCGGATCGAGCCAGCGCCGGTAGGCGTCGGCGCACGTCGCGCGAAATTCGCCGAGCGGCAGATGAAAACCCGCCAGATCGCATTCGCCGCGCGCGAGCGCGCTGACCGCGTCCGCGCTGTCGCGATACTTGATGTCGACCGGCAGATCGCCGGCGACGAGCGCCGTCACGAGCGCGGCCACCGCATAGCCATGTGATGCGTGGATGCGCACGTCGTCGGCGGGCGGCGCGAGCCAGCGGTTCAGATCGCTCGCCACCTCGCTCGCGAGCGCCTGCAGGTTGCCGTCGAGCCGCTCCCCGCATAGCTTCTGCGCACGCAGCACCGCGTGACCGAGTTCGGACAGCACCGAGCCGCGCCCACGCTCCTTCGCGATCAGCGGGCCGCCGAGGCGCTCCTCGATGCCGCGCAGCAAACCCCACGCATGCCGGTAGGACAAACCCTTAAGCGCGGCGGCCTGCGCAATGCTGCCGGATTCGTCGACGAGCGCGAGCAACGGCACCACGTCCGACAGGCTGGCCTCGCGGCCGTCCACGCCCTTCACCACCAGTTCGACCTGACATTCGATCCTGACCATATATGTTCAACTCGTTCCTATTGCGCGCACCGGTTGGGCCGCCTATCTTTCGGCTATACCATATCGAATAAGCGAAGCATACGTGCACGTATTATGAATAACAAGTGCATATATCGCTTTGGAGGAGCCCCCAATTGGACGATTCTCTCGCCACGGCGCCGGATCAGCTCGTGCAGCGTCACGCGCGGCCGGGCCGGTCGCTGCTGGCCATCCTGCACGCGATCCAGGACGAACTCGGCTATGTGCCGCCCCGCGCGGTCGAACCGCTTGCTCGCGCGCTGAACCTGTCGCGCGCGGAAGTGCACGGCGTCATCACCTACTACCACCATTTCCGCATACAGCCGCCCGCGCCCGTCACCGTGCAGTTGTGCCGCGCGGAAGCGTGCCGCAGCATGGGCACCGAAGCGCTCGCGCAGCATATCGAGGCGCACACCGGCTGCCGCTTCGATGCCGCGCACGAGGCCGGCGCGACGGTCGAACTCGAATCGGTCTATTGCCTCGGCCAATGCGCGCTGTCACCGGCCATGATGCTCAACGGCACGCTGCACGCGCGCGTGTCGCCGCGCAAATTCGACGCGCTGTTCGCGGCCGCCCGCAAGTGCGTGGAGGTGCCGGCATGACGCGCATCTACGTCCCCCGCGATTCGTCGGCGCTCGCGCTCGGCGCCGACGCCGTCGCGCAGGCGATCGAAGCCGAAGCCGCGCGCCGCGGCATCGATATCGAACTGATCCGCAACGGCACGCGCGGTCTGCTGTGGCTCGAACCGCTCGTCGAAGTCGCGACGCCCGCAGGCCGCATCGGCTATGCGAACGTCGAAGCCGGCGACGTCGCCGCGCTGTTCGACGCGGGCTTCGTCGACGGCGGCGAGCATGCGCGGCGCGTCGGCGTGGTCGACGAGATTCCGTATCTGAAAAAGCAGCAGCGCCTGACTTTCGCGCGCATCGGCATCACCGATCCGCTGTCGATCGACGACTACGTCGCGCACGGCGGCCTCGAAGGGTTGCGTCGCGCGCTGCGGACCGACGGCGACGCCGCCTGCGAAGCGCTGATCGAATCGGGCCTGCGCGGCCGCGGCGGCGCGGCGTTCCCGGCCGGCATCAAATGGCGCACGGTGCGCGGCGCGCAGGCGGCGCAGAAGTACATCGTCTGCAACGCCGACGAAGGCGACTCGGGCACCTTCTCCGATCGCCTCGTGATGGAAAGCGACCCGTACATGCTGATCGAAGGCATGCTGATCGCGGGCGTCGCGACCGGCGCGACAGTCGGCTACATCTACGTGCGCAGCGAGTATCCGCATTCGATCGCGACGCTCGAAACCGCGATCGCCCGCGCCCGCGCGGCGGGCTGGCTCGGCGACAGCGTGCTCGGCTCGAGCGCGCATCGCTTCGAGCTGTTCGTCGCGAAAGGCGCCGGCTCGTACGTGTGCGGCGAGGAAACCGCGCTGCTCGAATCGCTCGAAGGCAAGCGCGGCATCGTCCGCGCGAAGCCGCCGGTGCCCGCGCTCGCGGGCCTCTACGGCCAGCCGACCGTGATCAACAACGTGATCACGCTCGCCACCGTGCCGGTCATCTTCGCGCGCGGCGCGGCGTTCTACAAAGACTTCGGCATGGGCCGCTCGCGCGGCACGCTGCCGTTCCAGCTCGCCGGCAACGTCAAGCGCGGTGGTCTCGTCGAGCTCGCGTTCGGCGTGACGCTGCGCGAACTGCTCGATGACTACGGCGGCGGCACCGCGAGCGGCCGCCCCGCGCGCGCGGTGCAGGTGGGCGGCCCGCTCGGCACCTATCTGCCGGAAAGCCAGTGGGACATTCCGATGGACTACGAGGCCTACGCGGCAGTCGGCGCGGTGATCGGCCACGGCGGTCTGGTCGTGCATGACGACACGTCGAATCTCGCCGAGCTCGCGCAATACGCGATGCACTTCTGCGCGCTCGAATCGTGCGGCAAATGCACGCCGTGCCGGATCGGCTCGACGCGCGGCGTCGAGGTGATCGCGCGGATCCGCAACGGCGACACGTCGACGCGCCAGGTGCAACTGCTGCGCGATCTGTGCGACACGATGGTGTCCGGTTCGCTGTGCGCGATGGGCGGCATGACGCCGTATCCGGTGCTGTCCGCGCTCGATCACTTCCCCGAAGATTTCGGTCTCGCCGCCGCGCAGGCTCATGGCGCCGATCAATCAACCAAAGCCGCCGCGGCCTGAACCAGGAGCCCCATCATGTCCGATCCGATCAACTCCTCTTCCGGCGGCTGCGGCTCTGGCAATTGCGCGTGCAAGTCGCAGGCACGGGCACGCGCCGCCCATCCCTTCGCCGACGACACCGACTACGGCACCCCCGCGCGCCACTCGGACGTCGACGTCACGCTGGAAATCGACGGCCAGGCGGTGACGGTACCCGCCGGCACGTCGGTGATGCGCGCGGCGATCGAAGCCGGCGTCAACGTGCCGAAGCTGTGCGCGACCGATTCGCTCGAACCGTTCGGCTCGTGCCGTCTGTGCCTCGTCGAGATCGAAGGCCGGCGCGGCTATCCGGCCTCGTGCACGACACCGGTCGAAGCCGGCATGAAGGTGCGCACGCAGACCGACCGTCTGCAGTCGCTGCGCCGCAACGTGATGGAGCTGTACATCTCCGATCACCCGCTCGACTGCCTCACCTGCCCCGCCAACGGCGACTGCGAACTGCAGGACATGGCGGGCGTGACCGGCCTGCGCGAAGTGCGCTACGGCTTCGACGGCGCGAATCACCTGCAGGACCGGAAAGACGAATCGAATCCGTACTTCACGTACGACCCGTCGAAGTGCATCGTCTGCAACCGCTGCGTGCGCGCGTGCGAGGAAACCCAGGGCACGTTCGCGCTGACGATCACCGCGCGCGGCTTCGAATCGCGCGTCGCCGCCAGCGACAACCAGCCGTTCATGGACTCGGAGTGCGTATCGTGCGGCGCCTGCGTGGCCGCCTGCCCGACCGCGACCTTGCAGGAAAAAACCGTCGTGATGCTCGGCCAGCCCGAGCATTCGGTCGTCACGACCTGCGCGTATTGCGGCGTCGGCTGCTCGTTCAAGGCCGAGATGAAGGGCAACCAGGTCGTGCGGATGGTGCCGCACAAGAATGGCCACGCGAACGAGGGCCACGCGTGCGTGAAGGGCCGCTTCGCGTGGGGCTACGCGACGCACAAGGACCGCATCAAAAAGCCGATGATCCGCGCGAAGATCACCGACCCGTGGCGCGAAGTCAGTTGGGACGAAGCGATCAGCTACGCGGCTGCGGAATTCCGCCGCATCCAGGCGAAGCACGGCCGCGATTCGATCGGCGGGATCACGTCGTCGCGCTGCACGAACGAGGAAACCTACCTCGTGCAGAAGCTCGTGCGCGCCGCGTTCGGCAACAACAACGTCGACACCTGCGCGCGTGTGTGCCATTCGCCGACCGGCTACGGGCTGAAGACGACGATCGGCGAATCGGCGGGCACGCAGACGTTCGCATCGGTCGACAAGGCCGACGTCATCATGGTGATCGGCGCGAATCCGACCGACGGCCACCCGGTGTTCGGCTCGCGTCTGAAGCGCCGCGTACGCGAGGGCGCGAAGCTGATCGTCGTCGACCCGCGCCGGATCGACATCGTCGATACGCCGCACGTGAAGGCGTCGCATCATCTGCAATTGCGCCCCGGCACCAATGTCGCGATCGTCAACGCGCTCGCGCACGTGATCGTCACCGAAGGCCTGCTCGACGAGGCGTTCATCGCCGAGCGCTGCGAAACGCGCGCGTTCGAGCAGTGGCGCGCTTTCGTCGCGCTGCCGGAGAACGCGCCCGAGGCGACCGAAGCGGCGACCGGCGTGCCGGCGCAGCAGGTGCGCGAAGCCGCGCGCCTCTATGCGACGGGTGGCAATGCCGCGATCTACTATGGCCTCGGCGTCACCGAACACGCACAAGGCTCGACGACGGTGATCGGCATCGCGAACCTCGCGATGGCGACCGGCAACATCGGCCGCGAAGGCGTCGGCGTGAATCCGCTGCGCGGCCAGAACAACGTGCAGGGCTCGTGCGACATGGGCTCGTTCCCGCACGAACTGCCGGGCTATCGCCATATCGGCGACCCGCTCGTGCGCTCGCAATTCGAGGACGCATGGAACGTGACGCTGCAGCCCGAACCGGGCCTGCGCATTCCGAACATGTTCGACGCCGCGCTGCACGGCAGCTTCAAGGGCCTCTACTGCCAGGGCGAGGACATCGTGCAGTCGGACCCGAACACGCATCATGTGGCGGCGGCGCTGTCGTCGATGGAATGCATCGTCGTGCAGGACATCTTCCTCAACGAAACCGCGAAGTACGCGCACGTGCTGCTGCCCGGCTCGTCGTTCCTCGAAAAGGACGGCACGTTCACCAACGCCGAGCGCCGCATCTCGCGCGTGCGCAAGGTGATGCCGCCGCTCGGCGGTTACGCGGACTGGGAAGTCACGCTGCTGCTGTCGCGCGCGCTCGGCTACGAGATGGACTACACGCATCCGTCCGAAATCATGGATGAAATCGCACGGCTCACGCCGACGTTCCACGGCGTGTCGTATCGCAAGCTCGACGAACTCGGCAGCATCCAGTGGCCGTGCAACGAAGCGGCCCCCGACGGCACGCCGACGATGCACGTCGACACGTTCGTGCGCGGCAAGGGCAAGTTCGTGATCACGAAGTTCATTGCGTCGCCGGAAAAAGTCACGCGCAAGTATCCGCTGCTGCTGACGACCGGCCGCATCCTGTCGCAGTACAACGTCGGCGCGCAGACGCGCCGCACCGAGAACTCGCGCTGGCATGACGAGGATCGGCTCGAACTGCATCCGCACGACGCGCAGGAACGCGGCATCAAAACCGGCGACTGGGTCGGCATCGAATCGCGCGCGGGGCAGACCGTGCTGCGCGCGAAGGTCACGTCGCGGATGCAGCCGGGCGTCGTCTACACGACATTCCACTTCCCCGAGTCGGGCGCGAACGTGATCACGACCGACAGCTCCGACTGGGCGACCAACTGCCCGGAATACAAGGTGACCGCGGTGCAGGTGATGCCGGTCGAACAGCCGTCGCAATGGCAGAAGGACTATTCGCGCTTCAATAGCGAGCAGCTCGATCTGCTGAGGCAGCGCGAACTGGCTAATAACGTCACTGCGGTAACCGCGGGCAAGTGAGGCGAGTCATGGACAATCGGAATCTGATCGACATGGCGAACCGGATCGGCGATTTCTTCGAGTCGATGCCGGACCACGAGGAAGCGCTGACCGGTACCGCCGACCACATCCGCCGCTTCTGGGAGCCGCGCATGCGACGCGCGCTGCTCGCGACGCTCGACGAAGCGCCGGATGCGTACGACATCGCGCTGACGGACTTCACGCGCGAGGCGATCGTCAGGCATCGCGCGGAGTTGATGCCCGCCGATGCTTCGGCGGCTTAGATCACGGCGTAGGCCACTTCCAGCATCTTCGGCCGCTTTCACCTGCCCCGCGCGCACCACGCGACAGGCGGGAGCCCGTCACAGCACCGCCTGCTCCGGTATCTCTCCCCCCACCGCGAACCACGCCTCGCAGTGCCGCAACAGACCATGCAGGTCCGAGCCGGTGCGCCCGCGCGCGCTGATATAGCCGTCCGGCCGCACCAGATAGAACGACGGCCGCGTGCGTCCATACGATTCGGCGAGCGCCGGGGCTCCGTCGCCGGTCGTATCGGTGATGCGCCAGATTCGCACCGTGCCCGGCAGCAGCCGCTCGATCTCGGCGGCGAGCTTTTCCACTTCGGGATCCGGCGGCGGCGCATGCTTCGCGGCGGGATCGAGCGGCGTGCCGTCGACGGGCAGCGGCGGCACCAGCAGGAACAGCGAGAAGAACGCCGGGTCGTGCAGATCGAAAATGCAGCCGACGCCCGGCGCGCGTCCGAGCGGCCCGTCGACCACATGCACGAGTGCATCCGGCGCCCGCTCGCCCGCGCGCGGGCCGCCGTCGAGCACGCGTTCGAGCGTGAGCGGACTGCGCCGGTACTGGATCGACAGCTCGCTGATCGTCGCGCGCGCGGCGTCGCGCAGCGGACCGAACGCGGCCAGCACCGGCATCACGCGCTCGCGCAGCAGCTTCAGCGGACCGTGATCGGCCTCGGCCATCTGCGTGATGAAGCCGGTCTGCCGCAGCACGTCGCGCTCGATCGGATGCCGTTCGAGGTGATACGTGTCGAGCAGCCGGTCCGGCGCCGCGCCGCGGATCACGCGCGCGAGCTTCCAGCCCAGATTCAACGCCTCCTGGATGCCGGTGTTCATACCCTGCGCGCCGGCCGGGCTATGTACGTGCGCGGCGTCGCCGGCGAGGAAGACGCGGCCCACACGCAGGCGATCCACCATCCGGCTGTTCACATGAAAGTACGACGACCACGCGAGATCCGATACGTCGACGCGTTCGCGCACGCGCCGCGCGATCAGCGCCTTGCATTGCTCGAGCGACGGCGGCGGCGTCGGGTTCGGCGGCGGCTCATCGGGTTCCGCGGGCATCGCGGATGCAACGGATGTCGACGGCGCGGCGGCATCCGCCGGCTCGAGCGCGTGATCGGCGATCAGCCGATGACGGCCGTGGCCCATTGGAAAGAGCGCGACCAGCCCTTCGCCGGACGCGAAGATATGGAACTCGTCGTCGGGCCAGTCGGTTTCCGCATGCAGGTCGGCGAGCAGGAAGGTCTGCGCGAAAGTCCTGCCCTCGAAGTCCAGCCCGAGCCGGTGGCGGATCGCGCTGTGCGCGCCGTCCGCGGCGATCAGGTACGACGGCCGCATCGTTTCGGTATGCCCGTCCGCGCGGCGCAGCGTCGCCACAATGCTCGCGGCGCCCTGCGCGAACACCGTCAGTTCGACGCCGCGCTCGACCGTCACGCCGAGCGTCGCGAGATGTTCGGTGAGCAGCCACTCGGTCACCGACTGATCGAGAAACAGCAGATACGGATAGCGCGTGTGCAGCGGATCGAAATCGAGCCGCGCGAGCCGCATGCCGTTCGAGAACAGATTGGCGACGCGCGCGCGATGGCCGAGTTCGAGAAACGGTTCGATCAGCCGATGCTGTTCGAGCAGTTCGAGCGTGCGCGCCTGAATGCCGACGGCGCGTGAATACGGGTTCGGCTGCGGCGCCTTGTCGATCAGACGCACGGGGATATGAGCGCGCGCAAGACTCATCGCTGCGGCTAGCCCGGTAGGACCGGCCCCGACGATCAGCACCGGCGACGCATCGTAGGCGGCAGCGTCCATGCGGAACTCCGGATGCAACAATGCGTTCTAGTGTACGCCGCCGTTCATATGGCGAACGGTGCGCTGCATCAATCGCAGTCACCGGATACGCGCGGCGCATGAAGGCCGCACCCGCGCCGCACGCCGCACACCCTACGGACCACCCAAATCCGGACCCCGCCGGCAAGTATGGGAAAATGCGGCCTCAGTTTGATCCGAATCCCATCCCCGTCATGCAACCTGTATTTGACCGCGCGTTCGCCGCGCATCGTGACGGCCGCCTCGACGATGCCGAACGCGGCTACCGCGCGACACTCGAGCACAATCCCAGCCACGTCGACGCGCTCCATCTGCTCGGCGTGCTGCGCCATCAGCAGGGCCAGCACGCGGAAGCCGCGGAGCTGGTGCGGCGCGCGGTGAACCTGCGCCCCGAAGACGCCGCGCTGCAACTGAACCTCGGCAATGCGCTGAAGGCGCTCGGCCAGATCGACGCGGCGATCGAGCAGTTCCGCAACGCGCTGACGCTCGCGCCGACCTTCCCGATGGCGCACTACAACCTCGGCAACGCATACGCGTCGCTGGGGCGCCATGAAGACGCCGCCGACGCGTTCGAACGATCGGTGCGGCTGCAACCGGACGACGCGTCGTCGCACAACAATCTCGGCAACGCACTGCACGCGCTCGGGCGTCATACGGACGCGATCACGTCGTTCCGGCGCGCGCTCGAGCTGCGTCCCGGTCACGCGGGCGCGCTGAACAACATGGGCATGTCGCTGAACGCGCTCGATCGGCCGGACGATGCGCTGCCCTGCTTCCGGGCCGCGCTCGCCGCCGAGCCGCGCTTCGTCGCCGCGCATTTCAATCTCGCCAATACGCTCGACGCAACCGGCCGCCATGCGGAAGCCGTCGCCTCGTTCGAGACGGTGCTGCGTTTGCAGCCGAACCTGCCGCCCGCGATCTACGGAATGGGCAACGCACTCGTGGCGCTCGGCCGTGCCGGGCAGGCGCTGCCGTATCTCGAGCGCGCGGTCGGTCTCGATCCGCAATTCGCGCTCGCGTGGCTCGCGCTCGGCACCGCGCACCAGGCGCTCGGCGCGCATGCGGCCGCGGTGCGCGCGTTCGATCAGGCGCTGCGCCTGCGTCCCGATCTCGCGTCCGCGCATCTGAACCGCGCGCTCGCATGGCTCGCGATGCGCGATTTCGCGCGCGGCCTGCCCGAATACGAATGGCGGCTGCAAACGCTCGCGCAGCCGGTGATCCAGACGTTGCCGCGCTGGCACGGCGAGCCGATCGACAGGCACACGCTGCTGATCCACGCCGAACAGGGTTTCGGCGACACGCTGCAGTTCGTGCGCTTCGTGCCGCTCGCCGCGCAGCGCGCCGCGCGCGTCGTGCTCGAAGTGCAGCCGGCGTTACTGCCGTTGCTTGCCCCCGCCGCGCACGCGTGGCGCGTGACGCTGATCGCGCGGGGCCAGCCGCGCCCCGCCGCCGATCTGCAGATTCCGCTGCTGAGCCTGCCGCTCGCGCTCGGTACACACTACGACACGATTCCGGCCCGCACGCCCTATCTGAACGTGCCGCCGGCCTACGGCCGCAAATGGCGCGGCTCGCTCGGCGGCCACGCGAAACGCAAGATCGGGCTCGCGTGGTCGGGACGCATCCAGCGCAACGAAACGCGTTCGATGCCGCTTGCCGCGCTCGATCCGCTGTTCGCGCTCGACGGTATCGACTGGATCGTGCTGCAGCCCGATCTCAGCGGCGACGAGCGCGCGGCGCTCGACGCGCATCCGCGCGCCGCGTCGATCCATCGCTACGATGCGCGCATCGGCGACTTCGCGGATACCGCGGCGATCATCGAACGGCTCGACGCGGTCGTGTCGATCGATACGTCGATCGCGCACCTCGCGGGCGCGCTGCGCAAGCCGCTGTGGCTGATGCTGCCGTTCGCCGCCGACTGGCGCTGGTTCGACGGCGATACGCGCAGTCCGTGGTATCCGGGCGCGACGCTCGTGCGCCAGCCGCGGCCCGGCGCGTGGGATGAAGTCGTCGAGGCGGTGGCGAAGGAACTGCGGCACGGCTAGGCGCGAGTGCCCGCCGTGTCCGCACAAGTCCCACGGCAACCGCTGCGCCGCCGCAAAAGCAGAACCCCCGCGTTCGCGAGAACGCGGGGGTTCTGTCCTTCAGGCTGGCAAGCGAAGCAACGCGCCCGTCAGGCCGCCCGATACTGATTGCGCGACTCCGGCGTGCGATACAGGAACAGCGTCGCGAGCAGGCCGCAGATCGCCGCCACGCCGAGGACCAGACCCGGCGCCGCCTTGTTGCTCGTCACGTGGATCACCAGCGTCGCGATGGCCGGCGTGAAGCCGCCGATCGTCGTCGCGAGGCTGTATGCGAGCGAGAAGCCGGCGGTGCGCACTTCGACCGGCATCACTTCGGTCAGCGCCACCACCATCGCGCCGTTATAGCAGCCGTACAGGAACGACAGCCACAACTGCACCGCGAGCAGCCGCAGGAACGACGGATCGGCGACCAGCCATTGCAGCGCCGGATACGCGGTGACGATCGTCAGGATCGTGAACGCGAGCAGCACCGGACGGCGGCCGACGCGATCCGACAGCGCGCCGGACAGCGGCAGCCAGATCAGGTTCGAGATACCGACACAAACCGTCACGACGAGCGTGTCGATCGCCGACAGCTTCAGCACTTCCCTGCCGAAGGTCGGCGTGTACGCGGTGATCATGTAGAACGACACGGTGGTCATGATGACCATGCCCATCCCACCCAGCACGACCGGATAGTTCGCGAGCATCGACTTCATGATCTCGCCCATGCCCGGGCGATGCTTGCGCTTCGCGAACTCCTCGGTTTCCTGCAGCGAGCGCCGGATGATGAACAGGAACGGCACGATCAGACAGCCGATCAGGAACGGCACGCGCCAGCCCCACGCGGTCATCTGGTCGGCGGGCAGGAGCTTGTTGAGCATCACGCCGATCAGCGCGGCGAACACCACCGCGACCTGCTGGCTGCCCGACTGCCACGAACAGTAGAAGCCCTTGTTGCCCCGGGTGGCGATCTCCGACAGATACACCGACACGCCGCCCAGCTCGACCCCGGCCGAGAACCCTTGCAGCAGCCGCCCGAGCAGCACGAGCACCGGCGCGACGAGGCCGATGGTCGCGTAGCCCGGAATCGCCGCGACCGTCAGCGTGCCGAGCGCCATCAGGCTCAGCGTGAGGATCAGGCCTTTGCGGCGGCCGTGGTGGTCGATGTAGGCGCCGAGCACGATCGCGCCGATCGGCCGCATCAGGAAGCCCGCGCCGAATACGGACAGCGACAGCATCAGCGACGCGAATGCGTTGCCGCTCGGGAAGTAGGTCTTGGCGATCGCCGAAGCGTAGTAGCCGTAGACCATGAAGTCATACATCTCAAGAAAGTTGCCGCTGACGACGCGGAACACTGTCTTGACTTTGGATTCTTCCGTCACGGAAGTAGCGTGGGTCGCAGTAGACATGACACTCTCGGATGAACCCGCCGCCGCGCCGCGCGCAGGCGGAGCATGACGATCGGGCAGTTGAAACGGTCCGCCGCGTTTCGCAAGCGGATGCCGCGGACGGACGAAAAAATGCGCCCCTTGAGGCGCCGCATTCTGATGCTTACAGCGTTCACGCAACATCAGGGTAAACGTTGTGATTCACGCAGCGCCCGCGCCACGTAATGTTACTGCTGATGTTGCCGTAAAACGCATACAGTTGGCTTACGTTCCGCTATCGGCGGGTGGCGCGGTAGACTCTCCGCGCGATGTCATTCAGTTGGTTTTATTCCGATGCGAACCGCCCCTGCTCTCTCGCTGCGCCCCGCGACCGTCGAGGACGCCGGCCTCATTGCGTCGATTCACAGTGCCAGTTGGCAGGCCACCTATCGCGGTCTGTTGCCCGATGCCTTTCTCGACGGCGAAGTCGCGCGCGAACGCGCCGCTTACTGGGAGGCGCGCCTCGACGCGCCGGGCGGCGAGCGCCGCATCGTGCTGATCGCCGAGCTCGACGGCGAGCCGACCGGCTTCGTGTGCGTCGAGCGTCAGCCGCAGTCCGCCTGGGGCGTGCTGCTCGACAACCTGCATGCGCTGCCGGGCTATCAGGGCATCGGCGTCGGCAGGACGCTGATGCGCGCCGCCGAGGACTGGGCGCGCGCGCAGGGCGAGGCGCAGTTGTATCTGTACGTGCTCGAGGGCAACACGCCGGCAATCGGTTTTTATGAGCGGCACGGCTGGAAATTCGTCGGCGCCGAGCCGGATCATATGGGCGGTGTGGACATCACCGCGTTGCGGTACGTGTACCGGTTGAAGCCGTGACGTCGTGAGGCCATCGCGCGCGTCGATCGTTTGCACGATGCTTTCATTTTTCAGAGCGATCCGATTGCCGGAGTGGATTGCCTCGAGGCAACATTTTTTTATTGCCGATGGCTTCTGCGGGTAACCGCCTCTCTCCTTGCCTCTCCTGCTATTCCGTGACTGCTCACCGGCGGCCCTGTCATCGGGCACCGGAATGAACCGATGTCCAGCACTCCGCTTACCCTGATCGAAGGCGCTTACGCGCTGCCCCGCCTGCGTCCGCTCGAAGACGTCCCCGCGCCGTTGCGTCGTGAATGGGCGTTGCTCGCGCCCGGCTATAGCTGGCGAAAGGAACTCAGATCGTTCTATGCGGCGCTATTGCACACGGGCTGCCTGAGCAACCGGGAGTTTTTGTCGCGTCGTAGATGGATGCCGCTCGATGCCGGGCTTGTGGTTGCGTCATCCGCTGCCGCACCTTCCACAGCGGCGGCGGCGAAACCCACCCTGGTGCCGGGCACGATGCGTAACGATGTGCCGCGGGCGGTCGCTCAAGCACCGACGCGGGTGACGCTGAAGCTGCGCCCGTCCAGCAGAGCGAAACGTCGCGCTTCACGCTATTGGCATGTGATGGCGGCTAGCATCTGCATCGTCGGTGGAGTTGCGGTGCTTGCGTGGATTGCACTCGATCGATACGAGGCGGTTCGTCAGATGACCGGTGAACTGCCGAGACCCGCGGCCATCGGAACGGGTAATCACGATGGGCAAGCCGGCACGCGGCAAGCGGCTGTTGGCGAGGAGTCTCACGCGCATGCGGCGCTACGGCCTGCCGATGTTGCGTCCACCATTGCGTCCACCTCTACGCCGCCATCGGCTCCGGTTCATGGCCCGGTGTCCGGCGGCAAACCGGCTCCGTCGCCGTCGTCGCAACGTACGCGCGTGCGGCACGTAACGGCCATGCGCGCCACGCCGGACACGTCGCTCCCATTACTTGCGCAATCGACCGCGCGAACCGACGCGCCGTTCGCGCAAGCCTGGCTCGATGGCAATGAATACGCCACTATCACGACATCCGCCGCAACCCATCCGCGCGCTGTCACGTCGAACAGTCGGCAGGCAAGCAGCGACACCGAGTGGATGAACTACATGACACAGCGTCGCGTCACCGAAATTCCGGAGCAATTCACGCAGTGACTTTGCGCTGAAGCACTCAAAGCGACACCACCAAAAAAACGCGCGACGCGCGGCCCTAAAACCGCGTCTCCCGCGCGACCCGCAGGAACGTATCGAGCAGCGGCGTGCAATCGAGCAATTCCGGGCCGCCCGCGCGATGAAACTCCGGATGCCACTGCACGCCCATCACGAACGGCGCGCGCCGGTAGCGCACCGCCTCGATGATGCCGTCCGACGCCGACACCGCCTCGATATTGAGATCGCGGCCGAGCGTCTTCACCGCCTGGTGGTGAATCGAGTTGACAATCGCATCGCGCCGTCCGGGAAACATGTTGAGCAGCGTCGAGCCGTCCGGAAAATGCACACCGTGCCGGTGCTGATCGTAGTTCTCGTTGACGTGCACGTTCGCGGTCGGCACATCGGTCGCGATGTCCTGATAGAGGGTGCCGCCGAATGCGACGTTGATCAGTTGACAGCCGCGGCACACGCCGAGCACCGGCTTGCCCGACTCGATGAATTCGTGCAGCAGCTCGAGCTCGTACATATCGCGCACGCGGTCACCGGGCCATTCGTGGCTGGTCGCCGTTTCCGCGTACGTCTGCGGCGAGACGTCGGCGCCGCCTTGCAGCAGCAGGCCGTCGAGATGCTTCGCGTAATCGCGCAAACGGATGTTGCTCGGGTGCAGCATGCCCTGATGGCCGACGGTCGGAATCATGAACACGAGCACGTCGCGCGACATCACCCAGTGCGCGATCGATTCCTCGAGATACTGCAGCGTCTTGCCGCGCAGTCCTTTCGCGCCCGGCTCCGGATGGAAGATGCGCGCCGACACGCCGATGCGCAGCGTGCGCTGCGTGATGCGCTGCCCGGCGCGATCGAACAGTTGCCGCGCGCGCGCCGCGATGATGCGGCCGAGCACGCTCCACGCCGAATCGTTCTGGCGCAGATAACGCGGCGGCGGCGACGGCGGCAACGCGTTGGGCGGCGGTGGATTGGCCGCGCTGAAATCGGGCGCCGCGCCGAAGCCCGGAGGCGGCGCGCCGGCCGGACGCGTGGTGGAGGCCGAGGCTTCTTCGGAGGCGACTTCGTCTTCGGCGGCGATGTCGTCGGCGAACGAGCTGGCCGGACTGGTCGAGCTGGCTGAAGCGCTTGCCGCGCCTGTGTGCGGCTCGCCGCTCGCGGACGCCGGGCTCGCCGGTCCGCGCGCTTCGGACTTCGTCGCCGTGGCGCTCGCCGCTTGCGAGCCGCCGCGCCGCGCTTCGCGTTCGTGGACCGCGGCTTCCTGCTGCGCGGTCGACGCGGCGGCGGCGCTGCGCGCCTCGGCCGCGTCGCGTAAGCGCGCCGTTTTCGGATCTTCGGGCGTGACCGCCGACGCGCTGATCGGATCGTCGGTCGATGACCTCACGGCCGCTTCCTCGGTTGCCGGATTCGTATCCTGAGCGGCCGACTGGGTAGCATCTTCACGCAATGGAGGCAGGGAGGCGGCCGGTTCGGCCGGGGCTGCGCCGGTGTGTGGCGCGCCGGATGGGGCGGGCGAGGCCGGCGACGGAGTGCCGGTCGTGCCGGCGTTTTCAGGTTTGTTTTCGCTCATGACTGTCGGACGGGCGCCTTCCACGCGAACGAATGAATATGCCCTGATTATCCGTCAGCGCAGCAGGCCCGGCAAACCCGCACACAATTACTCACATTGTTGCGGAGCTCGACACAAACCGGTCATCCCCCGGATGTCAGGGGTCCGGCTGCTCCTCGAAAGTCTCCCGCAAGGCAATCTGCATCGACGCGTGAATCTTCACGCACCAGCGCCACACGAGCGCGAGCAGCAGCGCGGCGCAGACCAGCACCGCGACGAGCAGCCCCGTCGGCGGCAGGATGCTGCCCGACAGCGCGGCCACCAGCAGAAACACGCCGATCATCGAGATGATCGGCACGACGTCGGCGATCGCGTAACGCAGCGCGCTCGTAAAGCGTCCGGCCGTACCCGGCTGCACGCTGACTTCGGCGAGCAGCAGCGCGAGCGATTTCGTCTTGCGATACACGGCCACCAGAAACGGCAGCGACACGATGAGCGCAACGCTCCACTGCACGACACGCTGCAGCGACGCGTCGGCGAGCCAGTTCGCGAGCAGCCTGCCCGTATGCGGCGCGCTATACGACACGGCCAGAAAGATCGCCGCGACGAGCGCGAGATTCACCGCGATCTGCAGAATGATCCGCCGCGTCATGCCGAACAGCGTCGGCTCGCCGCGCGCGGTGCTGAGACTGCGCAGCCACTGGCCATAGAGACCGAACGCGTTCGACAGCGTATCGGGCATCGCCCGCGCGAGCCGGCGCGTGAGCGGATCGGCGACGCGGATCAGATACGGTGTCGTGAGCGTGGTGAGCGCCGACACCGCAACCGCGATCGGATAGAGAAACGCGCTCGTCACCTTCAGCGTGAGGCCGAGCGACGCGATGATGAACGAGAACTCGCCGATCTGCGACACGGTCATGCCGACCCGCATCGCGGTGCGCCCGTCGCGGCCCGCGAGAAACGTGCCGAGCCCGCACGACACGATCTTGCCGGCGATCACCGCGAGCGTGATCACCACGATCGGCCACGCGTAGTCGAGCATCACGGCCGGGTTCAGCATCAGCCCGATCGTCACGAAGAAGATCGCGGAAAAGGCATCCCGGAGCGGCGCGATCAGATGCTCGATACGGTGCAGATGACGCGACTCGGCCATGATCGCGCCGATCAGAAACGCGCCGAGCGCAATGCTGTAGTCGAGCTTGACGACGAGCAGGCAAAAGCCGAAGCAGAAGCCGAGCACGGACACGAGCAGCATCTCGTCGCTGTGCGTGCGCGCGACGTAATTCAGCGCGCGCGGCACGAGCAGCACGCCGACCAGCAGCGACACCATCATGAACAGCATCAGCTTGCCGAGCGTGATCGCGGCGAGACCGGCGCTCAGTTGCCCGGTCTGTGCGATGCCCGTGAGCAGCACCAGCATCGCGATGCCGAGAATGTCCTCGACGATCAGAATGCCGAACACGAGCTGCGCGAAGCTCTCGCGCTTGAGTCCCAGATCGGACAGCGCCTTCACGATGATCGTCGTCGACGAGATCGCGAGGATCGCGCCGAGAAACAGCGAATCCATCGAATTCCAGCCGAACGCGCTGCCGATCTCATAGCCGATCCACAGCATCAGCACGATCTCGGAGAGCGCGGCGACGATCGCCGTCACGCCGACCTTGAACAGCTTGCGCAGGCTGAATTCGAGTCCGAGCGAAAACATCAGGAACACGACGCCGAGTTCGCCGAGCGTCTGGATCGTCTGTTCGTCGTGGATCAACTGGAACGGCGGCGTGTACGGCCCGATGATCACCCCGGCCGCGATATAGCCCAGCACCACCGGCTGCTTCAGCCGATGGAACAGCACGGTGACGATGCCGGCGAACGCCATCACGACGGCCAGGTCCTGAATAAAGCCGATGCCATGATGCATGAGCGCGTTCCTTACAAAAACGTAATCACGGAAAGCGCAGTGTAACAAACGGACCGGCATCGTTTCGACGCGTTTGCGCGAAACATGGCGCGGCGAGTCCGAGGCCGCGCGCGCCCGTAAAACCTTGCTCTACAATGCGGACGACACGATCCGCCGGCTCGCCAGTCCGCCGCCGCGCAACTGCGCTCAATCTGCTTCCCACCGACATCATGGCCACTGAATTCACCCCGTTCCCGCCGCTTGCCCAGCTTGCCGCCGATCTCGCCGCCGGCCGCACCACGAGCCGCGCGCTCGTCGAAACCGCGCTCGGCAGAATCGCCGATCCGGCTGGCCAGGGCGCGGCTGTGTTCACCCACGTCGACGCCGACGCCGCGCGCGCCGCCGCCGACGCGCACGACCGTCTGCGCGCGGCCGGCACCGTGCTGTCGCCGCTCGCCGGCATTCCGGTGTCGGTCAAGGATCTGTTCGATATCGAGGGCCAGCCGACCCGCGCGGGCTCCGTCGCGCTCGCCGACGCGCCGCCCGCGAAGGCGGACGCGGTCGCGGTCGCGCGGCTGAAGCGGGCCGGCGCGGTGATCGTCGGGCGCACCAACATGAGCGAATTCGCGTTTTCCGGGCTGGGCCTCAATCCGCACTACGGCCATCCGCTGTCGCCGTACCGGCGCGGCGTGAAGGGCGACGAGCGGATTTCGGGCGGCTCGTCGTCGGGCGCGGCGGCTTCGGTCGCCGACGGGATGGCGGCGATCGCGCTCGGCACCGACACCGGCGGCTCGATCCGCATTCCGGCCGCGCTGTGCGGGTTGACCGGCTTCAAGCCGACCGCCGCGCGCATTCCGAAGCAGGGCGGCGTGCCGCTGTCGTCGACGCTCGATTCGTTCGGCCCGATCGGCGTGTCGGTCGCGTGCTGCGCGCTGGTCGACCGGATGCTCGCCGGGCTCGAGCCGCGCATTCCGGCCGCGCGTCCGCTCGAAGGCGTGCGCCTCGGCGTGCTGACCAACTTCGTCACCGCGGGCGTCGAGCCCGACGTCGCGCGCGCGATCGACACCGCGCTCAAGCACCTGGAGGCAGCCGGCGCGATCGTCAGCGAAGTGCGCTTCGCGCCGCTCGACCGGCTGCCGGAGATCAACCGCATCGGCTTTTCGTCGATCGAAGCGTATGCGTGGCATCGTCCGCTGCTCGACAGGCATCGCGACCAGTACGATCCGCGCGTGCTCGCGCGTATCCTGAAGGGCCAGCCGGCTACCGCGATCGATTATCTGGATCTGCTCGCCGAGCGCGAGGCGATGCTCGACGAAGCCGCGCGCACGCTGTGGCAGCGC
This sequence comes from Paraburkholderia sp., assembly GCF_047605525.1. Classification (GTDB taxonomy): domain Bacteria; phylum Pseudomonadota; class Gammaproteobacteria; order Burkholderiales; family Burkholderiaceae; genus Paraburkholderia. The sequence continues at coordinate 19,193 of NZ_JASGFN010000034.1, read as the reverse complement.
TTCGACGCGATCGTCGCGCCGACGGTGCCGGTCGTGCCGCCGCGTCTCGCCGACCTGCTGCACGACGACGATGCGTTTACCCGCACCAATGCGCTGATCCTGCGCAATCCGAGCGCGTTCAACTTCCTCGATAGCTGCGCGCTGTCGCTGCCGTGCCATCTGCGCGGCGACGCGCCGGTCGGCCTGATGCTCGCGGGCGCGCCGCACGCCGACGACGCGCTGCTCGCGATCGGCCGCGGCGCCGAGGCGGTGCTCAACGCGATCCGCTGAGCCCGGCGCGGTTCGTCGGGCGGCCGCGGCAATCGTCTGGCAATAAGCGGCCGGACGGGGGTTCGCGCTAGAATCCGGGCACCCGCTTTTTCCGTTTTTCAAATAGATCGACGACCCATGAATAACGATTCCGCGATGCTGCGCCGCGAGCGCGCCCTGCTGGTGCTGCTCGGCCTGATCTGCGTCGCCCTGGTGGGCGGTGCGTTGTATCTGCAGTTTTTCATGCGCGAAGATCCGTGCCCGTTGTGCATCATCCAGCGTTATTTCTTCCTGCTGATCGCGATCTTTGCGTTCCTCGGCTCGCGTTTGAATACCTGGCGCGGCGTGCGCGTGCTCGAAGTGCTCGCGGCGCTGTCGGCGCTGGCCGGCATCGCGACCGCGGTGCGTCACGTGTATATCCAGGCAAATCCGGGCTTTAGCTGCGGCTTCGACGCGCTGCAACCGGTCGTCGATAGCCTGCCGCCCGCGCATTGGCTGCCGGGCGTGTTCAAGGTCGCCGGCCTGTGCGAGACCGCCTATCCGCCGATCCTCGGGCTGACGCTGCCGATGTGGTCGCTGGTGGGATTCGTCGTTGCGTTTCTGGCGCTGGCGTTGAGCCTGGCTCGGAACCGGCGGCGGATCGCCTGAGGTGGGTTGAGCCGGGCGGAGGCGGGCTCGGCGAGTTTCGGCCGCTGCTGGATTCCATCCCGCTACATACCGGAAATCGCGGAAATCGCGCCGGACTTCGTGTCGCCTGTTGGCGGCAGCCGAATGCCGGCGTTTTTTTGTTGCCAGCGTCCGTTACATTTCATCTGCCCCCTCGCCTTCCCGCTTCCGGCCCCTTCGCCGCCTCGCGCAACTTCCCGCCACCGCGCGAATCGTACAAAGATCATGGCCGCCGCCGCATATGCTTCATGCGATCCGGGAAATATTTTCAGGCCGGGGTAGTGCTATCTTCGAATCTGGATGGCGATCTACGTGCGCGAGGCCGGCTTCGGCGACCCCATGCGTAACGCGCGCCCGGTCCGCAGTGTCTTTCGATTCGCCATGACAACGCAAACCATCCGCTTCTATCACCAGGGGTCCGTCCGCGAGGTCGCGGGCGTCCCGGCGACGCGCACCGTGCTCCAGCACCTGCGCGAGGATCTGCGCTGCACCGGCACCAAGGAAGGCTGCGCGGAAGGCGATTGCGGCGCGTGCACGGTCGTCGTCGGCGAACTCGACGCGCGCGGCGGCCTCGCGCTGAAGGCGGTCAACGCGTGCATCCAGTTCCTGCCCACGCTCGACGGCCGCGCCCTGTTCACCGTCGAAGACCTGCGCGCCGCGAACGGCGCGCTGCATCCGGTGCAGCAGGCGCTGGTCGACTGCCACGGTTCGCAATGCGGCTTCTGCACCCCCGGCTTCGTGATGTCGATGTGGGCGCTGTACGAAAATCAGCCGGCCGGCGCCGGCCTGCCGGCCCGCGATGAAATCAACGCCGCGCTGTCCGGCAATCTGTGTCGCTGCACCGGCTACCGGCCGATCGTCGAGGCCGCTCAAAAGATGTTCGACTATGCGCAGCATCCGCGCGTCGCGCTCGATCGCGAAACCGTCGTGGCCACGCTGCGCGCGCTGCGACGTACCGACACGTTCGAATACCATGCGCCCGACGCGCGCGGCGCCTCGTTCGGCGCATCGGCTTTCTACGCACCCGTCACGCTCGACGCATTCGCGACGCTGCGCGCGCAACATCCCGATGCGCGCATCGTCGCGGGCAGCACCGACGTCGGCCTATGGGTCACGAAGCAGTTCCGCGCGCTCGGCGACGTGCTGTACGTCGGCAACGTCGCCGAACTGAAAGCGATCGCGCGCGACGCGCAGACGCTGACGATCGGCGCGGCCGCCACGCTCGAAGACGCGTTCGCCGCGCTCGCCGCCGATTACCCCGAACTCGCCGAACTGTGGACGCGCTTCGCGTCGCGGCCGATCCGCAATGCCGGCACGCTGGGCGGCAACGTCGCGAACGGCTCGCCGATCGGCGATTCGATGCCCGCGCTGTTCGCGCTCGGCGCCGAGGTCGTATTGCGCCGCGCTCGCGCGACGCGCACGCTGCCGCTCGACGCGTTCTACACCGGCTATCAGAAGACCGCGCTCGCGGCCGGCGAATTCGTGACCGCGCTGCGCGTGCCGCGCCCGGCCGGCGATCTGCGCTTTCGCACGTACAAGGTGTCGAAGCGCTACGACCAGGACATCTCGGCGGTGTGCGCGGCGTTCGCGCTGCACCTCGCGGAAGACGGCGCGATCCGCGCGGCCCGCGTCGCGTTCGGCGGCATGGCGGCCACGCCGAAGCGCGCCGCGCAAACCGAAGCGGCGCTCAATGGCGCGCGGTGGAATGAAGCGACCGCGCGCCGCGCGATGGACGCGCTCGCCGCCGATTACCAGCCGCTCACCGACATGCGTGCGTCGAGCGCGTACCGGCTGAAGGTCGCGCGCAATCTGCTGTGGCGCTTCTACCTCGAAACGCGCGACGACGCGCCGCTCGCGCTTTGCGACGTGAACGCGTTCGCGTTCGAAGCCGACACGGCCATCGCCAGGGAGGCGCCGTGATGAACCGTACCGATGCCTTTGTCGAAAGCGCGGGCAGCCATGCCGGCCAGCACGCCGCGATACTGAACGACGCGTCGATCGGCGTGCCGCTGCCGCATGAATCGGCCGCGCTGCACGTGAGCGGCGAAGCGACCTACACCGACGACATCGCCGAGCTGCACGGCACGCTGCACGCCGCGCTCGGCCTGTCGCGCCATGCGCATGCGCGCATCGTGTCGATGGATCTCGACGCGGTCAGGAACGCGCCCGGCGTGATCGCGGTACTGACCGCCGAGGACATCCCCGGCGAAAACAATTGCGGCCCGGTGCTGCACGACGATCCGATTCTCGCCGACGGCGAAGTGCTGTATCTCGGCCAGCCGGTATTCGCGGTGATCGCCGAAACGCACGAGCTCGCGCGCCGCGCCGCCGCGCTCGCGAAAAGCGACGACGTGATCCGCTACGAACCGCTCGACGCAATCCTGACCGCCGCCGACGCGAAGGCCGCCAAGCAGTTCGTGCTGCCGCCGCTGCATCTGCGGCGTGGCGACCCCGATGCGAAGATCGCCGCCGCGCCGCATCGGCTCGCCGGCACGTTCGAAGTCGGCGGCCAGGAGCAGTTTTATCTGGAAGGCCAGATCGCGTACGCGCTGCCGAAGGAAATGGACGGCATGCTCGTCTACAGCTCGACGCAGCATCCGAGCGAAATGCAGCAGGTCGTCGCGCATATGCTCGACTGGCCCGCGCATAACGTCGTGTGCGAATGCCGGCGCATGGGCGGCGGCTTCGGCGGCAAGGAATCGCAGTCGGCGCTGTTCGCGTGCGTGGCCGCGCTCGCCGCGCAGCGCCTGCGCCGGCCGGTCAAGCTGCGCGCCGACCGCGACGACGACTTCATGATCACCGGCAAGCGCCACGACGCCGTCTACGAGTACGAAGCGGGCTTCGACGATCAGGGTCACCTGCTTGGCGTGCGCGTCGAGATCGCGTTGCGCGCGGGCTATTCGGCGGATCTGTCCGGCGCGGTCGCGACGCGCGCGGTGTGCCACTTCGACAACGCGTACTACCTGTCCGACGTCGATATCGTCGCGCTGTGCTGCAAGACCAACACGCAGTCGAACACCGCGTTTCGCGGCTTCGGCGGCCCGCAGGGCGCGCTCGTGATGGAAGTGCTGCTCGACAGCATCGCCCGCGAGTTGCGGCTCGATCCGCTCGACGTGCGGCTCGCGAACTACTACGGCGTCGGCGAACGCGATACGACGCCGTACGGGCAGCGGGTCGAGGACAATGTCATCGCGCCGCTCACCGATGCGCTGCTCGACTCGAGCGACTATCGCGCGCGCCGCGCGGCGCTTGCCGCGTTCAACGCGCGCAGCCCGGTGCTCAAGCGCGGCCTCGCATTCTCGCCGGTCAAGTTCGGCATCTCGTTCAACGTGCCGTTTCTCAATCAGGCCGGCGCGCTCGTGCACGTGTACAAGGACGGCTCGGTGCTCGTCAATCACGGCGGCACCGAGATGGGCCAGGGGCTCAACACGAAGGTCGCGCAGGTGGTCGCGAACCAGTTCGGCCTGCCGTTATCGCGCGTGCGGGTGACATCGGCGGACACGTCGAAGGTTGCGAACACGTCGGCGACCGCGGCTTCCACCGGCAGCGATCTGAACGGCAAGGCCGCCGAAGCCGCCGCGCGGACGATCCGCGCGCGGCTCGCCGAACTCGCGGCCCGGCAGCTCGGCGGCCATGCCGGGGACGTGCAGTTCGCGCACGGCATCGTGTCGTCGAACGGTGGCGCGATGCCGTTCGGGCAACTGGTGAATGCCGCGTATCTCGCGCGCGTGCAACTGTGGTCGGACGGCTTTTACGCGACGCCGAAGGTGCATTGGGATGCGAAGACGCTGACCGGTCATCCGTTCTATTACTTCGCGTACGGCGCGGCCGTGTCGGAGGTCGTCGTCGATACGCTGACCGGCGAATGGAAGCTCGTGCGCGTGGACGCGCTGCACGACGCCGGTCAGTCGATCAATCCGGCGATCGATCTCGGCCAGGTGGAAGGCGGCTTCATCCAGGGCATGGGCTGGCTCACCAGCGAGGAGCTATGGTGGAACCGCGAGGGCCGTCTGATGACGCACGCGCCGTCGACGTACAAGATTCCGGCGGTCAGCGACACGCCCGCCGCGTTTCATGTGCGGCTCTACGAAAACAGCAACGCGGAGCCGACCGTGTTCCGCTCGAAAGCGGTCGGCGAACCGCCGTTGCTGTTACCGTTCTCGGTGTTTCTCGCGATTCGCGATGCGCTCGCCGCCGCGGTGCCGGGCGCGCGACATGCTCCGCCGTTGCGCGCGCCGGCCACGCCCGAGGCGATACTCGATGCGCTGGAGGCGTTGCAGCTGGCCAATGCGGCCGAACCCGCGGCGCAAACGCAGGCACAAGCGCAATCTCCGGCAACCGAACAGCAGGACTGAGCACATGCCCACCAGGCAAAAACCGCACGAGCGATATTGAACAGGCGACGCTAAACAGGAGAAACTGCGCGAATGCGCATGAATGCGCACGAATCCGCATCACCCGCCGGCCCGACGCGACACGACCGCCGAGTGCCCAACCCAACCCGCCGCACGGACACCCCGCGCGGCCCCGTATGGAGAACCGCCGGATGCAAGCCTGGCTCACTGACCTGCAGCACCTGCTCGCGCACGGCGACGCCGCCGTGCTGGTCACGGTCGCGCGCGTCGAAGGTTCGGCGCCGCGCGAGGCCGGCACGAAGATGATCGTCACGCGCGAGGCGGCGAAACACACGATCGGCGGCGGCCACCTCGAATGGAAGGCGATCGAGACCGCGCGCCGGGTGCTGCGCGACGGCATGCGCGCGCCGCATATGCGGCGGCTCGAACGCTTCGCGCTGGGGCCGAGCCTTGGCCAGTGCTGCGGCGGCGCGGTGATTCTCGCGTTCGAGCGGCTCGACGTCGGCGATCTCGGCTGGATCACGTCGCTCGCGAAGCGGCTCGCGGCGGGTCAATCGACGGTGCGTAGCGTATCATTCGGCCCCTCGCCGGATGCGGTGATGCTGTCCGAGCCCGAACCCGGCGTCGATACGGCCGACTGTCTGCTATGGGACGGCGCCGGCTTCGACGACAGCAGCGCGCTGCTGACCGAGACGATCGCGCCGGGCGAGTTCCCGGTCGTGCTGTTCGGCGCCGGTCACGTCGGCGCGGCGCTCGTGCGCGTGCTCGCGACGCTGCCGTGCACGGTGCGCTGGGTCGACGAGCGCGACGCGCAGTTTCCGCCGCTCGACACGTTGCATGCGCCGAACGTCGCGATCGATCCGAACGACGCGCCCGACGAAGCGATCGATCAGGCCGCGCCGAACACGTATTTCGTCGTGATGACGCACAACCATGCGCTCGATCTCGAACTGGCCGAGCGCATCCTGCGGCGCGGCGACTTCGCGTTCTTCGGCATGATCGGCTCGCATAGCAAGCGCAAGCAGTTCGAGCACCGGCTCGCGGCGCGCGGCATCGATCCGGCTCGGATCGCGCGGATGAAGTGCCCGCTCGGCGTCGACGGCATCGTCGACAAATCGCCCGAGGTCATTGCGATCTCGGCCGCCGCGCAGGTATTGCAGGCGGTCGAGGCGAACGCGGGCGCGCACCGCGCGACGCAGGCGGTGTGATACGCGAACCACGCCGGGATTGACCCCCAATACAAAATTCCAGACTACGATGAATACAAGCACCGCTACCCCCGCCACCGTCACTGCGCTCGCCGACAAAACCGCGCGCGCGCCGAAGGCCGAGCTGCATATCCACATCGAAGGCTCGCTCGAGCCCGAGCTGATTTTCGCGCTCGCGCAGCGCAACGGCGTGAAGCTCGCGTACGACTCGGTCGACGCGCTGCGCGCCGCGTATGCGTTCACCGATCTGCAATCGTTTCTCGACATCTACTACGCGGGCGCGAGCGTACTGCTGCACGAGCAGGATTTCTACGACATGACGATGGCGTACGTCGAACGCTGCCTCGCCGATAACGTGATCCACAGCGAAATCTTCTTCGACCCGCAGACCCACACCGAACGCGGCGTGCCGATCGCGACGGTGGTGGCCGGCATCGAACGCGCGCTCGCCGACGCGGAACAGCGCGGCATGTCGAGCAAGCTGATTCTGTGCTTCCTGCGCCATCTGTCCGAGGAAGACGCGCTCGCCACCTTCGACGAAGCGCGGCCGCTCTTCGAGCAGTACCGGCATCGGCTGATCGGCGTCGGTCTCGATTCGTCGGAGCGCGGCCATCCGCCGTCGAAGTTCGAGCGCGTGTTCGCGAAGGCGCGCGCGCTCGGTCTGAAACTCGTCGCGCATGCGGGCGAGGAAGGACCGCCGTCGTATATCTACGAAGCACTCGACGTGCTGAAGGTCGACCGCGTCGATCACGGCGTGCGCAGCATCGAAGACCCGGCGCTCGTCACGCGGCTCGCCGATACGCGCGTCGCGCTGACCGTGTGCCCGCTGTCGAACCTGAAGCTGTGCGTGTTCGACGATCTGACCAGACACACGCTGAAGGACCTGCTCGATCGCGGCGTCGCCGTCACGGTGAATTCCGACGATCCGGCCTATTTCGGCGGCTACGTGAACGCGAACTATCTGGCCACCATCGACGCGCTGAAGCTCAACGACGCCGAGGTCTACACGATCATCCGCAACGGCTTCGAGGCGTCGTTCGTGACGCCCGGGGAACGCGACGCGCTGATCGGCAAGCTCGACGCGCACTGGCAACAGGACGGTCCGCACTGATGGGCTTCCACTGATGGGCTTCAACAGGCGGCGGGCGGTTTCGCTTCGTGCGGGCATCTGAACGTGACCCGCATCGAGCAACCGCCGCCGCCCAGCTTTTAACATTCGGAGACAGTTTTTCCATGACTGAGACGGCTCACCCCGCGCCCGCGACGCAATCCGCCTTCCGCGCGCAACTGCTGACTTTCAACGGCGATCCCGCGCACGTACCCAATGGGGCGGTGTTCCATGAAGACGGTCTGCTGATCGTCGAAGACGGCCGCGTCGTCGCGGCGGACGCGTATGCGGCGCTCGCGCCGCGGCTCGCGCCCGGCACGCGCGTCGAGGACCGGCGCGACAAGCTGATCGTGCCGGGCTTCATCGATACGCACATCCACTATCCGCAAACCGACATGATCGCGTCGCCGGCGCCGGGCCTGCTGCCGTGGCTCGACACGTACACGTTCCCGACCGAGCGCCGCTTCGGCGACGCCGCGCACGCGCGCGACACCGCGAGCTTTTTCGTCGACGAACTGCTCGCCTGCGGCACGACGACCGCGCTCGTCTACTGCACGGTCCACAAGGAGTCCGCCGACGCGCTCTTCACCGAGAGCGAGGCGCGCAATCTGCGCATGGTCGCGGGCAAGGTGCTGATGGATCGCCATTGTCCCGAGTTCCTGCGCGACACCGCGCAATCGGGCTACGACGACAGCGCCGAGCTGATCGGCCGCTGGCACGCTCGCGGCCGGCAGATGTACGCGCTCACGCCGCGCTTCGCGCCGACCTCGACCGAGGCGCAGCTCGAAGCGTGCGGCGCGCTCGCGCGCGAGCATCCGGACGTGTTCATCCAGAGCCACGTCGCGGAAAACACCGACGAGGTGAAATGGGTGGCCGAGCTGTTCCCCGGCCACCGCAGCTATCTCGACATCTACGATCACTACGGGCTGCTGCGCCGCCGCGCGGTGTACGGCCATTGCATCCATCTCGACGACGAAGACCGCCGGCGCATGGCGCAAACCGGCGCGCTCGCGTCGCATTGCCCGACCTCGAACCTGTTCCTCGGCAGCGGCCTGTTCGACTTCGACAAGGCCGACTCGGCCGGCATGCCGGTTGCGCTGGCGACCGATGTCGGCGGCGGCACGTCGTTCTCGATGCTGCAGACGATGAACGAGGCGCACAAGGTCGCGCGTCTCGGCGGCCATCATCTGACGGCGACGCGCATGTTCTGGCTGGCGACCGCCGGCGCGGCCGAAGCGCTCGATCTCGCCGACAAGGTCGGCACGCTGAAGGCGGGCTCGGAAGCGGACTTCGTCGTGCTCGATCCGCAAGCGACGCCGCTGCTCGCGCGCCGTACCGCACGGCGCGAATCGCTCGAGGAGCTGCTGTTCGCGTTCGCGCTGCTCGGCGACGATCGCGCGGTGTACGAGACGTATGCAGCCGGCAAGCGCGTGCATCGCCGCGGCGACGCGCGGCAGCACGTGCCGGGGCGGGCGCGGATCGCGGCCTGAACGGCAAAACGGCGCTTCGATCCCGAAGCGCCGTTTTTTTGTCACCCTGTGCCGCCCGCTACCTCAGCGTTGTTTGCACACTTCATGCAGCGTATCGAGCCGCCTGACCGGATCCGCGACATACGGATTCGACTCGTCCCATGCATAGCCCGCGAGCACCGCGCAGATCATGCGCCGGATCGACGGCGTCTGGTCCGGGTAATAGATGATGTCCTGCAGCTCGCCCGTGTACCAGCGCTCGACGAACGCGCGAAACGTATCGATACCTTTACGCAGCGGCACGTCGTAGTCGGCGGACCAGTCGACGCTCGCGCCGTCCAGTTGCCGGTTCAGCGTGCGCGCGGCAAGATGCGCGGAGCGCAGCGCGATCGTCACCCCCGACGAAAACACCGGATCGAGGAACTCGCCCGCATTGCCGAGCAGCGCGTAGCCCGGTCCATGCAGACGCTCGACGTTCGCCGCATAGCCGCCGATCTGTCGCACCGGCATCAGGAACGGCGCGTTGCCGATCAGCCGGTTCAGCGTCGGCTCCTGCTGGATCAGCGCGCGCAGCGTCGCTTCGCGCCGCGGCTCCGGCACGTCGAGAAAGCTCGCCTCGGCCACGCATCCGACCGACGAGCGGCCGCCCGCGAGCGGAATCATCCAGAACCATACGTCGCGGCGCTCGGGGTGCGTGGCGATGCAGATCTTGTTGCGATCGACGGCATCGAGCGTCAGACCATCGCGTACGTGCGTGAAGATAGCGGCGCGCGTCGGCATCCGCGTCGGCGTCTCCAGATTCAGCAGGCGCGGCAGCACGCGGCCAAAACCGCTCGCATCGAGCACGAAGCGCGCATCGACCCGATACGCGAGGCCTGCGTCGTCGGCCACCTCGAGCGAAGGCGCATCGCCCGTGCGCACCTGCCGCACCGTATGGCCGAAGCGCACGTCGGCACCCAGCCCGGCCGCGCAGCGAATCAGGAGGTCGTCGAACTGCGCGCGCTCGACCTGATACGTGGTGCCCCAGCCGGGCGAATACTTGTCGCGGAAGTCGAACGACGAACTCTGGTCGCGATACACGAAATACGCGCCATTCTTGTACTGGAAGCCTGCTTCGACGACGGCCTGCAGCATGCCTGCCTCTTCGAGATACGCCATGCTCTGCGGCAACAGGCTCTCGCCGATCGAGAAACGCGGAAAATGCTGGCGCTCGAGCACGAGCACGGAACGGCCCGCGCGGCGCAACAGCGCGGCGGCGACCGCGCCGGCCGGGCCCGCGCCGATGATCGCGACGTCGACCGCGGTCCGTTCTGAAGAATTGCTATTCAATCTTTTGCTCCAACGGTTTGCATGCGCACTGCGATGCATGCGGGGGTTTCATGCATCGCGCAACATCGCGCAATACACGGACTTCTCGCTACAATCGGGCCTCCGACAGCAAGAACGACGTCTCACCGGAGAGTGCATCGTGTCGTCATCCCGAATGTCCAGTGTGCCCTTTGTGCCGGAGACGGCCTTCGGAATCTGGTTCCTGCGCACCCGCACCTGGGAACATCACGTACTGCGGGTCGCGATCGACGACCTGAAGCGCCTGATCGATACGCCGTTGCCCGCCGCGCCGGTCATCGTCGACGCGGGCTGCGGGCAAGGCATTTCGTTTCGCCTGCTGGCCGGCGCGTTCAAACCGCGCCGCATCGTCGGCGTCGATTACCACGCGCCGTCGCTGACGCTCGCCGCGCGGGCGGCCGGTGCGTGCCGCGACGCGGTCGCGGACATCGAACTGCTGCATGGCGACTGCGCGCGTTTGCCGCTGCCCGACGCGAGCGCCGACATCGTGTTCTGCCATCAAACGTTCCATCATCTCGTCGAGCAGGAACGCGCGCTCGCCGAGTTCCGCCGGGTACTGAAACCAGGCGGCGTGCTGCTGTTCGCCGAATCGACCGATGCGTACATCAGGTCGTGGGTAATCCGGCTGCTGTTCCGTCATCCGATGCATGTCCAGAAGAGCGCCGACGGCTACCTCGACATGATTCGACGCGGCGGCTTCCGGTTCGGGCCGGGCAACGTTTCGCTGCCCTACCTGTGGTGGAGCCGCGCGAAAGACTTCGGTCTGCTCGAACGGCTCGGTCTGTACCGGCCACGGCCCGGCAAGCGTCGCGAAACCCTCGTCAATGTCGCCGCGGTAAAGGTCGCGGCGGACATGGATTGACGCTGCGGCACCCACACCCGATCCGCCGCCGCGCTTCAGACGCCTCGCCACGCTTCGAACACCAGGCTCGCGCAACTGCCGCCGAACCCGAATGAAACCGACATCGCGGTGTCGATACGCGCCGCGCGCGCGCCGCGCACGAGCGGCATGCCCGCCACTTCCGGCTCCGGCGCATCGAGTTGCGCCGTCCCCGCGATAAAACCGTCGCGCATCATCAGCAGCGTGTAGATCGCTTCGTGCGCGCCACATGCGCCGAGCGAATGCCCGGTCATGCCCTTGGTCGACGAAAACGCCGGCACGCCCTGCTCCGACGCGTCGAACACGTCGCGCAGCGCATGCAGCTCCTCGATGTCGCCGAGCGGCGTCGACGGCGCATGCGTGTTCACGTAATCGGGGCGGCGCCCCGCTTCGGCGAGCGCGCCGCGCATCGCCCGCGCGATGCCCGCCGCGCGCGGCGCGACCATGCCCGCGTGATCCGTGCAATCGCTGAATCCGCTCAGCTCCGCATGGATGCGCGCGCCGCGCGCGAGCGCGTGATCGAGCGCTTCGAGCACCAGCACGCCGCCGCCCGATGCGATCACGAAACCGTCGCGCCGCGTATCGTACGGACGCGACGCGCGCCACGGCGTGTCGTTGAAACCGCGCGACAGCGCGCCCATCGCATCGAACAGCAGCGTCATGTTGTCGTGCAGCGCTTCGCTGCCCCCCGCGAGCACGATCTGCTGGCGGCCGGTCCGGATCAACTGCATCGCCTGGCCGATCGCAAGCGCCGACGTCGTGCATGCCGACGACGGCGAATAGCCGACGCCCTCGAGCCCGAACACCTGCGCGACGTTGGCCGACGCGGTACTGCTCATCGTATGCGGCACCGTGTACGGCGGCACCCTGTCGACGCCGCGCGCGTCGGCGATACCGATCGCCACGTCATAGCTCGATATCGTGCCGACGCCCGAGCCGATCACGACGCCGGCCCGCGGCGAGCGCAACGCGTCGGGCGTAAGCCCGGCATCGTCGATCGCGCTGCGCGCCGCATGGCATGCGAAGCGCGCGGTGTCGCCCATGAAGCGCTCGAGCTTGCGCTCGAACGGCGCCTCGCGCGCGACCGACGCGACGCCCGCGACCTGCGAGCCGAAGCCGCGCTCGCGCCACGCGTCGATCCGCTCGATGCGCGGGCGGCCCGCGCGCAACGCGGCCGAGACGTCGTCGAGCGTATTGCCGAGGCACGACACGATGCCCATGCCGGTCACGACCACGCGTTGCGGCGCGACGCTCATCGAACGCGCCTGAAAATCAGCGAGGTGTTGATGCCGCCGAACGCAAAGTTGTTGCTCATCACGTATTCGGCATCGATCTCGCGCGGCGCGCCGACGATGTAGTCGAGCGGCGCGCAGGCGGGATCGACGTTCTCGAGATTCAGCGTCGGCACGTACCAGTTGCGCTTCATCATCTCGATCGTCCACCACGCCTCGATCGCGCCGCACGCGCCGAGCGTGTGGCCGACGTAGCTTTTCAGCGAGCTGATCGGCATGCGCGCGCCGAAGATCCGCGCGGTCGCTTCGCTTTCGGCGATGTCGCCGCGCTCGGTCGACGTGCCGTGCGCATTCACATACGCGATCGCCTCGGGCGGCAGTTGCGCGTCGCGCAGCGCGAGCCGCATCGCGAGCGCCATCGTGCCGGCGGTCGGCTGCGTCATGTGCACGCCGTCCGAATTGCAGCCGAAGCCGACCACCTCCGCGTGAATCCGCGCGCCGCGCGCGAGCGCGTGTTCGTACTCTTCGAGCACCAGCGTCGCCGCCCCTTCGCCGACCACGAGGCCGTCGCGCGCGGCATCGAACGGGCGTGGCGTCAGATGCGGTTCGTCGTTGCGCGTACTGGTCGCGTACAGCGCGTCGAACACCGCGACCGCCGGTCCCGACAATTCCTCCGCGCCGCCCGCGAGCATCAGCGTCTGCTTGCCGGACTGGATCGTCTCGTACGCGTAGCCGATCGCCTGACTGCCCGACGCGCACGCGCACGAGGTCGGAATGATGCGGCCTTTCAGATCCCAGAACAGGCTCACGTTGACCGCCGTGGTATGCGGCATCATCTGCACGTAGCTGTTCGACGTGACGCCGGTCATCGAGCCGGTTTCGAGCATCGTGCCGAACGCGCGAAGCGGCTGCACCGAGCCCGACGACGAGCCGTACGCGACGCCCATGCGGCCGTCGGCGATGCTCGCGTCATCGGCGAGGCCCGCATCGGCGAGCGCGAGTTCGCTCGCGCGCACCGCATACAGCGACACCGGCCCCATCGAGCGCGTCTTCTTGCGCGGATAATGCGCGGGCGTCGTGAACCCCGGCAGCGGACACGCGAGCCGCGTATGCAGTGCCTCGAAGTAGTCCCATTCGGCGATGCGCCGCACCGCGTTTTCGCCGCTCGCGAGGCGCGCCGCGACGGCCTGCCAGCTCTCGCCGAACGCGCTCACGCCGCCCATGCCGGTAATGACGACACGTTTCATCAGATCATCCCGCCGTTCACGCCGATCACCTGGCGCGTCACGTACGACGCGCCATCGGACATCAGAAAGCTCACGACCGACGCGACCTCGGCCGGCTGGCCGACGCGGTTCATCGGCACCGTCTTCAGCGCGTGCTCGAGCGTCATCTGTTCGAGCATGCCGGTTTCGACGAGCCCCGGCGCGACGCAATTGACCGTGATGTTGCGCGACGCGAGCTCGACCGCGAGCGCCTTGGTGGCGCCGATCAGCCCGGCCTTCGCCGCGCTGTAGTTGACCTGGCCGCGGTTGCCGGTCACGCCCGACACCGACGCGATCGTGACGATGCGCCCGCCCTTGCGCGCGCGCACCATCGGCATCGTCAGCGGATGCACGACGTTATAGAACGCGTCGAGCCCGGTTTCGATCACGACGTCCCAGTCCTCGTCGGTCAGCGCGGGAAACGCGGCATCGCGCGTCACGCCCGCGCTGCACACGATGCCGTAATACGGGCCGTTCGCGGCGACGTCCGCTCCGAGCACCTCGCGGCACACCGCGCGCTCGCGCACGTCGAATTGCAGCACGCGCGCCGTGCCGCCCTGCGCGGCGATACCCGTCGCGACCGCGTCGGCTTCGCTGCGTCCCGTGCGGCAATGCACGGACACCGCGAAGCCGTCGGCGGCCAACTTGTACGCAATCGCGCGGCCGATGCCGCGGCTTGCGCCGGTCACGAGAACACGCCGGCTCATGAACTGACACTCCCTTCGATGAATGACTGGAAATCGGCGGGCTGGAAGATCTTGATGATGGCCTCGGCGCAGCGCGCGTCGCCGTCGTCGATCGTGCATTCGTACGCGCCATGGCCTGCCTCGCCGCGCAGCAGCTCGCTCACGTGAATCCGCAGGCGCGCGCCGCGCCTGAAAGCCGGCTGCAGCGCCCGATAGCTGCGCGAGCCGAGCAGCACGCCGGGACGGGCGCGGCCGCCGCCGCGCAGCGCGAGCAGCGCGACGTGCGCGGCGATCGCCTGCGCCATCAGCTCGATGCCGATCCACGCGGGCATCGCGCCGTCGGCGTCGGCATACCACGCGTGCGGATCGACACTCGCGTGCGCGCTCAGCGTGGCGTCGGCGAACGTGTCGACCGCGTCGATCAGCAGCATGCTGCCGCGGTGCGGGATGAGCGCGTCGATCGGCTGCCGCGCGAGTTGTTCTAGGGTGAGTTGCGGAGTGCTCATGCGCGTCACCGGGCGAGGATCAGGCTGACATTGCTGCCGCCGAACGCGAACGAATTACTCATCGCGTACTGCGTGCCGGCGCCGCGCGGCAGATGGCGCACGCCTTGCACGAGATCGAGCGCGGGCAGCGCGGGATCGGCTTCGCCGTCCCACAGATGCACTGGCAAGCTCACGTCGTCGCGCGCCAGCGTGAGCCACGCGAGACCGAGTTCGGTCGCGCCGGCCGCGCCGAGCTGATGGCCGGTCAGCGGCTTGGTGCCGCTCGCGGCGACGCCGTCCGGAAACACGCGCGCCATCAGTTGCGCTTCCATCTCGTCGTTCTTCTGTGTGCCCGTCGCGTGCAGGTTCACGTAGCCGAGCGCCGATGCCGCAATGTCCGCATCCGCCAGCGCCTCGCGCAGCGCGAGTTCGCCGCCGACGCCGAGCGGGTCCGGCGCCGAAATATGATGCGCGTCGCTCGATTCGCCGAGGCCCGCGAGCCGCACCGCCGCTTCGTCGCGGCTCATCAGAAACACGGCCGCGCCCTCGCCGACGTTGATCCCGCGACGATTGCGGCTCATCGGATTGGTGCGCACGGTGCTGGTCGATTCGAGCGACGCGAAACCCTGCACCGTCAGCTCGCACAGCGAGTCGACGCCGCCCACGACGACCGCGTCGCAGAACTGCAATTGCAGCAGCCGGCGCGCCGACGCGAATGCTTTCGCACTCGACGTGCACGCAGTCGAGATCGTGAACGCCGGCCCCTGCACGCCGAGCGCGGCGGCCGCGAACGGCGCGACCGTGCCGATTTCCATTTGCCGGTAGTTGAAGTTCTCCGGCAGCTCGCCCGCCTGCGCCTGATAGACGAACGCGGTTTCGGCGGCCTCGATGCCCGACGTGCTGGTGCCGAGCACCACGCCGATGCGCTGCGGGCCGTAGCGCTCGCGCGCGGCTTCGATCGCGGGCGCGATCTGCGCGAGCGCCGCGAGCAGCAGACGGTTGTTGCGGCAGTCGTAGCGCGCTAGATCGGCGCGCGGCGCGAGATCGAGCGGCGCGAGCACGCTGCCGACGAACGCATCGCCGATGCCGGTATGCATGTTGCCCATACCGGGCGCGCGCGCGGCGGCAAGCGCCGGCACGATCTCGTCGAGGTCGCCGCCGAGCGCGTTGATCATGCCGAGCGCGTGCAAATAAACCGATGGCGCTTTCATGCCGCCCTCCGTGATTCTGATGGCATACCGACAGGCGCGAGCAGCACCGCAACCGCGATGCCGATCGCGAGCGTCGTGCCGAAGCTGCGCAACGCGGGCATCCCGCTCATGCCGAGCATGCCGAACGACAACAGCGTGGTGGCCGCCGACAACAATACGCCGGTCCACACCGCGCCGAGATCCGCATCCGCGCGCAGACACCCTTCGCGCAGAAACACCGCATAGTTTGCACCGACGCCGAGCACCAGCATCAGCGCGAGCCAGTTGAACAGATTGAGCGGCACGCCCGCGTAACCGAAGACCGCGAGCGCGACGCCGACCGCGAGCAGCACGGGCAGCGTCGTCGCGATACCGCCGCTCAGCCGGTAACGCAACGTCAGCAGCGCGAGTACGAGCACCAGCGCGCCGCCCAGCCACCAGCCGCTATCCACGCGATACGCGCCGAACAGCTTCGACACGCTCGCGGCCTTGTCGACGAACACGACGCCGGGCAGGCCGCGCGCGAGCGCGATCAGCGCGGACTCGTTGCGCGGCGTCACGCCTTGCGGGATCACGACGGCGGCGTAACTGCGCCCGTTCCGTTCGGGCGACTCCACCGCGCCGAGCCACAGATGCCGGTACGGCTGCGACCACGGCGCCGCGAGCCAGCGCTCGACGCTCAACGGCGCTTGCGGTTTCGCATAGGCGGCGAGCCACGCAGCGGCGATTTCGTCCTTGAAGCCCGCCTGCAGCAGCGTCGCGCGCAACGCGGCGGGATCGTCGAACACGTGCTGCGCGAGCAGCGCGCGGTCGTCGTTCTGGCGCTGCGCGGACGGCACGAACTGCGCGACCGACTGATAGCCGCCGACACCATTCGCGCCGCCGTTCAGCGCGTCGAGCTTCGCGCCGAGCGCTTCGGCGCGTTGCAGCACCGCTTCCGGCGTCGCGCCGCGCACGACGAAGAACTGCGCGCTGTTGTCGATGCCGACCGCCGCGCGCACCTCGTCTTCCTGCGCGACCAGCGACGCATCGCGCTGGATCAGCAGATGGATGTCGTCGTCGCTGGTGAGGCGCAGCCAGCCCGGCACCGCGACGACCAGCAGCAGCGCCGCGATCAGCCACGCGCGCCTGCCGCCGAGCGCGCGCCGCCAGTGCGCAAGCAGGCGCGCCGCGCCCGCGAACAGGCGCCGCGGACTGTGCTTCGGCGCGCGCGTGAGCAGCGCGGGCAGCAGCCACAGCACCGACGCGAACGCGATCGCAATGCCGACCATCGCGAAACACGCGATCTGCCTGAGCGCCGGGAACGGCACCCACGTCAGGATCGCGTAGCCGAGCAGGCTCGTCGCCAGCGCCACCGTCAACGCGGGCCGCACCGTGCGCGCGCCGCGCCGCGCATCCCAGCCGCGCCCCGCGCCGAGATAGACGACGAAGTACTGGATCGAGTAATCGACGGCCTCGCCGATCAGGCTCGCGCCGAATACCAGCGTCAGCAGATGCAGCTTGCCGAAGATCAGCAGCGTGGCCGCGAGCGCGCAGACGATGCCGAGCGCCGTCGACACGAAACCGAGCAGCAACAGGCGTGGCGAGCGGAACACCCACATCATCAGCAGCGCGATGCCCCCCAGCGACACGAGGCCGATCCGATGCACGTCGCGTTCCGACGCGCTGCGCGCCGCTTGCGCGTAGAACACCGCGCCGGTGCGCGCGACCGATACGTCGGGGAACGTCCGGCGCAACGCGCTTTCGGCGTCGGCGAGCGCCGCCTGCACCGCGCGCTGCGTCTTCGTTTCGTACGCGGAGCCCGGCAGCGTCGCGACGATCAGCACGCTGGTCGTGTCGCCGTGCGCATCGCCGCGATGCGAGACCAGCAGGTTGTCCTCGACTTCGAGATTCGACGTCGCGAGCGGCAGGCCGCCGAGCCAGCGTTCGAGCCAGCCGAACGGATCGTCGGCGAGCGGCGTGCTCAGACCGCCTTGCAGCGGGCTGTAGAGGCGCTGCGCGAGCTGGTCGTGCAAGGTCGTCGCGCCGGCACCGGCAAGCGCCGCGCGATCGGCCGGCGCCAGCAGGCCGAAGCGATACGGCATGTACAGCGCGGCGATCTGCGACAGATCGAACGGCGGCAGCTCGGCCGTCACCGAGCCGAATGCGCCGCTCTTTTGCAACGACGCGCCCAGTTGCTTCGCCGCCGCCTTCGCATGCGCGTCGTCGCGGCTCGTGATCAGCAACACGGTGCGGTCGCCGAGCGCGCTCGCGAGTGCGTCGACCGCTTTTTCGGCAACCGGATCGGCCTCGGTCGCGGGCAGTAGCGCGAGCAGATTGGTTTCGAGCGGCGACGGCCCCGCGAAGCGCCAGCCGCAATACAGCGCCGCCAGCAGCGCGAGCACGAGCCATGCGGCGCGCACGCCCCAGGCCTGTTTCGCGGACCGCTGCTGCAGCGCGTCCATCATGGCGCTCCGAACAGGCTGCGCTCGGCCGGCGTCGGCTCGGCGACGGCCGTGCTGTTCGCGAACTCGAGCTTCGTTACGTCGCCGTTCGCGAGCATGATGCGCAGACCTTGCAGATAGTCGCCGCCGCTCATCTCGAGACCCTTGATCGATTGCGCGAGCTGCGGCTGATTCGGGGTGAAGCGCATGCGCCATTGCGCGGCGCTGCCTTCGGCGCTCACGTCGAATTGCGAGTACAGCGCGGACAGATCGCCGCCGAGCATCGCGCGCATCATCTTCGAGACCTGCGCGACGCCGCGCGTGCCCTGCGCGCCCTGCGTCGTCACGCGCCGGCCGGCGGCGTCGACCTGCACGACACCGGCGTCGGTGATCACGTAGGTGGCCTTGTACGGCGTGTCGATCCGCCAGATCACGCCGCGCTCGCGAAAGAACAGCAACGTGCCGCTGCTCACGAGCGGCTGCTTCATCGCGGCGAGCGTCTGCGTCTGCGTGAATTGCGCGCGCACGCCTTTGGCCTGCGCCAGATGCGTGGCGACCTGCGACACGAGCGCCGGGTTGCCGGCGGTAGTCGCGGCCGCGCCGGGCGCCGCGCCGGAGGCGGCGTGGGCA
>NZ_JASGFN010000033.1:0-72089 GCF_047605525.1 Paraburkholderia sp. | reverse complement strand
GCCGGCGGCGCCGCAAGCCGGCACCTCCGCCGATGGCGCCGGCGCCCCGCCCGCGTTGCCGCCCGGCCTGCCACCCGCCGCAAGCAAAGGGTGACCCGGCGATGAAATACGTCACCGCGAAACGCGCCGGCCTCGTCTCCTGTCATGCGTGCGGGCGCGTCGAACCGCGCATCCGCTCGATCACCCCGCAGCACTGCAGCCGCTGCGGCGCGCGCCTGCACACGCGCAACCCCGACAGCCTGATGCGCACCTGGGCGCTGTTGATCGCCGCCGCGCTGCTGTATATTCCGGCCAACCTGCTGCCGGTCATGCACACGTCGTCGCTACTCGGCTCCGAGGACGACACGATCATGAGCGGCGTCGTCTATTTCTGGACCTCCGGCGACTGGCCGCTCGCGGTGATCGTGTTCATCGCGAGCATCCTCGTGCCGATGCTCAAGCTGACCGTGCTCGCGCTGCTCACCATTACCGCGCAGCGCCGCTCGCGCTGGCGTCCGCAGCAGCGCACGACGCTGTACCGGATGGTCGAGCGCATCGGCCGCTGGTCGATGCTCGACGTGTTCGTCGTCACGCTGACCGTCGCGCTGGTGCGCTTCAAATCGCTGGCCGTGATCACGGCGGGCCCGGGCGCGATCGCGTTCGGCTCGGTCGTGATTCTGACGATGATCGCCTCCATGCAATTCGATCCACGGCTCATCTGGGACCCCGTGGAAGGCAGTACCCCAACACCTCAGGATCTTGACCATGACTAGCCCGCAAGGACCGACGACGCCCGCTTCCGATGACGCGCCGCGCAGCGATTCGAACGGACCCAGACTGCCGCCCCAGCTTCCCGACCCCGACATCGAGCCGCGCAGCCGCTGGCTGCCGTCGCTCGTCTGGGTGATTCCGCTGATCGCCGCGCTGATCGGCATCGCGCTCGTGATCAAGTCGGTCACCGAACGCGGGCCCGTCATCACGATCAGTTTCATCAGCGCCGAAGGGCTCGAGCCGGGCAAGACCAAGGTCAAGTACAAGGACGTCGACGTCGGCGCGGTGAAGACGATCACGCTGTCGAAGGATCTGTCGCACGTGCTCGTGCAGGTGCAGCTCACCAAGGAAGGCGAGAAATTCGCGGTCAAGGACTCGCGCTTCTGGGTGGTGCGCCCGCGCGTCGGCGCGAGCGGCGTGTCGGGCCTGACGACGCTGCTTTCGGGCTCGTACATCGGCGCGGACGCCGGCCGCTCGAGCGAGAGCGAGCGCAACTTCGTCGGGCTCGAGACGCCGCCGCCGATCACCGGCGACCAGAAGGGCCGCCAGTACGTGCTGCACGGCGATTCGCTTGGCTCGATCGACATCGGCTCGCCGATCTTCTACCGGCGCGTGCAGGTCGGCCAGGTGGTCGGCTTCTCGCTTGACAAGGACGGCACCGGCGTGACGATGCAGGTGTTCGTGTCCGCGCCGTTCGACCAGTACGTCGGCACCAACACGCGCTGGTGGCATGCGAGCGGCGTCGACCTGCGGCTCGATTCGAGCGGCTTCAAGCTGAACACGCAGTCGCTTGCGACGGTGATCGTCGGCGGTCTGTCGTTCCAGTCGCCGCCCGGTCAGAGCATGGGCCCGCAGGCGCCGAACAACCAGACGTTCCGCCTCGGCTCGGACGAAGCCGACGCGATGCGCGAACCGGACGGCATTCCGCTGCGCGTCGTGATGAACTTCAACCAGTCGCTGCGCGGGCTGTCGATCGGCGCGCCGGTCGACTTCCGCGGCATCGTGCTCGGCCAGGTGACCAACATCGGCATCGACTACGATCCGAAGTCGCGCAGCTTCACGATGCCGGTCACGATGAACGTGTACCCCGACCGCCTCGGCAAGCGCTTCCGCGAAACCGCGCCGCAGCCGGGCACGCTCGCCGGCCAGACGCTGCTCGAGGAACTGGTCAAACACGGGCTGCGCGGCCAGTTGCGCACCGGCAACCTGATCACGAGCCAGCTATACGTGGCGCTCGACATCTTCCCGAAAGCGCCGCCGGCCAAGGTCGACGTGACGAGCGATCCGCTCGAGCTGCCGACGATTCCGAACACGCTCGACGAATTGCAGTTGCAGGTCGCCGACATCGCGAAGAAGCTCGACAAGGTGCCGTTCGACCAGATCGGCGACAACCTGAACAGCGCGCTGAAGAATGCCGACCAGTTGTTCTCGCGTCTCGACAAGGAAGTCGTGCCGCAGGCCCGCGATACGCTCACGGCCGCGAAGCAGACCTTCAGCTCGGCCGAGGCGACGTTGCAGCAGGACTCGCCGCTGCAGTCCGACGTTCATCAGGCGTTGCAGGAACTGACGCGCACGTTGCAGTCGCTGAACGCGCTGTCGGATTACCTCGAGCGTCATCCCGAATCGCTGTTGCGCGGTAAATCAGGAGATAAACCATGATGTTTGCCCGGCTCCCCCGCCCGCCGCGCGGGCTCGCGCGCGGTGCTGCGTACGTCGGCGCGCTGGCCGCGGCAATGGCGATGGCGGCGTGCTCGTCGCCGTCGAGCCGCTTCTATACGTTGGGCGGCGCGGATGCGTCGGCTGCGGCGAACGGCGCCGTGCCGGCCGTCGCGCGCACGGGCGCCGCGCCCGCGTGGCTGATCGAAGTCACGCCGGTCAGCGTGCCGCCGCAGGTGGCGCGCAATCAGCTCGTCGTGCAGACCGGCCCCACCCAGGTGCAGTTGCTCGAGCAGGAGCGTTGGGCGTCGCTGCCCGGCGATGAAATCCGCCGCGCGCTGTCGACGAATCTGACCCAGCAGCTCGGCACCATCGATGCGTCGGGCACCGCGCAGCCGGATGGCGTGGCGGTGTATCGGATCGCGATGAACGTGCAGCGCTTCGAGTCGTGGCCCGGCTCGCATGCGTTGATCGATGCGGTGTGGAGCGTGCGGGCGGTACGCAGCAACGCGGTGATGACGTGCCGCAGCGTGGTCAGCGAGCCGGTCAGCAGCGGCTATGACGCGCTCGTCGACGGACATCGGCGCGCGCTCGCGCAAGTGTCGACGCAGATCGCGGCGGGGGTGCGCTCG
Organism: Paraburkholderia sp.; assembly: GCF_047605525.1. Lineage (GTDB taxonomy): Bacteria > Pseudomonadota > Gammaproteobacteria > Burkholderiales > Burkholderiaceae > Paraburkholderia. The sequence continues at coordinate 69,051 of NZ_JASGFN010000033.1, read as the reverse complement.
ATGGCGGCCGCCGCCACCACGGCCACGCCGGCCCGGAGTTCGTCGACGGCCAAAGCGGCCGCGACGCCGGTCGCGCCGCCCTGTCCTGCCGCGGCAACGGGCACGGCGGCCGGCGCCTGACGAGTCCCGCCGGCGCGGGCCCGGTGCGCATCGGTACATGCGCGTCCAGCCGGACCGCGCCGGCTGCTTCAGCGCACCACTTCGGCAAGCGCCTGTCCGCCCCGCTGGCCGCCTCGGCCGGCAATCCATTCGCGTGCACGCGCCTGTGCAGGACAAACCCATGTTCGACTCTCTCAAACGATTGATAAAAAAATGGCGCGCCTCGCGTGACGGCGGCCATCAACTCGACGCGCTGCTCGCGATCGCGGACAAAACCGCGCCGTATGCGGAGCGCAGCGAATGGCTGATCGAACTCGCGCACTGGATTCGCCGCGGCCGCACCGTGCAGCCCGCCGCAACGAGCGCCGACGACACCGCTGCCCGCCAGTCCAACCCCGCGCACACGCGCATCCGCTACCTGCTGCACGTGCTCGATCGCAATCCCGCGTGGAAGGCGAACGTGGCCGGCATCCTGCGTGCGTTGCTGCGCGAAAGCGACGGCCTCTCGCTGCTGTGCGACGCCGGCATGCCGGTGCATTCGGGCTTCTTCGGCGCGGTGTTCGAGCGCCTCGAAGCGTCGCTGATTCCGCCCGCGCCGAACCGCCGCGATCTCACCGCGATCGTCACGTTGATGTTCGGCTCCGAGCGCGACGCCGAATGGATCGAGACGCTGCCCACCGATCTGCTCGCGCGCATCCACGCGCTGTTCGACTACGCGCCCGACGACGATGAAGACGAGCGCGACAGCACGCCCTTCTCGCTCGACCTGCTGGCCGCGCTGCACAACCTGACCTGCCAGATCAGCTCGACCGGACTGTCGCAGACCGTGCGCAGCCGCCTCGGCGGCGCGTCGCCCCGCGACGGCGACGGCCCCGATGACGTGCGCGACGCGCGAACCGCCGACGGCACCGACGTGCGCGCCGCGATGGAAAAGCAGCCGTTCTACCGCCTCACGCGCGCGATGCTGACGGTCGAAACCGCCCACGATGCGTACGCGGCGGGCGGTCCGCAGGAGCCGCTGTTGCGCGAGGTCAACTATTTGCGGCTGCTGCTCGACGAATGCCGCGGCGCGACCGACAACGTGTTCGCGCATCTGTATCGCAATGGCGTGAGCGTCGACATCGTGTTTCAGGTCGAGCGGATGCGTATGCGCATCGAGCGTGCCGAGCACCTGCTCGATGCATGGATGGCGCAGCACGACCTGCGCGCGGCCGCACGCCTGACCGCCGAGCTCGTGCGCGCGAATCACGCGAGCCAGAGCGTCGCGCATCTGGCGCGCAGCAACTCTTCGCTGCTGGCGCGCAAGATCGTCGAGTACAGCGCCGACACCGGCGAACACTACATCGCACGCGACCGCGCCGAGTATCTGAAGATGATGCGCATGGCCGCCGGCGGCGGACTCGTGACCGTCGTCACCGTGTGCGTGAAGTTCGCGATCACGGGCGCCCATCTGCATGCGATGCTCGAAGGCGTGCTGGCCGGTTTCAACTATGCGGCGAGCTTTCTGCTGATGCACTTCCTGCATTTCTCGCTCGCGACCAAGCAGCCCGCGATGACCGCGCCGACGCTCGCGCGCGAGCTCGACGGCGTCGGCACGCCGGCCGGCGTCGACAGTTTCGTGAGTTCGGTGACCGCGCTGATGCGCACCCAGGCCGCCGCGGTGCTCGGCAACGTGCTGCTGGTGTTTCCCGTCAGCCTGTGCGTGGATCTGCTGTGGCATGCGATGTTCAACCACGACCTCATCTCGGCCGACAAGGCGATCGCGACGCTGCAGTCGTTCTCGCTGATCGGCCCGACGCCGTTCTATGCGGCGCTGACCGGCGTGCTACTGTGGTCGTCGAGCCTGCTCGCGGGCTGGGCGGACAACTGGTTCATCCTGCATCGCGTCGCCGACGCGCTCGCCTACAACCGGCGCCTGCGCATGACGCTCGGCGCGGCCGGCGCCGACCGGCTCGCGCGCTTTTGCCGCGCGAACGTCGCGGGCGTGGTCGGCAACGTCACGCTCGGCCTGATGCTCGGACTCGTGCCGGCGATCCTCACCGCATTCGCGTTCAAGTTCGAGGTACGTCACGTGACGCTCTCGGCGGGCTCGATCGGCGTGGCGATCGGCGTGCTCGGCGAAGACGCGCTGAAGATGCCGGCGCTGTGGTGGGCCGTGGCGGGCGTCGGCAGCATGGCGATTCTCAACGTCGCGGTGAGCTTCGCGCTGGCGTTCTACATGGCGGTGAAATCGCGCGATTTGCGGCGCAATGCGGTGCGCTCGCTGCGCGGGGCGATCTGGCAGCGGCTGAGAAGGCATCCGCTGGAGCTCGTGTGGCCGGCCAAAGCGGCACCCGAGGCGCGATAACGCCGCGCCACGCGCCGTCCCGGCGCGCCGATCGCACCGGGACGGCGACCCCGACCGCGTACAATAGCGCCTCATCCAACGCCTTGCGGCAACCTCAATGTCCTTCGATTTCTTCCTTCCTTGCCCGCGTGGGCTCGAAGCCCCGCTCGCGGCCGAACTCGCCGAAATTGCCGCCAAACATCTGAACGGCGCGCCGTTCACGGCCGGCGCCCAGGTGCCGGGCGGCGTGCATTTCCGTGGCGGCTGGGCCGCCGGCATGGCGGCCAATCTGCATTCGCGTCTGGCGAGCCGCGTGCTGCTGAAAATCGCGCAACGGCCCTATCGCAACGAGCAGGACATCTACGCGCTCGCGCTCGAGCAGCGCTGGGAGCAGTGGTTCTCCGCGCACGAGACGCTGCGCGTCGACGTCACCGCGATCAAGTCGCCGCTGCGCAGCCTCGAATTCACGACGCTGCGCGTGAAGGACGCAATCTGCGACCGTCTGCGTGAAAAAAGCGGCGCGCGCCCGAGCATCGACACCGCGATGCCCGACGTGCGCGTGTTCGCATTCCTGACCGCGACCGACTGCACGCTCTATCTCGACACCTCGGGCGATCCGCTGTTCAAGCGCGGCTGGCGTCTGGACAAGGGCGCGGCCCCGCTGCGCGAAAACCTCGCGGCGGGCATTCTGCGTCTGACCGGCTGGCAGGCCGGCACACCGCTGTATGACCCGATGTGCGGCAGCGGCACGTTCCTCGCCGAAGCGGCGCAGGTCGCGCTGAACATCGCGCCGGGCGTCGAGCGCCGCTTCGGCTTCGAGAAGCTCAAACAGTTCGACGCGCGGACCTGGCAAGCGCTGAGGGGAGCCGCGCTCGAAGCGAAAAACACGGCACGCGGCTCGCGCGGTGCCGATCTGCAGATTTTCGGCAGCGACATCTCCGGCGACATGCTCGAAAAAGCGCGCGCGAACTTCGAGCGCGCCGGTTTGCCGGCCATTGCTCTCAAGCAGCTCGATGCGCGCGACATGACGCCGCCTGCGTCGACGCCGGGCATCCTCGTCGCGAATCCGCCGTATGGCGAGCGCATCGAAGTGCGCGGCCGCAATGCGCGCGGCGAGCTTCGCGAAGGCCGCGGCCAACGTGAGGACGACGGCTTTCGCCGCATTCAGGAAGAAGCGCCGGACAGCGAGTTTTTCCAGTTGCTCGGCAATGCATTGAAGCAGCGCTTCGCAGGATGGCATGCGTTCATCCTGACCTCGGATCGCAAGCTGCCGGGGCAACTGCGACTGCGCGAATCGACGAAGACGCCGCTCTTTAACGGCGCGCTCGAATGCCGGCTGTTCCGCTTCGATCTGATCGCGGGTAGCGTGCGGCAACGTCCGCAGAGCGATACGCCGGGGGGTTGAATCAGCGCGGGAAAAAGGCCTGCTTCCGCGGCGCCGAGCAGCATCCGCATCACGTAAAACGAGGTCTCGCCACGTACGAACATCATCGCTGCGGACAGCGTGCCCCACGTGATCGCGATACCCACGATCCAGCGGCGAGGACCGAAACGGTGCGCAGCCAGGTTGCCCGGGACTTCGAGCAGCGCATAGCCTAGAAAGAAGATGCCGGCGCCGAAACCATCCGCGGCAGCCGACAACCCCAGATCGACCGCGAGCTGGCTCCTGGCGATCGAGACGTTGGTGCGATCGAGACAGGACAGCAGGTAGGTCAGGCGATCGACCCGTCACGCTGCCTCGATGACGCGAAGCTATTCGTCGTGTGTCATGCGCGTCGCGCTCAGTTCGCTATCGCCGAGCCACGTGACGTAGCCCTTCCATGGGCCGTCGACCACCAGCTCGCGCACGTTGTCCCGCACCACGTCGGCCATCGCGCGCACGAGTCGCGAGGCACGCTGTTCACGCAGTGTCGCGAGCGACACGATCGAGCGGATCGACGGCCGCTCGATCGGCAGCGCCCGCAGATCGCCGCGCTCGACTTCTTCCTGAATGGCCGTGTAGGTCAGCAGCGAGTAGCCGAGGCCGCGATTCACGAGCGCCTTGGTCAGCGTGACGCTGTCCACTTCGAGCATGACGCGCAGATGCACGCCGTGCTGCACGGCCGCCTGTTCGAGCACGCGCCGGTTCGCATGCGGAAAACCCGGCACGATCAGCGGCAATTCGGCGAGATCGCGAATGCGCAGCGGCTCGCCGCCGCGTCGTTCGATCACGGTATCGTCGGGCGGACCGACGATCACCATTGCTTCGCTGCACAGCGGCAGCACATCGAATGCTTCGAGCGCGGGCTGGTTGTAGACGATCGCGAGATCGACGCGCCGGTCGAGCAGCCATTCCTGCAACGAGCTGCTGAGCCCTTCGCGGATATGCAGCCCGACCGCGGGCCAGCGCGCGCGAAACGCCTCGACGATCGGCGCCGATACGCGCACGCCGATCGCAGGCGGCATGCCGAGCGCGATATGTCCGCTCAGCCGATCGGTCGACGCGCGCACATGCTCGCCCGTCTGCGCGACGAAGTTGATGATCATCTCCGCGCGTTCGAGCAACTGCGCGCCGCCGCTCGTCAACCGCACGCCGCGTCCGTGGCGCACGAACAGCGCGGTGCCGAGTTCTTCTTCGAGCTTGGCGATCTGCCGGCTCAACGCCGGCTGCGCGACGTACAACTCGGCGGCCGCGCGGCTGAAGCTGCCCACTCGCGCGATGTGTACGAACGAACGCAGTTCCTTGATTTCGATGATCGTCTCCGGTCATGCCGCGCGCCCACCCTCGCAGCTATGCTTTTGCAGCATAGCTTTCCATCGAAAAAAGGTTTTTGTCAATAGCCCGCGCTCGGGGCACAGTATTAAAAAACGGAGACAGCCTTTCATGAACGTGCTTTCAGAGCCTCCTGCCGCGCTCGCGTCGAAAGATAGCGAAGCGGCATGGATCGACGCCTGCGGACTCAGCCTTCACTACGTGCTCACGGCAGCGGCAGTGGAATCGTCGGCTGCCGGCACGGTCGTGTTGATTCATGAGCTGGGCGGAAGCATCGCGAGTTGGGACGCCATCGTGTCTACGTCGAACGCATCGCGCCGCGTCCTTCGCTACGATCAGCGCGGACATGGCGAGTCGGAAAAGGTCCGCGCGCCGTTCTCGCTCGCCGATCACGTGGACGATCTGCGCACGCTGCTCGACGCACTCTCGTTGTACGAACCGTGCTGGCTCGTCGCGGCCGCCGCGGGCGCGGCGATCGCGGTGGACTTCGCGGCGCGCTATCCGGCACGCGTCGCAGGCATCGTGATGTGCGCGCCGGCCCTCGACGTCGATCCGTCGCGCCGCGGCTATCTGCGCGAGCGCGCTGAGCGGGCCAGAGTCCACGGCATGCGCGCGATCGTCGACAGCACGCTCGATCAGTCCTGGCCACCGGTGTTGCGCGACGACCCGCGCGCGCTCGATGCCTATCGTGCTTATCGAGCGCGCCTGCTCGCCAACGATCCCGTCTGCTATGCGCTCGCGAACGACGCGCTCAGCGACGTCGATCTGCGTGCGCAGTTGCCGGCCTTGCGCTGTCCGTGCCTGCTGCTCGCCGGAGAGCACGATCTGCAACGGCCGCCCGCGCGCGTTGCCGCGCAAGCCGCGCTCATTGCCGGCAGCGCGTTCGACACGGTGCCGGCCGGTCACCTGATGGCCGTGCAAAAGCCCGCGCAAGTGCTCGACAGAATCGAAGCGTTTATCGATGGAGACAATCGATGAGCCACGACGCCCGGAGCGCACTGCTGATGGTGTCGATGGAGCCGCCGGCCTCGCTCGAAGAGGAGTTCAACGACTGGTACGACACCGAGCATTTTCCGCAGCGCCTCGCGCTGCCGGGATTCGTGTCGGCGTCGCGCTGGACCTGCGTGGAGGGCTGGCCGCGCTGGATGGCGCTGTACGACCTCGCGTCGCTCGACGCGCTCGATAGCGACGCGTACCGCAGCGTGTCCGGCTCGCAATCGACGCCGTGGAGCAAGCGTCTGCTGCCGCGCACGGTGGGCCGCTCGCGCGTCGTGGCGGTCGCGCTCGACGGGCACGCAGAAGCACAACAGGATCCGGACACGGTCAGCCGCCTGGTTGCGATGAGCGTACCGCTGAGCGTTGGCGCGGCATCGGCGGAATCGATCGTCGCGGCCGTGCGTGAAGCGCTTGCCGCACGCGAGGATCTGCTGCAACTGCGCGGCTTCGTCGAGGATGACGAAACCGTATGGATTTTTGTCGCATTCGATTCACCGGCCACTTCGGCACTCGCCGCGCAAATCGGCCGCCCGTGCGGATGCGGCATCAGGACTTTCAACATTTATGTGCCATATCGGCGCAGCAGCTACTGACGGCACGACTCGCCACGGCCGCATCCGAGCCGAGGCGGCAAACGGTAGCGAAGAACAGACAACGGAGACAGGGATGACACAACTCAGGAAGCTGCACGTCCAGGTGCTGCTCGCGCTCATGCTCGCGGTGCTGGTCGGCATCGTCGCACCGGCCACCGCGATCGCGATGAAACCGCTCGGCGACGCCTTCATCGGACTCTTGCGCATGCTGCTCGCGCCGATCGTGTTCTGCACCGTCGTGCACGGCATGTCGCACGTGCAGGACATGCGCAAGCTGGGCCGGCTCGGCGCGAAGACGCTGATCTACTTCGAGGTGGTCAGCACGCTCGCGCTGTTCGTGGGCCTCGTGCTCGTCAACGTGTTCAAGCCCGGTGTCGGCATGCATGCGGTGCACCTCGAAAGCACCGGCAAGATCGCGCAGTTCGCGGAATCGGCCGCGCATATGTCGGTCGGCGATTTTCTGCTCGGCATCGTGCCGACCACGCTCGTCGGCGCATTCGCGACCGGCAACATCCTGCAGGTGCTGTTCATCGCGATCCTCGCGGGTATCGCGCTGAACCTGTCGGTCGGCCGCGATTCGGTGCTGCTACGCGGCGTCGGCGAGGCGCAGCGCGTGCTGTTCACGATTCTCGGCTTCATCATGCGGCTCGCACCCATCGGCGCATTCGGCGCGATGGCCGCCGCGGTGGGCAACTACGGCGGCGCCACCATGCTGTATCTGATGAAGCTCGTGCTGCTCTACTGGGCCGGCTCGATCGGCTTCGTGCTGATCGTGTTCGGCGGTATCACCGCGTCGTGCGGCGTGTCGATCTTCGCGGTGCTGCGCCTGATTCGCGAGGAACTGCTGCTGGTGTTCGGCACGGCCTCGGGCGAAGTGGCGTTTCCGCGTCTCGTGCAGAAGCTGCAGCAGGCGGGCTGCGACGAGATGGTGGTCGGCTTCGTGCTGCCGGCCGGCTACAGCTTCAATCTCGACGGCACTGGAATCTATATGGCGATGTCGGTCGGCTTCATCGCGCAGGCGACCGATACGCCGTTCTCGATCGCCCAGCAGATCGCGCTGCTCGGTGTGCTGATGCTGACCTCGAAGGGCGGCACGACCGTCGCGGGCGGCGCGTTCATCAAGCTCGCCGCGACGATGGAATCGCTGCGCGTGCTGCCGTTGGGCGGGCTCGGGCTGCTGTTCGGCATCGACCGTCTGATGGCGACCGCGACGGCGCTCACCAACATGATCGGCAACACGGTCGCCGTGATCGCACTGGCGAAATGGGAACACGCGTTCGACGCCGACGCTTTTCGCGCGTGGCACGGAGTGCATCGCCCGCAAGACAGTCGCGAAACGCGCGCCGCCGCGCTCGCGTCGAACCGGTCATCCACGAAATAGCGGCGACGTCCGCTCACTTCATGCATCTCATGCTCAACAAGGAACTTCGATGAAACGCATCGCCGATCTCGATCCCGATCAGATGACCCCGGCGCAGCGCGGCGTCTACGACACGATCGCCGGCGGCCCACGCAAGGGCGTACGCGGTCCGCTCGCCGTCTGGCTGCATCGTCCGGAACTGGCGCAGCACGCGCAGGCACTGGGCCGCTATTGCCGCTATGAAACGACGCTGCCGCCGCGCCTGTCGGAACTCGCGATTCTGACGCTGGCCCGCGTCTGGGGCTCGGAATACGAATGGTATGCGCACAAGCCGATCGCGCTCGAAGCGGGCGTGAGCCCCGAGGTGGTCGAAGCGATTCGCACGCATGCGCAGCCGGTTTTCTCGCAGCCCGACGAAGCCGTGGTCCACGCGTTCCTGACCGAACTGCATCGCGACCGCAAGGTGTCGGATGCGCGCTATGCCGAAGCGGTCGAACGGCTCGGCGAAGCGGGCGTGATCGATCTGGTCGGACTGGCCGGTTACTACACGTTGATCTCGATGACGATCAACGTCTTTCGGGTGGCACAGCCCGCGGGCGTGCCGAACGAACTCGAAGAATGAGCTACATGAGCAAAACGACTCGATGTCCGGAAATCGGGTGACGCTCTAAATCGTCGCTAACTCCCTGACACGCAATGGCCCGGAGCAGCCTCATGGTATGGGGCAGGCCATAGCGTGCTTCGCACACGAGATACGCGGACAGTGACGGCGAATGCTGTCGCAGATTCAACGCGTTTATAAGTTTTCGGGAAACGTTAATGAAATTCGCAAAATGTCGTCTCGCTGCAGTTCTCTTCACAGTGTCTGTGAGCTGTTTCGCGGCGACGGGCTCAGCTCACGTCACCGACGAAGTCGTCAAACACGGCAACGTCCAGATCGAAGTGCTGACCCAAGGCAAGGGGCCGACCATCGTCATTCTTCCGTCGTTGGGGCGTTCGGCGCGCGACTATGACCAGGTCGCCCAGTACCTCGTGGCCGATGGCTTCCGCGTGCTGCGCCCCGAACCGCGCGGAATCGGCAAGAGCAAGGGCCCGATGGAAAACCTGAGCGTCCACGACTTTGCGGCTGACGTGGCGATGGTAATCGACCAGAAGCATGCCGGCCCTGTCGTCGTCGTCGGACATGCCTGGGGCAACTTCGCCGCGCGTCAACTGGCAGCGGATCGTCCCGACCTTGTAAAGGGCGTCGTTGTAGCGGCCGGGTCAGCGGGCAAGGTTCCTCCGGGTATCACCGGGAAGCCCATCAGCGCGGAGATGCGCGAAGCGATCGACGGTGCGGGAAACCTCGAGCTTCCGGAAGCACAACGGCTTCAGTACCTGAAGAAGGCGTTTTTCGCGCCCGGAAACGACCCTCGCGTGTGGCTGGAGGGCTGGTATCCGGAAACCCTCGAGGCAGAGGGGCATGCTCGTAACACCACACCGGTCGACGACTACTTCGCCGCCGGTACAGCACCGATTCTCGACCTGCAGGGCGAGAACGATGCGGTGGCTCCCCGGCGGTTCTCGCAAGTGCTCGAGAACATGCTTGGTGACCGCGTGACGGTGGTCGTGTTGCCGAACGCGGGGCACGCAATGGCGCCCGAACAGCCCAGGGCCATGGCCGACGCCATTTCGACGTTTGCGAAGCGGGTAAGCCAATAACTACCGGCTCGATGTCCGAGCGGAGGCAAGCGGTCGGATGCGCGCCATGCCGAAGCGGTCGAACGGCTCGGCGAAGCGGGCGTGATCGATCGGGTCGGACCGGCCGGCTACTACACGTTGATCTCGATGACGATCAACGTCTTTCAGGTGGCACAGCCCGCGGGCGTGCCGAACGAACCCGGAGAATGAAGCAGATGAGCAAACGACTCGACAACAAGGTAGCCATCGTGACGGGCGCGGGCTGCGTCGGGCCCGGCTGGGGCAATGGGCGCGCGGTGGCGGTGCGCTTTGCCGAGGAAGGCGCGAAGATCTATGCGGTCGATCGCAATCTCGACGCGATGCAGGAAACGCTCGAGCGCGTGCGCGCGGTCGGCGGGGAAGTCATGGCCGCCGCATGCGACGTGACCGATAGCGAAGCGGTCGCGCGCATGGTCGAAGGCTGCGTCAAAATCTATGGCCACGTGGACATTCTCGTCAACAACGTCGGCGGCTCGGCGGCGGGCGGCCCGGTCGCGCTCGATGAAGACAAATGGGATGCGCAGATCGCGCTGAATCTGAAAAGCGTGTACCTGACCTGCAAGCATGTCTTACCCGTGATGGAAGCCCAGCGCGCGGGCGCGATCGTCAACACCGCATCGACCTCCGGCATTCGCTGGACCGGTGCCGCGCAGGTCGCGTATGCGGCGTCGAAGGCCGGCGTGATCCAGTTGTCGCGCGTCGTCGCGGTCGAATATGCAGGTAAGGGGATTCGCGTGAACACGGTGGTGCCGGGTCAATTGCACACGCCGATGGTCGAGGCGCGCCTCGCCGGCCAGCGCGCGGGCGGCGACGTCGATGCGCTGCTCAAGCAACGTCTCGCGCGAATTCCACTCGGCTTCATGGGCGATGGCCGCGACACCGCGAACGCGGCGTTGTACCTCGCATCGGATGAAGCGCGTTTCGTGACCGGCACCGAGGTGATCGTCGACGGCGGCATGACCGTGCGTTGCGGTTGAGGAGCGCAGCCATGACCCAGCCTCTGAAGACTTCCGACGCGCCGCTCGCTCATCCGCGCACGCCGCTACTGCAATTGCCGCCCGGCAGCTGCGACTCGCACTGCCACATCTACGGACCGTTCGACCGCTATCCGCTGCCCGACGATCGCAGCTTCAACCCCGCGCTCGCACCCGAAACCGCGTTGCGCACATGGCACGAGCGCTTCGGCTTCAGCCGCGCGGTGATCGTGCAAAGCCAGGGGCACGGCTTCGATCATCGGCCGCTGCTCGACGCGCTGCGTGATGGCGCGGGCCGCTATCGCGGCGTCGCGCTGGTGCGGCCGACGGACCCCGACTCGCGGATCGCCGAGTTCGCCGCGGCCGGCGTGTGCGGCGCGCGCTTTCACTTTCTCGCGCATCTCGGCGGCCGCACCGATCTCGACGTGATCCGCAACGTCGTGGCAAAGATCCGGCCGTTCGGCTGGCACGTGGCGATCCACGTGGCCGGCAACGATATCGTCGAGTACGCGCCGTTCATCCTGTCGCTCGACATGCCCGTCGTGATCGACCATATGGCGCGCCTCGACATCGCCGATGGTCCGGATGGCGCGGCGATGAACGCGCTGCGCCGCCTGATGGACAGCGGCCGCGTGTGGGTGAAGCTCAGCGCCGCCGACCGTCTGTCGCAGACCGGCACGCCGTTTCACGACGTGCTGCCGGTCGCGCACAGTCTCGCCGCGCATGCGCCGCAGCGTGTGCTGTGGGGCAGCGACTGGCCGCACGTCAATCTGCACGGTCCGATGCCCGACGACGGCGACCTCACCGACCTGATCGCGCAGATCGTGCCGGACGAGCAACAGCGCCGCTTGTTGCTGGTCGACAACCCCGTCGAGTTTTTTGGCTTCGAGTAAAACCATGTTCTCTTCGCCGTTGTCCGCGGCGCAAGGCACCGCCTTCGCCGGCATGGTCGCGATGCCCGCGATGCGGGTGGTCGCGGCGGCGTTGACTGGGGTTTTGATCGCGATGACGAAGGAGGCGTGAAGCGGTCGTAACCCACCCTACTGCCACCACGCTGTCAGTAGCACCCCCGCACACTCCTTCTCACGCCATCCGGCACTTGCCCGGCCTACTGCCAAACCGAAGGAGAACGTCATGTCCGCATTGCCCAAAGTCGTTGCCTGGTTCGAAATTCCGTCCGTCGATTTCGACCGCGCGGTGCGCTTTTACGAAGCCGCGCTCGACACTAAACTGAACCGCCAGGAATTCGGCGGCCAGCCGATCGCCGTGTTCGGCTACGAGGAGCCGGCCACCGGCGGCGCGATCGTCCATAGCCCGTCGATGACACCCGCCGACGACGGCGTGATCGTCTACCTGAACGCACAGCCCACCGTCGACGCGGCCCTTGCGCGCATCGAAGAGGCCGGCGGCAAGACCAATGGACCGGTCATCAAGCTGCCGCAGGATATCGGCTACATCGCGTTCTTCACCGATACCGAAGGCAACCGCCTCGGCCTGCATTCGCGGACCAATGGTTGATGGCGATTGACGGCAGCCGGGACGGCTGAGCAGCGGATGGGCATGCGGCGCTATCATCGCGGGACCGCTCCCCTCCTCCTCTACCCGACGCCCACGATGACGCGCCGCGCCGACCGCCTGTTCCAGATCGCCGAACTGCTGCGCGGCCGGCGTCTGACCACCGCGCAGCAACTGGCCGAATGGCTCAACGTGTCGTTGCGCACGGTCTATCGCGACGTGCGCGATCTGCAACTGTCGGGGGTGCCGATCGAAGGCGAAGCGGGCATCGGCTACCGGCTGTCCCGCTCGGCGAGCCTGCCGCCGCTCACCTTCACCGCCGACGAACTCGCCGCGCTCGCGGCCGGCGCGCGCATGCTCGAATCGTGGGGCGGCGCGGGCTTCGCAAGCGGCGCGCGCGGGGCGCTCGCGAAGATCGCCTCGGCGATGCCGGCCGACAAGCGCGCGACGCTCGAACGGCTCGCGATCTTCGCGCCGTCGTTTCACATCAAGGGGGATTTCTCGGCGCAGCTCGACACGCTGCATCGCGCGATCGACGCACGTCAGGTGGTGCGCTTCGCCTACACCGATGCGAACGGCGCCGGGACCGAGCGGCGCGTCTGGCCGCTCGCGCTCGCGTACTGGGGCGCGCGCTGGACGCTCGGCGCATGGTGCGAATTGCGCGGCGACTTCCGCAATTTCGGGCTCGAGAAAATCCGCGATCTCGAAGTACTCGAAACTTATCCGGATCAGGAAGGCAGGCGGCTCGCGGACCTGCTGCGGCACGTGAACGCGAAGCCGAGATAGGGCGCGGAAAAACCGCGGGAAGCGGCGGCGCCGCGCCCCCGCCGCCGGCAAACTCACTCCACCGCCTTGACCATATCCTCGATCACCTTCTTCGCATCGCCGAACACCATCATCGTCTTGTCCATATAGAACAGGTCGTTGTCGAGCCCGGCGTAGCCCGCCGCCATCGAGCGCTTGTTGACGATCACCGTGCGCGCCTTGTACGCCTCGATGATCGGCATCCCAGCGATCGGCGACTTCGGATCGTTCTTCGCGGCCGGATTCACGACGTCGTTCGCACCGAGCACGAGCACCACGTCGACCTGACCGAACTCGCCGTTGATGTCCTCCATCTCGTACACCATGTCGTACGGCACTTCGGCTTCGGCGAGCAGCACGTTCATATGGCCCGGCATCCGTCCGGCCACCGGGTGAATCGCGTACTTCACCTCGATGCCCTTCTCGACGAGCTTGTCGGTCAATTCCTTCAGCGCATGCTGCGCGCGCGCGACCGCGAGGCCGTAGCCCGGCACGATCACGACGGTTTCGGCGTTGCCGAGCATGAACGACGCATCATCGGCCGAACCCGATTTCACCGGACGCTGCTCGGCCGCGCCGGCCACGGCCGCACCCGGCTCGTTGCCGAAGCCGCCGAGAATCACGTTGAAGAACGAGCGGTTCATCGCGCGACACATGATGTACGACAGGATCGCGCCCGACGAGCCCACCAGCGAGCCCGCGATGATCAGCATCGGATTGTTCAGCGAGAAGCCGATGCCCGCCGCCGCCCAGCCCGAGTACGAATTCAGCATCGACACGACCACCGGCATGTCCGCGCCGCCGATCGGAATGATGATCAGCACGCCGAGCACGAACGCGATGATCGTCATGATGATGAACGGCAACCACGACTGCGTGAGGAAGAAGAGGATGCCGAAGCCGATCATCGCGATCGCGAGCATCAGGTTGAGCAGATGCTGGCCGCCATACACGACCGGCGCGCCCTGAAACAGCCGGAACTTGTACTTGCCGGACAGCTTGCCGAACGCGATCACCGAGCCGGAGAACGTGATCGCGCCGACGAACGTGCCGATGAACAGCTCGATGCGGTTGCCGTACGGCAGGAAGCCCGGAACCGGATTGTCGGGATCGACGAGGCCGAACGCGGCCGGCTCCGACACGACCGCATACGCGATGCACACGGCCGCGAGACCGATCAGCGAGTGCATCGCCGCGACGAGTTCGGGCATCTTCGTCATCTCGACGCGCGCGGCGACGAACGCGCCCACCGCGCCGCCGACCACCAGCCCGAACAGCAGCAGGCCGAGCCCGAGACCGAGATTGGAGCCGAGCGCGGCGGCCTGCTTCGAGATCAGCGCGAGGGTCGTGAGGATCGCGATCGCCATCCCGACCATGCCGAAGGTATTGCCGACGCGCGCGGTCTTCGGATTCGACAGCCCCTTGAGCGCCTGGATGAAGCAGACCGACGCGACCAGATATAGCAGCGTGACGACGTTCAGGCTCATTACGCGCCCTCCTTACCGGCTGCCGGAAGTTTCTTCGGTTCCTTCTTCTTGAACATCTCCAGCATTCGCCGCGTGACGAGAAATCCGCCGAACACGTTGACGGCGGCGAGCGCGACCGCGATCGTGCCGAAGAACTTGCCCGCGCCGCCGACCGTGAGCCCCGCCGCGAGCATCGCGCCGACGATCACGATCGCCGAGATCGCATTGGTCACGGCCATCAGCGGTGTGTGCAGCGCGGGCGTGACGTTCCAGACCACGTGATAGCCGACGTAGATCGCCAGCACGAAGATGATCAGATTGATCACGGTGTGATTGATGACTTCCATCGCCATGCTCCCGTTACTTACGCGTGACCTGACCATCGCGAGCCAGCAGCGTGGCCGCGACGATATCGTCCGCGAGATCGATGTTCAGCGTGCCTTCCTTCGTGACGATCAGCTTCAGGAAGTCGAGCAGATTGCGCGCATACAGCGACGACGCGTCGGCGGGCACCATCGCGGCGAGATTCGTATAGCCGACGATCTGCACGCCATGGCGCACCACCACTTGGTCCGTTTCGGTCAACGGACAGTTGCCGCCGCGCCGGCCGTCGCTTCCATCCACTCCCTGGCCGCGTCCGGCGGCGAGATCGACGATCACCGAGCCCGGCTTCATCGCCTGCACGGTTTCCACCGAAATCAGCGTCGGCGCGGGGCGGCCCGGAATCAGCGCGGTCGAAATCACGACGTCGGCCTGCTTCGCGCGCTCGTGCACGAGCGCCGACTGACGCGCGAGCCACGACGGCGGCATCGGCCGTGCATAGCCGCCGACGCCTTGCGCGGCCTCGCGCTCTTCGTCGGTTTCGTAGGGAACGTCGAGAAATTTGGCGCCGAGCGATTCGATCTGCTCTTTCACGGCTGGGCGCACGTCGGACGCTTCGAGCACCGCGCCGAGACGCTTCGCGGTCGCGATCGCCTGCAGGCCGGCGACACCCGCGCCGAGCACCAGCACGCGCGCGGCCTTCACGGTGCCGGCCGCGGTCATCAGCATCGGCATGAAGCGCGGATAGAGCGTCGCCGCGAGCAGCACCGCCTTGTAGCCGGCGATGTTCGCCTGCGACGACAGCACGTCGAGGCTCTGCGCGCGCGTCGTGCGCGGCGCGGCCTCCAGCGCGAACGCGGTCACGCCGGCGGTGGCGAGTTTGGCAGCGTTGTCGGCGTTGAACGGATCGAGCATGCCGACGAGCGTCGCGCCGCGTTTCAGGAGCGGCAGTTCGGGATCGGTGGGGGACTGGACTTTGAGGACGAGATCGGCGCCGAACGCGGTGGCGGCATCGACGATTTCCGCGCCCACGGCCGTATAGGCTTCGTCGGGAAAGCTCGCACCGGCGCCGGCGCCGTTCTGGAGCGTGACCCGATGGCCTTGAGCCACGTACTTCTTCACCGTTTCGGGCGTCGCGGCAACGCGGGTTTCATGCGCGCGCGTCTCGGCTGGCACTCCGATGTGCATCGTTGTTCCTCCTCGACTTCCTGTTTGACGACAGATCGGCCGACGAGGCACGCCGGCTTGCAAATGCAACGGCTAACGGGCCTCACTTTAACCGAAACCGCCGCCGCATCGAAATTGGGGGCAATGCGGGGGCACGGCAACGCCGCGCATGCCGGCTGAATCGCGGGCCGTGCGGGAGGTCCGACGTGTCGCCGGCCCCTTGCCGGTAGGCTTTGGCCGATGCCTTGTTCCGTCCACCCATCGCCGCACGGCTTGCCCAGTGCCGGGCCTCGCCGCCTGCCCGCTGCCCGGCAGCCCGCGCCCAGAACCGGTAAAATGCGCAGCCATGAAACCGGAAACCTGGCTGCCGCACGTCACCGTCGCGGCGATCGTCGAGCGTGACGGGCGCTTCCTGCTGGTCGAGGAGCACACCGCCGCCGGCTTGCGCCTGAATCAGCCCGCCGGTCATCTGGAGGCGGGCGAAACGCTGCTGGAAGCGGTGGTCCGCGAAACGCTCGAGGAAACCGCGCATCCGTTCGTGCCCGAAGCACTCGTCGGGATGTATATGACCCACTTCGAGCGGGCCGGCCGCGAGGGCGTCACGTATTTACGCTTCACCTATTGCGGCGCAGGGGGCGAACCGGAGCCGGCACAGGCGCTCGACGCCGACATCGTCCGCACGCTGTGGATGAGCGCCGATGAACTGCGCGCCTGCCCCGAGCGGCATCGCACGCCGCTCGTCATGCAATGCGTCGACGATTACCTGGCCGGCCGGCGTTTCCCGCTCGGCTTCGTGCACACGCATTCGGTCGGGCCGAGGCGCTAGACCAACCTCGCGAGAGCCATCACGGTCCGGCCGCCACGAACGGCCACCCCACGATTCATGCAGTCATGCAGCACCCAGTGAGCACCCTATGAGCAAGCGCAAAGTCGTAGTAGGCATGTCGGGCGGCGTCGATTCGTCGGTCACCGCGTGGCTGCTGAAGGAACAGGGCTACGACGTGGTCGGCCTGTTCATGAAGAACTGGGAAGACGACGACGACAGCGAATACTGCTCGACACGGCAGGACTGGATCGACGTGGTATCGGTGGCGGACCTGATCGGCATCGACGTCGAGGCGGTCAATTTCGCGGCCGAATACAAGGACCGCGTGTTCGCCGAATTTCTGCGCGAATACTCGGCCGGCCGCACGCCGAATCCGGACGTGCTGTGCAACGCCGAAATCAAGTTCAAGGCCTTTCTCGATCACGCGATGTCGCTCGGCGCGCAAACCATCGCGACCGGCCACTATGCGCGCGTGCGCCAGAACCACGCGCGCGACGGCCGCTTCGAGCTGCTGAAGGCGCTCGACCACACGAAAGACCAGTCGTACTTCCTGCACCGGCTGAACCAGGCGCAACTGTCGAAGACGCTGTTCCCGCTCGGCGAGATTCCGAAGACGAAGGTGCGCGAAATCGCCGGGCAGATCGGTTTGCCGAACGCGAAGAAGAAGGATTCGACCGGCATCTGCTTCATCGGCGAGCGGCCGTTTCGCGACTTCCTGAACCGCTATCTGCCGACCAGGCCAGGCCCGATGAAAACCACCGACGGCAAGACGGTCGGCGAACACATCGGCCTCGCGTTCTACACGTTCGGCCAGCGCAAGGGCATCGGCCTCGGCGGCAGCAAGGACGGCAGCGGCGACCCGTGGTTCGTGGCCGGCAAGGACATTCCTTCGAACACGCTGTACGTCGCGCAGGGGCATGACCATCCGTGGCTGCTGTGCCATACGCTGTCGGCGGGCAACACGAGCTGGGTCGCGGGCGAGCCGCCGGCCGAAGGCTTCGCGTGCAGCGCGAAGACCCGCTACCGGCAGGCGGACGCGGCGTGCAGGTTCAGTGCGGCGGCGGACGGCGCGGGCCTCTTCGAGCTGACCTTCGACGCCGCGCAGTGGGCCGTCACGCCGGGACAGTCGGCGGTGCTGTATGACGGCGACGTGTGCCTCGGCGGCGGCATCATCGAGCATGCGATGACCGGGCAGCCGGCGGAACTGCCGCCGGACCAGCCGCAGAAACAGACGCGGAGTCAGCGGCGCAAACAGGCGCAAAACGAGGCCCGGAAGCAAACGCCAAAGCAGCCGCAAGATCAATCGCCAGGCCAGCCGCAAACCTCGCGGCAGAAAGCGGCGCTGCTGGGCGCGCGCTGATCGATGCATAACGGCAAGCGCGGCGAGTCGTGCGGTTGCGGCACGCTCGCCATGCTCGGGCCGTTCAACCCACTCCGCCGACCCTCTCCGCCAAAGCCGTTCACACATGCTTCACCTTCGCGTGCGAACCTCGCTTCGCGCACGCGCCGGCGCGCAAGGACGGCCGAGGCTGAAATTCAGGCTGACCCCGGCATCACGCCGACCCGCGGCCGCCAGTTTTCCTTCGCGATGGATGCCGCCCGCGCCACCGGCACGGACGATCCCGCCGCAACGATCCTCACTGCACTGGAGTCCCCATGTTTTCTCGACGCTATCTGGCCATGTGGTGCGCAATCGCGCTGTTCGCGGTGTGCGCCGCGCTCACCGCGACGCATCATCTGTCGTGGTTCTGGATTCTCGTGCCGGCCGCGCTCGTCGCGCTCGGCGTATTCGACCTGACGCAACAGCGCCACGCGATCCTGCGCAATTACCCGCTGTGGGGACATCTGCGCTTCATCTTCGAATTCATCCGCCCGGAGATCCGTCAGTACTTCGTCGAAGACGACACCGACGAAAAGCCGTTCTCGCGCGCGCAACGCAGCATCGTCTACCAGCGCGCGAAAAACGACGTCGACAGCCGTCCATACGGCACCGAGCTCGACGTGAAAGCGACCGCGCATGAATGGATCAGCCACTCGCTCGCGCCGACCAGACTCGACGGTCACGACTTCCGGATCGTCGTCGGCCCGGATCGCGCGCAGCCCTATTCGATGTCGATCTTCAACGTGTCGGCGATGAGCTTCGGTTCGCTGTCGGCGAACGCGATCATGGCGCTGAACCTCGGCGCGAAGAAAGGCAACTTCGCGCACGACACCGGCGAAGGCTCGATGTCGAAGTATCACCGCGAACATGGCGGCGACATCATCTGGGAAATCGCGTCGGGCTACTTCGGCTGCCGTAACGACGACGGCACCTTCAATCCGGAGAAATTCGCGAAGCAGGCCGCCGAGCCGCAGGTGAAGATGATCGAGGTGAAGCTGTCGCAAGGCGCGAAGCCGGGCCACGGCGGCGTGCTGCCGGCCGCGAAGATCACACCGGAAATCGCCGAAACACGAGGCGTGCCGATGGGCCGCGACTGCATTTCGCCGGCGACGCACTCCGAGTTCTCGACGCCGCGCGGCCTGCTCGAATTCGTCGAGCGGCTGCGCACGCTGTCGGGCGGCAAGCCGACCGGCTTCAAGCTGTGCATCGGGCATCCGTGGGAATTCTTCGGCATCGCGAAGGCGATGCTGGAAACCGGCATCCTGCCGGACTTCATCGTCGTCGACGGCGCCGAGGGCGGCACCGGCGCGGCGCCGCTCGAGTTCACCGATCACGTCGGCGTGCCGTTGCAGGAAGGGCTGCTGCTCGTGCACAACACGCTGGTCGGC
Source organism: Paraburkholderia sp. (assembly GCF_047605525.1). Classification (GTDB taxonomy): domain Bacteria; phylum Pseudomonadota; class Gammaproteobacteria; order Burkholderiales; family Burkholderiaceae; genus Paraburkholderia. Next base: position 49,364 of record NZ_JASGFN010000033.1, on the reverse strand, counting down.
ATCGGTCTGCGGCAGCGCATCCGGATCGGCGCGAGCGGCAAGATGATCACCGCGTTCGATATCGCGAGGACGCTCGCGATCGGCGCGGACTGGGTCAACGCGGCGCGCGGCTTCATGTTCGCGGTCGGCTGCATCCAGGCACAGACCTGCCACACGGGCCGCTGCCCGACCGGCGTCGCGACCCAGGACCCGGTGCGCCAACGCGCGCTGGTGGTGCCGGACAAGGCCGACCGCGTGTTCAGCTTCCATCACAACACGCTGCACGCGTTGCAGGAAATCATCCAGGCGGCGGGGCTGCGGCATCCGGCGGAGTTGCGCGCGCATCACATCGTGCGGCGGGTGTCCTCGCATGAGGTGCGGCTGATGTCGGAGTTGCTGAAGTATCTGCAACCGAATGATCTGCTCGAAGGCAACTATCGCTATACGCTGTTCGAGAAGTACTGGCCGATCGCGCAAAGCGATTCGTTTTCACCGAAGGCGGAGCTGGCGGCGACCTGAGCGGCAACGCGCCCGTTCCCGTCCCTTCAGTCGTCCAAAAACCGCATCGCGGCCCGCCCACCCCCGCAAAACAGGCCGCCCCCGTCCCTTTCCGCTAAAATCTCGGGTTTTAGCACTTCGCTTCCACGGCCGCCTCGCGCGCTCCGGCGCACGCGGCACGGCCCCCATGCCCGAAAGGCACTTCATGCTCACGTTTCAGCAAATCATCCTGACCTTGCAGTCCTACTGGGACAAGCAGGGCTGCGCGTTGCTCCAGCCGATCGACATGGAAGTCGGCGCGGGCACGTCCCACGTCCACACGTTCCTGCGTGCAATCGGTCCCGAGCCGTGGCGCGCCGCCTATGTGCAACCGTCGCGCCGCCCGAAAGACGGCCGCTACGGCGAGAACCCGAACCGTCTGCAGCATTACTACCAGTACCAGGTCGTGCTGAAGCCGGCGCCGGAGAACATCCTCGACCTGTACCTCGGCTCGCTCGAAGCGCTCGGCTTCGACCTGAAGCAGAACGACGTGCGCTTCGTCGAGGACGACTGGGAAAACCCGACGCTCGGCGCGTGGGGCCTCGGCTGGGAAGTGTGGCTGAACGGCATGGAAGTGACCCAGTTCACGTATTTCCAGCAGGTCGGCGGCATCGACTGCAAGCCGGTGCTCGGCGAAATCACCTACGGGCTCGAGCGCCTCGCGATGTATCTGCAGAAGGTCGAGAACGTCTACGACCTCGTGTGGACCGAGTGGGAAGAACAAGGCCCGAACGGTCCGGAAATCCGCCGCCTGACCTACGGCGACGTCTATCACCAGAATGAAGTCGAGCAGTCCACGTACAACTTCGAACAGGCGAACGTCGATCTGCTGTTCACGTTCTTCAACAGCTACGAAGCGGAAGCGAAGCGCATGATCGAAGCGCGGCTCGCGCTGCCCGCCTATGAGCTCGTGCTGAAGGCCGGCCACACGTTCAACCTGCTCGACGCGCGCGGCGCGATTTCGGTCACGGAACGCGCGGCGTATATCGGCCGGATTCGCGCGCTGTCGCGTCTGGTCGCGCAGGCCTATTACGACTCGCGCGAAAAGCTCGGCTTCCCGATGCTCGGCAATCCGGTGCACGGCGTGCCCGGCCTCACCACCGACGAGCAGGAAGCCGCGATGCCCGCGTGGGCGCCGCCGCTGAAAGTCGAGCGCAAGATCGACCAGGACTGACGAGAACATCAACCAATGACTCAATCTCAACACGCTACCCTGCTCGTCGAGCTGCTGACCGAAGAACTGCCGCCGAAGGCGCTCGCGCGTCTCGGCGACGCCTTCGCCGAAGGCATTGCGCAGCGCCTCGCGGCGCGCGACCTGATCGACGGCGAGCCGTCGTTCGAACGCTATGCGACGCCGCGCCGCCTCGCGGTCACCATCCACAACGTGCGCGCGATCGCGCCGGAAAAACACGTGCGCGAAAAAGTGCTGCCGGTTTCCGTCGCGCTCGATAAGGACGGCCAGCCCACCGCGCCGCTCGCGAAGAAGCTCGCCGCGCTCGGCTTCCCCGATTTCCCGGTGAACGATCTCGAACGCGCGCAGGACGGCAAGGCCGAGGCCTTCTTCCTGCGCTACGCGGCGCCGGGCGCGACACTCGCCGACGGCCTGCAAGGCGCGCTCGACGAAACGCTCGCGAAGCTGCCGATTCCGAAGGTGATGACCTATCAGCGCCCGGACGGCTCGAGCGTGCAGTTCGTGCGTCCGGTGCATCGGCTGACCGTACTGCATGGCGAAGAAATCGTACCGGTCAGCGCGCTCGGCATCGACGCCGACGACACCACGCTCGGCCATCGCTTCCTGTCCGAAGGCTTCGTGCAGATCCAGCACGCGCAGTCGTATGCGGAAACGCTGAATCACCGCGGCCGCGTGATCGCGAGCTTCGCCGAGCGCAAGGAAGCGATCCGCTCGCAACTGCTCGCGCAAGCCGGTGAAGACAAGGTCGTGATGCCCGAAGCGCTGCTCGACGAAGTGACGTCGCTGGTCGAATGGCCGGTCGTCTACGCCTGCCGCTTCGAGGACGAATTCCTGCAGGTGCCGCAGGAATGCCTGATCCTCACGATGCAGACGAACCAGAAGTATTTCGCGCTGACCGATGCGAACGGCAAGCTGCGCTCGCGCTTCCTGATCGTGTCGAACATCGAGACGGAAACGCCGGACGAAATCGTCGAAGGCAATGAACGCGTGGTGCGTCCGCGTCTGGCCGATGCGAAGTTCTTCTTCACGCAGGACAAGAAGAAGCCGCTCGCCGAGCGTGTGCCGCTGCTCGCGAACGTCGTCTATCACAACAAGCTCGGCTCGGCGCTGCAACGCGTGGAGCGGCTCGAGGGACTGGCCGGCGCGATCGCCGGACTGACCGGCGCCGATGTCGCGCTCGCGAAGCGCGCCGCGCGCCTCGCGAAGGCCGACCTGATCACCGACATGGTCGGCGAATTCCCCGAGCTGCAGGGCACGATGGGCACGTACTACGCGCGCCACGACGGCGAGCCGGAAGAAGTCGCGCTCGCGTGCTCGGAGCACTATCAGCCGCGTTTCTCCGGCGATGCGCTGCCCACGACCGCGACCGGCACCGTCGTCGCGCTCGCCGACAAGCTCGAAACGCTGGTCGGCATCTGGGGCATCGGCCTGCAGCCCACCGGCGAAAAAGACCCGTTCGCGCTGCGCCGTCATGCGCTCGGCGTGCTGCGCATTCTGATCGAGAAGCAATTGCCGGTCGACTTCGTCGAACTGCTGCGCGCCGCGTACGCGCAATTCGCGGGTGTGCCGAACGTCGCCGATTCGACCGATGCGATCTACGAATTCAGCATGGACCGTCTGCGCGGCCTGCTGCGCGAGCGCGGCTACGCCGCCGGCGAAATCGACGCGGTGCTGGCGCTGAATCCGACGCGGCTGGATGACATCGTCGCGCGTCTCGACGCAGTGCGCGAATTCGCGTCGCTCGCCGAGGCGGCATCGCTCGCGGCGGCCAACAAGCGCATCTCCAACATCCTGAAGAAGTCGGACGGCGCGACGAACGGCGCCGTGCAGTCCGCGCTCTTCACCGAAGCAGCCGAAAAGGCGCTCAACGCGCAGCTCGAGCAGGTGACGCCGCGCGTGCAGTCGCAACTGGCCGCGCGCGACTACACCGGCGCGCTCACCGCGCTCGCCGCGTTGCGCGAACCGGTCGACACGTTCTTCAACGACGTGATGGTCAACGCCGAAGACCCGGCGTTGCGCGCCAACCGTCTGGCCTTGCTCGGCGCGCTGCATCAGCAGATGAACTGCGTGGCCGACATTTCCCGACTCGCTGCGTGAGCCCCGCGTCATGCCGACCAAGAAAGTAGTCATTCTCGACCGCGACGGCGTGATCAACGTCGATTCCGACGCGTTCATCAAGTCGCCCGACGAATGGGTCGCGCTGCCCGGCGCACTGGAGGCGATCGCGCGTCTGAACCAGGCGGGCTATCGCGTCGCGATCGCGACCAACCAGTCGGGTATCGGCCGCGGTCTGTTCGACATGGACGCGTTGAACGCCATGCATCTGAAGATGCACCGGCTGGCGGCGGCCGTCGGCGCGCGCATCGACGCGGTGTTCTTCTGCCCGCACACGGCGGAAGACCACTGCGAATGCCGCAAGCCGAAGCCCGGCATGCTGAAGATGATCACCGAGCGTTTCGAAATCGATCCGGCGCATACGCCGGTCGTCGGCGACTCGCTGCGCGATCTGCAGGCGGGCGCGGTGCTCGGTCATCCGCTGCATCTGGTGTTGAGCGGCAAGGGCCGCAAGACGCTCGAAGCGGGCGGCCTGCCCGAAGGCACGATCGTGCACGACGACCTGCGCGCGTTCGCGCTCGACTTTCTCGCCGACGTCCACGAGTAACGCCAGGCGCGACGCGCACGCCGCGCGTTCCCAACCCTCACCGACCACGCCGATGCGCTTTTTCCGCTCCCTGCTGCTGCTGATCTATTTCGTGCTGGCCACGGTGCCGTACGCGACCGCGTGCTTCATCGCGTTTCCGTTCATGCGCGCGGAAAACCGCTACTGGATGGCGACCGGCTGGTGCCGCCTCACGCTGTGGGCGGTGCGCTACCTGAACGGTATCCGCTACCGCATCGAAGGCCTGGAGAACCTGCCCAACGGTCCGGCCGTGCTGCTGTCGAAGCACCAGTCGGCATGGGAAACGCTCGCGTTTCCGGCGATCATGCCGCGGCCGCTGTGCTACGTGTTCAAGCGCGAGCTGCTGTACGTGCCGTTCTTCGGCTGGGCGCTCGGCATGCTGAAGATGGTTCACATCGACCGCAAGGCCGGCAAATACGCGTTCGAATCGGTCACGAATCAGGGCAAGGTGCGCATGGCCGAAGGCGCGTGGGTCATCATGTTTCCGGAAGGCACGCGCACGCCGACCGGCAAGCAGGGCAAGTACAAGACCGGCGGCGCGCGCTTCGCGATCGCGACCGGCGCGCCGGTCGTGCCGATCGCGCACAACGCGGGGCGCGTGTGGCCGCGCAACTCGTTTACGAAATATCCGGGTATAGTCACGGTGTCGATCGGTAAGCCGATCGACACGACGGGGCTCACGCCCGACGAAGTGAACACGCGCGTCGAACAGTGGATCGAAGCCGAAATGCGCCGCATCGATCCCACTGCATACCGCGCGGCGGCAGACGATTCCGCCGCCGCTCCCATCTGACGCGCCACGCCCACGCGGCGTATTGCGCGAAGCGAAGCCGATGCAGAAGTCTCCTACGCCGCAGCCCGCTGCGGCGCTCGAAAACCGGCAGCTCGATCTCCCGCTCTTCGCCGAGCCGGGGTCGACGTCGTCGTCTCCTTCACCGACCCCTTCACCTTCCGCGCCGGGTTCTTTACCAGGTTCCCCAAGCTCATCGAGTCCATCGCCGGCGTTGCCACCCGCCGTGCCCCTCGCGCCGGACGGCAGCAAGCTGCGCAGCCTGACCATCGGTTCGCGCACGCTGCACTACGTGCTCAAGCGTTCGGCGCGCCGCTCGATCGGCTTTGCGATCGACAGCACCGGACTCACGATCACCGCGCCGCGCTGGGTCACGCTCGCTGATATCGAAACCGCGATCACCGAAAAACAGCGCTGGATTTTCAGAAAGCTGATCGAATGGCAAACGCGCGTCGAACAGCGCGCATTGCCGAAGATCGACTGGAAAGACGGCGCCGAAGTGCCCTATCTCGGCCAGCCGGTGCGCGTGACGCTCGGCGCGCCGCAAGGCACGCTCGCGTTCTGTGCCGAGAATGCCGCGCTGCAATTGCCGCTGCCGTTGCAGGCCGATCCGCAGCAGATCAAGGACCGCGTGCAGGGCTGGCTGCAAGGCGAAGCGAAGCGCGTGTTCGGCGAACGTCTCGCGATTTACGCGCAGAAGCTCGGCGTCGACTATCGCGCGTATGCGCTGTCGGCGGCGGCGACGCGCTGGGGCAGTTGTTCGAGCGACGGCAAGATCCGCCTGAACTGGCGACTGATTCATTTCCCGCTGTCGATCATCGATTACGTCGTCGCACACGAGCTCTCGCATCTGCGCGAGATGAATCACAGCCCGCGCTTCTGGCAGACCGTCGAATCGATTTTTCCGGAATTTCGCGAGGCGCGGCAAACGCTGAAGTCGCATCCGCCGGAATTGCTGCCGACGCTTTGACGCGTGGAGCGCGGCCTCATCCGCGATTCACATCACTTTTTCCGCTGAATGAATTCGATCTTGTAGCCGTCCGGATCGGTGACGAATGCGATCACGGTCGTGCCGTGCTTCATCGGACCCGCTTCGCGCACGACGGTGCCGCCCCGCGCCTTGATCTTCTCGCACGCGGCATAGGCGTCTTCCACTTCGACCGCGAGGTGGCCGAAACCGGTGCCGAGATCGTACGACGGTGTGTCCCAGTTGTGCGTCAGTTCGATGACCGTGCCGTCGCGCTCGTCGGTGTAGCCGACGAACGCCAGCGTGAATTTGCCATCCGGATAGTCATTGCGGCGCAGCAGTTTCATGCCGAGCAGTTCGGTGTAGAAAGCGATCGAACGATCGAGGTCGCCGACCCGGATCATGGTATGAAGCAGGCGCATCGCGCACTCCCTTGTAGCTTGATAACGAGATCGTCAATTTACCCGGAATCGGGCGGCGCTGCAGGCAGCACGACGTGCGGTGCGGGCCGTCACGGGCAAGCAAAGAGAAAGCTTGCGATCCCCGGCAAGCTCGCGTAGAAGATAGGGGCTTCGCTCGCCGCCGGGTCGCTTTGCTATCGTATGGCCTCCGCCATCCCCCGGCCGGCATCGCCACCCTTCTCCGATCTCGCCACCCCATCATCGCCCATGAGCACGACCACTGCCCTGCCCACACGCCGCGCCCCGGATAGCTTCGCGATCCTGCTGATGGTCGGCCTCTGCGCGATCTGGGGACTCCAGCAGGTCGCGATCAAGACCACCAATGTGGCGCTGCCGCCGGTCTTTCAGGCGGGACTGCGCTCGGCGATCGCGTCGGTGCTCGTGTGGGCATGGGCGCGCTCGCGCGGCACGCCGCTCTTTTGCGACGACGGCACGCTCGGCGCCGGCCTGCTCGCGGGCGTGCTGTTCGCGGCCGAGTTCATCTGCATCTTTCTCGGCCTGACGCTGACGAGCGCGTCGCGCATGGCGGTCTTCCTGTACACGGCACCGTGCTTCACGGCGCTCGGCCTGCACTGGTTCGTCGATGGCGAACGGATGCGCCGCATTCAGTGGCTCGGCATCATCATCGCGTTCGCGGGGATGGCGCTCGCGTTCGCGGACGGCTTCCTGCATGCGGGCACAGGCGCGGCTCACGGCTCGACGCTCGCGGGCGCCGCCGGCGACGCGCTCGGCGTGCTCGCCGGCATCGCATGGGCCGCGACTACCGTGGTCGTGCGTGGTTCGCGGCTCGCGCATACGAGCGCGAGCAAGACGCTGCTCTATCAGTTGATCGTGTCGGCGGTGGTGTTGCTCGCACTGGCGCTCGTGCTCGGTCAGGCGCGCGTGGAGACCGTGACGCCGCTCGCGCTCGCGAGCCTCGCGTATCAGGCGGTGATCGTCGCGTTCGTCAGCTATCTGCTGTGGTTCTGGCTGCTCACGCGCTATATCGCGTCGCGTCTATCGGTGTTTTCGTTTCTGACGCCGCTGTTTGGCGTGACCTTCGGCGTGCTGCTGCTCGGCGAATCGTTCAGCGGGCGCTTCCTCACCGCCGCGCTGCTCGTGCTGACCGGCATCGCGCTCGTCAACGCACCGGCCAGGCGGAGCGCCGCGTAACGCGCAGTGGCCCACCGCGGCGTCACGCTTATTCCGATGCGGCTGCGCGTCGCGCCGCCACCGCCTGCGCGACGCTCACGTATTCGGCGACCGGCACGTCTTCCGCGCGGCGTTGCAGGTCGAAGCCGAGCGCGTCGAAATCCACACTGTCGCGCAGCGCGGCGAGCGTGTTGCGCAGCATCTTGCGGCGTTGCGAGAACGCCGCCGTCACCACGTCGCCGAGCACGGTTTCGTCGACCACCGGCATTTCGTGCCGTTCGTACGGAATCATCCGCACGATCGCCGAATCGACCTTCGGCGGCGGCTGGAACGCCTCGGGCGGCACGTCGAGCTGCTTGTCGATCACATAGCGATATTGCAGCATCACCGACAGGCGGCTGAACGCCTTCGTGCCGGGCTCCGCGACCATCCGCTCGACCACCTCGTTCTGCAGCATGAAGTGCTGATCGATCACGCGATCCGCGAACGTCGCCAGATGAAACAGCAGCGGGCTCGAAATGTTGTACGGCAGATTGCCGACGATGCGCAACGATGCCTTCTCGCCGGGAGCCGCGAGCGAGCCGAAGTCGAACGCGAGCGCGTCGCCCGCGTGCAGTTCGAGCAGGTCGCCGAATTTCGTCTTCAGACGGGCGATCAGATCGCGGTCCAGCTCGACCGCGTGCAGCGGCGCCTCGGGCGTCGCAAGGCGCTCGATCAGCGGTTCGGTGAGCGCGCCGAGTCCTGGCCCGATCTCGACCATGCGCTCGCCGCGCCGCGGCCGGATCACGTCGACGATCGAATCGATCACGCCCATGTCGATCAGAAAGTTCTGACCGAAACGCTTGCGCGCGAGATGGCCCTGGTGCCGGCCTTGCTGTCTGCTGGTGGACATCGGAGAAACGCTGGAAAGAAAACTGCCTGGGAAAAGAAATACGCCTCTGCGTGCAAGCCGCTAACGCAATAGCAACGGCAGTGCTCAGCCCGCGCGACGGTGTTGCGCCATCGACACCGCCGTGTCGATCGCGGCCATCAGGCTGCCCGCGTCGGCGCGGCCGGTGCCGGCCAGATCGAGCGCGGTGCCGTGGTCGACCGACGTGCGGATGATCGGCAAGCCGAGCGTGACGTTGATGCCTTCGCCGAACGTCGCGTACTTGAGCACCGGCAGGCCCTGGTCGTGGAACATCGCGAGCACACAGTCGGCCTCTTCGAGATAGCGCGGCTGGAACAGCGTGTCGGCCGGATAGGGGCCGCGCGCGTCGATGCCCGCGCCGTTCGCCTGCCTCAGTGCCGGCGTGATGACGTCGATTTCCTCGCGGCCCAGATAGCCGTTTTCGCCCGCGTGCGGGTTCAGCCCCGTCACGAGAATGCGCGGCGCGGGTAAGCCGAAGTGCTGGCGCAAGTCCTGGTCGATGATGCGCAGCGTCTCGACCAGACTCCCGATCGTCAACGCCGCCGCCACGTCTTTCAGCGGCAGATGCGTGGTGGCGAGCGCGACGCGCAGCGGCCGCTTGCCGATGCCCGCGAGCATCATGACGACGCGCGGCGTATGGGTGCGCTCGGCGAGATATTCGGTGTGGCCGGTGAACGGCACACCGGCATCGTTGATCGTGCTTTTTTGCAGCGGCGCGGTGACGATCGCGTCGAACGTGCCGGCCACCGCGCCGTCGATCGCCGCATCGAGCAGGTCGAGCACATAGCGGCCGTTCGCGGCGTCGAGCCGGCCCGCCCGTGACGGCGCGCCGAGCGCGTGATGCTGGATGCGCACACGCTTGCCGTCGGCGATCAGCGCGGCCCAGTCGACGCCCACCGCGCGCGCGCGATCGGCGAGCAGTTGCGCGTCGCCGAGCACGGTGAACTGCGCGCCGGGCCAGTGCGCCGCCGCCCCGGCCAGCGCCTGCGCGGTCAGCTCGGGACCGACGCCGGCGGGCTCGCCGGTCGTGATCGCGATCTGCAGCGGACGGCTTGCGGACTGGGCGGCGCTGGTCATGACATGAACCTTACTGCACGCTCGGCGGCGCGGATTTCACTTCGACGTACGCGGTGTCGCGCAATTCGCGCAGCCAGTCGGCGTAAGCCTGTTCCGCCTTGCGCTGGCCGATCGCCTGACGCGCGAGATCCATCTGCTGCGCGACCGAGCCTTCCGCGTCGCGGCGGCCGAGCACCTGGATCAGGTGGTAGCCGTATTCGCTGCGGACCGGGTCGCTGATCTGGCCGTCCTGCAGCGAGTTCATCGCGCGCTCGAATTCCGGCACCGTTTCGCCCGGGCTGATCCAGCCGAGATCCCCGCCCTGCGACGCCGAGCCGTCCTGCGAGTAGGTGCGCGCGAACTTCGCGAAGTCGCCGCCCGCGGCGATCTGGTTCTTGATGTCGAGCAGTTTCTGGCGTGCCTGCTGCTCGGAGAGGCCATCGCCGACGCGCAGCAGAATGTGGCGCACGTGCGTCTGCACGAGCTTCGGCGCGTCGCCGGTGCTGCCCTGACCGGCGCGGCGCTCGACGAGACGGACGATCTCGAAACCGTCGTTGGTGCGGATCAGTTGCGGGTCGACCTCGCCCGGGCGCAGCGTCGACGCGGCCGTGACGAACTCGGGCGGCAGCTTCGACGGCGCGAGGAAACCGAGGTCGCCGCCGTTCTTCGCCGCATCGGGTGCCTGCGAATTCGCCTTCGCGAGCTTTTCGAAATTCGCGCCGCCCTTCGCTTCGGCCAGCAGCGCCTCGGCCTTCTTCTGCGCCGCCTCGATGTCGGTCTCCGGCGCGTTAAGCGGCGCCTTCAGGAAAATGTGCTGGATGTGCAGATCGTTCGTCTGGCCGGCGTTCGGGCCGCGCTGGCTGGCGATGTAGTTCGCGACCTCGGCGTCCGTCACCGTGATCTTGCTGTCCACTTCCTTTTCACGCAGACGCGACAGCGTCAGCTCCGTGCGCGCGTCGCTCGTGAAGGTGCTCCAGGGCACGCCCGCCGCCTCGATGCGCGCGCGGTACATCTCGAGCGGCATGTTGTTCGCCTGCGCGAGACGCTCGAGCGTGCGCTGCACGGCCGCGTCGTCGACGGTGATGCCGTCTTCCTTCGCCTTCTGCAACTGGATGCGCTCGAGCACCATCTGCGTGAGCACCTGCTGGCGCAACTGGTCCATCGGCGGGACCGGTGCGTTCTGCTGGTTCAGCCGGTGCGCGATCAGGCCGACGCGCTCGTCAAGTTCGCGCTGCGTAATGACACCGTTGTTGACCACCGCGGCGATGGTGTCGACCGTCTGGCCGTTACTGCCGCTCAATGCCTGCGCCTGTACCGACGCAACCGGAAAGAAAGACGCCGCGGCGGCGAGACTCGCCGCGAGCGTTGCGAAGCGAAGCTTTTTCATGATTGCCACAGATACTCCAGTGATGTCGGGCGCTTCGCCCGTCTTTTCGCATGCCATGAATGACCGGGCGACCGTCATTCGTAGTTGGTGAACCGCGACTCCGGCGGTGGCGGCGGCGGCAACGGCGTATAGCCGGCCACGCTGCTGCGGAACGCGGTAATCAGTCCGTTGTCGACGCTCGACAGGCCCTTGAACGTCAACTGCGCCAGAAACCGCGTGCTCGACTGATTCTGCCCCGACGTGTTCAAGCCGTTCGCATAGCGCTGGATGCCGGCGCCGAGCGTCCAGCAGTCCGCGTCGTATTGCAGGCCGACCAGACCGTCGACGATCCGGTGGCCGCCCAGGTCGTAATTGAACCGGCCGACACCGAACACCCGGTGCGACAGCGGCCATTGGCCCGAAATCACGACCTGATTGATCGGCTGGTTGTCCAGCGTGGTGTTCGCGCGCGTGTAGCGGTAGCCGACGTTGAGCACCTTGCCGGTCTCGGGACTGAAGCCGAAGCCGACGCTCGTCTTCACGAGCTGGTTGTTGTCGGCATTATATTGGAACGCCGCTTCCGAAGCGAAACCAGCGCCCAGCTTGAATGACGCGCCCGCGATCAGGTCCGAATGCGTGGCCTGCGTGCTGGTCTGGGTCGGCAGCAGCGTGACGCGCTGGTCCTGGAAATAGTACTGCTGCGCGATAACGAAACGGGCCCGCTCGTCGCCCGTCGCCGGGTTGATGAAGCGCGTCGTGATGCCGGCGGTCAGGCGATTCTCGTCGGCGATCCGGTCGTTGCCGACGAAGGTGTTCGGCGTGAAGATTTCCGCCAGACCGAAGTCGGAATCGGCGGTATCGAAGAGCGGCGCGTTGTTCTGGTTGCGGTACGGCGTGTACACGTAGTACAGGCGCGGCTCGAGGGTCTGGATATAGTCCTGTCCGAACAACCGCACCGAGCGCTCGAAAATGAGCCCCGAATCGAACGTGAAGGTCGGGATCGACTCGGTGAAATTCTTCGCCGCCCCCGGCACCCCGCTCAGATCGGTGCCGATGTTGTTCAGGTTGTACGACGCGAAGTGCCATTGCACCTTCGGCGTGACGAAGTAGCCCGGCCCCACCACCGAGTACGACACGTACGGGTTGAATAGCACCCGCTGGCCTTCGGTCACGTCCGCGGTGGTGATGCGGAAGTTCGTGTAGTCGGCCTCGGCGCCGAAGTCGAAGCCGCCGACGTTGTACTTCGCGTACTTCACGTTCAACTGCGGCTCGCGGCCGTACGGCGCGACCGACGGCTGCAGCGTCTGCCAGTGCTGCTCGCGCGCGAGCACGGACCACGGCCCGTTGTTGTAGGTCAACCCGGCTTCCTGCTGGTACAGGAGCTGGGTGCCGTTCATGAACTGGTTGACCGACGACGACAGGTCTTCCGGATAGGTATTGTCCGAAACCCTGTTGTAATAGATATAGCCACCGAACCCGTTGCCGAAGTTCTGGTTGTGCTGGATGTATATCGCGTAACGATTGGTCTTCGTCAGGTGATCGTCCGGCAGGAACTCGCCGGTGATCGAGCCGGAGTACGTCGGCGACAGATAGCGGAACGTGCTCTGCAACTGCACACCGCGCTTCGAGATCAGACGCGGCGTCACGGTCAGATCGCGGTTCGGCGCGATGTTGAAGTAATACGGCACCGACAGCTCGAAGCCGTTCGACGAACTCAGCGAGAACGTGGGCGGCAACAGGCCACTGCGCCGGTCACCCGAGAGCGGGAACGACAGCCACGGCGACGCGAACACTGGCACGCCCTGGAAGAACAGCACGCTGTTGTAGGCGACGCCTTCGTCCGCGCCGGTGTCGAAATCGAACTCGCTGCCCTTGATGTACCAGGCCGGATTGTCCGCGCACGCGCACGCCGTGTAGGTGCCTTTCGTGAACACCGAGCGCTCGGCGTCGAGCAGGTCGACGCGTTCCGCGCTGCCCGAGCCGCCCGTCACGTTGAAGTGGTACTTCGGCGCGGTCATGAAACCTTCGGTCGAATCGACGCGCAGATGCGCTTCGGGGCCGACGAAGGTATTGCCGGTGTTGGTGACGTGGACATTGCCGTATGCATCGGCCATGTCCGTGTCCTGATCGTAGTGCAGCGCGTCGGCCTTGATCACGGACGTGTTGTGACGCAACTCGGCCGAGCCCTTGACCGCGAGATCCTGGTCGATCGTGCCGCTCGCGCCGTCGCCAAGCACGAAGGTGGCCGGCCGCTGGCCGCTTTGCAACGGATGTTCTTCGAGCTGGGGAGCAAGCCGCATGCCCCAGGGCGCGTCGACCGGTTGGGGCTGCGCAGCTTCCCCCGCCAACTGGGCGTGCGCAAGCGTGGGCATCAGGCCCGGAACGGCGACCAGCGCCGCGACGAGCCGCCTTTTGCGCGGCGCTACTGCACAGGAGGAAGGGGTATCGGAAAGCTGTCTAGGCGGCATGTATCGTTTGGCGAATCGGCCCGTGCGCGAGCTTCCGTCGTCACGATCCACCGCCTGCACACCGCGACCGTGACAGTCGGCTGTACATCAAGGATTCACCATTTGCCGAACGATAAGGCGGGCGGTAGAACGGAACACGCGAGAGCTGGCGTGTGAGTCGCGTCAAAAAAGTCGTGGGGTATTATATGGCAAGACGTTGCCCCTCTGAATTTGCCGCCGGTTTTCATGACGCTGCCTCCCACCCAAGACCTTACCGACACCCGTCTCTCCCTGCTCAAGGCCTGGCTGCAAAGCCACGCGGCGCGCCATGCGCTCGAGCCCGGCACGCTCGTTCCGGCCTCGTCCGACGCGAGTTTCCGCCGCTATTTCCGGCTCGCCGGTAAGACACCGCAAGGCAACGGCACGGCCACGCTGATCGCCGTCGACGCGCCGCCGCCCGAAAAATGCCGTGAATTCGCGCAAATCGCCCAGTTGCTCGCCGATGCCGGCGTGCACGTGCCGCGCGTGCTCGAAGTCGACTTCGACGCCGGCTTCATGCTCGTCACCGATCTCGGCACCGCGTCGTATCTCGGCGCGCTCACCGAAGCGCAAGCCGCCGGCAACGCGCGCCGCTCCCGCGCGCTGATGCGCGACGCGCTCGACGCGCTGATCCGCTGGCAGTCGAGCTCGCGCGAGAACGTGCTGCCGCCGTTCGACGAAGCGTTCCTGCGCCGCGAGATGGAACTGATGCCCGAGTGGTTCATCGGCCGGCATCTCGGCCGCGACGTCGATGCCGATACGCGCGCGCTGCTCGATCGCACGTTCGCGCTGCTGATCGCGAGCGCGCGCGCGCAGCCGCAGAGCTTCATGCTGCGCGATTTCATGCCGCGCAATCTGATGATCGCCGAGCCGAACCCCGGCGTGCTCGACTTCCAGGACGCGGTGTACGGGCCGATCACGTACGACGTCGTGTCGCTGCTGCGCGACGCGTTCCTCAGTTGGGACGAGGAGTTCGAGCTCGACTGCTTCGCGTACTACTGGGAACGCGCGAAAAAAGCCGGCCTGCCGGTCGACGCCGATTTCGGCGAGTTCTATCGCCAGCTCGAATGGATGGGGCTGCAGCGGCACATCAAGGTGCTGGGCCTGTTCTGCCGGATCCACTATCGCGACGGCAAGGCGCATTACATGAACGACCTGCCGCGCTTCATCGGCTATGCGCGCAAGGTCGCGGAACGTTACGCGCCCTTGCGCGGGTTCGCGAAGCTGCTCGACGACCTCGAAGGCCGCGCGCGGGAAGTCGGCTATACCTTCTGACCAATAACGATGTCTGTAAAGAAAGCGATGATTTTCGCCGCGGGCCGCGGCGAGCGCATGCGTCCGCTGACCGACGCGTGCCCGAAGCCCTTGCTCGAAGTGGGCGGCAAGCCGCTGATCGTGTGGCAGATCGAACGGCTCGCGCGGGCCGGCATCCGCGGCATCGTGATCAATCACGCATGGCTCGGCGAGCAGATCGAAGCCGCGCTCGGCGATGGTTCGCGCTGGCAGGTCGAACTGCGCTATTCGCCCGAGCATGAGGCGCTGGAGACCGCGGGCGGCATCGCACAGGCGCTGCCTTTGTTGACCGGCAACGGCGAAGACGACGTGTTCGTCGCGGTGGCCGGCGACGTGTACACCGATTTCGATTACGCGACGCTGCACGCGCGCGCCACTCAGTTGAAGGCATTGCCCGAGCCCGGCATGCATCTGGTGATGGTGCCGAACCCGGCGTTTCACCCGAACGGCGACTTTGGCCTCGTCAATGGCGTGCTGTCGCTCGACACGCAGCCGCGCCTCACGTTCGGCAGCTTCGGGCTGTACGACACGCGCATGTTCCGCGAACTGCCGCGCGGCACGCGGCGCGCGCTGACGCCGTATTACCGCGAGACGATCGCGCGCGGGCTGGCGAGCGGCGAGCTATATGAGGGTGTGTGGGAGAACGTCGGTACGCAGGCGCAGTTGGAAGCGCTGGACCGGCTGTTGCGCGCGCGCTGAAGGCAAACAAGGTCGTTTATAGCGGCTGGCTGTGGCGGCCGGAACCTTCCGCCCCATCACGGCACATCCGTCTCCACCCCGACTTCGCCGCTCACCGCTTCCGCCACCTCCGGCGTCCGCCCCGCGCGCTGCTGCAACGCCCACATCTGCGCGAACAGGCCGTTCGCGCGCAGCAGTTCGGCATGCGTGCCGCGCTCCACGATACGTCCCTTGTCCATCACGATGATCTGCTGCGCGTGCACGACCGTCGAAAGCCGGTGCGCGATGATCAGCGTCGTGCGTTCGCGCGCGATCTGGTCGAGTTCGTGCTGGATCGCGCGCTCGGAACGCGAATCGAGCGCGGACGTCGCTTCGTCGAACAGCAGGATCGGCGGATTCTTCAGAATCGTCCGCGCGATCGCGACGCGCTGCTTTTCACCGCCCGAGAGCTTGAGACCGCGCTCGCCGACCGGCGTGTCATACCCCTTCGGCAAGCTTTCGATGAACTCGTGGATATGCGCGGCGCGCGCCGCCGCGATCACTTCGTCGCGCGTCGCCGACGGCCGGCCGTACGCGATGTTGTAGTAGATCGAGTCGTTGAACAGCACCGTGTCCTGCGGCACGATGCCGATCGACGCGCGCAGCGAACCCTGCGTGACGTCGCGAATGTCCTGCCCGTCGATCACGATCGCGCCACCCGCCGCGCGGTCCAGATCGTAGAAGCGGAACAGTAGCCGCGCGAGCGTCGACTTGCCCGAGCCGCTATGGCCGACCACCGCGGTCGTCGTGCCGGCCGCGATCGTGAAGCTCACGTCGTGCAGGATCGGCCGCGCGGGTTCGTACGCGAAGCTCACGTGCTCGAAGCGCACCTGCGCGCCGCGCACCTGCAATGCTGGCGCATCGGGCGCGTCGGGCACTTCCTGCGGCGCGCCGAGCAGCGAGAACATGCGGTCCATGTCGGTCAGGCTCTGCTTCAGCTCGCGATAGACGACGCCGAGAAAATTCAGCGGAATATAGAGCTGCAACATGAACGTGTTGATCAGCACCAGATCGCCGAGCGTAAGGTGCCCGGCCATCACGCCCTGCGTCGCGCGCCACAGGATGAATACGAGCCCGGTGCCGATGATCGCCTGCTGCCCGAAGTTCAGCGCCGACAGCGAACGCTGCGACTTGATCGCCGCCGCGCGATAGCGCTTGAGGTTCTCGTCGTAACGGCTCGCTTCCCACTCCTCGTTGCCGAAGTACTTGACGGTTTCGTAGTTGAGCAGCGAATCGATTGCGCGCGAATTCGCCTTCGAATCGAGATCGTTCATCGTGCGGCGAAAGTGCGTGCGCCACTCGGTCACTTTCACCGTGAAGACGATATACGCCGCGAGCGCGACGAACGTGACGATCGCGTAGTAGGCCTCGTATTTGACGACGAAAAAGCCGAGCACGAGGCCGACTTCGACGAGCGTCGGCAGGATGCTGTACAGCGAATACGAAATCAGTTGCGTAATGCCGCGCGTGCCGCGTTCGATGTCGCGCGACATGCCGCCCGTCTGCCGCTCCAGATGAAAACGCAGCGACAGGCCGTGCAGATGCCGGAACACCTTCAGCGCGAGCTGGCGCACCGCGCTTTCGGTCACTTTCGCAAACAGGATCTCGCGCAGCTCGGTGAAGAACGACGTGGACAGCCTCACCACCGCGTACGCGACCACCAGCAAGCCGACGCCGCCGAGCAGCACGATGCCGGGCGCGTCGTGCGCGCGGCCGAGCGCGCTCAGATGCCGGACCGACGCGAGGCTGTCGACGATGTGCTTCATCACGATCGGCACGCCGAGGTTGGCGACCTTCGCGCCGATCAGGCAACTGAGCGCGAAGCCGACCCGCCATTTATAAGTGGCGAGATACGGCAGCAGCGACAGGATCGTCTGCCAGTCGTTGCGGGGCTGGGTGGAAATCGGCGAGGGTTCGGACGAAGGCGTGCGGCGCATGGATCGTGGGGGGAAGGTGAAATTGCCGGAGTTCGCAGCGGCGCGAGGGTCACGCGCTTCGCTGGGCGCTTTCCCGTACAATTCCTGATCGTTCTATTGTCGCAGAAGCCGGCTGGCGCCGCTTTTCATGGGCTGTGCGGCCGGCGCCCGCACGTTGCTGCACGGTCCAGCCAATACTGCAAATACGCGCAAATACGCGTGACTACGTTTTCCAAGGATGTCCCGATGACCGATCTTCTTCAACTTCCGTCCAAGCCCTGCGCACTGCGCGTGATGCCCCAGCCATCGGATGCGAACATCCACGGCGACGTATTCGGCGGCTGGATCATGGCGCAGGTCGACATCGCCGGCTCGATTCCGGCAAGCAGCCGCGCGAACGGGCGGGTGGCGACCATCGCGGTCAACTCGTTCCTGTTCAAGCAGCCGGTGTTCGTCGGCGATCTGCTGAGCTTTTACGCGGATATCGTCAAGACCGGCAATACGTCGGTGACGGTGTCGGTCGAGGTGTACGCGCAGCGCTTGAATCTCCCGCAGGAAGTCGTCAAGGTCACGGAGGCGATCCTGACCTACGTCGCCACCGACAGCAACCGCCGTCCGCGCGCGCTGCCCGCGCTGGACTGACCCCG
The DNA here is from genome assembly GCF_047605525.1 of Paraburkholderia sp. Taxonomy (GTDB): domain Bacteria; phylum Pseudomonadota; class Gammaproteobacteria; order Burkholderiales; family Burkholderiaceae; genus Paraburkholderia. The sequence goes on along the minus strand of NZ_JASGFN010000033.1, from coordinate 31,236 downwards.
CCGGACCCGATTCCATGCACCGCCCGCGCCTATGCTTCCGTTCCCTCGCAAGGATGCTTAAGCCAGGGGCAACGAGGCACGGGCGCCCGATTGTCGATCTTCTAAAGGGAATGAGATGAAACTGATCGGAATGCTCGACTCGCCCTACGTGCGGCGTGTCGCCATCTGCATGAAGCTGCTCGGACTCGACTTCGAACACGAGTCGATTTCGGTTTTCCGCACCTATGACCAGTTCGCGAAGATCAACCCGGTCGTCAAGGCACCCACGCTGATCGCCGACAACGGTACGGTGCTGATGGACTCGACGGTGATCCTTCAATATCTGGCGACGCTCGCCGGTCCGAACCCGCTGTTCCCGACGCAGCCCGACAAGGCGCTGCGCGCGGCGCGCCTGACCGGCCTCGCGCTGTCCGCGAGTGAAAAGAGCGTGCAGATCGTCTACGAACGCAATCTGCGGCCGGCCGACAGGCAGCATGAGCCGTGGGTCGACCGCGTGCGCGCGCAACTGCTCGCCGCTTACGCCGAACTCGAACGCGAACTGGCCGCCGCGCCGCTGCCTGACAAACAGGAGCAGTTCGACGCGGCGCTCGTTGCGGTGGCGGTCGCGTGGAATTTCACGCACATGATGCTGCCGGAGCTGGTCGGCAAGGCGGATCATCCGCAATTGGAGAAGTTTTCCACGCTCGCGGAGAGCCTGCCGGTGTTCCTGGACACGCCGGCGGAATGATGGTCCGTCTTGATGTTTAATGCAAATCAGGGCGCCGCGCGGCGCCCTGATTTGCGATGAGGTTTCGCGACTCGCGCCTACGCCGTCTCCAGCTCCCACACCCACCCGCCGTGCAGCAGCCCGGAAATCGCCTCCGTCGACAGCGGCTTCGCGAAGTAGAACCCCTGCATCTCGTCGCACTCGCGCTTTTTCAGAAAATCGAGTTGTGCCGACGTCTCCACCCCCTCGGCGATCACCTGCAGCTTCAGCGAATGCGCGAGCGCGATGATCGCCGACGTGATCGTTTCGCCGTCGAGCGACACGCCGATATCCGACACGAACGAGCGGTCGATCTTGAGCCGGTCCACCGGGAAGCGTTTCAGATAGCTGAGGCTCGAATAGCCGGTGCCGAAGTCGTCGATCGCGAGACCGATGCCGAGCGCGTGCAGTTCGTTGAGCATCGACACCGCCTCTTCGGCGTTGCGCATGATCGTGCTTTCGGTCAATTCGAGTTCGAGGTACTTCGGCTCGAGCCCGGTCTCGGCGAACACCTGTTTGACCAGCCCGGCGATATCGCGCTGCTGGAACACGCGCGCCGACAGATTCACCGACACCCGCGCCGGCGGCAGCCCGTCGTCCTGCCACGCCTTGTTCTGCCGGCACGCCTCGCGCAGCACCCACTCCGACAGCGGGCCGATCAGCCCGCTCTCCTCGGCGAGCGGAATGAACGACGACGGCGGCACGAGCCCGACCTCCGGATCGTGCCAGCGCACCAGCGCCTCGACACCGACGATCTGGCCGCTGCCGATATCGATCTGCGGCTGATAGTGCAGCAGGAACTCGTCGTCGCGCAGCGCGCGGCGCAGGCGCCGCTCGAGGTTCAGGCGCGCGCCGGCGCTCGCGTTCATCTCCGGCTGATAGAACTGGAACGTGTTGCGGCCCATGTCCTTCGCGCGATACATCGCGACGTCGGCCTTCTTCATCAGCGTTTCGGCGTCGTCGCCGTCCTGCGGGAACAGGCTCGCGCCCATGCTGCAGCCGACGTACAGCTCATGGCCGTCGAGCCAGACCGGCTCGGCGATCGACACTCGCACGCGCTCCATCCACGCGATCAGCGATTTTTCGTCGACGGTGTCGGTCATCACGATCACGAACTCGTCGCCGCCGTGCCGCGCGACCGTGTCGCTGGTGCGCGAGCAGCGCGTCAGACGTTCCGCGACCACGCCGAGCAGCCGGTCGCCGACGCTGTGCCCCAGGCTGTCGTTGACGTTCTTGAAACCGTCGAGATCGAGGAACACGACCGCGACACCGTTGTGATGGCGCCGCGCGACGACGAGCGCATGTTCGAGCCGGTCGCGCAGCAGGTTGCGGTTCGGCAGGCGCGTGAGGCCGTCGTAGTTGGCCTGATATTCGAGTTGCTCCTGATAGCGGATCAGCTCGGTCACGTCGTTGATCACGCCGATATGATGCGTGATCACGCCGTCGGCATTCGGCACCGGCGCGATGAACAGTTGATTCCAGAACAGCGCGCCGTCCTTGCGATAGTTGCGCATTACCGCGCTCACCTCGCGGTTCGCCGCGAGCGCCTCGCGAATCAGCGCGACGCCCTCCTGGTCGCGGTCGTCGCGTTGCAGCACGCGGCAGTCGTGGCCGATCACCTCGGCCGGAGCGTAGCCGGTGATGCGCATGAACGCCGGATTCACGTACTCGATCAGATTGCCCGACGGCGACGGCGCGGTGATCAGGATCGCGTTGACGCTCGCGTCGAGCGCGCGGCTTTGCAGACGCAGCGCGAGATCGGCGCGCTTGCGCTCGGTCACGTCCGTGTATGAACCGAGCACGCCGATCACGCGGCCGTCGCCGTCGGTGAACGGCTGCTTGTTCGTGACCCGCGTGCGGTACTCGCCGTCGATCACGAGCTCGACCTCGAAATTCATCTTCGGCACGCCGGTACTCACGACTTCGCGATCGTGCCCGGTCAGCACGCCGGCGAACTGGGCCCACGGCAGGTCCGCATCGCTCTTGCCGACCACCTGCTCGGGGTACGCGAGCCCGGCATCGAGCGCGAACGCCATGTTGCAGCCGAGATAGCGCGAGTCCAGATCCTTCCAGAAGATGCGCTGCGGAATGCTGTCGATCACCGCTTCGAGCATCTGGTTCGAGCGCTGCGCTTCGGCTTCGGCGTTGATCTGATCGGTCACATCGTCCGCGAGCACGAAGAGCGCGTCGCGTCCCATGAAGTTGAGCGCGTGATACGACACGTCGACACTGATGATCGAGCCGTCCTTGCGCCGGTGACGCCAGATGCCCGCCATCGTGTGCCCCTGGCGGAGCGCGTCGCCGCGGCGCAGATGCGTTTCGAGGCGCGCGATTTCGGCACTCGGCCGGATCGCGCGGATCGTCATGTTCAGAAACTCGCTTTCCGTGTAGCCGTATTGCTGGATCGCGGCCGCGTTGACGGCGAGAAAGCGCAGCGTCTCGCGATCGTAGATGTACATCGGCACCGAATGATCGTCGAACAGGCTGCGAAAGCGCTCCTCGTTACGCACCAGCGCGCGGGCGCTGCGCAGTTTTTCGCGCGCGCTGTTCTCGCGCGCGCCGAACGTCATGACGAGCAGCGTGCCGCCGGCGAGCATCGTCACGATCAGCACGAACGTCGCGCGCTCGCTGTCGCTCGCCGACGCCGCGAGCGAGGTCTCCAGCGCGTGGTTTTCCCCGGCGCGCAGCGCGGCGCGATACGCATCGAGGTTTTGGCGCACGCTCGTCGAGCGCTGCAGGCGTGCATCGGCGTCGCGTTGTCCGCGAATCTGCGTGTACCCGACGAACGCGTTTGCACCGACCGCGACGACGACGACCGCGATGTTGATCAGCAGCCGCTTCGATAAGAAAGGGATCATGGGTTCCGAACGTCAATCGGGCCGAGGACGGGAGCGCGCGCTCACTGTCGGTGCGTCGGGCCGCATCGATACGAATCTTTTTGCGCGCCAACCTTTGGATATCGGCAGCGTTCGGAAACGGGTTGAGGGTACGGATGAAAAAAATTGGGGAAAGGGTGAAATGGCCGCGCCAGGCCGGCCGCGCCTGGCCGGCCGCACCTAGCCGGCCGCGCCAAACTCCTTCATCGCCGGGACGAAGTCGTGGTTTGCTTCCGGCTTGCGCGACAGCTTGGCGAGCACGTAGCGCCTGAAAGGATCGAGCGCGGCCCAGCGCGCGACGCTCGGCGCGGCGAGACCCGCGAGTCCCGCCTGATGCGCGACACCTTCGGGCACACTGTCGGTGCGGCGCCAGGCGGGCGCCTCCTCCGGCGTGAACCACTCCGGCTCGACGTTCGCGTGAGTGCGCAGCATTTCGAACAGCGCGTGATCGAAATTCGGCTCGATCTGCCTGTCTTCGTCGACCGGGAAACGTGCGAGCAGCTTGCGGTCTTCGAGCGGCAGTTGCTGCCATTGGTCGAGTGAAATACGCAGGCCGAAACGGTCGAGATTGAAGCGCACCGCCATCGGGATATAGGTGAAATTCTCCGAAGACGCGACTTCGAAGTCGAACAGAAGCGGTGCTTCGCTGAGTCCCATGACAGTGCTCCTTCCCGGTAACGGACAGCGTGTGGACGTCGCTTGAGGTATTTTAGAACCTTATTCGCGCGCCGCAGGCGCGCGCGGGCGCTTATACGCGCTTGTATGTACAGGAGTGAAACAGCTTGAACGGACAGGAAAACGGGCGCGGCGGTAAAGAGGCGGCGGCCCGGACGAACCCCCTCGCCGTCGCCCGCGACACCGGCGAACAACCCGGCGCGGTGCCGCGCGAGGTGCGCCGCCATCGCGGCGCGACGGTCGAAACCGTCACGGATCACGTCGGCCAGGAGTGGCCGGTCGCGCTCGTCTTCAACGGCATTTCGCACGCGGTGATGATGTGCACGCCGCGCGATCTCGAAGCGTTCGCGGTCGGCTTCGCGATTTCGGAGGGTATCGTCGAGCGCGGCAGCGACATCCAGGATATCGAGGTCGAATCGCACGACCACGGCGAGCTGCCGCATGCCGAAGTGCATCTGCAGGTCGTGCAGCAGGCGTTCGCCGCGTTGAAGGAGAAACGCCGCGCGCTCGCCGGGCGCACCGGCTGCGGCGTGTGCGGAATCGAAAGCATCGATCTGCTCGATCTGAAGCCGCAACGGGTGCCCGACACCGGTTTTCTGCAACGTCTCGCGCCCGATGCGATCGCGCGCGCCGCGCGCGCGCTGCCCGAACATCAGGCGCTCACGCGGCTCACGGGCGGGCTGCACGCGGCCGCATGGTGCGATGCGGCAGGCGCGATCCGCTATGCGTTCGAGGATGTCGGCCGCCACAACGCGCTCGACAAGCTGATCGGCCAGCTCGTGCTCGCTCGCGCCGATACGCGCGACGGTTTCGTGTTTCTGTCGAGCCGCGCGAGCTACGAGCTGGTGCGCAAGGCCGCGCGTGTCGACGTGCCGATGGTCGCGACGATCTCGGCGCCGTCGTCGCTCGCGATTGCGATTGCGCGCGAGGCGGGCGTGCGGCTCGTGAGCTTCTGCCGCGAATCGAGCTACGTGGATTACGACACGTGGCAGCCGCGGTCCTGAGCGACGGCATCGCGCAATCCATCAAGCGACGGCGCTAAAAACACATAAATACCCATTGCGCCGGCACGTGTCAGTTCAACTCGCGGCAACGAGTTCATCCGTTCTCGACAGAAACAGCTTCAGCACCGGCGACGCATTCGAACGGCTATAGCCGATCGCGAGATCGACGGTCGGCGCCTCGCCTTCGAGGGGCCGGCTCACCACCGACCACGGCAGCAGGTTGTTCGCGTACTCCGGCATCAGCGACAGCCCGCGCGTCGAAGCGACGAGCGACATCGCCATCGCAAGGTTGTCGACGCCATGCTCGGGCTTCAGATCGAGCCCGTTCTCGTGCAGATATTGCGCGATCACATCGTGCAGCACGCGCGCCTTGTTCGACGCCATGACAAACGGCTCGCCCTGCAAATCCGACGGACGGATCGCCGCTTTTGCCGTCAGCCGATGATCGCTCGGCATCAGCACGATCAGTTTCTCGCGATGGACGACGCGGTAGTCGAGATCCAGCCCCGGCTCCGTGCGCACGAAGGCAAGGTCGAGCTTGCCTCGCGCCACGGCGTCGGCGAGATCGGGGGAGTAGCCGCTCGACACCGTCACGTCGATATTCGGCAACTCGTCGCGCAGCACCTGCATGGCGCGCGGCAGCCACGTCATTTCCTGACCGGTCAGGAAGCCGAGCGCGAAGACCTGTTTGGCGGGCCGCGCGGCGCGCCGCGCCGCCTCGATCGCGGCATCGACCTGGGCGAGCGCCAGCCGCGCGTGGTCGAGGAATGCCTTGCCGGACGGCGTCAGCTCGACGCCGCGCGCGCTGCGGGTGAAGAGCTCCGCCCGAACTTCGTCCTCGAGATCGCGGATCTGCCTGCTAAGCGACGGCTGCGACGTGTACAGCCGCTGCCCGGCGGCGACGGTGAGGCTGCCCGTTTCCGCGACGGCAACGAAATAGCGCAGGTGGCGTAACTCCATGCTGTCTCCCGTTTGCTCCATTCCTGCCCGCTTGCGCACGGGCGGAGCGCCATGCCTCCAAGGCATGCCAGCAAGCCTACAAAGTCTTTTTTCTTTGCGCAAGCGACGGCTAGATTACCTGCCAGCAGTCACATCGCGCGGCGCGCAAACCGGCCGCGCAAGTTCATCGCCATACCTGCCTGCTATTGCTGAGCGACGGCCGAAGCGCTGACGAGCACCGCACGGCCGCGCCGCATCCGGCCGGTATCAACCGACAAAGGCTTCCAGATGACCGACACGAATCTCAAACTGTTCTCGCCAGCGAAGATTGGCCCGCTGCAACTGTCGCACCGCGTCGTGCACGCGCCGATGACGCGCCTGCGCGCCGACTCCGATGACAGTCCGAGCGCGATGATGGTCGAGTATTACCGCCAGCGCGCATCGCGAGGCGGCCTGCTGATTACGGAAAGCGCGCATCCTTCCTATGACAGCCGCGGCTACCTCGGCGCGCCGGGCATCTACACGGACGCGCATGCCGAAGCCTGGAAGAAGATCACCGACGCCGTTCACGCAAAAGGCGCGCGCATTTTCATGCAGATCGCGCACGACGGGCGTCAGTCGCATATCGATCTGAGCGGGGGCAACGCGCCCGTCGCACCTTCTGTCGTGCCGTACGAAACCACGGTATTCACGCACAACGGCTGGGTGCCGAACTCGCCGCATCGCGCGCTCGGGATCGACGAGATTCCGGCAATCGTCGAGTCGTTCCGGCGCGCCGCGCAACGCGCCAAAGCCGCCGGATTCGACGGCGTCGAACTGCACAACGCAAACGGCTATCTCGCGGACACGTTCCTGCAGGACGGCACGAACAAACGCACCGATGCCTATGGCGGTACGATCGAAAAACGCGCGCGCTTTTCGCTGGAACTGGTGGACGCGTTGGCGTCCGTCTGGGGCGCGGATCGCGTCGGCGTGCGCGTATCGCCGAGCGGCCGCTGGGGCGCGATCTCCGACAGCGATCCCAAGGCGACCTTCGGCTATTTCGCCGAGCGGCTCGATGCATACGGTCTCGCTTATCTGCATGTGATCGAACCGCGCGTGATGGGCACGGAAACGCTCGTCGAAGGCGAGGCGCCCGTCGCGTCGTCGTTCCTGCGGCAGGTGTTCGGCGGACCGATCATCGCGGCCGGCGGTTTCGACCGCGCGGGCGCCGAACAGATCCTGCAACGCGGCGATGCCGATCTGGTCGCATTCGGCCGCTGGTTTTCGTCGAACCCGGATCTGCCCGAGCGGTTGCGCCGCAACTTGCCGCTCACGCCGTATCGGCGCGACGCGTTCTGGGGCGGCGACGAGCGCGCATACATCGACTTTCGCGCCTACGACGACGCACACACCGACGAGTCCGCCGACTCGTCGGCCAATGAAACCGTTTGATTCAAGGAGCCACACCATGTCCACCAGCAACGTCCCGAACACGACGCGAAGCGTGAAGATTCCCGGTCCCGATCATCCGATCACGATCGAGCGCAATCCCTCGCGCGTCGTGGTCACGGTCGCGGGCCGCATCGTCGCCGACACCCGCGACGCGCTGACGCTGCGCGAAGCGCACTATCCGCCCGTGTTCTACGTCCCGAGAAAGGACGTCGACATGACGCAGCTCGAACGCACGGACCATGCGACGTACTGCCCATACAAGGGCGACGCCGCGTATTTTTCGATTCCGGCGGGCGGCGAGCGCGCCACTAACGCGATCTGGACTTACGAATCGCCCCATCCCGCGGTCGAGCCGATCCGCGATCACCTCGCGTTCTATACCGATCGCGTCGATTCGATCGAAGAACGCGGATAAGAGCCCCGCAGCGTCAAAAGCGCAAGCCGGTGCAGAAGCCGCGCCGCGACCCGTAATCGGCTACGGGAAGGAGCGGAAATCCGGCTTGCGCTTCTCGAAGAACGCCTTGAACGCCTCGGCCGCTTCCGGCGCGAGCAGCATCTTGCCGAAGTGCACGGCTTCCTCGGCTATCTGCGTTTGCAGCTCCTGCTGGCTCGCGCGCTTCATCAGACTCTTCGTCACACGCAACGACGATGCCGGCAATGCCGCCAGCTTCGCGGCCTGCGAAGCCGCGAACGCATCGACCTCGCCCGCCGGCAGCACGCGATTCACGAAGCCCATCCGGTGCGCCTCGGCCGCGTCGAACGCCTCGCCGAGCAGCAGCTTTTCGGCCGCCGCCTGATAGCCGGCCACGCGCTGCAGCAGCAGGCTCGACGCCGCTTCCGGGCACAGCCCGAGCTGCGTGAACGGCAGCGAAAAGCTCGCGGTGTCGGCCGCATAGACCAGATCGCAATGCAGTAGCAGCGTCGTGCCGACGCCCACCGCCGGGCCCGCGACTGCCGCCACGAGCGGCTTCTCCGCCGAGCTGATCGCGCGCAGGAACTGGAACACCGGCGCGTTCTCGCCGACCGGCGGCGTCTTCATGAAGTCCTCGAGATCGTTGCCGGCGCTGAAAATGCCCGCGCTGCCGCGAATCAGGATTGCGCGCACCGACGTGTCGCGCTGCGCGTCGACGAGCGCGTCGGCCATCGTCTGATACATCGCGGCCGTGATCGCGTTCTTCCTGCCGGGCCGGTTGAAGGCGATCGTCAGCACCGCGTCGGCGCGCTCGACCAGAATATCCGTCGTCATCCCGTTCATCTCCTTTCGCTCCTGCCGAATGTAAAAACGGTTCGCAAGCCGGGCGGCTCGCGAACCGTTGCGTGGTCTTAGTGGATCGCTATCAGCGGCTTACAGCCGCTCGATGATGCCCGCCGCGCCCATGCCGGTGCCGACGCACATCGTCACCATCCCGTACCTGTAGTTGCGGCGGCGCAGCCCGTGCACGACGGTCGCCGCGCGGATCGCGCCGGTCGCGCCGAGTGGATGGCCGAGCGCGATCGCGCCGCCGAGCGGGTTGATCTTCGCGGTATCGAGGCCGAGGTCCTGGATCACCGCGAGCGACTGCGCGGCGAATGCCTCGTTCAGCTCGATCCAGTCGAGGTCGTCCTGCTTCAGGCCCGCGGCCTTCAGCGCGGCCGGAATCGCTTCCTTCGGGCCGATGCCCATGATTTCCGGCGGCACGCCGCGCACCGCGAAGCTGACGAAGCGCGCGAGCGGCGTCAGATTGAACTGCTTGAGGATCTTTTCCGACACGACGATCAGCGCGCCCGCGCCGTCCGAGGTCTGCGAGCTGTTGCCGGCCGTCACCGAGCCCTTGTTCGCGAACACCGCGCGCAGCTTCGCTAGCCCTTCCATCGACGTGTCCGCGCGCGGACCTTCGTCGAGCGACACCTCGCGCGTCTTCACGCTGACTTCGCCGGTGGCGAGATCGGGGAAGCGCTCGGTGAGCGTGTACGCGGCGATTTCGTCGTTGAATTCGCCGGCCTGTTGCGCGGCGATCGCGCGGCGGTGCGATTCGACCGAGAACGCGTCCTGCGCTTCGCGGCTGATCTTCCAGCGCTCGGCGACCTTCTCGGCGGTCAGGCCCATGCCGTACGCGATGCCGATGTCCTCGTTGCGATCGAAGATATGCGGCGACAGCGACGGCTTGTTGCCCATCATCGGCACCATGCTCATCGATTCGCAGCCGCCCGCGATCATCGCGTCCGATTCGCCGACGCGGATACGGTCCGCGGCCATCGCGAGCGCGGTCAGACCCGACGCGCAGAAGCGGTTCACCGTGACGCCGCCGACCGTGTTCGGCAGGCCGGCGAGCAGCGCGCCGATGCGCGCGACGTTCAGGCCCTGCTCCGCTTCCGGAATCGCGCAACCGACGATCGCGTCTTCGATCACGCTGGTGTCGAGACCCGGCACCTGCGCGACGGCCGATCTGATCGCGTGAACCAGCAGCTCGTCCGGGCGCGTGTTCCTGAACATGCCGCGCGGCGCCTTGCCGATCGGCGTACGGCTCGCGGCGACGATATATGCGTCCTGCAATTGCTTTGCCATTTCGTGTTCCTCTAAAGTCGCCGCTTAGTTGCGTACCGGCTTGCCGGTTTGCAGCATGCCCATGATCCGTTCCTGCGTCTTCTGCGTGCCGAGCAGCTCGACGAACGCGCGACGTTCGAGTTGCAGCAGCCATTCTTCGTCGACGAGGCTGCCCGCTTCGACGTCGCCGCCGCACACCGCTTCCGCGATGCGGCTCGCGATCAGGAAATCGTGCTCGCTGATAAAGCGGCCGTCGCGCATGTTGACGAGCGACGCCTTGATCGTCGAGATCGCCGAGCGGCCCGCCACCGGCACCTGCACCGCACGCAGCGGCGGACGATAACCCGCAGCCGCGAGCGCGCGCGCTTCCTTCTTCGCGATGTCGAGCAGTTCGAACACGTTGAAGACGATCGTGTCCGACGGCTTCAGATAACCCATCGCGCGCGCATCGAGCGCGGAGGCCGACACCTTCGCCATCGCCGCGTTTTCGAACGACTTCTGCACGAACTTCAGCAGATCGCTGGTCGCGCCGACCTGGGTCGCGGCTTCCGCCGCGCGCAGCGCCGCCTCCTTGAGGCCGCCGCCCGCCGGCACGAGACCCACGCCGACTTCGACGAGACCCATATAGCTCTCGACGTGCGCGACGCGCTTCGCGCTATGCAGCGCGAGCTCGCAGCCGCCACCGAGCGCGATGCCCGAGACCGCGGAAATTACCGGCACGTTCGCGTACTTCACGCGCAGCATGCCTTGCTGGAACTTCTTCACGAACGGCTCGATGCCTTTCGCGCCGCCCATCATGAACGCCGGCATCGCCTCTTCGAGGTTCGCGCCCGCCGAGAACGGACCGCCCGGCGTACCGAGCTTCAGCGAGGTCGGCTGCCATACCACCAGCCCCTTGTAGTCCTTCTCCGCCAGCTCGATTGCCTGCGTCAGACCGTCGATCACCGCCGGTCCGATCGTGTTCATCTTGCTCTTGAACGACACGATCAGCACGTCGTCCTCGCCCGCGCGGTCGTCGACCCACGCGCGCACCGCGTCGGTCTCGAATAGCGTCTTGCCGTAGGTCTTCGGATCAGCGCCGGTTTCGCCGGCGAGCGGCGCGCGGAACACCTGCTTGCGGTACACGTCGAGCGACGAGCGCGGCACGAAGCGCTTCGTGGCCGGCGACCACGAGCCTTCATCGGTATGCACGCCGCCCTTGTCGGCGACCGCGCCTTCCGTCACCCACGACGGCAGCGGCACGTCGGCCAGCCCCTTGCCCGCCGCGATATCCTCCCGCACCCACTCGGCGACCTGCTTCCAGCCGGCCGTCTGCCAGCCTTCGAACGGGCCTTCGTTCCAGCCGAAGCCCCAGCGGATCGCGAGATCGACGTCGCGCGCGTTGTCGGCGATCGATTCCAGATGCACGGCGATGTAGTGATAGACGTCGCGGAAGATCGCCCACAGGAACTGCGCCTGCGGGTGCTGCGTTTCGCGCAGCAGCTTCAGCCGCTCGGCGGGCGGCCGCTTCAGGATGCGGCCGACGATTTCGTCCGCCTTCGCGCCGCCGTCGACATACTCGCCCGTGTTCGGATCGAGCACCTTGATCGCCTTGCCTTCCTTCCTGTAGAAACCGCCGCCGGTCTTCTGGCCGAGCGCGCCCTTCTTCACCAGTTCGGCGAGCACGGCCGGCGTTTCGTAGACCGGGAAAAACGGATCGTCGGGCAACGTGTCCTGCATCGTCTTGATCACGTGCGCCATCGTGTCGAGACCGACGACGTCGGCGGTGCGGAACGTCGCCGACTTCGCGCGGCTGAGGCGCGAACCGGTCAGATCGTCCACTTCGTCGAAACGCAGACCGAACTTCGCGGCTTCGGTGATTACCGCGAGGATCGAGAAAATGCCGACGCGGTTCGCGATGAAGTTCGGCGTATCTTTCGCGCGCACGACGCCCTTGCCGACCACGCTCGTCAGGAACGTTTCGAGCTGGTCGAGAATTTCCGGACGCGTCGCCGCGGTCGGAATCAGTTCGACCAGATGCATGTAGCGCGGCGGATTGAAAAAGTGCACGCCGCAGAAGCGCGCCTTCAGGTCGTCCGCGAAACCTTCGGACAGCGCGGTGATCGACAGACCCGACGTGTTGGTCGCGAAGATCGCGTGCGGCGCGATATGCGGCGCGACCTTGCTGTACAGGTCGTGCTTCCAGTCCATCCGCTCGGCGATCGCTTCGATCACGAGGTCACATTCGGCGAGTTTCGCGATGTCGTCGTCGTAATTCGCGGGCTGAAGGTATTGCGCGTCGTCCTTCACGCCGAACGGCGCCGGCGACAGCTTCTTCAGATTCTCGATCGCCTTCAGCGCGATCCCGTTTTTCGGGCCTTCCTTTGCGGGCAGGTCGAACAGCAGCACGGGCACCTTGGCGTTGATCAGGTGCGCGGCGATCTGCGCGCCCATCACGCCGGCGCCGAGCACGGCTACCTTGCGAATGATCAGATTGCTCACGTCGTTTCTCCGGGGAGTTATGCGGTGGCGCGAAGTTTCGTTCGTGCTTCGCGCGGTGTATGTGGTCTGGAGCGAGACAGCGCGGATTCGCTGCGCGCGGGCGCCTCGCCCGATCTGCGAGCGTCAGAACAACGCTTCTTCCACGTCCATCATCGGCTTCGAGCCGGCACGCGCCTGGCGGATCGTCATCGCCGTTTCGGGCAGCAGCTTCGCGAAGTAGAAGCGCGCGGTGGCGAGCTTCGCCTTGTAGAACGGATCGCCCGAGGCCTCCTTGTCCAGCGCGATACGCGCCATGCGCGCCCAGAAGTACGAGAACACCAGATGGCCGACCGTGCGCAGATACGGCACGGCCGCGGCGCCGACTTCGTCCGGGTTCTGCATCGCCTTCATGCCGATTTCCATCGTCAGCTTCTGCACCTTTTCGCCGATGTCGGCGAGCGGGTTCACGAACTCCTGCATTTCCGGCTTGATGCCTTCGGCTTCGACGAATTCGGCGACCAGCTTGCCGAACTTCTTCATCTTCGCGCCCATGTCGCCGAGCACCTTGCGGCCGAGCAGGTCGAGCGCCTGAATGCCGTTGGTGCCTTCGTAGATCATGTTGATGCGCGCGTCGCGCACGTACTGCTCCATGCCCCATTCGGCGATGAAACCGTGGCCGCCGTAAATCTGCATCGCGTGATTGGTGCCTTCGAATGCGTTGTCCGACAGAAACGCCTTCAGGATCGGCGTGAGCAGCGCGACGAGGTCGGCCGCTTCCTTGCGCTCGGCTTCGTCCGCGTGCGACAGCTCCTTGTCGATATGCAGCGCGGCCCAGTACGAGAATGCGCGGCCGGCTTCGGCGTAGGCCTTCTGCGTGAGCAGCATGCGGCGCACGTCCGGATGCACGATGATCGGATCGGCGGCCTTTTCCGGCGCCTTCGGGCCGGTCAGCGAACGCATCTGCAGACGCTCTTTCGCGTACGTCAGCGAGTTCTGATACGCGACTTCGGTGAGGCCCAGGCTCTGCATGCCGACACCGAGACGCGCTGCGTTCATCATCACGAACATCGCGTTGAGACCCTTGTTCGGCTCGCCGACGAGCCAGCCCTTCGCGTTGTCGAGATTGATCACGCAGGTCGCGTTGCCGTGGATGCCCATCTTGTGTTCGATCGACCCGCACTTCACGCCGTTGCGCTCGCCGGGCTCGCCCGCTTCGTTCGGGATGAACTTCGGCACGATGAACAGCGAAATGCCCTTGGTGCCTTTCGGCGCGTCCGGCAGACGCGCGAGCACGAGGTGAACGATGTTCTCCGCCAGATCGTGTTCGCCGCTCGAGATGAAGATCTTCGTGCCGCTGATCGCGTACGAGCCGTCGCCGTTCGGCTCGGCCTTGGTGCGCAGGATGCCGAGATCGGTGCCGCAATGCGGCTCGGTCAGGCACATCGTGCCGGTCCAGACGCCCGCGACCAGCTTCGGCAGATAGCGCTGCTGCAATTCGGGCGTGCCGTGCGCGTGCAGGCATTCGTACGCGCCGTGCGACAGGCCCGGATACATCGTCCATGCCTGATTCGCCGAATTCAGCATTTCATAGAGCGCGTTGTTGACGAACGCGGGCAGCCCCTGGCCGCCGTATTCCGGGTCGCAGCCGAGCGCCGGCCAGCCGGCTTCGACGTATTGCTTATAGGCTTCCCTGAAGCCCTTCGGCGTGGTCACGACGCCGTCGCCGGCGTACGTGCAGCCTTCCTGGTCGCCGCTGTGGTTGAGCGGGAACAGCACTTCGGAGCAGAACTTGCCGGCTTCCTCGAGCACCGCGTTGATCGTGTCGGTGTCGAGATCCGCGTGCTTCGGCATTTGCCGGAGTTCGGCTTCGACGTTGAGCAGTTCGTGCAACACGAATTGCATGTCGCGCAACGGCGCGGCGTACTGTCCCATGACTCTCTCCAAGTTTGACTAGAAGCCAGGCCGTTGGCTGAGTCCGTGAACGGACTTTCTGCGCCGCGCGTTTCCGGTGAATGCCGGCGACGCCGCTAACGGCTTTCGCTCTGATACGAATCAATCAGTTTTTCCAGCGCGGCCCACGTGAGACGCACCGCATCCGGCAGATGCAGGAAGCGCGCGTCATGATGCAGGCCGAGCGTGACGCTATACAGTTCGAACAGCATCAGCTGCGGATCGGTATCGGCGCGCAGATGCCCTTCTCCCATCGCCTGCGAAATCGCGCGCGTGAGCGCCGCACGCCACATCGTTACGCTCGACACCAGTTGCTCGCGCACCGGGCTGTCCGCGCGGTCGTCGTATTCGACGGCGCCGCTGATGTAGATGCAGCCGGTCGTGACTTCCTGGATGCGTTTCTCGATCCAGCGGGAAATCATCGCGCGCAAGCGCGGCAGACCGCGCGGCTCGCGCAGGCTCGGGTAGAACACCTCGTCTTCGAAACGGCGGTGATATTCACGCACGACCTCGACCTGCAGATCCTCGCGCGACCCGAAATGCGCGAACACGCCGCTTTTGCTCATCTGCATGCGCTCGGCGAGCAGGCCGATGGTCAGACCTTCCAGTCCGTCACGGCTTGCCAGATCGAGTGCTGCATCGAGAATCGCGGCTCGCGTTTGTTCGCCTTTTCGCATAGCTGTTTTACCGTTCTAATGTGGCCAGAATTAAAATCGAACGGCCGTACTATTATTGAGTGCGGCCGTCCGCGAAACAAGGACTTTATTAGAAACCGGTTTCTAACCTGTTTCCAATTTCGCGGCTTTCGACAATCAGATCAATCTTATTTTTAGAGGCGTTTGTCTTGAATCGATGGTTGCCGATCGTCTCCGCTTGCCGCGGCTGGCCGACATGATGCAGCAAGCGCGGGCTCTGATGGAAGCTAGTCGTAGCCGCCCACCGTCAGCAGCTTCATTGCGACGCGGTAGCTCGTGTACGCGATCCAGCTGATCGCGCGCACACGGGCCGGGCGCGATTCGTAGTGTGCCTCGTCGATCGGGCGCGCGTCCGCGAACGCGCCGAGGATCGCCTCGCGCAGCCCGGCAATCGACGGGTCGTTCACGATCACCACGTTCGCTTCGTTGTTGAGCATCAGGCTGAGCGCATCAAGATTCGACGAGCCGACGGTGCCCCAGGTCGAATCGACCACCGCGACCTTGCCGTGCAACAGCGTCTTCTCGTACTCGGCGATCTGCACGCCCGCGCGCAGCAGCGCGTGATAGAGAAACGGCACCGCGTAATCGAGCGCCTTGAACTCCTTGCGCCCGATGATCAGCTTCACGGTCACCCCGCGCCGCGCCGCGAACACCAGCGCTCGGCGAAGCTTGCGCCCCGGCATGAAGTACGGATTGGCGAGCAGGATTTCGTGGCGCGCCTGGCCGATCGCGGCCAGATACGCCTTTTCGATCGCGCGGCGGTTGATGATGTTGTCGCGCGCGACGAACGCGACGCACGGCTCGCCGCCCGCCCACAGCTCCTCGTTGCGGCGCCGCCGGCGCCGCCGCAGGCTGCCGAGCGACGCGGCGTCGCGCGGCCCGAGGTCGGGCTTCATCGATTCGAGCGGCCGATGCCCGACGCGAATCCGGTGCCACTGCACCTTGAACGCGTCGCGCACGTCGGCGACCACCGGTCCGCGCAGCTCGACCGCGAAGTCCCAGCGCCGGTACGGCAGCTTCTCGCCGTTGTTCTCGTAATCGTCGACGATGTTGATGCCGCCGCAATACGCGTACTGATCGTCGATCACCGCAAGCTTGCGGTGCGTGCGCGAAAAGCCGAAGCGGCCGAACAGATGCGGGTTGTAGATTCGGTGCTCGATGCCGCCGGGCGGCCATTGCTCGAACATCTTCAGGCGCGCGGTGCCGATGCCGTCGGTAATCACGCGCACCTCGACGCCGCGCGCGGCCGCGCGCAGCAACGCGTCGCTGACCGCCTGGCCGGCTTCGTCGTCGCAGAAGATATAGGTTTCGAGAGCGACGCTGTGCCCCGCGGCGTCGATACGTCCGATCAGCGCATCGAAAAATTCATTGCCGGAGCGCAGCAGCCTGACCTCGTTGTTGCTGGTGAAGCGGTAGCGCTGCCAGTAACGGCGGCCGAGCAGCGTGTGCCGCAGCCGCGCGAAACGACCCGCGCCACCTCCGCTCACTGGCCACGCTCCCCGGCCTGCCGGCCGGTCCGTGGATCGGGCTGAAAATCGGGGGACGGATTGGTCGCGCGCGCGCCGAGCCGGCGCGGCAACTGCAGGATCGCGTCGGCATTCGACGACGAAAAGCAGCGCGACGCCGCTTCTTCATACGGCAGCCATAGATAGGCGGTGTGCTCGCGCGGCGCGAGCGTCACGTCGATCCGCTCGGACACCTGCAGGCTGAACCAGTGCTCGGTGTTGTGGATCACGCCTGCTTCATAGCGATGGCGGTATTCCGGGTAGATCTCGTATTCGATCGAATATTGCCAATCGAACAGCGCGCTTTGCGGCACCAGCGCGCCGCCGATCATGATGCCGGTTTCCTCGCCGACTTCGCGTATCGCCGTTTCGGCGAGCGGTTCGTCGAGCCGGTCTTTCGAGCCCGTCACCGACTGCCAGAACCCTGCATGATCGGCGCGTTCGAGCAACAGCACGTCGAGCGCGGGCGTGTGGATGACGACGAGCACGGACTGCGGAATTTTCGGCGGTTTCGGCATGGCGTAAGAACTGGGCGCGACGCGCGCGCGGTACATGTCGGATGACGGTCGAAAGGGTCTGGAAAGCAGTGGCTTCACTGTAACGCAAAAAATGAAAAAGGCGCTGGGGTGAAGTTCACCTCAGCGCCTTTTCGCTTCGCTTGCGCGGATTTTTGCGGCCGGCTGTGGCCGGTTTGTGGCCGCTTTGCGACTGTCCTGTCGCCGCCGGGTTCGTGGCCGCGGCTTTACGCCTTCGGTTCCGGCGTGCGCAGACGGATGTGCAGCTCGCGCAACTGGCGCTCGTCCACTTCGCTCGGCGCCTGCGTGAGCAGACACTGCGCGCGCTGCGTCTTCGGGAACGCGATCACGTCGCGGATCGAGTCGGCGCCGGCCATCATCGTGACGATGCGGTCCAGACCGAACGCGATACCGCCATGCGGCGGCGCGCCATATTGCAGCGCGTCGAGCAGGAAGCCGAACTTGGCCTGCGCTTCTTCCGCGTTGATCTTGAGCGCGCGGAACACCTTGCTCTGCACTTCCTCACGGTGGATACGCACCGAGCCGCCGCCGATTTCCCAGCCGTTCAGCACCATGTCGTAGGCCTTCGCGAGGCAGCGCGCCGGATCCGTCTCCAGGTGCTCGAGATGCTCGTCCTTCGGGCTCGTGAACGGGTGATGCGCGGCGACGTAGCGGTTGTCTTCCTCGTCGTATTCGAACATCGGGAAGTCGATCACCCACAGCGGCTTCCAGCCGGACTCGACCAGACCGTTGGCCTTGCCGAATTCCGAATGACCGATCTTCAGACGCAGCGCGCCCAGGCTGTCGTTCACGACCTTCGCGCGATCCGCCGCGAAGAAGATGATGTCGCCGTCTTGCGCGCCGGTGCGCTCGATGATCGCCTTCAGCGCCTCGTCGTGGAGGTTCTTCACGATCGGGCTTTGCAGACCGTCGCGGCCCTTCGCGACTTCGTTGACCTTGATCCACGCGAGACCCTTCGCGCCGTAGATGCGCACGAATTCCGTGTAGCTGTCGATGTCGCCGCGCGACAGCTCACCGCCCTTCGGCACGCGCAGCGCCGCGACACGGCCGTCCTTCGTGTTGGCCGGTGTGCTGAACACCTTGAAGTCAACGTCGCGCACCGCGTCCGTGAGCTCGGTGAATTCGAGCTTCACGCGCAGGTCCGGCTTGTCCGAACCGAAGCGGCGCATCGCTTCCGCGTATTCCATGACCGGGAATTTCGCGTCGAGCTCGACGCCGATCGTCGTGCGGAACACGTGACGGATCATCGCCTCGAACAGATCGCGGATTTCCTGCTCCGACAGGAACGAGGTTTCGCAGTCGATCTGGGTGAATTCCGGCTGACGGTCAGCGCGCAGGTCTTCGTCGCGGAAGCACTTGACGATCTGGTAGTAGCGGTCGAAGTTCGCGACCATCAGCAGTTGCTTGAACAACTGCGGCGACTGCGGCAGCGCGAAGAACTGACCCGGGTTCGTGCGCGACGGCACGAGATAGTCGCGCGCGCCTTCCGGCGTGCTCTTCGTGAGCATCGGCGTTTCGATGTCGATGAAGCCCTGCTCGTCGAGATACTTGCGCACTTCGATCGCGACGCGATAGCGCAGACGCAGGTTGTGCTGCATCTGCGGGCGGCGCAGGTCGAGCACGCGGTGCGTGAGGCGCGTGGTTTCCGACAGGTTGTCGTCGTCGAGCTGGAACGGCGGCGTGATCGACGCGTTCAGCACGATCAGCTCGTGGCACAGCACTTCGATCTTGCCGCTCTTCAGCGCGGCATTGGTCGTGCCTTCCGGGCGGTTGCGCACGACACCCTTGATCTGCAGGCAGAACTCGTTGCGCACGCCTTCGGCGGCCTTGAACATCTCCGCGCGGTCCGGGTCGCAGACGACCTGAACGAGCCCTTCGCGATCACGCAGGTCGATGAAGATGACGCCGCCGTGGTCGCGGCGGCGGCTTACCCAGCCGCACAGCGAGACGGATTGGCCCAGCAGTTCTTCGGTCACCAGACCGCAGTATTCAGATCTCATCGACATGATGTTTGACTTTCGTTTTGCATTGGTTGAACGGCGCGCCGCAGATGATCCTGCATGAAGCGTTGCGCGCCGGCATTACAGCGGAGGCTCGACGGTCGTGCGGCGCACCGGCGCCGGCGGTGGCGCGGACGGCGCCACGACGCCCATCGAGACGATGTACTTGAGCGCAGCGTCGACTGTCATGTCGAGCTCGATCACTTCGCTTTTCGGCACCATCAGGAAGAAGCCGGACGTGGGGTTCGGCGTCGTCGGCACGTAGACGCTGACGTAGTCTTCTTTCAGGTGGTTGACCACGTCGCCACCCGGAACGCCGGTCAGAAACGCGATCGTATAGGAACCGCGGCGCGGATATTCGATCAGCAGCGCCTTGCGGAATGCGTTACCGCTGCTCGACAGCAGCGTGTCGGATACCTGTTTGACGCTCGTGTAAAGCGGGCCGACCACCGGGATGTGCGCGACCAGCAGTTCCCACCACTTCACGAGCTTCTGCCCAACGAAGTTCTGCGTCAACAGTCCGACGACAAAGATGAACGCGAGCGTGAGCACCGCGCCGAGACCGGGCAGGCGATAGCCGATCGCGCGTTCCGGCTGCCAAGAGGTGGGCAGCAGCAATAGCGTCTGGTCCATCGTGCCGATGATCAGACCGAGCACCCACAGTGTGATGGCCAGAGGCACCAGCACCAGCAGGCCGGTCAGGAACACCGATTTGAGCGTCGTTTTTTTCGTCGTCATGTGTACCGCCAGAAAGCCGCGCGGGCCGAAGCCCGACGCGCGGTAGATACGCCGCCCGCGAGGGCGGCAGTCCCACTAGGCGCTGCCGGAGCCGCTCGTACCCGCCGGGGCGGCCGGGGCGGCGGATGTGGCCGCCGGCGTGGCCGGAGCCGCTGGCGCCGCGGCCGGAGCCGCCTCGGATTTCGCTTCCGGCGTGGCCGGGGCGCTCGTGCCGCTGTTGCCACGAAAATCGGTCACGTACCAGCCGGAGCCTTTCAACTGGAAGCCGGCCGCGGTGACCTGCTTGCTAAAGGTGTCTTTTCCGCACGCGGGACACTGCGTCAACTGGGGGTCGCTCATCTTCTGGAGCACGTCCTTCCCGAAACCGCATGACCCGCAACGATAAGCGTAGATCGGCATGATCTTTTCCCTACTCCAAATTCCCTGCTGAAATCGTGTAAACGCTTGCAAAGCCTTGAATTATAGCCGCAAACGATGGCCGTTCCCCGGATTTCGGGGAAGCGGACGCGCGACGCGACCGCCATCGCGTCAAATGGGGACGGCCCATGAAACTGTCAAGGCCGGCCGGCGTGGCGCGGTGCGCCGTGACATGACGGCGCCGTTACGCGCGACGCCGCCAGATGAGCCAGCGCTCACGCCCGGTGAAGACAGCGATCGAATCGGCCACCGCTTCGTCTTCGATCAGATCGAAGTACGGCGTGAGGAGCGCGTCGAGTTCGCCACGCTCGATACCGAACGGCGGCCCCTTCGGCGTCGCGCCGAAAAAAAAGAAGCCCGCGAGCACCGCGCCGGGCGGCAGCAATTCGGCCATCCGTTGCACATAGTCGGCGCGCCGCGCCGGCGGCAGCGCGCAGAAAAACGCGCGCTCATAAATCCACGCCGGCGTGAAGGGCGGCTCATACGTGAAGAAATCCGCCTGCTCGACCAGTTGCGCGTGCTGCGGGCCGAGCTGCTCGCGCGCCGCCGCGACGGCGGCCGGCGAGAAGTCGATCGCGCGGACCGGATTGCCCTGCCGCGCGAGCCACACCGCTTCGTATGCGCTGCCGCAGCCCGGAATCAGCACCGCCGCGCCGCGGTGTCGTTCGGCGAACGCATGAAACGCAGCCGGTACACCCGCCTGATCCCACGGCATGAAGTGACGCTCGAAGCGTTCGTCCCAGAACTCGGGCGAGTTGGGGTCACGGGTCGCGAAATCGGGCGCGGAGGGTTGGGTCGGATCGCTCATCGATTGCCTCGTACAGGTTGGCACTCAGCCGCCATAAGCAAGCACCAGAAACGCCCGCGCGAGCACCGCGCCGACGCCGACCGCCACGCCGAACAGCAGCAGGCCTTGCAGCAGACGGTTGGTGCGCTTCTGCTCGAGCAGAATCTGGCGGATCACATCGTCGTTCGCGCCGCCGCCCGAATGATGGCGCTCGGCGAGCGCGTAATGGATGAGACGCGGCAACTGCGGCAGCGTCTTGCTCCACTGCGGCGCCTCGATCTTCAGGCGCTCGTACCAGCCGCGCAGGCCGATCTGCTCGTTCATCCAGCGCTCGAGGTAAGGCTTCGCGGTCTTCCACAGATCCAGCTCCGGATCGAGCGAACGGCCGAGACCTTCCACGTTCAGCATGGTCTTTTGCAGCAGCACGAGCTGCGGCTGGATTTCGACGTTGAAGCGGCGCGACGTCGAGAACAGGCGCATCAGCACCTGGCCGAGCGAAATATCCTTCAGCGCGCGGTCGAAATAGGGCTCGCAAACCGCGCGGATCGCGCTTTCGAGCTCCTCGACGCGCGTGGTCGGCGGCACCCACCCCGACTCCAGATGCAGCGTCGCGACGCGATGATAGTCGCGCTTGAAGAACGCGAGGAAGTTCTGCGCGAGGTAGTTTTTGTCGAAGTCTGACAGCGCGCCGATGATGCCGAAGTCGAGCGCGATATAGCGGCCGAAGTGCGCCGGATCGAGGCTCACCTGGATGTTGCCCGGATGCATGTCGGCGTGGAAAAAGCCGTCGCGGAACACCTGGGTGAAGAAAATTTCGACGCCCTCACGCGCGAGCTTCGGAATATCGACGCCGGCCGCGCGCAGCGTATCGACCTGGCTGATCGGCACGCCGACCATGCGCTCCATCACCAGCACCGTGGGCGTGCAGAACTCCCAGTACATCTCCGGCACGAGCAGCAGATCGAGCCCCTGGAAGTTGCGCCGCAACTGGCTGCCGTTGGCGGCCTCGCGCATCAGGTCGAGTTCGTCGTGCAGGTATTTGTCGAATTCGGCGACCACCTCGCGCGGCTTCAGGCGCTTGCCGTCGGCCCACAGGCGCTCGGCCCACACGGCGATGTCGCGCAGCAGCGCGAGGTCGGAATCGATCACCGGCAGCATGTTCGGGCGCAACACTTTCACCGCCACGGCCTTACCCGCGTGCTGACCGGCCTTCACCTTCGCGAAGTGCACCTGCGCGATCGACGCACTCGCGACCGGCACCCGCTCGAAATCGTCGAACAGCACATCGACCGGCGCGCCGAGCGACTTCTCGACGAGCGCGATCGCGACCGCCGAATCGAACGGCGGCACCTGGTCCTGCAGCTTCGCGAGTTCGTTGGCGATGTCGACCGGCAGCAGATCACGCCGCGTCGACAATACCTGGCCGAACTTGACGAAGATCGGCCCGAGGCTTTCGAGCGCGAGGCGCAGACGGACGCCCGGCGGCGCATCGAACTTGCGGCCGAGCGTGGTGATACGCAACAGCAGACGCACGCGCCGGTCGTTGATACGGCTCAGCATCATTTCGTCGAGGCCGAAGCGGATGACCGTGAAAAATATCTTGAGAAAACGCAGAAAACGCATGACTGGACCCGGTGACTAGCGCGTGCCGCGCGACGTAGCGGCGCCGCCCGGCGCATGCGCGCCGCGGGCTTCGACCTTCTGTTCAAGACGTTCGATGCGCTTCTCGACGCGCGCCAGCGAATCACGCGCACGGGCCAGTTCGGCATTGAAGTCCGCGAGCGCGGTGCGGCGCACCAGTTGCGGATTCTCATCGAGCAGATACTCGGCCGCGGTGTCGAGCAGATTGCGGCCGGTGCGCTGCACGTGCTCGCCGACCGAGCGCACGACCGATGCGATGCGCCAGGCGGGCCCGTCGCCGATCAGCTTCGCGAGATCTTCCTCCGGCTCCCAGCGCAAATGCTCGGCGAGCTTCGCGATCACGGTCGCGAACTCGGCGTCGCCCTCGATCTTCACGTGCTTCATCACGACGGCCTGGCCGCCTTGCATGAAAGCCGGCAGCGCATCGGACGGCACCGCAATCGTCACGTCGAACTGATGCGCGTCGGCTTCGCCGATCGTGCCGAGATAGCCGTCCGGCTGCACGAGCAGCGCGAGGACAACCGGTGGACATGACAGACGGGCGGTCTTGCCCGCATAGGGGGCGAGGCGCTCACGTGCCCACGATTCGCGGGCGAGCAGATGATTGACGGCAGCAGCGAAGGGCTTGGCGGCGAGGGTCATCGAAAGTGGCAAGAAAAAACCCGCGCGAGCAAGGTGCTTGCGCGGGCTCCTATTGTAACGTCCGTTCGCTTCGCGGCCCCCTCTGCCGAACGGCCTATGCGATGTGCAAAATCAGCGTCGCGCGGGCTTTCCGGGACAAGCCTCGCGCGGCGCTTCAGCAAGTCAGTGCTGCTCGACCTGCTGGATACCGGCGAGCAACCAGCCTTCGCCCGGACGGTTCGCCTTCGACAGATTCCAGACCTCGACGAACGGCTCGGCCGCCGCGCCCGGCTCCTCGCGGATCAGGCCGGAGAAGCGCACGCTCGCGAAGTATTCGTTCGCGCGCTCCTCGACCCCGAGCAGCTCGGCGTTCAACTGCACCACGTCGGTCTGGTTCGGCTGGGTGCCGCGCGACGCCAGATCGACGCGCACTTCGGCGAACATCTCCGGCGTCGTGAATTCGCGGATGTCCTCGACGTTGCCGACGTCCCACGCGGCCTGCAGGCGCACGAAGTACACCTTCGCGTTGCGCAGGAACGCTTCCGAATCGAAGCCGGCCGGCACCGACGGCGCCGCGCCGACAGACGGCGTGGTCAACGGATTGCCTTGCGGTTCGAGGTACGAGCCGGTGGGCGGCGCGCTGTAGCGCGGCTCCTGCGTGTAACCGGTGCTGTTCGTGTTCAGCGACGGCGCCGTGCCGGCATACGCGGGCTGCGTCGCATCGCGCTTGCGGCCGGTGAAGCGGCGGATCAGCCAGATCACGACCATCGCGATCAACGCGATCACGATCACATTGGCGAACATGCCGGCGAACGCTTCGCCGAGACCGAAGTGCGACAACAATGCAGCGATGCCGAGACCGGCCGCGAGACCCGCGATCGGCCCGAGCCAGCGGTTGCGGTTCGGCGCAGTGGCCGGCGCGGCCGGCGTGGGCGCCGGCTGTGCCCGTTGCTGCTGCATCGTCTGATTGTTCTGCGCCGGTTGCGACGGCGGCGGTGCCTGGCGTTGCTGCTGCAGGCTATTCGACTGACGGCCGAAACTGCGGCCACCGCCCATGCGGCGGGCTTCGGCGTCGAGAGAAGCAAGCGTGCCGGCCATCAGCAGACCGACCATTGCGATCAGTCCGATTCTTCTCGCCAGCAACCCTTTAACCTTACGAGCAGATAACAAACCTGAATCGGACATTTCGAACTTTCCTTTAAAAATCGATGGGTTAGGGTCCCTAGTATTTGGTCCCCACATGTAAAGCTACCACGCCAGCTGACAAATTGTAATATTTGACGCCGTCGAGGCCGGCTTGTTCCATCATTGTTTTTAAAGTTTCCTGATCCGGATGCATGCGGATCGATTCCGCCAGATACTGGTAGCTATCCGCGTCTTTTGCGAAGCGTTCGCCAAGCCACGGCAACACCTTGAACGAATACAGGTCGTAGACTTTCTTCAGCGGATCCCACACCTTCGAGAATTCCAGCACGAGCAGGCGGCCGGCCGGCTTCAGCACGCGGCGCATTTCCGCGAGCGCGAGGTCCTTGTGCGTCATGTTGCGCAGGCCGAAAGCGACCGTCACCACGTCGAAGTAGTTGTCCGGAAACGGGATTTTCTCGGCGTCGCACAACAGCGTCGGCGTGATGATCCCTTTGTCGAGCAGCCGGTCACGGCCCACGCGCAGCATCGATTCGTTGATGTCGGTATGCCAGACTTCGCCCGTCTCGCCCGCCTGTTTCGCGAACGCTTTCGACAGGTCGCCCGTGCCGCCCGCGATGTCGAGCACCTTGTAGCCCGGCCGCACGTTGGCCTGGGCGATCGTGAACAGCTTCCACGCCCGGTGCAATCCGCCCGACATCAGGTCGTTCATCAAGTCGTAGTTGGCGGCCACCGAGTGGAACACACCCGCCACCTTCTGCGCCTTGTCCTGTTCGTCGACCGATTGAAAGCCGAAGTGGGTTTTGCTCATCGCGCTCGTTCCTTTCGCGTGTTCTTGAATGGTTGCGCCGCTCGAGCGGCGTTCGGGGGGCGAATCGTATCAGTGACAGTGGCCGTGCGCAGCGGCGGCAGGCACCATCGGCGTGTCGCGGTCGATGCCGGCCGCGGCCAGTCTGGCGAGATACGCGCGCCAGAGCTCATCCTGGCGCACCGCCATGTCGTACAGCAGGTCCCACGAATAGATACCGGTCGAATGCCCGTCGGAGAAAGTCGGCTGCAGCGCGTAATTGCCGACGCCTTCGATCATCGTGATCGTCACGTCGCGCTTGCCGGTCTGCAAGGTTTCCTGGCCGGGCCCGTGGCCCTGCACTTCCGCCGACGGCGAATACACGCGCAGCAACTCGAACGGCAGGCGATACGATTCGCCGTTTGCGTATTGCAATTCGAGCACGCGCGACTTCGAATGCACGACCACGCCGGTCGGCACCGGAGTCTCGGGAGTCAATCCGCTCATGTTGGCCTCATAAGATAACGCCGGGGCGCCATCATTTTCGCCCCGTTGGGAGCCCGGCGCGCAGCGGCAGATCAGGGCCCTCAGCCCAGAGCCTGCCCGATTTCCTGCCGCACCGCTTCGCGCAGCAGCGTTGCCTGCGCGCGGCGCGACGACAGCATCGCTTCGGACACCGTGCGCTGGCGCGGCGCCCAGATCGGCAGGGGAAAATGAGCGTCGTTCGAATAACGCGGAATCACGTGCCAATGCACGTGCGGCACCTGGTTGCCCAAGCTCGCCAGGTTGACCTTGGCCGGCTGCAGCACGCGCCGGATCGCGCGCTCGACCGCGTACACGGCCTTCATCACGCGATCACGCTCGCCGGTGGAGAGATCCGAAAACTCGGCGACGTGCGCGTTCCAGATCACCCGGCAAAAGCCCGGGTAATCGTGTTCGTCGGCGAGGACGACCCGCAGGGAGTCGTCCTGCCACAGCACATCGCCGCCGTCTTCACGGCAAAAAACGCAGTCCATCGTCGTCCTCGGCAAAAATCGTCGGTCGTGCCATTAAACCAGCACGCGCTCGATTCCGCCATTGTTCGCCCGTTGAACGTAGTCCGCCATCCAGTTCTCACCCAGCACGTGGCGTGCCATCTCGACGACGATGTAATCCGCCTCGGTGTTCGCATCCTCGTTGTAGCGCGACAGCCCTTGCAGGCAGGACGGGCAGCTCGTCAGGATCTTCACGTCGGTCGCGCCCGCGTTTGCGTGAGTCGGCTGCGGACCGTCGCCGGCTTTCAGCACGGAACCGTTCGGCGCGCCCGCGGCGCCGGCCGATGCATTGGCCGGATTGATCGCGTTCGCGCCCGCTTCGGCCACGAGCGGGATACCGCGCAGCTTCGCCGCACCCTTGCGGATTTCCTCTTCCTTGCGGAAGCGCACCTGCGTCGACACATCGGGACGCGTAACCGCGAGCGTGCCCGATTCGCCGCAGCAGCGATCGTTCTTCTCGATCTTGTAGCCGTCGTGTTCCGAGCCCATCAACTGATTGACGAGCTTGACCGGGTCGATCGTCTTGATCGGCGAATGGCACGGGTCGTGGTACATGTAGCGCACGCCGTTCACGCCGTCGAGCTTGATGCCCTTCTCGAGCAGGTACTCATGAATGTCGATGATCCGGCAACCGGGGAAGATCTTGTCGAATTCATAACCGGCGAGCTGGTCGTAGCAGGTGCCGCACGACACCACCACGGTCTTGATGTCGAGATAGTTCAGCGTATTCGCGACGCGGTGGAACAGCACCCGGTTGTCGGTGACGATCTGCTCGGCCTTGTCGTACTGGCCCGAGCCGCGCTGCGGATAGCCGCAGCACAGGTAGCCCGGCGGCAGCACGGTCTGCACGCCCGCTTCCCACAGCATCGCCTGGGTCGCGAGACCGACCTGCGAAAACAGCCGCTCGGAGCCGCAGCCGGGGAAGTAGAACACCGCTTCCGTATCGGACGTGGTCGTCTTCGGATTGCGGATGATCGGGACGATCTTGTTGTCCTCGATGTCGAGCAACGCGCGCGCGGTCTTCTTCGGCAGGTTGCCCGGCATCTTCTTGTTCATGAAGTGGATCACCTGCTGCGTGACCACCGGCTTGCCGACGGTGGCCGGCGGATGCGCGGTCTGCTTCTTCGCGAACTTCTTCAGCACCTCGTTGCCGAGCCGCTGCGCCTTGTAGCCGACGCCCATCATCGCGGTGCGCGCGAGGTTGATGGTCTGCGGGTTGGTCGCGTTCAGGAAGAACATGCCGGCCGCGTTGCCCGGATTGAACTTCTTCTTGCCCATCTTGCGCAGCAGGTTGCGCATGTTCATCGTCACGTCGCCGAAGTCGATCTTCACCGGGCACGGCGTCACGCACTTGTGGCAGACGGTGCAGTGATCGGCGACGTCGTTGAATTCGTCCCAGTGCTTGATCGACACGCCGCGGCGCGTCTGTTCCTCGTACAGGAACGCCTCGACCAGCAGGGACGTGGCGAGAATCTTGTTGCGCGGGCTGTACAGCAGGTTCGCGCGCGGCACGTGGGTCGCGCAGACCGGCTTGCACTTGCCGCAGCGCAGGCAGTCCTTGATCGATTCGGAAATCGCGCCGATATCGGACTGCTGCATGATCAGCGATTCGTAGCCCATCAGGCCGAAGCTCGGCGTGTA
This sequence comes from Paraburkholderia sp., assembly GCF_047605525.1. Taxonomy (GTDB): domain Bacteria; phylum Pseudomonadota; class Gammaproteobacteria; order Burkholderiales; family Burkholderiaceae; genus Paraburkholderia. The sequence continues at coordinate 3,084 of NZ_JASGFN010000033.1, read as the reverse complement.
CGCATTGCGCAGGTCCGCGCCTTCGAGCAGCTTGCCCGCGTTGAAGCGGCCGTGCGGATCGACGCGCTGCTTGTACTTGCGGAATTCGCCGATCTCGTCGTCGGTCAGGAATTCGAGCTTCGTGATGCCGATGCCGTGCTCGCCGGAGATCACGCCGTCGAGCGAACGCGCGAGCTTCATGATGCGCGCGACCGCCGTGTGCGCGTCCTGCAGCATCTCGTAGTTGTCGGAGTTGACCGGCAGGTTCGTGTGCACGTTGCCGTCGCCCGCGTGCATATGCAGCGCGACGAATACGCGGCCGCGCAGCACCTGCTTGTGGATCGCCTGGGCTTCGTCGAGGATCGGCTTGAATTCGCCGCCGTTGAAGATCTGCCGCAATTCGGCGCGGATTTCCTGCTTCCAGGACACGCGCAGCGTGCGGTCCTGCGCGAGATGGAACACGGTGGCGTCCGGCTGCGCGTCGACGCGGTCGGCGAACTTCTCGGCGAGCGATTCGTAGCCGAGACCGACCAGGTAATGCTGCGCCTCGCGCAGCGACAGGTCGAGCCTGTCGCGCAGGAATTCCCAGCGCGCGCGCACGCGCACGAGCAGATCGAGCGCCTGCTGCACGCGGTCTTCGAGCAGTTCGGCGCTCGGGATTTCGTTGGCGTCGTCGCTCTTGCCGAGCGGCAGCTTGCCTGCCTTGAAGAACGCTTCGAGCGCGTCGACCAGTTGCAGCTTGTTCTTGATCGACAGCTCGATGTTGATGCGCTCGATGCCGTCCGTGTACTCGCCCATGCGATCGAGCGGAATCACGACGTCTTCGTTGATCTTGAACGCGTTGGTGTGCTTCGCGATCGCGGCGGTGCGGCTGCGGTCGAGCCAGAAGCGCTTGCGCGCCTCGGCGCTGACCGCGACGAAGCCTTCGCCGCTCTTGCCGTTGGCCATGCGCACCACTTCCGAGGTGGCCTGCGCGACCGCGTCGGCATCGTTACCGACGATGTCGCCGATCAGCACCATCTTCGGAAACGCGTTGCGCTTGCTCTTGGTCGCGTAGCCGACCGCGCGCAGATAGCGCTCGTCCAGATGCTCGAGGCCCGCGAGAATCGCGCCGCCCTGGCGCGACGTTTCGAACAGGTAGTCCTTGATTTCGACGATGCTCGGAATCGCCTCGCGCGCCTGGCCGAAGAATTCCAGACACACGGTGCGGGTATGCGCGGGCATCTTGTGCAGCACCCAGCGCGCGGACGTGATAAGCCCGTCGCAGCCTTCCTTCTGCACGCCCGGCAGACCGGCGAGGAACTTGTCGGTGACGTCCTTGCCGAGGCCTTCCTTGCGGAACACGCGGCCCTTGATGTCCAGCGATTCGTGGCGCAGCAGCTTCTCGCCCGGCGCGTAGTTGCCGTCGAACCACTTGAGCTCGAAGCGCGCGACTTCGATGTCGTGAATCTTGCCGAGGTTGTGGTCGAGGCGCGTGACTTCGAGCCAGTTCCCTTCCGGGTCGACCATCCGCCACCACGCGAGGTTGTCAAGCGCGGTGCCCCACAGCACCGCCTTCTTGCCGCCCGCGTTCATCGCGATGTTGCCGCCGACGCAGGACGCGTCGAGCGAAGTCGGGTCGACCGCGAACACGAAGCCAGCCTGCTCGGCCGCCTCGGTCACACGGCGCGTGACGACGCCCGCGCCGGAGAAGATCGTCGCGACCTTGCGATCGACGCCCGGCAGTTCGGTCATCTCGACCGCGCCGAGCTGTTCGAGCTTCTCGGTATTGATGACGGCCGAGAACGGCGTGAGCGGCACCGCGCCGCCCGTGTAGCCGGTGCCGCCGCCACGCGGGATCACGGTGAGTCCCAACTCGAAGCAGGCCTTGATCAGGCCGGCGATCTCGAACTCGGTATCCGGCGTCAGCACGACGAACGGATACTCGACGCGCCAGTCGGTCGCGTCGGTCACGTGCGCGACACGCGACAGACCGTCGAACTTGATGTTGTCCTTTTCCGTGACCTTGCCGAGCACGCGGATCGCGCGACGGCGTAGATCGTAGGTCTTCTGGAATTCGCTCGCGAATTCGTCGATCGCGCGGCGCGCGGCCTGCACGAGCTTTTCGACGCGCGCGGCGCGCCCGATGCCGGCTTCGTCGCCGTGTTCGCGCAGATCGGCGCGGCGGCGCTTTTCGATTTCGGCGAGCCGGTGATTGAGCGCCTCGATCAGCATCGCGCGGCGCTTCGGATTGTCGAGCAGATCGTCCTGCAGATACGGATTGCGGCGCACGACCCAGATGTCGCCGAGCACTTCGTACAGCATCCGTGCCGAGCGGCCGGTGCGGCGCTCGGTGCGCAATTCGGCGAGCGCGTCCCACGCGTCGTTGCCGAGCAGACGGATGACGATTTCGCGGTCGGAGAACGACGTGTAGTTATAGGGAATTTCGCGCAGACGCGCTTCGGGATCGGCAGCCACCGCAGCGGCGGCGCCGTGCGGATCGAAAACTTGAGGTGCGTTCATGTTTTGGACGACTCGGTAGGTCAACCGGGCGCGCTCGTCGCGAGGCGCCGGCTGACGATGCGCGTGGGGCGCAATGTCTGGAAATCTTCTGGGGGAGCGAGCACGGCCGGCGGTCTACTCACGTCGGTCGCTTCGCGGCGCTCAGAGGCAGCTACACGATCGTGCGTGACGGACATGACGCTCCGCCGCGGGACGAGATTCGCGCGAGACGGGCATCAAGTGGGCGCTCCGAGGCTGCCAGTGCATCTTCCGATCCTTATTCCAAAACGGAATTCTACCGCATGATTCCGCCATGCGTTGACGGCGGAAATGGGGATGACGACGGGGGTTCGGGCGTTTTTGGAGTGAATCGGCGGGTATTTCGCAGGCGGCTTATTTGCCGACCGGACGGTCGGGTTGATTTCGGTCGCAGGCGGACGAAACGCTCGCACGAGGCGCGCCGCACGGCCTGGGCGGAACGCCCGGAAAGGCCAGAGCGGGCACCGTTGGCGCTATCATTGACCCTTTCCCGTCTCATACAGCGCACCGCGCCATCCGCATGGCTTCCCACGACTACCTGAAAAAGACCCTGACCGCGCGCGTCTACGACGTGGCGCGCGAGAC
>NZ_JASGFN010000032.1:0-80390 GCF_047605525.1 Paraburkholderia sp. | reverse complement strand
AACCGTCCGCCTCGTACGCAGCCCCGCAATTCGCGCCGCCGGAGCGCTGGCCGCGCCGGCAGGCGCGTCGACCGCGGCGGCCGGCGCCGGCGGCGCGAATTGCGGGGCTGCGTACGAGGCGGACGGTTGCACGTAAACCGGCGGCGCATTCTTGACGATGCGGACCTTGCCTTCGCCCTCGGTCACTTCGAGTTCGGAAATGCCGGACTCCGAGACGAGGTCGATCAGAGTTTTGAGTTTACGTAGATCCATCAGGGTGCCCCTTTCAATGCGTAGTGTGCCGGCAGGTGCAAGCGTGCAGTAGCCGGCTCAAATTGGACGTGTTTGGATTCAGCCGCGCGACGAGCCGGCCGCGAGCCGGTCGAGCGCGAATTCGAGCGCATACAGATAGCCCTTCCAGCCGAGGCCGCAAATGACGCCCTCCGCCTGGTCGGAGAAATACGAGTGATGCCGGAATGGTTCGCGGCGATGCACGTTCGACAGATGAATCTCGACGAACGGGATGCCGACCCCCGCCAGTGCGTCCCGAATCGCCACGCTCGTGTGCGTGTACGCGGCGGGATTGATCAGTATGAAATCGGTCTTTTCGGTACGGGCGGCCTGGATGCGGTCGACCAGCGCGCCTTCGTGATTGCTCTGGAACGACGCCAGCTCGACACCGGCGTCGGCGGCGCGGTCAGCGAGCGCCTGATCGATCTGCGGCAAGGTCACGCGACCGTAGACCTCGGGTTCCCGGGTGCCGAGAAGATTGAGGTTGGGCCCGTGCAGTACCAGCAGTCGCGTCATGGTCGCTTCTTTTTCCGTGGAATTGCGCGCACTTTAGCGCTGATTAGAGAAACTTGTCTAGTTTCCCGCGCGTACGGAGTTGCTGCCGGCGTGGCCCGGCGCGAAACCGGAAACGCATCTTCACTCTAATTTGCGGAATTCTCGCGCATTTTTGCTCGTTCTGCGTGGAATCGGGCGCCAAAAGAAGCGGCAACGGAAAAAGTGGAATTTACAGCGCGTCGAGCGTCTGTTTGAGCGCCGCCGGGTCGATCTGGCCCAATTTCGTCGAGCGAATGTTGCCTTTTGCGTCGATCACGACGGTAAACGGCAGGCCGCCCGCATTGTTGCCGAACGCGCGCGCGAGGTCGGCGCCGCCGAAGCCGGTCACGTAAATCGGGTAGGCCACCTTGACCTTCGTGAGGAACGCCTGGATGTTCTTTTCCGAATCGACCCCCAGCCCGACGAACTGGATGCCCTTCTTCGCATACTCACGCTGAATTTGCGAAAGCGCGGGCATTTCCTCGACGCACGGCCCGCACCACGAGGCCCAGAAATTGACGACGACCGGGTGGCCCTTGAGCAGACTGAGCGACTGCGGCTTGCCGTCGACGCTCGTGACGGGCGCGGCCCACAACTGCTGCACCGCGTCCTGATGGGCATCGGGCTGCGCCGCGTACGCGACGTCGGCATCACGATTGAGCCAGTGACTGGCGGCCAGCACCCCGCCGCCCGCGGCGGCCAGCGCGACGACCGCGCCCGCCAGAATCCGTCTCGTGTTCATCGTGTCGTGTTCAGTCTGTTCAATTGGTGAAGGAGGTGACTTCGCCGCCGTCGAGCAGCGCCTGCACCGCCTGCAGATTCGCGCGCGCCGTGCGGCCACGCGCGTCGGCGCGCACCGCGCCGCGCAGGTCGTCGGTCTCGTACAGCGCGAGATGGATGCCGACCGGTCCGGCATCGCGTTCGTCCGTGGGGCGCCACAGGAAGCTCAGTGTCTCGACGTAGCCGCGGCCCGCGAAGTGCCGTGTTTCCGACACGTCGTACTGGACGTTCGCATTCAGCATATAGATGGCGACTTCTTTCGGGTTGTCGCAGAACACCTGCAGATGTACGTCCGAATGCTCGCCGGCCGTGCCGCCGAGTACCGCGCCGGTCAGATACGGATTGAACGGCGCGAGCCGCTCCATCCAGTCGACCGCGATGCGGCGCAGCCGCCGCAGCAGCGCCGGCTGGCTGTCGCCCTGAAAGAGCAACTGATATTCGCGGATTTCTTCTTCGATCTGGTCGTTGTCCGGCAGCCATTCGCCGGCCACACGCGTCTCTCCGACAACCTGCCGGGCCGCTTTGCGCTTCGCCGTCGCGTAGTCCAGACCGTCTTCGGCGATCATGCGCGCAGCCGCGATGGCGATTTCCTCGCGCACGCGCTGCGGATCGAAATGTGATTTGCGAACCATCCGTCCATGATACTAGATAGAGGTTGGCGACGCGGTTTGGCGGCCGCGGCCGGGCGCTGCTCCAGCGGCGCCGCGCGCGGCGTCGGTTACAATGAGCGTCCTTTTGCAGACGGTCGTTCCGGCCGTCCTGCGGCACTCCCATCCCTCGCAAAAAAAACGCCCGCGCGGCACGACAGGCTTATGCACATCCACATCCTCGGCATCTGCGGCACCTTCATGGGCGGGCTCGCGGTGCTCGCGCGCGGCGCGGGCCATACCGTGACCGGCTGCGACGCCGGCGTCTATCCGCCGATGAGCACGCAGCTCGAGGCGCAAGGCATCCGTCTGATCGAGGGTTACGACGCGGACCAGCTGAACGGCCTGAACGCGGACCTGTTCGTGATCGGCAACGTGGTTTCGCGCGGCAACCCGCTGATGGAGGCGATTCTCGACCGCGGGCTGCCGTACGTGTCCGGTCCGCAATGGCTCGGCGAGCACGTGCTGAACGGCAAATGGGTGCTGGCGGTGGCCGGCACGCATGGCAAGACCACCACGAGTTCGATGCTGGCCTGGCTGCTCGAGGACGCCGGCCTCAATCCGGGCTTTCTGATCGGCGGCGTGCCGTTGAATTTCGGCGTGTCCGCGCGCCTCACGGATTCGAGCTTCTTCGTGATCGAAGCCGACGAATACGACACCGCGTTCTTCGACAAGCGCTCGAAGTTCGTCCATTACCGCCCGAAAACGGCGGTGCTGAACAATCTCGAATTCGATCACGCGGACATCTTCCCCGATCTCGCCGCGATCGAAACGCAGTTCCATCATCTGATCCGCACGGTGCCGAGCCTTGGCCGCGTCGTCACCAACGGCCGCGACGATGCGCTCGAACGCGTGCTCACGCGTGGCTGCTGGAGCGAGGTCGAGCGCTTCGGCGTGCAGGGCGGTTGGGAGATTCAGCCGGCCGGGCAGGGCGTGCCGGTCGACGAGCGCTTCGCCGTGTATCACAACGGCGAGCGGGTCGGCATCGTCGACTGGCAGGTGCAGGGCGAGCACAACCGCATGAACGCGCTTGCCGCGATCGCCGCCGCGCGCCACGTCGGCGTGCCGCCCGCGCAGGCCGCGAAGTCGCTGTCCGGCTTTCGCAACGTGAAGCGCCGCATGGAGGTGCGCGGCAGCGTCGACGGCGTGACCGTGTACGACGACTTCGCTCATCATCCGACCGCGATCGAAACCACGGTGGCCGGCTTGCGCGCACGCGTCGGCCACGACAACACGCGGATTCTCGCGGTGCTCGAGCCGCGCTCGAACACGATGAAGCTCGGCGTGATGAAGGCGCAACTGCCGGCGAGTCTCGCCGACGCCGATCTCGTGTTCGGCTACGGCGCGCCGAACGGCCGCGACGCGCTCGGCTGGAATCTCGGCGAGGCGCTCGCGCCGCTCGGCGGCAAGGCGCAGGCGTTCGACAACCTCGATGCGCTCGTCAAAGCCGTGGTCCACGCGGCGCGCCCCGGCGACCAGGTGCTCGTGATGAGCAACGGCGGCTTCGGCGGCGTGCATCAGAAGCTGCTCGACGCCTTGTCCGCGCGAGGCGCGTCATGATTCTCTATCTGCACGGTTTCCGCTCGTCGCCGAATTCGTTCAAGGCGCGCCTGCTCGCGGCGCGTCTCACCGAACTCGGACGCAACGACGAATGGTGCTGTCCGATGCTGCCGGTCTCGCCGTTCGAGACGGTTGCGCTTGTCGAGGCGCTGGTCGGGAAGGCCGGCGCAAAGCGCGTGACGGTGATAGGCAGCTCGCTCGGCGGTTATTTCGCCACGCATCTGGCCGAAAAGCACGGCTGGCCGGCCGTGCTGCTGAACCCGGCGGTCGTGCCGCAGCGCGATCTGAGCGCCTATCTCGGCGAGCAGCCGCTCTGGCACGGCGGCGGCAGCATCGTCGTCGAGCCGCATCATCTGGATGAATTGCACGCGCTCGGCGTCGCGTCGATCACGCGGCCCGAACGCTATTATCTGGTGGCCGCGACCGGCGACGAAGTGCTCGACTATCGCGAAATGCTCGCGCACTATCCGGGCGCGCGCACTACGCTGATCGAAGGCAGCGACCACGCGATCAGCGAGTTCGCGCAGTACGTCGACGAAGTGCTGGCCTTTTGCGACGCGGACCACGTCGAGCCGCCTGCGCCGCGCGAGGCGGCCTGAGGGGATCCGAGGCGGTCCGCGCAGGTTTCACGCGCACGACCGGGCGGCGACGTTATATACATATAGAGATAGAGAGATAGCTCGCCGCCAGTCACGAATTTCAACCCGCCGGCGCGCGCGGTGCGCGCCGCGGATTCATTATCACGAACACGTTGCCGTGCCGCGCACGCAGCGATCGATCGCTGGAGAGGGTCGGGCGCGCCGGCAGATGCAAGTCAGAACGAGAGTATTGAGTGAACGTTTTCTTCGAGGAATCGGGCAGTTTCAAGGCTGGCAGCGTGCTGTCGCGCCAGGGCGAGGCGTTTCAGGTCGAGTTGCCGGGCGGACGGCGCGCGAAGGTGCGCGCGAAGGACGTGCTGATCGAATTCGAGAAGCCGGGCGCGGCCGAATTGATGCAGCAGGCCGACGCCGTCGCGCAGGAGATCGATCTCGACTTCCTGTGGGAATGCGCGCCTGAAGACGAATTCCCGTTCGCGACGCTGGGCGCCGAGTACTTCGGCGACAGCTTCGGCGCGATCGAGCGCGCGGCGCTGGTGCTGCGCATGCACGGCTCGCCGGTGTACTTCCGCCGCAAGGGCCGCGGCATGTACCAGCGCGCGCCCGAGGAGCAACTGAAGATGGCGCTCGCGGGCCTCGAGCGCAAGCGCCAGCAGGCGCTCGTGCAGGCGCAGTACGAGCAGGAGCTGAAGGAAGGCCGTCTGCCGGAAGCGTTCACCGGGGCGAAGGCGCTCGCGCTGCTCACGAAACCCGACAGGAACACGATCGAATACAAGGCGCTCGAAGGTGCCGCGGCCGCGCGCGGCATTTCGCAGGCACGGCTGATGCTCGAATGCGGCGCGATCGCGTCGCCGCGCGCGCTGCACGAGGCGAAATTTCTCTCTGAATTTTTTCCGCACGGCACCGGCTTCCCGCCGGTCGCCGCCGCGACCGTGCCCGACGATCTGCCGCAGGCCGATGTCGAAGCGTTCTCGATCGACGACATCACGACCACCGAAATCGACGACGCGTTCTCGGTCGAGCATCTGGCCGACGGCCGCGTGCGCATCGGCGTGCACATCGCCGCGCCGGCGCTCGGCATCCAGCGCGGCGACGACGTCGATGCGATCGCGCGCGCGCGGCTCTCGACCGTCTATATGCCCGGCGACAAGATCACGATGCTGCCCGACAGTGTCGTCGAGACGTTCACGCTCGCCGAGGGCGGCTATCGCCCGGCGCTGTCGCTGTACGTGATCGTCAATCGCGAGACGCAGGAGATCGTCGCGAGCGAAACGCGCGCCGAGCGCGTGTTCGTGAAGAACAACCTGCGCCACAACACGCTCGACGAAATCGTCACCGAACAGGCGCTCGCCGAAGGCACGGGCGAGTATCCGCACAAGGACGACATCGCCGTGCTGTGGCCGTTCGCCCAGGCGCTGTTCGAAAAGCGCCAGACCGCGCGCGCGGGTTACGGCTTGCGCCGCGAAGTGCAGCGCAATACCGACTTCAATTTCTACGTCGACGGCGAGCACATCACGATCACGCCGCGCCGGCGCGGCTCGCCGCTCGACACGATCGTCGCCGAGCTGGCGATTCTCGCGAACTCGTCGTGGGGCGCGTTCCTGCACGATCACGGCGTGCCTGGCATCTACCGCACGCAGCGCGCGTTCGGCGCGCCGAGCGGTCCGAAGCGCACGCGCATGCAGACCAACGCCGCGCCGCACGAAGGGCTCGGCGTCGCGCAGTACGCGTGGAGCACGTCGCCGCTGCGCCGCTATGTCGACCTCGTGAACCAGTGGCAGCTGATCGCGTGCGTGCAGCACGGCGTGACCGCGAAGCTCGCCGCGCCGTTCAAGCCGAAGGACGCCGATCTGTTCGCGGTCGTGCAGGGCTTCGACGACACCTACACCGCGTATGCCGACTATCAGCGCCGCATGGAGTACTTCTGGTGTCTGCGCTGGCTCAGGCAGGAGAACCGCAAGCAGGTGGTCGCGTCGGTCGTGAAGGGCGATCTCGTGCGTCTGGAAGAAATCCCGCTGCTGCTGCACGTGCCGGGCCTCGGCGTGCATGCGCGCGGTACGCGCGTGCAGATGGAAGTGATGTCGATCGACGAACTGACGATCGAAGCGTCGGTGCGTCTGCTGCACGTGCTCGACGCGCCGGCCGTGACGAGCGGCGCTGAAGCCGGAGAAGCGGACGAAGGCGAAGACGAGGAGCTGCTCGACGCCGCCGACGACAGCGCCGAAGGCGAAGCCGAGGCGCAGGCCGAAGCCGATCTCGACGGCAACCCCGGCGACAACACCGACGGCGACGGCCAGGCCGACGCCGCGAGCACGTCCGACGACGAACAACACATCACGGAGCCGGGACGATGAGCGGCAACGCATCACGCGACCGCTACGCGGTCATCGGCAATCCGGTCGGCCACAGCAAGTCGCCGTTCATTCACGGCCGTTTCGCGGCGCAAACCGGCGAGCCGGTCGACTACGCTCACCTGCTCGCGCCGATCGATGCGTTCGTGCCGCACGTGCGCGCGTTCATCGAAGCGGGCGGCCGCGGCCTCAACGTGACCGTGCCGTTCAAGCTCGACGCGCATGCGTTCGCTGACACGCTGTCGCCGCGCGCGGCGGCGGCCGGCGCGGTGAACACGCTGCGCGTCGATGCCGACGGCATCTACGGCGACAACACGGACGGCTTCGGCCTCGTGCGTGACATCGAGGTGAATCTCGGCGTGCCGCTGAAGGGCGCGCGCATCCTGCTGCTCGGCGCGGGCGGCGCCGCGCGCGGCGTGGTGCTGCCGATGCTCGAGCGCGCGCCGCATACGCTGACCATCGTCAACCGCACGGCGGAGAAGGCCGAGGCGCTGGCCGGCCAGTTCGCGCAGGCCGCGCGCGACGCGCAGTGCCGTCTGGCGGGCGGCAGCGCGCGCGCCATCGAGGCGGGCCAGTACGACGTGATCGTCAACGCGACCGCCGGCAGCCTCGACGCATCGCTGCCCGAGTGCGACGAGCACGCGTTCGGCAACGGCACGCTCGCGTACGACATGATGTACGGCGCGCATCCGACGGTTTTCATGGAGCACGCGGCGAAGCTCGGCGCGCGCGGCGCCGACGGTCTCGGCATGCTGGTCGAGCAGGCGGCCGAATCGTTCTACGTGTGGCGCGGCGTGCGTCCGGACGGCGCGCCGGTGCTCGCCGAGCTGCGCGCGCTGCTGAGCGCGCCGTCGCCCGCGTAACGCAGGCGCTTCGCTTCGTTTCACCTCATCACGTTGCGGTACTCATTGCGGTAACTCATCTACTCGAGGACAGAACGCACGATGACAGCGACACGGCGCGCCAGCGGTTCGCGGGGCCAACCCGGCCCGCTGCGCTGGCTCGTCTATCTGATCGCGGTGCTGGCGATCGCGTGGCTCGCGACGCAAGCGTTCTACTTCACGCAGATCGCAATCTGGAACGTCGTCAATCCGCGTTCGACCGCGTTCATGCGTTCGGACGCGTGGCGCCTGTCGCAGGATCGGCCGGATCTGTCGGTGCAGCGCACCTGGGTGCCGTACGAGCAGATTTCGCGCAACCTGAAGCGCGCGATCATCGCATCCGAGGACGCGAACTTCGTCAACAACAACGGCTACGAAACCGATGCGATCCTGCAGGCGTGGGAACGCAACAAGGCGAAGGGCCGGATCGTGCGCGGCGGCTCGACGATCACGCAGCAGCTCGCGCGCAACCTGTTCCTGTCGCGCGAGAAGAGCTATATCCGCAAGGGCCAGGAGCTCATCATCACGTGGATGCTCGAAACGCTGATGGACAAGCAGCGGATCTTCGAGATCTATCTGAATTCGGTCGAGTGGGGTAACGGCGTCTACGGCGCTGAGGCGGCCGCGCAGTATTACTACAAGACCTCGGCCGCGAAGCTCACCGCCGCGCAGTCGGCGCGTCTTGCCGTGATGCTGCCGCGCCCGAAATATTTCGACGAACACCGGAATTCGGCCTATCTGGCGCAGCGCGCGCGCGTGATCGCACGGCGCATGGGCGCGGCCGAATTGCCGGACTGAGCGTGCGCCCGCCGCCAGCGCCCCCAGCCGCAAACTCTTGTATTCCCACCCTCCAAAGCCCGCCGCGCGCGGGCTTTTTTGCGTGCTGCCTGCGTTCGGACGAGGCGCGCCAGGTAATCACTAAACCGCTGATCGACAACTAAAATCCTACTATATGGACTCAACATTCACATATTGGTGATTCTCGAAAGTCGCCCTACAATCCAACCCAACACGCACCGCGAGTCAGGGCGCCAGGCTCTTCGACGACGCGAATAGCGACAGAAAAAACCGGAGACGAGGCCAACCATGTCTGGCAGCCAACGAGAGCAGCCGCGCGAGCGCGGTGTCGCAAGCATGTCCGCGCAGCATCTTTCCGAGCTTGTCTCCGGCCCCGCGCGCTAAGCGCAAAAAACCATCCGAAAGCGAATCGCCATGAACAAAGCGATGCCCATTCACGACGTCAGTACGGCCGACGCCGCCGAGGCGCCGAACGCCCCGGTGAATACCGCGGCGAACCCCGCGTCCGATCCCGCGCCGCGCGAGGCCGCCACCGTCGCCCATGCCGCTGCTGGCGCCACCGCCACCGCGCGGGCAGCACGCCCCGTCGCGCGCGCGGCGACCGTCGACGGACTCGGGCTGCCCGTCACGCTGCTCGAGATCACGCCGCAACAGGCCGGCACGCAGACGCTGTTGCGCGGTCTCGCGATTCTCGAAGCGGCGGCGGCGGGCGTGCGCGATCTGCGCAGCTTCGGCGCCGCGCTCGGCACCACCCGCAGCACCACGCACCGGCTCGTGAGCAGCCTCGTGCAGGCGCGCTATCTGCGCCAGGTGCAGGGCGGCTATCTGCTCGGGCCGAAGCTGATCGAGCTCGGCACGATCGCACTCGAACAGATGCCGCTCACGGCCGTCGCGCGTCCGCATCTGGAGTCGCTTGCCGAGCAGACGCTCGACACGATCCACCTCGGCGTGCGCGACGGCGACGACGTGCTCTACATCGACAAGATTCCCGGCACGCGCGGCCTCGAAATGCGCTCGCGCGTCGGCCACCGGATGCCGCTCGCGTCGACCGGCATCGGCAAGGCGATGATGCTCGACCTCGCGCCGGACGCATGGCAGTCGCTGTTCGACGCGTCGCGCCGCGCGCTCGCGGGCGTGAGCTTCAAGCCCGACAACCGCCCCGACGCGCCGACCTTCATGCAACGCATGACGAACTATGCGGCCGGCGGCTACACGTTCGACCTCGAGGAGAACGAGGCGTCGATTCGCTGTGTCGCGGCGCCGGTGCGCGACGCGTCGGGTGCGATCGTCGCGGCGCTGTCGGTCGCGAGCACGATTCCGTATATGCCGCACGAACGCATGGACGAGCTGATTCCAATCGTGCAGCGCGAGGCGCGCGCGATCTCGGAAGAACTCGGCTGGCGCGCTCCGCAACCGGCCGCTCGCAGGATCAAGCGATGAAACAGGCGGGCACCGCCACACTGGCGAACCACGAGCGAGCCGCCGATACCGGCGCGGACGTCGACACGGACGCCACCGCCGCCGACACCGCCGACTTTGCGAGCGCCGCGTTGATCGCGCTCGACTGGGGCACGACGTCGCTGCGCGCGTATCTGTTCGATGCGCACGGCCGTGTGCTGGCGACGCGCGCGTCGACGGCCGGCATCATGAATCTGCCGCGCGGCACCGCCGACGGCGGCTTCGACGCCGCGTTCGACGACGCCTGCGGCGCGTGGCTCCAGCACGCGCGCGGCACGCCGGTGATCGCGGCGGGGATGGTCGGCAGCGCGCAGGGCTGGCTCGAGGCGCCGTATGTCGAGACGCCCGCGAATGCCGATGCGCTGGTGGCCGGTATCGTCCGCGTAAAGGCGGCGAGCGGCGCGACGCTGCATATCGTGCCGGGCGTGCTGCAGCGTGGCGAGCTACCCAACGTGATGCGCGGCGAGGAGACGCAGATTTTCGGCGCGCTCGGCGAGGACGCACGTGATACGAACGGCGCGAACGGTGCGAATGGCGCGAAGAGTGCAAACAGCGCTGGCGCCCGCTCGCTGATCGGCCTGCCGGGCACGCACGCGAAATGGGCGGTCGTCGAGGCGGGGCGCATCGAGCGCTTCCATACGTTCATGACCGGCGAAGTGTTCGCCGCGCTGCGCGAGCACACGATCCTCGGCCGCACGATGGTCACGCCCGATCGTCCGCAAACCGCAGCTTTTCTGCGCGGCGTGAACATCGCGCGCGAGAAGGGCCAGGCGGGCATGCTCGCGACCGTGTTCAGCACCCGCACGCTCGGCCTCACCGGAGAACTGTCGCGCGAGGCGCAGCCCGATTATCTGTCGGGCCTGTTGATCGGACACGAACTGGCCGGCCTCGACGCGGTGCTCGCGCAGCAGCAAAGCTCGCTCGCGCGGCAGAGTCCGCGCCTGATCGGCAACGAGGCGCTGTGCGAGCGCTACCGCCTCGCGCTCGCGCAATTCGGCTGCCTGCAGGCGGAACCGGTGAAGCACGCGACCGAGCGCGGCCTGTGGCGGGTCGCCGTCGAGGCGGGGCTCGTCGAGCCGTCCGCTCAGGCGGCGCGCGTGGGCTAGCCGCCGGACGACGGCAGCGCCGCTCACGACGCTCACGAAACAAGGAACCGACATGCAACCACACATCAATCTGCCTGCACCGTACATGCCGCACGCGGGTCTGATCGCCGCGTTCGAAGCCTGTCCGCTGATCGCGATCCTGCGCGGCGTGACGCCCGCCGACGCCGCCGACCACGGTCAGGCGCTGTACGAGGCCGGATTTCGCATCGTCGAAGTGCCGCTGAATTCGCCGCAGCCGTTCGACAGCATCACCGCGATCCGCAACGCGCTGCCGGCCGACGCGATCGTCGGCGCGGGCACGGTGCTGCACCCGATGTTCGTCGATGACGTGAAGGCGGCGGGCGGCGAACTCATCGTGATGCCGCATGGCGACCCGGAAGTCGTGATCGCCGCGAAAGCGCAAGGCCTTGCCTGCGCGCCGGGCGTCGCGACGCCGACCGAGGCGTTCATCGCGCTGAAGAACGGCGCGGACGTGCTGAAGATGTTCCCCGCCGAGCAGCTCGGCTGCCAGGTCGTGAAGGCATGGCGCGCGGTGATCGCCGCGCAGGTGCCGCTAGTGCCGGTCGGCGGCATCACGCCGGACAACATGGGACCGTATCTGAGCGCGGGCGCGAACGGCTTCGGGCTCGGCTCGGCGCTTTACAAGCCGGGGCAGAGCGCGGCGGTGAGCGCTTCGCACGCGAAGGCGTTCATCAACGGTTTGCGGATCGCCCGCGCGGGTGCGAAGAAATGAACCGGCTCGCCGGCAAGGCCGCGTTGATCACCGGCGCCGGGCGCGGCATCGGCGCGGCGATTGCGCTCGCGTTCGCGCGCGAGGGCGCGGCGCTGGTGCTGGCCGAGCTCGACATCGAATCGGCGCGCCGCACGGCCGCGCAGATCGAAGGACAAACAGGGGGGCGCGTGCTCGCGGTCGAGACTGACGTGACGCAGGCAGCCTCGGTGCAACAAGCGGTAAGCGAAGGCGAACGCGCGTTCGGCGCGCTGGACGTGCTGGTCAACAACGCGGGCATCAACGTGTTCTGCGATCCGCTGACGATGAGCGACGCCGACTGGCGGCGCTGCTTCGCGGTCGATCTCGACGGCGTGTGGAACGGCTGCCGCGCGGTGCTGCCGGGCATGGTCGAACGCGGCGCGGGCAGCATCGTGAACATCGCGTCGACGCACGCGTTCAGGATCATTCCGGGCTGCTTTCCGTACCCGGTCGCGAAGCACGGTGTGATCGGCCTGACGCGCGCGCTCGGCATCGAATACGCACCGCGCAACGTGCGCGTCAACGCGATTGCGCCAGGCTACATCGAAACGCAGTTGACGCACGACTGGTGGAACGAACAGGCCGATCCGGCCGCCGCGCGGCAGGCGACGCTCGATCTGCAGCCGATGAAGCGCATCGGCCGTCCGGAGGAAGTGGCGATGACCGCGGTATTTCTCGCGTCGGACGAGGCGCCGTTCATCAACGCGAGCTGCATCACCGTCGATGGCGGACGCTCGGCGCTGTATCACGACTGAGCGGCAACCCACGAGCGCCCGCCGGCCACGCACGGCGGCGCGCACGGAACACCGGACGACGCGCTGGCCGCGTGTGTCAGACCGGTACAAGAAGACGCGGCCAATACCTTCTCGTTATCAATTAGTCAGGAGACACGCATCATGAAACGCAGAATTTTCCTCACGCTGGCAGCCGCCGCGGCGGGTGTGCTCTTCAACGCTCCGGTCGTGCAGGCCGCCGATCAGGTCAAGATCGGCTTCCTCGTGAAGCAGCCGGAAGAACCGTGGTTCCAGGACGAATGGAAGTTCGCCGAAATGGCCGCCAAGGAGAAAGGCTTCACGCTCGTGAAGATCGGCGCGCCGTCGGGCGAGAAGGTGATGAGCGCGATCGACAACCTCGCCGCGCAGAAAGCGCAGGGCTTCGTGATCTGCACGCCCGACGTCAAGCTCGGGCCGGGCATCGTCGCGAAAGCGAAGGCCGACGGCCTGAAGATGATGACGGTCGACGACCGCCTCGTCGACGGTTCGGGCAAGCCGATTGCATCGGTGCCGCATATGGGCATCTCCGCGTACAACATCGGCAAGCAGGTCGGCGACGGCATCGCCGCCGAAATCAAGAAGCGCGGCTGGGACATGAAGGACGTCGGCGCGATCGACGTGACCTACGAGCAGTTGCCGACCGCGCATGACCGCACCACCGGCGCGACCGACGCGCTGGTCGCCGCGGGCTTCCCGAAGGCGAACGTGATCGCCGCGCCGCAGGCGAAGACCGACACGGAAAACGCGTTCAACGCCGCCAACATCGCGCTGACGAAGAACCCGCAATTCAAGCACTGGGTCGCCTACGGCCTGAACGACGAAGCCGTGCTCGGCGCGGTGCGCGCGGCGGAAGGCCGCGGCTTCAAGGCCGACAACATGATCGGCATCGGCATCGGCGGTTCGGACTCGGCGTTGAACGAGTTCAAGAAGCCGCAGCCCACGGGCTTCTACGGCACCGTCATCATCAGCCCGAAGCGCCACGGCGAGGAAACCTCGGAGCTGATGTACGACTGGATCACGCAGGGCAAGGAGCCGCCGATGCTCACGCTGACGACCGGCATGCTGGCCACGCGCGACAACGTCGGCGAAGTGCGCGAGAAGATGGGTCTCGCGTCGAAGTAAGCGCAAGTCTTGCGGCGACATGAAGCACACCGCCGGCGCGCCGGCGGCGACAGAAGATCCGTAGTAGAGAGACGGACCGCGCGCGGCGGCGTCCATCCGGTATGAAGGGTGGCGCACGCCGCCCGGCGGCCCACATGAAGCAACAGGAGGCGAAGTGTCAGCGACGCTACGTTTTGACAATATCGGCAAAGTCTTTCCAGGCGTGCGCGCGCTCGACGGTGTGTCCTTCGACGTCAACGCCGGCCAGGTCCACGGCCTGATGGGCGAAAACGGCGCGGGAAAATCGACGCTGCTGAAGATTCTCGGCGGCGAGTACCAGCCCGATTCCGGCCGCATGATGATCGACGGCAACGAGGTGCGCTTTCCGAGCGCCGCCGCGTCGATCGGAGCCGGTATTGCGGTGATTCACCAGGAACTGCAATACGTACCCGACCTCACGGTCTCGGAAAACCTGCTGCTCGGCCAGTTGCCGAACGCGCTCGGCTGGGTCAACAAGCGCGAGGCGAAGCGCTTCGTGCGCGAACGGCTCGAAGCGATGGGCGTTGCGCTCGACCCGAACGCGAAGCTGCGCAAGCTGTCGATCGCGCAGCGCCAGATGGTCGAGATCTGCAAGGCACTGATGCGCAACGCGCGCGTGATCGCGCTCGACGAGCCGACCAGCTCGCTGTCGCATCGCGAGACCGAGGTGCTGTTCAAGCTGGTGCGCGATCTGCGCGCCGGCAACCGCGCGATGATCTACATCTCGCACCGCATGGACGAAATCTACGAGCTGTGCGATTCGTGCACGATTTTCCGCGACGGCCGCAAGGTCGCGTCGCATGCGACGCTCGCGGGCGTGTCGCGCGACACGATCGTCAGCGAGATGGTCGGGCGCGAGATTTCGGACATTTATAGCTATTCGGCGCGGCCGCTCGGCGAAGTGCGCTTCGCGGCGAAGGCGATCGAGGGGCATCCGCTCGCGCAGCCGGCGAGCTTCGAGGTGCGGCGCGGCGAGATCGTCGGTTTCTTTGGACTCGTCGGCGCGGGCCGCAGCGAGCTGATGCACCTGGTGTACGGCGCCGAGCACCGCAAGGGCGGCGAGCTGATGCTCGACGGCAAGCCGATCAAGGTGCGCAGCGCGGGCGAGGCGATTAAACACGGCATCGTGCTGTGCCCGGAAGACCGCAAGGAAGAGGGCATCGTCGCGATGGCGAGCGTCGCGGAGAACATCAATATCAGTTGCCGGCGTCATTACCTGCGCGCGGGCGTGTTCCTCGATCGCAAGAAAGAAGCGCAGACCGCGGACCGCTTCATCAAGCTGCTGAAGATCAAGACGCCGCACCGCCGCCAGAAAATCCGCTTCCTGTCGGGCGGCAACCAGCAGAAGGCGATTCTGTCGCGCTGGCTCGCCGAGCCCGATCTGAAGGTCGTAATTCTCGACGAGCCGACGCGCGGCATCGACGTCGGCGCGAAACACGAGATCTATAACGTGATCTATCAGCTCGCGGAGCGCGGCTGCGCGATCGTGATGATTTCGTCGGAGCTGCCGGAAGTGCTCGGCGTGTCCGACCGGATCGTCGTGATGCGCCAGGGCCGTATTTCCGGCGAGCTCGCGCGCAAGGACGCGACCGAGCAGTCGGTGCTGAGCCTCGCGCTGCCGCAAAGCTCGACCGCGCTGCCCGACGCCGCTGACCATGCGAGTACCGCGCAGCACGCGGCCTGAACCTTATCCGGACACACGTCCGCAGCAACCCGTGGGGAACGGGAGGAGTATTGAACATGCAAGCCAGAGAAAACCTCGCGCAACAGGCCGCCAGGAGCGCGGCCGACGCGCTGATTCCGCAGGCCGGCGACAAGGCGAAGTGGTGGCAGCAGATCACCGAGTACAGCCTGATCGTGATCTTCGTCGTGATGTTCGTCACGATGTCGCTGACCGTCGACCATTTCTTCTCGATCGAGAACATGCTCGGCCTCGCGCTGTCGATCTCGCAGATCGGCATGGTCGCGTGCACGATGATGTTCTGCCTCGCGTCGCGCGACTTCGATCTGTCGGTGGGCTCGACCGTCGCGTTCGCCGGCGTGTTGTGCGCGATGGTGCTCAACGCAACCGGCAACACCTTCATCGCGATCGTCGCGGCGGTCGTGGCGGGCGGCGTGATCGGCTTCGTCAACGGCGCGGTGATCGCCTATCTGCGCATCAACGCGCTGATCACGACGCTCGCGACGATGGAAATCGTCCGCGGCCTCGGTTTCATCGTGTCGCATGGGCAGGCGGTCGGCGTGTCGTCGGATACGTTCATCGCGCTGGGCGGCCTGACGTTCTTCGGCGTGTCGCTGCCGATCTGGGTCACGCTGATCTGCTTCATCGTGTTCGGCGTGATGCTGAACCAGACGGTGTACGGCCGTAACACGCTCGCGATCGGCGGCAATCCCGAAGCGTCGCGCCTCGCCGGTATCAACGTGGAGCGCACGCGCGTCTACATCTTCCTGATCCAGGGCGCGGTGACCGCGCTCGCCGGCGTGATTCTCGCGTCGCGGATCACGTCGGGTCAGCCGAACGCCGCCGAAGGCTTCGAGCTGAACGTGATCTCCGCGTGCGTGCTCGGCGGCGTGTCGCTGCTGGGCGGCCGCGCGACGATTTCCGGCGTCGTGATCGGCGTGCTGATCATGGGCACGGTCGAGAACGTGATGAACCTGCTGAACATCGACGCGTTCTACCAGTACCTCGTGCGCGGCGCGATCCTGCTCGCGGCCGTGCTGCTCGACCAGTTGAAGAACCGCGGCGCGCGCGACTGATTCACTTTCATTTCATCCCAGGCTCATTAAAGGAATCGAACGATGTCGTCTCCGGCCAATGCAAACGCCAGTCTCGCGGATACCGCGTACGCGCGCTATCCGAGTCTCGTCGACCGTACGGTGCTGATCACGGGCGGCGCGACCGGCATCGGCGCATCGTTCGTCGAGCACTTCGCGGCGCAGGGCGCGCGCGTCGCGTTCTTCGATATCGACGCGAGCGCGGGCGAAGCGCTCGCCGACCAGCTCGGCGATTCGAAGCACAAGCCGCTGTTTCTCACCTGCGATCTGACCGATATCGACGCGCTGCGAAAAGCGATCGCCGACGTCAAGGCGGCGCTGGGTCCGATCCAGGTGCTCGTCAACAACGCAGCGAACGACAGGCGCCACACGATCGGCGAAGTCACGCCCGAATCGTTCGACGCGGGCATCGCGGTCAATATCCGCCACCAGTTCTTCGCGGCGCAGGCGGTGATGGAGGACATGAAGGCCGCGCGCAGCGGCTCGATCATCAACCTCGGCTCGGTCAGCTGGATGCTGAAGAACGGCGGCTATCCGGTGTACGTGACGTCGAAGTCGGCGGTGCAGGGTCTGACGCGCGGCCTCGCGCGCGACCTCGGACACTTCAATATCCGCGTCAATACGCTGGTGCCGGGCTGGGTGATGACGGAGAAGCAGAAGCGCCTGTGGCTCGACGACACCGGGCGCCGCCAGATCAAGGAAGGGCAGTGCATCGACGCCGAGCTGATGCCGGCCGACCTCGCGCGCATGGCGCTGTTCCTCGCCGCCGACGACAGCCGCATGATCACCGCGCAGGACCTCATCGTCGACGGAGGCTGGGCGTGAGTGCCGGCGCGCGCGTCCAGCAGGCGGCGCTGCTGCTCGACACGAAATGCGAGCTCGGCGAAGGCGCGACCTGGTGCGCGCGCAGCGGCCGCTTCTACTGGACCGACATCGAAGGCGCGCGGCTGTGGCGCTACGATCCGGCCGATGGCCGCAGCGACTCCTTCAGCATGCCTGAGCGGCTTGCCACGTTTGCGCTGTGCGCGAATCCGCGCTATCTGCTGCTCGGGCTCGCGTCGCATCTGGCATTTTTCGATCTGGAGACGGGTGATACGCAACGGATCGTCGACGTCGAGCCTGACATGAACACGCGGGTGAACGACGGACGCTGCGATCGCGAAGGGCGCTTCGTGTTCGGCACCAAGGACGAAAGCGGGCGGCTGCAGCCGGTCGCCGGCTTCTACCGGCTGAATCGCGATCTGTCGCTCGAACGCCTGCCGTTGCCCGCGCCGGCGATTTCGAACAGCATCGCGTTCAGCCCCGACGGCGCGACGATGTACTACTGCGATTCGCCGACGCGCGTCATCCGCGCGTGCGACTACCGCGCGGACGGCGGCATTGCGAACGATCGCGTGTTCACGCGCCTCGCCGACGCAACCGGCATCCCCGATGGCTCGACCGTCGACAGCGACGGCGGCGTGTGGAATGCGCAGTGGGGCGGCGCGCGGGTGGTGCGCTACGGTCCCGACGGCGTAGAAACCGAGCGCGTCGACGTGCCGACCGCGCAGCCGAGCTGCGTCGCGCTGGGCGGTCCCGCCCTCGGGCGACCCGACGGCGGCGCGCGGCTCGACACGCTGTACATCACGAGCGCGTACGCCGAGCTCGATGAGGCGGCGCGCGCGGCCGACACGCTCGCGGGCGGCGTGTTCGTCGCGGTGCTCGCGCGGCGCGGCGTGCCCGAGCCGCAGTTCCAGGGTGCGCCCGTGTAGTCCGGCATGACGCGGCCCCGGCCGCGCGCCGGGGCCGCGAACTTGAAGGTGAATGTAAAGGTGAAGCAGAAGTCGATGTCGCAGTTCCGAAAGCAGTGCGTTGGCAGTGAATCGGCAACAAATCGGCAGCATGCAGTTCGGACCCGAGGCGACCTGTCAGAAAAAATCGCCCGCGGTACCCGTCAGCTCTGACGGCAATGTCCCAAGCCTCTCGATGGAGCCAGATATGACTGTTGCGAATCTCGTTTCAGCCTCGTCCCCAACCTCGCAGAGCCGGCGCTCGCGGCTTGCCGCGGCGGCCAACCCCGTGCTGGCGGGCCCGAGCACATCGGCGGTGGCGCTCGGCGAAGGCAGCGCCGGCGACATCGCGTGCATTACGCTCGCCAACGCGCAATTGCGCCTCGACGTCGCGCCGACGCTCGGCGGCGGCGTGACCCGCTTCGACTGGCGCGACGACGGCGCGCTCACGCCGATCTTCCGGCGCTGCCGCCACGTCGGCCCCGACACGCAGCCGAACCAGCTCGCCTGTTATCCGCTGCTGCCGTATTCGAACCGGATCGGCGGCGGTCATTTCAGCGTCGCGGGACGGCGTGTCGACGTGCCGCGCAACCGCGCCGACGAGCCGCTGCCGATTCACGGCGACGGCTGGCTCGCCGCATGGCAGGTCGTCGACGCGGATCGCGAGCACGTGCGCCTGACGCTCGATCGGCGCGACGGCAAACCGTACGCATTCCGCGCGACGCAAACCTATACGCTCGACGGCCCGACGCTCGTCGTCGCGCTCGAAATCGAAAACGCCGGGCGCGAGACGCTGCCGTTCGGGCTCGGCGTGCATCCGTTCTTCGTGCGCGACGCGGATACCGAGCTGTCGGCGGCGGCGGGTGGCCTGTGGCTGTCCGGCGACGACTGGCTGCCGGTGCGCCACGTGCCGGCGCCGCCCGCGTGGCAGTTCGGCGTCGCGTATCCGTTGCCGGAGACGATCGTCAATCATGCGTTCACCGGCTGGAGCGGCCAGGCGGCGGTGGTGTGGCCGAAGCGCCGGCTGTCGCTGAACATCGCGGCCGATACCGACTATTACGTGCTGTACACGCCGCCGGGCGAGGACTTTTTCTGCTTCGAGCCGGTCGATCATCCGATCAACGCGATGAATCTCGCCGGTGGCGCGAGCGAAAACGGCATGACCTTGCTCAAGCGCGGCGAGCGTCTGACACGCACGTTCCGGTTTACCGTCGAGCGTACGGGTTTGCGGTCGATGCCGGGCGCGAGGGGCGGACGACGGAAGCAGTAGCGGCGTGGTGTGGGCGATGCGCATAGGCGGGTAAAATACGCGCGACTTCCGACTACCGGCTCGCCGCGACACACACCATGTCCAACTTCATCCAGACACTCAACGACGCCTGGCGGCGCACCAACTCGCTGCTGTGCGTCGGCCTCGATCCCGAGCCCGGCAAATTTCCCGGCGCGCTCGCGGGCCGCGCCGACGCGATTTTCGAGTTCTGCCGCACGATCGTCGATGCGACCGCGCAGTACGCGTCGTCGTTCAAGCCGCAGATCGCCTACTTCGCCGCGCATCGCGCGGAAGACCAGCTCGAGCAACTGATCGCCCACATTCACGCAAGCCATCCGGGTCTGCCGGTGATTCTCGACGCGAAGCGCGGCGACATCGGCAGCACCGCCGAGCAGTACGCGCGCGAGGCGTTCGAGCGCTATGAGGCCGACGCGGTGACCGTCAATCCGTACATGGGGTTCGACTCGATCGAGCCGTATCTCGAGCACGCAGGCAAGGGCGTGATCGTGCTGTGCCGTACGTCGAACGCAGGCGGCTCCGATCTGCAGTTCATCGAGACGGGCGGGCGGCCGCTTTATCAGGTCGTCGCGCAACTGGCGGCGCAGAAATGGAACGCGAGCGGCCAGCTCGGGCTCGTGGTCGGCGCGACCTTCCCGAAAGAGATCGAGGTGGTGCGCGGGATCGTCGGCGATATGCCGCTGCTGATTCCGGGCATCGGCGCGCAAGGCGGCGACGTGCAGGCCACCGTGACCGCCGGGCGGACCGCGAATGGTACCGGCATGCTGATCAATTCGTCGCGCGCGATCATCTATGCGGGCAAGGGCGACGATTTCGCCGACGCGGCGGCACGGGCCGCGAAGGAAACGCGCGACCGGATCAACGCGTTCCGGTGAGGTTGAGGGGCGTGACGGCGGTGTCGCCGCCATTTCCGGGTTCAAACTGACCCGATCGACTGTCCACGCTGCGGATGCCGCGCGGTGAGCGCATCGGCGTGCGTGAGCCGGGAAGTGGGCGCGGATAAGCGCGGCGCCAGCCCCGCTAGGCCGCTGGCCCCAGCCGCCCGATCAACGCCGCATGCCGCGGATGCCGTGCCTTCAGCGCGCCGACGTCCGCGAGCTCGAACTCGCTGAATTCGAATCCCGGTGCAACCGTGCAGCCGACCAGCGCGAACGATGCCGCATCGGCGCACTCCGCCGCGAACCACGAGCCCGCCGGCACCACCGCCTGATACACGGTATCGGGATGCGTGAGCGGATTGCCGAGCTGGTGCGTGGCGAGCGCGCCGCTTCCGCCGTCCCCGCCATCTTCGTCGAGCACGTGGACGTGCAGCGGCTCGCCGGCATAGAAATGCCAGACCTCGTCGGAGCGGATCCGATGCCACGCCGAGTGCGCGCCGTCGCACAGCAGGTAGTAAATCGCGGTCGACGCCGCGCGCGTGACGGCCGGCTCGCCATCACGCAGCACGCGCGTGGCCGAGCGGTACGTCTCCGAGAAAAAACCGCCTTCAGGATGCGGTTTCAGAGCGAGGCGGCGGATCAGTTTGTCCGCGATCGGGCGCGAATCCCGCATGTGTCCGCCTTTTGAGTGAGAGTCGATAAAGGGTCGGGCGCGGCTCAATGCTCGCGTTCGTCGAGCAGCGCGAGCACGCCGCGCAACGCGTGAGCGGCGGCCTGTACGCGAATCTGCTCGCGATCGCCCTTGAAAATCTTCGTTTCCACCGACGTATGCAGCCGGTTGCTCCAGCCGAACGAGACCATGCCGACCGGCTTGGTTTCGGTGCCGCCGCCCGGTCCCGCGACGCCGGTGATCGACAGCGACACCTGCGCGCGGCTGTTGCGCAGCGCGCCTTCGGCCATCGCGCGCGCGACCGGTTCGCTGACCGCGCCGTGCCTGTCGATCAGATCGGCCGGCACGCCGATCATTTCGCTTTTCGCCTGGTTCGAATACGTGACGAAGCCGCGCTCGAACCAGCCGCTGCTGCCGGAAATATCGGTGATCGCGGTCGCGACCATGCCGCCCGTGCAGGACTCCGCGGTGACGAGCATCAGGCGCTCGTCGCGCAGACGGTTGCTCACGCGGATCGCAAGCTGATGAACGACGGAATCGGTAGGCATGGCGTCAATCCGGAAAACAGGGCCCGCCGTGAGGCACGGCAAAGAGCGATGGCCCGGCGGCGATTAAAAGGGAGTCAAACCGGAGTCAAACCGACATGCGCCACAGCGCGATCACGAGCAGCGTAAAGAATGCGGCGATCAGGTCATCGAACATGATGCCAAAGCCACCTTTCAGACGGCGGTCGAAATAGCCGATCGGCGGCGGTTTCACCATGTCGAAGAAGCGGAAGGTGATGAATGCCCACAACTGGCCGGTGAGCGTGGCGGGCGTGACCATCAGCAGCACGAGCCAGAACGCGACGATTTCGTCCCACACGACCGCCGACGGATCCTCGATGCCGAGCCGCTTCGCGGTAAAACCGCACAGCGCGATGCCGCCGATAAAGCCGATCCCGATCAGCGCGCCCCATTCGATCACCGTCAGATAGCGGTTCAGCACCACGAACGACGCCCACGCGAACAGCGTGCCGACGGTCCCCGGCGCGACCGGCGACAGACCGCTGCCGAAACCGAGCGACAGGATATGCCACGGATGCGACAGCATGAAGCGCGCGGTGGCGCGGCGCGGCTGCTGCGGCTTGGGTGTGGGTGGTCCGGACGGCTGGGGCGACCGGCCGCCGATGAAATCGTCGGCGGGGCCGAGCGAAGGGTCATTCTGCATGAAAGTGATCGAAACCTTGCAGCGTCAGAGTGAGCGGCGCGCCGGCGGCATTGCGCCACGCGATGGCGGGGCGGCCGGTGACCGCCTCGAGTGCGTTTATTGTACCGATGCGTGTGACCGGCACGGCTGCCTCGCGCGCGGCGGCTTGCACCGCGGCGCGCGCCGCGGCGGGCGCGGTGAAGCACAACTCGTAGTCGTCGCCGCCCGCGAGTGTGCAGCGCTGCTGGATCTCGGGCGCGAGGCGGCGCAGCGCATCCGAGCGCGGGACCGCGTCGATGTCGACGGTGGCGCGCATCGACGAGCGCTCGAGGATATGCAGCAGATCGCCCGCGAGGCCGTCCGACAGATCGAGCGCCGCATGCGCGATGCCGCGCAGCGCGAGGCCCAGCGCGATGCGCGGCTCCGGGCGCTCCATTGCATGACGGAAGGTGGCGGCGTCGGCGGCATCGACGGTCCACTCGCCACGCTGCACGCCGAGGCCCGCGCGCGCATCGCCGAGCGTGCCGGAAATCCAGATGTCGTCGCCGGGTTTGGCGGCGTCACGGCGCAGCGCCCGTTGCGGCGGCACGCTGCCGAACACCGTAATGCACAGATTCAGCGGACCGCCCGTCGTATCGCCGCCGATCAGCTCGCAAGCGTAACGCTCAGCCAGCCCGAGGAGGCCTTCGCTGAACGCGGCAAGCCATGCTTCGTCGGCTTTCGGCAGTGAAAATGCCAGCGTGAACGCTTGCGGCTGCGCGCCCATCGCGGCGAGGTCCGACAGATTGACCGCGAGCGCCTTGTGGCCGAGTGCCTCGGGGTCGACATCGGCGA
The DNA here is from genome assembly GCF_047605525.1 of Paraburkholderia sp. Taxonomy (GTDB): domain Bacteria; phylum Pseudomonadota; class Gammaproteobacteria; order Burkholderiales; family Burkholderiaceae; genus Paraburkholderia. The sequence continues at coordinate 57,343 of NZ_JASGFN010000032.1, read as the reverse complement.
AAAAATGGCGGCCTTCTACGAGCATGTCCGTGGAAATGGCCAGCATCTCGCCGGGGCGCGGCGCGAGCAGCGCGCAATCATCGCCGATGCCGAGCATGTCGCCCGGCGTGTTGGACGGTCGTGCCGCGGCGGCACGGCGGGCGAAGAAACGATCGATCAGCGAAAACTCGGAAAGCATGGTGGTGGACGATGAGCGGAGAACGATGGAGAGCAGGCGTCGCTCGAGGCTTTGGATTTTTGACGATGGCAGGCGCCGGTGCCGGGCGACGGCCACGCAAACCACGCCGCATCGGCGTTTCCCCCTGTTTCGGTCGCGGCTGTTGTACCTGTATTGAAGGAATTGCGTAGGCAATTGGGGCTACAATGCCGTCGAGCATCTATTCTAATCTGCACTTCGAAGCCCGCCTTATGTCGAATCCCGTCAATACCAAACTCCGCGAAGCCGCTCTCGATTACCACGAGTTTCCGACTCCCGGCAAAATCGCGATCGCCCCGACCAAGCAGATGATCAACCAGCGCGACCTCGCGCTGGCGTACTCGCCGGGCGTCGCGTTCGCGTGCGAGGAGATCGTCGAGAGCCCGCTGAACGCCGCGCGCTTCACCGCGCGCAGCAACCTCGTCGGCGTCGTCACGAACGGCACCGCGGTGCTGGGGCTCGGCAACATCGGGCCGCTCGCGTCGAAGCCGGTGATGGAAGGCAAGGCCGTCCTGTTCAAGAAGTTCGCCGGCATCGACGTGTTCGATATCGAAATCAACGAGACCGATCCGCATAAGCTCGTCGACGTGATCGCCGCGCTCGAGCCGACTTTCGGCGGCATCAACCTCGAGGATATCAAGGCGCCGGACTGCTTCATCGTCGAGCGCGAGTGCCGCAAGCGCATGAAGATTCCGGTCTTCCACGACGACCAGCACGGCACCGCGATCGTCGTCGCGGCCGCGGTCACCAACGGTCTGAAAGTGGTCGGCAAGGACATCAGGAACGTCAAGCTGGTGGCGTCCGGCGCGGGCGCGGCGGCGCTGGCCTGTCTGGATCTACTGGTCGATATCGGCCTGCCGCTCGAAAACATCATCGTCACCGACCTGGCTGGCGTGGTCTACAAAGGCCGCGTCGAACTGATGGACCCGGACAAGGAACGCTTCGCACGCGAAACCGACGCTCGCACGCTCGCTGAGGCGATCGGCGGCGCGGACATTTTCCTCGGCCTGTCGGCTGGCGGCGTGCTCAAGCAGGACATGGTCAAGCAGATGGCCGACAAGCCGCTGATTCTCGCGCTCGCGAACCCGACGCCGGAAATCCTGCCGGAACTCGCGCTCGAAGTGCGCCCGGACGCCGTGCTGTGCACGGGCCGCACCGATTACCCGAACCAGGTGAACAACGTGCTGGTGTTCCCGTTCCTGTTCCGCGGCGCGCTCGACGCCGGCGCGACGACGGTGACGCGTGAAATGGAGATCGCCGCGGTTAACGCGATCGCCGAGCTGGCGCGCCAGGAGCAGAGCGACATCGTTGCGACCGCCTACGGTATCCAGGATCTGTCGTTCGGGCCGGAATACCTGATTCCGAAGCCCTTCGATCCGCGTCTGATCGTCAAGGTCGCGCCGGCGGTGGCGAAGGCCGCAATGGATTCGGGCGTCGCCGAGCGGCCGATCGAAGACATGGACGCGTACCGGCAGCATCTGCAGCAGTTCGTCTACCACAGCGGCACGACGATGAAGCCGATCTTCCAGCTCGCGCGCGGCGTCGAGCCGGAAAAGAAGCGCATCGTGTTCGCAGAAGGCGAAGAAGAGCGCGTGCTGCGCGCGATGCAGATCATCGTCGACGAAAAGCTCGCCAAACCGATCCTGATCGGCCGCCCCGCGGTGATCGAGCAGCGTATTGCGCGTTATGGTCTGCGGCTCGTCGCGGGTCAGGACTATACGGTCGTCAACACCGATCATGACGAGCGTTACCGCGACTTCTGGAAGGAATACGCGAAGATGATGTCCCGCAAGGGCATCACCGAGCAGATGGCGAAGCTCGAAATGCGCCGCCGCACCACGCTGATCGGCGCGATGATGGTGAAGAAGGGCGAGGCGGACGGCATGATCTGCGGCACGGTCAGCACGACGCATCGTCATCTGCACTTCATCGACCAGGTGATCGGCAAGAAGGAAGGCGCGAAGGTGTACGCGGCGATGAACGCGCTGGTGCTGCCGAACCGGCAGATTTTCCTCGTCGATACGCACGTGAACGTCGATCCGACGCCGGAGCAGTTGGCCGAGATCACGATCATGGCCGCCGAGGAAGTGCGCCGTTTCGGCATCGAGCCGAAGGTGGCGCTGGTGTCGCATTCGAACTTCGGTTCGAGCAATGCGGCGACCGCGCAGAAGATGCGCGATACGCTCGAGATCCTGCGTGAGCGCGCACCGGATCTGCAGGTCGACGGCGAAATGCACGGCGACGTCGCGCTCGACGCGAACCTGCGCCGCGAAGTGCTGCCCGATTCGACGCTCGAAGGCGATGCGAACCTGCTGGTGCTGCCGAATATCGACGCGGCCAATATCTCGTACAACCTGCTGAAGACGGCGGCCGGCAACAACATCGCGATCGGCCCGATTCTGCTCGGCGCGGCCAGGCCGGTGCACGTGCTGACGCCGTCGGCGACGGTTCGCCGTATCGTCAACATGACCGCGTTGCTGGTGGCCGACGTCAGCGCAACCCGCTAGGCGTCGAACCGCTTCCGATCCAGTGATGCATGATGCTGCTGGATCGCGCCCCGAATAAGAAATGAAAAAAATGGCGTGCCCGCAATGGGCACGCCTCAGGGCAAGCTGGGGATAGCCGACCCCGAAAACGGCAATGACACAGCCTTGCGGCTGCAGCAGTTCCAAGGCTCTCGACCGGGCGGTGAGAACGTAGGCCGGCGAGTGCTGGACTGCCTGCGTTCCGTCCTCATTTGCACGGTCGAGCTAAGTTTAGCCTGCCCAGGCTCAATATTTTGTCAAATGTCGTAAAGGCTCCGAGCCACCGGCTTTTGCGGCCGCCGACGGGTTTCGTCCGCCCGTCGAACGTTGATTCCAAAGGCTAATAGCGATACCCTTACGACTTTCATGGTCGTCGAACTCGTGATCTGACAGCGGGAAACCTGATACATGGCACGCAACTGGCTGCGTATAAAAGGCGTGCTGATCGGTGCTGCCGCGCTTTGCGCGTTGTCCGGTTCCGTGCCTCATGCATGGGCGCGAAACTACGCGGCGCCTGCCGGGGCGAACGCGCAGGTGGGCACCGTCGCGCTCGCGCAACTGCCGCGCGAGGCGGTCAATACGTTGAACCTCATAGCCGCCGGCGGGCCTTACCCGTATCAGAAGGATGGCGTCGTATTCGGCAACTACGAACGGGTGCTGCCCGCCCATCGGCGCGGCTATTACCACGAATACACCGTCCCCACGCCTCACGCGCGCAATCGCGGGGCGCGCCGCATCGTCTGCGGAGGTCCGCTACAGCGAACCGACAATTGTTACTACTCGGACGACCACTACACCAGTTTTAATCGTATTGTTGAATGACATCGGGATGAACGGCATGAGCGACAACATCTACGCGCACGATTCCGGAGTCGCGACGGATCTTTTCGCGGCCGGCGACGGCAATTTGTTCCAACGCGTCATGAAGATGCGCGCCGGCGAGCCGGGCCGCGACAACCAGAGCGAGGCTGGCACGGTGGTTTCATCGAACGAGGAGCCCATGAGCCTTTTCAGGACCGTGCGACCGAACATCGTGCAATCGATCCGCGCATTTCGCGTGCAGGATCTCGCCGACGAGGCCAATCAGCTTGGCCAGCACTTTTTATATGCGTATTGCGCGAACGCGGCGTCCAAGCAGGAAGTGCTCGAGACGATCGCGACATCTTTCCTGTTTCCCAAGCATTTCGGCAAGAATTACGACGCACTCTACGACTGCCTGACCGACCTCGTGCACAAGGCGGGCGCGCAGCCGGGCTTCGTGATCGTGCTCGAACAGTTGCCGGTCGCGCAGAAATTCGACAAGGAAGGGCGCGAGACACTGCTCGACGTATTCCGCGAGGCGGCCGAATTCTGGGCCGAGCGCAAGGTCGCGTTCCGGGTGTTTTACTCGTTCGCCTGATTTTTTGCCTGTTCAGGTGCTGCCGTTCGTATCTGGCAGCTAACTTCGCGGTAAAGACGGCAAAGGCCCGCCAATTGGCGGGCCTTTGCTTTGGTGGTGCGCGGCTGGACGCTTCCGGGTGCGGCGGATCGAACTCTATCGCCGGGAAGCAGCAAAACCGGCTTACCAACCGCCCCAGCGTGCGGCGAGCGCCGCGAGCACCGCGATCCCCGCTGTTTCCGTGCGCAATATCCGCGGCCCAAGGCCTACGGCGGTAAATCCCTGCTCGATGGCCGCGGCTTCCTCGTCGGTGGAAAGACCGCCTTCGGGGCCGATCAGCACCGTCACTCCACCTTGCGGCGGCACGTCGGGCAATGCTGAAAAGCTGATGCTCGCGCGCGGCGACAGCAGCAGGCGCAACTCGTCCGGTTCCGGCGCGCGCGGCAGCGCGTCGAGCCATGCGTCGAGTTCCTGCACCGGCATCACCGCCGGCAGGCGATTGCGCCCGCATTGTTCGCACGACGCCCGCACGACGCCTTGCCAGTGTTGCTGCCGCCGCTGCGCGCGCTCGCCCGCCAGCCGCACGACGCTGCGCGCCGTGGCGAGCGGCACGAAGCCCGAGGCGCCGAGTTCGACTGCCTTTTCGATCAGCCAGTCCATCTTGTCGCCGCCGGCGATGCCTTGCGCAAGCGTGAGCCGATACGGCAGCTCGACTTCGACTGCGCGGAATTCGCGAATCCTCACGCGGGCGCCGCGGCGTTCGACCTCGACGAGTTCGGCGCCGTATTCGCCGCCCTCGCCGTTGAACAGCACGATCGAATCGCCGGGCTGCAAGCGCAGCACCAGAACGTGGCGCACGACGTCATCGGGCAGAGCCATGACGTCATCGGGGTAAAGCGGCATGGCGACGAAAAAACGGGGCATCGACGAAATACTCGTTAACTCAGGAAAGGTGGCGCGCGAGCGCCCAGCGGTAGCCGTCGATATCTTCGACCTGCGCGAAGCGGTCGCCCCAGAACTGATCCTGCGGCTCGCTCAATGATTTCGCGCCGGCCGCGAGCGCCCGCGCATAGACGGCGTCGACGTCCTCGACATAGACGTAGAACGACTGCGGCGCGATCGTGCCCGCGCTTTTCGGCGTTTTCGCGGTCGAGCCGAACGCGCCCTCGGGCGCGAACATCACGATCAACTGGTCTTGATAAGTCATCTCGACGTGCATCACGACGCCGTCGTCCTGCACGCTGTCGCGCACTTCGAAACCGAACGCCGCTGAAAAGAACGCAATCGACGCACGCGCGTCGCGGACCGTCAGATAGGGTGTCAGCCAGGGCACACCGGCGGGGCGGGGGGTGGTCATGGGTTCTCCGGATCTCGAGGGTTGACGGGATGCATGCTGCGAGTCGCGATCGGCGGCGGCATGCCGGCATCGGCAAGCCATGTCGATTCGCACAAAGTGTCCACGCGTCAACCGGGTGGCTTCAGCAACGGGCTCAGTTTATCGCGCACCGACCGCGATGCCGAGAATAGCCCCGCGTGCAGAGCCGGATCGTAGTGCCTCAGCGAATCGATGCCGCGCGCGGCGAGACGTTCGGCGAGCGTGTCGGCGGTAAGCGCGGCGGGGTCGAGCGTGTCGCTGGCAATTGCCATCATCCAGAGCGAGCCGTACAGCGGGACGAAGGTGCTCATCGTGCGCACGTGCGAGAACGCGGCGCGCAGTTCGTCGAGCAGGGCGGCCACGCGTGGCGCGTGAAAATACGGCGAGCCGAGATGCAGCGACACCGCGGCGTCGGCGCGCAGCACGCGTTTGAGTTGCGCGTAGAAGGCCGGCGTGTACAGGCCGGCGGCCGGCGAATCTGGCGGTGTCAGATCGAAGACGACGAGGTCGAACTGCGCGGCCGCCGCGGCAGCCGCCGCGACGTAATGCGCGGCATCGCCGATCACGAGCTCGACGCGCGGATCGTCGAACGCACCGCCATGCACGTCCGGCAAATGCTCGCGCGTGAGGCGTACTACCTCGGCATCGAGTTCCGCCACGACGATCCGCTCGATGCCCGGATGCTTCAGCAACTGCCGCGCCGCGCCGCCATCGCCGCCGCCGAGCACGAGCGCCGCGCGCGGCGCCGGATGCGCGAGCGCGGCCGGATGCACCATGCATTCGTGGTAGATGAACTCGTCGCCGGCGGAAGTCATCGGCCGGCCGTCGAGCGTGAACAGCCGGCCGAGCTGAGGGGTATCCCAGATCTCGATCGTCTGATAGCGCGACTCGACACGCTCGACCAGGCGCGCATCAGCAAAGCCGTAGACGGCATCGGGACTCGGCTGGAACAACAGGGGAGCGTTCACGGCGGACGGGCTCGGTATGGAGCGTGGCAGGGGCGGTGAGCGAATTGTAAAGGCCGTCGCGTGCCCGCGCCGGGACACGTGCGCGGGCGTGCGTTGAACCACATGGCCAGACGGCTTTCCGGGCGGATGCGGGTTAACCTTCTGCTAGAATGTGACGCTTTCAGCGTTGTCCGTTTGCTCTGCCCGTTTCGCGTCTCCCGGCGCCGCATCGTGCGCCGTAGCGAACCCGTCGCCGAGCTTCCGGGCCTCAAGCGTTCCGCTTTCTGACTTTGTCTCCGGACTCGACATGACGACCCCGTCTCCCGCACCCACTTCCCTGATGGCTAACGCGATTCGCGCGTTAGCCATGGACGCCGTTCAAAAGGCGAACTCCGGCCACCCCGGCATGCCGATGGGCATGGCCGAAATCGGCGTCGCCCTGTGGTCGCGTCATCTGCGCCATAACCCGAAGAACCCGCACTGGGCCGATCGCGACCGCTTCGTCCTGTCGAACGGCCACGGCTCGATGCTGCTGTACTCGCTGTTGCATCTGACCGGCTACGATCTGCCGATGGAAGAGCTGAAGAACTTCCGCCAGCTCCATTCGAAGACGCCGGGTCACCCGGAATACGGCATCACGCCGGGCGTCGAGACGACCACCGGCCCGCTCGGCCAGGGTCTCGCGAACGCGGTCGGCATGGCGCTCGCCGAATCGCTGCTCGCCACCGAATTCAACAAGCCCGACGCGAAGATCGTCGACCATCACACGTACGTGTTCGTCGGCGACGGCTGCCTGATGGAAGGCATCTCGCACGAAGCCTGCTCGCTCGCGGGCGTGCTCAAGCTGAACAAGCTGATCGCGTTCTACGACGACAACGGTATCTCGATCGACGGCGAAGTGGTGCACTGGTTCCACGACGACACGCCGAAGCGCTTCGAAGCATACGGCTGGAACGTGATCCCGAACGTGGTCGGCCACGACGTCGACGCGGTCGACGCGGCGATCCAGCAGGCCAAGCAGTCGGACAAGCCCACGCTGATCTGCTGCAAGACCGTGATCGGCGAAGGCGCGCCGACCAAGGCGGGCAGCCACGATTCGCACGGCGCGCCGCTCGGCGACAAGGAAATCGCGGCAACCCGCGAAGCGATCGGCTGGAAGTGGGAGCCGTTCGTGATTCCGCAGGAAGTCTACGCGGCATGGGATGCGAAGGAAGCGGGCGCGCGTTTCGAAGCCGACTGGGACAAGGCGTTCGCGGCGTACGCGGCGAAGTATCCGCGGGAAGCGGCCGAATTCAGGCGCCGCAGCGACAAGCAACTGCCGGCCGACTGGAAAGAGAAGGCGAAGGCAATCATCGCCGGCGCGAACGAGCGCGCGGAAACCGTTGCGACTCGCAAGGCGTCGCAGCAGGCAATCGAAGGCCTGTCGGCCGTGCTGCCCGAACTGCTCGGCGGTTCCGCCGATCTGACCGGCTCGAACCTGACCAACTGGAAGGCCGCGAAGCCGGTGCGCGTGAATGCCGAAGGCCAGGCCGCCGGCAACTACGTGAACTACGGCGTGCGCGAATTCGGCATGAGCGCCGCGATCAACGGCATCGCGCTGCACGGCGGCTTCAAGGCGTTCGGCGGCACGTTCCTGACGTTCTCGGACTACAGCCGCAACGCGCTGCGTGTCGCCGCGCTGATGAAGTCGCCGTTGATCTTCGTGTTCACGCACGACTCGATCGGTCTCGGCGAAGACGGCCCGACCCACCAGTCGATCGAACACGTCGCGAGCCTGCGTCTGATCCCGAATCTGCAAACGTGGCGTCCGGCCGACACCGTCGAAACCGCGGTGGCCTGGACCCACGCGATCGAGCATCACGGTCCGTCGTGCCTGATCTTCAGCCGTCAGAACCTGCAGTTCAACGAGCGCACCGACGCGCAGATCGCCAACATCGAGAAGGGCGGCTACGTGCTGCGCGACTGGGATGAGGAAATCGTCGCGCGCAAGATCATCCTGATCGCCACCGGCTCGGAAGTCGAACTCGCGATGAAGGCCGTCGAGCCGCTCGCGCGCGAAGGCATTGCGGCGCGTGTCGTGTCGATGCCGTCGACGAACGTGTTCGACAGGCAGGACGCCGAATACCGCGAGCGCGTGCTGCCGCATGGCGTGCGCCGCGTCGCGATCGAAGCGGGCGTGTCGGATTTCTGGCGCAAGTACGTGGGTCTGGAAGGCGGCGTGGTCGGCATCGACACGTTCGGCGAATCGGCCCCGGCAGGCGTGCTGTTCAAGCATTTCGGCTTCACCGTCGAGCACGTGGTGGAGACGGTCAAGGCCGCGCTCGGCTGATCCGCGGCAGGCGTTGCCGCCCGGGCCCGCCACGCGATGGGGCATCGCGGCAACGCCGCCGGTCAGGCGAACAGAGACGTATTTTTTTAGCCATCAGGAGATAAATCATGACGATTCGCGTCGCAATCAACGGCTACGGCCGGATCGGCCGCAACACCCTGCGCGCCTTCTATGAAAACGGCAAGAAGCACGATATCGAAATCGTCGCCATCAACGATCTGGGCGATGCGAAGACCAATGCCCACCTGACGCAGTACGACACCGCGCACGGCAAGTTTCCGGGCGAAGTGTCGGTGGACGGCGACTACCTGGTCGTGAACGGCGACAAGATCCGCGTGCTCGCGAACCGCAACCCGGCCGAGCTGCCGTGGGGCGAGCTGAACGTCGACGTCGTGATGGAATGCACGGGCTTTTTCACGACCAAGGAAAAGGCCAGCGCGCACATCAAGGGCGGCGCGAAGAAGGTCATCATCTCGGCGCCGGGCGGCAAAGACGTCGACGCGACGATCGTCTACGGCGTGAACCACGACGTGCTGAAGGCATCGGACACGGTGATCTCGAACGCATCGTGCACGACCAACTGCCTCGCGCCGCTCGTCAAGCCGCTGAACGACAAGATCGGCCTCGTGAACGGCCTGATGACGACGATCCACGCGTATACGAACGACCAGGTCCTGACCGACGTGTATCACGAGGACCTGCGCCGCGCGCGCTCGGCCACGCACAGCCAGATCCCGACCAAGACCGGCGCGGCGTCGGCGGTCGGTCTCGTGCTGCCGGAACTGAACGGCAAGCTCGACGGCTATGCGATCCGCGTCCCGACGATCAACGTGTCGATCGTCGACCTGTCGTTCATCGCCGCGCGCGACACGACGGTCGAAGAAGTCAACGCGATCATGAAGGAAGCGTCGCAAGGCGCGCTGAAGGGCATCCTCGGCTACAACGATGCACCGCTCGTGTCGATCGACTTCAACCACAACCCGGCTTCGTCGACGTTCGACGCGACGCTGACCAAGGTGTCGGGCCGTCTCGTGAAGGTGTCGAGCTGGTACGACAACGAGTGGGGCTTCTCGAACCGCATGCTGGACACGGCTGTGGCGCTCGCGAACGCGAAGTAAGTAAGTGCGGGCCTGCCGCAGTCAGGCAAATCAGTCAGGCAAGACGAAAAAGCCGCTCCCCGGAGCGGCTTTTTTACGTCTACGGCGTCGGAAAATAAACGCCGGCGCGCTGCGCGGCGTTTGAGATATGCGTCTCGATCGCCTTGCCCGCGGCAATCGAATCGCGCGCTTTCAACGCATCCAGAATCGCGCGATGCTCGGTGTACGTGGACAGCACCCGCTCGCGCCGGTAGAACGGCATCCGCTGGCTCTCCTGCATGATTTCCGCGCTGCTGCGCAGGATCGATTCGATGGCCGCGTTGCCGGCGATGTTGACGATGCGCATGTGGAATTCGTAATCGAGCCGGGCGGCTTCGTCGAGTTCTTCGCAGGCGAGCGCGCTCTGCATCGCCGTGACGTTTTCCTCGAGCCATTCGAGGTCCGTATTGCTGACCGCGAGCACCGCCATGCGCGCGACGAAGCCTTCGAGCGCATAGCGCATCTGATAGGTGTCTGGCAACGACGACTGCTCGGCGAAACGCCACGTCTGCGCGTTTTTCGCCTGCGCGCTTTCGATATACACGCCCTTGCCGGGGCGAATCACGAGCAAGCCGAGCGCTTCGAGTGTCGAGAGGGCTTCGCGCAGCGACGCGCGGCTGATCGACAGTTCATCGGAAAGCTGGCGTTGCGCCGGCAGCAGACTGCCCACCGGATAGACGCCCGCTTCGATCCGCTCGCGAATGGTCGCGATCGCGGCGTCGGTGACGGTATGCGGCACGTTTTTCATGGCGGCTCACCCGGTAGCGTGGTCTGACCAGCATTGTAATACGCGATGCGGACTGGCGCGCCGCGCGGTGACTGGATCCGCAATCCGACCCCCGAAATCGCCGAAGAAACAGCGGGTAAACACTGTTCGACGAATCCTTGACGCGAATATATCGGCTTCCTACTATTTGCCATAACAGCACTGGTCATACCAGTCAGAACAGATGCAGCCCAGAAACATCTTCACCAGGAGGAAGCCGTGTTGAAATTTTTCAATTCGCTATTTGGACGGGTCGTCATAGCGCTAGTGGTGGGCATCGTGCTCGGTGCCGTTTTTCCGCATTTCGCGCAGTCGTTGCGTCCGCTCGGCGACGGCTTTCTCAAGCTCATCAAGATGGTGATCGGACCGATCGTGTTCTGCGTCGTCGTGAGCGGTATGGCGCACGCGGGCGACCTGCGCAAGGTCGGGCGCGTCGGTGTGAAGGCGGTGGTCTACTTCGAGGCGATGACGACGATCGCGCTCGTGATCGGCGCGGTGCTCGCGTACGTGACGCGGCCCGGCGTCGGCATGAACATCAACCTGAATTCGCTCGATCCGGCCTCGCTCGCGAGCTATACCGAGCATGCGAAGAGCCTGAAGGACACCGCGGGCTTTCTGTTGAAGATCATCCCCGAGACCGCCTTCAACGCGTTCGCGACCGGCGACATCCTGCAGATCCTCGTGTTCTCGGTGCTGTTCGGCTCGGCGCTGTCGCTGCTCGGCAAGCGCGCGCAACGCGTGAGCGGCCTGATCGATGAACTGTCGCAGGTGTTTTTCCGCGTGATGAGCTTCATCATCAAGCTCGCGCCGCTCGGCGTGCTGGGCGCGATTGCGTTCACGACCGGCACTTACGGCGTCGAGTCGCTGAAGCAGCTCGGCATGCTCGTGCTCGTGTTCTACCTGAGCTGCATCGTGTTCGTGGCAGTCGTGCTCGGCGTGGTGATGCGGCTCGCGGGCTTCAGCATCTTCAAGCTGATTCGCTACCTGCGCGAGGAACTGTCGATCGTGCTCGGCACCGCGTCGTCCGACGCCGTGCTGCCGCAGATCATGCGCAAGCTCGAATGGATGGGGGTCAAGGATTCGACGGTCGGCCTCGTGATTCCGACCGGCTACTCGTTCAATCTCGACGGTTTCTCGATCTATCTGACGCTCGCGGTCATCTTCATCGCGCAGGCGACCAACACCCCGCTGTCGATTCACGACCTGATCGTCGTGGTGCTGGTGTCGCTGGTGACGTCGAAGGGCGCGCACGGCATCCCGGGCTCGGCGATCGTGATTCTCGCGGCGACCCTGTCCGCGATTCCGGCGATTCCCGTGCTCGGCCTCGTGCTGATCCTGCCGGTGGACTGGTTCGTCGGCATTGCCCGCGCGTTGACCAACCTGATCGGCAACTGTGTCGCGACGGTGGTCGTCGCCGTGTGGGAAAACGATATCGACCGGGCCCGCGCCCATCGTGTGCTGAATCGCGACGCGGCGCTGCGCTACGTGCCCGCCGTCGACGACGCGCCCGTCGAGCCGGCCGGCGGCGACCACGCGCCGGCGGTCTGACCAGTCGGGCCGAGAACGAAGCTTCGCGCTTGCAACAACCCGATTTCGCGTGCCGCCGCGGCGCGCACACCCCGTCGGCGGATGCCGTCACTCCGCCGGCTGTTCCTGAACTTTCGCTACCTGACTGACACAATCATGGCCAATCCGATCCTCGACCCGAATGCTCCCGCCTTCACGCGCCGCTACATGAACCTCGCCGATCCGCGCCTCGGCGCGAAAGCGCTTTTCGCCAGCGACGAATTTTTCGCGCCGAAAGAACGCATGCTCGAACCGCAGCCGGCGGTGTTCATCCCCGGTAAATACGACGACCACGGCAAGTGGATGGATGGCTGGGAAACCCGCCGCAAACGCACGACCGGCCACGACCACTGCGTGATCCGCCTCGCCCGGCCGGGCGTCGTGCACGGCGTCGACCTCGATACGAGCCACTTCACCGGCAACTTTCCCCCGGCCGCGTCGATCGACGGCTGCTACGTCGATGGCGAGATGCCGCCCGATCACGCCGACTGGCAGACGCTCGTGCCGGCCACGACGCTGCAGGGCAATCAGCATCACTACGTCGAAGTGAACGATGCGCGCCCGTTCACGCATTTGCGCGTGAACCTGTATCCGGACGGTGGTCTCGCGCGTCTGCGTGTGTACGGCCAGCCGCAGCGCGACTGGAGCCGCGTCGAGCGCGGCACCTTGCTCGACCTCGCCGCGATTGAGAATGGCGCGTACCTGGTCGCCGCGAACAATCAGCATTTCGGACCCGCGTCGCAGATCCTGATGCCGGGCCGCGGCGTCAACATGGGCGACGGCTGGGAAACCCGCCGCCGTCGCGAGCCGGGTAACGACTGGGCGATCGTCGCGCTCGCGTGCCCGGGCGTGATCCGCAAGATCGAAGTGGACACCGCGCACTTCAAGGGCAATTTCCCGGACCGCTGCTCGCTACAGGCGGCGTCGGTGACGGGCGGCACCGACGACTCCCTCGTCACGCAGGCGATGTTCTGGCCGGTGCTGCTCGACGAGCAGAAACTGCAGATGGATCACGTGCACACGTTCACCGACGGGCTCGCCGCGCTCGGGCCGGTCACGCACGTGCGCTTCAACATCTTCCCGGATGGCGGCGTGTCGCGTCTGCGCCTGTGGGGCGAGATCGCGTAACGGAGCGAAACGGGAGCAATGCGCATGAAGACCTTGCAGATGGAGCGCTTGACGCGCGCCGCATTCGCGCCGTTCGGCGACGTGATCGAACTCGACGGCGCGCGCCATTTTCCGATCAACGGCGGCACGACCGAGCGTTATCACGACCTTGCCCGCGTCGACGTGACGGAGCACGGCGGCCGGCCGCTGATCAACCTGTTTCGCGCGCAGCCGCGCGTGCTGCCCGTCGACATCACGATGATGGAGCGGCATCCGCTCGGCAGCCAGGCGTTCATTCCGTTGCAGGCGTGCCGCTACCTGGTGGTGGTCGCGCCGGCGGGCGAATTCGATCCGGCGCGCATGCGCGCGTTCTGGACCGACGCGTGGCAGGGCATCAATTACGCGAAAGGGGTCTGGCATCACCCGCTGCTCGCGCTCGATCAGGTCAGCGATTTCGTCGTGGTCGATCGCGGTGGAGAACAGCCTAATTGTGACGAATTGCAACTCGCCGAGCGGTGGCGGCTCGCGTTCGAGGCGAGCGCCGCAGTGATCGCATAGCGGCGGATGCCGCAGGCATTTCAAGCTTCCCAACCCTTACAACGTCCCAACGAAAAAAGACCCGGCCGATGGAAATCGGCCGGGTCTTTTTTCTGATTTGCCGGGCCGCATGCTCCCACGCGGCCGGCGGCGCATCAGTGCATCAGTGCTTGCGATGCGGGCAGTTTTCCTTCGTGCACGCCCCATAGAGCGCCAGCGCGTGTTCCTGCAGCTTGAAGCCGCGTTCCTTGGCGATGGACTGCTGACGGCTTTCGATTTCGGAGTCGAAGAACTCTTCGACCAGCCCGCAATCGAGGCACACGAGGTGGTCGTGGTGCGACCCCTCGTTCAGTTCGAACACCGCCTTGCCCGATTCGAAATTGCTGCGCGAAAGCAGGCCGGCCTGCTCGAACTGCGTCAGCACGCGATACACGGTGGCGAGACCGATATCGAGTTCCTCGTGCAGGAGGTTGCGGTACACGTCTTCGGCGGTCAGGTGACGCACCGGGCTGTGCTGGAAGATCTCAAGGATTTTGAGGCGCGGAAGGGTCGCCTTGAGCCCGATATTCTTGAGATCGGTTGGATTGGTCATGACAAGGGATCCCTAGAGTACAATGCTGGGCTCTCATAGTAATGTGTTTTTGCCGTTCTGGTCATCTTCGATGGAATGAAGCGCGGCTCGTCAACGGGCCCGCACGGTGAGTGAAATGATTTCCAAATCTCAATTGATTTACCGGGGGAGCCGCATGCGGGGTACCTTGATCGCTGTTGCGACTGTCGCGGTTCTTGCCGGATGTTCCACGTACGACAGCCTGACCCAGCGCATCGCCCAGAGTATTACGCCGTATCGGATTACGGTCGTGCAAGGTAATTTCGTGTCACAGGAAATGGCTGACCAGATGAAGGTCGGCATGTCGCGCGCGCAGGTGCGCCAGTTGCTCGGCACGCCGCTTCTGACCGACATGTTCCATGCCAACCGCTGGGATTACGTGTTCTATTTCAAGCGCGGCTCGACCTCGATCGTGCAACAGCGCGACTTCGTCGTGTTCTTCTCGGGTGACCTCGTGACCCACTGGACCGGCGGCGAAGATCTTCCGACCAATCTCGAATTGCTGGCCGAAATCGATGGCGACCGGCGCGGCCGGCGGCCAAACGCGGCGCCGGTGCGCGCGACGAGTGCCGCCGAGGCCGCGAATGCAGTGGCCGCCAGCGACGCCGCCGCCGCGAGCGCGGCAGTGGCCACCGCGCCGGCCACGGTGGACACGACGCGCTCGCCGTCGGTCGAAGGCGCCGTCGAAGCGGCCACGCCGTCCATGGACGCCAACGCGGAAGCCGCGCAGGCCGCTAATCGCGCGACGAGCGCGGCGTCGCCGTCGGGCACCGCGCCGGCCGTGCGCTCGGGTGTGCCGACCGTGAACGCCGGTGGTATCCCGACTCAGGGCCCGACGGGCGGTGGCCAGCCGCAGTTCCAGTTCCATCGTCCGCCGCCGCCGGCCCCGACCACGCAGAGCAACCCGGTCGGCCCGACGGGCTCGCAGAATAGCGGCAGCTCGAATAGCGGCAGTTCGACCTCGACCGCCCCGTCGACCGGTTCTTCGTCGACGTCGGGAACGGCCGACTGAGTCGCTTGTCGATGTTGTGAAGCGGGTGGCCGGCGTGCTTTGCCCGCATGCGCCACCCGCGTGAGCGGCCCGGGCAGGTTCCATGAGCCTGCTGTCCGATTTTGCCGCCTGAGCGTGTTTCGCTTGTGCCGGGCGCGCCGGCGCGCCCGCGTCGACGCATTTCCGGCGCGTTTACCGGACCATCCCCGGTTGTATCTTTCGAACCCTTATCGTCATGAAAATTGCCATTGCTGGCGCATCGGGCCGTATGGGCCGGATGCTCATCGAAACCGTCCTCGACGATGCCGGCGCCACGCTGTCCGGCGCGCTCTGCCGCACGGGCTCGGCGCAGATCGGCCAGGACGCCGGTGCGTTCCTCGGCAAGCAGACGGGCGTGCTGCTGAGCGACGACATCGAGCGTGTATTCGCCGAATCCGACTACCTGATCGACTTCACGCGCCCCGACGCGACGCTCGCGCACCTCGAAGCGGCGCAGCGCCACGACGTGAAAATGGTGATCGGCACGACCGGCTTCGATAACGGGCAGAAAGCGCAGTTGCGCACGGCGTCGGAAAAAATCGGCATCGTGTTCGCGTCGAACATGAGCGTCGGCGTGAACGTCACGCTGAAGCTGCTCGAATACGCGGCGCGGCATTTCTCGACCGGCTACGACATCGAGATCATCGAGGCGCATCACCGTCACAAGGTCGACGCGCCGTCCGGCACCGCGCTGACGATGGGCGAAGTAATCGCCCACGCGCTCGGCCGCAATCTCGACGACTGCGCGGTCTACGGCCGCGAAGGCGTGACCGGCGAGCGCGATCCGTCCACGATCGGTTTTTCGGCGATCCGCGGCGGCGATATCGTCGGCGATCATACGGTGCTGTTCGCGGGCATCGGCGAGCGCATCGAAATCACGCACAAATCGGCGAGCCGTCTGTCGTATGCTCAAGGCGCGCTTCGTGCTGTACGCTTCCTCGAAGGCCACGCAACCGGCTTCTTCGACATGCAGGACGTACTCGGCCTGCGTTGAGCGGGGCCGGTTGTTGCGCGAGAGGCGGGCGGCGCATTCCGGCGCGCCCTCCTGAAGTCACTTTCCCACGGCGAGGTCAGATGGCAGGCAGCAGCGGCATCATCCATTACCTGCAAACGAGCGACGCGATCACGCATGGCGTCGCGTATGTGCTGCTGGCCATGTCGATTGCGAGCTGGTGCTTTCTGATCGTCAAGAGCTGGATTCTCACGCGCGCGAAGCGCCAGGCCACACGGGCGATCGCGCGGTTCTGGCAGGCGCCGACGCTCGCCGAAGGCGTCGCGGTGCTGCGCCGCGCGGACCGCGAGCGCGTGTTCGCGCCGCTTGCCGAGGCGGCGCTGCACGCGGCCGAGGTGGATATTCCGGGCGCGCTGCTCGCGCGCGTCGAGCGAAGCGAACGCGTGCTGCGGGCGTTGCGCCAGGCGCTCAACGCGTCGCAGCGGCGGCTCGAGTTCGGCCAGGTGCTGCTCGCGTCGGTCGGCAGCACGGCGCCGTTCGTCGGCCTGCTCGGCACCGTATGGGGCATCTATCATGCGCTCGGCAGCATCGCGGCGAGCGGCCAGGCGCAGATCGAGAACGTCGCGGGCCCCGTCGGCGAGGCGCTCATCATGACCGCATTCGGCCTCGTGGTCGCGATTCCGGCGGTGCTTGCGTACAACGTGCTGGGGCGTCTCGTGCGGCAATTATCGGAAGAGCTCGACGGTTTCGCGCACGATCTGCACGCGTACGTGTGCGGACCTGCCGAACAAACCCAGGCGCCGGCGCGCGTACAGCAGGCTTCGGCTCACGAGACGCACCGCTGACGCGCCGCGCACACCTGAAAGCGGTTCAGGAAGGGCAGCGAGGCCCGGCATAGCTCAGACGCAAGGAGGCGAGATGGCATTCGGCGGACTCGAGAAGAAGCAGACGGCCGCGCCGATGGCCGAGATCAACATGACGCCGCTGATCGACGTGATGCTCGTGCTGCTCGTCATTTTCATCATTACGGCGCCGCTGTTCTCGCACGCGATCCGGCTCGATCTGCCGAAGGTCGCGGCGGCGCCCGCGCGTCAGACCCCGCAGACCATCGCGCTTTCCATCGACGCGGCCGGCCGGCTGTACTGGAACAGCCAGCCGATCACGCTCGCGCAGATGCGCGCGCGGTTCACCGAGGCCGGCAAGCAGGCGGACCAGCCGGACATCCAGCTGCGCGCGGAGCGCTCGACGCGTTACGAGGTCATCGCGCAGGTGATGGGCGCCGCGCAGCAGGCGGGACTGGAGCGCATCGGCTTCGTGACGGACTCGCCGCCGCCCGCGGCGCAGCACTGAGAGGGCGCCCGGCCCCCAGGCGCACCCGCCACGCCGCGCGGCGCACCCGTGCGCGAACGGTATAATCAGCCCTTTCCCCGCCGACGGGGAAGCGACGCAACAACATCCCGCAGAGCACCAGGCCGGTGCGAAAGCACCGAACCCAGCGATCCCATCACACCATGCACGAAAAATACGTTCCCTCCGACGTCGAAGCCACCGCGCAAGGACAATGGCGCGCCATCGACGCCTACAAGACGACGGAAACCACCGACAAGCCCAAGTTCTATTGCGTTTCGATGCTGCCGTATCCGTCGGGCAAGCTGCACATGGGGCACGTGCGCAACTACACGATCAACGACGTGATGTACCGCTATCTGCGGATGAACGGCTACAACGTGCTGATGCCGATGGGCTGGGACGCGTTCGGCATGCCGGCGGAAAACGCGGCGATGGCCAACAACGTCCCGCCCGCGCGGTGGACCTACGACAACATCGCTTACATGAAGAAGCAGATGCAGTCGATGGGCCTCGCGATCGACTGGTCGCGCGAAGTCGCGACCTGCAGCCCCGATTACTACAAGTGGAACCAGTGGCTGTTCCTGAAGATGCTCGAAAAGGGCATCGCGTACAAGAAAACCGGCACCGTGAACTGGGACCCGGTCGACCAGACCGTGCTCGCCAACGAGCAGGTGATCGACGGGCGCGGCTGGCGCTCGGGCGCGCTCGTCGAGAAGCGCGAAATCCCGATGTACTACATGCGCATCACGCAGTACGCCGACGAACTGCTGAACGACCTCGAAGGCCTCGGCTGGCCCGAGCGCGTGAAGATCATGCAGCAGAACTGGATCGGCAAGAGCTTCGGCGTGAACTTCGGCTTCCCGTATGAAATCGACGGTGAACAGAAGCTGCTGCGCGTGTTCACGACGCGCGCCGACACGATCATGGGCGTCACGTTCTGCGCGATCGCCGCCGAGCATCCGCTCGCCACGCGTCTTGCGCGGGACAAGCCGGAATTGCAGGTCTTCATCGACGAATGCAAGCGCGGCGGCGTCGCCGAAGCCGACGTCGCGACGATGGAAAAGAAGGGCATGGCCACCGGCTTCTACGTCACGCATCCGCTGACGCAGGAGAAGGTCGAGGTGTGGATCGGCAACTACGTGCTGATGAGCTATGGCGAAGGCGCGGTGATGGGCGTGCCGGCGCACGATGAGCGTGACTTCGCGTTCGTGAAGAAATACGGTCTGCCGGTCAAACAGGTGGTGACGGTCGAAGGCAAGCCGTTCTCGACCGACTCGTGGCAGGAGTGGTACGGCGAGAAGACCGGCACGCTGGTCAACAGCGGCAAGTACGACGGCCTTTCGTATGACGAGGCGATCGACCGCATCGCCGCCGACCTGAAAGAACTCGGCCTCGGCGACAAACAGATCACGTGGCGTCTGCGTGACTGGGGCGTGTCGCGCCAGCGCTACTGGGGCACGCCGATCCCGATCATCCACTGCCCGACGTGCGGCGACGTGCCGGTGCCGGAAAAGGACCTGCCGGTCGTGCTGCCGGAAGACCTCGTGCCGGACGGCACGGGCAATCCGCTCGCGAAGTCCGAGGCGTTCGTGAACTGCACCTGCCCGACATGCGGCGGCGCGGCCAGGCGCGAAACCGACACGATGGACACCTTCGTCGATTCGTCGTGGTACTTCTACCGCTACGCGTCGCCGGACGCGAAGACGATGGTCGACGAGCGTACCGACTACTGGGCGCCGATGGATCAATACATCGGCGGCATCGAGCACGCGATCCTGCATCTGCTGTACTCGCGCTTCTGGGCGAAGGTGATGCGCGACCTCGGCCTCGTGAAGTTCGGCGAGCCGGCGAAGAACCTGCTCACGCAGGGCATGGTGCTCAACGAGACGTACTACCGCGAAAACGAAGCGGGCAAGAAGACCTGGTACAACCCGGCGGATGTGACCGTGTCGTTCGACGACAAGGGCCGCCCGGTCGGCGCGGTGCTCAACGAGGACGGCCAGCCGGTCGTGCTCGGCGGTGTCGAGAAGATGTCGAAGTCGAAGAACAACGGCGTCGATCCGCAGATGCTGATCGATCAGCACGGCGCGGATACCGCGCGTCTGTTCGTGATGTTCGCTGCGCCCCCGGAGCAGCAGCTCGAGTGGTCGGGTTCGGGCGTCGAGGGCGCGAGCCGCTTCCTGCGCCGCGTGTGGAACTTCGGTTACACGAATGAAGCCGCGCTGCGCGCGGGCGGCCAGCTCGACGCCGCGCAACTGAACGACGCCGACAAGGCGCTGCGCCGCGAGATCTATACCGTGCTGAAGCAGGCCGATTTCGACTATCAGCGTCTGCAGTACAACACGGTGGTGTCGGCCGCGATGAAAATGCTCAACGCGCTCGACGGCGCGAAGGGCGCCCAGCCGGCCGTGCTGCGCGAAACCTACGGCGTGATGCTGCGCGTGCTGTACCCGGTCGTGCCGCATCAGACGTTCCAGTTGTGGCAGGAACTCGGCTACGCGGACGAATTCGGCACGCTGCTCGACGCGCCGTGGCCGAAGGTCGACGAGAAGGCGCTCGAGCAGGCCGAGATCGAACTCGTGCTGCAGGTGAACGGCAAGGTGCGCGGCGCGCTGACGGTCGCGAAGGACGCGTCGCGCGAAGCGATCGAGCAGCTCGCGGCCGCGCACGAAATGGTCGCGAAGTTCAGCGAGGGCAAGGCGCCGAAGAAGATCATCGTGGTGCCGGGCCGTCTCGTGAACGTGGTCGTTTGACGTTGCCACCGCATCATCCGTCGGACGGAGCGCCGCTGCGCTCCCCGGCACCGCGAATCCACAGCGAACCGGGAGTGAATGTGACTCGCAGATCGTTTTTGACGCTCGCTTGCAGCGTAATGATGTTATCGGCCTGCGGCTTCCAGTTGCGCGGCCAGCAGGACTACGCGTTCAAGCGCCTGTATGTGACCGGCGCAACCCCGGCCGCCGCCGCGCGGCTCACGCGCATGATCCAGGGCGGCAGCGACACGGTGGTGGTCAACTCGCCCGCCAACGCCGACGCGATCCTGCGGATCACGCAGAATCGCAACCAGAACACGCTGACGCTGAACTCGCTCGGCGTCGTCGCTGAGTACCAGTTGAATCTGCAGATGATCTACACGCTGACCGGCAAGGACGGTACCGTGCTGATCCCCACGAGCGTGATCGCATTGAACCGCGCGATGACCTATAGCGACCAGTTCTCGCAGGCGAAGGCCGCCGAGTCCGACATCCTGTTCGCCGACATGGAAAGCGACGCGATCGACCAGTTGACCCGCCGTCTTGGCGTGGTGCGCTCGCTTCATCCGGCGCCGGGCGAAGCCGTGCCGGGCGTTGCGCCGCGCGCGCCGCTGCCGCCGCCGCCGCTGTGAGCGCGAGGTTATTCATGAGCGTTATTCACGACCGCCATGCGTGATTTCCCGCATTTCATCCTTTCCGCCGACCGCTAGCCATGCAACTGCGACCTGACGCGCTCGAAGCGCATCTCGCCAAGGGACTCGCCGGACTGTACGTCGTGTACGGCGACGAGCACCTGCTCACGCAGGAAGCCTGCGACCGCATCCGGGCGGCGGCGCGCGCGGCGGGCTTCACCGACCGTTCGGTGTTCACGGTCGAGCGCGGTTTCGACTGGAGTTCGCTGTTGGGCGCGAGCCAGTCGATGTCGCTGTTCGGCGACCGCCAGCTCGTCGAGCTGCGCATTCCGTCGGGCAAACCGGGCAAGGAAGGCGCGGACGCATTGAAGGCGCTCGCGGCCGGCGTCAACGACGACGTGCTGACGATGATCACGCTGCCGCGCCTCGACGCGGCCACGCAGAAGTCGGCGTGGTTTACCGCGCTCGCCGACGCGGGCGTCGCGCTGAAGATCGATCCGGTCGAGCGTGCGCAATTGCCGAACTGGGTCGGGCAGCGGCTCGCGGCCCAGGGCCAGCGCGTGGCGGCCGGCGAGGAAGGGCGGCGCGCGCTCGCGTTCATCGCCGAGCGCGTCGAAGGCAATCTGCTCGCCGCGCATCAGGAAATCCAGAAACTCGGGCTGCTGTATCCGTCGGGCTCGCTGAGCTTCGACCAGATTCAGGATGCGGTGCTCAACGTCGCGCGCTACGACGTGTTCAAGCTCAACGAGGCGATGCTGGCGGGCGACGTCGGCCGGTTGGCGCGCATGCTCGACGGGTTGCGCGGCGAAGGCGAGGCCGCTGTGCTGGTGCTGTGGGCCGTGGTCGAGGAAGTGCGCACGCTGCTGCGGATCAAGCGCGGTGTTGTGGCCGGCAAGCCGCTCGCGATGCTTACGCGCGAGAACCGCGTGTGGGGGCCGCGCGAACGGCTGATCGGGCCGGCGCTGTCGCGCGTGAGCGAAGCGGCGCTGGAGAAGGCGCTGGCACTGGCGGCGCGGCTCGACCGGCAGGTGAAGGGATTGTCCGGCGGCACGCCGGGCAATCACCGCAACGCTCCGCCGCCCGATCCGTGGGATGGCCTGTTCGAACTCGCGATGACCGTGGCCGCGCCTGGACCATCGGCAGCGCCGCCAGTGCCGCCGCCACAACCTCGGGCTTCCGCCGCCGTGCCCGCGCGCAGGCCAGTCTGACGCGCGACGCGGGCAGGGCGGTGAGCTTTGCCGGGCATGACGTTTCATGTTTCGCGCCGGCGTTGAAGTGACGGGCGCGGCGGCAAATGAAGCGGCAAGTCAAAGCACAAGCAAAGCAACAACCGCCGCTCGCTGCGTGCTTCCGACCCCCCGGTCCGTGCGCCGCACTCCGCGCAATCCATGAGCGAGTCCGCGACACCGCGGCGCACCAGGCGCCCGTAAGCAAGCAAAGCCCCTGCACCCGACTTACAATCGTTCGATCTTTCGCTAATCCCGCCCGACCATCGCGCACTACAGTGCGAGGCATCACGAGAATGACCATGGATATCGACCAGTACATGACCGACCTCGGCCGGCGCGCCCGTCAAGCTTCGCGCGCGATGGCGCGTGCGTCGACCGCCGCGAAGAACGCCGCGCTGGCGGCCGTCGCCGAGGCTATCGAGCGCGATGCCGACTTGCTGAAGGCCGCCAACGCGCGCGATCTCGAGCGCGCCCGCGACAAGGGTCACGACGCCGCGTTCATCGATCGTCTGACGCTGTCGGACAAGGCGCTCAAGACGATGGTCGAAGGCTTGCGCCAGGTCGCGGCGCTCGCCGATCCGATTGGCGAGATCAGCAACCTCAAGTACCGGCCGAGCGGCATCCAGGTCGGGCAGATGCGCGTGCCGCTCGGCGTGATCGGCATCATCTACGAATCGCGCCCGAACGTGACGATCGACGCCGCGGCGCTATGTCTGAAGTCCGGCAACGCGACGATCCTGCGCGGCGGCTCCGAGGCGCTCGAATGCAATACCGCGCTCGCGAAGCTGATCGGCGAAGGGCTCGCGGCGGCCGGTCTGCCGCAGGACGCGGTGCAGGTGGTCGCGACCCCGGACCGCGCGGCGGTCGGCAAGCTGATCACGATGACCGGATACGTCGACGTGATCGTGCCGCGCGGCGGCAAGAGCCTGATCGAGCGGCTGATGAACGAAGCGCGCGTGCCGATGATCAAGCATCTCGACGGCATCTGCCACGTGTATGTCGACGATCGCGCGGATCTCGCGAAGGCGCTCAATGTTTGCGACAACGCGAAAACGCACCGCTACGGCACCTGCAACACGATGGAAACGCTGCTGGTCGCGCGCGGCATCGCGGCGGAAGTGCTGCCGCCGCTTGGCAAGCTGTATCGCGGCAAGGACGTCGAACTGCGCGTCGACGCGGCGGCGCGCGCGGTACTCGCCGATGCGGGCGTCGGTCCGCTCGTCGACGCGACCGAGGAAGACTGGCGCACCGAATACCTCGCGCCGGTGCTCGCGATCAAGGTCGTCGACAATCTGGACGCGGCGATCGAACACATCAACACATACAGCTCGCAGCACACCGACGCGATCGTCACCGAAGATCACGACCGCGCAATGCGCTTCCTGCGCGAAGTCGATTCGGCGAGCGTGATGGTCAACGCATCGACGCGTTTCGCGGACGGCTTCGAGTTCGGCCTCGGCGCGGAGATCGGCATCTCGAACGACAAGCTGCACGCGCGCGGCCCGGTCGGCCTCGACGGACTGACGTCGCTGAAATACGTCGTGCTGGGGCACGGCGAGGGCCGGCAGTGAGCGCTTCGCCGCACCACACGACAAGGGACCGCCGATGCTTTGGGTAAAGACGTTTCACATCGTATTGATTGCCTCCTGGTTTGCCGGCCTGTTCTATTTGCCGCGCATCTTCGTCAATCTGGCGATGGAAACGGAGCCCGCGGCGACGGCGCGTCTGCTGATCATGGCGCGCAAGCTGTTCCGCTTCATGAGCTTCATCGCGGTGCCGGCCATCGCCTGCGGGTTGTGGCTATGGCTCGTAATCGGCATCGGCAGCGGACAGGGGTGGATTCACGCGAAGGTCGGCGTGGTCGTGCTGCTGGTCATCTATCACATTTATTGCGGCGTGCTGCTGCGGCGCTTCGAGCGCGGCGAGAATCGCCGCTCGGACAAGTGGTACCGGATGTTCAACGAGTTGCCGGTGCTCGGCATGCTGGCGGCCGTCGCGCTGGTGGTGATCAAGCCGTTTTGAGCGGCTGCCTTCGACGCGCCTGCGCGCTTATTTACGTCTGAACGTATCGCCGCATCACCCCTGCGAATCCACCCGCCGCCGGTGGATCACCTCCTTCGTCTGCGCAAGCTTTTCCACCAGATCCGGCCCGCGGCTCAGCGCGACGCCCACCGCGAGAATGTCACCGATCGCCAGATGCGACACGCGCGAGGTCATCGGCGAAAAGATGTCGGTGTCTTCGTCGACGTTCGCAAAAAGACCCACCGTCGCGAGCCGCGCGAGCGGCGAGTTGCCATGCGTGATCGCGATCACCTTCGCGCCCGCGTGCAGCGCGGCCTTCGCGGCGTCGATGATGTCGCGCGTGCGGCCGGTGTTCGAGATCGCGACGACCACGTCGCCCGCGCCCAGCAGCGCCGCCGACATCAGGAACGTATGCGGGTCCGAATACGCGACGCTCGGCATGCCGAGGCGAAAGAACTTGTGCTGCACGTCGAGCGCGGCGATGCCCGAGCCACCCGCGCCGTAGAACTCGATGCGCCGCGCCCGCGCGAGGATGTCGATCGCCGCCGCGACGCTATCCGACGACAGGTTGTTGCGCACCTGGATCAGCGCGCCGATGGTCCGGTCGAGCACCTTCGCGGCGACGCCCGGCGTCGGCTCGTCGGGCCGCACGTCGCGATAGACGGCGGGCACTTCCGCGGCGATACCCTGCGCGAGACGGATCTTGAACTCGCGAAACCCCGAAAAGCCGAGCGCGTGACAGAACCGCGCGATCGTCGGCTGACTGACGCCCGCGCGCGCGGCGACCTCGGTCATCGACAGATCGAGCACCTCGCGCGGTGCCTCGATCACGTAGTCGGCCAGCTTGCGCTCGGACGGGCGCAACTGGTCGCGCATCTCTTCCACCTGGGACAGCATCATCGGAAAACTCGCACTATGCTGAAGAACGTGTGGACTATATCCGATCGGCCGATGGCGCACAAAAGCTAGGTACAAAAACTACATTTCGGCGAGTAAGTGTATTCCCTGGGTTTCCATCGCAACGCTTGAAAGTACCGTAGATAGGGCGATTCGCCGATATGCGCGATGCGGCGTTGCAGCAGAATTCTTGATTGCGATCGTGTAGTTTTTCTACTAAGATTGGCGTCGTCCGATAACACAACCCCGCGATACCGCCTGGCGCCATGCGTATGCCCACCGCCAGCGACGAAGGAGCTCCGATGGTTTCCCCGCATTCGCAATTGTTGAAGGTCACGCAGCGCGTGATCGAGCGCAGCAAGCCCACCCGTGAAGCGTATCTGGCGCGCATCCATCACGCGCAAGGCAAGTTCCCGGCGCGCGGCGCGCTCTCCTGTGCCAATCTGGCCCACGGTTTCGCGGGCCTCGAGGGCAACGACAAGCTCGTCATCAAGCAGATCCGCGAGCCGAACATCGGCATCGTGTCCTCGTACAACGAAATGCTGTCGGCCCACGCGCCGTACAAAAACTACCCGGACATCATCAAGCAGGCGGCGCGCGAAAACGGCGGCGTCGCGCAATTCGCGGGCGGCGTGCCGGCGATGTGCGACGGCATCACGCAGGGCAACGCGGGCATGGAGCTGTCACTGTTCTCGCGTGAAGTGATCGCGATGAGCACGGCGGTCGCGCTGACGCACAACATGTTCGACGCGGCGCTGTGCCTCGGCATCTGCGACAAGATCGTGCCGGGCCTGCTGATCGGCGCGCTGCAGTTCGGCCATCTGCCGATCATCTTCGTGCCGGCCGGCCCGATGGCGAGCGGCCTGTCCAACGACGACAAAGCCAAGACGCGCCAGTTGTTCGCCACCGGCCAGTGCGGCCGCGAGGCGCTGCTCGAAGCGGAAGCCGCCGCGTATCACGGTCACGGCACCTGCACGTTCTACGGCACCGCGAACAGCAACCAGATGCTGATGGAAGTAATGGGCCTGCATCTGCCGGGCTCGGCCTTCGTGCATCCGCATACGCCGCTGCGCGACGCACTGACCGCGCAGGCCGCGCGCCGCGTGCTCGATATGACGGTCGAGCGCGGCAACTACATGCCGATTGGCCATGTGGTCGACGAAAAGGCGATCGTCAACGGCATCATCGCGCTGCTGGCGACCGGCGGCTCGACCAATCACACGCTGCACCTGGTCGCGATTGCGCGCGCGGCGGGCATCGTGATCGACTGGGACGATTTCGACACGCTGTCTCAGGCGGTGCCGCTGCTCGCGAAGATCTATCCGAACGGCAAGGCCGACGTCAATCACTTCCACGCGGCGGGCGGCGTCGCGTTCCTCGTGCGCAATCTGCTGGAAGGCGGCCTGCTGCACGAAGACGTGAACACCGTCGCGGGCAAGGGCCTGAAGCGCTACACCGAGGAGCCGAAGCTGATCGACGGCAAGCTGCAGTGGGTGGCGGGCGCCGACGCGAGCGCGGACACCGCGGTGCTGCGCGGTATCAACGAGCCGTTCCAGCCGGACGGCGGCCTGCGTCTGATGCAGGGCAAGCTCGGCCGCGGCGTCATCAAGATTTCGGCGGTCGCGGCGCAGCATCGCAAGGTGAAGGCGCCCGCCATCGTGTTCGATTCGCAGGAAGCGGTGCAGGAAGCGTTCGATAACGGCGAGCTGAAGCGTGACTTCATCGCGGTGGTGCGCTTCCAGGGCGCGCGTGCAAACGGCATGCCCGAACTGCATCGTTTGACGCCGCTGCTCGGTGTGTTGCAGGATCAGGGTTTCCATGTCGCGCTGGTGACCGACGGCCGCATGTCGGGCGCGTCGGGCAAGGTGCCGGCGGTGATTCACCTGTCGCCGGAAGCATTGCTGCAAGGCCCGATCGGCAAGGTCCGCACCGGCGACATGCTGGTGATCGACGCCGAGGCCGGCGTGCTCGACATCGAGATCGACGCGGCCGAATGGGCGGCGCGCCAGTGCGACGAGCCGAAGCATCAGGCGGACAACGAAGTCGGCTTCGGCCGCGAGCTGTTCGGCGTGCTCCGCGCGGCGGCGGCGCCGGCGGAGCAGGGCGCGTCGGTGTTCGGCCGGCTGGTCGGCGAGGGCGGCGCGCATGGCCATGACAGCCACCATCAACACGGCCACAAGCACAGCGACAAACACACGAGCACCGCGCAAGCCGGCGCGGTGCCGCAGAAACAAGGAGTCTGACCATGACGGCGAAAACAGTAAGCGATATCGTGCGCCTCGGCCCGGTGATTCCGGTCCTCGCGTTCGACTCGGTCGAGCAGGGCGAACACGTGTCGCGCGCATTGCACGCGGGTGGCGTGAAGGTGCTGGAAATCACGCTGCGCACGCCGGCGGGCATCGGCGCGATCGAGCGCGCGTGCGAACTCGCCGATGACATCGTGGTCGGCGTCGGCACGATCACGAAGCCCGAGCATTGCCTGCAGGCGAAAAAAGCGGGCGCGCAGTTCGGCGTGTCGCCGGGCCTGACCAAAGAGATGCACCAGGCGGCGCAGGACGCGGGCCTGCCGCTGCTGCCGGGCGTGATGACGCCGTCGGACATCATCATGGCGCTCGAACTCGGCTACGAGATCGTGAAGTTCTTCCCGGCGCAGCAGGCGGGCGGCGTGCCGATGCTGCAGGCGTTCCACGGCCCGTTCCCGACGCTGAAGTTCTGCCCGACCGGCGGCATCACGCCTGAAACGGCGCCGCATTTCCTGTCGCTGCCGAACGTGGTCTGCGTCGGCGGCTCGTGGCTCACGCCGAAGGCCGCGCTCGCCGCGCAGAACTGGGACGAAGTCACGCGCCTTGCGCGCGCCGCGAGCCAACTGGCCGCGCCTGCTCATTAAGAACGATATCGGCGTCCGTTACCGTACCGGGTCCGATATCCCGAGTCTCGTCGATACAGCCGCTCACGGCTGTCGCGCCGAGACTCTTTTTTTGCTCGCCAGGGGCGCTGGATCTGGCGCATGTTGGGTAAACAGACAGTAAAATTCAGCGACCGCGCCGCCAGCCGGGTTTTCAGGCATCGCGCAGGTTGCCGTGAGACGAAGTGCTGGCCGTGTTCCGCACTCAGAAATCAATAACGTAAAGGAGGAGCTTCATGGAAGCTGTCCACGGCAGCATGCTGCTGGTCTACGCAGTGATCGCCATCGCCTTGCTGATCCTGCTGATCACGCGCTACAAGGTTTATCCGTTCCTCGTCCTGATCATCGTCTCGCTGCTGCTCGGCCTCGCGGTCGGCATGCCGATGCAGACGATCGTCAAATCGTTCGAAACCGGTAACGGCAACACGCTCGGCCATATTGCGATCGTGGTCGGTCTCGGCACGATGCTCGGCAAGATGATGGCCGAGTCGGGCGGCGCCGAGCGCATCGCCACCACGCTGATCAACCTGTTCGGCGAGAAACACATCCACTGGGCGATGATGCTCGTCGCGATCATCGTCGGTTTGCCGGTGTTCTTCGAGGTCGGTTTCGTGCTGCTGATTCCGATCGCGTTCAACGTGGCGCGCCGCACCAATAAATCGCTGCTGCTGGTCGGCCTGCCGATGGTCGCGGGTCTGTCCGTCGTGCACGGTCTGCTGCCGCCGCACCCGGCCGCGATGCTCGCGGTGCAGGCATATCACGCCGATATCGGCCGGACGATCGCGTACGGTCTGATCGTCGGCATTCCGTGCGCGATCGTCGCCGGTCCGCTGTTCGCGTTGCTGGTGAGCCGCTACGTGAAGCTGCCGGAGGAAAACGCGCTCGCCGCGCAATTCCTCGCCGACGAAGAGCAAAACGGCAACGGCGCGATAGCCGGCGCCGGCAAGAAGCAGCGCGACCTGCCGGGCTTCGGCGTCACGCTGTTCACGGTGCTGCTGCCGGTGATCCTGATGCTGATCGGCAGTTGGGCCGATCTGGTCTCGACGCCGAAGACGCTGCCGAACGACCTGCTGCGCTTCTTCGGCAACACCGACGTCGCGCTGTTGACGGCCGTGCTCGTCAGCTTCTGGACCTTCGGCGCGAGCCGGGGCTTCAATCGCGAGCAGATCCAGAAGTTCTGCGGCGAGTGTCTGGCGCCGATCGCGGGCATTACGCTGATCGTCGGCGCGGGCGGCGGTTTCGGCCGCGTGCTGATGGACAGCGGCATTTCGAAGGAAATCGTCAATGCGGCGAACGTCGCGCACCTGTCGCCGCTGCTGTTCGGCTGGCTCGTCGCGGCGATGATCCGCCTCGCGACCGGTTCGGCGACGGTCGCGATGACCACCGCCTGCGGCATCGTCGCGCCGATCGCGGCGGCGGGCGCGGTGCAGGTCCGCCCGGAGCTGCTGGTGCTCGCGACCGGCTCGGGCTCGCTGATTTTCTCGCACGTGAACGACGGCGGTTTCTGGCTCATCAAGGAATATTTCGGCATGACGGTGGGGCAGACCTTCAAGACGTGGTCGCTGCTCGAAACCATCATCTCGCTGATGGGGCTGGGCCTGACCTTCGCGCTCGCGGCGGTCCTGTAAGGAGTTTCAGATGATTCTGATCGCAATGGGCGTATCGGGCGCCGGCAAGACGAAGATTGGCGAAATGCTGGCCGTGCGCCTGCATTGCACGTTCACCGACGGCGACGCGTTCCACAGCGCCGCCAACAAGGAGAAGATGCACCACGGCATCCCGCTCACCGACGAAGACCGCTGGCCGTGGCTGAAAACGATCCGCGCGGCGATCGAGGAAAAGCAGAGGGCGGCCGAGACGGCGGTGTTCACGTGCTCGTCGCTGAAGCGCTCGTATCGCGATGTCCTGCGCGCCGGCGACCGGGACGTCTGCTTCGTTTATCTGAAGGGGTCGCGCGAGGTGCTTGCCGAGCGTCTGGGGCATCGCACCGGGCATTTCTTCGATCCGTCGCTGCTGCAAAGCCAGCTCGATACGCTCGAGGAGCCGGGTGACGACGAAGCGATCACGGTCAGCATCGAACTGACGCCGGACGAGATCGTCGACGACGTGCTCAGGCAGATTGGGCAGCGTTGATTGATTCGCCGTCCGCGTACAGACGAAAAAAAGCCGCTTGCTTGAAGCGGCTTTTTTTATGCGCCGTCGCAGATCAGCCGATCCGCTTCGCCAGCTCGACGGCGTTGCCGATGTACGACGCCGGCGTCATCGCGAGCAGACGGTCCTTCGCATCTTGCGGAATCGCAAGACCGCCGACGAAGCTCTGCAGCGCTTCACGCGTGATGCCCTTGCCGCGCGTGAGTTCCTTCAGTTGCTCGTACGGGTTCTCGATGCCGTAACGGCGCATCACGGTCTGCACCGGCTCGGCCAGCACTTCCCAGCAATTGTCGAGGTCTTCGTTCAGACGCTGCGCGTTCACTTCGAGCTTGTCGAGGCCGCGGATCAGCGAGTCGTACGCGAGCAGCGAGTAGCCGAACGCGACGCCGATGTTG
Organism: Paraburkholderia sp.; assembly: GCF_047605525.1. Taxonomy (GTDB): domain Bacteria; phylum Pseudomonadota; class Gammaproteobacteria; order Burkholderiales; family Burkholderiaceae; genus Paraburkholderia. The sequence goes on along the minus strand of NZ_JASGFN010000032.1, from coordinate 26,555 downwards.
CGCAGCACCGTCGAGTCGGTCAGGTCGCGCTGCCAGCGCGACACCGGCAGCTTGTCGGCGAGGTGGCGCAGCGTCGCGTTGGCGAGGCCGAGGTTGCCTTCGGAGTTTTCGAAGTCGATCGGGTTGACCTTGTGCGGCATCGTCGACGAGCCGATTTCGCCGGCCTTGGTGCGCTGCTTGAAGTAGCCGAGGGAGATGTAGCCCCACACATCGCGATCCAGATCCAGCAGGATCGTGTTCGCGCGCGAGACCGCGTCGAACAGCTCGGCCATGTAGTCGTGCGGTTCGATCTGGATCGTGTACGGGTTGAACGTGAGCTTCAGGCGATTTTCGACGACGTCCTTCGAGAACGCTTCCCAGTCGAACTCCGGATACGCGGACAGGTGCGCGTTGAAGTTGCCGACCGCGCCGTTCATCTTGCCGAGCAGCTCGACCTTCGCGATACGGTCGATTGCGCGCGCGAGACGCGCGGCGACGTTGGCGATTTCCTTGCCGAGCGTGGTCGGGCTGGCCGGCTGGCCATGCGTGCGCGACAGCATCGGCTGGGCGGCCTGCGCGTGCGCGAGCGCGACGAGACGCTGATGCACCGAGCGCAGCGCCGGCAGGATCACGTGTTCGCGCGCGCCGGCGAGCATCAGGCCGTGCGACGTGTTGTTGATGTCTTCCGACGTGCACGCGAAGTGGATGAACTCGCTTGCGCGCTCCAGCTCTTCCCGACCCTTGACCGATTCCTTCAGCCAGTATTCGACCGCCTTCACGTCGTGATTGGTCACGCGCTCGATTTCCTTGATGCGCGCGGCGTCGTGCGCGGTGAAACGCTCGGCCAGTTGCAGCAGGAACTGCTCGGACGCCTCGGAGAAGCGCGGCACTTCGGCGAAACCGGCGCGCGACAGCGCGATCAGCCAGTGGATTTCAACCGTTACGCGATTGCGCATGAAAGCGGCTTCCGAGAGCCAGTCGCGCAGGGCTTCGGTTTTCGACGCGTAGCGGCCGTCGAGCGGGGAGAGCGCGTTCAGCGCGAACAGGGTATCGGGGTGGGTGTCGGACATGATGGAGGCGGGTGGAAGCGTTGAGCGCTCGGGGAGCGGATCGGAAACGGAGGGAACCGCGCATTTTACCACCGTGTATCGGGCGCTCCGCTGTCCGCTGGGGCCGTCGTGGGGCCCCGTGGAGCCTTGCGGGGCCGCATCCGCGCACGCCGCGCCGCTAGAATGCAGACTTCTTCCCTCCCGCCGGCAAGCGCAATCGCATGGAACTGAAATGGCTCGAAGACTTCATTTCGCTCGCGGAAACGCGTAGTTTCAGCCGCTCGGCGGAATTGCGGCATGTCACGCAGCCGGCTTTCTCGCGCCGGATCCAGGCGCTCGAAGCGTGGCTCGGCACCGAACTGATCGACCGTTCGGTTTACCCGACGCGGCTCACCGCGGCCGGCCAGGTGTTCAACGAGCAGGCGCTCGCGATGCTGTCGCAATTCCACGAGGCCCGCGTGCTGCTGCGCGGGCATACGGCGACGCCGCAGGCGACGATCGAATTCGCGGTGCCGCACACGCTATCGCTGACCTATTTCCCGCGCTGGCTGCAGCGCATCGAAGCGCGCACGGGCACGATTCACACCCGGCTGCGCGCGCTGAACGTGCACGACGCGGCATTGTCGCTGGTGGAGGGCGGCTGCGATCTGATGATGGGCTACCACCATCCGAGCCATCCGGTCGCGCTCGACCCGGGCCGCTACGACATGCTGACGCTCGGCCACGAGCCGATCAGCCCGTTTTCGGCGCCGTCCCGCGCGGGCCGCCCGCGCCACACGCTGCCGGGTACCGCCGACGCGCCCGCGCCGTATCTGTCGTATACGCCGAACGCGTACCTCGGGCGCATGACCGAGGTGATTCTCGCCAACGCGCCGGAGCGCCTGTATCTCGACCGGCTGTATGAAACCGACATGGCCGAGGGGCTCAAGGCGATGACGCTCGCCGGCCACGGCATCGCGTTCCTGCCGCATAGCGCGGTGGAGGATGCGGTGGCCGAAGGCCGGCTGATCCGTCTCGACCGCGCGACGCGCGGCACGCCGGAAGGACAGCTCACGCTGAGCATGGAAATCCGCCTGTACCGCGACAAGCTGGCGGCGCACAGCGACGACGCGCGCCAGCTTCTCGTGCGGCAGTTGTGGGATGTGGTGTCGGAGGAATTGCGGCGCGGCGCGGCATGAAAACCGGAATCGAACCTGCGTCCCGACGACGCGAATTTGCGGCTTTCCGAACGTTATGCAAGAAAAACATAACGGGATAAGGAAACGGCATTGGATTTCAAAATGGCGTTTTCCCACAATGCACGTATTCGTTCAACGCCGGAGCGTTCATGTCATCCCAGCAAGAAGCCGCACAAATCGCCACAACGTTGCAGTCCGTTCCCTCCTACCTCAATAGCGAAAACCTCGGCCCCTGGGGCAACTACCTGCGCCAGGTCGACCGCGTCGCGCCGTATCTCGGCTCGCTGTCCCGCTGGCTCGAAACCCTGAAGCGCCCGAAGCGCATCCTGATCGTCGACGTGCCTATCGAACTCGATAACGGCACGGTCGCGCACTTCGAAGGCTATCGCGTGCAGCACAACGTGTCGCGCGGTCCGGGCAAGGGCGGCGTGCGTTATCACCAGGACGTGACGCTCTCGGAAGTGATGGCGCTGTCGGCGTGGATGTCGGTGAAGAACGCGGCGGTGAACGTGCCGTACGGCGGCGCGAAGGGCGGTATCCGCGTCGATCCGCGCACGCTGTCGCGTGGCGAGCTGGAGCGCGTGACGCGCCGCTACACGAGCGAAATCGGCATCATCATCGGACCGAATACCGACATTCCCGCGCCGGACGTGAACACGAACGAGCAGATCATGGCGTGGATGATGGACACCTACTCGATGAACCAGGGCCAGACGGCCACCGGCGTCGTGACCGGCAAGCCGATCACGCTCGGCGGCTCGCTCGGCCGCCGCGAGGCGACCGGCCGCGGCGTGTTCGTGGTCGGCTGCGAAGCGGCGCGCCGCATCGGCTTCGACATCGAGGGAGCGCGCATCGCGGTGCAGGGCTTCGGCAACGTCGGCGGGATCGCCGCGCGTCTGTTCCAGGAAGCGGGCGCGAAGGTCGTCGCGGTGCAGGACCACACCGGCTCGCTGTACAAGTCGACCGGCATCGACGCGGTCGCGCTGCTCGAGTACGTCGCGAAGACGGGCGGCGTCGGCGGTTTCCCGGAAGCGGACGCGGCGACGAACGAAGAGTTCTGGACGGTCGAATCGGACATCCTGATTCCGGCGGCGCTCGAAAACCAGATCACCGAAAAGAACGCCGGCAAGATCAGGACGAAGATCATCGTGGAAGGCGCGAACGGCCCGACCACGACGGGCGCCGACGACATCCTGCACGATCGCGGCATCCTCGTGATTCCGGACGTGGTCGCGAATGCGGGCGGTGTGACGGTGTCCTATTTCGAGTGGGTGCAGGATTTCTCGAGCTTCTTCTGGACCGAGGACGAGATCAACGAGCGTCTCGAGCGCGTGATGCGTGAAGCATTTGCCGCGGTGTGGCAGGTGTCGAGCGAGCAGAACGTGTCGGTGCGGACCGCGGCGTTCATCGTCGCGTGCAAGCGGATTCTGCAAGCGCGCGAAATGCGCGGCCTGTACCCCTGATCGGCTCTGCCCGAGCCTGTTTTGATACCGTTTGAGGTTGTCTGAAACGGCGGTTGCGCGGCCCGGCCTTGGCCTGGGCGGCGCGGCCCCCCTTTTTCATGCGTGAGCGCCGTCCACGAGACGGCGTACAGGCCCCGGACCGGCGGGCGGCATCGTGAGCGATGCCGCCCGCCTTTGCATATCCGCGAAGGGCTCGCGCGCCGGCGCCGTGATCCTTCGCGGCGTGCGCGCAACAGCATGGTTAATAGCAATACTTTCAGAAAAATTACTTTGCTAAACTGGCGCCGGTTCTTGCCAAGGAGATCAAGATGAAGGTTAAAAAAGCTGCGCTGCTGCTCGCTACTCTCGGATTGTTGACGGTCGGCGCGCATGCGCAAGATTCGGGCACGCTGAAAAAGATCAAGGACACGGGCGTGATTTCGCTGGGCCACCGCGAATCGTCGATTCCGTTTTCGTATTACGACGACAAGCAGAACGTGATCGGCTACTCGCAGGAATTCGCGATGAAGGTGGTCGAAGCCGTCAAGCAGAAGCTGAACATGCCGAACCTGAAGGTGAAGCTGGTTCCGGTCACGTCGCAAAACCGCATTCCGCTCGTGCAGAACGGCACGGTCGACATCGAATGCGGCTCCACCACCAATAACCTCGAGCGCCAGCAGCAGGCCGCGTTCACGAACACGATCTTCGTGATCGGCACGCGTCTGATGACCAGGAAGGATTCCGGCATCAAGGACTTCCCGGATCTGAAGGGCAAGACGGTCGTGACGACCGCCGGCACCACGTCCGAGCGCCTGCTTCGCAAGATGAACCAGGACAAGAACATGGGCATGAACATCATTAGCGCGAAGGATCACGGCGAGTCGTTCCTGACGCTGTCGACGGGCCGCGCCGCGGCGTTCATGATGGACGACGCGCTGCTCGCCGGCGAGCGCGCGAAGTCGAACAACCCGAACGATTTCGTGATCGTCGGCACGCCGCAATCGCGTGAGGCTTACGGCTGCATGCTGCGCAAGAACGATCCGGAGTTCAAGAAGGTCGCCGACGACGCGATCGCGAAGACCCAGCTTTCCGGCGAAGGCGACACGATCTACAAGCGCTGGTTCGAATCGCCGATCCCGCCGAAGGGCCTGAACCTGAACTTCCCGATGAGCGACGACATGAAGGCGCTGTTCAAGAACCCGAATGACAAGGCAATCGACTAAACCTTAGCCGCTTTTCGACACTTTCGAAACGCTGAACGGAACGGAAGGGGCCACGCGCTTCTTCCGTTTCTTTTTGCTGGAGTCTTGGTTATGTCATATCACTGGAACTGGGGCATTCTGCTGAGTCCCGTCTCCACCGGCGAGCCCACTACCTATCTGGGCTGGCTGCTCTCGGGGCTATGGGTGACGGTCACCGTGTCGCTGTCGGCATGGGTGATCGCGCTGATCGTCGGTTCGTTCTTCGGCGTGCTGCGCACGGTGCCGAACAAATGGGCGTCGGGCATCGGCACCGTCTACGTCGCGATCTTCCGCAATATTCCGCTGATCGTGCAGTTCTTCATCTGGTATCTGGTAATACCGGAATTGCTGCCCGTTTCGATCGGCACCTGGTTCAAGCAGTTGCCGCCCGGCGTGCAGTTTTTTTCGTCGTCGATCATCTGTCTCGGGCTCTTCACCGCCGCGCGCGTGTGCGAGCAGGTGCGCTCGGGCATCAACGCGCTGCCGCGCGGCCAGCGCGCCGCCGGTCTCGCGGTGGGCTTCACGCAATGGCAGACGTACCGCTACGTGCTGCTGCCGGTCGCGTACCGGATCATCGTGCCGCCGCTCACCTCCGAGTTTCTGAATATCTTCAAGAACTCCGCGGTCGCCTCGACGATCGGTCTGCTCGATTTGTCCGCGCAGGCGCGCCAACTGGTCGACTACACGTCGCAGACCTATGAGTCGTTCATCGCGGTTACGGTCGCGTACATGCTGATCAACCTGATCGTGATGCAACTGATGCGCTGGGTCGAAGCAAGAACCCGGCTGCCCGGCTATATAGGAGGCAAGTGATGCATCATTTCGACTGGAGCGGTATTCCGGGCGCGCTGCCTACGCTGTGGACCGGCGCCATCGTCACGCTCAAGATCACGCTGATCGCGATCGTGTTCGGCATCATCTGGGGCACCATTCTCGCGATCATGCGGCTGTCGTCGATCAAACCCTTCGAGTGGTTCGCGAAGGGCTACGTGACGATCTTCCGTTCGATCCCGCTCGTGATGGTGCTGCTGTGGTTCTTCCTGATCGTGCCGCAGGTATTGCAAAGCGTGCTCGGTCTGTCGGCGGACATCGACATCCGGCTCGCGTCGGCGATGGTCGCGTTTTCGCTGTTCGAGGCGGCGTACTATTCGGAGATCATCCGCGCCGGCATTCAGGCGGTGCCGCGCGGCCAGGTCAACGCGTCGTTCGCGCTCGGCATGACCTACCCGCAGGCGATGCGCCTGATCGTGCTGCCGCAGGCGTTCCGCGCGATGGTGCCGCTGCTGCTCACCCAAGGTATCGTGCTGTTCCAGGACACGTCGCTCGTCTACGTGATCAGCCTCGCCGACTTTTTCCGCACCGCCACGAATATTGGCGACCGTGACGGCACGAATGTCGAGATGGTACTGTTCGCGGGCGCGTGTTATTTCGTGATCTGCGTGATCGCGTCGAGCCTCGTCAAAGGTCTTCAGAAAAAGGTCGCAAGATGATCTCTATCAAGAATGTTTCGAAGTGGTACGGCCAGTTCCAGGTGCTGACCGACTGCACGACGGAAGTCAAAAAAGGCGAAGTAGTCGTGGTGTGCGGGCCGTCGGGCTCGGGCAAATCCACGCTGATCAAGACCGTCAACGGCCTCGAGCCGTTCCAGAAGGGCGAGATCGTCATCAACGGCCAGTCGCTGACGGACAAGAAAACCAATCTGTCGAAGCTGCGCTCGAAGGTCGGCATGGTGTTCCAGCACTTCGAGCTGTTTCCGCATCTGTCGATCGTGCAGAACCTGACACTCGCGCAGATCAAGGTGCTCGGCCGCTCGAACGACGAGGCGACCGCGAAGGGCCTGACGCTGCTCGAACGCGTGGGTCTGCGCGCGCACGCGGACAAGTATCCGGGGCAGTTGTCGGGCGGTCAGCAGCAGCGCGTGGCGATTGCGCGCGCGCTGTCGATGGACCCGATCGCGATGCTGTTCGACGAGCCGACTTCGGCGCTCGACCCGGAGATGATCAACGAAGTGCTCGACGTGATGGTCGAACTCGCGCGGGAAGGCATGACGATGATGTGCGTGACGCACGAAATGGGCTTTGCGAAGAAGGTCGCGCACCGCGTGATCTTCATGGACAAGGGCTTGATCGTCGAAGACGACCGCAAGGAAGACTTCTTCGCGAATCCGAAGTCGGATCGGGCGAAAGATTTTCTCGCGAAAATTCTGCACTGAGGGTTCACGTTCACGCGCGGGTCTTCGTCCGGTCTCGCGCCGGATGCGAAAAAGCCGCTCTCCGGAGCGGCTTTTTCGTTGGGAGCGCCTGATGTTTCTCGCGGCGAGATCTGGTTCGCGCGGCTCGCGCGGTGTCGTACCACCGGCGCTTGCCCGCTTATGACTCGAAGGCTGCCGCGTCGTCGGCGGCTTCGAGATCGGTTTCGCTGTCGGACGGGATCGTGGTCGCGCTGGTGCCCGTCGATGCCGCGATCGTCGTTGCCGAAGCCGACGCGTCGAGCGCCGGATTGCGCAGCTTGTCGAGCACCGACGCCGGCACCGGCAGGTTGGCGCGGCCGATCACCTCGCCATGCTGGAACATCAGCAGATCGCCCGGTGCGAACGCGGTCCACACTTCGTTGTCGGTCAGCGGCTGGGTTGCGATTACCGCGACGCGGTCTTCCGGCGTCGTGTACTTGGCGAAATCGATCGATACGTCCGCGTCGACCAGATGCGCGGTCGAAAACGGCCAGCACCGCACGAGATAGTGCAGATGCGTCGAGCAATGCGCGAACAGCGCCTGGCCGTTCGACATCAGGAAATTGAACACGCCGTACTGCGTGATTTCGCGCGCGAGCGATTCGAGCGCGGCGAACAGCTCTTCGAGCGGCGGCTGCTGCGCGCCCGGAAAAGCCTTGCGCAAACCTTGCAGCAGCGCGCAGAACGCGAGTTCACTGTCGGTCGTGCCGACCGGCTGGTATACGCCCGTCAATTCAGGGGCATAGTCTTGCAGATCGCCGTTGTGCGCGAAGATCCAGTGACGCCCCCACAGTTCGCGCATGAACGGGTGGCAGTTTTCGAGCAGGATATGTCCCTGCGTCGCCTTGCGGATATGCGCGATGGTGTTTTTCGATTTGATCGGGTAGCGCTTGACCATCTCGGCGATCGGCGAGGTGGCCGACGATTGATGATCGATAAAGAGGCGGCAGGCCTTGTCTTCGAAGAAAGCGATACCCCAGCCGTCGGCGTGGTGATCGGTGACGCCGCCGCGCGCCGCAAAGCCGGTGAAGGAGAACGTGACGTCCGTGGGCGCGGCGCAGTTCATTCCGAGAAGTTGGCACATGTTGCAGGTGAGCCTGTGAACGGAGCGAGCCGTTACAATAATGACTTTCCAAGCATATCACCGAGCCGGAGACGCCAAATAGCAAAATTGACGTGTGTTCGGGCCGCAACAGCGCGGTTTGACCAGGTCGATCGGCTGTGCGCGCGAAGTCTCGTTTCCCCGTTGCCATGACCGCTTCCAACCTTTCCTCCGATTCCATCACGCTCGTCCGCCCGGACGACTGGCACCTGCACGTCCGCGACGGCGCGATGCTGGCGGCGGTGCTGCCCGATACCGCGCGCCAGTTCGGCCGCGCGATCATCATGCCGAACCTGAAGCCGCCGGTCACGACCACCGCGATGGCGCACGCGTATCGCGAGCGCATCGTCGCCGCGATTCCCGAGGGGGCGAAGTTCGAGCCGCTGATGACGCTGTACCTGACCGACAACACGCCGCCCGACGAAATCCGCCGCGCGCGTGAAAGCGGCTTCGTGCATGGCGTGAAGCTGTACCCGGCGGGCGCGACGACGAACTCGGACGCGGGCGTCACCGATCTGATGAAGTGCGCGAAGACGCTCGAAGCGATGCAGGAAACCGGCATGCCGTTGCTCGTGCACGGCGAGGTCACGGATTCGGATATCGATCTGTTCGATCGCGAGAAGGTTTTCATCGACCGCGTGATGACGCCGCTGCGCCGCGAGTTTCCGGCGCTGAAGGTCGTGTTCGAGCACATCACGACGAAAGACGCGGTCGACTACATCCGCGAAGCCGGCGCCGCGCCGGACCTGCTTGGCGCGACGATCACCGCGCACCATCTACTGTACAACCGCAACGCGATTTTCCAGGGCGGCATTCGTCCGCATTACTACTGTCTGCCTGTGTTGAAGCGCGAGACGCATCGCGTCGCGCTCGTCGAGGCGGCGACTTCGGGCAATCCGCGCTTCTTCCTCGGCACCGACAGCGCGCCGCATCCGAAGGGGCTGAAGGAGCACGCATGCGGCTGCGCGGGCTGCTACACGGCGCTGCACGCGCTCGAGCTCTATACCGAAGCGTTCGACAAGGCCGGCGCGCTCGACAAACTCGAAGGCTTCGCGAGCTTCCACGGCGCGGATTTCTACGGTTTGCCGCGCAATACGGAGCAGGTCACGCTGCGCCGTGAGGAATGGACGCTGCCGGCGGAGCTGCCCGCGGGCGATACGCCGGTCGTGCCGCTACGTGGCGGTGAGTCGATCGGTTGGCGTCTGGTGTGAGGTCGCGGTAGATGCCGGAGCGTGGGACCGGGCAGGGTGCCGCGGATGAAACCGTGCATGAACCGCAACAATCCGTCTTCGCCGCAATCGACTGGTCGAGACCCTGGTTCGCGCAATTCTCCGGCCACGGTCAGCGCTGGCAGCGCGCCGCGCTCACGGGCTACGCGGAGCTGCTTGCCGCGATGAACGCCGATGCCGCCCGGATGCGGCAAACCACCGGGCGCGGCCAACGTCTCGCGTTCATCGCGCAGGACGATCTGCCGCCGGGCGCCGCATACGAGGCGCATATCGCGTCGACTGGCTGCGTGCCGACGCGCCACAATCTGCACGACTTCTTCAACGGCTCGATGTGGTTTGCGTTTCCGCGCATCAAGGCGGCGCTGAACACGCGGCAGTCGGCGGAGCTCGACGTGCTCGGCGTCGGTCCGACGCGCGGCGGTGTGCGCGACATGCTGACCCTCTTCGACGAAAACGCGCTGCTGTTCGCCTGCGCCGATCCGGCATTGAGCGCCGCGCTGCGCGGTTTCGACTGGCGGACGCTGTTCGTCACGCGGCGCGACGCATGGGGACGCCACTGCGAAGTGCGCTGCTTCGGCCATGCGCTGCTGGAAAAGCTGATTGTGCCGTTCAAGGGCTGCACCGCGCATGCATGGATCGTCGACGTGCCCGCCGCGTACTTCGAATGGGACACCGCCGCGCGGGACGCATGGCTCGACGAAGCGGTGAGCGCGGCGCTGCTGGAAACTCCGGCACTGACCAGTCGCATGTTCGCACCACTGCCGGTGCTCGGCATTCCCGGCTGGTGGCCCGACAACGAATCGCCCGCGTTTTACGACGACGCTGCCGTGTTTCGCGCGGGGCGGCGCCAGCGCTAGGCGCTGCGTGCTCCTTCAACCCTTTCAGCCGGCCATCGGCAATACCGCCGTTCGGTGTTAAAATCCGCGCCAGCAAAGCAGGCCAGGCAGTCGCGGCTTCGGCCAACGAGGGCGAGGAAAGTCCGGACTCCACAGGGCAGGGTGATGGCTAACGGCCATCCGTGGCGACACGCGGAACAGGGCAACAGAAAGCAAACCGCCGATGGCCCGGCGCAAGCCGGGATCAGGTAAGGGTGAAACGGTGCGGTAAGAGCGCACCGCGGCTGCCGCAAGGCAGACCGGCATGGTAACCTCCACCCGGAGCAATTCCAAGTAGGCAGGCGCGCATCTTCGCGATGCAGGACGGGGCCCCCGTCTCGTCTGCGGGTAGGAAGCTTGAGCGCGTCAGTAATGGCGCGCCTAGAGGAATGACTGCCACGCGCGCCGCGTCTTCGGACGCGGCGTGTGCACAGAATCCGGCTTATCGGCCTGCTTTGCCGCTGAATAAAAAATGCCGGCGTCCATGTGGACGCCGGCATTTTTTCATTTGAGCCGTTCGTAGCGGCCGAGGCTGCTGTCGTGGCGCTCAGGTCGCGACGATGTCGAACGAATGCGTGAGTTCGGCGGTCTTCGCGATCATGATCGACGCCGAACAGTATTTGTCATGCGACAGATTGATCGCGCGCTCGACGGTGGACGGGTTCAGATTCTTGCCGGTCACGGTGAAGTGGAAGTGGATCTTCGTGAACACCTTCGGGTCTTCGCTCGCGCGTTCTGCTTTCAACGTCACCGAGCAGCCGGCGATTTCCTGGCGACTCTTCTTCAGGATCATTACCACGTCGTAGGCCGTGCAGCCGCCCGTGCCGAGCAGCACCATTTCCATCGGACGCGGCGCCAGATTGCGGCCGCCGCCTTCAGGCGCGCCGTCCATTGCCACCAGATGGCCGCTGCCCGTCTCGGCCGCGAACGCCATCCCGTCCTGCCCCATCCAGCTTACTTTGCATTCCATGCTGTTGCTCCACCGCGCATCGCTATTCGAGACGGCATTGTAGCCCGGTGTTTGACGATCCGTACGAGACCGGCTGCGTCGCCAGATTCTGTCTGATGATTGATTTGGTGTTGCGACGCGGAATAGACAGGGGATGCGGGAATGTCCCTATCACTTTAGGGGTTTAACTCTATTCGATGTCTGATGCAGATCGGATTTTTAGAAGCTTGATGATTGATTTAAAAGGAAATTTCTCGATTCGGAGTAGATCATTATTTTCTCGCATTATGAGAGTGAATTTCGTAATGCAAATATTCTTGCGTCGCACAAGGGTGCCTCATATAATCACTTCATCGTTGCAGCAGGTTTGCAACTTCCGCTGTCTCCTCCACCTCCTCCTTTGGTGGATTAAACCCGAACCGCTCGTTCGGGTTTTTTTTCGTCCGTGCTGTTTCACCGCGTTTCGCTTCGTTGCGCTGGACTCCTCGCACGCTTTGACTTGTCGACGCAAATTCCTTTATAATTCAGGGCTTTTCCGCATCCGCGCCCGCGGAAGAAGAACCAGGGAGAGCCTGCACGCGCCTCGATGCGCACACTACAAGCAGGAAAAAACACATTGGGCGCAGCAATTTTTTTGGATCGATCATGAAGACGTTTTCCGCAAAAGCCCATGAGGTGACGCGCGAATGGTACGTGATTGACGCGACGGATAAGGTTCTCGGGCGTGTCGCCAGCGAAGTGGCACACCGTCTTCGCGGCAAGCACAAGCCTGAATTCACTCCCCACGTCGACACCGGTGATTTCATCATCGTCATCAACGCTGGCAAGCTGAAGGTCACGGGCAACAAGGTTACCGACAAGAAGTATTACCGTCACTCGGGCTACCCGGGCGGTATCTATGAAACGACGTTCGGCAAGATGCAGGAACGCTTCCCGGGCCGCGCGCTCGAGAAGGCGGTCAAGGGCATGCTGCCGAAGGGCCCGCTCGGCTACGCGATGATCAAGAAGCTGAAGGTCTACGCTGACGCAACGCATCCGCATTCGGCACAACAGCCGAAGGCGCTCGAGATCTAAGGGGAGCCCACATGATCGGTAACTGGAATTACGGCACGGGCCGCCGCAAGAGCGCCGTCGCACGCGTCTTCATCAAGGCTGGCAAGGGCGATATCGTCGTGAACGGCAAGCCCATCGCCGACTACTTCTCGCGCGAAACGTCGCTGATGATCGTGCGTCAGCCGCTCGAACTCACGAACCACGGCACCACGTTCGACATCAAGGTCAACGTGACGGGTGGCGGTGAAACGGGTCAAGCCGGTGCGGTTCGCCACGGCATCACCCGCGCGCTGATGGACTACGACGCAACGCTGAAGCCGCAACTGTCGAACGCTGGCTTCGTTACGCGTGACGCTCGTGAAGTCGAACGTAAGAAGGTCGGCTTCCACAAGGCACGTCGCAGGAAGCAATTCTCGAAGCGTTAATCGTTTCGGGCGCGAACCGGCTTTGCAGCCGGTTTGCAGCAAAAGCCGCCAACGCCATGCGCGAAGGCGGCTTTTTTTATGATTGGTCAGGATTCGCGGTGGGGTCCGTGCGATCGCGCCGCAGCGGATCGCCTTACGCCGGCTTTCAAGGAAGAACCCATTGATTTTGTGGGCTTCAGCACGATATTCCGATCAGCCCTACAATAGCGGTTAAAGCTTTTTGGAGAGTTCGAATGAACGCAGTCACCGATACCCCCGTGACCGAGATGCCGGCCCCCTTCGTTTTCACCGACGCAGCGGCTGACAAGGTCAAGCAACTGATCGAAGAAGAAGGCAATCCGGAGCTCAAACTGCGCGTGTTCGTGCAGGGCGGCGGCTGCTCGGGCTTTCAATACGGCTTCACGTTTGACGAAACGATCAACGAAGACGACAGCGTGATGAACAAGAGCGGCGTCCAGTTGCTGATCGACTCGATGAGCTACCAGTACCTGGTCGGCGCCGAGATCGATTACAAGGACGACATCAACGGCGCGCAGTTCGTCATCAAGAACCCGAACGCGACCACGACCTGCGGTTGCGGCTCGTCGTTCTCGGTCTGAGCGCGACGGCTGGTCAAGCCAATAAAAAACGGGGCTTCGGCCCCGTTTTTTATTGGCTGCTTACCGCGGAATTGCGCGCAGCGCCGCGGGCTCCACTCCCATCCCTTCAGCGCGGATAAATCGCCCCCAACACTCGCTCCGCCGACGCGCCAGTGACGCTCGGCAGGTTACCCGGCAGCCGAGCGACACATCGCATCGCGAGCCACGCGAATGCGAGCGGCTCGACCTGACTTGGCGGCACGCCGAGCGCGTCGGTCGTCATCACGGGCACACCGCTTACGCCGCTGTCTTCGAGCGCCTGCTGCAACGCCTTCATGATTTCCGGATTGCGCGCGCCGCCGCCGCACACGTACACCGCGCGCGCGTCGGACGCATGCCGCTCGATTTCGCGCGCGACCGTCACCGCAGTCAGCGCGACGAGCGTTGCCTGCACGTCGGCGGGAGCGAGGCCGGCGAACGGTTCGAGCTTCGCGTCGAGCCACGCGGTGTTGAACAGATCGCGCCCGGTGCTTTTAGGCGGCTGCTCCGAGAAGAACGGCTCATCGAGCAACGCGTTCAGCAGCTTGCGATCCACCTCGCCGCTCGCCGCGAAATGGCCGTTTTCGTCGAACGGCTTGCCGAGGTGGCGCTCGGCCCACGCATCGAGCAGCGCGTTCGCCGGCCCGCAGTCGAAGCCGCGCACGCCGCCCGTCGCGTTCAGGATCGTGATGTTGCTGATGCCGCCAAGATTGCAGACGACGCGCGTTTCGTTCTTCGCGCCGAATATCGTCGCATGAAAAGCGGGCACGAGCGGCGCGCCCTGGCCGCCGGCCGCGACGTCGCGGCTGCGGAAATCGGCGACCACGTCGATATGCACCATTTCCGCGAGCAGCGCCGGATTGTTGATCTGCCGCGTATAGCCCTTTTCAGGGCGATGCCGCACGGTCTGCCCGTGCACGCCGATCGCGCGGACTTCGTCGGCCGGCACCCGGCTGTCTCGCAGCAGATCGTGGCAGCACACGGTATAGCGCGTCGCGAGCGCGTTGGCGGCCAGCGCCTCGCGCTCGATCTCGTTGTCGCCAGGCTGCTGGAGCGCAAAGAGCGCCTCGCGGATGCCCGCCGAAAAGCCGACGAACGCCTCGGCCAGCACCTCGGGTGGCTTCCCTTTGGCAAAGCGGACGGCCACGCCGTCCACGCCGTCCATGCTGGTTCCCGACATCAACCCGAAATAGATGCCGTCTGCGGGATCTTGCGCCACGTCGCTGCTCCTGTCGATGTTCATTGCGATTCGTTGTAGCAGATTATCGGCGCAAGCGCGGCCGAATATAAGCGACGCGCGCTGCGGGCCGCATCGAAATCGCGCGTTGCCGGGCCGGCCGGGGCATGTCGGTGGGCGCGGCGGCGCGCATCTATGGGACAATCCTGTTTTTTCGCGACTTCACGTTTCCAGCATGAGCACCGAGTCCACCAGGCCCACCCCCGCCTTTCCGATCACCGATGAAGTCCGTCACGCGCTTGCCGTCACCAAACGCGGTGTCGACGAATTGCTGATCGAAGACGAATTCGCGCAAAAGCTCGCGAGGAGCGCGGCGACCGGCAAACCGTTGCGCATCAAGCTCGGGCTCGATCCGACCGCGCCCGACATCCACATCGGCCACACGGTCGTGCTCAACAAGATGCGCCAGTTGCAGGACCTCGGCCATACGGTGATCTTTCTGATCGGCGATTTCACGTCGCTGATCGGCGATCCGTCCGGCCGTAATGCGACCCGCCCGCCGCTCACGCGCGAGCAGATCGAATCGAACGCGAAGACCTATTTCGAGCAGGCCGCGCTCGTGCTCGATCGCGAGAAGACCGAAATTCGCTACAACAGCGAATGGTCGATGCCGCTCGGCGCCGACGGCATGATCAAGCTCGCGTCGCGCTATACGGTCGCGCGCATTCTCGAGCGCGAGGACTTCACGAAGCGCTTCCAGAGCGGCGTGCCGATCTCGATCCACGAATTCCTGTACCCGCTGATGCAAGGCTACGACTCGGTCGCGCTGAACGCCGACCTCGAGCTGGGCGGCACGGACCAGAAGTTCAACCTGCTGGTCGGCCGCGAGCTGCAGAAGCAGTACGGCCAGGAACAGCAGTGCATCCTGACGATGCCGCTGCTCGAAGGGCTCGACGGTGTCGAGAAGATGTCGAAGTCGAAGAACAACTACATCGGCATCAGCGAAAAGCCGACCGACATGTTCGGCAAGCTGATGAGCATTTCCGACACGCTGATGTGGCGTTACTTCGAGCTGCTGTCGTTCCGTCCGATGGACGAGATCGCCGGCTTCCGGAAAGAAATCGAGGCGGGCCGCAATCCGCGCGATTTCAAGGTGATGCTCGGCCAGGAAATCGTCGCGCGCTTCCACTCGCAGGCCGACGCCGAACGCGCGCTCGAGGACTTCAATCATCGCGCGAAGGGCGGCGTGCCCGACGATATTCCGGCGGTGACGCTCGCGGGTGCGCCGCTCGCGATCGGCCAGTTGCTGAAGCAGGCCAACCTCGTGCCGTCGACGAGCGAAGCGCTGCGCAATATCCAGCAGGGTGGTGTGAAGATCGACGGCACGGCGGTATCCGACAAGGGCCTGAAGGTCGAGGCCGGCGAGTACGTCGTGCAGGTCGGCAAGCGCCGCTTTGCGCGCGTGACGCTGACGGCTTGAGCGTCGCGTGACGATGACGCACGCCGTGGCAGCGCACCGCACGCCGTTTCGGGAGTCCGGCCGATGATCGCGCTGATCCAGCGTGTGCGGCGCGCCGAAGTGCGCGTCGCCGACCGCGTGACCGGTGCGATCGACGTGGGCCTGCTCGCGCTGGTGTGCGCCGAGCGTGGCGACACCGAGGCGGCCGCCGACCGCCTGCTCGCGAAGGTGCTCGGCTACCGCGTGTTCAGCGACGCGGCCGGCAAGATGAACCTGTCGGTGCAGAATCTGGATGGCGCGGGGCGCGCGGGCGGGCTGCTGCTCGTGTCGCAGTTCACGCTCGCGGCCGACACCAACAGCGGGTTGCGTCCGAGCTTCACGCCGGCCGCGCCGCCCGACGACGGCAAGCGTCTGTTCGATTACTTCGTCGCGGCCGCCCGCGCGAAGCATCCGATCGTCGAGACGGGCGAATTCGGCGCCGACATGCAGGTGTCGCTCGTCAACGATGGCCCGGTCACGTTCTGGTTACAGACCAACGCCTGAACCTGACACGCGTTTCAGGGCAATAGTGCGTCAAATCCGCGTGGCGCCCATCTTCCGAGGCGCGCCACGCGCGTCTGTCTACCCGAGCGCCGCTTTTTGCGACAATAACGGCTCGGCACAACCGGCGAACGGCGCCCATCTCCTTCTCATGACGACGCAGATTCTGTTTATCCGGCACGGCGAGACCGACTGGAACCGCATCAAGCGCATTCAAGGCCACATCGACATTCCGCTAGCGACAACGGGGCTCGACCAGGCGCAACGCCTCGCGCGGCGCATCGCGGACGAGGTGAAGCAGGGCGCTCGGCTCGACGCGATCTATTCGAGCGACCTGCAGCGCGCGCGGCAGACCGCGCAACCGGTCGGCGACGCGCTCGGCCTGCCGCTGCAGTTGCGCGAGGATTTGCGGGAGCGCTCGTATGGCGCGTTCCAGGGGCACGACAGCGACGAGATCGCGCTGCGTTTTCCCGACGAGTATACACAGTGGCAAACCCGCGATCCGGGTTTCGCGCCGCCCGAAGGCGAGTCGCAGCGCGTGTTCTACCATCGCATCGTCCACGCCATCGAGCCGCTGATCGCCGCGCATCCGGGCGGCCGGATCGCCTGCGTCACGCACGGCGGCGTGCTCGATTGCGTGCGCCGCTTCGCGTGCGGCCTGCCGCTCGATGCGCCGCGTGACTATCAACTGCTGAACACGAGCGTGAACGTTGTCGATTTCGAGGACGGCCGCGCGACGATCGTGTCGTGGGCGGATGTCTCGCACCTGGGCGCGGGGAGTGCCGCCGATGATGGATTCAGGAAGGTGCCCGAGCCGGGGCGGTAAGCCGGAAGAAATGAAATGAGGCGGCCTGTCTCGGTCCCCGGCCCAGTGCCGTGCGCTTGCGGCGTGCATGAGCGCTATGTGGTTTACAAAGCCCCCGTCAATCCGGCTCCCGCGCCGCCGCCCGTCGCCGGGCCCGCTTCGACACGCCATTGACCAGCGCCCAGCGAATCACCGGCGCAACCAGCCGCACCCCCGGCCGCGCGAACGTCCTGCGCAGCGCCGCGTAGCGGTTCAAGCCGAGCATCGTCTGCGCCCACGCGGGCAATAGGTCGACGCCGGCGCTGAGCATCAGCGCACCGGCGGGCCGCATCGCCAGACTCGGCGCCGGCGCGTTCATCAGAATCCTGACGACTTCACGAGTGCGCTCGCTCGCCACCAGCGCTGGCTGCATCGCGAGCAGGTACGCGTCGATCTCGGCGCGCGAGCGCGGAATATCGGTGGCGCCGAGCATTTCGGCGATACGCGCGGTTTCCGCGAAATATTGATCCTGCGCGGCGACGGACAGCAGCGGGTTCACATAGCGCAGATGCGCGGTCATGAAGCTCGACACCTCCGCGACGTGCACCCACGTCAGCAGCGCGGGCTCGCTCGCGCGATACGACTGGCCGTCGGGCGCGATGCCGGTCACGCCGAGATGAATGGACTTCACGCGCTCGATCAGCGCGAGCGCGTCGTGCCGGCTGCCGTACGTCGTGCCGGCGATGAAGGTCGCGGTGCGGCGCAGGCGCCCGAGAATGTCGCTGCGAAAAGTCGAGTGGTCCCACACGCCGGCGAGCGCCAGCGGATGCAGCGCCTGCAGCAGCAGCGCGCTGATGCCACCCGTCATCATCGACGTGAAGTCGGCGTGGACTTTCCAGCACACGGAGTCGGGCCCGAAGAGGCCGGGGTCGCCAGGCGGAGACGAGTAGTCGAGGACGGGGCCGCTGCCGGTCGTCAGATGCGTGACGCCGGCCGCGAGTTTCGCGCGCAGCCGCTGCGTGAACGCCTGCGCGAAGTGGCCGGATGCGCGGCTCGGGGCGCTGCTGGATGGTTTGGCGGAGGAGCCGGTCTGTCGGGTCTGGTCGGACATCCTGATCGGTCTCGCTCTCGCGCCGCCTGATTGCGGTTTATTTCGCCGAATCCCACAGGCCCGGCAGCGCGCTCGACGAATCCGGCGCGGCAAGACCGAAGTGCCGGTAGGTGAGCAGCGTGGCGACGCGGCCGCGCGGTGTGCGCTGCAGGAAACCCTGCTGGATCAGATACGGCTCGAGCACGTCCTCGATCGTGTCGCGCTCCTCGCCGATCGCTGCGGCGAGATTGTCGACGCCGACCGGGCCGCCGTCGAACTTGTGCAGGATCGCCTCGAGCAGCTTGCGGTCCATCAGGTCGAAGCCGACCGCGTCGACGTCGAGCATGCTGAGCGCGGCATCGGCCACCTGCGCGGTGATGTTGCCGTCGGCCTTCACCTCGGCGAAGTCGCGCACGCGGCGCAGCAGCCGGTTGGCGATACGCGGCGTGCCGCGCGCGCGCCGGGCGATTTCGAACGCGCCGTCCGGATGGATCTGCGCATTCAGCAGCGACGCCGAGCGCGTGACGATGCGTGCGAGCTCCTCGGCGTTGTAGAACTCGAGCCGCGCGACGATGCCGAAGCGGTCGCGCAGCGGATTGGTCAGCATGCCCGCGCGGGTGGTCGCGCCGACCAGCGTGAACGGCTGCAGGTCGAGCTTCACGCTGCGCGCGGCCGGCCCTTCGCCGATCATGATGTCGATCTGGTAATCCTCGAGCGCCGGGTACAGGATTTCCTCGACGACCGGCGAGAGCCGGTGGATTTCGTCGATGAACAGCACGTCGTTGGCTTCGAGATTGGTCAGGAGCGCGGCGAGGTCGCCGGCGCGTTCGAGCACCGGCCCCGACGTCTGCCGCATATTGACGCCCATCTCGCGCGCGATGATGTGCGCGAGCGTGGTCTTGCCGAGCCCCGGCGGGCCGAACAGCAGCACGTGGTCGAGCGATTCGGACCGACGCCTCGCGGCCTCGATGAAGATTTCGAGCTGACCGCGCACTTTTTCCTGCCCGACATATTCTTCGAGCTGGCGCGGGCGCAATGCGCGCTCGAACGCTTCTTCGTTCGGCGATGCCGGCGTGGCCGCGATGATGCGCTCGGCGGCGAGTTTGTCGGTTTCGATCATGCGGCCATTGTACCGCGCGCGGGTGGGGCGTTAGCCCTTTGAGAGCGCCTTCAGCGCGAGCTTGATGCCCTCGGACACCCCGGTGCCGGCCGGCACGTTCTTGATGGCCGCGAGCGCTTCTTTCTCGGAGTAGCCGAGCGCGAGCAACGCGTTGAGGATGTCGGACGCGTGATCGGACGCCGACGCCGCGCCCGCCATCGCGCCGAGGTCGGCGCCGAGCTTGCCCTTCAGTTCGAGCAGCAGCCGCTCCGCCGTTTTCTTGCCGATGCCCGGCACGCGCGTGAGGCGCGCCGCATCCTGCATCGTGACGGTCTGCGCGAGTTCGGACACGCTCATGCCCGACAGCACCGCGAGCGCCATGCGCGCGCCGATGCCGGAAATTTTCAGCAGCTCGCGGAAGGTCGCGCGTTCCTGCGCGGTGCCGAAGCCGTACAGCAGATGCGCGTCCTCGCGCACGATCATCTGGGTGAGCAGCACGACGCGTTCGCCGGTCGACGGCAGGTTGTAGAACGTGCTCATCGGCACGTCCACTTCGTAGCCGACGCCGTTGCAGTCGACGAGCAGATGCGGCGGGTTTTTTTCCAGCAGAACGCCGGCAATGCGACCGATCATGGCGGATTCGATGTTTAGAGTCGGGTGGGAAAGGGCGAGTGTAGCGCAGCGAATCGGCGGCGCGGGTGCCGCATGGGTGCCTAGCCCACCAGCCGCCCGCGTCGCACCCGCAGTCCCTTCTTCGCCAGCGTGGGCGCGATGCCGCCCAGCGTGCTCAGGGTCGTGCCGCCGTGCGCGTGGCAGATCGCCATGCCGAGCGCGTCGGCGGCGTCGGTGCCGGGTATGCCCGAAAGGCTGAGCAGCCGCGCGACCATCTGCTGCATCTGCTCCTTGGTCGCGCGGCCGTAACCGACGACGGCCTGCTTCAGTTGCAGCGCCGTGTATTCGGCGACCGGCACGCCACTCGCGACGAGCCCGCAGATCGCCGCGCCGCGCGCCTGGCCGAGCAGCAGCGTCGACTGCGGATTGACGTTGACGAACACTTTTTCGATCGCCGCCTGATCCGGCGAGTGCTCGCGGATCAGCGTCGAGATGCCTTCGAAGATGGTGCCGAGCCGCGAGGGCAGATCGGCGTCGGCGGTGCGGATCACGCCGCTCGCGACGTAGCGCAGTGTGTGGCCGTGTTGTTCGATCACGCCGAAACCGGTCACGCGCAGGCCGGGGTCGATGCCGAGAATTCTCATGAGGTGCCGCACATGCGATAAAAAACCAGGTGCCTGCGATACTACAACGAACGCGCCGCGCGGCGGTCCGCTGGCGGCAACGCCGGCGGAATAAAAACTGCTGGGGTTTCGTGGCGGGAGGCGATCACGGATGCAGCGTTACCGGAATCTCAGTGGCGACTCGGGTGTCGAGGCCTATGAAATCGGCGACGATTTCATCAAGGTGCGCTTTCATCCGGGTGTCGTGTATTGGTACACGGAGCGGAGTGTCGGCGCCGCGCATGTCGCTGAGCTGAAGCGTCTTGCGCGGCGCGGGCGGGGTTTGAGCACGTATATCAGCCAGCACGCGGACGTGCGCGATGGTTACGCGAGGAAGGAGCCGGAGGATTGAGCGGGATCGGCAGCCGTTGCCGGATCCCACGAATCAATGACGGAAGTGACGCACACCCGTCAGTACCATCGCGATGTTGTGCTCGTCCGCCGCGCTGACCACTTCGTCGTCGCGCATCGAGCCGCCCGGCTGGATCACGCAGGTCGCGCCCGCCGCGACGACCACGTCGAGGCCGTCGCGGAACGGGAAGAACGCATCCGACGCGACCGCCGAGCCGGCGAGCGTCAGACCGGCGTTCTGCGCCTTGATGCCGGCAATGCGCGCCGAATCCACGCGGCTCATCTGGCCCGCGCCGACGCCGAGCGTCATGCCGTTCGCGCAGAACACGATCGCGTTCGACTTCACGTACTTCGCGACGCGCCATGCGAACAGCAGATCGTCCATTTCCTTCGGCGTCGGATGACGCTTGGTGACGACGCGCAGCTCGCGCGGCTGCACGTTTCTCGAATCGAGCGACTGCACCAGCAGGCCGCCGCCGACGCGCTTCAGATCGAACGTGTTGTGGCCTTCGCCCAGCGCGATTTCGAGCAGACGCACGTTCTGCTTGGCCGCGAACACCTGACGCGCTTCGGCGCTGAACGACGGCGCGATCAGCACTTCGACGAACTGCTTCGCGACGGCCTGGGCGGCCGCTTCGTCGACTTCGCGGTTGAACGCGATGATGCCGCCGAACGCCGAGGTCGGATCGGTCTGGAACGCTTTCGAATACGCTTCGTGGGCATTCGCGCCGAGCGCGACGCCGCACGGATTCGCGTGCTTGACGATTACGCAGGCCGGCACGTCGAAGGTTTTTACGCATTCCCACGCCGCGTCCGAATCGGCGATGTTGTTGTAGGACAGCTCCTTGCCCTGTAACTGGTTGTAGTTCGCGAGCGCGCCGGCCGGCACCGTCAGGTCGCGGTAGAACGCCGCGCTCTGGTGCGGGTTCTCGCCGTAGCGCAGGTCCTGCACCTTCTCGAACGCCATGTTGAAGGTCGACGGGTACGCGTTGCGCGACGCGTGCTGCAGTTCGTCGGTCAGGCTCGTCAGGTAGTTCGTGATAGCGCCGTCGTACTGCGCGGTGTGTGCGTACACCTTGGTCGCGAGACGGAAATTCGTCCTGTACGACACTGAATTATTGTTCGCGCGCATTTCGTCGAGCACGACCGCGTAATCGGCCGGGTCGACCACGACCGTCACGTCGCGGTGATTTTTCGCGGCCGAGCGCAGCATCGTCGGGCCGCCGATGTCGATGTTCTCGATCGCGTCTTCGAGCGAGCACTCTTCCTTCGCCACCGTCTGCACGAACGGGTACAGGTTCACGACCAGCAGGTCGATGGTCGGGATGCCGTGCTTTTCGAGCGCGGCCATGTGCTCGGGCAGATCGCGGCGCGCGAGGATGCCGCCGTGCACCTTCGGATGCAACGTTTTCACGCGCCCGTCGAGCATTTCCGGGAAGCCCGTGTAGTCGGCGACTTCGGTGACGGACAGGCCCGCGTCCGCGAGCAGTTTCGCGGTGCCGCCGGTCGACAGGATCCTGATGCCGAGGTCCGACAGCGATCTGGCGAAGTCGACGATGCCGGACTTGTCGGAAACGGAGATGAGCGCTTGCTTGATCATGATGAAGACGAAAAGCCGAAGGGAGACGTGGCAGGGCGCCGGAAACTACAGCAAACCGTGCTGTTGCAGCTTCTTGCGCAGCGTATTGCGGTTGATGCCGAGATACTCGGCGGCCAGCGACTGGTTACCGCCGGCCTGCTCGAGCACCACTTCGAGCAAGGGTTTTTCCACGCATGAAATGACCATGTCGTAGACGTCGTGCGGATTGGAGCCGTCGAGGTCCTGGAAATAGACGTCCAGACTGTCGCGGACGGATTGTTCGATATTGTTCTTGCTCATGCTGCTAGTCGGTCGGTGTGATCCTCGCCCTGGCCGTCGGCTGATTCGTCGACGTAGACGAGGCGGTCTGAGATCGCCTTTTGTGCGTCGAAGAACTCGTTGACGGCGAGGAGTTGTTCGCGCGTGGTGTCCAGCGTATTCATGCGATGCCGGAACAGGTTGGCGCCGGAAAGGCCGCGAGTGTACCAGCCGATGTGCTTGCGCGCAGTGCGCACACCGGTAAATTCCCCGTAGAAAGCGTAGTGATCCTCGAGATGCTCGTTCATCACCTGCTGGATTTCGTCGATGCGCGGCGGCGGCGGCAGCTCGCCCGTCTGCAGGAAGTGCCCGATCTCGCGGAACAGCCACGGCCGGCCCTGCGCGGCGCGGCCGATCATGAGCGCGTCCGCGCCGGTGGCGGCGAGCACCTCGCGCGCTTTTTGCGGCGACGTGATGTCGCCGTTCGCGACGACCGGAATGCTCACCGCCGCTTTCACGGCGGCGATGGTTTCGTATTCGGCGTCGCCGTGATAGAGATCGGCGCGCGTGCGGCCGTGCACGGTCAGCATCGAAATGCCTGCCGCTTGCGCGAGACGCGCGACGTTCAGCGCGTTTTTGTTCTCCCGATTCCAGCCGGTGCGGATTTTCAGCGTGACGGGCACCGCGTCGGGGCCGACGCCGACCGCGTTCACGACCGCCTCGACGATGCGCTGCACGAGCGGTTCGTTCTGCAGCAGCGCCGAGCCGGCCGCGACGTTGCAGACCTTCTTGGCCGGGCAGCCCATGTTGATGTCGATGATCTGCGCGCCGTTCGCGACGTTGTAGCGCGCCGCCTCGGCCATCATCGCCGGATCGGCGCCGGCGATCTGCACCGCGATCGGCTCGACCTCGCCTTCGTGGTTCGCGCGGCGCATGGTCTTTTCGCTTTTCCACAACTGCGCGTTCGACGCGACCATTTCCGACACCGCGTAGCCCGCGCCGAGCCGCTTGCACAACTGGCGGAACGGCCGGTCGGTCACGCCGGCCATCGGGGCGACGAACAGGTTGTTGCGCAGATTGTGAGAGCCGAGAGTGGGCATGACGTGAGCGCGCCGGCGACTGTGTGGATTTAACAATCGACGCGACGCGAAATGCGAGGGAAAGCGACTATTTTAGCGTTAACGGGTAAGCGGGACTGCCGATCTGCGTGTCGTAACCCGTTAAATCTTCTATGAAAGTGGCGCGGTTCATAGACCCGGGCAGCGTGGATGAATCCACCGTGCGCGGGTATGAAAAGCCGTGACGGCGCTCGCCGCCGCGAGAAAGTCACGGCGGCGGAAGCCGGCGGCTTACCTGCGCTGGCCGAACATCATCTGTCGCGCGAGCGCGGTTTTCACCGGCGGCACGAACTCGAGCGCGGTGAGCGCAAGACCGCGCAGCACCGCGAGCGGCGGGAAGTCGACGGTGAACAGGCGCGCGAGCGTGTCGGTCGAGCCGATCGTCAGGTGCCGGTCCAGCGCGCGGCGTTGCGCGAACGTCGCGAGTGCGAGCGGCGTCGGGCCTTCGGCCGAAAGCGCATCGGCGAGCGCGTGCGCGTCGCGCAGACCGAGGTTCAGGCCCTGGCCGGCCACCGGGTGCAGCGTCTGCGCCGCATTGCCGATCGCGACGACGTGGCCGTTCACGAGCGTGTCGACCGCGTTGAGTCCGAGCGGGAACGACGCGCGTCCGACGATGCGCGTAAAGCGCCCCATGCGGTCGCCGAACGCGGCGTCGAGCTCGCGCAGGAACGCGTCGTCGGGGAGCTGCGCGCGGCGCGCGGCTTCGTCGGGCGCGCAGCACCAGACGAGCGCGTAGTCGGCGCCGCGCACGCCGCCCATCGGCAGCAGCGCGATCGGGCCTTGCGACGTGAAGCGCTCCCATGCGACATGCGGCTGCGGCGCGGACACGGTGACCGTGCCGACCAGCGCGGTCTGGCCGTAGTCGCGCGAGCCGGTGCCGCTGGCTCCTTCGGCAGATGCTTTGACTGCTCCCTCGGCCGCGTCCTTGCCCGCATCCTTCCCTATGCCGCCGCCACGCTTCTGATCGCCGAACACCCCGCCCTCGGCATTCACCAGAATCCGCGTGCGCAATTGCCGCGCGACGCCCGCGGTTTCGATCGGCAGCGTGACGCCGTCGAGTTCCTGGGTCGGCGCGCCGGCCGACGTCGAGCGGAACCAGTGGACCGGCGTCGCGCGCACCGCGTTGGCCAGGCCGTGCACGATCGAGCCGTAGCGCAGCACGTAGCCGAGCGCGGGCAGCCCGTGCTCGCGATGATCGATCAGCGTGCGGCCGAAGTGGCCGCGCTGCGACACGTGGATGCGCTCGATCGCGGTCGCGTCGGCGGCCCAGTGCAGCGGCTCGAGAATCATCCGGCTGCCGTGCGATACCGCGATTGCGCGTGGGTCGGCGATCGAGTCTTCCGGCTCGCGCGCGTCGACGAGCGCGATCTTCAGTTTGCGCGTCACGCTGCGGCGCGCGAGCCAGCCGGCGAGCGCGAGGCCGACCGGCCCGGCGCCGACGATCGTCACGTCGAAATCGAAGGCTTGCTGGTGCGAGGCGGGCTTCAGGATCACCGCCGCTGGAGAGGCTTCGTTCATCGCCGCTTACGCTCCCGCTTCCCGAGCCGCGCGCGCTTGCTGCATCAGCGCCTCGATCTCGGCCGCGGCCACCGGCACGTCGCGCGTGATCAGCTCGCAGCCGTCCGGCGTGACGATCGCGTCGTCCTCGATACGGATGCCGATGTTCCAGTAGCGCTCCGGCACGCCCTCGGCCGGCCGGATGTAGAGGCCCGGCTCGATGGTGAGCGTCATCGACGCGCGCAGCGTGCGCCACGGCAGCGCGCCGGCCTCGTCGCGCGGCGCGCCGCGCTCGCGGTAATCGCCGCAATCGTGCACGTCCATGCCGAGCCAGTGGCCGGTGCGGTGCATATAGAACGGCGCGTACGCGCGCTCGGCGATCACGTCGTCGACCGACGCAAATTTGTCGCGCGCGACGATGCCGGTATCGAGTAGCCCCTGCGACAGCACGCGCAGCGCGGCCTGGTGCGGGTCGTCGAAGCTCGCGCCGGCGCGCGTCGCGTCGATCGCGGCCTGTTGCGCGGCGAGCACGATGTCGTACAGCTCGCGTTGCGCCGGCGTGAAGCGGCCGTTCGCCGGGAACGTGCGCGTGATGTCGGACGCGTAGCCGTCGAGCTCGCAGGCCGCGTCGATCAGGATCAGCTCGCCGTCCCGCGCGATCGCGTTGCCGGCCGGGTAGTGCAGCACGCACGCGTTGGCGCCCGCCGCGACGATCGACGTATAGGCCGGCGCCTGCGCGCCGAACTTGCGGAACGTGTAGAGCAGCTCGGCCTCGAGTTCGTATTCGCGAATACCGGGACGGCACGCGGCCATCGCGCGGCGATGCGCGGCGGCGGAAATCTGGCCGGCGCGGCGCATGATCGCGAGTTCGTGGTCGTCCTTGACGAGCCGCATCTCGTCGAGGAGCGGCAGCAGATCGCGCGCGGCGGCGGGCGCGGCGACGCCGCCGCGGCCTTGCGC
>NZ_JASGFN010000031.1:0-81699 GCF_047605525.1 Paraburkholderia sp. | reverse complement strand
GCGGCGATGGCGCTGCCCGCCGCCGCCTTCACGCAGGTGAACAGTCTCGGCCTCTCGCTGACGCTGCTCGTGATCGCGATGTTCTTCGCGTCGTTCCCGATGCCGACCTCGACCGCCGCGATGCAAACGCTCGCGCCGAACCAGATGCGCGCGCAGATTTCCGCCGTGTTCCTGCTCGTGTCGAACCTGATCGGTCTCGGCATCGGCACGACGCTCGTCGCGTTGCTGACCGACAAGGTGTTCGGCTCGCCGCTCGCCGTCGGTCATTCGATGTCGATCGTCAGCCTCGTCGCGGCGCTGCTCGCGACCGTGCTGCTGGGGTTCGGCTGCCGCCAGTTCCGTCTGAGCCTCGAGCGCGAGCATCGGCGCGCCCAGAGCGCGGACGCGCGTGCGCGGGATCAGACGGATGCGGCGAGCGCGGAACTCAGCGCGACGCGCGCCTGACGCCGCAAGGACGACCGCGCGTCGATATCTGGCACGATCAGAAACGGGGATGCCATTGCCGGCGGCCCGCCTGTTGCGGCGAAACCCCTTCCCGCGCACCACCGGCACCTCGCGGGCAAAGCCCCCATCATGCAGCGCATTCATAGCGCCCATTTTTGGCCCGAATTTGACCGCTGGTTTCACGGCCCATATCGTTGCCCCGTGCCGTGACGACGTGACGCACCGACGTCGTCCGGAATCTCCACAGAACGGTAACCTCAACTTCGTGCCCGGCCCTCACCATGAATCCTGATGCCGTGAATTCTCACC
This sequence comes from Paraburkholderia sp., assembly GCF_047605525.1. Classification (GTDB taxonomy): domain Bacteria; phylum Pseudomonadota; class Gammaproteobacteria; order Burkholderiales; family Burkholderiaceae; genus Paraburkholderia. Next base: position 80,946 of record NZ_JASGFN010000031.1, on the reverse strand, counting down.
TGAGTGCTCCCCTCGCCGCCCATCGCCTGGCGCGTCCGAAGAGCGCAGTCCGTCGAGCCGTGACCACCGCCGTACTCGGCCAGATACTCGAGTGGTACGACTTTTTCCTCTATGGCACCGCTGCCGCGCTGGTGTTCGGCAAGCTCTTTTTTCCCGTGGGCAACGATCCGTTGACGGGCACCATCGCGGCCTTCGGCGGCTTTACCGTGGGCTTCATCGCGAGGCCGATCGGCGGCGTGCTGTGCGGGCATCTCGGCGACCGCCACGGTCGAAAAGCGGTGATGATGCTCACGCTCATGACGATGGGCACGGCCACCGTGCTCATGGGCGCGCTGCCCACCTATCATCAGATCGGCATTGCGGCGCCCATTCTGCTCGTGATCCTGCGCGTTCTCCAGGGTCTCGCGGCGGGCGGCGAATGGAGCGGCAGCATCCTGCTCATCCATGAAAGCGCCCCGGCCGCGCGGCGCGGCGCGCTGGCCGCATGGAGCCCTTGCGGTGCCGCGCTCGGCTTCGTGCTGTCGACGGCGGCCTTCATGCTCGCGCAGCGCCTGTCGCACGCCGACTTTCTGAGCTGGGGCTGGCGCGTGCCGTTTCTCGGCAGCGCGGCGCTCGTCGTGCTCGGCTTGTGGATGCGCCGCTCGGTCAGCGAAAGCGCCGCCTTCGCCGAGGTCAAGGCGACGCGCAATGAAAGCCGCATGCCCATCGTCGACGTGCTGCGGCAGTGTCCACGCGAAGTGCTGACCGTGTTCGGCCTGCGCTTCGGCGAAGGGGGCGCGTCGTATATCTTCTTTGCGTTCTCGATTGCCTATGGCCAGTTTCTCGGCATCAAATCGTCATGGATACTCGGCGGACTCACGCTCTCGATGCTGCTGATGATCCCGGTGTCGCTGCTGGCCGGACACATCACCGACAAGGTGGGACGCAAGCCGGTGTATCTGCTCGGCGCCATCGCGATGGTGGTCGTCGCGTGGCCGTACTTCGCGCTGCTCGGCTCGGGCGAGTACTGGAAAGTGATGACCGCGCTCCTGCTGGCGAACAGCCTGACGCTCGGCATTCTCGAAGGCGCGCAGCCCGCCTTCATCAGCGAGCTGCTGCCGGTGCATCTGCGCTATTCGGGGCTCGGCATCGGCCGGGAGATTTCCTCGGTGCTGGGCGGCGGCCTCTCGCCGATGATCGCCACCGGCCTGCTCGCGTATTACCGAAGCGCCGTTCCCGTCGCGCTCTATCTCGGCGCGCTCGGACTGATCACGCTCATCGCCACCTGCTGCGCCCGCGAAACCTGGCCCAGGGCTCTGCGCGCCGCAGCCCGTCAGCAAACCGGATGAAATCTTCGGCCTCGCTGCCGACACCTGACCTGTTCTGTTCCAGATTCTTCAAGAGGTAATCCGCATGCATGCCCTGCAGTCTGCAAGCTCCGACGTCCGCGGCTCCGATCTCCGGATCATCGCCGCACAGGACGACTACCCCGAGTATCCCGCGCCGCTTTCGCTCGACGCGCTCGTCAAGGAAGTCGAGCGCCGGCGCGACGACTTCGACGCGCTCTCGCACGTTCCTCGCGACATGGTCGCGAAAATGAAGCGAGCGGGTATTTTCCGGGCCAGCACGCCCAGGCGCTTCGGCGGCGACGCGCTGCCGCCGCACCAGTTCCTCGCGATGCTCGAACGGATTGCCATGGCGGATGGCTCGACCGCGTGGGTCGCCGCGTTCGGGTCGGCGAATACGTACCTCGCGGCGTTGCCCGTCGACACCCAGGCGAAACTCTACGCGAGCGGACCCGACCAGGTTTTCGCGGGCGGACTCTATCCGCTGCAAAAGGCAGTACGCGCGCCGGGCGGCTTCAGGGTCAGCGGGCAATGGCGCTTTGCGAGCGGCTGCAAAGGGGCTGACTGGATCGGCGTCGGCATCGGCGGCACACCCGGCAGCGCCGGCGAACCGAACGCCGGCAAGCCGTTCACGGCGGTATTCCCCGCCGGCGAAGTCGAAATCGTCGAGAACTGGAAGGTGGTCGGCATGCAGGGCACGGGAAGTCACGACCTGCGGCTGAAAGACAAGTTCGTCGACGACGCGTGGACCTTCGTGCGCGGCGGCGCGGCGCTGATCGACGAACCGCTCTATCGCTATCCGGCCGTCGCTTATCAGGCGCAGGTGCATGCCAGCGTGAACATCGGTCTCGCGCGCGCCGCGCTCGACCTGCTCGCGGGCATGTCGGGCGTCACGCAAACCACTACGGGCGCGCCGCGCCTTGCCGACCGGGCCTATTACCGCTCGGGCCTGGCGCAAGCCGAGGCGCGCCTGCGCAGCGCCCGCGCGTTCTTCTTCGAGTCGGCCGAAGCGGCATGGCGAACGATCCTCGCGGGCGATCCGATCGCGCCGGCCGAGGCCAATATCCTGCGCCTGAGCGCGACCCATGCGGCGCATACCTGCGCCGATGTCGTGATGGACGCCTACAAGATGGCCGGCATCGGCGCGATCTACCAGGAGAGCCGCCTGCAGCGCCTCGTTCGCGACTCGATTGTCGTGACCCAGCACGCGTTCCTCGGCGAAGGCACCTATGACGCTTCCGGCGCATTATTCGTCGGCATTGAGCCGGTGACGCCCTATCCCTGATCGAGGAGGCCGGACTGCCATGACCCCGGATGAAACGCGGCTGCACTTTCGCGATGCCATGGCCTCTCTCGCGGCGGCCGTCAACGTGATCACCACCGACGGCCCGCGGGGACGCTGCGGCATCACGGCAAGCGCGGTCTGCTCCGTGACTGACACGCCGCCGACGATGCTCGTCTGCATCAATCAGGCGAGCTACGTGCACGACGTTCTGCACGACAACCGGCAGGTCTGCATCAACGTGCTCGGCGCGCGCGGCCAGGAACTGGCGCGCGTATTCGCGGGCCTGACCGCCTGCCCGATGGCCGAACGCTTCGATCAATGCGAGTGGCAAGCGGGCCGGCTTGCCGTGCCGGTGCTGGCCGATGCGATCGCGAGTCTCGAAGGCACGGTGTGCGAAAGCAGGACGGTGGGATCGCACTCCGTGTTTTTCGTACGGATCGAGCACATCGCGTTGCGCGACGAAGGCGACGGTCTCGTCTATTTCGGCAGGCAATTCCATCGGCTCGCGCGCGCGGCCGTGACGTCCGCGGCGGGGTGAGCATGCAGGTCTGTCTGTTCCTCACGGCAGCGAGCGGCGGGCCGCCGCCGCTCGACCTGCGCGCATTGATGCACGTCGCGGGCGAAACAGAAGGGCTGTGCCAACTGGTCGTGCACGAGCCGGTTGCGGAGCCCGTCGGTCCGGACGCGGCACGGGATTCAACGACGCCGTCGTGCATGCTGCAATGGTACTTCGACGATCTCGCGGCCCTCGAACGCGCGCTCGAACCCGAAGGCATGGTTCATCGCGCGCTGCGACGCTCCGCGCTCGCGAAGCTCGACAGGCACGCGTTTTCGCAGCAGGTCATGGCCGTGCGCAAGCTCGCGCCGCCTCAGGCCATGCCGATGAACGACCGCGCGCAGCGATGCACCTACATGGTGGCCTACGAAGGCCCCGCGCACGACTTCGGGGCATGGCTCGGGCATTACCTCGCGCATCATCCGCCGTTGATGCTGCAGTTGCCTGCGTTGCGCGAGCTGGAGATCTACACGCGCATGGACTGCTGCAGCGGCTTGCCTTTCGCGCACGCCAACGCCATGCAGCGCAACAAGGTCGTCTTCGACGATGCGCGCTCGCTCGCCCATGCACTCGCGTCGCCGGTGCGAGACGCGATGCGCCGCGACTTCCACGCGTTGCCGCCGTATCGCGGCGCGACTCCGCATTACCCAATGCGGAGCATTTACGGTAAATTCGCAGGACCGTGACCGGCTTTCGCGCTGCCGTCGGGCAGTACACGAGCCAGGCGTAATGCGCCGGGCGCTCCGGCACGGGCACCCCCACCCGTTCGAGACGCAGTGCATGAGCCAACCCAATCTTGCCGGCACCGATCTGAACCTGTTGCGGGTATTCCTCGCCATCTGGGATCTGCGCAGCCTGACTGCCGCGGGGGAACGGCTCGCGATCACGCAGCCCGCCGTCAGTCACGCACTGCGCCGGCTGCGCACGCTCTTCGAAGACCCGCTCTTCGTGCGCACGCCGAACGGCATGGTGCCGACCGACGCCGCCTTTCGCCTCTATCCGCCGCTCGCCCAGGCGTTCGCGATCATCAGCGAGGCCGTCCAGCAACTCGCGAAATTCGATGCCGCCACGGCACAGCGCGTGTTCCGCATTTCGATGTCGGACATGTCGGAGTTCTATTTTCTGCCGCCCCTGCTCGCGATGCTCGATCGCGAGACGCGCGGCATTCGCATCGAAGTGACCAATGTGCCGGTCGAGTCGGTGAGCGCGGCCATGCGCGCCGGCGAGATCGATCTCGCGCTCGGCTACGTGCCGGGGCTCGATGCCGGTTGCGTGACGCAAACGCTCTTCGTCGACGAGCATGTCTGCGTGGTGCGCGCGGGGCACCCGTTGCGAAAGACGAAGCCCACCCGCGAGGACCTGGCGGCGCTGCGCTACGTGTATGCGAGCACCAATGCGACCGGTCATCGGATGGTCGAACAGTGGCTCGACGAGATGAATCTCAAGCGCGAAGTGGTGCTCAGGCTGCCGCATTTCGTCGTCGCGCCGGAGATCGTCATGCACACCGATCTGGCGGTGATTTTTCCAAAGAGCATTGCGCGCCGCTTCAACCGCGGTAAGGCCTTTCGCATTCTGCCCCTGCCGTTCACGCTGCCACCGATCGAAATCCAGGTGCATACGCATACGCAGTTTGCCGCCGATCCGGGCATTGCCTGGCTGCGCGCAACCATCTACGAGATGTTCCATCAGCCGAAGGCCTGACGCCGATCCATCACGCTGGTGAGAGCAGCCGATTTCGGTTGACCGGAAACGCGCTTTCGCGCTGTATTATCAGTCGTGTTTATTTGCTAGGCTATTTTTTATCAATTTGCCCGATCGGTGCGGCCGCCGTATGCTCGGTTCCATCTCTCGCGCCTCGCGCGCGAACGTTCCCTTCAGTCCAGCATTCAGCCATTCCAGCGAGCGGGTTTCATCATGCAAGCCACTACATTCAAGGTTCGCGTCGACGCATTGCGCGACGAAGCAAACGGTATCCGTTCGTTCAGCATCACCCGGCTCGACGGCCAGCCGTTCGACGCCTACGAGCCGGGCGCGCATATCGACGTCACGGCACCGTCCGGCGTTACGCGCCAGTACTCGCTGTGCGGCGACCCCGACCAGCGCGACGCGCAGCTCTTCGCCGTCAAGCGCGAGAACGCATCGCGCGGCGGCTCGAGCTCGCTGCATGACGACGTGACGATCGGCACCGAACTCTCGGTCGGCGCGCCGCGCAACCTGTTCCAGCTCGCGCCCGATGCGCGGCGCCATGTGCTCGTCGGCGCGGGCATCGGCATCACGCCGCTTCTGTCGATGGCTTATCGCCTCATCAAACAGAGCGCGCCGTTCGAATTGCACTATTTCGCGCGCAGCGAGGAACATGCGGCGTTTCTGCCGCTGCTTGCGCGCGCCCCGTTCGCGGCTTACGTGAAGCTGCATTTCGGCGTGGAGCCCGCTGCGCTCGACGGCGTGCTCGCATCGTGTCTCGCCGACGCATCGGCCGGCACGCACGTCTACACGTGCGGACCTTCCGCCTTCATGGAACGCGTGGTCGCCACGGCCGGAATGCGCGTGCCCGAAGACGCAATCCATCTCGAACGCTTCGCGGCGGAGCCCGCGGCACCTGAGAGCGGCGCGGCGCTCGACGCGTTCGACGTGCAGGTGTCCAGCACGGGCCAGACCGTGCGTGTGGAGAAGGACACGTCGATCGTCGATGCGCTCGCGTCGATCGGCATCGAGGTCGACACGTCGTGCGGCGAAGGCGTGTGCGGCACCTGCATGGTCGACATCGTGACGGGCGAGCCCGAACATCGCGACCATTGTCTGAGCAAGGCCGAGCGCGCGAGCAACAAGGTCATCTGCTGCTGTATTTCGCGCTCTCGCTCACCGGTTCTCGTGCTCGATCTCTGAACGGGCGCGCAAGCATCACGCCATTCGCCATCACGCCATTCGCCGCCTCATTGGCCACATCATTCAGGGCGTCGCTGCGCCGAAGCGCTGCAGGATGCCCCGGACGAGCTCGCGCATCCACGCGATGCCTTCGTCCTCGTGGAAGTGATCGTGCCAGTGCATCGTCACGGCCGCGACGGGCACCGTCACGGGCAGCGCATAGATATGGAAGCGCCCGTCCAGATTGAACAGGCTCGCGAGACGGCGCGGCAGCGTCGCGTACAGGTCCGTCACGGCCAGCACGCCCGGCAACGCGACGAAGTGCGGCAATTCGAGCGCGATGTTCCTTCCCACGCCCTGCGAGCGCAGCGCATCGTCGAGCGCATGATGGCTGTGCTCGACCGACCTCACCTGCACATGCGCCGCGTCCACGAACTGCGCGAGGCTCAGCGTGTCGCCGCGCGGCAAGCCGCGGCGGCGCCGCGTCATGCACACGTAGTTTTCCTCGAACAGCAACTGGTGGCGCGTGCGCGACATCAGCTCGGGCAGATTGCCGATCGCGAAATCGAGCCGGCTCGCGCGTAGCGCGTCTTCGATCTCCGCCACGGGCAGCGGCTCGACACACACCTTGACATGCGGCGCCTCGCGATGAAGCGCCTCGCAGATCGGCGGCAAATACGCCATCTCCCCCGCATCCGACAACGACATCCTGAACGTGCGCGCGCTCACCGCCGGATCGAAACGCTCGGCGTAGCGCAGCGCTTCGCGCACGGTATCGAGCGCGCGGCCGACGATCGGCGCGAGTTCCAGCGTAACCGGCGTGGGCTGCATGCCCGCGCGTGTGCGGATAAAGAGCGGATCGTCGAACAGCACGCGCAGACGCGACAGCGAATAGCTGATGGCGGGCTGCGACAGCGCGAGCCGCTCGCCCGCCTTCGTCAGGCTGCGCTCCTCGACGATGGCCTGAAAAACCCGCAGCAGATTGAGATCGACGTGATCGAGTGAAGGCATGGCCGGGTTGACCTTTTATCAGTGGCATTTATGTGAGGACCAATTTTAGATCGATTTGACGTATGAAGCACCACGGACGAGACTTCAATCAACGCGGCGACGGCAAGCGCGCTGTGATCTACAACCTCGCGAGACATCGCGACCACCCCGATACCCGACACCATGAGCGATACCTGGCAGACCATCGACACGAGTACGCTGCGCGGCCGCGTACAGGCCGACCGCATCGCGCCTTCGCTGTACTACGATCCGGCGCTGTTCGAAGCGGAACTCGAGCGCATTTTCTACAAGACGTGGATCTGGGTCGCGCACGAAAGCGAGCTGCCCAAACCGGGCGATTTCCGCACCACGACGATCGGCCGCCAGCCGGTGATCGTCGTGCGCGACAAGACCGGCGCGGTCAACGTGCTGCAAAACCGCTGCCGCCATCGCGGCGCGACCGTGTGCGAGGAGCACAAGGGCAACGCGAAGGGCTTCACGTGCCCGTACCATAGCTGGTCGTATGCGCTCGACGGCACGCTGCGCGCGCTGCCCTACGGCGACGGCTACGAAGGCGTCTGCGAAAAGGGCGACCTGCCGCTCGAAAAACTGCGCGTCGGCATTTACCAGGGACTTATTTTCGCGAGCTTCAACCAGGCCATCGAGCCGCTCGAAGACTTCCTCGGCGGTGCGAAGCCGTGGATCGACCTGTTCATGAAACAGGGCGCGGGCTATCCCGTGAAGGCCAACGGCGAGCACAAATTCAAATTCAAGGGCAACTGGAAGATCCAGCTCGAGAACACGACGGACCTGTATCACTTCCCGGTCGTGCACAAGTCGTGGATGAAGTCGATCGACGACGAAACCGCCGCGGCGATCACGAGTTTCATGACGAGCGACAAGGCCTTCTGCCGCTCGCTCGGCAACGGCCACAGCCTCGCGGTGCTGGTGCCCGAACTGGTCGATCTCGACGAGGACGATGGCGCGCCGCTGCCCGAGCGCTTCCAGGAACTGGCCACGCAGCTCGCCGCGCGTCATGCGCCCGAGGAAGTGCGCCGGATCGTGCGCTCGCTGATGGGCGTCGGCTTCAATCTGAACCTGTTCCCGAACCTTGCGCTGTCGATGGCGTTTTTCCGCGTGCTGCGACCGATTTCCGCGGAAGAAACCGAAATCCGTCACGTCGCGCTCGCGATGGACGGCGGCCCCGACGAAGCCAACCGCGTACGCCTGCGCATTCACGAACACTTCCAGGGCCCGTTCGGCTTCGGCAGCCCGGACGATGCCGAAGCATGGGAGCGCGTGCAACGCGGCGCGCACGCCGGCCCCGACATTCCGATCCTCGTGAATCGCGGCCTGAATCGCGAAACGACCGCACCGAACGGAGAAAAAACCGCGCACGCCACCGACGAAACCGGCATGCGCGAAGCGTATGCGCAGTGGCGCACGATGATGGAGGCATGATGGACGACCGCAACGCACTCAACTCGCAACAGACGTTTATACACGCGGTGCAGTTCATCTGGCGCGAAGCCGAGATGCTGGACCGGCGCGAATACCGCGCATGGCTCGACCTGTGGGACCCGCAAGGCCACTACGTGGTGCCGATCGATCCGAACACGACCGACTTCGCGGCCACGCTGAACTACGCGTACGACGATCAGCACATGCGCGAGATGCGCGTGCAGCGCATGACGTCGGGCTATTCGGCGTCGGCGAGCGATGCGGCGCGCACGGTGCGCACGGTGTCGCGCTTCACGTTGGCGAGCGACGCGGCCGATACCGTCGAAGTGAAGTCGGCGCAGATCATCGTCGCGTACAAGCGCGGCGCGAGCACGATCTTCGCGGCGGACCTCACGCACCGCATCAGTTTCGCCAGCGGCGAGCCGAAGCTGCAACAGAAGGTGATCCGCCTGATCGATTCGACCGAAGCGCTGAGCGCGATCGGTTTCCTGCTCTGAAAACAGGGGCGCGCGCGACAAACGCACGCCCCGCTTCCATTCGAACTCATGCCTACACTCGAAGTGTATTTGCCCGCGGGCCACGCGGAAGCACGCAAGGCGTCGCTGATCGGCAGGCTCACCGAGGCGACGGTCAACGCGATCGGCGCGCCCGCGGAATCCGTGCGCATTCTGCTTTCCGAGCTTGCCGACACGCATTACGGGATCGGCGGAAAGCGGGCCGCCGACGGCGCGCCGCCCTCGTTGCCCGTGATCGTCGCGATACTGATCGCCGGGCGCACGCTGGAGCAGAAAGCCGCGTTGATCGAAGCGCTGGCGAAAACGGGCGCCGACGTGCTCGACTCGCCGCTCGACGCGACACGCGTAATCATCAAGGACATTCCGAACACCGATTTCGGCCTGGGCGGCCAGACCGCGAAAGCGCTCGGGCGCTAGCGCCCCTGCGCGCTTTCGCCGCCTTGCCCTCGCGCCTTTCCTCCACCCCCGATACGCGCGCAGTCCACGTTCTATCCGCGCGAAACCAGCGAGCACGACGATGCCACACGACACGCTCTCCACCACGGCCGAAGCGCCTCCCGCGTCCGCGCTGCCGGCTGCGTCGCCAACTCCGCGCGCGTCGCGCACCTTGCGGCGGATCATCGTCGCGTCCGTGCTCGGCAATGCGCTCGAATGGTACGACTTCTTCCTGTACGGCACGGCGGCCGCGCTGATCTTCGGGCCGCTGTTCTTTCCGCTGCACGGCGACCCGCTGCTCGGCACGCTCGCCGCGTTCGCTGGCTTCGCGATCGGCTTTCTCGCGCGTCCGCTCGGCGGCATCGTGTTCGGTCATATCGGCGACCGGCACGGCCGCAAACGCGCGCTCGTCGTCACACTGATGATGATGGGCGTGGCGACTTTCGGCATCGGTCTGCTGCCGACGTTCTCGCAAGCCGGTTTCCTCGCGCCGATCGCGCTGGTGTGTCTGCGCGTGGTGCAAGGCATCGCGTCCGGCGGCGAATGGGGCGGCGGCGTACTGCTGATCAGCGAGAGCGCGCCGGCCAGCCGGCGCGGCTACTACGCGTCGTTCAGCCAGCTCGGCGTGGCGGGCGGCTTCGTGTTGTCGGCGGCGGCGTTCTACCTGGTGCAGCGCTTGCCGCTCGAGAGCTTCATGTCGTGGGGCTGGCGCGTGCCGTTTCTCGCGAGCGTGCTGATCTTCGGCGTCGGCGTCTATATCCGCCGGCGCTTGCCCGAGAGCCGCGAGTTCGCGGCCGCGCGTCCGAAGCACATGCCGGTGCTGACGGTGCTGCGCAATCATCCGAAGCAGGTGCTGCAGGCGATGGGGCTGCGCGTCGCCGAAAACGGCGGCACCTATATCTTTCTGTCGTTCGTGCTGGTGTATGGCAAGACCGTCGGCGTACCGGTTTCGGTGATGCTCGGCGGCGTGATGATCGCGATGCTGCTCGAACTCGTCACGATCGTGCTGTGGGGCCGGCTCTCGGATGCCATCGGGCGGCGTCCCGTGTATATGATCGGCGCGCTCGGACTCGTGGTGATTGCATTTCCGGCCTTCTGGCTGATCGACACGCATCAGCCGCTGTATGTGTTTCTGTCGCTCGCGCTCGGCTTGCCGTTCTGCCACGCCGCGATGATCGGCACACAGCCCGCGCTGATGGGCGAACTTTTTCCCACGGAAGTCCGCTATTCGGGCATGGCGCTCGGTCATGAAATCGCGTCGGTCTTTTCCGGCGGCCTCGCGCCGCTCGTGGCCACCGCGTTGTACGCGAAAGTGCGCGAACCGTGGCCGGTCGCGTTGATGCTGATCGGCTTCGGACTGGTCACCGCGTTCACGCTCGCGACCATTCCGCGCAACACGCATGCCATTACACATGACTGACCACATGACCGACGCCGACACATGACAAGCCCGCGCTCAGCCCGGCGGCCCGCTCGCGAGCGGCAGCGAGAAGCTGCATTCGAGGCCGCGGCACGGCGCGGGCTGCGCCCAGATTTTGCCGCCATGCCGCGTGACGATGTTCTTGCACAGCGACAGGCCGATGCCATTGCCGCCCGCCTTCGACGACGAAAAACCGTCGAACAGCCGGCCATGCGCATCGGCGGGCACGCCCGGCCCGTTGTCGATGACCTGGACCCTTGCATGTTCGCCATCCAGGCTCGTGACGAGTCGCAGTTCGCGGCGGCGCGGCGGTGTCGAACTTTCAGCGCCGTTCTCTTCAGTTGTCGCCATGTCCGTGCCGAGCGCGTCGATCGCGTTGAACGCGAGATTCAGCACCACCTGGCCGATCAGCACGCGTTCCACGAACACCGGCAACGGTTCGCTCGCCTGCTCGAGCGTCACCGTCACGCCCGCGTCGCGCGCGCGCAATTCGATGAAGTAAGCGGCGTCCGCGAGCACGTCGCGCAGATCCGCGTGCGTCTCGCTCGGCTCGCGCTTCGCGATGTATTCGCGCACGCTTCTGATGATGAGCGCGGCATGCTCGGCCTGGCGGTCCGCGCTGCGCAGGCCCCAGATCGTGTCTTCGATGGCGCCGCCCCGTTCGAGACGGCGGATCGCCCCTTCGAGAAAGTTGCGCACGGCCGCGAGCGGCTGACTCAACTCGTGCGCGATGGCCGTGGCCATCTCGCCCATCGCGTTGTAACGCCCGGCGTGTTCGAGCATGCGCGCCTCGGTGCGGCGCGCTTCCTCGATCGCGACTTCGTCGGAGATGTCGCGAAAGTCGATCAGCAGACCGTCGAGATCGTCCTCGATGACGAGCCGGCGGCAGGTGATGCGCAGCCAGCACGCGCTGCCGTCGCGCCGGATCATGCGATAGCGTTGCGGCTCGGACGGGTGCCGGGACGGTGCGTCGTCGAGCTGCCCGGCGAGGCGTTCGCGATTGCGCTCGCCGCAGTAATCGAATACGGAGCCCGGCGCGTCGTTCGCGGCGAGACCAAGCAGACGGCGCCCCGAATCGCTGATGAATTCGATCGAGCCGTCGTGCGTGAGCACCGCGACGCCTTCGCTCAGATCCTGCATGAACTCGCGCAGCCGCGTTTCGTAGCGCCGCAGTTCCTCGCGCATCGCTTCCTCCGCGCTGATGTCGCGAAACTGCACCATCACGACAGCGCGCTCCCGCAGCGGCACATAGGTCGCAATCGCCTCGGACAGCATGTCCTGGGCGGTGCGCGAGCGATAGCACCATTCGTAGCCCTGCGGCCCTTCGGTGATCGAGCGGTCCATCGCCGCCACGGCGATTTCGCGCCGGTATTTCGGCTCGGGGCGTGTCATGTCGCGCGCCTTCAGCGGCAGCAGTTCCTCGACCGAAAAGCCGAGCGCGATGCACGCGGCGCGGTTCGCCCAGACGATCGCCTTCGTGTCGGCATCGTGCAGCAGCACGCACATCGTCAATGCGTCGAGCAGGCGGCGAAAATCGTCTTCGGTGGGGTACGTCATGATCCAGTGCGAACGAAACCGGGGTCCACGAACGATAGCATCCGTGCGCCGCGCGGGGAATCTGAAGATTTCTTTAGACGCGCGGGGAGCGCTACTTAAAAATGAGTGCGGCGTCCCAATTGATGGCCTCTTTTTGCCTTTCTAGACTGGGTTCCAGACTGAACGGCCGCGAACGAACGCGGCGTCCAACGACACGAACCTTGTGGATCAGGCACTCAGGAGAGACACCATGACATCAGTTGCGACCGCCGTCGCATCCCCCCGCGACCCGCACGCGGAAGCCCGCGCCGCGCAGCCGGACGGCAGCCTGTCGCTCGACGAAGTCATCGACGTGGTGGCCACGCGCCGCGACGAATTCGACCGGCTTTCGCACGTGCCGCGCGACGTCATCGATCTCTTCAAGCGCGCCGGCATCTACCGTGCCGCGACACCGAAGCGCTTCGGCGGCGATGCGCGCGCGCCCGGCGAATTTCTCGAGATGATCGAGCGCATTGCGGTGGCCGACGGCTCCGCCGCGTGGGTCGCGAGCTTCGGTTCGGCCAACGTCTACCTCGCCGCGCTGCCGCTCGACACCCAGGCACGGATTTACGCGAGCGGTCCGGACCAGGCGTTCGCGGGCGGCCTTTTTCCGGTGCAGTCCGCGCAGGCCGTCGAAGGCGGCTGGCGCGTGAACGGCACGTGGAAGTTCGCGAGCGGCTGCAAGGGCGCCGACTGGCTCGGCGTCGGCATCAGCACCGGCGAGGCCGCGGGCAGCGGCCCGAACAAGCCGCGCACGGCCGTGTTCCGCCCCGAGCAGGTGGAGATCGTCGAGAACTGGAACGTGGTCGGCATGCAGGGCACGGGCAGTCACGACCTGCGCGTGACCGACCAGATCGTCGGCGAAGACTGGACCTTCGTGCGCGGCGGCACGCCCTGTGTCGACGAACCGCTCTATCGCTATCCGACCATCGCCTACGCGGCCCAGGTGCTCGCGGTCGTGAACCTCGGCCTCGCGCGCGCCGCGCTCGACGTCGCCAACCACATGTCGGGCGGCCGCCGCACGACGACCGGCGCGCCGCAACTCGCGGACCGCGCGTACTACCGCATCGAGCTCGCCAAGGCCGAGGCGCAGTTGCGCTCGGCGCGCGCGTACTTCTACGAGTCGACCGACGGCGTCTGGCAATCGATCCTCGCCGGCAATCCGGTGACGCCCGAGCAGGTCAGCCTGCTGCGGCTGTCCGCCACGCACATCGCGCACGAAGGCGCCGATGTGGTGAATCGCGCGTACCGCCTCGGCGGCACGATGGCGATCTATCGCACGCATCCGTTACAACGCCTGTTGCGCGACTCGATGGTGGTCACGCAGCACGCGTTTCTCGGCGAAGGCAATTTCGACGGAGCCGGCGCGGTGTTCGTCGGCGTGCCGCCGATTCCGGGCTACCTGTAACTCCATCCACCCTTTCAAGGAATCCATCACATGCCGGATACTTCCGCGAACCGTCCCCTGCCGCTGCGCGTGCTGTTCTGCTGCGGCGTCACGCAAAACTTCTTCGACCTGCCGCGCGAGAAGATCGGCGAAGTGTGGCAGGCGTACGGCAAGATGCTGGCCGCCATCGAAGCGATGGACGGCGTCAGGGTGCTCGGCATCATGGACGACGACCGCCTCGTGGTCGGCCAGGCGACCGGCTCGCCGTGGACCTTCTACATCATGGCCGACGTCGCGGACTTCGATACCACCGTGGCCGTCTGCAATCTGTATCGCACGACGCCGGTCGGCGAGTACAACCTGTGGCGCTACGGCAAGATCGAGGCGCGCGTGGGGCGCGCGCTCGCGGTGCCGGCCTCTGCGGGTGCGTGACGCGATGGCGACGACGATGACGACTGACGCGATGCGCACGATTGCCGCGCTCGAAGCGCGCCTCGCCGCACTCGAAGGCGCCGAGGCGGCACGCAGGACCATGGCGCGCTACATGGCGCTGTGCGACGTGCCGAGCGGCGCGCTCGACGGCGAAGCACTCGAACGTCTCTTCACCGCCGACGCGGTGTGGGAAGGCATCGGCCCGCACTATACGAGCAAGTTCGGCCGGATCGAGGGGCGCGCGGCGATCGTCGCGATGCTCGCGCGCTATCTGCCACCCGAGCCGCACTTCGCGACCAACGTGCATTTTCTGACGTCCGGGAGCATCGACATGGTGACACCGGCGCGCGCGAAAGGACGCTGGATCATGTTGCAGGCGTCCGGCTACGTGGACGAACGCGCGGAGCTGATCGGCGCGCGGCTGGAGGTGGACTTCGTGCCCGCGCCCGATGGTTCCGATGCTTCCGATGCCGCGGGATGGCTGATCGCGCACTTTCGCACCGAGCGTCTGTTCGATGCGCCTTGGCGCGTGTCGCCCAGGCCCGCTCCATCTCTCCCGCCTGCCGCGCCCGCCGCGCGGCCCGATTGACCGGATATTCAACGGAACCGAATCGATGAGCGCTCTGATCAGTACTTTCTCGCTCGGCGGCGACGGCCCCACCATCGCCATCAAGGACACCGTCGACATCGCGGGCATGCCGACGACCGGCGCAAGCCGCGCGCTCGCCGATGCCGCGCCCGCGCAACGGCATGCGCAGGTCGTGCAGTTGCTGCTCGACGCGGGCTGGAACATCGTCGGCAAGGCCAACATGCACGAGCTCGCGTTCGGCATGACCGGCATCAACGACTACACCGGCACACCCGTCAATCCGCAGGACGCGACGCGCATTCCCGGCGGTTCATCCAGCGGCTCGGCGGCCGCGGTCGGCCTCGGGCTCGCACACGCCGCGCTCGGCACCGATACGGGCGGCTCGATTCGCGGGCCCGCCGCGTGTTGCGCCGTCGTGGGTCTGAAGCCGACGTTCGGGCTTGTTTCGCGACGCGGCGTCGCGCCCGCCGAATCGACGCTCGATTGCGTCGGTCCGTTCGCGCGCGACATGCGCATGATCGTCGAGACGATGAGCGTGATCGCACCTCGGTTCGACAGGAACGCCGCGCTGAAAAAAGTGACGAAGTGCAGCGTCGGCGTTGCCGCTGTCGATGCACAGGCAGACCTGCTCGCGGCCGTCGCGCGCGCGCCGCAACGCGCGGGCTTCACGTCCCGGCCGATCGAACTCGCGGGACTCGCCGACGCCTTCCAGGCGGGACTCGCGATCATCAACGCGGAGACGTGGGCCGCGTTCGGTCAACTCGTCGAAAGCGGCAAGCTCGGTGCCGATCTCGAAACGCGCCTGCGCGCCGCTTCGGCCACGACGCCCGAACAGGTCGGCGCGGCGGAACGCGTGCGGCGCAGCTTCACCGACGCGGTCGATCGCGCGCTCGACAACGTCGACGTGATCGTGATGCCGACACTGCCCGCATTGCCGATCACGCTCGACGACGCGCGGCGCGGTGTATCGGTGATCGCGATGTCGTCGCTGATCCGCCCGTTCAATCTCAGCGGTCATCCGGCGTTGAGCCTGCCGCTGCCGATCGACGGCTCGCCGTTGAAGGCCGGCTTGCAGATCGTCGGGCGCCACGGCGCCGACGAGCAGGTCTGCGCGGTCGCCGCCGCGTTCGAAGCCGCCCTCGCCCACTGAGCCCGCTGAAATTCTTCAAGGAACCGAAAACCTCATGTCCAGCAGAGTCGTCCTCGTTACCGGCGCGGCGCGCGGCCTCGGCGCCGTCATCGCCGCGCGTTTTCATGCGGCGGGCTACCGCGTCGCCCTCGGCGACGTGGCCGTCGAAGCCGCCGATGCCGTCGCGCGCGAGTTGAGCGCCGATGCATCGAGCGCGTTCGCGCTGAAGCTCGATGTCACGTCGAAGCAGGATTTCGTGAATGCGCGCGATGCGATCGTTGCGCGCTGGGGCCGCATCGATGCGCTCGTCAACAACGCGGGGGCATCGAAGGTCGTGCCCGTGATGGAGATCACGGCCGAGCAGTTCGATCAGGTGATCGACGTCAATCTGCGCAGCGTGCTGTTCGGCTGCCAGGTGTTCGGGCAGTATTTCGCGAATCAGCGCGAAGGACGCATCGTCAACATCGCGTCGCTCGCGGGCCAGAACGGCGGCTCGGCGACCGGCGCGCATTACGCGGCGGCCAAGGGCGGCGCCATCACGCTCACGAAGGTATTCGCGCGGGACCTCGCCGCGTCGGGCGTGACGGTCAATGCGATTTCGCCGGGACCACTGGATTTGCCGATCGTGCACGAGAGCGTGCCCGCGGAAAAACTCGCCACGGTGATCGCGAACATTCCGGTGGGCCGTCTCGGCGCCGCCGACTACATCGCCGATGCCGCCGTTCTGCTCGCTTCAGGCAACGCGTATTTCGCCAACGGCGCGTGCTGGGACATCAACGGTGGCCTCTATATGCGCTGACGCGCGTCACGGCGTGTGCGTCTGCGCGTCCTGATTCCACACCGCCATCACGTCGCGCACGAGCGTCGCGATCGACGCCACGCCGAGTTTTTCCTTGATGCTCGCGCGATGCACGTCGACCGTCTTCACGCTGATCTCGAGCTCGGCCGCGATGCGCTTGCTGCCCTTGCCGTCGATAACGCCGCGCAGCACTTCCTTCTCGCGCGCGGTCAGCGATTCGAGACGCTTGCGCAGATCGCGCCGCTTCTGGTCGGCCGCATGACGCTGCGTGGCGAGCTTCATCGCGCGTTGCACGCGATCGAGCATCTGCTGCGAGTTATACGGCTTTTCGACGAAGTCGATCGCGCCGTTCTGCAGCGCGCGCACCGACATCGGTATATCGCCGTGGCCGCTCACGAAAATGATCGGCAACGTCGCGCCGCGACGGTTCAATTCCGTCTGCACGTCGAAGCCGCCCGTCTCCGGCATGCGCACGTCGAGCACCAGACAGGCGGGGATGTCCGGATCGAATGCGCGCAGAAAATCGGCTGCGTTGGCGAACCCTTCCGACTTGACGCCGACCGATTCCAGCAGCCACGCGAGCGAGGTGCGCATGCCGTTGTCGTCGTCGACGATGTAGATAACCGGAGCAGGTAAAGTCACTTGCTCTTTCTCCGCTATGGTTCGTTGCGAAACGCCGCGAGACGCGCCCTGTGCCGCCTCATTTCATCCGCGCGTTCCCGCAGTTGCCGTTCCATCATAACCAGCCGGAAAAGCCCTGAAAAGCTGCGCCGCGCGGTAATTGCACGGTGATTTCCCCAGGCCGCTGCAACGCGCGCGCGCCCATCCTGGTGAAACCTTTAGACGGCTCGGGAGCGACGCCAGCACGCGGGCGATTCGCGACAGTATTTTTCGCGCGCTGCTTGCCGTACGCTTGAATCATGTCCGGCGCGAGATGCGTCGATGCCCATCAACGCAACGTCATTGCACGGAAGAACCCACATGTCCAACACTTCAAGCTCGACCCCGCTCCGCGTGAGCGACGACCGCCGGCAATTTCGTCAGGCGATGGCGCATCTGTGCGCGGCCGTCAACGTGATCACGACGGCCGGGCCGTTCGGCCGCTGCGGCATCACCGCGAGCGCCGTGTGCTCCGTGACGGATTCGCCGCCCACGCTGCTCGTCTGCCTGAACCGTTCCAGCGCGATGCATGCCGCGTTCGCGGGCAACAGCCGCATCTGCGTGAACGTGCTGCCCGGCGAACACGAACTGCTCGCGAAGCATTTCGCTGGCCTCACACAGTTGCCGATGGACGCGCGCTTCGACCTGCCGCTGTGGGACGAAGGCGAGCACGGCGTGCCGGTGCTGCGCGACGCGCTCGCGAGCCTGGAGGGCGAGATCGTCGAGTGCAAGGACGTCGGCTCGCACTCGGTGATCTTCGTGAAGGCGACCCGTATCCGCGTGCGCGGCGACGGCGACGGGCTCGTCTACTTCGATCGCAATTTCCACCGCCTCGCGCGGCCGTGCGCCGCATAGATCCGACGCCGCGTCCGCAGCCATGTCGTGCATTGTGTCCGGCGCGAGCGATGCGTTAAGATCGCCAGCGGTGGGAACCCGCAAAACGACTGCTATGCCGATGCACGGAGAGGCGACGATGCTTGACCTGACGGAGCGTGACGAGGCGACATTGAACGGCGCATTCGGCGAAGGCGCGGCGCTGGCCATGCGCATCGTGATCGCCACCGCGCATGTGATGAAGGCGCGCAGCCTCGTCGATATCTCGTCGGCGCATATCGATGGATGTCTGTATCACGGCGCGGTCAGCCTGGATTTCGTCGAGCGCTTCGTCGCATCCGGCGCGCGCGTGGCCGTGCCGACCACCCTCAACGTCGGATCGCTCGATCTGATTCACCCGGAACTGTTTCGCGGCAAAGCGGACACCGCGCGCGCGGCGAAGCGCCTGATGGACGCGCACCTCGAACTCGGCTGCGAGGCAAGCTTCACCTGCGCGCCCTATCAGCTCGAGCACCGTCCCAGGCGCGGCGAACAGATCGCGTGGGCCGAATCGAATGCGATCGTCTTCGCCAACTCGGTGCTGGGCGCGCGGACGAGCCGTTACGGCGATTTTCTCGATCTGGCGGCGGCGATCACCGGGCGCGTTCCGTATGCCGGCCTCCATGTCACTGAAAACCGTGCCGCCCGCCTGGTCCTGGAAGCACCCCGCTTCGCCGACTCGTCGCGTCGCGACGCCTGCTTTGCGGCACTCGGTTTCATTCTGGGACAAACGGCCGGCGCGACGATCGCCGCCATCACCGGATTGCCTTCCGATACGACAGAGGACGAACTGAAATGTCTGGGCGCCGCGGCGGCATCGAGCGGTGCGGTCGCGCTCTTTCACGCGGTCGGTATCACGCCGGAAGCCGCGACGCTCGACGCTGCGCTGCAAGGCGGCAAACCCGAGCGCACCGTCGCCGTGAGCGAGGCCGATCTTCTCGCCGTCCACCGCCAGTGGAACCAGGCACGTCCGGACTCGGCGCTCGCGGCGATCAGTCTCGGCACGCCGCATTTTTCAGTCGATGAATTCCACAAACTTGCCGCGCTGTTCGATGCCTATACGGGCCCGCTGCGGTGCGACTTCTACGTCAATACGAGCCGCTTCGTTCTGTGGCAGATCGAAAAGGAAGGGCTCGCGCAGCGGCTCAGCGCGCGCGGTGTACAGATCGTCGTGGACACCTGCACCTACATCACGCCGATAATGAAACAGATCAACGGACTGGTGATGACCAATTCCGGCAAGTGGGCGCATTACGCCCCGAGCAACATCGGCGTTTCGGTTGCGTTCGGGAGCATGAGCGAGTGCGTTCGTTCCGCGTTCGAAGGGAGAGTTTGCATCGATGAAGCAGCCGGCTAGCGCGACCATCATGAACTCATCGACATGTACGCTCGAAGGCGAGGTCCTGGTGCCCGGCAACGCCCGCGGCATCCCGATCGCACTCGCGCCGCTGAGCTTCTGGGGCGGCTATGACGCCGAAGACGGCAAGATTATCGACCGCACGCATCCGAACCGCGGACAAAGCCTGCAAGACCGGATACTCGTGATGCCGCGCGCACGCGGTTCGAGTTCCAGCAGCAGCGTGCTGGCCGAAGCGTTGCGCAATGGCACAGGGCCCGCCGGGATCATCCTGTGCGAACGCGATCTGATCATCGCGATCGGCGTGATTGCGGCCAACGAGCTCTATTCGCTCGACGTGCCGGTTGTCACCGTTGACGAGAACGCGTTCGCCCGCATCGCGCTGTGTACGTCGACATTGAATATCGACGCGGCGGACACCGCGCGTTCCGCCAGTATTTCGTTCGGCGCCTGAAGATGTTTCCGCGCGGCGATCAGCGCGACACGACCGCCTGCACGACCGACATGATCTGCTGCGCGGCCGTTTTCACGTGTTGCTCGAGCAGTTTGGCGCCGAGCTTCGCGTCCCGCTTCCGGCACGCTTCGATCAATGCCATGTGTTCGTCGTGGGACTGTTCGCGAATCGGCACCTGCACGGCCTGGAAACGGAAATAGCGGTCGCTGCGATCGTGCAGCACCCGCAGCATCTGCAACGTGATGTCGCGTTGCGACGGCAGATAAAGCGTCTCGTGCAGGCGCCAGTTCAGTTGCCCCCAGACACCCGAATCCGCGTTGTCCATTTCCTTGACGATCCGTTCGGCCTTGCCGATCTCGGCCTCGGTGATGCGCGGAATTGCTTCCGAAAAGATCCAGGGTTCGAGACGCAAGCGGATGTCGAAGGTCTCCCTGACCTCGTCGATCGACAACTCCGCCACATAGGCGCCCTTATGCGGCACGCTGGTCAGCAGCCCCTCGGCGGTCAGCCGCGTGATGGCCTCGCGCACCGGCACGCGGCTCACGCCCAGCTCTTCCGCGAGCGCTTCCTGACGCAGCACTTCGCCCGGCGCCAGTTCGCCGCTCAGAATCCGTTGACGAACCGCGGTGGTCACCAGTTCGACCGTGGTGGGCCGGACGATTTTTCGCGTGCTTTCCTCCACGACGAGTTCATTCATCGTGGACGCATTTCTGGCGGGACGTCGGGTGGATACCGGAGGCATGATCGGCTTCATTGCGGGGTTCGGGATACGACAGCCATGCTATCACGGTGCCTGGCTTTCGGATCCAGAATCCAATGAGCAACGCGGCGTCACAGCAACGCTTCGCGCACCCACGCGCCGTTTTTCATCACGCCGGCGATACGCTCGCCCTGCCCGGTCAGCACGCCGATGTCCTCCAGCGGATCCCCGTCGACGACGAGCAGGTCCGCGTAAGCGCCGGCGGATACGACACCGAGGCGTCCCTGTTGCCCGACGATTTCAGCGCCCACCGCCGTCGCCTGGCAGATGGTCTCGAACGCGCCGAGGATGCCGGCGCGAATCGTCAGTTCGTCGCTCTGGTACTGATGCATGTCGCCGAGCAGGTCCGTGCCCAGGCCCATTTTCACGCCCGCGCGTTTGAGCAGTTCGAGCGCCTTCAGGCCCTGCACGCGAACGTTCTCGTTTTTCGCGAGCGCGCTTTCCGTCACGCCCACCTTTGCGCCGACCTTGCTCATCGCGTCGTAGGTGACCAGCGTGGGCACCGCGAACGCGCCATGGTCCGCCATCACCGCCGCCGCTTCGGCGTCGATGAGATTGCCGTGCTCGATCGTACGCACACCCAGTTCGACCACGCGCGAGATGGCTCTGGCCGTGTACGCATGCGCCATCACGTAGGTCTGATGCGACGCCGCTTCCTCGACGATCGCCTTGACCTCGTCCACCGAGAACTGCAGGTTGCCGATCGGATCGGTCGGCGACGCGACGCCACCGGAGGCCATGATCTTTATATGGTGCGCGCCCGCGCGCATCTCTTCGCGGACTGCCTTGCGCACTTCGTCCACGCCGTCGACGATACGGCCGATTGCGCCGAGGTTGCGATGGCAGCCGCACGGATCGGGATCGGAGTTGTCGAAGCGCTCGCGGAAGTCGCCGTGACCGCCCGTTTGCGACAACGCCTTGCCGGCGACGAACAGCCGTGGCCCGGCGATCACGCCCTCCTCGATCGCGCGCGACAGCGCATAGTCGGCGCCGCCCGCGTCCCGCACGGTGGTGAAACCGCGGCTGAGCATGCCGGCGAGAATCGGCACCGCGCGCAGCACCGCAAAGGTGTTCGGCAGGCGCCCGTTATTGCCCAGGTGCGCAACCGATGCAATGACGTGCACGTGACAATCGATCATGCCCGGCATGACCGTTTTGCCCCCCACGTCGATCACCTGCGCGCCGTCGATCGACACCGGCTCGCGGGTGACGTCCTTGATCATGTCTCCGTCGACGACGATCGAATACGGGGTGGTGTCGTGTTCGTGATTGATGTCCAGCACGCGCGCGTTTTTCAGGATCAACATTCGGATTCCCCTGCGAGTTGTTTCGCGGCCCATGCAAACGCGGGCCGCGGTGGATCATTTCAGCAAAAAGCCCCTGGCAAGCGGATCGCGATCATCGACGAAGATCGTGTTATGACCGGTGACGCGAGCCCATCCTTCGATGCTCGGGATGATCGCGTCGAATTCGCCGACTTTCGCCGCCTGCTCCGAAACACCGTTGAAGAGCGTGCCGATGATGCTTTCGTGCACGAAACGCTCGCCGATCCTCAGCCTGCCTTTCGCGACCAGTTGCGCCATGCGCGCCGATGTGCCGGTGCCGCACGGCGAGCGGTCGATCGCCTTGTCGCCGTAGAAGACCGCGTTGCGCGCGCTCGCGCCGGCGACCGTCGGCTCGCCGGTCCACATCACGTGGCTGAGCCCGCGGATTTCGGCCTTCTCCGGATGAACGAACGGGTACTTGTCGTTCGCCTTGCGGCGCAGGATCGGACTGAGACGCTGGATGTCCGAAGGCTTGAGCGTATGCAGGCCCGCGTAGTTCGCCTGCGGCTCGACGATCGCGTAGAAATTGCCGCCATACGCGACGTCGAAGCGGATTTCACCGAGCCCGTCGACCTCGACCGTCAGATCCGTCGCGTGCAGAAACGACGGCACGTTGACGAGCTGTACGGATTCGACGTTCTCGCCCGCCATCCGGTAGCGCGCGACCACGACGCCCGCCGGCGTATCGAGGCGCAGCACGCCGGGTTCGCGGGGCCGTACGAGGCCATGTTCGATCGCGCTCGTCACGGTGCCGATCGTGCCGTGGCCGCACATCGGCAGGCAGCCGCTCACTTCGATGAAGAGGATCGCGAGATCGCAGTCGGCTCGCGTCGGCGGATAAAGAATGCTGCCCGACATCACTTCGTGGCCACGCGGCTCGAACATCAGCGACGTGCGGATCCAGTCGAATTCGCGCTCGAAGTGCGCGCGCCGCTCGATCATGTTCGCGCCCTCGAGCCGGGGCGCACCACCGGCGACGACGCGCACCGGATTGCCGCACGTGTGTCCGTCGATGCAAAAGAATGTCGATTTCATAGGCCTGGTTCGTCCGTAACCTGATGCACAAGATAGCCTGGCGATGCGGGTGCCGTCGAGCAGTCCGGGCGCGCGCGCATCTCACGCCTGCTTCGACAGCGCGCGCACGTTTGCCAGTGTCTTCTCGACGATCGCCACCACTTTCTCGCGCTCTTCTCCTTCGAGCGCGAGACGCGGCGCCTTCACGGTCTCCGCGTAGCCGGCCGTGATGTTCTCGGCCAGCTTGATGTACTGCACGAGCTTCACGTGCGTGTCGAGATGGAACAGATCGATCAGCGCGCGATACAGCTTGCGGGCCCGCTCGTAGTTGCCGGCGACGGCCAGATTCAGCAGTTCGACCGATTCGCGCGGCACCGCGTTGGCCATGCCCGACACCCAGCACTTCGCGCCCAGTGCCGCTGATTCGAGCACCAGATCGTCGACCCCGCACACCACCGCGAGCCGGTCGCCAAAACGGTTGATCAGATCGGTCACGCGCGTCGTGTCGTACGACTCTTCTTTCAGCGCTTCAATCGTCGGCTCCTTCAGCAGTTCCGCGACGACATCCGGCGTCAGGTCCACGCCATAGCCACGCGGATTGTTATAGAGCAGGATCGACAGGCTGGAAGCCTGCGCGATGCTGCGGTAGTACGCGATCGTTTCGCGCGCGTCGGACTTGTAAGTGAGCCCCGGAAAGACCATCAGGCCCTGCACGCCGAGCGCCTGTGCGTCCTTCGCATACTGCACCGCACTCGCCGTATTGGTTTCGGCGAGACCCGCGATCACCGGCACGCGGCCGTTCACCGTTTCCACCGCCAGCCGGATCACCGTGCGCTTTTCTTCCTGCGTGAGCTGCGCGCTTTCGCCGACCATGCCCATCATCACGACGCCGCCCACGCCGCTGTCGATCAGGCGGTTCAGACCGGACTTGATCGCTTCATGATCGAGCGAGCCATCCTTGTTGAGCTTCGTCGTCACAGCGGGGAAAACACCTTGCCAGTTCACTTTCATGGTTACACCTTTTCAGTAGACGTAAAAAGAGCCGAAGAGAGGCGGGAGATCCCGCGGGTCATCGAGGTCGCGGCGGCCTCGTCAATTGCGGAAGCGGCTGATCGAATACGGTTCAAGGCCGGTTCCGGGTGGTCGGCCGGCAAGCAGGTCCGCGACCAGCGCGCCTGTCGTTGCCGATTGCGTGAGGCCGAGATGACCGTGGCCGAACGCGTAAATCACCGACGGCGCACGCGGCGAGCAGCCAATCACGGGCAGCGAATCCGGCGTCGCCGGACGATGTCCCATCCACTTCACCGCGCCGGCGTCGTTGATGTCCGGCAGGAAGCGCTTGCCGAGCGCGAGCAAGGCATCGCTGCGCCGGTAGTTCGGCGGCGCTTCCAGACCCGCGAATTCGGCGGCTCCGCCGATGCGCAGGCCGATATCGAGCGGCGTCGCGACGAACTTGCGCTCCGCGAAGATCACTTCGCGCGACAGGCCGATGCCGTGCGAAGGAAGCGTCGTGTTGTAACCGCGCTCGCTGTCGAGCAGCACGCGATCGCCGATCGACGCGGCAAGCGACGCGGACCACGCGCCCGTCGCCACGACGACGCGGCGGCCCTTGACCCGCTCGCCGGTCCCGGTCACCGCCGCGGGCGCGAGCGCGTCGGCCAGATCGAGCGCCTTCACCGTGCCCGCGACAAGCGTGGCGCCAAGCTGTTTGATCCGTTCGCGCAGTTGCGTGACGAGCCGCTTCGGGTCGCCGATGTGCGACCAGTCGTCGAGAAACACGCCGTGCCGGAACACCGGCGCGAGCGACGGTTCGCATTCGCGAATCCCGGCGGCGGACATCGCGTGCCAGCGCACGCCCAGCTCGCGCTTGAATGCCCACTCGTGCTGGTCGGCGGCGAACGCTTCGTCGGTTTCGTAGACGGTCAGCGCGCCGCGGCGGTAGAAGCTGTCCATCGCGCCGATGTCCTCGAGCATCGGCACGAGGTCGCCGTACACGCGGTTGTTCAGGCTGGCGAGCGCCAGGGAGATTTCCCGGAAGCGCGCCCTGGTTGCCGCGCGCCGGAACGCCATGAACCAGGGCAACGCGGCCGGCAGATGTTTCCAGTCGAGCGACAGCGGCCCCAGCGGATCGCACAGCCATTTCAACGCCTTCGTGTACAAGCCGCTCACCGCAATGGGCGTGCTCTCCGTCACCGCGATGCCGCCCGCGTTGCCGTGCGACGCGCGGTCGCCTTCGAAATCGCGGTCGATGACGGTGACGCTCGCGCCGTCGCGCAGCGCGGACCATGCGCAGGCGAGGCCGACTATGCCGCCGCCGATCACGACGACGTCGGAGGTGGGGCGGGCGTTCTGGGCGTGCTGGGTCATGGGTTTGAATGGAGAAAGCGCGGGGCCTGTGTCGGATACTTTTGAAAAACCGGCGGAGTACGACGCTCTGCCCTCCGCCTCGAGCCCTACACCTGTTCCATAAAATCCGGGTCTTCGAGCCCACGGATTCTTTGCACCTGGTCTTCGAGCGGCGCGACCGCCAGTTGCGCGAAGATGTACGCCAGCTCGACGTCGGCGTGGTCGTACAGACCGGCTTCGCCGAGCAGATTCAGCGTGCCGAGCGTGATGCCGTTCCGGCGCACCGGAATGTTCAGCACGCTCTCGCATCCGATCGACCACAGCACCTCGTACTCCGAGAACACGGCCTCGATGTCTTCACGGGTCGAGCCGATGAAGATCTCGCCACGACGAAGAACCTGGTCCGACCAGCGGCTTTGCGTCACCCGCTTGAGACCGCCCACCGGATTGATATCGAGGCGGTTGCTGTGCAGGCGGCCGAGGCGGCTTGAAGTCTCGTCGTACGCGAGCACGGTGAAGAGCCGTTGCCCGAATACTTCGGTCAGCGAGCGCTCAAACGCTTGCCAGACCGGATCAGCGCTGTTCCCGGCGCCGGCGCCGGCCGTACCGGCGTCCTGCTGCAAGCGGGCGACACGTCCGATTGCGCGCAGGATCAGTGTGGAGTTTGCGTCTTTCACGAAAGCCTCCTCACTTCGCCGCTCGAAGCGCGCCACGCTGCGCTTCGGTATGCATCGAGCCGTATTCGGTTTCCGCGATTTCTTCGAGGGTCCTGCCGTGCGTCGATACACCGAGGAAAATCACCGCGAGCGCGCCGATCAGCAGGATCACGGTGGTCATTCCAAACACGCCGGCGAAACCCCATAGCGGATAGATATAACCGACCAGCATCGGCGAACAGATCGCGCCGATGCGGCCGAACGCGGAGGCCGCGCCCATGCCCGTTGCGCGCAGATGGGTCGGAAACACTTCGGGCGTATACGCATATTCGCCAGCGTTCACGCCGTTCATCGCGAAAGACATGAACGTCGAGGCGAGCACGATCGACGTGTCGCTGCCCGCGTTGGCCAGCCAGATCCCCGCGACGCAGGCCATCGCCATGTAGGAGACGATCGTCGTCTTGCGCCCCAGCTTCTCGCAGAAGTACGCGGCCGAGTAGTAGCCGGGGATCTGCGCGAGGTAGATCACGATGGAAACGGAAAAGCTCTTCGTGATGGTCATTCCATGCTGAACCAGCAGACCGGGAATCCAGACGAAGAACGCATACGAGCAGAACGTGACGGACAGCCACAGGCACCAGCTCATCAGCGTCGTTCTGGCGAGCGGCGGCTTCCACAGCAGCTTCAGGTTGCCGAAGAACGAACCGGCCTGCTCGAAGCTCAGCGTGCCGCCCGCCACCGGCGTCACCGGAGGCAGCGTGACGCCGGCGCGCTCGACCTGCCGCTCGATGTCCGCGACCACGGCTTCGGCTTCGTCGTGGCGGCCTTG
The DNA here is from genome assembly GCF_047605525.1 of Paraburkholderia sp. Lineage (GTDB taxonomy): Bacteria > Pseudomonadota > Gammaproteobacteria > Burkholderiales > Burkholderiaceae > Paraburkholderia. Next base: position 53,909 of record NZ_JASGFN010000031.1, on the reverse strand, counting down.
CAGTTCCAGCCAGCGCGGCGACTCGTGCAGCGAGCGCCGCCACCACAGCAGCACGACGACCGGCACCGAGACGATGATCAGCGCAATGCGCCAGCCTTCCGGATTCAGCGGAATCACGAAATAGCCGATCAGCGCGGCGGCCACGAAGCCGAACGAGAAAAATCCGGCCAGCGCGCCGGTGAAGGCGCCGCGATAGCGGTTGCTGACGAACTCGACCAGGAACGGCGCGATGATCGCGCCCTCTGCGCCCATCCCGATACCGGCGATGGCCCGCAGCAGCGCGAAGGTGTGCCAGTCGTTCACGAACGCGTTGACGAACGTCAGCACGCAGAAAAACGTCAGTGCCCACATCATCACGACGCGCCGGCCGAAGCGGTCTCCCAGCAGGCCGGCGACCAGCGCGCCGACCAGAAAACCGACGTAGGTACTGCTGCCGAGCAGCCCGGTTTCGAAGCTGGTCAGATGCCACCGGGTGCGAACGACGGGCAGGATGAACGCGATGATGGCCGCGTCGATCGCTTCGAACATGAAGCCCAGACCGCCCATGACGAGCAGCTTGAAATGAAAGCGGCTGAACGGAAGACGCTCGAGCCGGGCTGCAATCGGTGACATGTGGAGCTCCCAGGAAAAGGAACTGAAAAGGAACCGGCCAGTCCGGAAAATTCCGGAGCAGGATCGTGGTATCAATATCCTGGATCCAAAATACAATGTCAAGCGCGGGTTAACCTTGCCGCAGGCACGGCCTCGACTCACTCAATTTCACTCACTCAACTCAATACGCGCGCGCTCGCGGCCGTCGTTTCGAGTGCCTTTTCCGCCATATCGAAGGCACGGCGAATCGCCGCTTCGGCGTTCGCCCCGGCGCAACGCGCGACCGGCCGGAGTTCGTGCGCGGCGGTGATCAGATCGAGCCGCACGTCATAGAGAGGGCTCGCGGAGCCCGCGCGCAGCGCCTCGATCGCAAGATGGCAGTTCGAGACCAGCTCGCCGAACCGCGCGAGACGCACCAGTTGCGCGCCGGCCTCCGCTTCGAGCGGCGCCGTGCCCGCAAAGCCGAGATAGATAATCTGCATGCCGACGCCCATCGCCGTCTCCCGTTGCTGGCGGAAAGAGACCGGCGAATACCGCCCAGGCCTTTCCGTTCTTTCCGTTTTCCCGTCGCCCCGCCGGCTCCCATCATTGACCCAGATCAATGCGCGCGCCGTGGGGCAGTTCATCGTGTATTCATGCACCAGTCCGATCGTGAAACGTGGTGCGCCTATTTCTGATCCACGCGCCGCGCGACGTGACGGCGGCTGTTTCGGTCCCAGCCCGATACCGGCAGCGCGTCGCGCGATGTCACAACAGGGATCGACAGGAGGTACGCATGCTGACGCAAACAATTTTTTCGGAGACGAATCCCGCGCCGCGCGACGGTCACCATTTCACCGCATCGGCTGTTCCGGATCTCTGGACGGCGTACGCCAACGCGCAGGCGCAAGCCTGCGCCGATTACGTGGCGCTGTGTCAGGAGACGTGGGCGCGCTGCGCGCTCACGCGTAGTCCGCTCGAATGTCTGTCGATCGCCGGCCTGATGCTGCCCGCTTGCGTGTCGAGCGCGATGCGTTATTGCAAAAACGTGTCGGAAATCACCGGGGCCTGGCGCGACCTTGCCGGTCACACGGAAGCGGCACCGTCGCCTCCGGCCGCGGCGCCCCGATAGAACGCGGAACGGCGGCGAGGTTCATGCCACCACGCCCTCGCCGCATCTTCGCCGTGTCTTTGTTGCCCCGCTCCGCGCTTATAACCGCCGCGTCCGTCACATCGGCGTGAAGACGACCGGATATTCCAGATGATCCTTCACGGCCTTGACGCCGGGCACGCGCGCGGCGGCGGCGAGGATCGCCTTGCGCTCTTCCTCGGAGCGCGCGGTGCCCCAGCAATGAACCACGCCGTCCGTGACGATCAGGCCGTCGGCGGCCATGGCCCAGCGATGGCCGTCCAGTTCTTTCGTAATCGCGCGGCGGATCTGGTCGTCCGATGGTTGCGCATCGATCTGCGCGGGCGCGCAACTCGCGAGCGCGCGCACCAGATTGGCCCGGCTGACGATGCCGGCGAGCTTGCCGTTGCGCAGCACGGGCAGCCGCTTGATGTGCTTGCGCCCGAGCAGTTCGGCGACCTCGGTAAGCGGCGCGGCCGCGTCGACGGTGATCGCGGGCGTGCTCATCACGTCGCGCACCTGAATCGAGTGTTCTTTCAGATATTCGACCGCGAGCTGCCGCGTGGGCGCGAGGAATTCCGCGAGCCACGAGCGGCGCGGGTTTTCCGTGCCGGTTTCGACACGTCTGAGCAGATCGCCCTCGCTGACGATGCCGATCACGTCCCCCGTTTCGTCGACGACGGGCACGCCGCTGATCCTGTTGTCGGCAAGCAGTTTTGCGGCGTCGTAGACCGAGCTGTCCGGCGCGATTGAAACGACCTGGGTCGTCATGATGTCCGAGGCTTGCATGGTGAATCTCCGTAGCGAGGAATCGTCCCTGTTGCACATGAGTCTAGGCAGGCGCGAGGCAGGGCATTTGATAAGAGTCAAAGTTCGTGACAAAGGGTGGCCGCCGGCGCGAATTTCAGCCAACCACCAGGCGATCGACGATAGCCTTGACGCCCGGCGTCGACCGCGCCGCGCCCCACACGACCGACCGCTCGGCCGCGGAGCCAACCCGGCCCGACAGCGTGACCTTGCCGTCGTCGACCTGCACGCCCAGGTGCTTCAATTCGCGCTCGGTATGGCGCTGGATCGCCCGGCGGATGTTGTACTCGATATCGGTGGGCGATGCGCGGCCGGTGATCCGGATGCTGTTCGTCACGCCGGTCACGCCGCGCATGTGGCGGATATTCTTCTCGGCGATGTGGCTGCGATAGCCGTCCCGCACTTCGCCGCTCAATGTCACCCAGCCCTTCTCCACCTTGATCCTGACTGTGCTTTCCTCGAGACCGGCAATCCAGTCGAGCACCGCCCGGGCGCTCAGCGCGATGTCCTCGTCGGTTCGCCGGTCGGCTTCGTGAAGCGCGACGTCGATATGCATGACCACGGCGACGACCCCGGCAATGCCGAGTGTCGACTTTTCGGCGGCGACTTTCTGCGCGTAGTCCGGCACCTGACCGCTCAGCGTGACGATGCCGTCGGCGACCGCCACGCCGATGCGGTTCGCGTCGATCGCAACATTGTTCGCGAGTTCGTCCTCGACTTCCTCTTTCAATTGACTATCCGACTTCATGGCCGGTGGCCCTCCAGGCGTTGGCGACGCTTTCACTGTAGCGCCGGCCGGTACGCGACTCATGATCCACGTCAATTCCGCGGCGCCCGCCTGCGATGAAATGACGTCATGCGGCGACACATCGCGGCTCAACGGAGGAACCATGAAACTGACCTTTCTCGGTGCGAGCGAGACCGTCACGGGTTCGAAGTACCTGCTCGAAGAATCCGGTTTGCGCATCCTCGTCGATTGCGGGCTGTTTCAGGGCGTGAAGAACCTGCGTCTGCGCAACTGGGCTGCGCTGCCGGTGCCCGCCGATTCGATCGACGCGGTGATCCTGACTCATGCCCACATCGATCACAGCGGCTATCTGCCGTTGCTGGCAAGAAACGGCTTTCATGGTCCGGTCTATTGCACGCCGGGCACCGCCGCGCTCTGCGAGATCATGCTGCCCGACAGCGCGAAGCTTCAGGAAGAAGAAGCGGATTTCGCGAACCGGCACGGGTTCTCGAAGCATCGTCCGGCGCTGCCGCTCTATACGCAGGACGACGCGCGGCGCGCGCTGCGTCTGATCGAGCCGCGGCGCTTCGACCGTCCCGTCGATCTGCCGCATGGGTTGTGCTTCCGCTTCCTGCCGTCCGGGCACATCCTCGGCGCGGCGAGCGTCGTGATGTGCCGCAATCACAAGGTGCTGGCGTTTTCCGGCGACGTGGGCCGCCCCGAGGATCCGCTCATGCGCGCGCCCACGCCGCTTGCGCACGCGGATTACCTCGTCGTCGAATCGACCTATGGCGACCGTCTGCATCCGGACTCGAATCCGCGCGACGAACTCGAGCGCATCTTCAGCCGGACCTTTGCCAAAGGCGGGGTGGTGGTGATGCCGTGCTTCGCGGTCGGGCGCACGCAGGAAATTCTCTATTACATCGCGAAGCTGAAGGAGACCGGGCACATGGCGCATGTTCCGGTCTATCTGGACAGTCCGATGGCGACCAGCGTGACGGACGTGTATCGCAAACATCTCGACGAGCATCGGCTGACGATGTCCGAGGCGAGCGCGCTCGACAAGGCCGCGATCATGGTCAGAAGCGTCGACGAATCGAAGGCGATTGCGGCGCGCCACGGCCCGATGGTAATCATCGCCGGCAGCGGGATGGCGACCGGCGGGCGCGTGCTGCACCATCTGCGCCTGTATGCGTCCGACCCGCGCAACACGATCGCGCTCGTCGGCTACCAGGCGGCGGGCACGCGTGGCGCGGCGCTGGCCGCCCACGAGCCGTCGATCAAACTGTTCGGCGAATATGTGCGCGTGCGCGCGAACGTCGAATCGATCTCGTCGCTGTCCGCGCATGCCGACTACCGGGAGCTGCTGCAATGGCTGTCGAGCCTGACCGACGCGCCAGCCCGTACGTTTGTCACGCATGGCGAGCCCGCGGCGGCGGACGCGATGCGCCGGCGCATCGCGGAGACGCTCGGCTGGTCCTGCGAAGTCCCTACCTACCTGCAAACCGTCGAGCTCGGGCAACTGTAATTCGCACGGCCGGACAGCCGGCCGTCACACCTTCATGCGCACCTTCATGCAAACCTTCACGCACTAAACCGCGATGGTCTTGGTGGACTTCAGCGCGATCCATGTCATGCCTTCGCGCAAGCCTTCGAGCACCGCGTCCCGCTCCGTGGCGAACACCCTCTCATGACGGAAGCCATGTTCGAAGTCGCCGTTCGGCGACGTATGCCTGACATGAATCGTCGCCTGGTATCCGCCGTCTTGCGCCGCGTCTGTCTGCACGCTCACGGACCAGGTTCCCTGCTGCACGTTCGCGGATAAAGTCATCCGATGCTCCCTGTCTTTTCGCGGCCGCCATCGGCCGCCTGTCATTCCACGACGAGATCGTCGACCACCGCGCACACGCCGGGCGCGCTCCACGCGACGCCTCGCGCGAGCGCGCGTTCCGCGTAGGAACCTACCTTGCCGGTCAACGTCACCGTGCCGTCCTTCACGTCGACGCCGATGTGCCTGACCTCGCGCTCGGCGTGACGCTGCATTGCCTCGCCGATCCTTTTGCCGATCTCGTCCGACGCGACCTTGCGGCGCACCTCGATCCCGTTGGTCACGCCGCGCACGCCTCGCATATGGCCCACGGCACGCGTGACGATATGGCGCTGGTAGGCCCAATCCACCGCGCCCGTCAGCGTGACCCAGCCTTTTTCCACCTGGACCTTCACCGCATCGTCGGGCACCGCGACGGTCCAGTGCAGGATCGCGCGAACCGCGCTGGCCACGTCCTCGTCGCTGTGTTCGTCCTTTTTCGGCAAGCGGACCTGCATGTCCACCACCACGGCCTTCACGCCGGCCACGCGCTGCGCGGCTTTTTCCGCGGCGAGCTTTTCCGCGAAGCTCGGCGGATGACCGGCAAGCGTCACGACGCCGCTCGTCACCTCGACACCGATATCCGTCGCCGTGACGGCCGGATCCCATTCGAGCTCCTCCTCGATGTCCTTTTTCAACTGCCAGTCGGTTTTCATCACGCCACTCCTTGCAGTGCATCCTTTTGACGAATCATGGCTCGCGCCATCACGGGAAAGATTCGTCCCGCAACGGCGCGGCGACTCTGATGCAGATCAACCGCGCGTGTATTCCCGGCTGCAACGATCGCGCACTGCGCGGGGCAAGCGTCGACGACAACCGCTCCGCGTCTCAATGCGCATGCCCTCTGGCGGCCACGGTTTCGAGTTCTTTTTCCGCCAGATCGAACGCGGATCGAATGGCCGCTTCGGCGCTCGCTCCGGCGCAACGGGCGACGGGCTTCAGTTCGTGCGCGGGCGTGATCAGATCGAGCCTGACGTCATAGAGCGGGCTGCTGGCTCCCGGATGCAGCGCCTCGATCGCGAGATGCCAATTCGCGACGAGGGCATCGAACCGCGCGAGGCGCACCAGTTGCGCGCCGGCCTCCGCTTCGAGCGGCGCCGCGCCCGGAAAGCCGAGATAGACGATCTGCATGCCGACGCCCATCATCGCCCCCGTCCTGAACATTGATCGAGTGTTTCCCACGCGCACCGTGGTTGGTCCGTTCACATCGTGTTCCGACCCGCAGCGGGCGCATTGACGTGCGTCAAGCAAGATGAACGGCGGTGGCCACTGTCATCTGTTCGCCCCGCTGATCGAATGCGTATCCGCGTCGCCGCGATTCGAACGGGCGTCGCCAACCCGCGCTTGATCTGAATCAATCGTGCCCCGTCTCGCCGGCAACACACTGGTTGCGCATTCAGAGCATCTATCGCGCAACGCGCGCATCCATCCCAGCGAGGAGACGACTATGCCCACGATCGCCGCCAACCATTGCGAGCCGGAAACGGCTCTTCCGCCGCTGCTCAAAGGCACGTCCATCGACGGGATGGCCGCCTACGACGCACTCGTCAACGAAGCTCGAACCGACCGCTCCGGATTCTGGGCGCGGCTCGCGCGCGAGCATCTGAGCTGGCGCCGCCCTTTCACGCGGGTGCTCGACGAATCGAACGCGCCGTTTTTCAGGTGGTTCGACGACGGCCTGCTGAACGCGTCGTACAACTGTCTCGATCGCCATCTGGAGAACGGCAATGCCGACAAGACCGCGATCATTTTCGAGGCCGACGACGGCAGCGTGACGACCGTCACCTACCGGCAACTGCATGCGCGCGTATGCCGCGTCGCGAATGGGTTGCGCGCGCGCGGCATCGCAGCCGGCGAGCGCGTGATGATCTATCTGCCGATGTCGATCGAAGGCGTCGTCGCGATGCAGGCCTGCGCGCGCATCGGCGCGCTGCATTCGGTCGTGTTCGGCGGCTTCTCGGCGAAGTCGCTGCACGAACGGATGGTCGACGTCGGCGCGGTCGCCGTGATCACCGCCGACGAGCAGATGCGCGGCGGCAAAAACCTGCCGCTGAAATCCATCGTCGACGAAGCGCTCGCGATGGGCGGCACCGACGCCATCCATACGGTGATCGTCTACCGGCGCACCGGCGGCTCGATCCTGTGGGACGAACCGCGCGACTGCTGGCTGCACGAACTGGAAGAAGCGCAGCCCGACACCTGCGAACCGGAATGGGTCGAGGCCGAGCATCCGCTTTTCGTGCTGTACACGTCCGGGTCGACCGGCACGCCGAAGGGCGTGCAGCACAGCACGGCGGGTTATCTGTTGTGGGCGGCGCTGACGATGCAATGGACCTTCGACCTGCGCGCCGACGACGTCTACTGGTGCACCGCCGACATCGGCTGGATCACCGGTCACAGCTACATCTGCTACGGCCCGACCGCCGCCGGCGCGACCCAGGTGATTTTCGAGGGCGTGCCGACGTGGCCGAACGCCGGACGCTTCTGGGAAATGATCGCGCGCCACAAGGTCAGCATCTTCTATACGGCGCCCACCGCGATCCGCTCGCTGATCAAGGCCGCGGAAGCGGACAGCGGCGTGCATCCGCGCCGCTTCGATCTGAGCTCGCTGCGCCTGCTCGGCACGGTCGGCGAGCCGATCAATCCGGCCGCGTGGGAATGGTATGCGCGCGAAGTCGGCGGCGGCCGCTGCCCGGTGCTCGATACGTTCTGGCAAACGGAAACGGGCGGCCACATGATCACGCCGCTGCCGGGCGCGACACCGCTCGTCGCCGGCTCGTGCACGCTGCCGCTGCCGGGCATCGAGGCCGCGATCGTCGACGAGACCGGCTGCGAGCTGCCGAACGGCCAGGGCGGACTGCTCGTCATCAAGCAGCCGTGGCCGTCGATGCTGCGCACCATCTGGGGCAATCCGCAGCGCTTTCGCAACGGCTACTACCCGGAGGAACTGGGCGGCCGTCTCTATCTGGCGGGCGACGGCGCGATCCGCGATCCGCAGACCGGCTACTTCACGATCACCGGGCGCATCGACGACGTGCTGAACGTGTCCGGCCACCGGATGGGCACGATGGAAATCGAGTCCGCGCTCGCCGCGCATCCGCTGGTGGCGGAAGCGGCGGTGGTCGGCCGGCCGGACGAGACGATCGGCGAAGCGATCGTGGCTTTCGTCGTGCTCAAGGGCCCGCGCCCGGAGAACGACGACGCGCGCAAGATCGCCGATCAGCTGCGCGCGTGGGTCGCGAAGGAAATCGGGCCGATCGCCAAGCCGAAGGAAATCCGTTTCGGCGACAGCATGCCGAAGACACGCTCCGGCAAGGTCGTACGGCGTCTGCTGCGCTCCGTCGCGAAGGGCGAGGCGCTCGCGCAGGACATGTCCACCGTCGAGAACCCGGCGGTGCTGCGGCAGTTCGGCGAACACGCGTAGGCGCCCCCGCCTGCTTCGACGGTGCACCGGCCGGGTCGATTCCCGGCCGGTTACCGCCCGATTCTCGCCCGATTCCCGTCCGGTCCGCGGCCACGCTTCCGTCATGTTTCGTTCTCGCTTCATTCAGGATTCAACCCGGCATTCACTCAGGAGACTTCCGTCATGAAATCCACCGCACCCAACCCCGCCTCGCTCGGCCTCGCCGCCTTCGCGCTGACCACCTGGCTGCTCAGCATGATCAACGCGGGCTGGTTCGCCGGCGCGTCGCTCGGGCTCGTGCTCGCCGTCGCCTTCGCGTTCGGCGGCAGCACGCAGATCGTCGCCGGGCTCATGGAGATTCCGCGCGGCAACACGTTCGGCGCGACCGCGTTTCTCGGCTACGGCGCGTTCTGGTGGTCGTTCGCGCTGTTCGCGCTGTTCCTGCACGACCAGGTGCCGGCGGCTTTCGTCGGCTGGTATCTGCTGCTGTGGGGCGTGTTCACGTTCTACCTGTGGATTGCGACGTTCCGCTCGTCGCGCGCGCTGCAGTGCGTGTTCGTCGCGCTGTGGGTGACGTTCTTTCTGCTGGCCGCGAGCGAATGGCTCGGTTCGGCTGGATTGCGCCACGCGGGAGGCTACGGCGGTCTGCTGACCGCGCTGTTCGCGTTCTATCTGTCGGCGGCCGAGATCATCAACGAGTCGTTCGGCCGCACCGTGCTGCCGATCGGCGCGAAACCAGTCGCCGTCGAAACCCGGACCGTCACGGCGGCGGTGCTGACGCGCTTCGCGGACTGATACGACCCGGTTGCGCACTGGCACAGCCCGCCGCGCCGCTCACGCGGGCGGCGGGCTTCGTCATTGGGTCGCGGTCATCCATGCATGAAATTCGGCCTCGATGGCGACGATCGAATCCGCGCAGGTCGAATACAGCAGACCGGCGTTGCCGTCGGTGTCGTACATGCCGCGGCACATCGCCTTCAGCCATATCAACGTGTGACCTTCGTCCGTCTGCCCCTTCGACGCCGCGAGGTACACGAACCCGAACGAATGCGGCAACGCGGTTTCGATGAGCGCATCGTTTTCACGCACGATACGGCTTGCGGAACGAGCCTCGATGAACGCCCGCGCGCGTGCCCATGCCGCTTCGCAGTCGATCCGCGGCTCGCAACGCACGGCGGCCTGCTGCCGCGCGTCGAATAGCGCGCCTTCCTCGTGGCGGAAGGCGGCGTCGCGCGCCGGGTTCGCGCAGCCGGCAACGAGTGCCGCGCAGACGAGGGACAGGCAGGTTCGGAGCAGTGTGCGATTCACGGTTGCACCTACGGGAGCGAGGAGTCTGAACTCCTTCACGGTAGCGGCACACCGCGCAAAGCCACTGATCCCGATCAAGCAACGTAGAATCGATTTCAGTGCGCCGGCTTCACCGCATTGCGCGGGTCGGCGCTACGCCATCCACTCGATCTCCTGAAGCGTCGCCATCCTGTGGCGGATCTTCCGCGCGAACGCCTCGCGTTTCGCGCGGTCGGCGCGTCCGTACAGATCGCGGGCGCTGATCGCGCAGGTCGCGAACGGTGCCTTTTGCGCCGCTTGCGCCATCTGTTCGAGCGCCCGTTCGCCGCCGCGCAGGTCCGGGCAGCAGAACAGCGCAAGGTGCCGGATCCGCGCGCCGTGCCGCTCGAGCCACGCGCGCGCCGGTGCGCTTACGCTGCCGGCGCGGACCGGCGCGCCGACGATTACCGCGTCATAGGCGCAGACGTCGAGCAACGCCGGCATGACCTCGACGCGCCGCCGGCACAGCACATCGATCAGCGACCCGAGATAGCCGCGCGCGCCCGTGCGCGCATTGGCGGCAGCCCGTTCGCGGACCGGTTCGATGTCGGCGTCCAGCTCGGACGCGAGCATCCCGGCAACACGTCGCGTCGTGCTGCTGCACGTGTCGTAGACGACGAGAATCCTGCCACGCTCGGACATACTCTCTTCCTTGCCGGCGGGCGTCCGGAAAGAACGCCCCGTCGATCCGCTGCAAAGCTGCCCGGCGACAGCGATAGCGATAGCGAGCGCGCCGGGCAGGCCGCCCCTATTCCGCCTCGATCAGCACCTTGAGCGCATGCGTACTGGCGGCGCCGGCGAACGTTTCGTACGCCGCCAGCATGTCGGTCAGCCGGAAACGATGCGTGATCAGGCGCGCGGGATCGAGCCGCCCCGCCTTTACCGTCTTCAGCAGCATCGGCGTGCTGACGGTATCGACGAGACGCGTGGTGATCGCGATATTGCGGTCCCACAGCTTTTCCAGATGCAGATCGCACTTCACGCCATGCACGCCGACATTGGCGATCGTGCCGCCCGGTGCGACCAGCGCCTGGCAGAGCTCGAACGTCGCGGGAATGCCGACCGCTTCGATCACACAGTCGGCCCCCGTCGATTCCGTCAGCTTCATCACTTCCGCAACGGCATCGGCGTGCGCGTTGTCGATGCACGCGGTCGCGCCGAAGCGGCGCGCGACTTCGAGCCGGTTCGCGTCCGGATCGATCATGATGATTTCCGCCGGCGAATAGAACTGCGCGGTCAGCAGCGACGCGAGCCCGATCGGCCCCGCGCCGACGATCGCCACCGTGGAGCCCGGCTGCACCTTGCCGTTGAGCACGCCGCATTCGAAGCCCGTCGGCAGGATATCGGACAGCATCACGAGCGCTTCTTCGTCGAGGCCGGCCGGAATCCGGTAGAGACTGCTCTGCGCATGCGGAATCCGCACATATTCGGCCTGCGTGCCGTCGATCCGGTGGCCGAGAATCCAGCCGCCCGTCGTGCAATGCGAATACATGCCGCGCCGGCAATAGTCGCAGCGGCCGCACGACGAGATGCACGAGATCAGCACGTGATCGCCGACCGACAGCCCGTTCACCGCGTCGCCGAGACGATGCACGATGCCGACGCCTTCGTGGCCGAGAATGCGCCCCGGCTCGCAGGTCGGCACGTCGCCTTTGAGAATGTGCAGATCGGTTCCGCAGATCGTCGTGCGCGTGACCTTGACGATGGCATCGGTGGAGGCCGCGAGTTCGGGCATCGGCCGCTCGTCGAGCGACTTCTTGCCGGGACCGTGATAAACGAGTGCTTTCATGCTGGGTATCTCCTGTAACGGGAGCCACGCGTGCCGCGTGGCGCGGTGACGGCTCAATGCATATGCATGCCGCCGTTGATCGCGAGGTCGGCGCCGGTGATGAAGGCGGCGGCATCGGAGCAGAGAAAGGCGATCAGTGCGGCCACTTCTTCCGGGCGGCCCAGCCGGCCGACCGGAATCTGCGGCAGGATCTTCGTTTCGAGGATTTCGCGCGGCACCGCTTCGACCATCGCGGTCGCCAGGTAGCCGGGCGAGACCGTGTTGACCGTCACGCCGTGCTTCGCGGTTTCGAGCGCGAGTGCCTTCGTGAAGCCATGCACACCCGCTTTGGCGGCCGAATAGTTGGTCTGTCCGTACGCGCCGCGCGAGCCGTTGACCGAGCCGATATTGACGATGCGGCCGTGGCGGCGCTCGAGCATGCCGGGCAGCAGCGGTTTGGTCATGTTGAACAGGCCGTCGAGGTCGGTGCGCAGCACCGCGTCCCAATCCTGCTTGCTCATGCGCGCGAACGTCGTGTCGTGCGTGATGCCCGCGTTGTTGATCAGCACGTCGATCGCGCCGAGTTCGGCGAGCGCCCGTTGCGCGCAGTGCGCGCACGAATCGAAATCGCTCACGTCGGCTTCGTACGCGTGAAAATCGCGCCCCGAGTCGCGCTCGCCCTGCAGCCATGTCGCGACGCGCTGGTTGTGCGTCGAATACGACACCGCGACCGTCATCCCCGCATCGTGAAGCGCGCGGCTGACCGCCGTGCCCAATCCGCCCATCCCGCCCGTGACGAATGCCACGCGACCTGTCGTTCCCATGTCTGCCTCTCCTTGCAGTGTCTGAAATCGCCGCTTCGCGAACCGGCGTTGCAATGCGCGCCGCTACACGACGCCCGCGAACGCGTGGGGCTCGACTCTTCGAACCCTTCCGTCACAGCATAGGATGCAAGGACGGCTCAGATATGACTGTCTGGTGGTCTCACTGTATTCGCGCGCGGCTTGCCGCGATTGATCTGCGTCAGGCGCCACGCAAATTCACGGCGCTTGATCTGCGTCAAGAGCCGCGCCCACCCGGCCCATAGACTCGATGTCACGACGGGTCGCCGCCCGCGCTTTGCCGCCCGTTTTGCTGCCCGCTTTGTCCCGTTCCCCCACGTTTTCGTCACGGAGCCCCCGGCGATGAGCTACAAAAGCATCCTCGTTCACCTCGATACGGGCGTGCGCGCGCATCCGCGCCTGGAGATCGCGTTACAACTGGCGCACCGGTTTCATGCAAAGCTGACCGGCCTGTTTTCGACTTATGTGCCGCCGCGCCACGCATTCGTCGTGATGGCCGGCAGCGCCGAGTACTACGCGGAGCACGAGCGCCTGCGTCACGAGCGGGCCGGCGCGCTGGAGCGCCTGTTTCATGCGGAACTCGCGCGCGCGAAGGTCGACGGTCAGTGGATCGCCGCGGAGGGCTACGCCAACGACGTCGTGCCCCCGTATGCGCGTCTCGCCGATCTGACCGTGCTCGGGCAGAGCGACCCGACCGACCCCGAAGCCTTCGTCGCCGAGCAGTTCGTCGAGCACGTCGTGCTGTCGGCGGGACGGCCGGTTCTGCTGGTGCCGTGCGCCGGCACCGTGGCTGCGCCGGGCAGGCATGTACTGATCGCGTGGGATGGCAGCCGCGAGGCCACCCGCGCGATCCACGACGCGCTGCCGTTCCTCGCCCATGCCGCGCAGGTGACACTGCTGACGGTTCACGCAAGCAGCGATCAACCGCCGCGCGACCGGATTCCTGGCGCCGACATCGCGCTGACGGTCGCCCGTCACGGCGTGAAAATCGACGTGCGCGAACTCAACATCGAAAACGACACGCCGGTCGGCGACGCGCTGCTGTCGCAGGCGGCCGGGCTGGGCTGCGACATGATCGTGATGGGCGCGTACGCGCATTCGCGTCTGCACGAAGTCGTGCTGGGCGGCGCCACGCGCACGATATTGCAGTCGATGACCGTGCCGGTTCTGCTGTCGCACTGAAATCGCACTGAATGCACTGAATGCCCCGTTTGAGGAATTTGAGGAGACCGCCATGTTCCACCGCCTACTCGTCGCGCTCGACGGCAGCGACACCGCCTCCCGCGCCTTCGATGCCGCGTTGACGCTCGCCGCCGAGCACGGCGCAGAGCTGATGCCGCTGTACGTGATCGACGTGCCGGTCATCGCCTACGACGCGCCCGGCTTCGATCCTTGCGTGATCCAGGATGCCTTCGCGGAGGAAGGCAAGCGCATCACGGCCGACGCGCAAAGCCGGATGGACGCGCGCGGCGTGAAGGGCACAGCCCGCACCGTCGAAGCCGCGATAAGCGGCGAAGACGTCGCGCATCGGATCATCGGGACGGCCCGCGAATGGCGCGCCGATGCCATCGTGATGGGCACGCACGGCCGCCGCGGCTTCCGGCGGATGGTGCTCGGCAGCGTTGCCGAGCGCGTGCTGCGCGGCGCCTGCTGCCCGGTTCTGTTGATTCCCGCCGCCACGCGCGATCAGGCCGGACATCCGGCTGCGCGGGCCGCCAACGAAAAGGCACTGACATGAACTACCGGACTCTACTCGTTCACCTCGACGACAGCCGTCGCTGCGAAACACGCGTTGAACTGGCGCTCGATCTCGCGGGGCGTTGGGATGCGCATCTGATCGGCCTGTATGTCGTGAGCGAGGATTTCGCGCAACCGTTGTTCGGCGTGGACGAAGACCTGATCGCCCGGCTCGCCGCCCAGGCGGCCGGGCGGCGCCAGCAGGCCCAGGAGACGTTTCTCGCGATGGCCGGACGCGCCGGGCGCGCGGTGGAGTGGCGCGCGCCGGTGGGCCCCGCCGTCGAGGTGGCGACGCTGCATGCGCGGCACGCCGATCTGCTGATACTCGGCCAGCCCGATCCGCACGATCCCGCCACGTACGTCGACAGGCATTTCGTCGGCGAACTCGTGCTCGGCGCGGGCCGCCCCGCGCTCGTGATCCCGCACGCGGGCGCCGTGCCGACGCTCGGCGAGAACGTGCTGATCGCATGGGACGGCAGCCGCGAAGCCTCGCGCGCGATCGCCGACGCGCTGCCGCTGCTGCGACGGGCGCGCTTCATCGGTGTCGATATCGTGAAGCGCGCGGACGGCTACGACACCGTGCCTGGTGCGATCGACGTCGCCGCGTGGCTCGACGCGCACGGCATCCGCGCATCGTTTTCGACGACGCCGCGGCGCGGCATCGCCAGTACGGGCGCCACGCTGTTGAACCGGGTGTCGGATCTGCACGCCGATCTGCTCGTGATGGGCGCGTATGGGCATTCGCGGGCGCGCGAGCGCGTGTGGGGCGGCGTGACGCGGACCCTGCTGGAATCGATGACCGTCCCCGTGTTGATGGCGCACTGACGGCCGCCGACTAGAACAACAGCCGCGGACAGCGGCACGCACCGAGACAGGCTGGCGCGCGGACGGACGGTACAGGTGCGCTAGGTGCGCTTACCGGCGCAAAATGCAACCGTCGCCGGCCGCGCGGCGGGCATGACGCCTGACAAGGGCGCCCGCCGCAAGTTCAGGCCGGTGCCGGCCCGGAGGAATCATGCCGCACGATCAGCACAGGCTTATCGGTCGATCGCACGAGCGACTCCGCGACGCTGCCGACCAGAAACCGCCCGACACCGTGCCGGCCGTGCGTGCCCATCACGATCAGATCCGCGTCGATTTCATCGGCGACGCGCGTCAGCACAGCCTGAACGCTTTCGGCATACGCATCGATCGTGCGCACGTCGCCGCGCACCTGGGCTTCGCGCAACAGTTCCCGCGCCGCCGCGAGCGCGGTATCGGCGGCGGCCCGCTTCGCGTCGGCCGGCTCCGGCTCGGCGTCGAAGCCCGGACTGGCAGCCGCCGGCCATTTGCCGCGCTCGACCACATAGCACGCCTCGAGCGTCGCGCCGGTGAGCTTCGCGAGCTTGAGCGCCTCGGCCAGTGCGCGCTGCGCGCTCGGACTGCCGTCGAGTGCAACCAGAATTCGTCTGTACATGATGGACTCCCGCTCGATGCGCGCGCGTCGGCCGGACAGGCGACTTCGCACGCGTGCAACAATAGTGTGAAGGGTGCGCGGGCGCGCGGGTTGACTCAGGTCAACGGGGCGTCGGCCGGCGTCGATGTGGTGGCGGGCGCGTGGATGCGCTGCCGGACCCGTCACGGGGTTTGCCACCCGATCTGACACCCCGGCCGTTTCCGGCCCGGACGTCTGAATACCGCAACTCAGGACAAAAATGAACCTCATGCCGACACGCAGCCGGGCCGCGGGAACGTCCCAACCGGATCGGAAGCGGAATCGAATGCGCTCGCTGGCCGGCCCGGCGGTGGCCTGCATCCTGACGTACGCGGTGCTGGCCGTCCTCGTACTGGCACTGGCGCGGCTCGCGTTGCGCCGGCCGGCGAACGAACACCTCGCCACGCTGGTTCTCGCCGCCGGCATGGCGCTGGCAGCGTTTCTCGCCGTCGTCGTCTGGCTCGTCGCGGCCTCGCGCGCGCCGGTCGCGGCCCCGCGTAACGACGCGCGCATGCTGGGCATCATCCGCTCGTCGATGGAGGCGATCATCACGATCGACGACGCCCAGAACATCGTGTTCTTCAACCCGGCGGCGGAACGGATCTTCGGTGTGACGGCGGCCGATGCGATCGGCACGCCGCTGTCGCGTTTCGTTCCGCCGCGCTTCAGAGCCGCGCATGCGGCGCACGTCGTACGATTCGGCGTCACCGGCACTTCCGAAACCAGAATGGGCGGCCAGCGCGTGTTGCCGGGCCTGCGCGCGAACGGCGAGGAATTCCCGCTGGAAGCGTCGATTTCGCAGATCCAGGAAGAAGCCGGCAAGCTCTACACGGTGATGCTGCGCGACGTCACCGAACGGGTCAAGGCGGAAAACGCGCTGAAGCAGTCGCGCGAGGAACTGCGCCAGTTGTCGGCCAATCTGCAGAACGTGCGGGAAGAGGAAAAGCACCGCATCGCGCGCGAGCTGCACGACGATCTCGGCCAGCAACTGGCGGCGTTGAAGATGGATCTGTCGACGCTCGAACAGACGCTGTTCGACAGCCACCGCGAAGCCGTCGGCATCGACAGCGAGATCCCGGACCAGCTACGCGGGATGCGCCGGGTCATCGACTCGGCGGTGGCCTCGCTGCGCCGGATCGCCGCCGACCTGCGCCCGGTGATGCTCGACGACCTCGGCCTCGCCGCCGCGATCGAATGGCTCGCCAACGATTTCACGAACCGCTACGGCATCGAAGTCGTGCGCCGCATCGAGCCGCTCAACGCCGTTTACTCGAGGCAAGGCGCGACCGCGCTATTTCGCATCGTTCAGGAAGCGCTGAACAACGTCGCGCGCCACGCGCAGGCGAGCGCCGTCGAACTGACGCTCGACACGCGCGGCGCGCACTGTCTGCTGCGCATAGCGGATAATGGGCGCGGCGCCGGTCCGCAGCCCGCCGACACGAGTCAGGACAAACCGTTCGGCCTGATCGGCGTGCGCGAACGCGCGCACATGCTCGGCGGCTCGGTCCGGATCGATACCGCGCAGAACGCGGGCTTCGCGATGACGGTGACGTTTCCCCTGCAATCGATGCAACAGGAAGAGGAAGAGCTCGACCCATGATCAAGGTGTTGCTGGCCGACGACCACACGCTCGTACGCGACGGGCTGCGCCATATCCTGCAGAAAGCGAGCGGCTTCGAAGTGGCGGGCGAAGCCTGCGACAGCGTCACGACGATCGCGCTGATCCGCTCGACCGACGCGCACGTGTTGGTGCTCGATCTGTCGATGCCCGGGCGCAACGGCATCGAACTCATCAGACAGATCAAGGACGAGAAACCCGCGCTGCGCATTCTCGTGCTGACGATGCACGCCGAGCAGCAATACGCGGTGCGCGCGTTCAAGGCCGGCGCATCCGGCTACCTGACCAAGGAGAGCGCGAGCGCCGAACTGGTCGGCGCGGTGACGAAAATCGCCGCGGGCGGCGTCTACGTCAGCCTCGCGATGGCAGAGCGCTTCGCGCAGAACCTGAACGAGCCCGTCGAGGCGCTGCCGCACCAGCGTCTGTCCGATCGCGAATTCGACGTGTTCCGGCGCATCGTCGCCGGACAGAGCATCACCGAAATCGCCAACGAACTGTGTGTCAGCGTGAAGACGATCAGCACCCACAAAACGCGAATTCTCGAAAAAATGCAGATGCCGCACGAGAACGGGCTCGTGCGCTACGCGATCCGCCACAAGCTGTTCGACGACGAAAACGATATCTAGCCCCCTCATCCTCCCTCTCCCACTCCCCTCGTTCTTCATCCTTCGCTAGGAATATTCCTACAACCCCTACCTGAACTCCTGGCGTCGCTTAAAGCACGGCCGATATTTTTTTGAGATGCGGCCGCCGATACTGGTGAACATGGATACCGCCATGTCAGCCCCCGTATCGAAAGTCTTCCTCGTCGACGACGCGGCCGAGGTCAGACGCCGGCTCGCGCGGCTGCTCGCGCTGATTCCCGGCGTCGTCATCGCCGGCGAGTCCGGTGGCGGCGAACGCGCGTTCGAGATCATCGTCGCGAGTCAGGCCGATGTCGCCGTGCTGGACCCGTGCTTTGGCGGCCGGACGAATCTCGTGCTGATCCAGGCGCTCTCCCGCGCGCGGCCGTCCATCGTCAGCATCGTGCTGACGAACCATTGCGCGAGCGCCTGTCGCCGTGCGTGCGAAGCGGCGGGCGCGGACTTCTTCTTCGACAAGACGGCGGAGTTCACGCTGGCCTGCCGCGCCGTCGAAACCATTGTGAATGCGCGTCGTGCGCGTTCCGCGTAGCCAACCGGAGAGACGATCATGCAAGTCGCAACCGCCTGCGAAGCCCGCCCGCCGATACGGCAAGCGATGCCGATTCACGTTGTCCAGTCCGGCTCCGCGGCGACCCGAGGAACGCGTGGCACGCCGCGCTGCTCCGCCTGCTCGATGCGCGCGGTCTGCATGCCCGCCGGCCTGAGCGCGAGCGAACTCGCCAGACTCGACGCGGTGATCTGCTCGACGCGTCCGGTCAAGCGCGGCGACGCGCTGTATCGGGCCGGCGACACGTTCCAGAGCATCTATGCGGTGCGCGCCGGGTCGTTCAAGACCGTGGTCATGCATCGCGACGGTCGCGAGCACGTGACCGGCTTCCAGATCGCCGGCGACGCGCTCGGCCTCGACGGCGTGGGCGCGGGCAAGCAGAACTGCGACGCGATCGCGCTCGAGGACAGCGTCGTGTGCATCATCCCGTTCGCGCAGCTCGAGGCGATCTGCCAGGAGATGAAGCCGATGCAGCATCACATCTATCAGATGATGAGCAGCGAGATCGTCCGCGAATCGGGCCAGATGCTGCTGCTCGGCACGATGACGGCCGAACAGCGCGTCGCGACGTTCCTGCTGAATCTGTCGAAGCGCTTCAAGGCGCGCGGCTTCTCGGCGGCCGAATTCCATCTGCGCATGACGCGCGAGGAAATCGGCTGCTACCTCGGGATGAAGCTCGAAACGGTGAGCCGGATGTTCTCGAAGTTCCAGCGCGAGCGCCTGGTCGACACGAACGGCAAGACGATCCGCATCGTCGACGCGGCGGCGTTGGCCCAGGTCTGAGCGCCGGGCGGCCGCCTTCGATATCCGCCGCAGGCGGCCCGGCGCGCGCGGCCCGGCGGGTGCATACGGAGTGCATGCGAGCCATGCGAAGTGGAACAAGCCCTCCTGACCTGATATAACTCACTGACGTGCGGTGGGCGAGCTTGCCGGACCGCGTGGAGGAACGATGGGTCTGTCGAGTGGCGAGTCTTCCGGCGTGGTCGGTGCGGCGTCGATTTCGGACGTTCCGGTCGAGGATCGCTATTTCCTGCTGGTCGAGGCCGTCCGGGACTACGCGATCTTCATGCTGGACTCCGCCGGTCACGTGACCAGCTGGAATCCCGGCGCGCAGCGCATCAAGGGCTACGCGCCCGGCGAAATCATCGGGCGGCACTTCTCCACGTTCTATACCCCGGAAGACATCGCGGCCGGCAAGCCCGCCCGCGAACTCGAAATCGCCACGGCCGTCGGCCGCGTCGAGGACGAAGGCTGGCGCGTGCGCCGCGACGGCTCGCGTTTCTGGGCCAACGTCGTGATTTCCGCCGTGCGCGACGCGTCGGGCACGCTGCTCGGCTTCGCCAAGATCACGCGCGATCTGACCGAACGCATGCGTCTCGCGGAACTCGAGCGCGCGGATGCGGTGTCCACCCAGGTGCAGCTCGCCAGCGAAAACGAACAGAAGCGCATGGCGCGCGAGCTCCACGACGATCTCGGGCAGCGGCTGACCGCGCTGAAGATGAGCGTCGCGCTGCTCGAAGCGAACCTGAATGCGCAGGCCGCCACCGCCGGGCTGGTCTCGCAGACGCACGAACTGCAAATGCAGATCGACTGGATGGCGGAAGCGCTTCGGCGTATCGCAGCCGATTTGCGGCCCCCGCTGCTCGACGACCTCGGACTTGCCGCCGCGCTCGACTGGCTGGCCGAGGACTTCACGAAACGCTACGGCGTGCACGCGAGCGTTCATCTCGAACCGGCCGAGCCCGAATTCGGCGAATTTGCCGCGACGGCGCTGTTCCGGATCGTTCAGGAAGCGTTGACCAATGTCGCGCGGCACGCGAACGCAAGCCACGTGCGCGTCGAGATGACGCTCGCGGATCCCGCGCTTCTGCTCGATATCGAGGACGACGGCAACGGCACCGAACTGGACCGGCCGCCCGGCAGGCAGTCGTTCGGCCTGCTCGGCATCCGCGAGCGCGTGAGGCAGTTGCGCGGCACCGTTTCGTTTTCGAGTTCGCCGGGCAACGGCTTCAGGATCTCGATACAGATTCCCGTCGATGCACTCGGGTAGCGGCTGGTTACACGGCGCCGGCTTCCTGCGCACCCTCTTCGCGAATCAGCAGCACCGGACACTGCGAGAAGCGCAACACCCGCTCCGCCACGCTGCCGATCACCAGACGCCGTACGCCGCGGCGTCCATGCGTGCCCATCACGAGCAGATCGGCATGGATCTGCGCGGCATGGCGCAGGATGACCTGAGCGACGTCGTCGGACGGATCGTTCGATTCGACCAGATCAGGGTGGCATGTCACGCCGGCGGCCGAGCACGCCTGTTGCGCCTCTTCCAGCAACGACTCGCCTTCCTTGCGCAGCGCGTCGACGAGCGTCAGCGGATCGTAGTGGCCGGCATAGGAAAAGATCGGCGTCTTGTCGAGCACATAGATCGGATGGACGACGCCCTTCGTCAATGCGGCGAGACCCACCGCCTGTTTCAGCGCGAGTTTCGAAGAACTGCTGCCGTCGAACGCGACGAGAATGGTCTGGTACAGGGGCATGGCGACTCTCCGCTCAGGTGAATGCATGGTGAATGCATGGTCGATGCGCGCACCGTGCCGGGACTACAGATAGAAAGGCACGGTTTCGTCGGCGCCCGCAGCCGGCGCCGCGTCCTGCCGGGAGCCGGCACGCGACGGCGGCATCGCACGCGGACACACAAGCACCGCACAGCTTGCGTCGCGCAGCGTCCGGGCGGTCACGTGTCCCGGCAGCGGATGCGGCGCGCCGCGCATGCCGTGCGAACCCATGACGATCAGGTCCGCCTGCCATCGCTGTGCTTCGGCGAGAATCGCGGTGGACGCATCGCCCGAGTCGTCGTCGAAATCGAGCAGCGCGGCCTCGGCCGGGCGCCGGCTTTGTTCGAGCATGGCCGCGCCGCGGCACAGCACGCGGGCGCGATGCTGCGAGACCACGTCGAACGGCAGCCATTCGCGCCACGCAAAGCAGTCGTCCGCCGCATAGACCACCTTGACGCGCGCGTCTTGCGGCGCGATGCCCAGCGCGGCGCGCAATGCGTCGAGTGCCGTGTCGCTGCCGTCTATCGCGACGAGCACGCGGCGCACCACCGCATCGTTCGGCTCGCTCGATACCGACGGCATGTAGAGAATCGGACAGTGTGCCGAAGCCACCAGCTCCTCGGGATCGACGCGGCCGGCCCGTCGATGCTCACACGGATGCGCGGCCACCGCGATCAGATCCGCGTGCCATTGCGCGGCGGCATGCGCGAGCGCTTCGGCCGCGCCCTGACGCAAGGCGGTGAGATCGATCAGTTCGGTGTCGGGCGCGGTGACGACGTCGCGCACCGCATCCGCCGTCTCGCGCAGCGAGGCCTGCGCGCCGTGCACCATCGCGCGATGCGCCTCGCACCAGTCCGGGTAGCTCAGTATCAGTGCCGGATAGAGCGTCGCGGGATTGCAGACGATATCGACGAGCCTGAACCGCGCATCCGCATCGGTGAATTGCCGGGCGAAGCGCGTCAGCGGCGCGAGGCCAATGCCGCCCGCGGATGCAACCATCACGCGGCTGAAGGGGTGGCGATCAGTGGACGTGTTCATCGCTTTTCCTCGGACGGTCTCGTCGCGGTGGCGCGCTCGCCATTGCCGTCAGCGGGACGGACGAACGCCAAGGTGTGGCGTGAGCGCACCGCACCGCGCGTCTACATCATGGGCCGCGATGCGGCCGGCGGCTTGATCTGCATCAAGCGTCACCGGATCGCGAGCACCGCCGCGCCGGTCAGCCTGCCGTTGCGCAGATCGTCGAGCGCGCGGTTCGCGTCGCTCAGAGCATAGGTCGTCGTTTCTATCGCGAGGCGGGTTTGCTCCGCGACGCGCATGAAGGACAGCCCGTCGTCGCGCGTCAGATTCGCGACCGATACGACGCGCCGCTCGCCCCACAGAAACGCATACGGAAACGACGGAATGTCGCTCATATGGATGCCGCCGCAGACCACCACGCCGCCTTTCGCGACCGCGCGCAACGCCTGCGGCACGAGCGCGCCGACCGGCGCGAACAGCAGCGCCGCGTCGAGTTCGGCGGGCGGCGTCTCGTCACTGCCGCCGGCCCATGCGGCGCCGAGCCGCAGCGCGAGCTGCCGGGCCGCGTGATCGCCGGGCCGCGTGAACGCATACACGCTGCGCTGCTGATGGCGCGCGACCTGCGCGACGATATGCGCGGCGGCGCCGAAGCCGTAGATGCCGATCCGTTGCGCGTCGCCCGCCATGCTCAGCGTGCGATAGCCGATCAGGCCGGCGCACAGCAGCGGCGCGGCGTCGATGTCGGTGTAGTGCGACGGCAGATGAAAGCAGTAGCGGCTGTCGGCGACGGTGCGCTCCGCGTACCCGCCGTCGATCGTGTAGCCGGTGAAGTCCGCGTCGTCGCACAGATTCTCGCGCGCGGACAGGCAGTAGCGGCAATGGCCGCAGGTGCGGCCGACCCACGGCACGCCGACCCGCTCGCCCACCGCGAATCCCGTGACGCCCTCGCCCAGCGCGGCCACCACGCCGACGATTTCGTGGCCCGGAATCACCGGCTGCTTCGGATGCTCGAGCTCGCGATCGACCAGATGAAGATCCGTGCGGCACACGCCGCACGCATGAACGTCGATCAGGATCTGCCCGGCGCCGGGCCGCGGGTCCGGCACATCCCGCTCGTGCAGCGTCGCTGAACCGCCGTCGAACACCATCGCTCGCATCGTGCTCTCCTTCGTCCGCGTTGGCGGCGACCGGTGAGGCCGTCCCGCATCAGCATAGGCGCGGCGCATTGCCGCTCCAACCGATGCACCGTGCACGGGTTGATCGAGGTCAACAAGCCGCGTTTCGCCGCTCCCTACACTGATCTTATTCCTTACGCCGGAGCATGGCTCGTGACTGCGTCATTCCGAAACTGTCTACTCGTGTGCGGCGTGTTGGCGCTGGGCGCGAGCGTCGCGCATGCCGAGCCGGAGCCGACCGCGCTGATCGATCAGCAGCACTGCATGTTTTGCCATATGCGCGACGCGCCGTTTCTCGCGCCGTCGTTCCAGCAGATCGCCGAGCACTATCGCAACGTGCCGAACGCGCAGTCGATGCTCGAGCACAAGCTGCGGCGCGGCGGCAAGGCGCACTGGGGCGACACGCCGATGCCGGGCGCGGTCGAGCGCGGCGGGCCGCTGTCGGCGGCGGACGCGCACACGCTCGTGCAATGGGTGCTGAGTCAATGACGAGTCAATGAGGAGCCAATGAACAACCACGATGAAGAACCCATGAGGAGTCGATGAGGTTGGCCGCGCACGCCTGCTTGCGGCGGTTCGGCTTGGGAGTGCTTTACGTTCCGGAGAGTTTCCATGCGTCTCACTGTTCACCTCGACACGTTCGACCGTGTCCATCCGATGGCCTTCGCGATTCTCTGGCTCGACAAGGACACGCGGCAATGGTCCCGCGAAGGCCACTTTGGGCTCGATCTGCCTGAATGGGGCGCGTTGCACGTGGATTGCGGCAATACGCTCGTGTGCGATGCGCACAGCGCGGTGCCCGTGTGCGTGCTCGAAGG
Source organism: Paraburkholderia sp. (assembly GCF_047605525.1). Lineage (GTDB taxonomy): Bacteria > Pseudomonadota > Gammaproteobacteria > Burkholderiales > Burkholderiaceae > Paraburkholderia. Next base: position 29,888 of record NZ_JASGFN010000031.1, on the reverse strand, counting down.
GCTCGATCTGAACGATGTCGACGGGCCGTTCGAAGGCGAGATCGGCCGCGTGCAGTGGTGCGCGGAGCGCGGCCGCATTCTGATGACGGGCCACTGGCGGGTGCAATGCATCGACACCGACCAGACCGAGCCCGAAAACGGCGTGTTCGCGACCGGCGATCACGTCTGAATCCACGGAACCCGCGGATCAGCGCGGGAGGGTAATCGGGAGACGATTGCAATGAGTCTCGCAACCAGTCTGGACGGCGTACGGCACGTGTACGGGCTGTGCTTCGTGCGCGCGCCGTGGGCCTATTTCACGCGGCTGCCGCTCGATCAGCAATGGGGCGACGGCTGGGAGCGCGCGCCCTACGAACGCTATGCCGGGCCGCCCTACGACGATGCCGCCCAGCAGATTCTGACCGTCGCGTACGACGGTCCGCTGCTGACACCCGACGCCGGGTACGACGGCCTCGCGCTGAGCGCCAACGAGATCAATCGCGGCACCGCGCCGTGGTTGCGCACGCAGGATTTCATCGGCAACGCGCCGGTGCGGATTACCGCCGGCGTATCGCTCGAACAGTTCGTGGAGCAGGTCGAACTGGCGGGCGGCCGGGTGTTCGCGCCGCTCGGCTGGGGCGCGCTACGGCTGGAACCGGCCGGCCATGCGGAAAACACCGGCGATGCGCAAAGCACTGAAGACGCCGGAAGGCGCCCATGAGATCCGCGCTTTCGCCCACGTTGCCGGTCAGAAATCGATCTTCGCGTTCAGGCTGACCGTGCGCGGATCGCCCGGCGCAATGTAGTCCGAATACTGGAACATCCAGTAGCGGCGATTCGTGATGTTGTCGATCGCCGCCCTGAGCGTCACGTCGTGCCCGCCGATGCGGGTCATGTAACTCGCGCCTGCGTTGACGATCATGTAGCCGCCCGTTTCCAGGTCGCCCGCCGGCCGCACCTTCGTGCTGCCGGTGAACTTCGCGTCGGCACCGACCTGCAGGCCCGGCACGGCCGGCACGTCGTAGGTGACACGGCCGGCGGCAACGAATTGCGGCGCGCCGGCGACGCGATTGCCGCTGTAGGCCTGCCCCTTCGCGTACCACGTGTCGAGCAGCATCAGATTGCCCGCCACCTGCCAGCCGCGGCCGAGGCGCACGCTGCCGCCCGCTTCGATACCTTCGTAGATCGACGTGCCGTCCTGCACGTAGACGTTCTGGTCGTTCGCGTAAGCGGCACCCCGTTCGATGCGGAACACCGCGGCCGTCGCGCTCCAGCTCGCCTGCTGGCTCTTGATGCCGATTTCGTACTGACGCGAGCGCAGCGGACGCAGCAGTGCCCCGCCGTTCGCGTAGATGTCGTTGACGATCGCCCCCTGCTCCAGCGACTCCACGTAGCTCGCGTAAAGCATCGTGTTCGGCTCGAGCCGGTACATCAGCGCGGCGGTCGGCGTGAGCACGCCGTTCTGGCCGTACGACGACGCGAGCGAGCCGTCGAGGTTATAGCTCTGCTGGTCGTAGTTGGTGTAGCGCAGGCCCGCGAGCAGCGACCAGCGGTCCGTCAACTGGATCGTATCGCTCGCGAACAGCGCCCTCTGCGTGATCTCGCTCGCGCGGTATTTGTCGAGGCCGGCGCCCGAGTAGTAGCGCCACGGATTCGGCTGGAAGAGGTTGCCGTCGCCGAGGGTGAAGTAGTACGAAACCGCGCTGTAGTCGTTCGTCTGATGCTGCCACGACGCGCCGAGCGCCAGTTGATGCGTGAAGATGCCGGTCTTCACCTTGCCTTCGAACACGCCCTGCCAGTAGATGTCCTGGTGGCCTTCGTCGCCGTTCCAGCGGTTGTCGGTGTAGTCGCCCGCCTGGTTGAGCAGGGTCAGCGTGCTCTCGTTGCGGTCGCGCGTCGACTTGCTGTAGCTCGCCGAGGTCTTGAACGACCAGTCCGGCGTGATCTGATAGTCGACGCCCGCCGTGTAGAGCTGCAGGTTCGTATTCAGATGCTGATCGGTGCCGCCCAGCAGATTGGTGCCGCCGCTGATCGTCGCGGGCAGGCCCGTGCCCACGTAGCTGCCCGTATAGATCGCGGGCGTCTGGCCGCTCGAGCGGCTTTGCTGGTAGATCGCGTTGAAGTAGACGCCGAGATCGCGCGTGAGCTGACCGTCGAGCGCGACCGCCAGCGAATTGCGGTTGATATCGCCCGCGTTGTAGGTCTTGCCCGCCTCGTGCGTGTAGTTGATGCGCGCGCCGAACATGCCGTCCGGGCCGAAGCGTCGGCTCAGGTCGGCGTGCTGGCTGAACACGCTATCCATCCGGTAGCCGAACGACAGGCTCGTCACGGGCTGCTCCGCCGGCTTCTTCGTCACGTAGTTGACGACCCCGCCCGGCTGCACGAAGCCGTACATGAAACCGCCGAGCCCCTTGAGCAGTTCGACCCGTTCGAGGTTTTCATAAGGCATCGTGATGCCGTATGAAATGAACGGATTGCCGTCGATGCGAAAACCGTTCTGCCAGTCGATCGGCAGACCGCGGATCGAGATGTACGTCGCCCACGCGTTGTACGGATTGCTGCTGTCGGTCACCGAAGCGTCGCCGGCGAATACGTCGCCAAGCTTGTTCGCCTGACGGTCGGCGATATCTTCGCCGCTCACGACGGTGGTCGAGAACGGCGTCTCGAGCTGGGAGCGCGCCCCGAGCGCGCCAACCGAGACGGGGGTCCGCAGATGCAGCGGCGCATCGGCCTCGGCGGTCGCGCTCACCTTGACGACCGGCAGAGCCTGTTCGCCGCCGCTGGCCGCGGGCGATGCATCCGGCGCCACCGCGCCCGCGCTGGCTGCACTGGCCGTGCTGGCCGCGGGCGGCGCGGCTTCCCCGCTGGCGGCGCTTTGCGCGAACGCGGATTGCGCCGCGACGGCAAAAGCCAGCCAGACCGCAATCTGCAAAGGACGATGGAATGTGATTTCTGGTCGTGTCGTTGCCTGATTCTTCTTCATGTCTGCTAGCGAGCGCCCCCGTCAACGCGTAAATGAGAGTGATTCTCATTGCAAAAGGGGGCGATGTTAGCAAAGCTTTTTGCCTTTTGAAAGCATTACCATGATGATTCAAATGGCTTACGGCAATGCACTCGCTGCTCGGGGGAATACGCGAGAAAAAATCCGCGCGCGCGAAAAAAAAGCGCTTGCCGGTCTCCCGGCAAGCGCCTCATACGCTGAAAAACACCCTTGAAAACTATGCGTTACGCCGCAGCTCAAGCGAGATCGAACCGGTCGAGGTTCATCACCTTGACCCACGCGTCGACGAAGTCACGCACGAATTTCTCCTTCGCATCGTCGCTTGCATAGACCTCGCACAGCGCGCGCAACTGCGAATTCGAGCCGAACACGAGATCGACGCGCGTGCCCGTCCACCTCGGTTGGCCGGTTTTCGCGTCACGCCCTTCGAACACGTCCGCGGCGGCCGACAGCGGCTTCCATTCCGTGCCCATGTCGAGCAGGTTGCGGAAGAAGTCGTTGGTCAGCGTTTCCGGCCGGTCCGTGAAGACGCCGTGCTTCTCGGTACCCGTGTGCACGTTCAGCACGCGCAGGCCGCCGATCAGCACCGTCATCTCGGGCACCGTGAGGGTCAGCAGTTGTGCCTTGTCGATCAGCAGCTCTTCCGCCGACACCTTGAACTTGCCCTTCAGATAGTTGCGGAAACCGTCGGCAACCGGTTCGAGCATGCCGATCGATTCCACGTCGGTCTGTTCCTGCGACGCATCCGTGCGACCCGGCGCAAACGGCACCGTCACCTGCTGGCCGGCCGCCTTCGCGGCCTGCTCGATACCGGCGCCGCCCGCCAGCACGATCAGGTCGGCCAGCGAGATCTTCTTGCCGCCGGACTGCGCGCCGTTGAACTCGCTCTGGATGCCTTCGAGAACCTTCAGCACCTTCGCGAGCTCCGCGGGCTGGTTGGCGTCCCAGTCCTTCTGCGGCGCCAGACGGATGCGCGCGCCATTGGCACCCCCGCGCTTGTCGGAGCCGCGAAACGTCGAGGCCGACGCCCATGCGGTCGTCACGAGCTGCGACACGGACAGGCCCGACGCGAGGATCTTCTGCTTGAGCGCGGCCACGTCCTTGTCGTCGACCAGAGGATGATCGACGGCCGGGACCGGATCCTGCCACACCAGTTCCTCGGCCGGCACTTCCGGGCCGAGATAGCGGGAGCGCGGACCCATGTCGCGGTGCGTCAGCTTGAACCAGGCGCGCGCGAACGCGTCGGCGAACTCGTCCGGGTTCTCCATGAAGCGGCGCGAAATCTTTTCGTAGATCGGGTCGAGGCGCAGCGACAGGTCCGTGGTGAGCATCGTCGGCAGCAGTTTCTTCGACGGATCGTGCGCGTGCGGGATGGTCGGCTGCGCATCCTTCGCGACCCACTGGTTCGCGCCCGCGGGGCTCTTCGTCAGTTCCCATTCGTGGCCGAACAGGTTCTGGAAGAAACCCATGCCCCATTGCGTCGGCGTGGCGCTCCACGTGACTTCGAGACCGCTCGTGATCGTGTCCGCACCCTTGCCGGTGCCGAAACTGTTCTTCCAGCCGAGGCCCTGGCTCTCGAGCCCGGCGCTCTCGGGTTCGGGACCGACATTGTCAGCCGGGCCCGCGCCGTGCGTCTTGCCGAACGTGTGGCCACCGGCGATCAGCGCGACGGTTTCCTCGTCGTTCATCGCCATGCGGCCGAAGGTTTCGCGGATGTCGATCGCCGCGGCGAGCGGATCGGGATTGCCGTCCGGCCCTTCCGGGTTCACGTAGATCAGGCCCATCTGCACCGCGCCGAGCGGATTTTCGAGGTTGCGGTCCGGCGGGTCGGTGCGGCTCGCTTCGCTGCCGTGCAGTTCCTCGTCGGCGACGATCACGCCTTCGTCGTCCTGCTTGCCGGCCGCGCCCTTGCCATAGCGGACGTCACCGCCGAGCCAGGTTTTTTCGTTGCCCCAGTAGACGTCCTGATCCGGTTCCCACGTGTCCTCACGGCCACCGCCGAAACCGAAAGTCCTGAAGCCCATCGTTTCGAGCGCGACGTTGCCGGTCAGGACCAGCAGGTCGGCCCACGAAATCTTCTGGCCGTACTTCTGCTTGATCGGCCATAGCAGACGGCGCGCCTTGTCGAGGCTCACGTTGTCCGGCCAGCTATTGAGCGGCGCGAAACGCTGCTGGCCGCGCCCTGCGCCGCCACGGCCGTCGCCGATGCGATACGTGCCGGCGCTGTGCCACGCCATGCGGATGAACAGCGGACCGTAGTGGCCGAAGTCCGCGGGCCACCACGGCTGCGAATCGGTCATCAGCGCGGCGAGGTCTTTCTTGACCGCAGCCAGGTCGAGGCTCCTGAATGCCTCGGCATAGTTGAAGTCCTTGTCCAGCGGATTGGAACGGTTCGAATGCTGGCTGAGCAGGTCGAGGCGCAATGCTTTCGGCCACCAGTCACGATTGGTTGTCCCGCCACCGGCGGAATGAATGAACGGGCACTTTGCTTCGTTTGACATGCGTTCTCTCCTTGGAGAATGTCTCCGTTGTGCGTTCGCCATGGTGTCAGGCTTGCATGGCAATCTGACGACCTGAAAACCTGCCAGCCCGCCGAAAAAAATCGGCAGTGCGCTCATCTAGGGTTATTACCGTGGCATTAATTCATCGTGCATGGAGATCCTGGGTTGTGGGGAAATATTGTCGGTGTAGCCGGCCGCGTGATGCGCTGATGGCTCCGGTCGGCGCGCATAGGCTATTCGAATATAGGCCAGTGCAAAGTTCAATAGAATTCGATTACGGCAATGCCGATCATAGGTCGCGACTATAGCGTTGCGTGCGCGGTTGCGACGGAGTTGCGGCTCGACGGCTTTATCGCCGACTATTGCGCTGACGATGGTTTTACGCCAGACGAAGTCGACTGTGTGATAGTGTTCCGCGCCAGTCATCAGGAGTTTCCCGAACCGTGTCCAAAGCCGTGCCGAACGCCGCTTCCCGCTCCGAGCTCGCCGCCGTCCAGCCCGTCGAATCGCTCGTCGTGCCGGACAGGCTCGACGGCCGCGACGGCACCAATCGCGGCGCGCTTGAAAACTCGCAGCTATCGGCGCGCAACGATCTCGATGCCGTGCGCGCGTGGCTGTCGAATTACGCGGACACGAAAACCACCTTCGACAATTACCGCAAGGAAGCCGAGCGGCTCCTGCTGTGGGCCGTCGTGCAGCTCGGCAAGCCGTTGTCGTCGCTCACGCATGAGGATCTGCTGCTGTTCAAGGCGTTCATCGCCGATCCGCAGCCGGCCGCGCGCTGGGTATCGGCCAACGGCGGCAAATTTGCGCGCGGCGACGAACGCTGGCGTCCGTTCAATGGACCGCTGTCGCCGGCGAGTCAACGACAGGCGCTGATCATCCTGAACGCGATGTTCACGTGGCTCGTCAACGCCGGTTATCTGCGCGGCAATCCGATGGCACTGCTGCGGCAACGGGCGAAACGCTCGGCGCCGCGGGTCACGCGTTATCTGTCGACGTCGCTCTGGGACGAAGTGAAGCTGTTCGTCGAGCAACTGCCGCGCGACACCGACGCGCAACGCGCGTATTACGCGCGCTGCCGCTGGTTGACCACGCTGTTCTATCTGCAGGGCATGCGCATTTCGGAAGTCGCCGGCGGCCAGATGGGGCAGTTCTTCAGAAGACTCGGCGCCGATGGCCAGGACCAGTGGTGGCTGGAGACGCTCGGCAAGGGCGACAAGGAACGGATCGTGCCAGTCTCCGCCGAACTGGTCCAGGAGCTGCGCGGCTATCGCACGCTCAATGGCCTCGCCGCGCTGCCGACCCGCGCCGAGGACACGCCGCTCGTATTACCGTTCAAGGGCCGCAACCGCTGCCTGTCGCGCTCGGCGATCCACGATGCGATCAAGGGCATCTTTGCCGGCGCGGCGGCGTGGCTGCGCGCGCGCGGCCCTGAATTCGCCGATCGCGCCGACGAGCTCGAACGCGCGTCGGCGCACTGGCTGCGGCACACCGCCGGCTCGCACCAGGCCGACGGCGGCGTCGATCTGCGCACGATCCGCGACAATCTCGGCCATGTCTCGCTGAATACGACCAGTCTTTATCTGCACACCGAAGACGATGCGCGGCATACGGAGACCGTTAACCGGCATCGGATGAACTGGGGCGGGGCGAAACCGGAAAGCGGCGACGCGGACGGTAATTGATCGCGGTTCCGGCGTGTGAATCCGCCAGGGCCTGTGCACGCTAATAGCGCCGGTCTTTTTTCACGTAAATTTCTCTGAGCGGCATCGATCATCGCTCACTCCAGATTCAAATCCACACAAGCCCTTCCCCACACTCCGCGCCAATCCCGCCGCATTGCCCGCTAGAATTGCCGGCTTTGCCCGCGTCGGGCGCGCCGCAAGGCAAAATACAGGTTTTGCGCGCACCGCATGCTGGCGGCGCGCCGCCCCACGACACCACGCCCCGCCCGGCCCGTCGCGGCTTCAGAGCCCGGCGTCCGCGGCGCGGCAAGGACAGCTCGTCCTTTAACAGAGCAGATCAGGAGCCTTTATGAGCGATTCGAACCCATCCTTCCTCGGCCGGATTTCACTGGCCGTCGGCACGTTTTTCAGCATCCTCGGCAATGGCGAGTTCGCCGCCGACGTGCTGCGTCTGCGTAACGGAGAAACAGCCGGCGAAACAGCCGGCGCGGCCCCGGCGCCCACGCCCGCCGCAACACCGGCACCAGCCCCGCAACCCAAACCCCAGCCCGCTCCGGTGCTGAAAGAAGCCACCCCCGACGCCGCGCTGCAACTGCTCGGCCTGCTGCAACGTGACGCGCGTTTCATCGATTTCGTCGAGGAAGACATCAAGGGCTATAGCGACGCCGACATCGGCGCCGCCGCGCGCCTCGTCCATGAAGGCTGCCGCGCGACGCTGCGCGAGCACTTCACGATCCGCCCGGTGCGCGACGAAGCCGAAGGCAGCCGCGTCACGCTCGCCGAGGGCTTCGACGCGAGCGCGATCCGCCTGACCGGCAACGTCGTCGGCAGCGCGCCGTTCAACGGCAGCATCAGCCATCGCGGCTGGCGCGTCGACGACGTGCGTCTGCCGAAGCTCGCGGACGGCCATAACGCGAAGGTCATCGCACCGGCGGAGGTGGAGCTATGAGCGACGCACGCTACTCGATCGGCATCGACCTCGGCACTACGCACTGCGCGCTGTCCTATGTGGACACGCACGCGAGCGACGGCGAGAAAACCGCGCAGGACGTGCTGCCGATCGCGCAACTGACCGGCCCCGGCGCGATCGACAATCTGTCCTTGCTGCCGTCGTTCCTGTACCTGCCGCATCCCGACGAACTCGCGTCGGGCGACCTGTACCTGCCGTGGACCGGCCAACGCGAATTCGCGGTCGGTGAATTCGCGCGCAGCCGCGGCGCCGGCACGCCGATCCGGCTCGTGTCGAGCGCGAAGAGCTGGCTGTGCCATCCGGGCGTGGACCGCCGCGCGGCGATCCTGCCGAACGACGCGCCGCCCGAAGTCGCGCGCGTGTCGCCGCTCGACAGCTCGGTGCGCTATCTGACGCATCTGCGCGAGGCATGGGATCACGCGCACCCGGACGCGCCGTTCGCTGACCAGGATGTCACGGTGACGATCCCCGCGTCGTTCGATCCGGCCGCGCGCGAGCTGACCGCCGAGGCGGCCGAGGCCGCGGGCTATACGCGCATGACGCTGCTGGAGGAGCCGCAGGCCGCCCTTTATAGCTGGATCCAGAAAAGCGGCGGCCAGTGGCGCAAGCAGGTGCGGGTCGGCGACATCATCCTCGTGGTCGACGTCGGCGGCGGCACGACCGACCTGTCGCTGATCGCGGTGATCGAGCGCGACGGCAATCTCGAGCTGCATCGCGTCGCGGTCGGCGATCACATCCTGCTCGGCGGCGACAACATGGATCTCGCGCTCGCGCACGTGGTCGCGCGCAAGCTCGCGGCGCAGGGCACCCAGGCGGATGCGTGGCAGTTGCGCGCCCTCACCTACGCGTGCCGCTCGGCAAAGGAAACGCTGCTCAGCGACCCCGCCACCGATACCGTGCCGCTCGTCGTGCCGAGCCGCGGCTCGAAGCTGATCGGCGGCTCGATCCGCACCGAACTCACGCGCGCCGAACTCACGCAGACGATCCTCGACGGCTTCTTCCCGCAAGTGGACAGCGCCGCGCGTCCGGTGAGCCGCGCGCGTGTCGGTCTCACGCAGCTCGGCCTGCCGTATGCGCAGGACGCGGGCATCACGCGGCACCTCGCCGCGTTCCTCGGCCGCCAGGTCGGCGCGCTGGCCGAACTCGAAGGCCTTCGCGACCACGTAAAGGAAGGCGCGACCTTCCTGCACCCGACCGCGGTGCTGTTCAACGGCGGCGTGTTCAAATCGGAACTGCTCGTCGAGCGGATCATGGGCACGCTGAACACCTGGCTCGCGGCCGAAGGCGCGGCGAGCGCGCGCCTGCTCGAAGGCGCGGACCTCGATCTGGCGGTTGCGCGCGGCGCGGCCTATTACGGTTACGTGCGACGCGGCCGCGGCGTGCGGATTCGCGGCGGCACCGCGCGCGCGTACTACATCGCGATCGAATCGGCGATGCCGGCCGTGCCCGGGCTCGAACCGCCGGTGCAGGCGCTGTGCGTCGCGCCGTTCGGCATGGAGGAAGGCACCGAGGCCGAATTGCCCGCGCAGGAGTTCGGGCTCGTGGTCGGCGAGCCGGTGCATTTCCGTTTCTTCGGCTCATCGGTGCGTCGTCAGGATCAGGTGGGCACGCTGCTCGACTACTGGGGCCCCGAGGAATTGCAGGAACTCGAGGAAATCGAGGCGACGCTGCCCGCGGCCGGCCGCACCGCCGGCGAAGTCGTGCCGGTGAAGCTGCATGCGCGCGTGACCGAAGCGGGCACGCTCGAACTCGAAGCGATCCCGCGCGGCTCGGAAGAACGCTGGAAAGTCGAGTTCGACGTGCGCGGCAGCGCGCATGGATGAGTGAGATGAAGCGGTACAGCGTCGGCATCGATCTCGGCACCAGCAACACGGTGCTCGCCTATGCGCAAAGCGGATCGCAAACGATCCGCGTCTTCGAGATCGAGCAGCTCGTGAGCCCCGGCGAGGTCGCCGCGCGACCGCTGTTGCCATCGGTGCGCTATCACGCGGCCGACGGCGAACTGAGCGCGGCCGATCTGCAATTGCCGTGGTCGTCCACCACGGCGCGGGCAAGCGTCGATGCACCGCCGGTCGTGGTCGGCCGGCTCGCGCGCCTGCTCGGCGCGCAGGTGCCGGGGCGGCTCGTCGCGAGTGCTAAGAGCTGGCTGTCGCATGCGTCGGTCGATCGCGTCGCGCCGATCCTGCCGTGGGGCGCGCCCGACGAAGTCCGCAAGGTGTCGCCGGTCGACGCGAGCGCGAGCTATCTCGCGCACGTGCGCGCCGCGTGGAACCAGCGTTTTCCGGATGCGCCGCTCGAACAGCAGGACGTCGTGCTCACCGTGCCCGCGTCGTTCGACGAAGGCGCGCGCGCGTTGACCGTCGAAGCGGCGCGGCGCGCGGGCCTCGCGTCGCTGCGGCTGCTCGAGGAACCGCAGGCGGCGTTCTACGACTGGCTGTTTCAGCATCGCGAACGGCTCGCCGGCGAGCTCGCGAATACCCGCCTCGTGCTGATCTGCGACGTCGGCGGCGGCACGACCGATCTCACGCTGATCGAAGTTGCGCTGCGCGACGACGGCGAGCCGCGATTGACGCGCGTCGGCGTCGGCAATCACCTGATGCTCGGCGGCGACAACATGGATCTCGCGCTCGCGCATCTGGTCGAGGCGCGGCTGCCGGGCGCCCCCGGTAATGACGGGCAAGCGCCGCAGCGGCTGTCGGCGGCGAGTCTGTCGCAACTGGTCGAGCGTTGCCGCGCCGTGAAGGAACAACTGCTCGGCGAGAACGCGCCGGAGTCGGCGTCGGTCACGCTGCTCGGCGCGGGCTCGAAGCTGATCGGCGGCGCGCGCACCGCCCAGGTCACGCGCGACGAGGTCGAGAAGATCATCGTCGACGGTTTCTTTCCGAAGGTTGCCGCGCACGAACGACCCGGACGGCCGCGCGGCGCGATCGTCGAATTCGGGCTGCCCTATGCGACCGACGCGGCGGTCACGCGGCATATCGCGGCGTTTCTAGACCGGTTTGCCGCGCAGTCGCACAAGGCGTTGGGTCTGGCGCCCTCCACCGATGACAACGCGACCAGCGGCAGCTCCGAAGCGGCCCTGCCCGTGCCCGACACGCTGCTGCTCAACGGCGGCGTGTTCCGCGCCGACACGCTGTCGCGGCGTCTCGCCGACACGCTCGGCGGCTGGCGCGGCGCATCGCTCGACGTCCTGCACAACGACAATCCCGACGTCGCGGTCGCGCGCGGCGCGGTCGCCTATACGCTCGCACGCGCGGGCTTCGCGCCGAAGATCGGCGGCGGTTCGCCGCGCAGCTACTTCCTCGTGCTCGACGACCCCCCCGATGCCGGACAGCACGCGCGGGACGCGCAGCACGAGCCGTCGCCGCGCGGCATCTGCCTGCTGCCGCGCGGCACCGAGGAAGGCCACGAGATCCTGATCGCCGATCGCACGTTCGCGCTCAGGCTCGGGCATCCGGTACGGTTTCATCTCATGTCGTCGAGCGCGGACAGTGCTTATCAGCCGGGCGAGCTGGTCAACCTGTCGGGCGGCGACTTCGTGCGCCTGCCGCCGCTCGCCACCGTCGTGCAGCCACGCGACGGCCATAGCGCGCGCGAAACCGCGGTGCGCATCGCGACGTCGCTGACCGAGGTCGGTACGCTCGACGTCCATTGCATCGAGCTCGACAACCCGTCGCAGCGCTGGCTGCTCGAATTCCAGTTGCGCCGCGAAGACGCGCAGGTGAACCTCGCCGCCGGTCGCGCATCGGAACGCCACCCGGCGCTCGATCGCGCGATCGAGCTGATCGACCGCTCGTTCGGCGCGCGCGCGCAAAACGTCGACCCGAAGGAAATCAAACGGCTGCGCGCGCAGCTCGAACATCTGCTCGGGCCGCGTGACAGCTGGAACAGCGCATTGCTGCGCGAACTGTTCGGCGCGCTGTGGGAACGCGCGCGCCGCAGACGCCGCTCGGCGGATCATGAACGGCTGTGGCTGAATCTCGCCGGCTATTGCGTGCGGCCCGGCTTCGGTTATCCGCTCGACGAATGGCGCGTCGAACAGTTGTGGTCGCTGTTCGACGACGGCATCCAGTACGTGAACGACAGCCAGGTGTGGTCCGAGTGGTGGACGCTATGGCGCCGCGCGGCGGGCGGCCTCGGCGAAGACGCGCAACTGCGCGTGCTCGACGCGATGGACTATCTGCAGAAGGCCGCGCAATCGCGTCACAAGCTGCCGTTCGACGTCGCGAAGACCGGCGTCGCCGATAGGGTTCGTCTCGCCGCGTCGCTCGAACGGATTCCGGCCGAACGCAAGATCGAACTCGGCGAGGCGGTGCTCGCGCGCCTGAAAAAGCCCGCGGAAAATCATCAAGGCTGGTGGGCGGTCGGGCGCATCGGCGCGCGGCAGCCGTTTTACGGCAGCGCGCATGGCGTCGTGCCGCCACAGGTCGCCGCGCAATGGCTCGACGCGATCCTGAAGCTCGACTGGAAGAAGGTCGACCCGGCGGCGTTCGCGGCCGTGCAGATCGCGCGCATGACCGGCGACCGTTCGCGCGACCTTGCCGACGATCTGCGCGCGACGGTCGTGCGGCGCCTCGACGCAGCGAATGCGCCGCGCGCGTGGATCACGATGGTCAGCGAAACGGTCGCGCTCGATAACGCCGATGAGGGCCGCGTGTTCGGCGAGTCGCTGCCGGCAGGGTTGAAGCTGATCGGCGGATGATGCACCTGCTTGCGGGCCGCGCGCGTGTGGCAGCGCCCCACGAAACCGCGGCCTACGCCATCGTCACGCGGTTGCGGCCGCCGTGCTTCGAGCGATACAACGCGCGGTCCGCGCTGGCGAAGCCGTCGCGATGCGCGGGCCGCGACAGGTCGCTGATACGCGTGAGCGATGCGCCGACGCTGACCGTCACGATGCCGAGCGGCGACGCGCGATGCTCGATGCCGAGATTCACGACGTCCTGCCGCAACGTTTCGAGCGTGTCTTCGAGTACCGACGGCCGCGCTTCGAGCACCAGCAAGCCGAACTCCTCGCCGCCCATGCGGCCGGCGATGATGTGCTCGCTGTCGGCGGCGGCCTGCATCACCGACGCGACGAGGCGCAGGCAATAATCTCCAGCCTGATGGCCATAGGTGTCGTTGTACTGCTTGAACCAGTCGACGTCGACGACCACCGAGCCCATCACGTCGCCGTCGCGCGCTTCCTTCCAGCGGCGCGCGACGCTCTCCAGCAGGAAGCGGCGGTTGTACAACTGCGTGAGCGGATCGATCGCGGTGGCGGTGCGCATCTTCAGATCGTTTTCGATCATCGCGCGCAGGTGATGGAACACGCCGCGCTGTCCGGCATCGAGCCGCCCCGGCGACGGATCCATCGCGCAGAGCGCGCCGACGATCTCGCCGTTCGGCGCGCGCAGTGCAATTGCCGCGTAAAACCGCACGAACGGATGACGCTTGACGAGCATGCATTCGCCGAAACGGCTGTCATGATGCGTGTCCTCGATCATGAACAGCTCCGCGTCGCGCACCGCATAGTCGGCGAGCGAACGCGCGCGCGTGACGAGCGGCATCGTCATGCCGACTTCCGCGCGATAGTGCTGATGCTCTTCGTCGAGCAGCACGATCGCGGTGATCGCCGCGCCGGTCACGCTCTTCAGAATTTCCGCCGCGTGCGTGAAGCATTCGCGCATCACCTGATCGTCGTGCAACAGCCATTCGATGACCGAGGACTCCACCTCGGCATCGCCGCTGGCGAGCGGCTCGACTGGCATCCGGCTGGCAAGGCGGTCGTTACTGTAGGCGAATGGCACGGGGCGTTCCAGAATGGGATCTGGCCATGTCAACGGCATAGGCGCGCGAAACTTGAGCGCAAAATGTGGGATCGCGTGAAAACGAACGGGCGGCATTCCGCAGATGATTACGGTGTGCCGACAGCCGGATAAAGCTCTCCATTCAGCCAAATGAAAATGGGCCGACTCGCGAGAGTGGGCCCATTTTGCCGAGGCGGCGTTCGAGGAGTCGAAGGCTCCACCGGAGCCCTGCTCACGACAACCCAGCCTTACTCCTTGTCGCCCTTCACCTGCGGCAGCGCCGACGTCTCGTTCGACGACAGCAGACCCACCTGCGAGTAGATGCGCAGCTTGTCGCGCGTATCGGTGATGTCGAGGTTGCGCATCGTCAACTGGCCGATGCGGTCGCGCGGCGAGAACGTCGAGGCGACCTTCTCCATCGACAGACGCTCCGGCTGATACGTGAGGTTCGGCGACTTCGTGCTGAGGATCGAATAGTCGTTGCCGCGGCGCAGTTCGACGGTGACTTCGCCGCTGACCGCGCGCGCGACCCAGCGCTGGGCGGTTTCGCGCAGCATGATCGCCTGCGGATCGAACCAGCGGCCCTGGTACAGCAGACGGCCGAGGCGGCGGCCGTTTTCGCGGTACTGCTCGATCGTGTCTTCGTTGTGGATGCCGGTGACGAGACGCTCGTACGCGATATACAGCAGCGCGAGACCCGGGGCTTCATAGATGCCGCGGCTCTTCGCCTCGATGATGCGGTTCTCGATCTGGTCGCTCATGCCGAGGCCGTGACGGCCGCCGATACGATTCGCTTCCAGCAGCAGTTCGACCTGATTCGCGAAGGTCTTGCCGTTCAGCGCGACCGGCTGGCCTTCCTCGAAGCGGATCGTCACTTCTTCCTTCGCGATCTGCACGTCGTCGCGCCAGAACGCAACGCCCATGATCGGGTTGACGATCCTGATGCCGGACTCCAGGCTTTCGAGGTCTTTCGCTTCGTGCGTCGCGCCGAGCAGGTTCGAGTCGGTCGAATACGCTTTTTCCGCCGACATCTTGTAGTCGAAGCCCGACTGGCGCATGAATTCGGACATTTCCGCGCGGCCGCCGAGTTCGTCGATGAACAGCTGGTCGAGCCACGGCTTGTAGATCTTCAGGTCCGGGTTCACGAGCAGACCGTAGCGGTAGAAGCGCTCGATGTCGTTGCCCTTGTACGTGCTGCCGTCGCCCCAGATGTTGACGCCGTCTTCCTTCATCGCGGCGACGAGCATCGTGCCGGTCACGGCGCGGCCGATCGGCGTCGTGTTGAAGTAGGTGACGCCCGCCGTCGAGATATGGAACGCGCCGCACTGGAGCGCCGCGATGCCTTCCGCGACCAGTTGCGCGCGGCAGTCGATCAGGCGCGCGCCTTCTGCGCCATATTGCGTCGCGCGACGCGGGATCGAATCGTAGTCGTCTTCGTCGGGTTGACCGAGGTTGGCCGTGTAGGCGTACGGCACGGCGCCCTTCTTCCGCATCCAGTGCAGCGCGGCGCTGGTGTCGAGGCCGCCGGAAAAGGCGATGCCGACTTTCTGGTCAACCGGAACATTTTCAAGAATTGTACTCATATGCAGTAGCGTTAAACTCGACGTACGGGGAGATCTGGAGAGAACAGCAGCGTATCGGGCAAGCCTCGTCATCAGGCAAGTTACGCGGGAGTATAGCGTGAACCGCCGTGCGGCCCCCGATTTTGCCCGCTTGCCGGGGCTCGCGCGTTTGCGCTCCCGCGCGCCGCCTCGAATTCAACGATTAATTCCCGCATTAATAAATGGGTTTATTGCCATACCGCGGGCAGATTCATTATCGTCCCGCGTACCATTGCGCGTTTGCATGCCGCTTTTATCCGTCTTCAGTTCGTTTCCTCATCGCCGTGCGCGGGTCCCGCAACGAGTCAGGCGTGATTCAGCGTGGGTTCGGCCGCGCCGTGGGCATCGCCAGGGCTGAACGACGGCGTGCCTGCCGCTTGCAAGCCTCGCCGTTCACCACGACAAAAACGTTTCTTGCATTCAGATGATCAATCTTTTCCAGGCCATGCAGGCCTTCGTCAAGGTCGCCGACGTCGGCAGCTTCGCGCAGGCCGCCGCGCAGCTCGGTGTGTCGACGTCGGTCGTGACGCGCCATGTGTCGAGTCTCGAACAGCATCTCGGCATCCGCCTGTTCCAGCGCACCACGCGCAAGGTCGTGCTGACCGAGGCCGGCGCGCAATACGCGGACGGCTGCCGCGTGCTGCTCGCCGAACTTGAGGAGGTGGAGTCGCGCGCGACCACGGCTTCTCGCGAGGTGGCCGGCGATCTGCGCATCGTCGCGCTCGGCAGCTTTTCGCTGTTTCGCCTGACGCCGCTCTTCGCCGAATATCAGGCGCGCTTCCCGCGGGTGAATCTGCGCGTCACGCTGACGGAAAAGCGCGTCGATCTGCTCGAAGGCGGTTTCGACGTCGGCATCGTGACCGAGCATATGATCCGCTCGGAGTCGCTGGTGGTGCGGCGTCTGATCGATTCGCACGCGGTGCCGGTGGCCGCGGCCGCGTATCTCGCTCGGGCCGGCCATCCGCGAAAGCCCGCCGATCTCGCGCAACACCGGCTGATTGCCGCGCAGTTCGACACGGCCGGACCGATGTGGATCTTCCGCGACGGCGACGGCGACGGTGACAGTGACAGTGACGGTGAAGCCGGCGGTAACGGTGACAATCGAGGCGATAAAGACAGTGAAAGCATCGCGATCGACGCGTCGTTCACGGTCAACAGCATGATCATGCAGAAGCAGGCCGCGCTCGGCGCGATGGGCATCGCGTTGCTGCCGCTCGAAATGGTCGCCGACGAATTGCGCGCGGGCACGCTCGTGCGCGTGCTCGACGGCTATACGGTGCTCAATGGCGACGTCGCCGTTTCGCTGGTCTATCCGAGCCGCGAGTTCGTGCCGCGCAAGGTGCGCGAATTCATCGATCTCGCGGTCGGCTTTTTCGAATGAGCCGGCGCGGGCCGCGCGTCATCGCATCGCCCGCACCGTTGCCTGTCCTTGATCGCCCTTGCCGCATCAGGGCCGCTCGCCGCGCGCGAGCCTTGCATCGATGTCGTACACGACCGGCATCAGATCGGCGACGCTGTCGATCACGTAATGCGCGCCCGCGGCCTTGAGTTTGTCGATCGCGTCGTGGCGGCGCGCGGCGAATTCGTCGGCCGGCAACGCCTTCACCTCGGCCTCGCTCATGCCGAACGCGTTGCCGCTCACCGCGACACCGACCGCCCATGTGCCGCCGTTGATGCCCTCCTCGATGCCGACCCCGGTATCGTCGACCTTGATCGCCTCCTTCGCGCGCCACACGCCCAGTTGCGGCAGCGTCCGGTAGATCATGTACGGCGACGGCCGGCCTTCCGGCGTGTCGCCGGTGCACACGATGCTGTCCGGCGCAAAGCCCTGCGCGGCCGCGCCCGGCACGATTTCGTCGATGATCTCGCGCGTGTAGCCGGTGGTCGTGCCGATGCGGATGTCGTCGCCGCGCAATGCGCTCGCCACTTCCGCGACACCGGGAATCACCGCGCTGTAGCGCGCGGCGACCGCGATGTTCTTCGGCACGAACACGTCGTACACCGCGTCGATATCCGCGTCGGCCGGCGCGTGGCCGTACCGCTCGGCCCATGCGCGCGCGACGCGCGGCAACGCCATCAGCGCCGCGATATGCGGACGCTTGGCCATGCCCATCGGGCCGCGCGCTTCGTCGATCGTGATCGGCACGCCGAACTGCTCGAAGGTCTCGACGAACGCGCCCATCGGCGCGCGCGAACCGTAATCGACCACCGTGCCGGCCCAATCGAAAATCACTGCTTTTACGTGTTTCATCTGCTTCGATCCTTGAGAATGTGTCGCGCCCGTAGTGCGCCCCGTAGTGCGCGGATAGTGTGCTGATGGTGCGTTGACTATGCGTCGAGGTCCCGCGTCTCACGCCGCCTGCGCGAGCGCCTCGCGTTCCTCGAGCGCGGCCGGCGGCGGCGCCGCGTGCGTGACGCCCATCGCCCGCAGCGAATACGCGCAGGCCTCCACGACGCGGCGCATCACCTGCGCGTCGACCTGACCGATGCAGCCGATGCGGAAACTGTCCACCCGCGTCAGCTTGCCCGGATAGATGATGAAGCCCCGTTGTTTCATCAGTTCGTAGAAGCGCGCGAATTCGAACGACGGATGCGCGGGCGAGAAAAACGTCACGATGACCGGCGAGCGCCAATGCGCGTTCAGCAGCGGCTCGAAGCCGAGTTCCCGCATGCCTGCCACCAGCACGTCGCGATTGTTCGCGTAGCGCGCGAGACGCGCGGGCTGCCCGCCTTCGAGCTCGTAGAGGCGCAGCGCCTCGACGAACGCGGCCACCGTGTGCGTGGGCGGCGTGAAGCGCCACTGTCCGGTGCGGTTCATCACGTCCCATTGATCGTGGATGTCGAGCGCGAGCGAATGGCTGCGGCCCTTCGCTTCGGCGAGCGCGCGCTTGCGCGCGATCACGAAGCCGAAGCCGGGCACGCCCTCGATACACTTGTTCGCCGACGACACGAACGCGTCGCAGGCGATCTTCCGCACGTCGAGCGGCAGCGCGCCGAACGCGCTCATCGAATCGATCAGCAGCTTGCGGCCCTGCTTCGCGACGACGGCCGCGATCTCCTCGAGCGGATTCAGAATGCCAGAGCTCGTTTCGCAATGGATGGCGACCACGTGCGTGATGCCGGGATCCGCGTCGAGCATGCGCTCCACCTCGACGCCGCGCGGCGGCAGATAGTCGCCCTTGTCGAGCACCGTGCACGCGCGGCCGAGATAGCCGAGCGTCGTGGCCGCGCGCTTGCCGTACGCGCCGTTCGCGAGCACGAGCGCATGGCCGTCGCGCGGAATCAGGCTGCCGAGCATCGCTTCGACGCAGTAGCTGCCGCTGCCTTGCAGCGGCACGCAGTCGTAGTTGCCCGCGGTGTCGCCGGCGATCTCGAGCAGGCTCGCGCGCAGTCGCGCGGTCATCGCGCGGAAGTCGCCGTCCCACGAGCCCCAGTCGCGCAGCATCGCTTCTTTCGTCGAGCGCGCCGTGGTCAGCGGGCCGGGTGTCAGCAGGTAAGGCTCGCCGCCGGCCGGCGCGGCGCACCGTGTGATGCCGTGGGAGGCCGAGGGCGCGGCTGAATCGCCGATCGCGCTTTCCATGTCCGGTACTCCGAATTCGCTATGTCGAGGGCTCACACGGTACAGAAAGGCTGTCCATAGGTAAAATCGATATAATCGATGGCAGTATCGTAAAAACTTATCCCTCGGCGAGGCACACGTGCAATACGCGCAATTGCGGGCGTTTCATGCGGTCGCGGAACACGGCGGTTTTTCGAAGGCGGCGCAGGCGCTGTCGTTGACGCAGCCGGCGGTGTCGGATCACGTGCGGCGGCTCGAGCAGGATTACGGCGTCAAGCTGTTCGAGCGCGGACCGCGCGGCGTCGAGACGACGGAACTGGGTCTGCGGCTTTTCAGCGTCACGCGGCACATGCTCGGTTGCGAGCGCGACGCGCGCCAGTTGCTCGAATCGGCGGGCGGGCTCGAATCGGGTTCGCTGTCGCTCGCGGCCGACGCGCCCGATCTCGCGGTCGCGCTGCTCGGCGCGTTTCGCCGGCGGCATCCGGGCATCGTCGTGACACTGTCGATCGCGAACGCCGCCGAGTGCATGCAGCGCGTGCTGTCGAGCGCGGTGGACGCGGCGATCACCGCCGCGCCGCAGGTGCATAGCCGCGTGCAATCGCGCGTGCTGCGGCGCGATCCGCTCGTCGCGATGGTGCCCGCAAGCTACCCGGCCGCGAAGAAACGCCGGCTCAGCTACGCGGAACTCGTCAAACAGCCGATGATTTTTCGCGAGCCGCAATCGGTCACGCAGCAGTTGCTCGAAACCGAGCTGGTGCGCGAATCGTTGCAGGTGGAGCCGGTGCTATACGTGGATGGGCGCGAGGCGCTGGAGGAAGCGGTTGCGCAAGGCATGGGCATCGGTGTGATCGCGCGCGCGGAGTTCAAGGAATCGCGGCGCGTCAGGATGGTCCCGTTGCGGGATTGTCAGGTGCGGATGATCGAATCGCTGACGCGGCTGGCCGAGCGGCCGGGGTCGAATCTGCTCGACGCGCTGTTTGCGGTGGAGTTGACGGACGGCGAAGCCAGCGGCGTATAGAACGCCCGCCCTCGCCGCCCGCTTGCCACACTCACTGCCCGTCACGCCGGCAGAACCTTGGATTCAACGCGACCCACCGCTCGCGATCAGGCTTTCGCCCGTCAGCCAGCGCGAATCGTTCGACGCGAGGAACGTCACCACATCGGCGATATCGTCAGGCTGGCCGATGCGTCCGAGCGGCGTCGTGCTGACCGCCCACGCTTCGAAGTCCGAGCCGATCACCCCGGCGCTGTGCGTACCCTCGGTTTCGATCATGCCCGGGTTCACCGAATTGACGCGGATCTTGCGCGGGCCGAGTTCCTTCGCGAGCGAACCGGTGATCGCGTCGACCGCGCCCTTGGTGGCCGTATAAACCGTGGTGTTCGGCGGCGTGATGCGGCTCGCCACCGAGCTCACGTTGACGATGCTGCCGCCTTCGCCGAGATGCTTGACGGCCGCCTGGGTCACGAGCAGAAGCCCCAGCACGTTGATATCGAAATGCCTGTGGAAATGCGTTTCGGAGATTTCTTCGATCGGCGCGAATTCATAGACGCCCGAGTTGTTGACGAGGACGTCGAGCCGGCCATACGTTTCGACCGCCGTATCGATGATGCCCTGCGCGTCCGCGGCCTTCGAGACGTCGCCGCCCACCGCGATCGCCTTGCCGCCCGCCGCGGTGATGTCGGCGACCACCTTGTCGGCGCCCGCGCGGCTCGACGCATAGTTCACCACCACCGACGCGCCCTGCGCCGCGAGTGCTTTCGCAATCGCCGCGCCGATGCCCTTCGATGCACCCGTTACAACCGCTACCTTGCCCGTGAGTCTGCTCATGATCGTGTCCTTTCGATGTTTCGCGCCGGCGCGCCTCGCGAGGAGCCGCGAGGTCCGCGCCGATAAAGCTGGAGATGCAGTGGCGCTGTCACTGGACATGAATGTAGGTGTCGGCATCGATCGGATAAAGCGGCTCGAAACGAATTGATACGCCGGTTGCGATGAACAATCGGGACGGATCAGGCCCCGATTGCGCTCTTTACATCGTGCTTACGGAGCCGGATTTCCGCTTTGAGCCTGCGCGCGATGCTCCTATAATCGTCCCACTAATAAATCGTCGTTTCATATATAGAACAAAAGACGGTTATCCCTCGAGCGACAGCTCACTGTCCGCCTTACTGAACGAGAACCGCCCATGCCTGTCTTGCGCCCCACCCGCGTGCGTTACTGGATGCTGTTGCTGGTGTTCGTCGGCACCGTCGTCAACTATCTCGATCGCGCGAATCTCGCGGTCGCCGCGCCGTTGATGAAAAACGAATTCGGGCTTGGCCCGGTCGAACTCGGCTTCATCTTCTCCGCGTATGCGTGGACCTACGTGATCGCGAATATCCCGGGCGGCTGGGTCGTCGACCGTTTCGGCTCGCGCGCGATGTATGCGTGCGCGATTTTCATCTGGTCCGCGTTCACGTTCGCGCAGGGTTTCGCTGGACGCTTCGCGACGCTGTTCGGTTTGCGCCTCGGCGTCGGCGTCGCGGAAGCGCCGACCTTCCCGGTCAACAACCGCGTGGTGTCGGTCTGGTTCGCGCAGCGCGAGCGCGGCTTCGCGACGAGCGTTTATCTGGTCGGGCAGTACGTCGGCATGGCGGCGTTGACGCCACTGCTGTTCTGGATCGCGCATCGCTTCGGCTGGCGCGAGATTTTCTTCTTCACCGGCGCGCTCGGCATTGTCTGGGCGGTGATCTGGTATGCGATGTATCGCGACCCGGAGCACAGCACATGGGTCAATGCCGCCGAGCTCGACCATATCCGCGGCGGCGGCGCGCTGATCGACCACAAGAACGACACGCGGCGGCATCACGCGTTTCCATGGCGCAAGCTCGGCGTGCTGTTTTGCAACCGGCAGATCATCGCGATCTGCGCCGGCAAGTTCGCGTCGCTGTCGTCGCTGTATTTCTTTCTGACCTGGTTTCCGACCTATCTGATCTCCGAGCGTCACATGACGATCCTGAAGGCCGGCAGCGCGAGCGCGGTGCCGTTCGTCGCGGCGTCGATCGGCGTGGTGGCGGGCGGGCTGCTATCCGACTGGCTGCTGCGGCGCGGCGCGTCGGTCGCCACCGCGCGCAAGACGCCGATCATGACGGGCCTGCTGCTCGTGCCGACGATGACGCTCGCGGTACTGACCGACACCAACTGGATCGTGATCGCGATCATGTCGTTCGCGTTCTTCGCGCAGGGCGTCGCGTCGGCGTCGTGGTCGCTCGTCGCGGACATCGCGCCGGAAGGCATGGTCGGCATCACCGGCGGCGCGGTCAATTTCGCGGGCAATCTGTCGGGGATCGTGACGCCGATCGCGATCGGCTTCATCGTGCGCGCCACCGGTTCGTTCGGCTGGGCGCTCGGGCTCATCAGCCTGTTCGCGATCGTCGCGGTGCTGTGCTACACGTTCCTGCTCGGCGACGTGAAGCGCATCGAAATCGACGATGCGGGACGTGATGCGGAAAATGCCGCTGGGGTCGACGGCGCGGAGCGTGCCGCCGCGCGGGATGCGGAGAACGAGACGCGCATCTGAGTTCAAGGCATCGCGCTGCCGCGAGGCACGCGAGCTTTGCACGGGAATCGGGGGAAGCGCGGAAAGCGCGGAAAGCGCGCATCACTCACTGCTTACGCAGCAGCGCAATCTGCGCAGCCACGCTCGCGAGCACCGCAAGCGCGCCGAGCGTATCCAGAACAACGGGCCACACGATCTCCCTCCTCCAATCCTCCAATATGCGCCGCCATCACGTCTTCGTTAAACGAATGCGCGCGCGAGCAACTGAACGCCGAGCCCCAGCAGGCAGATAAAGAACCAGCGGCGAAAGCTCGCGGCGCTGATACGTCCGCGCACACGCTGGCCGAGCCACATGCCGGCGAGCGCGGGCAGCACCGCGGCGAGCGAATCGCCGAGATCGTCGACGGCGAATGCATGCGCGTTCGCGAGTCCGATGGCCAGCGCGATCGTGGATACCGTAAACGACAGTCCGAGCGCCTGAACCAGGTCCTCCTTGCTCAGATCGAGCCCCTGCAGGTAGGGTACCGCGGGCACGACGAACACGCCGGTGCCGCCCGTGACGACGCCGGTCACTGCGCCGATCGCCGGCGACAGCCAGCGCTCGTGCCGCGCCGGCACCGGGAAACGCCACGCGAGCAGGCCCGCCGCCGCATACAGCGTGAGCGCCGCGCCAAGCCCCGCGACCGCCCACTCGCCGCCGCCCCCCGCAATGAACGGAGCCGCGACGAGCGTGCCGCACACGATGCCCGCCATCATCGGCCACAGCCGTTCGACGAGCGCGCGCACGCCCGGCCCCGCGAACAGTTGCCACACGTTCGTGACGAACGACGGCAATAGCAGCAGCGCGGCCGCCTGCGCCGGCAGCATCAGCGTGCCGAGCACGCCCATCGCGACGGTCGGCAGCCCCATGCCGGTCACGCCCTTGACGAAGCCCGCGACGACGAAGGTCGCGGCGACCACGCCGATACGGGCAAGCAACGGCGCGGCAATCGGCAGCGCAAACGAAGAGATCATCGGGACAGGTCCGTTGCAGCGATGCCGGCGATTTTCAGCCGCCGCGACACGCTTCACAATGCGTAAGATACGTAGCGTGACTTAGGTTCAGCCTAAGGCAGAATATCCGTTGCCCCCGATTTGCATCCGACCGATCCCATGCGCTTCGACCTCACCGATCTCAGGCTCTTTCTGCATATTCTCGACACCGGCAGCATCACGCACGGCGCCGCGCGCGCGAACATGTCGCTGCCGTCGGCGAGCGCGCGGCTGCGCGGCATGGAAGACGCATTGGGCATGCCGCTGCTCGAACGCGGCCGGCGCGGCATCGAGTCGACGCCGACCGGCGACACGCTCGCGCATCATGCGCGGCTCGTGCTCGGGCAAATAGAACGGATGCAGGGCGAACTCGGCGAGCATCAGCAGGGCCGCAAGGCCTGCATTCGCCTGTGGACCAACACCGCGGCGATCACCGAGTTCCTGCCTGCCGCGATCGGTGTCTTTCTGCGCGAGCATCCGAACGTGCAGGTCGATCTGAAGGAGCGGCAAAGCAGCGAGACCGTCAAGGCGCTGCTGACCGGCGCGGCGGAAATCGGCATCGTCTCCGATGCGGTCGAGCATGGCGCGTTGCAGACGCTGCCGTTCGCGATCGACAAGCTGGTGCTGGTCACGAGCCGCGACGACGCGCTGGCCGCGCGCCGGCGCGTCGCGCTCGCGGAGGTGACCGAGCGCGAATTCATCGGCCTGAGCGCGGACAGCGCGCTGCAAACCTATCTCGGCGAGCGCGCGCTGCTGGCCGGTCAGGCGCTCAGCTTCCGCGCGAACGTGCGCACCTTCGACGGCGTCTGCCGCATGGTCGAACAGGGTGCGGGCATCGGCATCGTGCCGGCCACCGCGGCGAAGCGCTATCGCGGCACGCCGGGCATCCGCACGATCGGGCTGACCGACCCGTGGGCGACGCGCCGGCTGCTGATCTGCATGCGCGACCTGAATGCGATGCCGCGCGCGGAGAAGGCGCTGGTGCGGCATCTGGCGGGGATCTAGCGACCGTGCTGCTATCCGGGTTGCTATCATTCGGTGCCTTCCTGAGCCGCCGGACCGGGAGCATCGAACCGGAAACGAACAAACAAGCGTGAAGCCGTCCGGCACTCAGTCCCGACTACTTCCATACCTTCGAGGTATGCATGGAATTCCGCCAACTCCGCTACTTCATCGCCGTCGCCGAAGAAATGAACATCACGCGGGCGGCCAACCGTCTGCATATGACACAGCCGCCGCTGTCACGGCAGATCCAGCAGATCGAGGAAAGCGTCGGTCTGCCGCTGTTCGAGCGCGGCTCGCGGCCGTTGCGGCTCACCGAGGCCGGCCGCATTTTCTATACGCAGGCGAAGCGTCTGATCGGTGAAGCCGACGAACTCGCGCCGCTCACGCGCCGGCTCGCGCAACTGGCCGAGCGCATCGTGATCGGCTTCGTGCCGTCGACGCTCTATGGCGCGCTGCCCGCCGTGATCCGTTCGTTTCGCGAGGCCGCGCCGCATATCGAGCTGTCGCTGATCGAAATGTTCACGATCGAGCAACTGGCCGCGCTCAAGGGCGGCCGTATCGACGTGGGCTTCGGCCGTCTGCGTTTCGACGATGCGCAGCTCGCCCGCGAAGTGCTCGTCGAGGAACGGATGATCGCCGCGCTGCCGCAGGATCATCCGCTCGCGCGGCAAAAGAAGCCGTTGACGCTCGCCGCGCTCGCGCAGGAAACGCTGATCGTCTATCCGAGCACGCCGCGGCCGAGCTATGCCGACCAGCAGCTCTCGGCGATGCACGATCAGGCGCTCGAGCCGAAGGCAGTGCATGAAGTGCGGGAATTGCAAACCGCGCTGGGTCTGGTCGCGGCCCAGGTAGGCGTGTGCCTCGTGCCGGAGAGCGTCGAAGGTTTGCGCGCGCATGGCGTCGTCTACCGGCCGATTCCATCGGCCAGTGCCGCGTCGCCGATCATCATGAGCCGCCGTTTGCAGGACGAATCGCCCGCGACGATGCTGATGTGTTCGCTCGCGCGGCAGTCGTTCAGGCGGGCGTGATCGATGCGTCGAGGCGTCAAGGAAGCGGGAGAAAACCGGCACGGTGGTGCGTGCCGGTATCGAGAGCTTTTTTGCGCCGGGCCACTCCCTATTTCACGTCGAACCCATAGTCGCCATGCGTGCGATGCCCATCCGACGCCACCGCGACCCAATGCACGGTGTAGTGACCCGCGGCGAGCGCCGGCAGCGGCAGCGTCATCACCGCGGGCTGTTGCGCATCGACCGCGGACTTCTGCGTGGTGACCGGCCTGCCGCCCGCATCGGTGACGCTCAGCGAGCTGAACGCCGGCTCGAGCGGTCCGTCGAACGTCACCTTCACCTGCGCGGGCGCCGCGACCGTCGCACCCGCGCCGGGCTCCTGCTTCTGTGGAAACACATGCGCGACAGCGGCGCCCGCCAGCGTGATACCGGCCAGCAAGCCCACGGCGCGCATCGCGCGATACTTCAACGTTCTGTTCATCGTCTTACTCCGGTTCCATGAAAGAGGGTTGCTGTGTTAGCGCAATAGCGGTTTGCCGATCGTCGTCGGCGCGATGTCGTCGAAGAACAGATGCGCCTGCACCAGAATGCCGACGTGCGAACCGCTCGCGCGGTTGACCGGAATCTGTGCCTCGACGCCGAACTGTCCATAGCGATTCATCCAGATAAAGCCCGGATTGACCGTGCCGGTCGTCTGTCCCTGACTGCGCGACAGCGGAATCTCGACGAGCGGGATCAGGCTCGCGAACGGCTGCGGCAGCCCGGCGTCGTGCACGTGCTGCTGCAGATACGGCAGGCTGTACTGCACCGTGAAGCCGTAGTTGAACGCGTTCGGCTGGCCCGCGCCGGTGGTCAGCGCCGGACCCGCTTCGGCCGTGAGCGCGACCGGGCGCAGATACGCGAGCGCATCGGGCAGATCGCCCATGCCCTTGCCGGCGTAGACGGTCGGCGAGATCGTCGAGAAGTTGTCGGCGATCGCGCGGCTGCCGGTGCCGCCGAGTTCGGCATCGACGCCGATCGACGTCATGAACTCGTGCGCATCGTTCACGTACAGCAGGTACTTGAGGCCGACGCCGAAGTTGTCGAAGCCGCGCGCGCGGGGGTTGCCCTGCATCACGTAGCCGCCGTCGACCGATACCGCGAGGCGCGGCGTGATCAGCTTGTCGTATTCGAAGCTGAAGGTGTTGATGCTCTGATCGCCGTCGTCGCCCGGCACGCGCTGATGGCCGTATTCGAAGTTGGCTTCGTCGCCGACACCGGGGTCGTCGACGGCCAGCGTCGACGGAAACACGCGATTGCCCGCGATCGCATGTGCCTGCGCGACGGACGGCGCGGCTAACAGGCCCAATGCGAGGCTGGCTGCGAGGCCCGACGTGCCGCGCGCGACGCGGGCCGCGCCGGTGACGTATCGGGCATAGGCGGCGGCCACGACGCGCGGCGCCGCGCGCGGGCTCTGGCCGCCGCGCGTTGCTGGAGTATGCATGTCTGATCCTGTCTGAGCGGTTGTGACGATGCCGGCGCGGACGGCCGGACGAACGTGCGCGGGCATTCGCGATGCGGGTCGGCGCATCGCGTCATGAGGACTCGAATCAGGAAACGGCAGGCGGTGCGCGTGGTTGCGCGAAGGTGAGCGGTTCGACGCGACGCACGCTTTCGAAGCGGGTCGCAACCCTCTGCTGGCGTGCGTGAACCGCGGTGACGAACAGCGTTTCGACGCCCGGCATCACGGGCAGATGCGCGAGCAGGCTGCAATAGCCGCAGGCGTCGCCGGCGGACATCCGCGCGTGCTTGCCGGCGGAGTCGTCAGGTGCGTTGGCCGCGGCTCGCGCGGCGTTCCGCATCGACATGCCGGGCATCGACGCCATCTCGCTCATCGACGCCATCTGGCAATGGCCGCCTGCCATCGCACCGTCACCGCCATCGCGGGCGGCGAGCGTTCGCGAGATCGTCGGCGCGAGCGTCGTCATCAGGATCGCGAGCAATCCCAGCCAACTGCCGATCTTCCGATGCCAACGATTCAACATGCGCCCGGCAGCTACGCTGCAAAGTAGTGGCCTACGATTGCCAGACCGCGCCTTGCGGAAAATTATGCCACGCCCCCGCTCATCGGGGCGACCGGCCACCGGCCCGGTCAATAGAGCAAACTGCCGACGGCAAAGCCGCCGCGTACGGGCGACAATGCATGATCCCGGCTTCCGGCACGGAGTGTTGATGAAAGCGCAGCGTCCGCGTCCCCCGCACTTTCACGGCGAGCATACGCGTGCCGAATGGCGCGACCATGTGCTGCCCTGGTTCGTGACGGCCCTGCTGGCCGCGCTCGTGATCGTGCTGATCGTCTGGGTCGCCAACCCGGCGCCGCCGCGCACGATCACGATCAGCGCGGGTCCGCGCGACAGCTCGTTTATCGTCACCGCGAACCAGTACAGGAAAATTCTCGCGCGCAACGGCATCCGTCTGAACGTGCTCGAATCGGACGGCTCGGTGCAGAACCTCAAGCGGCTGCTGGACCCGCGCCAGCACGTCGACCTCGCACTGGTGCAAGGCGGCGTCGCGCAGGGGATCGACACGTCGTCGCTGATTTCGCTCGGCAGCATGTTCTATGTGCCGGTCATCGTGTTCTATCGCGGCGCGGGGCTCACGCAGCTCTCCGATCTGGAGGGCAAACGGATCGCGATCGGCCGCGAAGGCAGCGGCACGCGCCTGCTCGCGCTGCAACTGCTCGCGGCCAACGGCATCGAGCCGGGCGGCAGCACGACGCTGGTGCCGAGCGACGGGCTGCAGGCGGCCACGCAACTGGTGTCGGGCGAAGTCGACGCGGCGATCCTGAGCGGCGACTCCGCGACACGCGGCCTGATGGTGCGGCTGCTCAGGGTGCCCGGCGTTTCGGTGATGAGCTTCGACGAAGCGAGCGCCTATACGCGCCTCTTTCCGTTTCTCGACGAGATCGACCTGCCGTCCGGCGTGCTCGATCTGAAACGGCGGATTCCGCGCGAGACCGTGCATCTGGTCAGCCCGACCGTCGAGCTGATCGCGCGGCGCAATCTGCATCCGGCGATCTCCGACCTGCTGATCGAAGCGGCGCAGGAAGTGCACGGCAAGGCGGGCCTGCTGCAACACGCGGGACAGTTTCCGAACCCGGTCGCGCACGAATACCCGATCAGCGAGGACGCGCAGCGCTATTACCGGACCGGCAGGGGTTTTCTGTATCGCACGCTGCCGTTCTGGCTCGCGAGCATCGGCGATCGCACGCTCGTGCTGCTCCTGCCGGTCGCCGTGCTGCTGGTGCCGGCGATGCGCGTGATTCCGGCGCTCTATCGCTGGCGGGTGCGCTCGCGCATCTATCGCTATTACGGCTCGCTGATTGCGATCGAACGGCACGCGCTCGCCGGCGCGACCGACGACGAGCGCAAACAGCTCCTCGCGCGGCTCGACGAGATCGAAACGGCGCTGAACCGTCTGCGCATGCCGCTTGCGTATGCGGATGGGTTTTATGTGCTGCGCGAGCATGTGGGCTTCGTACGCAGCCGTCTGACGGCTGCGCGGCCCGACGAGACCTCGTGAACGAGGCGGCTGGGAATCAGGCCTGGGAAGGCGTGGGGGTGGGTGCGGCGGTGGCTTGCGGATCGTCCTGGAGATTGGGCTGCGCGCCGGTCTGTGCATTGTCCGCCGGCGCCGCTTGCTCTTCGGCCTGCTGGCCAGCCGGCCCGGCCGCCGTTTCGCCGCTCGCGGGCGCCGCGGCCGCATCGGCCTGCGGCTCGCTGGCGGACGTATCCGCCGAACCCGCGGGCGCGCTTGCCGTTACATTCGCAGCCGCTTCAGCCGGCCTCTGCGCACCCCTCGCCGCGCGATGCGCGAGCAGGCGCTGCGCGCCCGCCGCTTCCTGCGCGGTGACCTTGCCGGCTTCGACGCCCGACAGATCGATGCGCGCCGCGCCTTCGACCAGACTCTTCCAGTAACGGCCGCCACGACACCATGTCTTGATCGCGTCGCGCAACTCGGCCTCATTCAGCGACAGTTCCCCGGCATGCGCGACGAGGTCTTCGAAAATGCCGATCTTCAGCGGCAGTTTCGGCGCCGGATTCTTCGGGAAGGCATTCGGGAAACGTTTCTGCAGGCGTCCGATCGAGCGCACGACCGGGTCCACCGGTTTCGCATCCACTGCTGCCGGCCTCGCCTGAGCGGCGGGCGCCGCGCCGCGCGGCTGCGCGTGCTGGCGGCCGGGC
>NZ_JASGFN010000030.1:0-88704 GCF_047605525.1 Paraburkholderia sp. | reverse complement strand
TCGCGCCGCCGTCGAGCGCCGCGTCGAACAGACGGTCCGCGACATGCGGCGCCCGCGCCGACGCGAGCACGTTGCGCTGCCGGCGCGTCAGACGCTGGCCGTATTCGAGCAGCCGCAGCTCGGCGCGCCAGTCGACGCCGATATGGCTGTCCGAGCCGACGCCGATGCGGCCGTTTGCATCGAGATAGTCCTGCGCCGGGAAAATGCCGTCGCCGAGATTGGCCTCGGTGGTCGGACACAGGCCCGCCACCGCGCCGCTCTTCGCGAGCGCGAGCGTTTCGTTCGCATCGACATGGGTCGCGTGCACGAGACACCAGCGGCCGTCCACGTCGAAGCGATCGAGCAGCCATTGCACCGGCCGCGCGCCTTCGGTTTCGACGCATGCGTCGACCTCGGCGGTCTGTTCGGCGATATGGATATGCACGGGCGCATCCGCATCGATGCCGCCGAGCAGCGCGCGCAGCGACGCCTGCGACACCGCGCGCAGCGAATGCGGCGCGACGCCGTAACGCAGCGCGGCGTTTTCGGGCCGCGCCGCGCGCAGCGTGCCGAGCAGAGCGAGCAGACTGTCCGGCGTATTGATGAAGCGGCGCTGATCGTCGCGCGGCTCGCGCGCGCCGAAGCCGCTGTACTGATA
Source organism: Paraburkholderia sp. (assembly GCF_047605525.1). GTDB lineage: Bacteria > Pseudomonadota > Gammaproteobacteria > Burkholderiales > Burkholderiaceae > Paraburkholderia. The sequence continues at coordinate 88,067 of NZ_JASGFN010000030.1, read as the reverse complement.
CAGCACCGGCAGCATCGTGATGCCGAGGCCGGCGGCCGAGGCCGCATCGACCACGCGCTGCGCAAGCTCCGCCTGATTCGCGTAGCGCTTGCCGTCCTGCGCGTGATGCACGTAGTGGAATTCGCACACCGACGTATAGCCCGCTTTCAGCATCTCGATGTAGAGCCACTGCGCGACACTCGCGAGCCCTTCGGGCGTGATGCGCGCGGCGAAGCGATACATCAGGTCGCGCCACGACCAGAAGTTGTCGGTCGCGTTGGCGCGATATTCGGTAAGGCCCGCCATCGCGCGCTGAAACGCGTGCGAATGAAGATTGGGCATGCCGGGCACAACCGGCCCCGCCGCTTTCGGCACGCCGGCAGGCGCGCCGGCCTGATCCGGCGTGACCGCGGTCAGCGTGCCGTCGGCGTCCCATTCGAGCAGCACGTTACGGCGCCAGCCATCGGGCAGATATGCGTCGGCGGCGAACAGCGATTGATCGGATTGCGTCATCTCTCGGATTCCAGTTCTTCAGTTCACGCCGCGTGCCGCGTATAAACGGTTTCGCCCGCGCGCACGACTCGCGCGCACAATGGACGCCCAATCCAGTAAGCGAGCTCGGCGAGCGATGCCACCGGCCACACCGCGAAATCGGCCGCGCGCCCCGCTTGCAGCGAGCCATGCAGGTCCGCCTTGCCGAGCGCGAGCGCCGCGTGCGACGTCACGCCTTGCAGCACCTCGGGCACGGTCATGCGGAACAGCGTGCTCGCCATGTTCATCATCAGCAGCAGCGAAGTGCTCGGCGACGTGCCCGGGTTGCTGTCGGTCGAAATCGCGATCGGCACTTCGTAGCGCCGCAGCAGTTCGAGCGGCGGCAACTGCGTCTCGCGGATGAAGTAATACGCACCCGGCAGCAGCACCGCCACCGTCCCCGACTCTTTCATCGCGGCAACGCCGGCCTCATCGAGAAATTCGAGGTGATCCGCCGACAGCGCGCGATGGCGCGCGGCGAGCACCGTGCCGCCACCGTTCGACAACTGCTCGGCGTGCATCTTGACCGGCAGGTTGAAACGCCCGGCCGCGTCGAACACGCGCTCGCTCTGTTCGAGCGAAAAGCCGATCCGCTCGCAGAACACGTCGACCGCGTCGACGAGACCTTCACTCACGAGCGCGGGCAGCATCGTGTTGCAGACTTCGTCGATATACGCATCCGCGCGGCCCACGAATTCGGGCGGCAGCGCGTGCGCGCCGAGAAACGTCGTATAGACGGTGACCGGATAGCGCTCGCCCAGTTGCCGCGCGACGCGCAGCATCTTGCGCTCGTTCGCGAGATCGAGGCCATAGCCGGATTTGATTTCGATCGCCGTCACGCCTTCGGCGAGCAGCGGTTCGAGCCGCGCGGCCGCTTGCCGGAACAGCGTGGCTTCGTCCGCGGCGCGCGTCGCGCGCACCGTCGACACGATACCGCCGCCCTGCCGCGCGATCTCCTCGTAGCTGACGCCGGCGAGGCGCTGCGCGAATTCGTCCGCGCGCTGCCCGCCGTACACGAGATGCGTATGACAGTCGATCAGCCCCGGCGTCACCCACGCGCCGTGCAGATCTTCGCGCGGCCATGCGGCGTATTGCGCGGGTAAGTCGGACGCCGCGCCGAGCCACGCGATGCGGCCGTCTTCGACGGCGATCGCGGCATCGGCGAGCGTATGGTGAGGATCGCCCTGCGGGCACAGTTTCAGGTGATGCCAGACGGTTTGCTTCATCGCATGCTCTTTGCAGCCAGCCTGTTGCGGGCCTGTGTCAAGGTTGCCCGTGATGAGTCGCAGACGCGCGCCGAACGGTCGTTGCGCGCATGCGATGCCGGATCAGTGCGCAATCGTCATCGCGTATAGCGGATGCTGATCGCGAGCACCGCGCCATTGCCGACGAGCACGCACGGCAACGCGCTCGGCGCGTCGATGCGCAGCGTGTCGCCGTCGTCGAGCCGCGGCGCTGACGTTTCTCCCGCCGTGACCGTGACCGTACCGCTCGCGCAGAACAGCAGCACGACGTCACCGTCGAGCGTGCGCGGCGCGCCCAGCTGCGAATCGGCGTGCCACACCTGCACGTCGCCCTGCGCGACATCCCGCCGCACCATCAGGTTGAAGTCGCGCGTCGCGCCGTCGACGAGCCGCGCATCGATACGCGCGGCGCCGTCGAAACGGGCGATGTCGAGCGGCTGTGTCAACGCATGCGTCTTCACGATGCTCGCGCCATCCAGCTCGTCGAGCAGCATGCCCACGCCGGACAACAGCACGAGCGTGCGGTCGATGCCGTCGAAACGCGAAAATGGCCCCGGCTGCGCGACATCGGCGATGCTGACGCGCCACACGAAATCGCCGGGCGCCGTGCCCTCGTCACGGTCGGGGAACGCGGCCACTTCGCGCGTGACGCCGCCGCCGTTTTTCCACGGCGCCGCCACGAGGTCGGCGCCGCGAATCAGCGTGACGTTTGCCGCGCCGCTGACGTTGCTGGCAGCGGCCATGGTCAGCGGCCCAGCATCGGCAGATTCAGGCCTGCCTCGCGCGCAGTCTGCTGCGCGAGTTCATAGCCCGCATCCGCGTGACGCATCACGCCGGTGGCCGGGTCGTTCAGCAGCACACGGCCGAGGCGCTGGTGTGCCGCATCGGTGCCGTCGGCGACGATCACCACGCCCGCATGCTGCGAGAAGCCCATGCCGACGCCGCCGCCGTGATGCAGCGACACCCACGACGCACCGCCCGCGGTATTGAGCAGCGCGTTGAGCAGCGGCCAGTCGCTGACCGCGTCCGAGCCGTCCTTCATCGATTCCGTCTCGCGGTTCGGGCTTGCCACCGAACCGGTGTCGAGGTGATCGCGGCCGATCACGATCGGCGCCTTCAGCTCGCCGTTTTTGACCATCTCGTTGAACGCCTGCCCAAGACGATAGCGATCCTTCACGCCGACCCAGCAGATCCGCGCCGGCAGGCCCTGGAACGCGATGCGCTCACGCGCCATGTCGAGCCAGTTGTGCAGGTGCGGATCGTCCGGAATCAGCTCCTTGACCTTCGCATCGGTCTTGTAGATGTCTTCCGGATCACCCGACAACGCGACCCAGCGGAACGGGCCTTTGCCTTCGCAGAACAGCGGGCGGATATACGCCGGCACGAAGCCCGGGAAATCGAACGCGTTCTCGACGCCCATTTCGAGCGCCATCTGGCGGATGTTGTTGCCGTAGTCGAGCGTGGCCGCGCCGCGTTCCTGCAGCGTCAGCATCGCCTGCACCTGCCTCGCCATCGACTGCCTGGCCGGCGTGACGATGCTTTCCGGCGCGGTCTTCATGCGCTCGCGCCAGTCTTCGACCGTCCAGCCTTGCGGCAGGTAGCCGTGAATCGGGTCATGCGCGCTCGTCTGGTCGGTCACGCAGTCCGGCGTGATGCCGCGCTTCACGCACTCGGCAAATACGTCGGCGGCATTGCCGAGCAGACCGACCGACACCGGCTTGCCGGCCTTCTTCGCTTCGTCGAGCAGCGCGAGCGCTTCGTCGAGCGTCTTCGCCTTTTTATCGACGTAGCGCGTCTTCAGACGGAAGTCGATACGCGTCTCGTCGCATTCGACCGCGATCATCGAAAAGCCCGCCATCGTCGCCGCAAGCGGCTGCGCGCCGCCCATGCCGCCGAGGCCGCCCGTCAGGATCCAGCGGCCTTTCGGATCACCGTTGAAATGCTGGTTCGCGACCGCGAAGAACGTCTCGTAGGTGCCCTGCACGATGCCCTGGCTGCCGATGTAGATCCAGCTGCCGGCGGTCATCTGGCCGTACATCATCAGGCCCTTGCGGTCGAGTTCGTGAAAGTGCTCCCACGTCGCCCAGTGCGGCACGAGGTTCGAGTTCGCGAGCAGCACGCGCGGCGCGTCGGCATGCGTGCGGAACACGCCGACCGGCTTGCCCGACTGGATCAGCAGCGTTTCGTCTTCGTTCAGGTCTTTCAGCGACGCGAGGATCTGATCGAAGCAATCCCAGTTGCGCGCGGCGCGGCCAATGCCGCCGTACACGACGAGCGCGTGCGGGTGCTCGGCGACTTCGGGATCCAGATTGTTCTGGATCATCCGGTACGCGGCTTCCGCGATCCAGGTCTTGCAGGTCTTGTCCGCGCCGCGCGGTGCGCGGATCGTGCGGGTGGGGTCAAGACGCGGATCGATGTGTTTCGGATTGTTCATGGTGTCCCTCGGGATGCTTGAAGATGTTCGATAAAGATTCGGTGAAAACGAGAAAACGAATTCAGAAGTGCCCTGTGAAGCGGTAGCGCGTGCCCGGATGCCACAGATTGGCGATCGACGCGACCTGCCCTTGCGACCACGTGCGCCGGTGCAGCACCAGGCACGGCTCGCGTTCGTCCATGTTCAACAGCTCGCGCGTGTCGGCGTCGGCCGCCAACGCTTCGATGCGGTATTCGACCCGCTGCAGCGGCGCCACGCGCACGAGATACTGGTTCGGCGTCGTGTTCGTGAAGTCCTGCAGCGCGTATTCGGGGGCGACCGCCGGATTGACCCAGCGTTCCTCCAGTTGCACCGGCTCGTCGTTTTCGAAATGCAGCACACGCGAATGAAACACGGGACTGCCCGCGTTCACCTGCATTTCCTCGGCAAGCGCCTCGTCGGCGATGCTCGCGCCGATGTTGAGCACCTGCGCGTGATAGCGATGGCCGCGCGCGACGATTTCATCGGAGATGCTGCGGATCGCGACCAGCGTCGACTCGTACTTGGGACGGGCGACGAAGGTGCCCGAGCCTTGCACGCGCGTGAGCACCTGCTCCGAGGTCAGCTCGCGCAACGCGCGGTTGACCGTCATGCGCGCGACGTTGAACTCGCGCGCAAGCTCGTTCTCGGAGGGCACCTGGTCGCCTTCGGCCCACTCGCCCGCGTGAATGCGCGCGAGGATGAAGTCCTTGATGCCCTGATAAGCGGGTGCATTCATTGGCGTAATCCGTTGGCGTAATCCGTTGGCATGATCCGCGCGCGGTGCTTACTGTTCCGACACGAACGAGAACGGGCTCAGCTTCGCGATCGTGCCGTCCTGCACGAGCTTCGTGACCGCCGCGATGTCCGGCGCGAAGTAGTGATCGAGCTCGTAGTGCGGCACGTCCTTGCGCACCGTGTCCATCACCTTCTGCAGGCTCGGGCTGGTCTTGTGCGGCGCGCGCAGATCGACGCCCTGGGCGGCCGCGAGCAGTTCGATCGACAGGATGTTCGCGGTGTTGTCGGCGATGTCGCCGAGCTTGCGCGCGGCAAAGGTCGCCATCGACACATGGTCTTCCTGATTCGCCGAAGTCGGCAGCGAATCGACCGACGCCGGATGCGCGAGCGTCTTGTTTTCCGACGCGAGCGCGGCGGCCGTCACGTGGGCGATCATGAAGCCGGAGTTCACGCCGCCGTCCTTGACGAGGAACGGCGGCAGGCCCGACAGCGTCGCGTCGATCAGCAGCGCGATGCGGCGCTCGGCGAGCGCGCCGATTTCGGACGCGGCGAGCGCGAGGTTGTCGGCCGCGAACGCCACCGGCTCCGCGTGGAAGTTGCCGCCCGACAGCACTTCGCCGGTGTCCGGGAAAATCAGCGGATTGTCGGAGACCGCGTTCGCTTCCTTCAGCAGCACCTCGGCGGCATTGCGCATCTGGTCGAGGCACGCGCCCATCACCTGCGGCTGGCAGCGCAGGCTGTACGGGTCCTGCACCTTGTCGCAGTCGGCATGTGCCACGTTGATCGCCGAGCCCTGCAGCAGCGAGCGATAAGCCGCCGCCGCGTCGATCTGGCCTCGATGGCCGCGCAGTTCGTGGATGCGCGCGTCGAACGGCTTGACCGAACCCATCGCCGCATCGACCGACAGCGCGCCGGCGACGAGCGCCGTGCGATACAGGTCTTCGATCGCGAACATGTTGTAGAGCGCGAGCGCGGTGGAGGCCTGGGTCCCGTTCAGCAGCGCGAGACCTTCCTTCGCCTGCAGCGTCATCGGCTTCAGGCCGACCAGCGCGAGCCCTTCGGTGGCCGGCATGCGCTCGCCCTTCGCGAACACTTCGCCGACGCCGAGCAGCACCGCCGACATATGCGCGAGCGGCGCGAGGTCGCCCGATGCGCCGACCGAGCCCTTGACCGGGATCACCGGCAGCACGTCGGCGTTGAACAGGGTGATCAGCGCTTCCATCACTTCGCGGCGGATGCCCGAATGACCGCGGCCGAGGCTCGACAGCTTGAGCGCCATCAGCAGACGCACGACCGGGCGCGACATCGGCTCGCCGACGCCGACCGCGTGCGATAGCACCAGATTGCGCTGCAACAGTTCGAGCTGCTCGCGCGGGATGTGCGTGCTGGCGAGGCGGCCGAAACCGGTGTTGATGCCGTAGGCCGGTTCGCCCCTGGCGGTGATGTCGGCGACGGCCTGCGCGCAGGCGTCGATGGCGGCGTGGCTGGCGGGATCGAGTTGCAGCGTGACCTGTTCACGCGCGATCCGACGCAGTTGCGGGAGGGTCAGGTAGCCGGGCTTCAGAATCATGGTAGAGGTCCTGTCTATACAAGTTCAAATAAGTCTAACGGACCGATCTTGTATATACAACTTATTTTTCAAGATTTCGTGCCTGGGGATTTCCATTAGGCCGGCCGTGTCCTTGAGTGGCGGGTCTGAAGGCTTGTCCGTTGGCCTTGTGTGAGGGCTCGCGTCCGTTCGTTTGCTGCGGTCTGTACCGCGTCGTACCTGAACTTGTATATACACGTTCATGACACGTGCCGCCACTGGCCAAAAATGAGGGCGCCGTCGTGGCGGCGAACCGCGTGGACCGATAACAGAGTTATAGGAGAGCCGGCCGGCGGCGCAAAAGAGCGCGCGACATGTCGTGGAGATAGGACGAAGGAAGCCGGAACGGCGGGTCGGCGAGATGATGGCCGGAACGTAATCTGTGTAAGCGCAACCGTTGCGAATCCGTAAGCTCGTTTCGATAGAATCGCGCCGACCTGACCGTGCGATTCGATCGTTTGCATCGCACATGAGCCCGGACCGTTCGATGACCCTCGCGCTGAATTTCGACTGGCTGACCAATCTGCTGGCGGTTCTGTTCGTCGTCGCGTGCCTGTACGACACGCGCTACGACGAATACGGCGTATTGACCCTCGCCGCGGCCGCGATGAGCCTCGCGGTGATGGCGATGGAACTGTTCCTCAAGCCCGCCTTCGACATGGCGCTATAACGCGCCAATGCGTCACGCGTGGCACCCGCCGCGCGCCGCGTCGTCATGACGTTCATAACGATCGTGATGCCTGACCCAATCGGTCAGACTGTTCTCTTCGTTGCGGCCCTTCGGCGTCACGTCCAGATGCGCGTACGTGTTGATGAACCGTTCGTCGCCGCGTCCGTAGCACGAATACGTGTGGTACACGTCGCCGCTTTGGTCCTTGAAAAACACGCTGTGGCCATGCTGTTCGTCGATGCCGACATCCTGCTCGGTGAAGTTGTAGAACGCCTTTTTGCTCGCCAGTTGCTCCGGCGTGAACGACACGTGATAGTCGAAATTGAAATCGCTGCCTACCGACGACACCCACGGAAAAGTCCATCCCATGCGTTTCCTGAACGCTTCGATCTTCGCGAGCGGCGCGTGCGACACCGTCACGTAGCTCACGTCGTGATGTTCCAGATGCGTGACGATGCCGACCATATGATCCGACAGGAACGAGCAGCCGACGCAGCCCTCCTCCCAGTCCGCGCCCATCATGAAGTGATAGACGATCAACTGGCTGCGGCCGTCGAACAGATCGGCGAGCGTCTTGCGGCCCTCGGGCGTATCGAACGTGTAGGTCTTGTCGACCTTGACCCACGGCAGCGCGCGGCGCTTGCGCGCGAGTTCGTCGCCGGCGCGCATATGCGCTTTCTCTTCGGCGAGCAGCGCGCGGCTCGCGGCCAGCCACTCTTCTCTCGTGCCAATGCGATGTTGCGGTTCCATCTGCTTCTCCTTGACTGGGTGACGCAGGTTCGTCGGGGCCTCGCCCGAACGAAGCCGGACGCGCGGAAATGTCAGCCGCCGCGCGTCTTCGGGCGGCGCCCGCGCATCGCGGCGGGCCTCGGCGTCGACGACGGCGCAAGGCCGGCTTCCGGGCGCGCGGCGGGATCGGGCGCCTGCGGCTCTTCGACCAGAGCGGCCAGACGATCGAGCGACGCGGACCAGAAGCGCTGATAGCGGTCAAGCCACTGCATCGCTTCCTGCATCGGTCCGGCGCACAGCCGGCACGCAACCGTGCGGCCGGTCTTGCTGCGCGTGACGAGACCCGCCGAGCACAGCACGTCGACGTGCTTCATCACCGCGGGCAAGGACATGGCGAGCGGCCGCGCGAGTTCGCTGATCGACAGATCGCGTTCCGACAGACGCGCGAGCAGCGCGCGCCGCGTCGGGTCCGACAGCGCGGCGAACGTGCGATCGAGCAGGGCTTCGTTAAACTTAACCATGAGGTTAAGTTTAGAAACGCGCGCGCGAAAGTCAAGGACAGGTGGGGACTTAAGACGGCGAGAAAAAACCGGGGAAAAAATGCGGAGCAAAAAAGATACGCGGCACGCGGCGGATAAAACCCCGCAACGCGCCGCGTCAATCCGGAGAACATGGAGAACAGCCGACTATCCATCTGAAAGCGAAGCCCGCGGACCTCTCGCACCGCCACCCCGCTCCAGCCTTCCCGCAACACGACACAGCAACCGCCGAGGCCCGAGCGCGAACCCAACGCGCCCCGACGTGAATCAGACGAACCCGGCTCAGATCGCCCAGCCGCCCAGATAGAACCCGACGAGCACCGCCGCGATCGCCACCGTGCCCACATTGAGCTTGCGATACTCGCCGCTCACCACGCGCCCGATCACCAGCGTCGCGAAGCCGAGCATGATGCCGGTCACGATATTCGCGGTCAGCACGATGAACACCGCGCATACGAGCCCCGACATCGCGTCGACCATGTCGTCCATGTGCAGCTTGCTGACGTTCGACAGCATCAGCAGCCCGACATACATCAACGCGGGCGCGGTCGCATACGAAGGCACCAGCGCGGCGAGCGGCGAGAAGAACATCACGACCAGAAACAGCAGGCCGACCACCGCCGCCGCCATCCCCGTCTTCGCGCCCGCCGCGACGCCGACCGTCGATTCGATATAGGCCGCCGCCGGCGCGCCGCCGAGCAGGCCCGAGAAGATCGAGCTCAGCGAATCGGCGGTCAGCGCGCGGCCGCCGTTGATGATGCGGCCGTTCTCGTCGAGCTGACCCGCCTGTCCCGCGACCGCGCGGATCGTGCCGGTCGCGTCGAACACAGCGGTCATCACCAGCGCGAGCACGCTCGGCAGCACCGCCATCGACAGCGCGCCCTTCACGTCCATCGCGCCGATCAGCGACGCATGGCCCGGCGCGGAGAGCGACGGCACCGCGAACACGCCGTGAAACGCGACGGCCGGATCGATCGCGAGCCCAAGCGCCGAAATCGCGACGATCACGATCAGGATCGAGCCCGGCACGCGCCGGCGCACCAGCCCGAAAATCGCCGCGAGCCCGGCCACCGACATCAGCGCCGGCAACGCGGTGATATGACCGAGCGACACCGGCAGGCCGGCGCCCGGATTCTTCACGACGAGACCGACGTCGTTCGCGGCGATCAGCAGCAGAAAGAGCCCGATGCCGATGCCGGTGCCGTGCGCGATGCCGGTCGGCAGATTGCGCAGGATCCACGAGCGCACGCCGGTCACCGAAATCGCGGTGAACACGACGCCCATCAGAAACACCGCGCCGAGCGCGACGGTCGGATGCAGCCCCTTGCCGAGCACGAGGCCGAACGCGGTGAACGCGGTCAGCGAGATCGCGCAGCCGATCGCGATCGGCAGGCGCGCCCACACGCCCATCAGCAGCGAGCCGAACGCGGTGGTCAGGCACACGGCGACGAACACCGCGCTGGTGTCGAAGCCCGCCTTGCCGAACATGCCCGGCACGACGAACACGGAATAGACCATCGCGAGAAAGGTCGTGATGCCCGCGACGATCTCCTGACGCTGCGTGCTGCCGCGCGCGGAGATATCGAAATAGCGGTCGAGAAAGCCCTTTCCGTGGAAAGATTCCGCGTCGGACGATTCGGCGTCGAACGCTTCGGTCGCGACTTCGGGATTCGCGAGGGCGTGGGGTTCCATCATGATGAGTGCCTCCTTTATCAGCGTGCTGAAACGGCTGCCAGCGCGGCCGTCATCAGGTTCGTCTCGTGGATCTGATTGATTTAATGGGGGGTACCGCTTTTCTGTCTCGAAATGTAGGGGAAGACAAATATGTGTCCAATCGCATGAATGGCATGCTGGACATGTCGCGCGACTTATATCGCAGGCGGGACGGCGAACCGCCCGCCCGCGCCGCGCGTTTACACCTACGAGGTTCGATCGCGTGCGGCCGCGGCCGGCAGCGGATCCGCAGCGCTTTTTCGCGCCCGCGGCGCGCGCCGCCAAGGTGCGCCGGTGGCCGCGAAAGCCGGGCCGCGCGGCAGCGCAGGTTAAACTCTGGGCCGTACCTCATCCAACCGCGGCGGCCCATCGCGCCCGTCCGCACCAGCCCGTGGAGTTTTTCCTGATGACTGGCGGTTTTCCGCGCCCTCTCCGGCGTCTGCCGATTGGCCCGCTTGATTCGCTTGCTTCGCTCGCCCCGTTCGACGTGTTCCGTCTGTTTCGTGTGCTGTTCGCCGTGGCCGCGCTCGTCGCGCTCGCCGCGCTGTCCGGTTGCAGCAGCCTGCTGTGGGGCAACCAGCAGGCGCCGATCGTCGACGCGACGGTGATGCCCGTCGAGCCCGCGAGCGCGCCGGTGGCGGCTTCCGCGCCGGAGCCGGTCGAGACCGAGGCGAGCGAGAGCCCCGAGCAGCCGAAGAAGCCGAAAAAGCCGGTCGTGAGGCCGCACAAGGTCGAGCCGCCGCCGCCCGTCGTCGCGCCCCCGCCCCCTCCGCCCCCGCCGCCGCCGCTGATCGTGCTGCGCACGATCGAGCGCAGCGACGCGCGCACGCTGCTCGACAGCCCCGTGCAGAAGCCCGACGGCAAGGTGGTCGGCCGCGCGGTCGACATGATTGCCGACGCGGCCGGCAAGCCGCGCGAGATGGTCGTCAACCTGCAGGGCTTTCTCGGCGTCGGCGACCGCAAGGTGAACTTCCCGTGGGGCGCGTTCCGCTTCACGCCGACCGCGAAGGGGCCGCCGATCACGCTGAACGCGACGGCGGTGCCGAACACCGCGGCCAAATCCAACCCGCCGCAGTTGCTGCCGCTGCTCGACTCGACCGTCGAGCGCTCGAACGGCGCGAAGGTGGGCCGCGTCGTCGACGTGCTGATCGACGGCAACGCGCAGCCGCAGGCGGTCGTGCTCGACGTGAGCGGCATGGTCAGCACCGACCGGCGCACGATCGCCGCGAACTGGTCGGCGCTGCGCTTCGTCATGCGCGACAAGGAACTGCGTCCGCTGCTCGATCTGAGCGACGCGCAGATCAACGCCACGCCGCCCTATGCGAGCGACAAGCCGATCCGCGCGGTGTCGCCGGCGCCGCCACCCGCACCTGCCGCGGCCGCGGCATCGGCGGCGCCTGCTGCCGCGGCGGCCTCGACGGCCGTGGCGGTTTCCAACGCACGGGCGGTCCGATGACGGGCCGCACTCTGGTCACGGCGCGCAGTCTGCGCGCGCTCGATTGGCTGAATTTCTTCGTTGCCAACGTGCAGACGGGCTTCGGGCCGTTCATCGCGTCGTATCTCGCGTCGCATAAGTGGACCCAGGGCGAAATCGGCATGGTGCTGTCGGTCGGCACCATCAGCGCGATGGTGAGCCAGGTGCCCGGCGGCGCCGCGGTCGACGCGCTGCGCAACAAGAAGGCCGCCGCCGCGTGGGCGATCGGCGCGATCATCCTGAGCGCGGTGCTGCTCGCGGTGAGTCCGACCGTGCTGCCGGTGATCGCCGCCGAGGTGTTCCACGGCTTCGCGAGCTGCATGCTGACGCCGGCGCTCGCCGCGATCTCGTTCGCGCTCGTGGGACGCGCAAATCTCGGCGACCGGCTCGGACGCAACGCGCGCTGGGCATCGATCGGCAGCGCGGTGGCGGCCGGGCTGATGGGCCTGTTCGGCGAGTACTATTCGCCGCGCGCGGTGTTCTGGCTGACCGCGGGGCTCGCGGTGCCGGCGCTGTTCGCGCTGTCGATGATCCAGCGCACCGACACGATCGAGCTGCCCAGGGCCGCGCCGACGCCCGAGCAGATCGAGCGGCGCGAAAGCCTGCGCGAGCTGCTGCGCGACCGGCGCCTGCTGCTGTTCGCCGCGTGCATCGTGCTGTTCCATCTGTCGAACGCGGCAATGCTGAACCTCGCCGCGGGCGAAGTGACGGCCGGCATGGGCGACAACGTGCAACTGGTGATCGCCGCGTGCATCATCGTGCCGCAGGCGATCGTCGCGATGATGTCGCCGTGGGTCGGGCGCTCCGCCGAACGCTGGGGACGCCGGCCGATCCTGCTGCTCGGTTTCAGCGCGCTGCCGATCCGGGCCTTGCTGTTCGCGGGCATCAGCAGCCCGTATCTGCTCGTGCCGGTGCAGGTGCTCGACGGTTTGAGCGCCGCCGTGTTCGGCGTGATGCTGCCGCTGATCGCCGCCGACGTCGCCGGCGACAAGGGCCGCTACAACCTGTGTATCGGCCTGTTCGGGCTCGCCGCCGGAATCGGCGCGACGCTGAGCACGACGGCGGCCGGCTTTATCGCCGATCGCTTCGGCAATGCGGTGAGCTTCTTCGGCCTCGCGGCGGCGGGCGCGCTCGCGGTGCTGCTGGTGTGGGCGGCGATGCCCGAGACGCGCGACGCGACGGCCGGCAACGGCAATGGCGACGGCGCGCCGGTGACGGATCACGGAGAATCGGCGGCGCAGTGAGCGCCTTCCGTCTCGCATGAGCGGGCGCTCGCGGCGCCGCTCAGCGAACCGCCATGCGGCGAATAGCAAAAGAGGCGCGACCCCGGTCGCGCCTCTTTGTTTTCAACCGCCCACAAGCCGCGCCGCGCACGGCCCCCTTCACGTCAATCGATCGGCCTGCCCGCGCTCTCGCGCATCAACGGCAACGGCAGCAACGACACGAGGCCGCAGCCGATCAGATACCACGCCGGCGCGAGATTGCTGCCTGAAATCTGGATCAGCCAGGTGGCGAAAAACTGCGCGAAGCCACCGAAAATCGATACGCCGAGACAGTAGACGATCGACATGCCGGTCGCGCGGATCGCGCGCGGAAACAGCTCCGGCAGCATCACGATATTGGGCACGGCGGTGAACGTGACGAGCAGCGCGAGGCCCGCGACCACCGCCAGCAGCACCGGCACCGTCGGCACCGCGTTGATCGTCATGAACGCCGGATAGACGGCCAGAATCAACAGCACGCGCGACACCCACAGCACGCGCTTGCGGCCGAGACGATCGGACAGCGCGCCCGCGAACGGCGAGCAGATCACGGTGACGACCGCGCCGGTCCATGCGGCCCACAACGCCGACGCCATCGGCAGATGCAGGATCCGGATCGCGTAAGTGGACAGATAGAACAGCACGATGTAGTTCGCCGCGGTGCCGCCGATGGTCGTCACCACGCCGGTCGTGATCGAGCGCGCGTGATCGCGGAACAGGTCGCGGACCGGCTGCGAGGCGGGTTGCGTGGAAGGCTGTGAAGCATGTTGTGAAGCGGACTGCGAACCCTGCGCGCCCACGCTGCCCGCTGCGCCATCCTCGACGCCCGGCAACGTCTCGTCGAGATGCCTCCGGATATAGATGCCGATCGGGCCCATCGCCATGCCGATCACGAACGGCACGCGCCAGCCCCAGCTTTCGAGCGCGGCCGGCGCCAGCGTCGAGGCCAGCGCGACGCCGAGCAGCGAGCCGACCACCGTGTTCAGCCCCTGGCTCACGAACTGCCAACTGCCATAGAAGCCGCGCGTGCGGTCACTGCCGTACTCGAGCAGCAGCGCCGTCGACGCGCCGACCTCGCCGCCCAGCGCGAAACCCTGAACCAGCCGCGCGAGAATCACGAGCAGCGGCGCGGCGACGCCGATCGCCGCATACGGCGGCGCAAACGCAATGATCGCGGAGCCCAGCGTCATCAGCCACAGCGTCAGGCTCATCGCCGCCTTGCGTCCCGCGCGATCCGCGTAGGCGCCGAGCACGATGCCGCCCACCGGCCGCATGATGAAACCGACGCCGAACGTGCCGACCGCGAGCATCAGTTGCGCGAGCTGACCTTCGACCGGGAAAAACAGCTTGCCGATGATCGTCGCGAAGAAGCTGTAGATCGTGAAGTCGAAAAACTCGAGGCCGTTGCCGAGCGTGATCGCGGCGATCGCCTTCGCGTGGCCGGCGCGTTTTTCAGGCGGCGCGGCGGCTGAAGCCGCGGCGGGTTGGGCGAGCGCCTGTGCATCGAGCGCATCGGCGCCCACGGGCCGCGGTGTGGCGGGATAGTCCATTCATGTCTCCATCGTGTTTCTGCTGCCGCGGCGCCGCGTTTGCCGGGGCCGGGGTGTGGCCGCCGCCGGGGCGCTCCACGTGCTGCGCCGCTCGCGGGCGGCTGCGCGCCGTGCCCGCGTCAAACCAGAAACGTCTGCGCGAGCTTTACCCAGTACGCCGCGCCGGTCGCGAGGCAAGCGTCGTTGAAGTCGTAGCCGGGGTTATGGACCATGCAGCCGCCTTCGCCGTCGCCATTGCCGATGATCAGATAGCTGCCCGCGCAGCGTTCGAGCAGGAACGCGAAGTCCTCGCTGCCGGTGAGCGGCTGCATGTCGCGGATCAGGCCATCCTCGCCGAGCCAGTCGAGCGCGACCTGGCGCGCGAACGCGGTCATCTCCGCATCGTTGACGAGCACCGGATAGCGGCGCTGATAGTCGACCTCGGCGCGCGCGCCGAACACGGCCGCCTGGCCGGTCGCGACCGCGGTGATGCGCTCCTGCAGGTAGTCGCGCACCTCGGGCCGCAGCGCGCGCACCGACAGGCGCATCTCGGCGGTCTCCGGAATCACGTTCGGCGCCTCGCCCGCGTGAATCGCGCCGACGGTGATGATCGCCATGTCGAGCGGCGCGATGTTGCGCGACACGATGGCCTGCAGCGCGAGCACGATCTGCGCGCACACGACGACCGGATCGACCGCCTTGTGCGGCACCGCGCCATGCCCGCCACGGCCGCTCACCGTGATGATCACCGTGTCCGACGACGCCATGAACGAACCCGGCAGGAAGCCGAACTTGCCGGTCGGAAAGCCCGGCATGTTGTGCATCGCGAACACGGCGTCGCACGGGAACTGCTCGAAGAGGCCGTCTTCGAGCATCTTCTTCGCGCCGGCGAGACCTTCCTCGGCGGGCTGGAAAATCAGATTCAACGTGCCGTCGAAGCATTTTTCACGCGCCAGATGCTTCGCGGCAGCCAGCAGCATCGCGGTATGGCCGTCGTGGCCGCACGCGTGCATCTTGCCCGGCACCTTGCTCGCGTACGGCAGACCAGTGGTCTCGTGGATCGGCAGCGCATCCATGTCGGCGCGCAGGCCGAGCCGGCGCGTGCCGTTGCCCGCTTTCAACTGGCCGACCACGCCGGTCTGCCCCATCCCGCGGTGCACCGTGTAGCCCCACTCCGTGAGCCGTTCGGCGACCAGATCGCCGGTCGCGAACTCCTCGTACGCGAGCTCCGGCTGCGCGTGGATGCGGCGCCGCAGCGCGATCATTTCCTGTTCGACTTCGGCGATGCCCGCCGGAATAACCATCGTGTTCATGTGTCGTCGTCTCCAATGCAGCCAAGGTTGGGCGTATCAGCGTGAACCGAGCATAGCCACGCCGATATTCGAGCGGCAGGCGTAGAATCGTTGCGGCGGCAACCGCTGGTTGCCACCCCCGTGCCGATCCATCCGATGAAACTGCATCAACTCAATACCCTGGCAGCCATCGCGGATACCGGAAGTATCCGGGCCGCGGCCCGCTCGCTGGGACTCTCGCCGGCCGCCGTGACCAAGGCGATGCGCGAACTCGAAGCCGATCTGCACGCGCCGCTCGTCGTGCGCGGCGCAAGCGGCGTCGCGTTTACCGAGTTCGGCCGCGCGCTCGTCGTGCATGCGCGGCTCGTGCTCGGTCAGTTACAGCGCGCACAAGCGGAAATCGAGGCGCTGCGCGGCGCGGCGGCGGGCAAGCTGTCGATCGGCGTCACGCCGTGGGTCGCGCTGACCTTTCTGCCGCCAGCGGTGCAGCGCTTTCGCGAGCGCATGCCGGATGTGCAGCTCGAATTCTTCGAGGGCCTGCTCGCGGTCGTGCAGCCGCGCCTGCGCGACGGCAGCCTCGACTTCTCGATCGGCCGCCCGCCGCCTGCGTCACCGCAATCGGAATTTCATAACGTGCCGCTCTTTTCGACGCACTCGGCGGTGGTCGCGCGCCGCGATCATCCGAAAGCCGGCTGCCGCTCGCTGCTCGAACTCGAGGACGAGCAATGGGTGCTGAACTGGGATGTGGCGAGCCGCGAATCGATGTCGGACAAACTGTTTCGCCGGCGCGGCATGCGTGTGCCGCACACGATCCTGCTCGCGCATTCGCTCGCGATCGTGCTGGGTCTGCTCGCGCGCACGGACATGCTGAGCATCTTTCCGTGGCCGCTCGTCGAGGTCACGCTCGCGAAGGAAAACCTGTGGGCGCTGCCGCTGCGCGAGACCGTCGACGAAACGATCGTCAGCATCACGTCGCGGCGCGGCGCGCCGACGAGCCCCGCCGCCGCGTGCTTTCTCGACTGCCTGCGCGAGACGATCGACGAAGGCGCGCGCTCGCAGGACCCGGAGCAGCGCCGGCTGTTTCATTCGATCGAGCTGTTGCTGTAGCGGCGCCGGCCACGCACTCGAGCGACTACGTCAATCGAGAAACTCGCCCGCGCGCTTTCTGAGCATCGCGCTGAAATCGTCGAGCCAGCCGATCGACAGCCGCCAGCTCTGCCAGTACAGATCGACGTCGATCGGCTTGGCCGGCGCGATCTCGACCAGCTCGCCGCGCGCCAGATGGCCGGCGATCATCCGCTCGGGACACATGCCCCAGCCGAGACCCATCACGCAGGCGCGCAGAAAGCCGGCGACGTGCGGGATCCAGTGCAGCGGCGGGTCGAGTTCCGCGCGCGTGACGCGCCGCATGAAGCGTTTCTGCAACTGATCCTTCGGATTGAAATCGACGCACGGCGTGCGCCGCAAACTGTCGCGCGTGACACCGTCGGGGAAATAGCGCGCGCGAAACGCGGGCGAGCACACCGCGAGATAACGCATGCGGCCGAGACGCACCGACCGGCAGCCTTGCACCGGTTCGGCCTGCGTTGTAACCGCGCCTTGCACGCTGCCGTCGCGAATGCGCTGCGCGGTGTGATCCTGATCGTCGATCACCAGATCGAGCAGCATTTCCCGTTCGACGCAGAACGGCGCGACCGCGTCGATGAACCACGTGCCGACGCTGTCGTCGTTGACGGCCACGCGCAGCGCCGGCCACGGTTCGACAAGCGCGCCGGGCAGCGCCGGCAGGCGGCCGTTCAGCTCCGCCTCGAGCAGTTGCACGCGCTCGGTATGGCGGCACAGCAGCGCACCGGAGGTGGTCGCGACGCACGGCTGGCCGCGCTTCACGAGCACGCTGCCGACGCGCTCCTCGAGCAGCTTGACCCGCTGCGACACCGCCGACGGCGTGATATTGAGCTCGCTCGCCGCGCGGTCGAACGAACCGTGACGCACCACGGCGGCGAGCGCGTCGAGCAACGCATAGTCGAGCATTAGCGTTCCTTAATCGGCATTAAGCAAATTAGCTTCTCTTATGAGACGCAAAAACGCAGACTAGCGCTGTTCGTTTTCTCCGTCCATCCCCTACTCTTCGTCTTCTGGATCGTTTCATGAACTGGCTGTCCAACTGGCCGTCTTTTTCCCACGGCGCCGCGCTGTGCGCGTCGCTGATCGTGACGATCGGCGCGCAGAACGCCTTCGTGCTGCGTCAGGGCATCATGCGCTCGCATGTCGGCAAGATCGTGCTGCTGTGCACGCTGTCGGATTTCATTCTGATCGGCGCGGGCGTCGGCGGCGCCTCGGTGCTGATGGAGCGCTACCCGACCTTCGTTCACGCGATGCTGTATGTCGGGCTCGCGTATCTCGCCTGGTTCGGCGTGAGCGCGCTGCGCCGCGCGCTGCAGCCGGGTCATGCGGTGCTCGATGGCGCGGCCGATGGCGATGCGAACCATGCGGCGGGCGGCACGCCGCCCGTGCAACGCGCATTGCCGATCGTGCTGATGACGCTCGCGTTCACGTGGCTCAATCCGCACGTGTATCTGGATACGTTCCTGCTGATCGGCACCGCCGGCGCGCGTGAACCGGAAGGCGCGCGGCTCGCGTTCGCGCTGGGCGCGATGACGGTCAGCGCGGTCTGGTTCGTCGCGCTCGGTTACGGCGCGCGCATGCTGGCGCCGCTGTTTCGCCGCGCGAGCGCGTGGCGCGTGCTCGACGGCGCGATCGGCAGCATGGTGTTGCTGCTGGCGGTGACGCAGTTGCGTTGACGCTGCACGCGGTCCATCATGCGTCATGATGCGCAAAGCGCCTGACGGCGCGGCATGAGTTCAGACAGATTTCATGCGGCCGCGCTGTTCACGCTTTCCCGACCATGAGCAATCCCACCGAGTCCTCCTCCCCCGCACCTTCCCTGGAACCTTCCCCGGCCTCGCCAGGCGCAAAACGCAGCGGTCCTCTGCGCGCGCTGTTCGCGTTGCGGCACTCGTGCAATGGAATCGTCGCGACGCTGCGCGCGGAAAGCGCGTTCCGTCAGGAAGCGCTGCTCGCGGCGATCCTCGTGCCTGTCGCGTTGATCGTGCCGGTAGAGGCGCTCGCGCGCGTGCTGCTGATCGCGTCGGTGCTGCTCGTGCTGCTGGTGGAATTGCTGAATTCGGCGATCGAGGCGATCATCGACCGGATTTCGCTCGAGCAGCACGAGTTGTCGAAGCGCGCGAAAGATTGCGGCAGCGCGGCGGTGACCATCGCGCTGCTGATCTGCGCGTTGACATGGGGCGTGCTGTGCGGGCCGCTGGCGTATCACTGGCTGCGCGGGTGAGGGGCCCCGGGCCTCTACGGCGTCCGTGCTATCCGTGTGGTTCGTTGCGTGTGCAAATGTCAGCGTGGCGCGAGGCTCCCTGGTGGAGATTGCCATGACGGTGGCACACCTATTGCTGAATCCCGCTCGCCGGCACCTCATCCGTGAAGGCGCATGAAGACCCGGCAAGCCACGACGGGTCGCCGTCCCAACATCATTTCAACGATCCACCGGTGGAGGCACCATGCTTCGATACGCTGTCATTTTTTTCATCATCGCCATCATCGCCGCGGTGTTCGGTTTTGGCGGCATCGCCGCGGGCGCAACCGAAATCGCGAAGATACTGTTCTTCATCTTTATCGTGATCTTCCTCGTCACCCTGCTGATGGGCGTGATTCGACGTTGACCGTTGCACGCGAGCCTGTGCATCCCGGCGTTGATCCGGACCACAGGCTCGCGGCGCCCAGGTGGATCCCTGCCCGCCCGATGCGTTCGGCAACACTACGTTGCAATACCTGCCACACCGTCTTGCAATAGTTGCCGATGCATCGGCTCTTCCGACAACAGCGGAACCCGCATCCAGCGCGGCAATCAGGCCGCGTGCGCGATCGGCGGCGTCGCGCGCAGACGCCGCGACCAGTTCGCGAGCGTACGCGCCGCGACCGGCGGCTTGCTCAGAATCGCGCTGTCGTAGCGCTTGTCCTCGAAGTGCGTGAAATCGACGATGCGAAACCCTTGCCCGCGATAGAACGCGACCAGATGCGCGGCCGGCTGCGGCGTGTCGAGCGCGAGTTCCGCATAGCCGCGCGTCGCGGCCCAGTGCTCGGCGAACGCGATCAGCAGCGTGCCGATGCCGCGCGCCTGCCATGTGGGCTCGACCGCGAATTGCCGCAAGCTCGCGACGTCCTCATGCCGGTACAGTTCGCACGATGCCAGGGGATCCGAAGCGTACAGCGTCATCGTGCCGACCATGCGGCCTTCGCATACGGCCACGTAGCAATCGCCGCGGGTCGCGCGCTCACGCGTCGTCGCGACGGACTGGTCGACGCACGTGCAGTTGAGCCCCTGCGCGCCGAGCGGCGCGAACGCGCGGTGCAGCAGCGCCGTCAACGCGACGAACGAATCGCGCGACGCATCGAAGCGGCGCAATTCGACATGGCCGGTGCCATGACAGACATAGTGGACAGGAACGGATTGCGGCTTGATCGCGCGACGACGCTTCACGTTGAGCACCTCGTACTAACAGGATGCCCGAAGTGTAGGTTTGGCCCGTGAGCGCCTCAAGAAAAAATGTCGTAAAAACTCACATGCCAATCACGAGATGTTTTCCGCCTCGTAGAGACGCCGGCCCGCCGCGTCCTTGCTGCCGAGAATCGGATCGAAGTCGATCGGCCACTCGATGCCGATGTCGGGATCGCACCAGAGGATGCAGCGCTCGAGCTCGGGAAACCAGTATTCGGTGGTCTTCCACACGCACTCGGCGACATCCGACAGCACGACGAAGCCGTGCGCGAATCCGGGTGGCACCCAGATCTGCCGCTGGTTCGCGTCGCTCAGATACTCGCCGCTCCACTTGCCGAAGTTCGGCGAATTGAGGCGCACGTCCACTGCGACGTCGAACACTTCGCCGCGCACCACGCGCAGCAGACGCCCCTGCGGGCGCTGCACCTGATAGTGCAGTCCGCGCAGTACGCCGCGCACCGCGCGCAAATGCCGGTCCTGCACGAAGTCGAAACCCGACGCGACGTCGTCCGCAAACTCGTCGGCGCTGAAGCTCTCGAAGCAGAAGCCGAACTCGTCGGCAAACACTTCCGGTTCGACGAGTTTCACCTCCGGCAATGCCGTCGCCATGACCTTGTTGCCCATCGCCACTGTGCTCGTAAGAAGGCTGGCCAGCGAAGATGCGGCCGCCCGCGCGGCCGCGTTCAACGGACGACGCCCGCCGCCGCGGGCGCCCGCGTATGCATGCTATGGAGTCATGCTACGCCTCGGTGGCCGCCCGGCTGCGGGCGCGATATTCGGTGGGCGACAGCGCCATGCGCTTGCGGAAGATCTTCGCCAGACGATCGCCGTTGCCGGTACCGCTGCGGCGCGCGATCTTGTCGACCGGCAGTTCGGTCTCGGTCAGGAAGTTACACGCGATACGCAGGCGCACCTGCAACAGATAGTCGGACGGCGTGACCTGCATCTCGTGCTTGAAGCGGCGCAGGAAATTGCGCTCGCTCATCGCGGCAACCTGCGCGGCGTCGGCCACCGACACCGGACGGTCGCAGTTCGCCTCCATCCAGCGCGCGGCCGCGCGGATTTTCTCCGCGACGCTGAGCGTGCCGCCCTCGGCCGGCAGCGGCACCCACGTCGCGGCCATGCCGGGCATCACGCGGTCGGCGACGCTGCGCGCGAGTTCGGCGCCGAGATCGCGCTTGATGAACATCAGCGCGCTGCGCGCGCAGTCGTTGCGGTCGTTGGCCGCGCTGAACGCGCCTTCGCTCGCGGTGGCGCCCGGATAGCGGTTCATCAGACCGTCGTGCTCGGTCGGGCCGGCCGCTTCGAGCACGAGCCGGCCCTCGCCGATCGTCTCGATTGCCCGCGTGCGCGATTGCACCGCGCGCAGCCAGTTGAGCAGCCGTTCGTCGCGCGCCGCCGTGAGCGCGCCGGAGCCCCCCGCGATAAACAGTACGTCGAAGCCGGCGCCGAAACGCGTGTCGATCCGCTCGGTCCAGATGCGTGCCGACGACGAACTCATGACGTTGCCGCCGTCCATCGACAGGAACTGCACCTCGTACGGTGGATCTTCGCCGGCGCGCGTGCCCGCGAGCTCATTCGCGCTCTGGAACATCTCGACCACGGTGCCGGGGCCAAGCAGCCAGAAGCCGTCGAACAGCAGGATGCCGATTCGCCGCGCTGCAGTACGGACGCTCAAGGACGGCGTATGGAGCCACGTAATTCTCGCGGTATCAAGGTGCATGTGCGGCATGATCTTTCCTCAAACGGTCATACGTTGTGGACCCCGATGCCCCGTAACCAGACGGAACGAAACAATGAATTATTACGGCTGAAACCGCAGCCAACGCCGCTTAAATGATTAAGCGTGATGTTAGCGGAATGGCCCGCTATAGTAAATTTGAAAAACGGATTTCATCACGAACGCCAATGTATGAAGAAAAGCGTTATTGCGAGTTTGATATGACGTCGCCGCCGGGCCTGGCGGACTGGCGCGACGTCAGTTGAAGACGCTTTCGATAGTTTAGCCCAGAGCCTTTACAGAAGCCTCTCACAGGCATTCGCCCGGAATTTCCGATAATGCGAAGTTTTCTGATTCACGCACATCAGCCTCTTCCCGCCGCTTCAAAAAATGTTTCAGATATGAACGATAAAACACACTGATAATGCCCTTCAATCCGGAATTTTATTCGCAAAGCGGGAATTTACCGGCTCGGGCAATAGATCCTTTCGACACATATCGGGATCGTCGGAAATTAATATTTCAATGCGGTTTTATCGCGCGTCTAAAAATGTTTCTATATTGAAACAACCCCGATTTAATTCGTATGAATTAAGCGGGCGGGACGGCCCTGTCATTGAGCGGAGTGCAGCGCAGCAAAACCGGCAGATGTTGATACAAGTGGGGGTGGGCCGGAGCCCCCCGCAAACGCAAAACGGCGCGGTCCTGCCGCACCGTTTAACCCGAATCGCTCACTCGCCGAAGGACGCTCGTCAGCCGTTCGTCCCCTCGCCGGCCAGCATCGCGATATTTTGAGTGCGCGCGAGCACCGGCCTCAACGCCGCGCCCGTATGACTCGCGGCGACCCGCGACAGCCCCTCGGGATCCGTCGCCGCGACGATCGCGCCGCCGCCCACGCCGCCCTCCGGACCGAGGTCGATGATCCAGTCCGCCTCGGCAATCACGTCGAGATCGTGCTCGATGACGACGACGCTATGGCCGCCATCGACGAGACGATGCAGCACGCGAATCAGCTTCGCGACATCCGCCATATGCAGGCCGACCGTCGGTTCGTCGAGCACGTACAGCGTATGCGGCGATTTCTGGCCGCGCCGCGTGAGGTCGTCGCGCACCTTGCTCAGTTCGGTGACGAGCTTGATGCGCTGCGCCTCGCCTCCCGACAGCGTCGGCGACGGCTGGCCGAGCGTCAGATAGCCGAGCCCGACGTCCTTCATCAGTTGCAACGGATGCGCGATGTTCGTGATCGGCGCGAAGAACTCGACTGCTTCGTCGATTTCCATCGTCAGCACGTCGCCGATGTTCTTGCCGCGCCACGTGACCGCCAGCGTCTCCGGATTGAAGCGCTGCCCATGACAGACGTCGCACGGCACCTTCACGTCGGGCAGGAAGCTCATGCCGATCGTGCGCACGCCCTGGCCCTCGCACGCGGGGCAACGGCCCTCGCCGGTGTTGAACGAGAAGCGCGACGCCGTGTAGCCGCGCGCGCGTGCCTCGAGCGTGCCCGCGAACAGCTTGCGGATCGCGTCCCACACGCCGATGTAGGTGGCGGGACACGAACGCGGCGTCTTGCCGATCGGCGTCTGGTCGACTTCGAGCACACGGTCGATGCTTTCCCAGCCGGTGATCGAATCGCAGCCTTGCCAGACATGCGTGACGTTCAGCGGCGCGCGCGGCGCCGAACGCGCGAGCACGCTCGAACGGCGGTTCGCGGCCGGCTTTTCCGCGGCCGCGGCGCGCGCGCGCCGCGTGGCCGGCGACGACAGCACCGAGCGCCCGACCGCATCGAGCAGATTGGTCATCAGCACGTCGCGCGCGAGCGTCGACTTGCCCGAGCCGCTGACGCCCGTCACCGCAACGAGCCGCGCCAGCGGAATGCCGACCGTCACGTTGCGCAGATTGTGCAGCTTGCCGCCATGCACGGTCAGCCAGTTCTCCGGCACCGCGGCCGCGCGCTTGCCCGGCGCGACCACTGCGCGGCGCGGCTGCAGCGGATGCACGATCGGCTGCGCGAGGAAGCGCCCGGTCAGCGAATCGGGCTGCGCGGACAGATCGGCGACACTGCCCTGCGCGACCAGCGAGCCGCCGCGCTTGCCCGCGCCCGGCCCGATGTCGATGATGTGATCGGCGCGCCGGATCGTGTCCTCGTCGTGTTCGACGACGACCAGCGTATTGCCCTTCTCGCCGAGCTTGCGCAACGCGCTCAGCAAAATCTGGTTGTCGCGCGGATGCAGACCGATGGTCGGCTCGTCGAGCACATAGCAGACGCCTTGCAGATTGCTGCCGAGCTGCGCGGCGAGCCGGATGCGCTGCGCTTCGCCGCCCGACAGGCTCGGCGCCGCGCGATCCAGACTCAGATAGCCGAGCCCGACCTCTTCGAGGAACTGCAGGCGGCTGCCGATTTCGCTGACCACGTCGCGCGCGATTTCGGCGTCGCGGCCGGTCATTGCGAGCGTGTCGATCCACGCGCGCGTGTCGGACACGGTCCATTGCGCGACGTCGACGATCGCGTGGGAATCGAACGTGACCGCGCGCGCGACCGGATTCAGCCGGGTGCCCGCGCAATCCGGACACGGTTCGTCGGCCAGCCCTTCCGGCTCCTGCTCCTCCGAAGGCAAACTCTGTTCGCGGCCGCGATCGTCGTCGACGACGATCGTGTCGTCGTACGCGGCGCGCTGTTCGCGCGTGAGCAACAGCCCCGTCCCGACGCAGCTCGTGCACCAACCGTGCTTGCTGTTGTACGAGAACATGCGCGGGTCGAGTTCGGGATAGCTGGTGCCGCATACCGGGCACGCGCGCTTCGTGGACAGCACCTTCACTTCGCCGAGCTTCGCGGTGGAGCGGCCGCCGTTGATCGCATCGTGCAGGCCGTCGAGCGGCGCGAGCAGATGCATGACGCCCTTGCCGATGTCGAGCGCCTGATCGAGCGCCGCGCGCAATTCGGCCTCGTGATCCGGCGACACGACGAGGTCCGCCACCGGCAGTTCGATCGTGTG
Organism: Paraburkholderia sp.; assembly: GCF_047605525.1. Taxonomy (GTDB): domain Bacteria; phylum Pseudomonadota; class Gammaproteobacteria; order Burkholderiales; family Burkholderiaceae; genus Paraburkholderia. The sequence continues at coordinate 63,044 of NZ_JASGFN010000030.1, read as the reverse complement.
TTCACGGAAACGGTCGAGCTTTGGCCACGGGGCGACCGGCACGAACTCGCCATCGACGCGCAGATGCGTATTGCCGCGCGCCTTCGCCCATTTCGCGAGATCCGTATAGACGCCCTTGCGGTTCACGACGAGCGGCGCGAGGAAGCCGACATGCTGGCCCTTGTGATCGCGCAGCAACTGCGCCGCGATCGATTCGACGCTTTGCGACGTGACCGGCGTGCCGTCGTGAACGCAATGCTGCAAACCGAGCTTCACGTACAGCAGACGCAGGAAGTGCCACACCTCGGAGGTGGTCGCGACGGTACTCTTGCGGCCGCCGCGCGAGAGCCGCTGCTCGATCGCGACGGTCGGCGGAATGCCGTACACCGCGTCGACCTCGGGGCGTCCCGCCGGCTGCACGATCGAGCGCGCATACGCGTTCAGCGATTCGAGATAACGCCGCTGCCCTTCGTGAAACAGGATGTCGAATGCGAGCGTCGATTTGCCCGAGCCCGACACGCCGGTGATCACGTTGAACCTGCCGTGCGGAATGTCGACGTCCAGCGCCTTCAGGTTGTGCTCGCGCGCGTTGACGATGCGCACCACGTCTTCGCCCTCGACCGCGCGGCGCGCGCGCGCCGCGCTCAGCGCCTTCTGCAGCGGGATGCCTTGCGACGCGGGTTCCTCGACGCCGCTGGCCGCGGCGGCGCCGCTCATCGCGTCCATCGCGCGGTCGTATTGCAGCAGCGCCTCGCCGGTATGCGAGCCGGCGCATGCCTTGACGTCATCCGGCGTGCCCGCGCACAGCACCAGGCCGCCGCCGTCGCCGCCTTCGGGACCGAGGTCGATCAGCCAGTCGGCCGCGCGGATCACGTCGAGATTGTGTTCGATCACGATCAGCGAATGACCGCTCGCGAGCAGTTTGCCGAACGCCTGCATCAGCTTCGCGATGTCGTCGAAATGCAGACCCGTGGTCGGCTCGTCGAACATGAACAGACGCTTCGGGACGCTGTTCTGCTTCGCGCCGCGCGTACCGCGCGCCTGCGCCGATTCCGCGAGAAAACCCGCGAGCTTGAGCCGCTGCGCTTCGCCACCCGACAGCGTCGGCACCGGCTGGCCGAGCTTCACATACTCGAGCCCGACGTCGATGATCGGCTGCAGCACGCGCAATACCTCGGCGTCGTTCGCAAAGTATGAAGCGGCCTCGCTGACGGTCAATTCGAGCACGTCGGCGATGGAAAGCGCGCGCGCGGGTTCGCCACGCTCGATCTTCACTTCGAGCAGTTCCGCGCGATAACGGCGGCCGTCGCAATCGGGGCAGCGCAGATACACGTCGGAGAGGAACTGCATTTCGATGTGTTCGAAGCCCGAGCCGCCGCAGGTCGGGCAGCGGCCGTCGCCGGAGTTGAAGCTGAACATGCCGGGGCCGTAGCCGCGCTGCTGCGCGAGCGGCGCTTTCGCGAACAGCTTGCGGATCTCGTCGAACGCGCCGACGTAGCTGGCCGGATTCGAACGCGCGGTCTTGCCGATCGGCGACTGATCGACGAACACGACGTCGGTGACCTGGTCGGCGCCGGTGAGGCTGCGGAACGCCCCCGGCGACTCGGTGGCGAGGCCGAAGTGGCGCGCCATCGCCGGATACAGCACGTCCTGCAGCAGCGTCGATTTGCCGGAGCCCGACACGCCCGTCACGCAGACGAGCCGCTGCAATGGAATTTCTACCGTGACGTCGCGCAGATTGTGCTCGCTCACGCCCTCGAGCACGATGCGCGGCGTGTTCGCATCGACCGGACGGCGCGACCAGTGCGCGGCATCCGCGACGTGGCGCCGACCGCCGAGATATTCGCCGGTCAGCGTACCGGACGAACGGATCGCCTCGGGCGCGCCGTCGAAAATGATCGAGCCGCCGCGCTCGCCCGGTCCCGGCCCCATGTCGATCAAACGGTCGGCCGCCAGCATCACCGACGGATCGTGCTCGACCACCACCAGCGTATTGCCCGCGTCGCGCAGCCGGTGCATGGCTTCGACGATGCGGTTCAGGTCGCGCGGATGCAGGCCGATGCTCGGCTCGTCGAGCACGAACAGCGTCTTGGTCAGCGACGTGCCGAGCGCGGTGGTCAGGTTGATGCGCTGCACCTCGCCGCCCGACAGCGTGCGGCTTTGCCGGTCGAGCGTCAGATAGCCGAGGCCGACGTCGCACAGATACTTGAGGCGCGTGCGCACCTCGGCGAGCAGCAGTTTCAGCGCGTCGTCGAGCAACGTGCCCGGCAGCGTGATGTCGTCGAAGAAATGGCGGATGCGCTCGATCGGCATCAGCATCAGGTCGTGCACGGTCAGACCCGGCAATGCTTCGAGCTGCGCGCGCGACCACTCGACGCCGCGCGGCATGAAGCGTTGCGCGGGCGCCAGCACGTCGTTCGCGTTCGCGTGGCTGCCGAGGCGCCACAGCAGCGATTCGGTTTTCAGGCGCGCGCCGCCGCAGGTTTCGCACGGCGTATAGCTGCGGTACTTCGACAGCAGCACGCGGATATGCATCTTGTACGCCTTCGATTCGAGATATTCGAAGAAGCGCTTGACCCCGTACCAATGCGTCTGCCACTTGCCGTTCCAGTCCGGCGAACCGTTGATGACCCAGTGGCGCTCGGCGTCGCTCAGTTCGCCCCACGGCGTGTCGCGGCGGATGTCGGCTTTCGCCGCGTAGCGCATCAGATCGTCCTGACACTCCTTCCAGGCCGGCGTCTGCATCGGCTTGACCGCGCCTTCACGCAGCGTCTTGCGCGCGTCGGGAATCACCAGCCCCAGATCGACGCCGATCACGCGGCCGAACCCGCGGCAGACGTCGCACGCGCCATAGGCGGAGTTGAACGAGAACAGCGCCGGCTGCGGGTCCGCGTAACGCAGATCGCTTTCGGGGCTGTGCAGACCGGTGGAGAAGCGCCAGATCCGCGGCTCGGCGGTCGGCCCTTGCGATTCGTCCGACGCGGCCGGCAGCACGTAAATGTTCACGCGGCCGCCGCCGCGCTTGAGCGACGCCTCGATCGCCTCGATCACGCGCGGCTTGTCGACCGAGCGCAGCCGGAAGCGGTCGGCCACGACGTCGAGCAGCTTGCGCTTGCCGGTCGGCGAATCGACTTCGCGCTGCGCCTGCACCCGCGTGTAGCCGCTCGCCGACAGCCACTGCTCGACCTCCTGCTCGGACGCCGACTCGGGCAACTCGACCGGGAACGTGACGACGAGCCGCGGCTCGTCCTGCGCGGTGCGCTCGAGCAGTTCCGCGTAGATCGTCTCCGGCGTGTCGTGACGCACCGGCTGCGCGGTCTTGCGGTCGAACAGCTCGGCCGCGCGCGCGTACAGCAGCTTCAGGTGATCGTTGAGCTCGGTCATCGTGCCGACCGTGGAGCGCGAGCTGCGCACCGGGTTGGTCTGGTCGATCGCGATGGCGGGCGGCACACCGTCCACGCGGTCGACCTGCGGCCGGTCCATGCGGTCGAGGAACTGGCGGGCGTAGGCGCTGAAGGTTTCGACGTAGCGGCGCTGCCCTTCCGCGTACAGCGTGTCGAACACGAGGCTCGACTTGCCCGAGCCGGACGGCCCGGTGACGACCGTCATTTCGCCGGTATGGACGTCGAGGTCGACGTTCTTCAGGTTGTGCTGGCGCGCGCCGCGAATGCGGATCGTGCCTTTGGTTTTGCCGGGGGCTTGGCCGGCGGTTGCGCCAGGGATGGAGTCAGGGGTTACGTCGTTGGAGGACAATTTTTCCGACCGTCTGAAGGAGTGGGCCACCTCTCACGGCCGGCTCGCGACCGCGCAAGTTTGGTGCAGCCGGGACGGCGCCTCGCCGGCGCTTCCTCGCGGCTTCGCGCGGAGCCGGCGTGAAAGCCATGCGATGCGCCGCAAGCCTGGTTGCAACGGGATACTATACTGTATGTTTATACAGTTTTCCATGACGCGCGCAGGCGTGCTTTGGGGACTTGAGGGATAGAAGGGTGAGCGGAAGACGGGAGTTGCACGCGGGACGGCGACCCTGAAACCTCACGGGACGCGACGACGACTACGAGAAAGCGGAATCCCCCGCGAAGCAACCTAGCCGAGCGCGCTCTCCACGCGCGAACGCCCCGCCGCCGGCGCCGCCGCGCACTCCACCGCCGCTTCCCGCGCGCCGCGATCGCCAAGCGCATACGCGACGCAGCGCCTCGCCAGCACCTCGGTCGGATCGACGACCCGCAGCACACGCCCGCCCGGGCACGCAATCACGGCATCGCGCAGCAACAGCGGCAGCTCGGTACACGCGAGCACGATCACCTGCACGCCCCGCGCGACGAGATCGTCGACCGCCGCCGCAAGGTCGTCGCAGCATTCGCCCGACGTGAAACCCGCCTTCGCGCCCCGCGGTCCGTAGATCGCGTTCATCAGACGCGCCTGCGCGGGCGCGGACGGCGCGATCTGCGCGAGGCCACACGCCTCGAGCGCCTTCTCGTAGACCCGGCTCGCGAGCGTGCCCGAAGTCGCCAGCACGCCCACTTCGCGCAGCCCCGGAAAGCTCTCGCGCAGATAATCGGCGGTACAGGTCAGCATATTGACGATCGGCACGCGCAGCGCCGGCTGGATCCGCTCGACGAACGCATGCGCGGTATTGCACGGAATCGCGATCAGATCCGCGCCGCTGTCCTCGAGCGTTCTGCACGCGGCGTAGAGCGCGAGTGTCGGGTCGTCGCCCTTGCCGAGCAGCGCCTCGGTGCGGTCCGGAATCTGCGGGTTCTGCTCGACGATCACCTTGATATGGTCCTGATCGCGCGCGGCCGGCGTGTTGCGCACGAGCTTGTCCATGAAATCGACGGTGGCGGCCGGCCCGATGCCGCCGACCACGCCCAGCCGGAACTGCCGTTCCGGCTGCACGTACCGTGCCGCCGCGACGTAGCGCGCGTAGACCTGGTTCGCGTCGACGAGAGGCACCCCGACGCGTCCGAGCGCGCGCAGCACGAGGCCGATTTCCGCGAGCCCCGGCACGATCACGTCGACGCCCTGCGCGACCAGGTCCGCGCACGCCGCGCGCAGCAGCTCGACCGGCCGACCGTAGAGGCGGCCGCTCCGGATGCCCTCTTCGCCATAGACGGCGCTCGTCACGCAGTCGAAGCCCGTGTCGTTGCGCGGATAGCAGACGTCGAACGGGCCGCTCCCGAAGTAGCGTTCGAACAGACCGTTCGCGCGAATCGCCGCCGACGTCAGCACGCCGATGCGCCGCGCCGACGGATACGCGCGCCGCACGTGCGCGGACAGCGCGGTCATGATGTTGGCGACCGGCACGGCGACATTCGCCGCGAGTTCGTCGATGAAGGTATGGCTCAGAAAGCACGGCAGCACGATCGCATCGACACCGCGTTTTTCGAACGCGCGAATCGTGTCGAACACATGGATCTTGAAGCGCGGGTCGGTGGCCTCGGGCATGGCCGGCCCCTGCCACGCGCGCGGCTCGAGAATCAGATCGAAGGGGCACGCCGCGCCGGGCCGGCGCGAGGCCACGCTGATCCGGCCAAGGATGTCGGCGCTGGCGAACTGCGCCGCGCCGGTCGCCACACCCAGCGAACGAAACCGATTCATGATGAGATCCCCCGTCTTCCTGTCCTTCCGCCCCGATGACGGGCGGCTTGCCGCGCGCTTGAGGATGACATTATGTGACGCGGGAATGTCGTGGGGTTAACCACGAAAAAAACATTCCTTAACCCCATAACGACAGAAGCCGAACGACAAAAGCGGCGCGGACAGCCCGAGCCGCCCCGCCGCTTTTGCAACCTGCCCGTTCGGGTGGTCCGGGCAACTCAGTTCACTCCCGCCACCCGCCCGGCCTCAAGCGGCCTCCGCCACTCCCGTCGCCATGCCGCGCTTGCGGCGCTCGAGCGTGCCGATACACACCAGCGACACGCCGGCGAGGCACGTATAGAACACGGCCAGCGGCCACCACGCGCCCGGATACCGATGCGCGAGCAAGGTGCCGATCAGCGGCGTCAAACCACCCGCCAGCGCCGCGCACACCTGATACGACAGCGAAATCGCCGAATAACGGGTGCGCACCGGAAACGCGGTCGACATGAAGCCCGCCATCACCGCATACGAGCTCGACATGCACATCACCGCGAGCGCGATACCGACGACGATCGCCACCGGCCGCCCGGTCGACACCAGCGCGAACATCGGATACGGCGACAGCATCGCCAGCGCCGCCGCGCCCTTCAGGAAGCGTCCGGTGCCGATGCGCTGCGCGAACCAGCCCGAGCCGAGCTGCGTGAACAACTGGATGAACGCGACGATGAACAGGCAATCGAGAATCAGCGAACGGTCGAGGCCGAGTGTCTGCGTCGTGTAATTGAGCATGAACGTGTTGACGAACCACGCACCGGCCACGCCGATCACGTTCGCGCCGAGGCACAGCAGCACGGTGCACCACGCGTCGCGCAGCACTTCGGCGACCGGCAGCGTCGCCACGCGGCGCTTTTCCTTCAGCTCGCTGAATTCCGGCGATTCGCCGACGCCCGCGCGAATCAGCAGACCGACCAGCAGCAGCACCGCGCTCGCGAGAAACGGCAGACGCCAGCCCCATTCGAGAAACGCATCCTTGTCCATCGACGCGACCGCGCGAAACGCGAGCAGCGACAGGATCAGGCCCGCCGGGCTGCCGAGCTGCGCGAACGACGCGAAGAACGTGCGCTGGTTGCGCGGCGCGTGCTCGCTCGCCATCAGCACCGCGCCGCCCCACTCGCCGCCGATCGCGATGCCCTGCGCGACGCGCAGCAGCACGAGCAGAACCGGCGCCATCACGCCCGCGCTCGCATAAGTCGGCAGAAAACCGATGCCGACCGTGCCCACGCCCATGATGGCGAGCGTCGCCACCAGCGCTTTCTTGCGGCCGATGCGGTCGCCCAGGTGGCCGAACACGAGGCCGCCGAACGGCCGCGCGAAGAAGCCGACCGCGAACGTGCCGAACGACGCGAGCGTCGCGAAGAACGGATCGCTGCCCGGGAAGAACAGCTTGCCGAAGATCAGCGCGGACGCGGTCGCGTAGATGTAAAAGTCGTACCACTCGATCGTGGTGCCGACAAACGCGGCGGCGGCCGCGCGCGTGGGTTGCGCCGAGTGTTGCCGCGGAGCGGCGTGGTCGTCTGACTCGCGATGCATGTCGATGTCTCCTGTGTCGACCCGCGCAAGAGGATTGCCGGGTCCTGCTTCTGGATGGCGCGGCTTCTGCGTGCCGTCGCCGGAAAACCGCCTCGCCGGCTGCCGCGACGCGTCAGGTCTTGAGCGCGTCCGCGTCCGCTTCGGCTTCGGCTTCGAGCGGCGTCGTGTCGCCTCGCGTGGCCGACTTCAACACCCCCGCTTCGAACAGACGCTGCTGCGTATCCGCATCGATACCGAGCGCGTCGAGCACGTCGCGCGTGTCGGCGCCGAGCGTCGGCGGCGCGCTGCGATAGGTGGCCGGCGTGCGCGACAGCTTGATCGGCGACGCGGTGCCGCGGTACTCGCCCAGCTCGATCACCATCCGGCGATGCAGCGTATGCGGATGCTTCGCAACCACGTCGACGGTTTGCACCGGCCCGCACGGCACGCCGCGCCGGATCAGCTCCTGCGCAAGCGGCTCGCAGTCGTGTTGCGCGAGCAGGCTTTCGAGCGCCGCCTTCAGCGGCTCGCGATGTCCGCAGCGGCTGCGGTTGTCGGCGAAACGCGGATCGTCGGCGAGTTCGGGCGCGCCGAGATGCGCGCACAGCTTCGCGAACTGCCGGTCGTTGCCGACCGCGAGAAAGATCGGCGCGGTCGCGGTGCGGTAGCTGTCGTACGGCGTGATGTTCGGATGCGCGTTGCCGGTGCGCCGCGGCGTGCGGCCCGAGCCGAAATAGTTCGGCAGATGCGGATGCAGCAGCGACACGCCGCAGTCGTACAGCGCAATATCGATCGACTGGCCGCGCCCGCTCTTCGCGCGCTCGGCGAGCGCGAGCAGGATGCCGGCAAGCGCATTGAGGCCGGTGACCATATCGACGACCGGCAGGCCAACGCGTGTCGCCGGACCATCACGTTCGCCGTTCACGCTCATCAGGCCGGTCATCGCCTGGATCGCGGCGTCGTAGCCGGGCAAACCGCCGAGCGGACCGTCGGGGCCGAAGCCCGACACCGCGCAATGGATCAGCTTCGGAAAGCGCTCGCGCAGCACGCCTTCGTAGTCCATCCCCCAGCGCTTCAGCGTGCCGGGCTTGAAGTTTTCAACCAGCACGTCGGCGTCTTCGAGCAGCTTCCACAGGATCGCGCGACCCTCGTCGCGCGACAGGTCGACCGCGATGCCCTGCTTGTTGCGGTTCACGCCCGCGAAATACCACGCGGTGTCGCCGTGGAACGGCGGCCCCCAGCCACGCGTTTCGTCGCCGTCGGGCGGTTCGAGCTTGACCACCTGGGCGCCGTGATCGGCGAGCGCCTGCGTGCAGTACGGGCCGCCGAGCACGCGGCTCAGGTCGACTACCCGGATGCCTTGCAGCGCGCCGTGGCAGCCGTGCTGGCGCTGAGTCGCGTAATTCGTGGCGGCGCTCATTGCATGCTCCCGGCCGGCAGCAACCGCAGCGCCTGTTCGAGCGTGACCGGGCGGTCGTTGACGAGCGCGTCGATCACGTCGGCTTCGTCGTCCGGGCCGCGCGGGTCGAGCGGATCGGATGGCAACAGCTTGTGCCGCACCACGAGGTGCGCGAGCGCCAGACGCCGATAATCGGGTCCGAGGCGCGCGCCTTCGCAGGCCATCAGTACCGCGGTGCTCGCGTGATACAGCGCCGAGCCCGCCTGGCGCACCCATTCGTCGCGGCCCGAATCGGCGACGCCCGCCAGCGCGTCGCATGCGCGCGTGACGATCCCGCGCAGCAGCGCGAGACTGCCGGCCGGCAAACCGGCCGCGCCGAGCAGATCCTGCAGATACGCGCGCAGCGGCTCGAGCGCGCCGTCGCGCTTCGCGGCCCGCGCGATGTCGAGCGCGACGATGTTGCTGGTGCCTTCCCAGATCGAGCCGAGGTGCGCGTCGCGCACGAGCCGCGCGTCGCTCCATTCCTCGATATAGCCGGTGCCGCCGCGCACTTCCATCGCGTCGCCGGTCACGCGCCGCGCGTCGCGGCATGCGCGGAACTTGATCAGCGGCGTGAGGATGCGCACGCACTTCGCGGCGTGGCGATCGCCCGCATCGGCTTGCTGCAGCAGCAGCGCGATGCGCATGAACATCGAGCGCGCCTGTTCGGCCGGCAGCATCATCTTCAGCAACTGGCGCTGCATCAGCGGCATCGCGATCAGCTTGCGGCCGAACGCCTCGCGATTGCGCGCGATATGCAGCGCCTCGGTCAGCGCGCGGCGCATCAGGCCCGCGGCGCGCACGCCGTTCGACAGCCGCGACATGTTGATCATGTCGGCCATCTGATGAAAGCCGCGCCCCACTTCGCCGATCAGATACGCGCGCGCGCCTTCCAGCGCGATCTCGCCGCTCGCCATCGAGCGGCTGCCCAGCTTGTCCTTCAGACGGATGATCCGGTAGCTGTTGCGCGAGCCGTCCGGCAGCGTCTTCGGCAGCAGGAACAGGCCCAGGCCGTTGATGCCGTGCGGCGCGCCGTCGGGCCGCGCGAGCACCATCGCGAGATCGGCGTCGGCGTTCGAGCAGAACCATTTGTCGCCGTACAGGCGCCACTGTTCTTCGCCGTTCGCGGCGCTTTCGAGCACTGCGCGCGTCGCGATGCGCGCGACGTCGGAACCCGCCGCCTGCTCGGTCATGAACATCGCGCCCTGGTACAGCGTGTCGAAATCGCGCGATGCGAGCATCGGCAGGAAACGCGCGACCAGTTCCGGCGCGCCGAACTTGCGCAGCGTACGCGTCAGCGAATCGGTCATGCTGACCGGGCAGCACAGACCGAATTCGGCCTGCACGAACAGGAAGGTCAGCGCGTATTTGACGAGCGGCGGCGGCGTTGTTTCGCCGTCGCGGGCGGCGTGGCTCATCGACGCGAGGCCCAGTTCCGCATAGGCGACGCGTTCGAGCGCGACGTAGTCGGGATGCTTGTCGATGCTTTGCAGCGCTTCGCCGCGGCGCGTGCGATGCCGCAAGGTCGGCGGGTTTTTGTCCGCGGAGAGCGCCCACAGGTCGAGTTCGTCCGACGCGCGCTGGCCGAGCGAGACAAACTGGCTTTCGAGTTCGCCGTAGAGCGTGTCGCCGAGATGGAGCCTCAGCAGGCGCGCGAAGTCGGGATCGCTGGAGAAGAAGTTGATGCCGCGGCTATCGGGAATGTTGGACGAGCCGTGGGCCGGCTGTTCGACGGTTTCGCTCATGCTTGTCTCCTTTTGTGGAAAGCAGCATAGAAGCGGCTTCGATAATCGTCTAATACAACTTATATCCGGTACGATAGACACAGCTTATCGATGACATACGGAGACGGCGATGGATCTGAAGCAATTGCGCTATTTCATGGCGGTCGCCGAGGAACTGCATTTCGGGCGCGCGGCGAAACGGCTCTTTATTTCGCAGCCCGCGCTCAGTTTCGACATCCGCAAGTTCGAGGAGCAGTTGGGCGTGCAGTTGCTCGCCCGCACCAACAAGTCGGTCTCGCTGACCAACGCGGGCCAGGTGCTGCTCGGTGAGGCGCGCCGGCTGCTCCTGCAGGCGAGCGAGGCCGAGCGCATCACGGTGCGCTCCGCGCACGGCCTCGCGGGCCGTCTGCGGATCGGCTTCGTGAACTCGATGCTGTATCGCGGCATGCCGCAGGCGGTGAGCCGCTTCGAGGCCGATCATCCGGGCGTCGAGATCGTGCTGAAGGAGATGAATACGAGCGAGCAGGTGCATGCGATCCAGCGCATGCAGATCGACATGGGCTACGCGCATTGGGGCAATTTCCCGTCGGACGTAATTTCGACGACGGTGTTTTCGGAGCCGTTCCTGTGCTGCCTGCCGGCCGATCATCCGCTCGCGCGCAAGCGTAAGGTCGATCTGCGCGCGCTTGCGCAGGAGCCGTTCATCCTGTTTCCGCGCACCGTGTCGCCGCATTATCACGATCTGATCATCGCGCAGTGCGTGAGCGCCGGTTTCAGTCCGCTGATCCGTCACGAGGCGCGCTTGTGGCAGACCGTCGTCACGATGGTCGGCTTCGGCATGGGTGTCGCGCTCGTGCCGTACACATTGCGGCAGCTACGCGATCCGCGCGTCTGTTTTCTGCCGCTCAATGGAGAGACGCTGCGCTCGGAGGTGTTGCTGCTGCGGCGCGGCGGCGACGCGGAGCCGGTGGCGGACAGGTTTATCGAGTATTTGCGCGATGCGGGGGATGCGGCGCGGAGAACGCAGCGTGCGCATTCGGCCGCGCGTTCGGTGTGAACGTTCATTCAGTATGAGCGCGCCGCCGTCGCGCCCCGCCTGGATCAGGCCATCAGATCGAGCCCGCGCACGACCTGACCTGCCTCCGCTCACACCGCCTTCGGATTACGCTCCGCAAACCCTTCCTGATGCCAGTATGGATACGCGGGCCGCACGGCGCTCGCCGCGTCGAGCGTGGCGATCTGCCCGGGCGTCAGGTTCCAGCCGGCCGCGCCGAGGTTCTGCCGCAACTGCTCCTCGTTGCGCGCGCCGATCAGCACGGTCGACACCGTCGGCCGTTGCAGCAGCCAGTTCAGCGCGATCTGCGACACGGTCTTGCCGGTTTCGGCGGCGACTTCGTCGAGCGCGTCGAGCACGCGGAACAGATACTCATCCGACACCGGCGGCCCCATGTCGGCGGTCTTGTGCAGCCGGCTCGTCTCGGGCAGCGGCTGGCCGCGCCTGAGCTTGCCGGTCAGCCGGCCCCAGCCGAGCGGACTCCACACCACCGCGCCGACGCCCTGGTCGATGCCGAGCGGCATCAGCTCCCATTCGTAATCGCGGCCGATCAGCGAGTAGTAAGTCTGATTCGCGACGTAGCGCGGATAGCCGTAGCGGTCCGCGATGTCCTGCGATTTCATCAGATGCCAGCCGGAGAAATTCGACACGCCGGTATAGCGGATCTTGCCCGCGCGCACGAGGTCGTCGAGCGTGGACAGCACTTCGGCGATCGGTGTCTTCGCGTCGAAGCCGTGCAACTGGAACAGGTCGATGTAATCGGTTTGCAGGCGCCTGAGCGCCGCGTCGACCGCCTGGATCAGATGGAAACGCGATGAGCCGACCCCGTTCGGGCCATCGTCGAACCGGAAGGTCGCCTTCGTCGAAATGATCGCCTTGTCGCGCTTACCCTTCAGCGCCTCACCGAGCACGGATTCCGACGCGCCCTTCGAATAGATGTCGGCGGTGTCGAACATCGTGACGCCCGCGTCGAAGCAGATGTCGATCAGGCGTCGCGCTTCGGCGACGTCGGTCGCGCCCCACGCCTCGAAAAACTCGCCCTTGCCGCCGAACGTGCCGGTACCGAAACTGAGCACCGGCACCTTGAAACCCGATGCACCCAGATGTCTGTATTCCATTGCAGGATCTCCGTGGCGTAGCCGTCGATAAACGGACGTTCAGTCTACGCGCGTCGGCGAAAACGCGTCGGCGAGCGAACACGTGAACGGAGCTACATGCCGCCGGCATGCGACGCGCTCAAGCCGGCCAGTGCATCGCGCGCCGCGTCGATCACGCTGTCCCAATCGCCGAGCGCCGGTTGTCTGAACAGACGCGCGCGCGGATACCACGGCGTGTCGGTGCGCTCGAGCATCCAGCGCCAGCAGGTGTCGAAGCGGTTCAGAATCCAGACCGGTTTATCGAGCGCGCCGGCCAGATGCGCGGTGGACGTATCGACCGAAATCACCAGATCGAGATTGGCGACGAGCGCGGCCGTGTCGGCGAAATCGCGCAGCAGGTCCGTGTGATCGACGACGCGCTCGCGCTGCGTGCTCTCCATGAGTTGCCGCGCGGCGATGCCCTTCTGCACGCTGAAAAAGCGCACGTTCGGCACGTCGAGCAACGGTGCGAAACGCTCGAACGCCATCGAGCGGCGCGCGTCGATCTTGCGCAACTCCGCGACGTGCGCGCGGTTCTCGCCGGCCCATACGAGGCCCACTTTCAGTTGCCGGCTTAGTTGCCGGTTTCTCGTATCCACATTCGCATCGATGTCGGCGTCGAGACGTTCGCGCCATTCGTTCACGGCTGCCTCGTCGGCGAAAAGATAAGGCACCGTCGACGGAATGCTCGCCTCGTCGGTTCTGAACGCAAGCGGCAAACTCATCAGCGGACAATGGCAATCGAAAGGCGGCAGCGGCTGCCCCGCTTCGATCAACTGGTCGACGCCTTCGAGCGTCGACAGCAGCCGCAGCAGCGCAGCCGGTACTTCGAGCACGACCTTCGCGCCGCGCTTCGCGACGAGCGCCGCATAGCGGCAGAACTGCAGCGTGTCGCCGAGACCCTGCTCCGCGTGCAGCAGGATCGTCTTGCCGTCGAGCGGAAAATCGCCGAGCCACAACGGCTGCGCGAATTCGCGCCTGCTCGCCTTGATGCGGCTGCGCGCCCAGCGCCATTCGTATTCGCGCCAGCCTGTCTCGAAGCGCCCCATCTGCAACAGACATAGTGCCTGATTCCAGTGCGTTTCCGCCGCCGCGGGATCGAGCGCAAGCGCGCGCCCGTAACTCGACAATGCGTGCTCGCGCTGGTTCAGGTCGACCTGCGCGAGACCGAGGTTATTCCATGCGTCGACGAACGCGGGGGCCAGTTCCAGCGCGCGCCGGTAGCTGCGCTCCGCTTCGTGCGGCCGGTTCAGATCGCCGAGCGCATTGCCGCGATTACTCCACGCATCGGGATAATTCGGCTGCAACGCGAGTGCGCGGTCGCAACTGTCGAGCGCCTCGGCATAACGGCCGAGATCGCGCAGCACGCACGCGCGATTGTTCCAGCTCACCGCGAATTCCGGCATGAGCGCGAGCGCGCGATCGAAGCTCGCGAGCGCATCGAGCGGCCGATTCAGCGCCGCCAGCGCATTGCCGCGGTTGTTCAACGCATCCGCGAATGTCGGCTGCAAGGCGAGCGCGCGATCGGCGCTGGCGAGCGCTTCGTCATGGCGCTGCAATGCGTTCAATGCGTAGGCGAGATTCGAATGCACGGCCGCCTGTTTCGCGTTGACCGCGAGCGCCTTCCTGAGCAGATCGACGCCCTCCTGCAAACGGCCGGTCTGCAACGCCAGTTCGCCGAGCCAGCGCAACGCGTCGACATGTCTGGGCTTGAGTTCGAGAATCTCGCGATAGAGCTCTTCCGCTTCGACGAGCGCGCCGTTGCGCTGAAGCGCGACGGCTTGCCGAAGCATGGCGTCCAACTGTTGCGGCAGACTGGCGGGCTTGCTCATGCGGTCGGTGATGGCGTACGCGGAAAATCATCAAGGCGGAATCGCGGCGCAGGTGTCGTGTGAAACACGGTGCGCGGCGAGACTGGAGAAGCGATCGATTATCGCCGAAAAGCCCGCATTCGAACTACCGTCGACGAGCGAAGAGAATCATGCAGTGCGTGGCCGCGGGAATGAGCGTTGCCGACCATGCCGGCATCACGCGCCGCGCCATCACGCAGGCGCGACGCATATCGAACGCAGCGCCGCTTACTGCGAGGCCACGGAAAGATGCTTGCGTCTGGCAAGATCCTGCGCCATCTCATAGTGCTGCTGGATCGTCGGCAACGCCTTCTTCGCGGCGTCCTTCAACTGGTCGTCGCGGCCCGACGCGATTTCCGCCTGGAATGCGGACAGCACTTTCTGCTCGTGCGCGAGCGCGACCTGCTCGATATACGTCTTGTCGAACTCCGCGCCACGCAGATTGTTGATGCTCGCGAGCACGGCCATATCGGGATCGTCCTTCGGCACGTCGACACCGCGCGGGCTTGCCGCGCGCAATGCATCGGTGATCTTCGCGTCATCGGTCGACACGCGTTCGGCGAATGCTTTCACGTCGCGATCCGAGGAACGCGCGGTCGCGATCCGCGCGGCATCGCGCTGCGTCGCGACGGCTTCCGTGCCGCTGGCGACGAACGTCTGGTCGGCGGCATGCAGGCGGCCTGTTTCAGCGGCGGCGGCAGCGGGAGTCTGAGCGCTGGCCACCGAGGCGACCGTCAGAAGGCCGCACATACATGCGGCAGCGGCGATTCTGGCGAGTGGGACGGAAGTCGGACAGATCATACGTTCTCCTTTGAGGTGGAAGCGAAACCGCAAACGTGTGCGCCGCGAACGAGCTTGCGGCCCGCTTGCGAGCGAGGCGCCACGCTTTCATCGCTGCCGATTCTAGAAGTCACGTCGCCGGGCAGGTGAAACGGTGCTGTCGCTTCTGTAACCTTAGGTAACCCTCATATGAATGCCTGCGTTTCTCCAACGCACACACGTGACACTCCTTCATCAAAGCCACCGCAAAGCGCTGAATTTTCCGCGAGCGGCGCCGATAACCCGTAGACGAGCCACGCGCCAGGGGCGAACGAAATAACGACATGGCGCACCTTTCGAATCGACATGCATCGACATGCACCGATGGCATCGCAACCCTGGAGACCGATTCCGATGGCAGACCAACACCGTGCCAATCACGAGCGCAACACCGAACGCAGCAGCCTGACGAGCTCGAACAGGTTCGAGCTGCTGCTGTACCGCCTCGGCTGCGTGCCGGGCAGCGACGCGCACGAACTGTATGGGATCAACGTGTTCAAGGTCCGCGAAATCTCGACGATGCCGACGGTCACGCCGATCGCCGGCTCGTCGCCGTTCGTGATGGGCGCGGTCGACATTCGCGGGCAGATCATCCCCGTGATCGATCTGCCGCGCCTGATGGGCTGCGAGCCCACGCGCGGCCTGAACATCCTGCTCGTCACCGAGTTCGCGCGTTCGACCCAGGCCTTCGCGGTCGAGGAAGTCGACGACATCGTGCGGCTCGAATGGAACCAGGTGCTGTCCGCCGGTGGCCCGGCGGGCGGCAAGCTCGTCACCGGCATCGCGCGCATCGACGGCAATACGGGCGACTCGCGGCTCGCGCAGGTGATCGACGTCGAGCAGGTGTTGCGCGACGTGTTTCCAGCGCAGCATCCGGGTGTCGACCCGGCATCGGTCGGCGCGGCGCTCGGCATCCGGCGCGGCGCGAAGATTCATGACGAAGACCGGCGAGGAAGCGTGGAACACGCTCCAGCAGGCCGCGCGTGAAGCGCAGCAGAACGGCGCGCGCACGAAGGACAGCATCGCGCTCGTGCTGACCGATCTCGAGATGCCGGAGATGGACGGCTTCATGCTGACGCGTCAGATCAAGGCCGATGACCGGATGCGCGATATTCCGGTGATCATCCATTCATCGCTGACGGGCGCGGCGAATGAAGCGCATGTGAAGAACGCCGGCGCGAACGGCTATGTCCCGAAGTTCGCGGCGGCCGAGCTGGCCGACGCGATCCGGAATGCGTTGGGCGGTATGCCGGTGAGAGGCGCCGCGGCTTGACCCCGGCCCCGATCGGAGTTCGAGGGCGTGGGATGGCGCTGCTTGAGCCGCCGCTTAACGATGCGCGGCGAGCTCGATCGAAAAACCCATACGGCCAATTTCGACGCCCATCGTATTGAGCCGCTTCGGCGCGTGAAAACCGTCGAGCTTCGCGCGTTGTTCGGGCGTTCCAAGTTCGAGCAACGCGAGTAGTTCGGCGCTCACCGCGTACAGCGCGGCAAGGTTGCCGTCCTCGATCTTCACCGCGATGCCGAGCGCGCCCTTCGCACCGAGGCGCGCGGTCTGTTGCGACGCGCGCACGCCGATCGCATAGCTGCCGTCCGCGCCGACCTTGCCGACCAGCGCGCCGCCGAACGCCCGCATCAGCAGCGTGCAGAAACGGCCCTCGCCTCCGACCAGTTCCGGGTAAGACGTCATCGCGCGATAGATTCGCGCGAGCGCGGCCGTGCGAGTGGTGACGGAGGGGGCCGCCGCCAGCCGCGCCGCCGCGACTTCATCCTGCGCGGCGGCGAGCTTCGCGAACAGACGCGCGAGCCGGTCCAGCGGAAAAGCCGGGGTCGGCAGATTGCAGCCGTCGATCGCCCATTGCACGCCGTCGTCCGGCAGATCGCAGACGCTCGCGACCGTCTGCTTCACGCGGATCTGCAACGGATGCTCAGGCAGTTCATAGCCGGCGAGCGCCGCGCCGATCGCATGCGCGCCGGCCAGCATGCCCGCGTGCTTGCCCGAGCAGTTGCTGCATACGCCGCCCGGCGTGAAGCCGCGCCGGATCCAGTCGACATGGACCGCATCGGACAACGGCGGATGGCCGCCGCAGCGCAGATCCGCTTCGCTCGCCTCAGCCTTCGCGAGCATGCCGCGCGTGCGTTCGATATGGCGCGGCTCGCTGCTGTGCGACGCGCACATCAACGCGAGATCGGCTTCGTCGAAACCGTAACGCTCGAGCGCGCCGGTTTCGAGCACCGCGAGCGCCTGGGCCGGCTTCGCGGCGGAACGCGCGAGCGTCATGCGCGCGGCGTCGCCGAACGAGTACAGCAGACGGCCGTCCGCATCGACGACAGCGATGTGCGCGAGATGCGTGTTCTCGACGGAAGCGCCGCGATAGATCGTCGCCGCGACCGGGGCGGCGTGGTGCATTTCGGGCTGGTTCATCGGTATTCTCCTCCTGTTCGCACGAGCGGGGCGTCGGCGTTCTGCCGCGGGTTTCTGTTGTGGGTGAGCGATTTTACGTGCGCTTTGCGCGTGCGTTCGTGGTCGCCTTCGCGCCTGCTTTTCTGTTTGCCGGATCGCGTGAAGAAGGCCGCGCTTGCACCGCGTCGAGTGCATCCGGAATATGCGCGGCCAGATAGTCGATCAACGCCCTCACCTTCGGCGGCAAAAAACGATTCGGCGGATACAGCAGCCATACCGAACCGACATAGGCGCGCACGTCGAGTTGCCAGTCCGCCAGCACCTCGATCAGTTCGCCGTTGCGCAGCGCAGGCGCGGCCGCGAACTCGGGCACGCAGGCAATGCCGAACCCCTGCTGCGCGGCCTCGAGCCGCGCGCCCGCATGATTGGCGACGTAGCGGCCCTTCACGTCGACACTCTGCGTTTCGGTGCCGCGCCGGAAACGCCAGCGGTTGTCGTCAACGGCTTCGCCGAGATAGATGCACGCGTGCTCGCGCAACTCGCGCGGCTGCGCGGGCGTGCCGCGCTCACGCAGGTAAGCCGGCGACGCCGCCAGCAGCCAGCGCACCGCGCCGAGCCGGCGCCCCGCGAGACCCGGCGGCGGATGCCCGGTCAGGCGAATCACGAGATCGACGTCTTCGGCGAGCGGATCGACGTCGTGATCGGTGAACAGGATCTGCAGATCGACCTCGTCATACGCGCGCAGAAAACCCGGCATCAGCGGATGAAGCACGGCCCGCGCGAATTGCGTCGGCGCGCTCACGCTGACCTTGCCTTGCGGCTTGCCGGCCAGTTGCCCGGCGGCATCGACCGCGCCCGACGCGGCGCTCACCATATCGCGGCAGAAACGCGCGACCTGCGCGCCCGATTCGGTGACGCGCACCGTGCGCGTCGAGCGTTCGAGCAGACGCGTCGCGAGCGCACCCTCGAGCCGCTTGATCTGCCGGCTCACGGTGGACGGCGTGCTGCCGAGCTGGCGCGCGGCCAGCGAAAAATTGCCGGCATCGACGACGCGCGCGAACACGGCCATGTCGGACAACAGCGCGAAAAGCTCTGAAGGGGTCATCGTGGCGGGCTCGGGGAAAAGAAAATCGATGGAATCGATTAGTGCGTTTGCGACATAAAAGCTGTGCGTGACGACCCAATTATCTTCTTCGACGCAAAGCTCGACAATAGCCGCTCGATCCGCGCCACGCGCACTACACGCTCTACTCACCCAAGGTCCCGCCATGTCGAAACAGGAACGTCTGCTGATGCTGTCCGATCTGATGCTGCTCGCCGTCGCCGCGGTGTGGGGCACCAGCTACGGCGTCGTGAAGAGCGCGCTCGCGTTTTATCCGGTGCTCGGTCTGCTCGCGCTGCGCTTCGGCATCACGTTCGTCATCCTCGCACCCGCGTTGCGTCATCTGCGTACCGCCAGCGCGCGCACGCTGCGCGGCGTGCTGACGGCGGGCGCACTGCTGCTCGGCATCTTCCTCGCCGAGACCTTCGGCATCCAGATGACGCGCGCGGCCAACGCCGCGTTTCTGATCAGCCTGTGCGTGGTGCTGACGCCGCTCGTCGAATGGCTCCTGCTCAGGCGCGCGCCGAGCCGCGTCGAATGGGCCGCGGTGATGCTGTCGCTGTTCGGCGCATGGCTGCTCGCCGGCAACGGCGCGTTGCGCTTCAATCCCGGCGATGCGCTGATCCTGCTCGCCGCGCTGCTGCGCGCGTTGACGGTCTGCGTGACCAAGCGCGTGATGCGCGATCCGGCGCTGCCGCCGTTGACGGTGACCGCGGTTCAGTCGGGTGTGGTGTCGGCCGGCAGCGCGGCGGTGGCATGGCTGTTCGCGCCGCAACAGTTACAGGCGCTGCCGGCGCCGAACGGACACGCGACGTTCTGGAGTTATGTCGCGTACCTGGTGCTCGCGTGCACGCTGTTCGCGTTCTTCGCGCAGAACTTCGCGATCAAGCGCAGCAGCCCGACGCGCGTATCGCTGCTGATGGGCAGCGAGCCGGCGTTCGGCGCGCTGTTCGCGTGCCTGTGGCTGGGGGAAAGGATTTCACCGACCGCGTGGGCGGGTGGCGGCTTGATCGTCGCGGCGTCGGTTCTGGCGACGGTACGGTGGAGCGCATGGCGCGCGAGCACCGCGCGGGCGTGAGTGGGGAATCTCCGCGGAGGCGTCATACGCTCGCCGCCAGCCCCTCTTCGCGCTCCAGCGTGCGAGTGCGCCGCAATTCCGGAAACAGCCGCATCCACAGCAGCGCAATCGCGATCGTCGCAATGCCGCCGACCAGCACGGCCGGCTGCGCGCCCCACCACCCCGCGGTGAGCCCTGATTCGAATTCGCCGAGCTGATTCGACGTGCCGATAAAAAGCGAATTGACCGCGTTGACGCGGCCGAGCATTTCGTCAGGCGTGCGCAACTGTACGAGCGACAACCGCACGACGACGCTGATCGTGTCCGACGCGCCGAGCACCATCAGCGCGAACAGCGACACGAGAAACTGATGCGACAGCCCGAACACGATCGTCGCGATGCCGAACGCGATCACGCCGCCGAACATCGCCGCGCCGGGCCGGTTGCGCAACGGAAAGTGAGCGAGCCAGATCGTGCCCGCCAGCGCGCCGATCGCGGTGCCCGAACGCAGAAAACCCAGACCGATCGGTCCCGCGTGCAGCACGTCGCGCGCAAAGATCGGCAACAGCGCGGTCGCGCCGCCGAACAGCACCGCAAACAGATCGAGCGACAGCGCGCCGAGAATCACCGGCTCGCGGCGAATGAACGCGATACCCGAGAAAACCGATTCGAGCGTGACGGGCGCGCGGCTCGCCGGCTTCGTCTGCAGCGGAATGCTCCACACGGCCGCCGCGGCGGCCGCGAACGACAGCGTGCACGCGAGATACGCGGCACCCGGCCCGATACCGTACAGCAGACCACCGAGCGCGGGCCCTGCGATCTGCGCGGTCTGATTCGCGGACGTGGCCCACGCGGTCGCCTTCGGCAGATAACCGCGCGGCACGACGGCCGGTAACAGCGACGACACCGCGGGCGATTCGAACGCGCGCGCCGCGCCGACGCAGGCGGCCAGCACGTAAATAACCGGCGCGCTGATCCAGCCGCCGAACGTGCCGAACGCGAACAGCAGCGCGGCGACACCTTCGAGACTCTGACAGACCGCGGCGATGCGGCGACGATCGTAGCGATCGGCGACATGACCGACGACCAGCGTCAACAGGAACATCGGCAGGAACTGCGCGAGACCGACCAGACCGAGTGCGAACGCGCTATGCGTGAGCGCGTAGACGTGCCAGCCCATTGCGACGGCGAGCATCTGGAATGAAAGCGATGACAGAATGCGGGTGCACCAGAAACGCTGGAACGGTGGGTGTTTCGGCAGGCTGAAATTGGGGGATTCGGCGGGATCGGCGGGGGCTGGGGGCATCGGTGGCTGGCTCGTGACGTGGCGCACGGCGGCTGGTTGGGCGGGCGCTAGTTTAGAGCAAGATCCAGGGGCGTGCAGAAAGGGGGCTGCCATGGGCGATGTGATCGCGGTGCGGCCTGTGCCGGAGTGGCGCCCTTGCGCGCATGACTTGATTGGAGGCTGGTTGTCAGCCTGGATAGGTAGCTTTGCGCGCGACATCGCGCGCAAAGCGTTCCGACACTCACTTTCTTCGACTTTGCCGAAGCAGGCCGCCCTCGCCTGACTCGGCGCGCGGCGTCACTCAGGGCCGCAGCGGGCGGCCTTCCGCGCGGCCGAACTCGACGAAGTGATCGACCGCGTCGACACCCGCCGCGGCAACGTCGGGATTCGCTTCGAGGTAAAGCTTTGGATCGAACCCGTCAGGCAGTTGGGCAAGCCGTGCCTTGCGTTGTAACGACTCGGCGCTGTTCAACGGGCGGCCTTCGAATCGACCGTAGTAGATGTAATGCTGCAACGCATTGCCGCCGCTCGCCGCCACATCCGGATTGGCGTCGAGGTAGGCGTCCCCGTCGAAGTTGACGATTGGCGTCAGGCTCGACGGCATGCCGGTCAAGTCGTGATAGCACAGACAGCCATCCGCGAAAAAATGGCAAACGAGTGCCTTGCGACTCACATGCTCCGGATCGCGCATCTTGCTGCCACCGTGCAGCAGGTTCGCATGCCACAACAGCACGTCGCCCTTCTTCGGGTAGAAATACTGTGGGCCAGCTGAATGTTCAGCGATGAGCTTCTGAATCGCGGGTTCGTAGATATCGTGATAAGCAGAATAACCGCAACCAAACGGCATGCCCAATTCAGTGGACATCAGATACGGCAGTTTGTGCGTGCCGGGGTGATAAACGAGCGGGCCCGAGTCCGGATGAATATCCTCGAACGCGATCCAGTTCGCAACCAGATACCCATTCGGATAGGTCGACATGTGAATCGAATCGGAATGCTCGAGTTGCTCGCTGCTCTTGTGACCACCGATCGTCTGGAACGGCGCCGATTTCGCGCCCAGCAACAGACTCACGATCTCGTTCATGCGCGCATCGAACAGCATTTCGCGAACAGCCGGCACGTTGAAATGCGGATTCAGCGTGCGCCCTGGCAGCGTATCGCCTTCAAAGAGCGGCTCGTGCGGCGGCCGCAGCGTGCCGTCGGCAATGGCGTTTTCATAGGCTTGCCACGTCGCATCGAGTTGTTCGTCCTTGAAGAAACCTTCAATGATCAGGTAGCCGTCGTTCACCCATTTTCTGCACCACTCGGCTTGCTGCTCGCTGATGACTCCGACGGACAAAAGCTCCGCGACGCGCTCCAGCGCATCCGGTCGATCGAGCCACGGGATCGGGCCCGCCGTGGGAAATTTTTCGAATTTGAAGACCTGAGTCTGACCGTCGATCGGAACGTCCGCGACTACGGGTTGATCGAAAAAGCGCTGATTCTCAAGGGTATTCATTTTCTTACGAGAAACTTTCCGGATTCGCGTTTTGAGGTAATCGGCTTGAACAGGACGCTGGCTCCACGGTGTCGATCACTCGAGCGAGCGCCCTTCCGCACGGCCATAGCGGATGTAATGTTCTGCGCCGGAGTTGATATGCTTTTGCGCAACGGCTTGTGCTACGTCGGGATTGCGCTGAAGATATTGCGCCTCGTTGAAATGCGGGATGTGAGCAGCATAAAGAAGAATTGACGGGCCAGCCGGATGTTGTTCGCGATCGTCCAGGCCCACGATCACCGTCATATTCAGTGCGTCGAGCACCGCCATCAGGCTCTCGCGGGTCATCCAGTTGGCTTGCGGAGCAGTCCCGCCGATGAATTTCGCGTTGTTTACGCTATCAAAATAACTATATCGATGGAGATGGATTTCGCGTCCGCGAAACTCCGATATGGTCGGCGTCGGATCGACATGGCTCTGCATGTTCGCGTTTGTCCGCGCGACCTCGGCATCGTAATAGTGTGTCCAGATGCAAATCGAGTCGGACGCGTGCGCCATATTTTCCAGTAACGATACCGGATCGATCATGTGGTAAAGCACACCGCTTGCAAGAATCAGATCGAATCGCTGATCACGTTTTTTCAGCAATTCTCTGAAATCGCCGTACATGAATTCGGCACTGAACTTCAACGCATTCTGCACGAGCAGGCATTTCAGAAAGGACTTTGAGTTCGCCTCGACAGCAAGGACACGTGAAGCGCCGGCTTTGGCTAGCATGAACGTATGGCCGCCTTCCATGGGGCCGAGTTCGAGCACGCTTTTTCCGGAGAATCCCCCACACACTGTCTCGAACCAGTGAAGACGCCCATCGTCGAAATGGGGTGCCATGCCTAAACCATAGCCCGGCACATCAGACACCCATGTACCATTGAAGAGATTGAAAGCCAGGACGTGATCTGGCTCTTCGGTTGTATACAGATCCAGTTCAGTTTCTTTCAATTTGGCGCCTCGATCGGTCGTCAAGTTTGCCGATTATGGCACGGTCACGAGCTAAATCACGCAAACGTTGCATCAGCACGCTGCCAGTCACAAGAGGGGTTTCAAATCAACGCGCGTCCATATCAATGGACTGGAAGTCCCGGAGGATATCGAATTTAGGAAACTCGTCGTACTTCCATTCATCGCCTCGGCGCTCATTGCGCTCACGAATCGGCGTGCCGCCTCGTTCCACACGTGGATTGCGATAGAACGCTGGACTGATTGTCACGCCATCGACTCTTGTCCATGAGCGAGAACGGAACGCCGACGCCATGTTCACCATGAATTGAAGCTACAAGGTCAGTAGCCGGCAGGCGCCGCCCGCGTTTTCATCGAATCGAGAGTAAGTAACAATCGGCCCGTGGGTCGTTTTGTGGGGCGAAAAAGCAAAAATCCCGTAAGTCACAGAACTTACGGGATTTTTTGACCGTCTCTGGCGGAGAGAGGGGGATTCGAACCCCCGATAGGCTATTAACCTATACACGCTTTCCAGGCGTGCGACTTAAACCGCTCATCCATCTCTCCGCGGGGAGCCGAATTATAGCAAACTTCGCGCCTTACGCTACACCCCGCCCATGCCCTGCCGCAAACGGCTTACGGATGCCGGATATAGTCCACCAGCGCGACCGTATAAGCATCCGGTTTGCGGTCGATCAGACTCACGCCGATCGCCACCAGAAACCCCGCCGGCACCCCGAATACCCCCGAACTGATCGGCTCGATGCCAAACCAGTGCGCGCCCGTAAAACCCGTCATCTGCGTGAAGAACGGGTACGTCGACACGATGTAATAGATACACACGACGAGCCCCGCCACCATCCCCGCCACCGCGCCGCGCCGGGTCGTGCGTTTCCAGAACACGCCGAGCACGAGCGCCGGAAACAGACTCGACGCCGCCAGCGAAAACGCCGCCCCGACCAGAAACAGAATATTCCCCGTATTGAGCGACGCGACGTACGACGCGAACAGCGCAACCCCCAGCAGCAGAATCTTCGAGATCGTCACGCGCCGCTGGCTCGACGCGGCCGGATCGACCATGTGGTAGTACACGTCATGCGACAGCGCGTTCGCGATCGTCAGCAGCAAACCATCCGCGGTCGACAGCGCCGCCGCCAGCGCCCCCGCCGCGATCAGCCCAGACATCACATAAGGCAGACCCGCAATCTCCGGCGCCGCGAGCACGACCATATCGGGCTGCATCTGGATCTCGCTCCAGCGCACGATGCCGTCGCCATTCGTATCGGCGACGCTGATCAGGCTCGGCTCGACCTTGCGCCATTGCATCAGCCATTGCGGCAGATCGGCGAAGCGATGGCCGACGAGGTTCGTCAGAATCTCGTACTTGATCAGCACGGCCAGCACCGGCACCGTCAGATAGAACAGCGCGACGAAAAAGAGCGTCCAGCCGACCGAGCGTCGCGCGGACGCGACCGACGTCGTCGTGTTGTAGCGCGTGAGAATATGCGGCAGGCTCGCCGTGCCGAGCGACAGACACAGCAGCAGTGACAGAAAATTGCGCTCGTGGGTGCTGCGGTCCTCGTCGCCGACCGCGGGAAACGGCTCGTGCATCGGCACCGGCGCGGTCGCGCGCATCAGCATTTCATCGCGCCGCTGGGTCCAGACGATCTGCGCGGCGGCGGCATCGCGCGGGAACTGCTCAAGCGCGCGTTCGCGCTCCTTGATCTCGCGCAACGGACCATTGTGGCGGCGCAGATCGGCGACTTCCTGGCTGAGCCGCTGTTTCTCGTCGACGAACGATTGCGGCAGCGTATCGAGGCGCATCTGCATCAGCGTGGCGCGGCGTCGGTAGTCGTCGCGCACGCGCTCTTCGAGCGGCGCGTCGCGCACCTCCTTCTCGAGCCCTTCCATGCGTTCCATCAAACGTCCGTAGCTGATTTGCGGCACCCAGCCGAGGCCGTCCTTATGCGCGATCATCGACACCGGTATCAGGATCGCGGCGATCAGGATGATGTACTGCGCGACCTGGGTCCACGTGACCGCGCGCATGCCGCCGAGAAACGAGCACACCAGGATGCCCGCGAGTCCGCAGAAAATGCCGACCGCGAAATCGACGCCGATAAAGCGTGTCGCAATCAGGCCGACGCCCTGGATCTGCGCGACCAGATAGACGAACGAACACAGGATCGCGGCCAGCGCCGCCAATCCGCGCACCGCGTTGCTCGAAAAGCGCGTGCCGAGAAAATCGGGAATCGTGTAGCGCGCGAGCTTGCGCACATAGGGCGCCAGCAGAAACGCGACGAGGCAGTAGCCGCCCGTCCAGCCCATCAGATACGCGAGGCCGTCGTAGCCGGTCGCGTAGATCGAACCGGCGAGGCCGATGAAGGACGCGGCCGAAAGCCAGTCGGCCGCGGTCGCCATGCCGTTGAACGCCGACGGCACGCGCCGCCCCGCCACGTAGTACTCGACCAGATCGGACGTGCGTGACAACACGCCGATCACCGCATACACGGCGATCGGCACGAACAGGAACACATAGCCGATCCACACGCCGGGCCCGGTGGTGCGCTCGATGCGCCACATCACGTAGACGAAGAGCAGGAAGCCGAGCGTATAGAGCGCGTACGAGCGGATCAGCCGATGCGTGAGCTTCATCGGCTCAGCTTCCGCGCGCGGACGCTGCGTTCACGCCGGTGCCGCTGGTGGAATCGGCCGCGGAGCCGGTTGCGGAATCGCTCGACGCGCCCCGTCTGGCATCCGCTTCGAACGCGCGCTGCAATTGTCGATCGGCGCGCTGCATCAGCACGATATACACGACGATCAGCGCGAGGTAGATCAGGATCGCGCCCTGCGCGCCGAAGTAGAACGGCAGCCTGAAGCCGCCGATACGTATCTGCGCGAGCGTCGGCGCCATCAGCGGCACGACGAACGATACGAGAAAGCCGATCGTCATCAACGTCGCGATCAGCGCGAGATTGAAACGCCAGTACCTGCGATGCGCGAGCGCCATCGCCGCCGAAACCGGTGGCGGTTCGGGCGTGGGGTTCAGCGTGGTGTGAGAGGGATGGTGCGGCGCGGCCATGCGCCTATGTATCAAAAAGGCATCGGGCAGGCAATTGGGATTGTCCGCGCGATGCCGTTTAACGTGTGCCGTTCGAGCCGGCCGCTTGAATCGGATGTCTGTACATTACGCTCAGGAGCGTATCGGCCGATACGCTCCCGCCGTTCTCAAAGCGACTCGCCGAGCTGATCGAGAATCGCCGGGTTTTCGAGCGTCGACACGTCCTGCGTGATCTCTTCGCCCTTCGCGAGCGAACGCAAGAGACGGCGCATGATCTTGCCCGAGCGCGTCTTCGGCAGGTTTTCGCCGAAGCGGATGTCCTTCGGCTTCGCGATCGGACCGATCTCCTTGCCGACCCAGTTGCGCAGTTCGTTCGCGAGCTTCACCGCCTCTTCGCCTTGCGGACGCGCGCGCTTGAGCACGACGAACGCGCACACCGCCTCGCCGGTGGTCGCATCCGGCCGCCCCACCACCGCGGCCTCGGCGACGAGCGGATTGGCGACCAGCGCCGACTCGATCTCCATCGTGCCGAGCCGGTGGCCCGACACGTTGAGCACGTCGTCGATACGGCCCATGATCGTGAAGTAGCCGGTCTCCTTGTCGCGCACCGCGCCGTCGCCGGCGAGATACAGCTTGCCGCCGAGCTCTTCGGGGAAATAGCTCTTCTTGTAGCGGTCCGGATCGCCCCACACGTTGCGCAGCATCGCCGGCCACGGACGCTTGATCACCAGGATGCCGCCTTGCCCGTTCGGCACGTCCTGGCCGGTTTCGTCGACCACGGCCGCCATGATGCCCGGCAGCGGCAGCGTGCACGAACCCGGCACCAGCGGCGTCGCACCCGGCAGCGGCGTGATCATGTGGCCGCCGGTTTCGGTTTGCCACCACGTATCGACGATCGGGCAGCGGCCGCCGCCGACGTTCTCGTAGTACCACATCCACGCTTCCGGATTGATCGGCTCGCCGACGGTGCCGATGATGCGCAGCGACGACAGGTCGTAGCTCTTCGGATGCACTTTCGCGTCGGCCTCGGACACCTTGATCAGCGAGCGGATCGCGGTCGGCGCGGTGTAGAACAGCGTGACCTTGTGCTTCGCGATCATCTGCCAGAAGCGCCCGGCGTCCGGATACGTCGGCACGCCTTCGAACACGACCTGGGTGCCGCCGAGCGTGAGCGGCCCGTACGTGATGTAGCTATGGCCGGTGACCCAGCCGATGTCGGCGGTACACCAGAACACGTCGGTGGGCTTCCAGTCGAAGGTCCACTTCAGCGTCTGCGCGGCCCACAGCAGATAGCCGCCGGTGCTGTGTTGCACGCCCTTCGGCTTGCCGGTCGAGCCGGACGTATAGAGGATGAAGAGCGGATGCTCCGCGCCGACCCACTCGGGCGCGCACTGATCCGATTCGGCCTGCATGAGCTCGTGCATCCACAGGTCGCGATCTTCGTTCCATGCGACCTTGCCGCCGGTGCGGCGGTACACGATCACATTTTTGACTTTTTCGCAGCCGCCGAGCGCGAGCGCTTCGTCGGCGATGTTCTTCAGCGGCAGCGCCTTGCCGCCGCGCATCTGTTCGTCGGACGTGATCAGCGCGACCGCGCCCACGTCGACCAGCCGCTCGTTCAGCGACTTCGACGAGAAGCCGCCGAACACGACCGAGTGCGTCGCGCCGATACGCGCGCAGGCCTGCATCGCGACGATGCCCTCGATCGACATCGGCATATAGATGACGACCGTATCGCCCTTCTTCACGCCGCGCTTTTTCAGCGCATTCGCGAAACGCGATACGCGTTGCAGCAGATCGCGATAGGTGACGTTGGTGACGGTGCCGTCGTCGGCCTCGAAGATGATCGCGACGCGCTCGCCATTGCCTGCTTCGACATGACGGTCGAGGCTGTTATACGACGCGTTCAACTGGCCGTCTTCGAACCACGTATAGAACGGCGCCTTCGATTCGTCGAGCACCTTCGTGAAGGGCTGTTGCCAGTTCAGCGTCTCGCGCGCGAGCCGCGCCCAGAAGCCTTCGTAATCGCGCTCCGCTTCGGCGGCGAGCGCCCGGTACGCATCCATGCCGGAGATCGCGGCACCCGCCATGGCCTCGGCGGAGGGCGGAAAAACGCGGCTTTCCTGAAGAACCGATTCAATCGCAGACATCGACAACCCCTTGGTGAAGATGAAACGTAAAACCTGTACCGGCGCGCGCGACGCACGCCTTATCCTGTTCAAGCCACGGCCAGCGGCGCTGTCTCCCGGCCCCTGTGCCGCCTCGTCATGCCGCAATGCGAGTTCATGCGGCAACGCAACATCCCTGTGCGCAAGGCAAATCGTCCCCGCGCGAGCATGCAAGCCTAACCTTAAGCGTTGCAACTTACCGTCCACTTACGCGCATGGCCTTGATCGACAAGCGAAAACCCTTAGATCGCAAGGCGGGCAACGTGCTGGTCGGACAGATGCGCGGGCGGTTGCAACACGCGTTCGACAGCGTCACACGATGCAGCGCGTCATGCCGCGCCTGCAACTGCTCGCGACTGTTTGCGAGGGCTCCGCCGCGCACAGACAAGCAGCACATCGCATGCCGCACGCGTCTGTCTCTTACCGCCGGCTGGCGACAGCGCACTGCCCGCGGCGCCTTCAAGCTCGCTTGCGCGGCCTCTTGCAATGCTAACTGAACTAGCCGTCCGGATTCCAGCCTGAATCGCTGCGCGCTGCTTCTCACACCTCGATGCTGCTCGTCGGCAACAATCCGCGTTAAACGCGATGAAGCCCTACGGCGTCGCGTTCCCCGGCGAGCGGCCCACGCTCGCGCACGGCATCGCGCTCGCCCGCCCGTCACGCGGCAGCAAATTCGACCGACGCTGTACAATAGCGCGCCTGACGCGAGCCGCGCGGCCTTCGGTGGCCGCGCACCGCACCGTCGGCGCCTGGTTTGCGTGCCGGTGACACAGTCGGGCGGAATGCTCGAGTCGTCGCCCGATCCGCTTGCCTGACTCATCTGCGCAGCCGGCATGCCGGCCGGCGCATTGGTCCACGTTCCGTCACCCCCGCTTCATCTGATCGTTGCCTATGTCCGCTTCGCGACCCGCCCCCGCCCGTCCGCGCCGCCCGATGCGCGCGCTGCCCCATATCGTTTTCATGAGCCGCTGGCTGCAGGTGCCGCTCTATCTCGGCCTGATCGTCGCGCAGGCGGTCTACGTCGTGCTGTTCCTGAAGGAAGTCTGGCATCTGGTCACGGACTCGATGAAGCTCGACGAGACCAGCGTCATGCTCGTCGTGCTGAGTCTGATCGACGTGGTGATGATCTCGAACCTGCTGATCATGGTGATCATCGGCGGGTATGAAACGTTCGTGTCGCGCCTCGGCCTCGACGGCCATCCGGACGAACCGGAATGGCTCGACCACGTGAACGCCGGCGTGCTGAAAGTGAAGCTCTCGATGGCGCTGATCAGCATCTCGTCGATCCATCTGCTGAAGACCTTCATCAGCCCCGACCAGAACACCACCCACACGATCATGTGGCAGGTGATCATCCATGTTGCGTTCCTCGTCTCGGCGCTCGTGATGGCGCTCGTCGACCGCCTCACCACGCACACGCACCCCAGACATTTCGAAGAGCCCACCGCATTGCACGCCGTGGGCGGCCTCAAAGGTTCCACTCCCATGAAGGCGCAAGACTGACCGCATTGCACCGCGATCCAGACATACAAGCGCCCCTCCCCACTGAGCTAGCCATGACCGTCATCAAACAGGAAGACCTGATTCAGAGCGTCGCTGATTCGCTGCAGTACATCAGCTACTACCATCCGCTCGATTACATCGAGGCCCTCGGCCGCGCTTACGAGCTCGAGCAGAGCCCGGCGGCGAAAGATGCAATCGCGCAGATTCTGACCAACAGCCGCATGTGCGCCGAAGGCAAGCGCCCGATCTGCCAGGACACCGGCATCGTCACGGTGTTCGTGAAGGTCGGCATGGACGTGCGTTGGGACGGTGCGACGATGAGCGTGACCGACATGATCAACGAAGGCGTGCGCCGCGGTTACCTGAACCCGGACAACGTGCTGCGCGCCTCGATCGTTTCGCCGCCCGAAGGCGCGCGCAAGAACACGAAGGACAACACGCCGGCCGTGATCCACTACGAGATCGTGCCGGGTAACACCGTCGACGTGCAGGTCGCGGCGAAGGGCGGCGGCTCGGAAAACAAGTCGAAGTTCGCGATGCTGAACCCGTCGGACTCGATCGTCGACTGGATTCTGAAGACCGTGCCGACGATGGGCGCGGGCTGGTGTCCGCCGGGCATGCTCGGTATCGGCATCGGCGGCACCGCTGAAAAAGCGATGGTGATGGCGAAGGAATCGCTGATGGATCCGATCGACATTCAGGACGTGATCGCGCGCGGTCCGCAGGACTGGATCGAGGAGCTGCGCGTCGAGCTGCATGAGAAGGTCAACGCGCTCGGTATCGGCGCGCAGGGTCTCGGCGGCCTGGCGACCGTGCTCGACGTGAAGATCATGGCCGCGCCGACGCACGCCGCGTCCAAGCCGATCGCGATCATCCCGAACTGCGCGGCGACGCGTCACGCGCACTTCACGCTCGACGGCTCGGGCGTCGCGAAGCTCGAAGCGCCGTCGCTCGACGCATGGCCGAAGGTGCACTGGGAACCGAACACGGAAACGAGCCAGCGCGTCGATCTGAATACGCTGACGCCGGAACAGGTCGCAAGCTGGAAGCCGGGCCAGACGTTGCTGCTGTCGGGCAAGATGTTGACGGGCCGTGACGCCGCCCACAAGCGCATCGCCGACATGCTCGCAAAGGGCGAGAAGCTGCCGGTCGACTTCACGAACCGCGTGATCTACTACGTCGGCCCGGTCGATCCGGTGCGCGACGAAGCGGTCGGCCCGGCGGGCCCGACCACCGCGACGCGCATGGACAAGTTCACCGAGACGATGCTCGCGCAAACCGGTCTCATTTCGATGATCGGCAAGGCCGAGCGCGGTCCGGTCGCGATCGAGGCGATCAGGAAGCACAAGGCCGCGTATCTGATGGCCGTGGGCGGCGCCGCCTATCTCGTGTCGAAGGCGATCCGCAGCGCGAAGGTGCTCGCGTTCGAAGACCTCGGCATGGAAGCGATCTACGAGTTCGACGTGCAGGACATGCCGGTGACGGTGGCCGTCGATTCGAACGGTACCTCCGTGCACCAGACCGGCCCGAAGGAATGGCAGGCGAAAATCGGCAAGATTCCGGTCGCGACCGCCTGACGCGCCGCCGGATTCCGCAGAAGCCTGTCAAGCAGATGGAGAGCCGGGGCGGTGGTCCCGGCTTTTTTTATAGCCGCGCGCCATGTACGCACCATGCGGCACGCGAAGCCGGAAACAACGTCACGAGCAATGCCGGAAGTTGTGTCGGTTTTCTTGGCTTTTTCAGGCATGGCGTTTATTGTTGTGGGAAATTCAAGGTCCCCAGAAAAGGAAATAATATGCAAGGCGACAAGAAGGTCATCGAATATCTGAATGCGCAGCTCAAGAACGAGCTGACCGCCATCAACCAGTACTTCCTGCATGCGCGGATGTACCGTCATTGGGGCCTCGAGAAACTCGGCAAGCATGAATACGACGAGTCGATCGGCGAGATGAAGCATGCCGACATGCTGATCGAGCGCATTTTCATGCTCGACGGTCTGCCGAATCTGCAGGACCTGCACAAGCTGCTGATCGGCGAGCAAACCAAAGAGATCATCGAATGCGATCTGAAGCTCGAACAGATTTCACAAAGCACCTGCAAGGAAGCGATTGCGTATTGCGAATCAGTCCGTGATTTCATCTCGCGCGAAATCTTCACGACCATTCTCGACGACACCGAAGAACATATCGACTGGCTCGAAACCCAGCTCGATCTGATCGACAAGGTCGGCATCCAGAACTACCAGCAAAGCGCGATGGGTTCGGTCGAATCCTGATCGAACCACGCTGATGCATTCCGTGCGGCGGCACAGTCCGCTTGCGCGCAAGCGTGGCTGCAAGATGCATTGACGTATTGGCAGATACGCATTCGCGCTGAACCCCGCCGCACGAGCGATATACTTGCGCACGCTCTGAAGCGCTTTTTTTTGGTGTGCTTTTGGGTGCGCTGTTTAGTGCATTACCGGTTTCCCCCGTTTTCTCCGAGCATCGAATCACGCGCGTTTTCTTCGTCTATGCCCGCATCCTCGCCGTCTCCGACTATCCGGACTTTCGCCGCAGGCGCCGCATCGCAGGCGCCGGTCGGCATTTTCGATTCGGGGCTCGGCGGTCTGTCCGTGCTGCGGGCGGTGCGCGCGCAACTGCCTGACGAAGCGATCCTGTATGTCGCCGACTCGCTGTACGCCCCGTACGGCGAGCGCGACGACGACTTCATCGCCGACCGCACGCTCGCGATCGGCGAATGGCTGGCCGGGCAAGGCGCGAAGGCGTTGGTGGTGGCGTGCAACACGGCAACCGCGCAATCGATCGCACTGGTCCGCGAAAAGCTGCCGATTCCGCTCATCGGCGTTGAGCCAGGCATCAAGCCCGCCGCGTCGCAGTCGAAAAGCCGCGTCGCCGGCGTACTCGCGACGCAAGCGACGCTGCGCAGCGCCCGCTTCCAGGGACTGCTCGAGCGCTACGCCGCCGACTGCCGCTTTCTGTGCCAGCCGGGCCATGGGCTCGTGCAGGCAGTCGAGCGCTGCGACGTCGGCTCGGCCGAATTGCGCGCGCTGCTGCGCGGGTACCTCGAACCGATGCTCGAGGCGGGCGCCGACACGCTCGTGCTCGGCTGCACCCATTACCCGTTTCTCGATGCGGCGATCCGCGACATCGTCGGCGACCGGCTTGCGCTGATCGACACGAGCGTGGCGATCGCGCGTCAACTGGAGCGCGTGCTGGACCAGTACGGCCTGCGCGGCGGCGCACCGGTAACCGATACGCCGCCGCCGCGCTTCTATTCCACCGACGACGGCATCCACCAACAACGGCTCGCCGCGACACTGCTGCATATCGAGGCGACGGTCGAGCAG
Organism: Paraburkholderia sp.; assembly: GCF_047605525.1. GTDB lineage: Bacteria > Pseudomonadota > Gammaproteobacteria > Burkholderiales > Burkholderiaceae > Paraburkholderia. Next base: position 29,493 of record NZ_JASGFN010000030.1, on the reverse strand, counting down.
GTGGTGATTCCGTCGCGCCGTACGGCCGCGCCGGATTCGCGGGCGGCGTAAAGCGCACGCAGCCTGTTCCGTCCGGCTCTCCCCGCACCTTGGCCAGCGTCGCGCGGCTCGCGCGCAGCGGCTTCCCCCTGACGAACCCCTTCTTTCTAAGAGTCTGGTTCTGTTACAAAAAATCGCTCAGGGTGCTTGCCAAACGGACCAAACAAAATGATAATAATTCGCATTAACGTTAGCTATGACGCCTGCCATGATTGTCTGTGTCTGCAAATCCGTTTCCGACCGCGCAATCCGCTCCTCGATCGCGGACGGTATTGATTCGTTCGACGAGTTGCAGTTCGAGCTCGGCGTCGCCTCCTGCTGCGGCAAGTGCGAGGAGTCGGTGCGCGACGTCATGCTGCAAAGCGGCGTGTGCGCGAGCCGCTGCGGCGTCATCGAGCATCAACAGGTGCAGACCGTGGCGCAAGTGGTGCAGGTCACGTTCTACGAGCGCAAGGCAGCCTGATCCGGCTTTCGAGGCGCGGCGCGAACCGTGCCCGGCATGTTTTCCATGCATCATGCCTGTCCGTATTTAATGTAACGTTTAAATGCGACATTGAATGTGCCGCGTTTCTGCAACATGCTCGCGGTACGCTCGCATCAGGCTCGCATTAGCTTTATCCCACTGCCGTCAGCAAGCCAGTATTCGTACCAGCCAGCTACCCCCTCACCCCGTGAAAAGGAGTTCGAGATGGAATTGCTGATTGGTTTCGTGACTACCTTGTTCATTTCGCTGCTGATTTTCCGAATCCGAACATGACGATGTCCTGTCTGACGCGCCGCCCGAGCGGCGCGCTGCCACGCTAACATGCAGGCCCCGCATCCCGTTTCCGCTGGCGTCCCGCTGGCTTCGCCCTCCCGTACGAATTCCCGCGTGCTCACCACCACCGTCGTGGTGGCGGCGATTCACGTCGTGTTGCTGGCCGTACTCATGACGCTGCGTCATGATCCGGTCCAGCCGGCGCTCGAATCGCACGTGATGACCGCCGAACTGCTGCCGCCCGCGCCGCTCGCCGCGCCCGTCGCGCTGCAATCGGTGGCGCCGCCGCCCCCGCAGCCGACGCCGCCGGTTCATACGAAGCCGAAGGTGCAGCCGAAGCCGACCCCGAAGCCCAAGCCTACGCCAACTCCCTTGCCGCAAGCCGCCGCGCCGTCGCCGACGCCAGTCGCGGCGCCCGATCCGACACCGCCCGCGCCCGCCGCGCCGGTAACGCCGCCCGCTGCCGCGGCGCCCGCGATCGGCAAGGAAACGATGGAAATCGCCGCGCCGAAGAACGTCACGCACCTCGACTGCAACATCGCCAAGCCCGATTACCCGGCGCTGTCGCGGCGTCGCGGCGAAACCGGCACCGCCTATGTGAAGTTCGTGGTCGGCCTGAGCGGCAGGCTCGAGAACATCGAACTCAAGAAGAGCAGCGGCTCCAGCCGTCTCGACGACGCCGCGCTCGCCGCCGTCCATGCGAGCACCTGCAAGCCCTATCTCGAGAACGGCCAGCCGGTTCGAGCCGCGTATACCCAGCCTTACAACTTCAATCTGGACGATTGAAGCGGATTTCAAAACAAAGGAATTGCAATGCAAAACTACGGATTGGCGCACGTGTGGGCGCAAGGGGATTTCGTGACGCGCGGTATCGCGCTCGCGCTGTTGATCATGTCGGTACTGTCGTGGAGCGTGATCGTCGTCAAAGGCTGGAACGTGATGCGTCTCAAGCGTCTCACGAAGAATGCCGAGCAGTCGTTCTGGCACTCGGACGATCTCGCCGACGGCGTGAAGAAACTCGGCGCCGGCTCGTCGTCACCGCAGGACAACCCGTTCCTCGCGCTCGCACTGGCGGGCCAGGAAGCGGCCGACCATCATCATCAGACGCAGCCGCATCTGCACGACCGCATGGACGTCTCCGACTGGGTCACGCGCTGCCTGAAGGACACGATGGACGAAAGCGTGTCGCGCATGCAGAGCGGCCTCGCGATTCTCGCGTCGATCGGCAGCACGGCGCCGTTCGTCGGCCTGTTCGGCACGGTGTGGGGCATCTATCACGCCCTGCTCGCGATCGGCGCGAGCGGCCAGTCGTCGATCGATCAGGTCGCCGGCCCGGTCGGCGAAGCGCTGATCATGACCGCCTTCGGTCTGTTCGTCGCGATTCCCGCGGTGCTCGGCTATAACGCGCTCACGCGCGCCAACAAGGCGATCGTCGCGAAGCTCTCCCGCTTCGCGCACGGCCTGCATGCGTTCTTCGTGACGGGCGCGCGCCTGTCGTCGTCCAAGCGCGGCGACGGTCTGCGTCTCGCGACCCGCGCCAACGCCAACTGATCGACGAGGCATTCCGATGGCAATGAGCCCCTTCGCCGGAGACGATGACGACGGCCTGATGAACGAAATCAACATGACGCCGCTCGTCGACGTGATGCTGGTTCTGCTGATCGTCTTCATGGTGACGATCCCGGTAATCCGTCACGCGGTCAAGATCGATCTGCCGCACGCGAGCAGTCAGAAGGAAGACACTAAGCCCGCGCAGGTGACGGTGTCGATCGACGCGGACGGCGACGTCCTGTGGGACAACACGAAAGTCGACGACGCGGCGCTCGCGTTGAAAATCGCGCAGGCCGCGCAGGCGAGCCCGCAGCCGGAACTGCATCTCGACGCGGACCGTAAGGTGCCTTACGAGAAAGTCGCGCAGGTGATGTCGGCCGCGCAGGCCGGCGGCCTGACGAAAATCGGCTTCGTCACGCAGCCCAAGGCGAAGTAACGTGGGAAATGCGGCGTGAAATAACACGCCGCGGCATCCGCGGGAATTCGGCGTAAAGTCGACGCGAGCACGAAAAAGCCCTTTGAACGGGGGCCAAAAAGTAAAAGGCCTTCATCGTCAGATGAAGGCCTTTTTTTGTGCGCGCTCGGCGCATTCGGGCGGCGGGATCATTTGCCATCGGCCGAAGACTGATAGCTCGTATCACCGCATGCGACGGCCGTGGTCGACACGGACAGCGCGGTCAGCCCTATCAGGCCCGCTATGATAGCGGCCATGAGTTTTCGCATAGGAGACTCCTTAGCGAAAGGGATTTCAATATAGGCCCGGGCGCGCGCGCATTCAAGCAAACGGCCATTGAAAGTAATGATGACAGGCCACGCTTAAATGCTAAAAACGATTTGCGGTATGCGCTATGACGTAGCGGCGGAGACATCGGCAAGCGAGCGCTGCTTCGGCGCCCGCTCATCGCGCACCGGACACTCGCCCGTGATGTGCTTGCCGTGGTCCGGATCGAGCATCTCGACCAGATAATCGACGAACGCGCGCACCGCCGGCACCATCCCCTGACGCGACACGAATACCGCGTACAACTGCGGCGTCGGAAAACTCCAGCCCGGCATTACCGGCGACAACTGCCCTGCTCTCAATGCGGCGCCGTACATCATCTCCGGCAACGCGGCGATACCGACGCCGGCGAGCACCGCCTCGCGGATCGTCATCAGATCGGCGGTCACGAGGCGCGGCTCGTGTTCGTGCGCGTGGCGCGTGCCGTCGGGCGAGATCAGGTTGTACACGTGGCGGCCGTCGTTCGTCGGCACATCGAGCGTTTCGAAGCGGTTCAGATCGGCCGGCGTGAGCGGCGGCGCATTCTGCTGCAACAGGCTCGGCGCGCCGACCAGCATCTGCTGCGTGCGCCACAGCGGCCGCACGACGATGTTCGCGTTTTCCGGCGGATCGGAACGCACCCGCAACGCCACGTCGATCGCATCCTCGAACAGATCGACCACGCGGTTCGTCACGCGCATCACGACGCGCACCTCAGGATAGCGGTGCATGAATTCCGGCAGGATGCTCGACAGGATCGTCTGCGAAATCGTGACCGGCACGCTTACGCGCACCGTGCCGCGCGGCGACGAGCGCAGTTGCTGCACGACGTTGACCGCCGCCTGTGCCTCGCTCAGCATCGCCTGACAGTGCTGATAGAACAGTTGCCCGGCTTCGGTCAGCGCGAGCTTGCGCGTCGAGCGCTGCAACAGGCGCACGCCGAGCGACGCCTCCAGCTCCGTGAGCCGGCGCGACAAACGCGATTTCGAGATGCCCAGCACCCGCTCCGCCGCGGAAAATCCGCCATGCTCGACGACCTGCGAGAAGTACATCAGATCATTGAGGTTATGTGAATCGATCTTCATCTCATCGTTCCATTATCAGAACAATCCATTGCCCGAGGGTGGCTGGAATGCCGAAAAACGGTCCCTATAATAGCTCCATGTTTCAAAAATAACGCTATTCCCCATTTTTCGAGGTGATATTGATGAGCACGTCACGCACGATCGAACGTACGTTTCCCGCGCTTCGCACGACTGAAGGCGGCGGTTTTGTCGTCTATCGCCCGTTTCCGACGCGTCTGCTGATGGACTTCGATCCGTTCCTGCTGCTCGACGAAATGGGGCCGGTCGACTACGCGCCGGGCGAGGCCAAGGGCGCGCCCGATCATCCGCATCGCGGCTTCGAAACGGTCACGTATGTACTGGAAGGTCAGTTCGGCCACAAGGATTCGGCGGGCCATTCCGGCACGCTGCGCGCCGGCGATGTGCAGTGGATGACCGCGGGCGCGGGCGTCGTGCATAGCGAAATGCCGGACCCGGAGTTCACGCGCACCGGCGGCCGCGTGCATGGCCTGCAACTGTGGGTGAATCTGCCGCGCCGCGACAAGATGATCGCGCCGCGCTACCAGGAAATCCCGTCGGCGAACATTCCGGTCGCGACGTCCGCGGACGGCAAGGTACGCGTGAAGGTGATCGCCGGCGAGGCACTCGGCGTGCGAGCCGCGATCGAAACGCACACGCCGATCCTGTATCAGCATTTCTCGCTGCAGCCGGGCGCGACGATCCGCCAGCCTGTGCCGGCCGGCTACCGGGTGTTCGCTTATGGCCTGTCCGGCAAGGGCCAGTACGGTGAAGGCGACGCGCGCCACGCGATCGACGCACGGACAATGGTCGTGTTCGGCAACGACGGCGACGCCGTCACGATGTCCGCGGGCGAAGAGCCGCTTGAAGTGTTGCTGCTCGGCGGTGTGCCGCTCAAGGAACCGGTGGTGCGCTACGGCCCGTTCGTGATGAACACCGAAGACGAGATCCGCCAGGCGGTGATCGATTATCAGGCTGGGCGGATGGGCGCGATTACGCATTGATGCGCGCTCACCGCTAGCACCCGCTAGCGCACGCCGCCGGACCATCGGCCGCAGCCAAACCACGCGCGTCAGGGCGCGAACGCCGGTAAATTCGGTCACAATAACGGCTCATGTCGCGCGGCGCGTCTTTCATCGCAATGAGCCGCGGTGCGCGACGCTTTTTCGTCCCCTGCAAAGGAACGCGCATGGCAGAGTCCACCGTCACCGCCCACATCGGCTCGACGAATTTCCAGGTCATTTTCGACGACGGCAAGCACACGTGGCTCGCCGACGAACCCGAGTCGCTCGGCGGCGGCGATCGCGGCCCGACGCCAGTCTCGTTGCTGCTGTCGAGCCTCGGCGCCTGCACGTCGATCACGCTGAAGATGTATGCGCAGCGCAAAGGCTGGCCCCTCGAAGGCGTGCGCGTCAGGCTATCGATGGAAACCGGCGACGCGGGCTCGACCATCGACCGCCAGATCCTCCTCGAAGGCGAACTGTCCGACGAGCAGCGGGAACGGCTCTTGCAAATCGCCAATGCGTGTCCGGTGCACAAGATCCTCACACATACGATTTCGATCCGCTCCGCGCTCGCCGTCGCATAACGAAGCGTGCGGCGGGCGTCCCGCGCGAACGGCACTGCGACGCGCGGGTATTGCAACATTTTTATAGGACGCAGTTGTCTTGAATTTCGAACATCTCATCCAGATCAACGATCCGCTGAATCCTCTCGTCGAATCGATGACCCGCGATCAGCTATGGGAAGGGCTCGTGCTGCGCGCCGAGCAGCCGCAACTGTTCGTGATGGGTCTCGATAGCTGCACGATTCTGTCGCGCGAGGGCAATGTGCTCGAGCGCGAGTTGCACTACGGCCAGGCCACCGTGCGCGATCGCGTCACGCTGCAGGAAAGCCGGAGTGTGCGCTACGACATCCAGCCGACCGCGGACTACGTCGGCGGCTCGCTGACGATGACGATCGAGCAGCCCGACGAACTGCAATTGTTCCTGCGCTTCGAGTACGCGACCACGCTGCCCGTCTCGACCGATCAGGACGCCGTGCAGACCCAGGAGATCGTCAAGTCGGCGTATCGCGAGAACGACATCGATACGGTTCGGCTGATCCGCCAGTACGTGGCGACCCGGCAGGAACCGGGACCGCTGCACTGAAATCCCGCGCGGGCGACCTGCCCCGCGCGTTTGCAGGGCCCGGATTCAGGACGGTCCCGTCGTCCTCGTATTGCCGCTCTCTCACCCAGCTATCAGAAATCAGATCCGATGAATTTCTCAAGCTTGTAAATGGGAATAGTTATCATTTAGAATCATCTCATCGAATCGACGAACAGCTAAAACGAATGACCGATCTCAGCCGCTCCTCCACGCTCAGCCTGCGCCGCCCGGCGGCCGCGCTGACCAGCCGTTCGAAGTCGTCGACGGCGGTCGCCCCCGCCGCGAAATCCGCCGCGGAGCGCGCGAACGGTCCGGGCGAGACGTCGGAACGGGTCGTGCGCAGCGAGGCGCTGCTGCAAGGCCATAGTCATATCAGCATCGTGCACAACGGCGAAACGTACCAGTTACGGGCCACTCGCCTCGGCAAGCTGATCCTGACGAAGTAGTCATGCAACACACGCAGTAAGTACCGGGTATTGTGGGGACCACCTCCCAGAGAGGTGTTAGGCATTAGCCAGCCACGACGGCTTGCACGCGAGAACTAGACCCCTTCGTGCAAACACCAAGCCAGCCGTCGCAGCAAGCCAGGCCGTTTTTTTGGTCCTCACTGGAAGTGGATGCACGAAACGTCGTGTATCGCTGAAGACGAAAATGAAAAAGCCGTGGGATGGCACCATCCCACGGCTTTTCTGTTTTACGCGCCGGGGTGCGCTGGCCGCACGAAAGACTCAAAGGCTTACTTCGACGCCCAGCCCCAGAACATCAGCCACCACGCGCTATTGACAACGCCCAGCGCCGCAACGAACCACACCATCGCAAGCGCGCGCTGCACGAAGCGCTCGCTATAGCGGCGCGTGACGAGCCACGCGAGCCACGCGCTCCACGCGCTCGCAACCACGAGAATCGCGATGCGCAGATCCGACGCCCACCACAGCGGCACGTGCTCGGCGCGCAGCAGCGATAGCGTCGTTGCGGACAGCCCGAGGAACACGCCCGCGCCGGCGATCGGAATCAGTCCCTGCGTCAGATGATGCAGACGCGTCGCGTCGAAGCGACCGAGCATACGCGTCGCGCCGGTCAGCAACACCAGCAGCGCGGTGCCATATACGAGCGCCGTCGCGAGGATGTAGCCGACCAGCAGCGAGCCGTCGAGCCACGAGAACACGTCGTTCTGCTCGGGGTAATGCGTGAACAGGAACCACGGCGCGTTGGTCTCGAGCAGCCACGTGATGTCGTGATCGACGAGCCACGTCGCGGAAAACATCTTCAGATCGATGAACCAGCGCGACGCGGTCCAGTGGAACGCGCCGATCGCGATGCCGAGCAGGCCGTACAGGATCAGCGCCGTGTCCCACGGATTCGCTTTTTTGTCGCCCAGTTGCACGACTTCGGTCGAAGGCTTGCGCCACGTCAGCGCGATCGCGTCGCGGTGGCCGCTGCAACGGCCGCACATATGGCAGTCGGCCGCGCCCTTCATGTTGCGCAACGGCACGAGCGGCGCGCAGTTGATCGGAATCACGCGATGCCCATGCTCACCGTTCGTGTACGAGCGACGCCATGCGTCTTCGTCGACCTTGTAGTGGAACGGCGCGAGGCGCGCCAGAAGCGAAAAAACCCCGTTGACGGGGCACAGGTATTTGCACCAGACGCGCTTCTCGCGTCCGTAGAGCAGACCGATCACGATCGCCGCGAAAGTCGAGCCGCCCAGCACCAGCAGCACAGCCTTCGGATACTGGTAGACACTGACCATCTGGCCGTAGATCGTCGTGATGCCGAATGCGACAAAGGGCCAGCCGCCCCAGCGCATCCAGTGCGGAATCGCGCGACCTCGCCCGAATTTGCTCGCGAACTCCGCGAGGGCGCCTTCCGGACACAGCACGCCGCACCAGACACGCCCGAGCATCACCATCGACAGCAGCACGAACGGCCACCAGATGCCCCAGAACACGAACTGCGCGGCGAGCGTCAGGTTGTTCCACAGATGCGCGGTGTCATCCGGCAACGGCATCAGCGCGGGCACGACGATCAGGAACGCGTACACCGCGACCACGCCCCACTGGATGCCGCGGATCACGGTGCCGTGACGCTGCATCCATTGACCGGCCGCCGCGAGGCGGCCTGGCCGGGGGGCCGTCACGGTGCTCATGCCGCGCGCCCCGCCGCCTGTTGCGTCGGCTTGCGATTCGCGCGGCGCACGAGCAGATAGACGACTGCCCAGTACACGACATACGCGATCAGGTTCATCAAGGCGGGATGCGCGCGATAGCCGGTCAGCGTCGCGACCAGCGAGCCGAAGGTGCTGGAGTCATCGAGAATCGCCGACGAATTCCACAACTGGTCGACGAGCGTCGGCAGGATTTCCTTGTCGATCAGCTTGTCGATGCCGGTCTGGAACAGGCCCGCGCCGAGGAACAGCAACATGATTTCGGTGACGCGGAAAAAGTGCCGCCACGAGAAGAACTTGCCGCCAAGCTGCAGCACGTAGAAGGTCAGGAACGCGAGTGCGAGGCCGAGCGCGACCGCGAGCAACTGGTTGCCGTCGACGTGACCCGACTGACCGAAGCCGAGGCCGTACAGGAAGATCACCGTTTCGCTGCCTTCGCGCGCAATCGCGAGGGCGACCAGCACCGCGACGCCCCACCAGTTCGAATCGTGCTGGCTCTTTTGCAGCGACTGTTCCATGTCGCGCTTCAGCGTGCGGCCGTGCTGCTTCATCCATAGCACCATCTGCACGATCAGCACGCAGGCGATCAGCACCATCGCGGTCTGGAAGTAATCCTGCGCATCGCCGGAGAGCACTTCCGTGAAACCGACGAGCGCCGCGCCGAGCGCCACCGCCGCGATCACGCCGGCCGCCACGCCGCCCCACAGGTACGGCATGCCGCGGTGCGCATCGGCATCGCCATTTTTCAACCACGCGTACAGGATGCCGACGACCAGCAGCGCCTCGACACTTTCCCGCCACACGACGAACACAATCTGACCCATTCAAGCTCTCCCTTCGATCCTTCTACTGCCCGCATCCATTGCCTGCGCGAACGGCAGCACTCGCCTCACGCGGCGCGCTCGCGTTCCAGGCCATTGCTACTTCGCGACGATCACGCCCTGCGCCTGCTGGTGGAAATCGTCGAAAAACTTGTATTCGCCCGGCTCCAGCGGAGCAATCACGACGAACGAATCGGCGCCCGGCGCCAATACCTTTTCCTTGCGCAACTGCACGCTCTCGAATTCGGCCGCGCCCTTGCCGGTGTTGCGCACTTCGATCTTGATACGCTGCCCCGCCGGCACTTCGATGCGGGCCGGGTTCAGCTTGCCGTCGTTCATTTCCAGCTTGAAGGTCGGCAGGTCGGCTGCTTGAGCTGCGCCCGCCAGCCAGAACGTGGCGGCGAGCATTGCGATCTTTCGGTTGATTCCCATTAGCCTTTCCGGAAAACGCGACGCGCCGACACCGGTGTGACACCGGATGTCCGCGCGCCGTCTGCTGCATTCACTGATACGCCCGTTGTTCGCCGCATGGCCGCGCGCTCGGGCGCGACGCAGCGGCGCAACTTGCGTCGATCAATAACCGCCCTTCTTGCCGATACCGGCGAAAGTGAAGTCGTAGTCGATCGTGAACGGCTTGAACCACGGACCCACGCCGGTTTCCTTGTCGACGTGGCGGCCGAACGCCATGTGGCCCATCTGCATCGGCGGTTCGATGATCAGCTTCAGATGATATTTACCCGGACCTTGCAGCTTGACGTTGTCGCCGTAGTGCGGGCCGTCGTTCGCGACCATCGGCATCAGATCGCCCTTCTGCGCCTGGTTCGAACCCGCCTTCGTCAACTCGTAATGGACCTGCAGATACGGCATCCAGTCGCCTTCGGCGAAACCAGTCGGATTGTTCTTGACTGCGTGAATGTCGGCCTCGAGGTGGACGTCCGAATCCGACGCCTTGCGCATCATGCCTTCGGGTTCCATCGTGATCGGCTGCAGATAAACCGCGCCGATTTCCATGCCGCCCTCGATATGCTGCTTGCCGATCGGGTATTCGGCGGCCGCGGCCGAGAAAGCCGCGACGGCGGCCACTGCTGCCGCGCCGCCCCGCACAATTGAAGAAATCCGCATTGAAACTCCTTGTTTTTATCAGACTGGAATCGAACCCATTGGAACAGTGCGCCGCGCAAGCCGGATGCAAATTTAAATGCGAACCATTCTCAATATTGGGGGAGTTTATCATTGTTCTCGGACGAGAACAAACGCGGACGCACGCAAAGCCCTGTGCCATCAGGGTCTTAAGGCACTCTTAAGGAAGCGGGCGGGTGCCGGCCGTGTCAATTGGGGCCGAATGCGATTGAGAGCGGTCGAGTCGCGCGGGCGATTCGGGCGGAAACGTAAGGCCGGCACAGGCGGATGGGGCGCGATACATGACCGCGCCCCAATTGAAAAAACGCGTTATTCAACGTCCGATACGTGATCGCCGACATTCGCGCCGAACACGCGCTGACGCAAGAGCGCCAACTGGTCGCGGGTCTGCGCGGCCTTTTCGAATTCGAGATTCTTCGCGTGCTCCATCATCTGCTTTTCGAGACGCTTGATCTCCTTGGCAAGCTGCTTCTCGGACATATCCTCGAATTTCGCGCGCACCTGCTGCTCCTTCAGCTCGGCGCGCGCTTCGTCGACGTTGTACACGCCGTCGATGATGTCGCGAATCCGCTTGACCACGCCGCGCGGCGTGATCCCATGCGCTTCGTTGAACGCGATCTGCTTCGCGCGGCGCCGCTCGGTTTCGTCGATCGCGCGACGCATCGAGTCCGTCACGTTGTCCGCGTAGAGGATCGCCTTGCCGTTCACGTTACGCGCCGCCCGGCCGATGGTTTGAATCAGCGAGCGCTCCGCGCGCAGGAAGCCCTCCTTGTCCGCGTCGAGAATCGCGACCAGCGATACTTCCGGAATATCGAGCCCCTCGCGCAACAGGTTGATCCCGACCAGCACGTCGAAGGCGCCGAGGCGCAGATCGCGGATGATCTCGACGCGCTCCACCGTGTCGATGTCACTATGCAGATAGCGCACCTTGACGCCGTGGTCGGCGAGAAACTCGGTGAGCTGCTCGGCCATCCGCTTGGTCAGCACCGTGACCAGCACGCGGTCGCCGGCCTTGACGCGCTCGTTGATCTCGGCGAGCACGTCGTCGACCTGGCTGCGCGCGGGCCGCACCTCGATCTCCGGATCGACGAGACCGGTCGGGCGCACCAGTTGTTCGGCGATCTGGCCTGAAGTTTTCTTTTCGTAGTCGGCGGGCGTCGCCGACACGAATACGACCTGACGCATCTTGCGCTCGAACTCGTTGAACTTGAGCGGCCGGTTGTCGAGCGCCGACGGTAGCCGGAAACCGTAGTCGACGAGGTTTTCCTTGCGCGCGCGGTCGCCGTTGTACATGCCGTTCAACTGACCGATCAGCACGTGCGATTCGTCGAGCATCATGATCGCGTCGGACGGCAGATAGTCGACGAGCGTCGGCGGCGGCTCGCCCGGCGCCGCGCCGGAGAAATGCCGCGAGTAATTCTCGATGCCCTTGCAGAAGCCGAGCTCCTGCAGCATTTCGAGGTCGAAACGGGTGCGCTGCTCGAGCCGCTGCGCCTCGACGAGCTTGCCTTCGCTATAGAAGAACTCGAGCCGGTCGCGCAGCTCGGCCTTGATCGTTTCGACCGCGCGCAGCACGGTGTCGCGCGGCGTCACGTAGTGCGACGACGGATACACGGTGAAACGCGGAATCTTCTGCCGCACGCGGCCGGTGAGCGGGTCGAACAGTTGCAGCGTTTCGACTTCGTCGTCGAACAACTCGACGCGCACGGCCATCTCGGCGTGTTCGGCCGGGAAAATATCGATCGTGTCGCCGCGCACGCGGAACGAGCCGCGCTGGAAATCGGCTTCGTTGCGGCTGTACTGCATTGCGATCAGCCGCGCGATGATGTCGCGCTGACCGAGCCGGTCGCCCGTGCGCAGCGTGAGAATCATCTGATGGTATTCGGACGGATTGCCGATACCGTAAATCGCCGACACGGTCGCGACGATCACGACGTCGCGCCGCTCCATCAGGCTCTTGGTCGCCGACAGCCGCATCTGCTCGATATGCTCGTTGATCGACGAGTCTTTCTCGATGAACAGGTCACGCTGCGGCACGTACGCTTCCGGCTGGTAGTAGTCGTAGTATGAGACGAAGTACTCGACCGCGTTGCGCGGGAAGAACTCGCGAAACTCCGAGTAGAGTTGCGCGGCGAGCGTCTTGTTCGGCGCGAACACGATCGCCGGGCGGCCGAGCCGCGCGATCGTGTTGGCCATCGTGAAGGTCTTGCCGGAGCCGGTCACGCCGAGCAGCGTCTGGAACGCGAGCCCGTCCCCGACGCCTTCGACGAGCGTATCGATGGCCGTGGGCTGATCGCCGGCGGGAGAATACGGCTGGTAGAGCTTGAATGGCGAGTCTTCGAACGTGACGAATCTGGATTCGTCGAGCGTATCGTCGGCTTCAGTCAGGTGGTGTTCGGACATGAGGGACAGCCAGGCCTTGGGCAAAGAATCATTCTAACGGGTTGCGGGAAGCGGGGATCGGGCGAGGTTGCGTAGGTTCGGGACGGGCACGCCGGCCGGCCTCGTTGGCGTTGGCGGCAGCGTGTTATGGCCCTTTGTGCGAAACGCGTGACGCCGCCGACGCCTCGTCCGGCTCGCGCCTTATAACCGCCCCGGCCCGACGCGGATCCCGCACCGCCGCACATGGCTCCGGCTGCCTCTTTTTCAAGCAAATAATTGCCCGCGGGCCGCCCTGTCGTCCGAAAAACGAGCCCGGATTCGTTACAATGTGAAGTTGCGCTCGCTCACCGCTACCCTCAGGCCGTCCCCGTTTTCGCGTTTCGCCGGACTCACGTCGAATGTCCAAAACGCCGCCGACGCCCAAGGCCAGGCCGCCCGCGCGCGAAACCGCCCTCTTTTCACAACTGCTGCCCACCCACCATGTCTCTGTTCTCCGCCGTCGAACTTGCTCCCCGCGACCCGATTCTGGGCCTGAACGAAGCCTTCAACGCCGATACGCGCACCACCAAGGTCAACCTCGGCGTTGGCGTGTACTTCAACGAAGAAGGCAAGATTCCGCTGCTGCGCGCCGTGCGCGATGCGGAAAAGGCCCGCGTCGAAGCTGCGCTGCCGCGCGGCTATCTGCCGATCGAAGGCATCGCCGCCTACGATGCCGCCGTGCAAAAGCTGCTGCTCGGCAACGACTCGCCGCTGATCGCGGCCGGCCGCGTCGTCACGGCGCAGGCGCTGGGCGGTACGGGCGCGCTGAAGATCGGCGCGGACTTCCTGAAGCGCGTGAATCCGGACAGCAAGGTGGCGATCAGCGATCCGAGCTGGGAAAACCATCGCGCGCTATTCGAAGGCGCGGGCTTCACCGTCGAGTCGTATCCGTACTATGACGCGCAGACGCACGGCGTGAACTTCGACGGCATGCTCGGCGCGCTGAACAGCTATCCGGCGGGCACGATCGTCGTGCTGCACGCGTGCTGCCACAACCCGACCGGCGTCGACCTCAGCGTCGAGCAATGGAAGCAGGTGGTCGAAGTCGTCAAGGCGCGCAACCTCGTGCCGTTCCTCGACATCGCCTATCAGGGCTTCGGCGACAACATCGAAGCCGACGCGGCAGCCGTGCGTCTGTTCGCGGCACAGGAATTGAACGTGTTCGTTTCGTCGTCGTTCTCGAAGTCGTTCTCGCTGTACGGCGAGCGCGTCGGCGCACTGTCGATCATCACCGCGAGCAAGGAAGAGTCGGCGCGCGTGATGTCGCAACTGAAGCGCGTGATCCGCACCAACTACTCGAACCCGCCGACGCACGGCGGCTCGGTGGTCGCGGCAGTGCTCGCGTCGCCGGAACTGCGCGCTACGTGGGAAGCGGAACTGGGCGAAATGCGTGATCGCATCCGCGCAATGCGCAATGGTCTCGTCGAGCGTCTGAAGGCAAGCGGCGTCGATCGCGACTTCGGCTTCGTGAACGCCCAGCGCGGCATGTTCTCGTATTCGGGTCTGACGGCTCCGCAAGTGGACCGTCTGCGCGAAGAATTCGGCATCTACGCGGTGAGCACCGGCCGCATCTGCGTGGCTGCGCTGAATACGCGCAACCTCGACGTCGTGGCTAATGCGATTGCTCACGTACTGAAATAAGGCATTACGCTGTAACCGGCTGCGAAAACGGCGCCCTTTCTTGTGAAAAGGGCGCCGTTTTTTATTGCCTGATCGCGCAAGGCGTCGTTGTCGAAACAGCGGCTCTTCCGGTGAGAACCAGCGCTACAGTCAGCACCCGTTCGGCCCCTATCAACGCTGCCGATGGATATCGTGCGTCACGAACCCCGCATCGTTGTCCGGCATGTCGAGCCAGTCAGGTTGCTCGAGCGAATGGCGGATATCGTCCAGACCGCTTTGCCAATGTTCGCGCATCGTCGACAGGCCGAACTGGAAGTCCTTGTAGTGCCCTTCGTATTCCTTGTGCCGGTAGATCAGGTGGATCACGTTGTAGCGCTTCGAGCACGACAGGTCTTCGGCCAGCTTGCACCACGGGTCGTCGCGCTGCTCGACGGGCACGCGGTCCAATACCTCGCGCAGCACGTGCCGGAAACGCTGCGAGCGCTGCAGCATGTCGGTGACGAGGCGAGTGCGGCTCGAATACTGGATGTCTTTCATGCGCCCCTGCACGTCGGTGATGTTGTCCGGCACCGGTCCGATCGCGCTCCATAGATCGACCTGGAACGCGAGCGTGTCGCGGCGCGGCGTGGACTGGATCACTTCGTAGAGCGGCGTATTCGACATCAGGCCGCCGTCCCAGTAGAACTGGCCGTCGATTTCGACTGCCGCGAAGCCCGGCGGCAATGCACCCGACGCCATGAAATGCTCCGGCCTCAACGTCATATGCGTGTTGTCGAAGTACGCGAAATTACCCGTACCGCAATTGACCGCACCGATCGACACACGTATCCCGCCCGAATTGATCCGGTCGAAATCGCAAAGCGACTCGAGCGTAGCCTTGAGCGGCGTGGTGTCGTAGTAGCTCGCCATTTGCGGCGGCCCGGACACCGTGGGCAGCGGCGGCGGGAAACGCGGCACGAAAAAACCCCGTTGTCCTTCGACAAGCGCGCTCACCGCCTGCGTCGCCGTGAAAGCCTTGCGCACCGCTTCGCTGGAGTTGAACAGTGCGTGCTCGATGAAAGCCGGCAGCGGCGGCCCGAACGCCGGCTGGCAGATCGTCTCCCAGAATTGCAGCAGACGCTCGACGCGTTTCTCCGGCGGATTGCCCGCGATGATCGCCGTATTCAGCGCGCCGATCGAAATGCCCGCGAGCCAGTTCGGTTCGATGCCGGCTTCGTGAAGCCCCTGAAAGACGCCAGCCTGATAGGCGCCCAGCGCGCCACCGCCTTGCAGCACCAGCGCGATGGTCTGGTAATTGGGCAACTGGAGGGGCCGGCCCGGGTTGGCGGCCGGCGCCGAACCGGCGCCCTCCCCATTGCCGGACACGTCCACGCGGGCCCGCGTCGGATTGCGTTGCGCCACAGGCACTCTCCTCAATGCATATACCAGCCGTGACTCACCACGAAGGACTGGCCGGTCAGCGCGGCCGTCGGGAAAGTGGACAGGAACAGCACCGTCTGCGCGACGTCTTCGACCGTGGTGAAAATGCCGTCGACCGTGCCACCCAGCATCACGCGCTTGATCACCTCTTCCTCGCTGATGCCGAGTTCCTTCGCCTGCTCGGGAATCTGCTTGTCGACGAGCGGCGTGCGCACGAACCCCGGACACACGACATGCGAGCGCACGTTGTGCTGCGCGCCTTCCTTGGCGAGCACGCGTGACAGCCCGAGCAATGCATGCTTCGCGGTCACGTAGGCGGACTTCAACGGCGAGGCGACATGCGAATGGACCGAACCCATGTAGATCACGACGCCGCCGCGATCGTCCTTGTACATGTGCCTGAGCGCGGCTTTGGTGGTCAGGAATGCGCCATCCACGTGAATGGCCTGCATCTTCTTCCAGTCAGCAAACGAATAGTTTTCGATCGGATTGACGATCTGGATGCCGGCGTTGGAAACGAGGATGTCGATCGAGCCGAACTCCCCGGCAACCTTGTCGATACCCTGGTTCACGGCGTCTTCATTCGTCACGTCCATCGCCACGCCGATTGCCTTGCCGCCGCCCTTTCTGATTTCCTCGGCAACGGCGTTCGCGCCGTCCTGATTCAGGTCGGCGATTGCCACCGCCGCGCCCGCCGCGGAAAGAGTCAACGCGATCTGCTTGCCGATGCCGCTTGCGGCGCCAGTGACGACGGCGACCTTGCCGTTCAGATTCGTGTTAAGAGACGACATCCAGAACCTCCATGCAGTTGATGAGCAATGAGACCACAAGACCACGCGCGGCGTGAAGCCGGCCAAACGGCATAGACCGTTCGGCGGATACAGCGCGGCGGCCAACCTTGCTATTGTGCATGAACCCCGTGACCTTCATAGGTAAAACGCACGCCGCACCATATCTCTTTAAACTTGACGTTTCCGGCCCGATTCCCGTGGCATTACCAACAAGGAGACATGCATGAATTATCGACGTCTGGGCCGCTCCGGCCTGCAAGTCAGTGAACTGTCCATCGGCTCGTGGGTCACGTACGGCAACCAGGTGGATCATCGCGCCGCGCGTGAGTCGCTTGCCGCGGCCCGCGACGCCGGCGTCAATTTCTTCGACAACGCCGAGGTCTACGCCGGCGGCCAGTCCGAGGAAATCATGGGCCACGCGTTGAAGGAACTCGCGTGGCCGCGCGTGAGCTACGTCGTCTCGACGAAATTCTTCTGGGGACTCACGGAAGCGCCGAACCAGTACTACACGCTCAATCGCAAATATCTGCTGAACGCGATCGACGGCTCGTTGAAGCGTCTGCAACTCGATTATGTCGATCTGGTGTTCTGTCACCGTCCCGATCCGAACACGCCGATCGAGGAAACGGTCTGGGCGATGAGCGACATGATCTCGCGCGGCAAGGCGCTGTACTGGGGCACCTCCGAATGGAGCGCCGATGAAATCCGCGCCGCTTATGAAATCGCGGAGCGGCATCATCTTCACAAGCCGGTCATGGAACAGCCGCAATACAACCTGTTTCACCGCAAGCGCGTCGAGCAGGAATACAAGCGGCTTTACGAGGACATCGGCCTTGGCCTGACCACGTGGAGTCCGCTCGCGTCGGGCCTGCTCACCGGCAAATACCGCGACGGCGTGCCCGCCGACAGCCGCGCGCAACTGCAAGGCTACGACTGGCTGCGCAAGGCGCTCACCGACCCGGCGAGGAACAACGTGGTCGGCCAGCTCGGCACGCTCGCCGACGAACTCGGCTGCACGGTCGGTCAGCTCGCGATTGCGTGGATCCTGAAGAATCCGAACGTCAGCACGGTGATCACGGGTGCGTCGCGGGTCGAACAGATCGGCGAGAACATGAAATCCGCCGAGGTGGCCGCGCGCATCACGCCGGACATCAAGCAGCGGATCGAGGAGATCGTCGGCGACGCTCACGAGTGAGCGCAGCGCGGTCGCGTACAATACGCGACCGCGCGCCACCGACTCCTCCGGCTCGGCCTGCGCTCTTTCAGCGTCTTCTCATCATGCTCAGCTACCGCCACGCCTTTCATGCCGGCAATCACGCCGACGTTCTGAAACACACCGTCGTCCTGCAGTTGTTGCGCTATCTCGGCCAGAAGGACAAAGCCTACTGGTATATCGACACGCATGCGGGCGCCGGCGTTTATTCGCTGAAGGAAGGCTACGCGACCAGGACCGGCGAATTCGAGACGGGCATCGCGAAATTGTGGGAGCGCAACGACCTGCCGACGCTCTTCGCCGAATACGTCGACGAAGTCAGCGCGCTCAACACCGATGGCCAGTTGCGTTTCTATCCCGGCTCGCCGTATATCGCATGGCGGCAATTGCGCGAACAGGACCGCATGCGTCTGTTCGAGCTGCACACCACCGAGATCGACGTGCTGCGCCACAATTTCCGCGACGCGGGGCGACGCGCGATGCTTTACGCGGGCGACGGCTTCGACGGCATTCTCGCGCTGCTGCCGCCGGCGCCGCGGCGCGCGCTGGTGCTGCTCGACCCGTCGTATGAAGACAAGCGCGACTACACGCGCACGCTGCGCTGTGTCGAGGAAAGCCTGAAGCGCTTTCCGACCGGCACCTACGCGATCTGGTATCCGCAGGTAAAGCGCCCCGAATCGCAGCGCTTTCCGGATCAGTTAAAGCAGTTGCAGAAGGACAACTGGCTACACGTCAGCCTGACGGTCAGCAATCCGCCGGCCGACGGTTTTGGACTTTTCGGCAGCGGTATGTTCATCCTGAACCCGCCGTATACGCTCGCGAAAATGCTGAAGGATCAGATGCCCTGGCTCGTCAAAACGCTTGGCGAAGACAAGGCCGCGACGTTCAAGGTCGAATATCGCGGTAATTGAATGCCGTGAGTGCGCGTGAGCCGGCACAAAGCGCGTTTCGTTTAACGTAACACGGCGGCTAACCCGCCCCGCTCACTTCAACTGCGCAGCCGCCTTGATCGCGAACTCATTGGTATAGGTCGCGCTCAGGTCGATCTTCTTCGGATCGAGCCGGTTGTCGAACGACGACAGCGCGCGCAGCGAAGTTGCCGGTCCATCCGCGGGCATCAGCCCATCCGGCGAATACGCATCGCGCACGTTGTGAAAGGCATCGAGATAGAGCGTCGGGTCGCCCAGCAGATAGGCCTTCGGCACCATCTTCAGCAGATCGGCGTCGCTCGCCGTCTGCAGCCAGCGGTTCGCGCGCACGATCGCATTGGTCAGCGCCTGCGTGGTCTTCGGATTTTTCTGGATGAAAGTCTCCGGCGCGTAGAGCGTCGCGGCGGGCATGGTGCCACCGAACACTTCCTGCGTGCCCTTCACGGTACGCGTATCGACCAGCACCTTGATCGCGCCGCTGCGCGTGAGCTTGGTCATCATCGGATCGACGTTGGAGAGCGCGTCGATCTGTCCGCTGCTCACCGCGGCCAGCACCGTGGCGCCGCTGCCGACGCCGATCGCCGAAATGTCGCTGCGTTGCACGCCGGCCTTGCGCAAGGCCACGGTCAACACGAGATCCGTCGACGAGCCGGGCGCGCTCACCCCGACCTTCGCGCCCTTGAAGTCCGCGAGCGATTTGATCTGATCGGCCTTTGACTTCACGACGCCGATGACGATCTGCGGCGCGCGGCCCATCAACGCGAACGCGCGATAGTGCTGTCCCTTCGCCTGCATGAACAGCGTGTGCTCGAAGGCGCCCGCGCCGACGTCGGCGCTGCCGCCCACCACGGCTTCGAGCGCCTTCGAGCCGCCCGCGAAATCCTCGAGCGTGACATTCAGGCCTTCATCCTTGAAGTAGCCGAGCTGCTGCGCGGCGAGCACCGGCAGATAGTAAAGACCCGGCAAACCGCCGACGGCCACCGTCAGCGTCGGCTTTTCAGGGGTGTCCTTCGCGAACGCGGCGCCGGACAGCGCGGCGAGCGCAAACAGCATTACGCAGGCGCGCGTGGCACGCTGCATCCAGTGAATCGGCATGTTGACGTCTCCTTGTTCTGTTTCCCGTTTGAAGCGGTGATGCGGGCGCGCACGCCGCGGTTGGCGTTCGAGGCGGCAGAGCGCGAAACGATTGTCGTCGGACGGTTTCGCGCGCGCCATGCGCCCAAACCCCAATGTGACGCCAGCATTGCGGGATAACGCGTGAGGGGTGATGGGGCGTGCGGATGCGCGCTCAGTACCGCGCAAGAAGGCCGCCACGCGCCGGCAACTGAATACGCGACGAGGTGAAAACCGCGTCGCTAAACCCCATCTCTCTTTTACGGATTCCCGATCCTATTGCGAAGCCGGCAGCGGCCGGGGCAACGGGCGCACCGGTACACTGCCGCCCACCGGCAACTGGATATACGGCGCGACGACGAACGGCGGCGACGATTCCCGCGGCAGTTCGACGGGCGCCGCGATCGGCGGCGCAGCGACGATCGGCTGTTGCGAAGGCGGTGCGCTCAACAGCACGGTGCCGCTCTGGCCGTTGTTGACGCCGCCCAGCGTGTCGAGAATCACCGGCCTGCGGGCACCGTCGGATACGGCGAACGCACCCGGCACGGCGCAGACGGTCGTCAACGTCGCCACAGCGGCGATAGTCAGCGCGGATTTGAAGGATTGGAGCGAGCGGACGGAAGACATGGGCGGCCTGGTGGGTGATGAAGGTAATCCCGGCTTGCGCAAAAATCGTCCTACCTTACCTCGGCCTGGGTTGCGAAGCTAGTCGAGATTCGCCATGACCGGCCTTCAGGCGACACCGGCTCGAAAGCCGCGAAAAAGGGCGAAAATTCCCGGCTCCAGATGCGACAAAGCCCCGCTTCGACGGGGCTTACGCTTTACTGCAATGGGTCGCGCGACAACGCGCGCCGGGTCGAACCGGGAAGTGAAACTTACAGCGAGTAGCCGTGAGCTTCGAGCGAGCGGATACGCTGTTCGAGCTGGACGATATCCGACGACGATGCCAGGTAGGCTTCACGACGCTCGCGTTCAGCGGTTTCGAACCAGGTGCTCAGCTTTTCAAGAAGGAATGCAAACATGATGTTCTCCAAGGATCAGATCGAATCCCCGGTGATCGAACATCAGGGATTTCCCGCAAAAGGGTTAACCCTAATTATAGCCGGATAGTGCAACCTGACCAGTGAAATGCCCGCATGATGCGCATTCCATTTTGGAATGATGCACAACAATGCTGCAATAAGACCACTGATTTTATTGCATTTAGCAGTCCGCCTGCGTCGTCCCTTGGATTCATCCTCCTTTATTTGCACAATTCAGGTGCAAATTCCGCAAGGTGGCGAGAAATGTCCCAATCGAGTTGCACCTTCCCACTCGCCACAGTCAAAGCGGATGACAACCCTGCCCCGAAACCAGATCCGTATCGGCAAGCCGTTCGATAATCGGGCACTCGGGCCGGTCATCGCCGTGGCAATGATCGGCCAGATGCGCGAGCGTGTCGCGCATGTCGGTCAGCTCGGCAATGCGGCGATCGAGCTCCGCAACATGCTCGAGTGCAATCCGCTTTACTTCGGCACTCGCGCGCGAGCGATCGTGCCATAGCGCGAGCAGCCGCCGGATATCCTCGACCAGAAAACCGAGCCGGCGGGCCTGGCGGATGAAGCGCAGCGAATGCACCTCCTGCGGGCCGTATACGCGATAACCGGCGCTCGTGCGCGCCTTCGCCGTCAGCAGGCCAACGCTTTCGTAATAACGGATCATCTTCGCCGTAATGCCCGACGCGCGGGCCGCTTCACCAATATTCATGACTGTTTCCCCAAGGTTTGAGTCGATCGTACACCTTCCCATGATGGGAAGGTCAGCCACTCAAATACGGATCGGCAGGCATAATTCAACTATCTGCCATCCTGATTTCACCGAGGTCCCTGCAATGACGATCGAACTCCACGTAGAAGGTATGAGCTGCCAGCATTGTGTCGCGGCCGTCACAAACGCGATCCGCGAACACGACACCGCCGCGCGGGTTCAGGTGGACCTCGCGGCCGGCCGTGTCGTGGTGGAGTCGGCACAATCCGTCGATGCGCTGAAGGCCGCGATCGACGAGGCCGGCTACACGGTCACGTCCGTCCGCTGAGCGGGTGCCGGTCATGTTCAAGGTTGCCGTCATCGGCGGTTCCGGGCTGCTCGGCCGCGCGCTCGTCGACGAACTGACGCGGCAAACCGGCTGGCAGATCGTCGCCACCGCGTTCAGCCGGCCATCGCCGCGGAGGGTCGCGCTGGACATTCGCGACGCAGAGGCAGTCGGACACTTCATCGAGCAGACGGCGCCGGACGCCGTCGTGATTGCCGCGGCGGAGCGCCGTCCCGATGTCTGCGAGCACAACCCGGCGCTGGCCCGCGCGCTGAATGTCGATGCCGTGCGCAGCCTTGCCGCGGCGGCGAACCGGTGCGGCGCGTGGACCCTGTCGATCTCCACCGACTACGTGTTCGACGGCTCGCATCCGCCCTACCGGCACGACAGCGCGCCCGCGCCGCTCAACGCCTACGGACGCAGCAAGCTCGAAG
The DNA here is from genome assembly GCF_047605525.1 of Paraburkholderia sp. GTDB lineage: Bacteria > Pseudomonadota > Gammaproteobacteria > Burkholderiales > Burkholderiaceae > Paraburkholderia. Next base: position 7,018 of record NZ_JASGFN010000030.1, on the reverse strand, counting down.
GAGAACGGGCGCTGGGCGAAACGGCCGCGCGCGGCTGCGTGCTGCGTTTGCCGCTGCTGTATGGGCCGATCGTCGACTGGTCGGAATCGGCGGTGACAAGCCTCGTGCCGGCGATCGCCGCGTCGGCCGCGCCGGACGGCCGAGCCGCGACGATGGACGCATGGGCGATCCGCTATCCCACCTTCACGCCCGACGTCGCCTGCGTCATCCGGCAAATGCTCGAACGGCATGCATGCGGCGAAACAATCTCGGGCATCGTGCAATGGTCGGGGGACGAACCGATGACCAAATACGAGATCGCCGTGCATCTCGCCGAAGCGCTGCAGCTCGACGCGCATCTGGCGCCGCAGCACACGCCAACCGATGCGACGCCTCGCCCGCATAACTGCCATCTGGCGTCGAGCCGGCTCGAAGCGCTGGGGATCGGCCGGCGCACGCCGTTCGACACGGCGATCCGCGAGGTCTTGGCCGCGTTTCCGTGGCGGGGCGATTCACCGTCGGCGTGAACCGCCAGCATCGCAAAGCCGCGTTCGATCACGGCAGCGAGGCCTGCCTGTCTCAATCAATGGAAATCTCGGCTCATCGTGGCCAGTTCGCCGAGCCATGCGCTGTAATCCTCGAGGCGATGGGCGACGAGATGAACCACCTCGCCCTTCTGCTTGCGCCTCTTCTGTGTTGCCGCGCCACCGCGGCTTTCGTTGCCGCTCCGAGCGTGCCGGTCCGCTCTATCGCCGCCGGTCGTCACGCCATCGTCGCACTGCACGACGCCGTAGACCGCCAGCAGCGATGAGCCCAGCAACGCCTTGCGCTGCTTTTCCACGAGCGACGGCCAGACGATCACATTGATCGAGCCGGTCTCATCCTCGATGGATACGAACACGGTGCCGTTCGCCGTGCCCGGCCGCTGCCGCACGGTGACGATGCCGCACGCGCGCGCGAGCGTGCCGTGTCCGCACGAGGCAAGCTCGGCCGCCGTGCGAAAACGCTGCTGCGCGAGACGCGAGCGCAACAGCGCGAGCGGATGACGATTGAGCGTGAGACCGAGGCTCGCATAGTCGTCGACGATCTCGCGATGCTCGCTGGCCGGCGGCAACGCGAGCGACGCTTCGGCAATCGGCGCGTCGCGCAGCAGCTTCGGCACCGTGTGCTGCGCGGTCACGGCCCACCACGCCTCGCGCCGATGACCGGCGATGCTGGCAAGCGCATTCGCCGCGGCCAGCGCCTCGAGATCGCGCCGCGTCAAGGCCGCGCGGCGCGCGAGATCGTCGACGTCCGCAAACGGCGCGGCGCGGCGGGCCGCCATGATGCGTTCCGCAGCCTCCTGCGCGAGCCCCTTGATCAGATGCATGCCGATGCGCACCGCCGGACCACGCGCCCCATAGGTACCCGGCGGCTGGAATACGCGCGCGGTCCGGCGCTGCGCGGCACGGCGGATCGTCCGGCTCACCTTCAGGTGCGGCAAGGACAGATTGCGTAGCTGTTGCGCGGACAGCACCGCATACTGACTCCGCAACCGGGTTTCGTCCGCCACGATCCGCCGCCCTTCGGCATCGCGCCGCTCGAAGGTCGACTCCCAATCGCTCACGCTCACGTCGGGCGGCAATACCTTGACGCCGTGACGCTTCGCGTCCTGCACGAGCTGCGACGGCGAATAAAAACCCAGTGGCTGGCTGTTCAGCAAACCCGCCAGAAACGCGGCCGGCTCATAACGCTTCAGCCACGCGCTCAGATAGACGAGCAACGCGAAGCTCGCCGCATGGCTCTCCGGAAAGCCGTATTCGCCGAAGCCCTCGATCTGTTTGCAGATGCGGTCGATAAACGCCTGTTCATAGCCGCGCGCCCGCATGCGCCTGGTCAGATCCTGCTGATACTTCGCGAGATTGCCGCTGCGCCGCCATGCGGCCATCGCGCGCCTGAGCCTGTCGGCCTGCTCGCCGGTATATTTCGCCGCGACCATCGCCAGATGCATGACCTGCTCCTGGAAGATCGGCACGCCGAGCGTGCGTTCGAGCACCGGGCGCAATTCGTCCTTCGCGTAATCGATCGGTTCGAGCTTCTGCTTGCGGCGCAGATAGGGATGCACCATGCCGCCCTGAATCGGCCCGGGCCGCACGATCGCCACTTCGATCACGAGGTCGTAATACTTGTCCGGCTTCAGACGCGGCAGCATGCTTTGCTGCGCGCGCGATTCGATCTGGAACACGCCGATCGTGTCGGCATGGCCGCACATCTCGTAGACGGCGCGATCCTCGCGTGGAATGTCCTGCATCCTGAACGACGGAAAACCCCGCCGCAGCGCGACGAATTCGAGCGCGCGCCGGATCGCCGACAGCATGCCGAGCGCGAGCACGTCGACTTTCAGCAGCTTGAGCGCGTCGATATCGTCCTTGTCCCACTCGATCACGCTGCGATCTTTCATCGACGCATTCTCGATCGGCACGAGCCGCGACAGCCTGTCTTTCGCGATCACGAAGCCACCGACGTGTTGCGACAGATGCCGTGGAAAATTGCGCAGCTCCTTGGTGAGCCGGATCAGATTGCGCGTGATGTGCGAGCTCGCATCGAAGCCCGCTTCGGCCAGATAGGCGGCCACCGCGTCCGGGCCGTCCCACCATTGCTGCGACTTGCTGATCCGCTCGATCAACGACGCCTCGAGACCCAGCGCCTTGCCGACGTCTTTCAGCGCGCTGCGCGAACGATAGGTGATCAGCGATGCCGTCAGCGCCGCGCGATGGCGGCCGTACTTCGCATAGATGTACTGGATCACCTCTTCGCGCCGCTGATGCTCGAAATCGACGTCGATATCGGGCGGCTCGTTGCGAGCGCGCGAGATGAATCGCTCGATCAGCATGTTCATGCTGACCGGATCGATTTCCGTCACATGCAGGCAGTAGCACACGATCGAATTCGCCGCCGAGCCCCGCCCCTGGCACAGAATGTTTCTGGAGCGCGCGAAGCGCACGATGTCGTGCACCGTCAGAAAATACTTCTCGTACTTCAGATCGGCGATCAGGCCCAGTTCCTTCTCGATCTGCTGGATCCGCTTCAGGTCCATGCCGTCCGGCCAACGCTCCAGCGCACCGGCCATGACCAGCTTGCGCAGATAGCTCGACGGCGATTCGCCGGCGGGCACCAGTTCCTCCGGATATTCGTATTGCAGTTCATCGAGCGAGAAACGGCACAACGCGGCGATGCGCAGCGTTTCTTCGAGCGCATCGCGCGGATACAGCTTGCCCAGACGCACGCGCGTGCGCAGATGCCGCTCCGCATTGGCCTCGAGCGCATAACCGCAGCCCGGAAGCGGCGTGCCGAGCCTGATCGCGGTCAGCGTGTCCTGCAACGGCTTGCGCGAGCGCGTGTGCATCAGCACGCCACCCGCTGCGACGAGCGGCAAACCGCTCTCTTCTGAAAGCATCCGCAATGCGTCGATCTGAAGATCGTCGCTGCCGGTTTGCCACAGCTCGAGCGCGATCCACGCGCGCCGCGCCGCGAACGAGGCGAGCCAGTGCGCGCAACGCAGCGTGTGCGACAGCGTCGCCGTGCGTTGCGGCACGAGCAGCAGCGCGCAATCGGGCAGTCCTTGCAGATGCTCGAGGTGCGGTAGCGACGCGGTGAAATCGGCTGGGCCGATCCGATAGCTGCCCTTGTCCGCGCGCGAGCGCGCGAGCGTGATCAGTTCGGACAGGTTGCCGTAGCCGTTGCGATTGATGGCGAGCGCGATCAACGTGCAGAAGGGTTTGCCATCGGCGTCGGTCAGGTTGAATTCGCTGCCGATGATCAGGTGAGGGATTGGCTTTAATGGCTCGTTTTGGGTGGCCTCTTTTTGGGTCTCCTTTTGGACTTCCTCCGACGAAGCCACCCTGCTGATGACGTCCTCCGAAGATACCGCGTCCTGCGCGGCTTTGCTGGCCTTCTCCTCGCGCTCTTTCCGTTCGCGCTCCTGCTCCTCCGCGATTTCCTTTACCGTCGTGTGAGCGCGCACGACGCCTGCCAACGAACATTCGTCGGTAATCGCAAGCGCGCTATAGCCGTGCGACATCGCCCGCTCGACAAGCTCATACGGATGCGAGGCGCCGCGCAGGAACGAGAAATTGGTCAGGCAATGCAGTTCCGCGTACGCCGGCAGATGGGCCGCGAACGTCTGCTGCGGGGGGGAGGATGGCGCAGGAATCTTCATCACGCTCAGCCGAACAGGCCCTGCAGATACCACTCGCCTTTGACACGCTCGCGATACACCCAGAACATGTGGCCGCGATCGTCGGCCGCGATGTAGTAATCGCGCTCGACGGGATTGCCGTCCCACCACCCCGCTTCGATTCGCTCGGTACGCGTGAGCATTTTCAGCGGCCGGCGATAGATCGGCCGCTGGTCGCGCATCATCAGACGCAGCGGCTGATCGAGCAGCCAGAGCGGGCGCGGTTGCGAAGGCAACGCGCTATCGGGGAGATCGAGCGAGGCGTGGGCGTGATGCTCGGGCTGCGTTGTCGCGAAAGAGTTCGCAGTGTCGGCGGCTGGACTGGCTTGCGCTGGCGTTTCGCTGTCCTCGTGCTCTTTTTCCAGAGCCGCATTGCGCAGTTCGTCGGTCAGCCAGGTCTTGTCCGCCTTGACTTTGGCGCGGCTCTTCGCGGGCGCGCGCGGCCTGCGCGAAAACGCTTGCGCCTCGTAGGCTTCCACGCGCATTGCCCGCTCCGGGCGATGATCGTTCCGCACCGACATCTGCAACACGTTCTCAGGCCCCAGACGCGCGCTCAGGCGTTCGAGCAGCCGCGCGAGCGAATCGCCGTCCGACCCGGGCATCGGAAACAACGTGTTCGGCCGCCCCGCATAGTCGACGATCTGATCCGCCACCAGCTTCAACTCGATGACCGGTGCCGCCAGCACCGTCTGGTTCAGCTTTTCCCTCAACAGCCAGATCAGATGCTCGGCATCACGCGACGGTATCGCCCACCCGACTTTCAGACTCGACGTCCTCGACGCATGACGCGACGCCAGCTCATGCTCGAGCAGCAACGTATAGCTGCTGAGCGCCGCATGATGCGCACTCAGCCAGCCGGCCAGTTGCACGATCAGCCGGCGCGCGGCGAACAGCAGCGCATCGGCGTTATCGACCCGCGACGGCAATTCCAGTTGCGCATGAAACGACGCCGGCGCGCGAAACGATTCGCGCGGATCGGCCAGCGTGCCGTACGCCTGCGCGAGCAGATCCAGAATGCCGCGGCCGAAACGCCGCACGACACCAGACCTCGGCAAACCGCGCAAATCGGCGAGCGTCGCGCAGCCGACATGCAAGAACGCATCGCGATGCGCCTGCGCGACCGGTAATAGCGCGACGGACAAACCATCGAGCACACGTGCAAGCGACGCCGCCTTGACCACATGCCAGCGACGTCCCTGCCGGCACGCGCGTGCCTGCGCCAATAGCCATGCGCCCCAGGCGGTCGGCGCGCAGGCAATGCGCGCCGCATAGCCGAACTCTGCCACCGTAGCCAACACACGCGACAACAACGCGCGCAAGCCGCCGAACAGGCGCAGGCCGGAACCGACTTCCAGCAGCAGCGTGTGCGCATCGGCGAGCGACACTTTGGGTGTGTAGCTCAGCAAGGCCAGCGCGATCGCTTCGAATGCCTGGGTCTCGCGGGCTGCATCGGCGGCAAGTAACGTCAAACCGGGCGCCAGCGCCAATGCGTATGAGCGCGAGTGTCCTGCCTGCACGCCGGCGCGCAGGGCGTCGAGATCCGGCATCAGGATATGGGCGTGATCGGCCAGCGCATAACAGCTTCGCGTGCCTGGAGCCGTGCCAACTCGAGACTGGCTGGTGACGCCGCGCGAATCAGGCTGATTCGGCTTCGCGAGTGAACCATCCGGAAAGGGTGCGAACGGTTTCACCGCTTCCAGCGGCAACAGCGGCAAGGTGACGGCGATCCACAACATGTTTGACCTCTGGGCGTTGATGACTGCCGCTCCCGCTTTCCGGCAACACGACGCTCTGCAAAGGCAGAACGAGACGAAGAGGCTCGGCTAGCGGCGGTCCGCGGCGCTTGAAGATGTCGATCGACAGACCGATTTCCTGCAACCACTGGCGGCGATTGATCGTCTCCGCGTTGGCCGGCAGAAGGGGGGCGCAGATCATCCGCAAGGGCGCCGGTGAAGATTGCGAGGCCACTTCCACGGGACGGATCAGGAATGCGAGCGCCGTCGACTCCTGAGCCGCCACCTGCAGGCGCCGGACCTTGTCTGCACGCGCACTCGACAGCCAGACCAGGACCGCGCCGATACCGTTCTGCTTCAATGCCTGAGTAGCGGCCCAGAGCGCTTGATCTTCCATCGCGCGCACCCACAGCACGCGCCCGGTATCGATCCCCCAAGCCTTCAGCGCCGCGGCACAGGGCTGATAGGGAGGCGCCACGAGCATGATGTGCCGCCCGGCCTGCCGGGTCAGATGACGAAGTGCATGAGCCAACAGACGCACCTCCCCCAAGCCGCAATGCTCGATCAACAGTTCCGTCAGACCACCCGCCGACCAGCCTTGCCCTGGCAGCAACCGATCCAGCCCGGCATAGCCACTGGAAATCACGTACGAGTCAGAGCCGGCAAGCTCGTTGCCTTGCCATATCTGACCGGGTGGACGGAAAATTTGCAGATTCTGCATATAAATAGCGCTGATATGCAGCCAACTTCTTGCAGTATGGGAGGTTGTGGGATCGGGTATTGTGCCTGAAAATACTGTATGTTTATACAGTATTAGGGGTGAATGTTAAGGGTGCGCGACTGGAGGCTGTACGCAGGCCGGCGTCAACGCTACCAACCGCGACGAACTGAAAAATGGTCAGTTATGTTGAGGATTGAAGCTGTCGCAGCCAGAAGGAATCTGGGGACTTATACGGCTCAGGCACGCGAGTAAATCAGGGGGTCCTGCCGCGTCGGAACATTTGAAGGTAAATCTATCCGGATGACCGGGGCGCATCTGTCTGAACGATAGCGGCCGGTAAACGCCGAAACCCCACCGCGAGGGGTGGGG